>NZ_JABFDJ010000003.1 GCF_013403925.1 Winogradskyella wichelsiae
GAGTAATCAATCAAATTAGGGCTTACGATGTTTCAATTTAAGAAAAATGTTAGTTGGCGAGACAGCTTGTAGTTAACTGGTTATATCATCACAATAATAGTAAATTATCATTGAAATTTTCGGGATAACAACGGTTTTTCGTTGTTATTATCCATTTTTGTCATATTGCCAACCGTAACGTCTAAAGGACTTTTTATTTCCATTAAACTATGCTGGGCCACATGGGTGTAGATCATTGTGGTCTCTGGTTTGCTGTGTCCTAAAAGAACTTGAATATAGCGCAAGTCTACACCGTTTTCTAACATATGTGTTGCAAAACTATGCCTTAATGTATGTGGTGTTACACTCTTGGAAATATTTGCTAATTCACACGATTTTTTTTAAAAACTACGTACCGAACTTGCACTATAAATATTACCTTGTTGACCTTCTACAAAAAAAGTTTTTGGCCGGTATGTACTAATGTAATTATGAAGTAGAGGTTTTAAAACCTGACTCAAAACAACCGTTCTGTCTTTTCTGCCTTTGCCTTGTTTTACGTATAATTGATTTCTGTCTAAGTCTATATCTCTTAATTGTAAATTCAATAATTCACCAATTCTTAATCCACTAGAGTAAATTAGTCCAATAATAGCGCGATGTTTTAGATTTTTGGTAACTTGTAAAAGATCAATAACTTCTTCTTTAAATAAAACAACAGGTAGGTATCGACTCTTTTTGGGGCGTTCAATATTTTGAGAATCAAAATCAGGCACGTTACAAAAAGCTGTAAAATATTTTAATGCACTAATGCATTGTCTATGACTGCTAATACTATAATTTTCATAAGCAATCACTTTTTCTAAGAATAGCTCAAGCGTTCTTATATTCCATTCGATTTTAGGAATATCTTTTGTGAAATCTACAAAACGAAGTATAAAATGACCATAAGTAGATATTGTACTTTCACTTAAACGTTTACTTTTTAAGTAACCAACACACTCCTTTATAATTATTCGCTTTTCGGGTTGTAGATTTTTATAAAGTTCAGCTTGAGAACTCTTAAGTATTTTTTTAGATTTTGTATTAGCTTTTGCTATAGGCTTTTTTAAAGCTCCATAATCAATATAATGTCCTTTTTCTCTTAGAAAATTATATATCCCTTGCACTATCCGGAACATAATAAATACGATGCATATTAGACCATTTAACAGCTTCGTAGGTTTTTAAACTTTCTTTTAATTTATAGTTAAAAGAAAATTTAATTCCAATAATATCAATGTTTTTATGTTCTAAAGGTAGAAGTATTATAGTCATAATAATCGAATAATTAAATCACTTTTAAACACACAAACCTATCCAAAAATAAATAAATTTGTGTGTTTAGTGTTGAATATTAAACAATTAAGTTAAACTAAATATTTGAATAACTCAAATAAGCATGATTTTTTTATATGTAAATGTCAATAATAATTAGGGGAAGAAACTATTCTGCAGTTTCTTCCATAGTATGATATACATTCTGTACATCATCATCTTCTTCTAATTTTTCTAGAAGTTTTTCAACATCCTCTGCTTGTTCTGGAGTCACTTGTTTTGTAACTTGTGGAATACGTTCAAATCCAGAAGAAATAATTTCAATATTATTTTCCTCTAAATAAGACTGAATACTTCCAAAACTCTCAAACGGTGCGTAAATCAAAACACTTGTATGTTCCGTTCCGTTTTCATCTTCATCAGTGTCTTCAAAAATTTCATCTACACCAGTGTCTATAAGCTCTAATTCTAATTCTTCTAAATCTAAATCATCACCTTTAATTTTAAAATTACAAGTATGATCAAACATAAAAACAACCGAACCAGAAGTTCCTAAACTACCATCTGTTTTATTAAAATAAGAACGAACATTAGCTACCGTACGTGTATTATTATCCGTTGCAGTTTCAACCAACACAGCAATACCATGTTGTGCGTAACCTTCAAAAAGGACTTCCTTATAATCACCTTGGCCTTTTTCACTTGCTTTTTTAATAGCACGTTCTACGTTGACCTTTGGCATATTTACAGCCTTTGCATTCTGTATTACAGCTCTTAAACGCGAATTACTATCAGGATCTGGACCTCCATCTTTTACCGCCATTACAATATCTTTACCAATACGTGTAAAGGCTTTGCTCATAGCTGACCAACGTTTCATTTTCCTTGCTTTTCTAAATTCGAAAGCTCTTCCCATTTTAAAATTTATTTTAAATCTCTGTAAAAACAGTGATCTTGTTAGGTTTTATGTTTTAAGTGGTGTAATAGAAATAACACATAGCATTTACTAAGTGAAATTCTTAACCGTAGCAAAGCTAAGAAAATATTGAAAATTGTTTGAATACGAAAGCATTAAAATGCAAAAAAAATATGAGATAAAAGCTAATGACTCGTAAAAACATAAAATGTGAGGTGCTTAATAGTTGTATTTTCTATTATGCAGCTCACATTTGTAAAATTTTAGAATAGATAAAATCAGTTGTTCAACTATTCTTCAACCTCTACAATCGCTTCAATAGCCTCTGCCAGTTTAAAATCTTTATTAGTTACACCTTTTGCATCATGTGTAGATAAAGTTATTTTCAAAATATTGTAAGAATTACTCCAATCCGGATGGTGGTTGTGAGCTTCACATTCAAAAGCTATTCTACTCATTGCGCTGAAACAATCTTTAAAATTTTCGAATTCAAACTCGGCATGAATCGCGTTCTCGTAGTAATCCCAATCAGGAAAGTTTAATAATTTCTTTTCTATTGTAGCGTCATCTAGTTTCATAATATGGTTTTAGTTGCATTAAAAATAACACTTTACTAGATGTAAAACAAAATCATTTAGTTAGTTCTTCAATAATTTCATGACTCGTAATCTGAAGATGCTTAGGTAACTTATTAAACTTTGGTAAAACTGCTAAATAACGATCTTCATTTGATGTGTAGACTTGTTTTAAAACTACTTTTTTATCCGTTAATAAGTCTATAATTTCTTTTATAAATTCATTATGGTATACTAAATCAGTACTTCCTAAATGGAATACCCCATGTTTACTCCTATTTATAATATAATGAATTTGTTGTGTTAGTTTCTTGTCTAACATAACGTTCATAATTAAATTAGGAAATACTTCAACAGCTTCATGGTCTAAAATTGCTTGCTTTAGTGCTTCAACTCTAGGAGAGGCAGCACCAAAAATCATAGGAACTCTAATAATAGCAACTTGCTTTTCAGGAAGACGTAAAAGTAAATTTTCGATCTTTATCTTAAAATGACCGTAAATACTATGACTTAGAGTTTTATCTAATTCGTAACTTGGAAATTTACTGTAAGAATCAAAAACATTAGCAGACGAAAGAAAAATGATTTTAGATCCAAATGTTAATGCGTATTCTGCGATATGTTGATGTGCAATCGTTTGTGCATTAAAATCCCCACGAAGTGCAGAAATAATAATGGTCGGTTTGCAAGCCTCTAAAATTTCATAAACATCATCTTCTTCTAAGTTATAGTGGAAGAATTGTTTATTAATTTCAAAGGCTTTTAGAGGTGTTCTATAAGTTCCAAAGGTTTTAAAATAAGGACTTAACTCTTTATATATAGCATTTCCGATGTAGCCACTTGCTCCAAGTATAAGTATACGATGTTTTTGAGGGTCTAATTTCTTCTTCGTCATTAATCAAGCTACATTCTAATCAATTAACCTTTATAGAAAGGCGGTTTTACAACCGTTGCAGGAATCGCTTTTTTACGTACCTGAATAAATATTTTGCTATCTATAGTCGCAAAAGATTTAGAAACATAACCCATACCAATACCAATATTTAAACTAGGACTCATAGTTCCTGATGTTACCTCACCTATTATTTGTCCTTCGGCATCTAAAATAATATAACCATGACGTGGAATTCCACGTTCGTCCAATTTAAAAGCTACTAATTTACGTTCAGGTTTACGTTCTTTTTCAGCTTTTAAAGCTTCGCTATTTGTAAATTCTTTATTGAATTTACAAACCCAACTTAAACCTGCTTCAATAGGAGATGTTGTATCGTCAATATCATTACCGTATAAACAATATCCCATTTCTAAGCGCAAAGTATCTCTTGCTGCTAAACCTATGGGTTTAATTCCAAAATCAGCACCGGCTTCAAAGACTTTATCCCAAACTTGTTTTACTTCAGTGTTTTTACAATATATTTCAAATCCACCGCTACCTGTATAACCTGTAGCAGAAATAATTACATTTTCAATACCTGCAAAATCACCAACAATAAAGTTGTAGAATTTAATAGCAGATAAATCATGACTCGTTACAGATTGCATAGCTTCAACTGCTTTTGGACCTTGAATAGCCAATAGCGAATAATCTTCACTTAAATTACGCATTTCAGCACCAATATCATTTTTTGAAGTAATCCAATTCCAATCTTTTTCAATATTACTAGCGTTAACAACTAATAAATAAGTTTCTTCTTTTAATTTGTATATAATTAGATCATCTACAACACCATTATCATCATTTGGTAAACAGCTGTATTGTGCGTTACCAATTTCTAATTTAGAAGCATCATTACTCGATACTTTTTGTATTAAAGACAAAGCATTTGGTCCTTCAATTAAAAATTCTCCCATATGCGAGACATCAAAAACACCTACAGCTTTTCTTACGGTTTCGTGTTCAATATTTACACCTTCGTATTGCACAGGCATATTATAACCAGCAAAAGGAACCATTTTTGCACCAAGTGCTTCGTGAGTAGCGGATAAAGCAGTATCTTTCATAATGATAAATTTTTATTTTTAGATGTGCAAAACTACATAATTTTTACGATTTTCATGATAAATAAACTCTAATGAAATTAGACTATAACAGCCATACCAGATTAAATTCTAAAGGTTAATTGATTTTAAAAATCAACAATCCAATCATCAATCAACTTATCATCAGTGCCATGTAATATAGAAATGTCTCCTGTAGATTCAAAAATAATAGCTTTTACTTCAGAAAGTCGAATAACATTAGCTTCTCGTAATTTGGCTTTTACATCAGATTCGGTCACTTTACATTTTTTTAGATTATCTCTTAAAAGTTGACCATTTTTCATTAAAAAAGTAGGTTTATTATCTACTAAACTTTGAATAGGTTTCCAGTGTCTAATCGCTACAACCAACATTTGTAAACTATATATAATGACTAAACCTAGAATAGCATATTGAAGCGTCATTGATTTAGATACTATAACTGTGGCTAAAACAGAACCTATAGAAACCGTCATAGCAATATCGAATCTAGATATTTTAGAAAAGCTACGTTTACCGTTTAACCGTGTTACCATGATTAAAGTAATATAAATGCCTATAACAGTAATTATTGTAGACAAAGATTCATCTGTAGAAAATTTAAACCAATCATCCATGTTTTTTTATTTTTTTGTTCCTCCAAATATGTCATGGTTGGTTAGATTATTTTAACTCATATAATTTTTAGATTAATCGGATTAAATTATACAGTTATAAATAATAAATGGTTGAAATTAGAACGCTAAAAGCGCATATTTTATTTTTGATAATTCAAAGAAAAATAATTTTAACCATAATTTTCTAAATGGGTTAATTCTTTTAGCGAACGGAATACGTTGTTTCTACCGATTTAATGACCTTAGTAAAAAAGAAATTTTTAATATTTATAATCGAAAAAATGGCCATTTTAGGAAACATTATTAAGGGAGTAATTGAATTGAAAGACACATTTTCGTCTGAAATAATTCATGAAGAAGCACAAGAAAAAGTCTTAAAAGAATTACTAGAAACCGCTAAGAATACGCAGTTCGGTAAATTTTATGATTTTGAACATATATTAGAAACTTCTAATCCGCAAAAAAGTTTTGCTAAGTCTGTACCTTATTTCGATTATAATCAAATTAATAATAAGTGGTGGCAAAAATATCACGAAGGAGAAAGTGATATTACTTGGCCAGGAAAACCATCATATTTTGCTCTAAGTTCTGGTACTACAGGGAAAACGAGTAAACGAATTCCGGTAACAGATGCCATGATTGAAGCGATAAGAAATGCAGGAATCAAACAGGTGTTTGCTCTAAAGAATTTTGATCTTCCTGCCGATTTTTTCGAAAAAGAAATTATGATGCTTGGTAGCTCAACGGACCTAGAAGAAAGCAATAATCATTTAGAAGGTGAAATTAGCGGAATTAGCGCAAGTAATATTCCATCATGGTTTAAAGGCTATTATAAACCTGGAGAAGAGATTTCACAAATTGAAGATTGGGACGAGCGTGTGCAAAAAATAGCAGAGCGAGCAAAAGATTGGGATATTGGTGCTTTGAGCGGAATTCCATCTTGGATAGAATTAATGCTTCAAAAAGTAATAGACTATCATAATCTAAATAATATTCATGAGATTTGGCCAAACTTACAAGTGTATACTTCTGGAGGTGTCGCTTTCGCTCCTTATGAAAAAAGTTTTAAGGCTTTACTAGGTAAACCTGTCACAGTAATTGATACTTATTTGGCTTCTGAAGGTTATATTGCAACGCAAGTCAGACCAGAAACTGATGCCATGCAATTAAATACCGATAATGGTATTTATTTTGAATTTGTGCCCTTTAAACCTGAATACATAAATGAAGACGGTTCTCTTAAAAATGAAGCACCAGCTTTAACTTTAGACGAAGTGGAATTAGATCAAGATTACGTTTTAATAATTAGCACCGTTAGTGGTGCTTGGCGTTATTTAATAGGTGATACTATTGAATTTACAAATATAGAACGTGCTGAAATTAAAATTACAGGTCGAACAAAATTCTTTCTTAACACCGTGGGTTCTCAATTGTCAGTAAATAAAATGGATACTGCTATGCGAGAATTAGAAGAACAATTTAATACTACAATTCCTGAATATACCATTTGCGCCAAACGTGGAGATGATGATGAATTTTATCATTATTGGTATTTAGGATCTGACCTTAAAGGTGCAGATGAAAAACAAATGGCAAATGCTTTAGATGAAGCGTTAAAAACAGCCAATAAAAATTATAAAGTAGCAAGAAGCAAAGCTTTAAAAGGTGTAAAGGTCAAAGTAATTTCACCAAGTCGTTTTCACGATTGGAACGAAAGAAACAAGAAAAAAGGAGGGCAAGTAAAAATGGAGCGTGTTATGGGAGAGGAAAAATTTGCTGATTGGGAAGCGTTTATTAATGAGTAATTATTACGTAGAACATTTTAAAACATCAAATAAAAGAAGCTATTATCTAAAGAATAGCTTCTTGAGAATAAGTGAGAAACAGAATGAATCTTGTAGCTAAAATTGTGATTACAGCTCATTAGTTCCTATATGTTCTGTTAAATTAAGTTACTTACTAGCGTCCCGCTCTTCCACTAAATGCATTATTTCTTCTGGAGATAAGTAGTATTTTATAATTCGATTTTTGTAAGATTGTGTGATATCTGCATTATTCAAAATAAAATCTTTAGTTTTTAAAATATAATCTTCCATGCCATGAGCCACAGCAAAACTATCGGCAGCACGCTCCGCTTCTATAACATGATTTTGAGATAAAAGATACTTTAATCCGAACCAAACTAAATTTAGTTTACTTCGGTTTTGGTAATCCATCACATGGCCTAATTCATGACCAATCCACCCAATAAATATAGCATCAGGAATATGACGTGTTGAAAATTCCTTATCTGCAATCTGAAATTTTTCACTAATCAATATGACATAATTTCTATTTTTTCGACTCTTAAAAAAACTACTAAACATAGGTCGCGCTTGCATGGTAGATTTTTTTATATTTTTCTTAAAGCGAAATTCAATTTTAGTATGCTCCAGTTGCGGATAATATTGCAAGGCAGTTTCTACGTTGTCTTTTATATCTTCAGGTATAATGTGCTGTGCACTCATATGTTGATTCAGGATTATTGTGATTAAGACTATGAATTTTTTCATAATAATTAAATTTACGTTTTACTACTAAAAGCATTTAAAGGATTTCCTGAAAATCTTAACCCATTTACACGTTTAAGAATTATAATTACTAATTGCTACAATTAGAGGTAACTTAAAGCTGCTATATGTAGTAGTTTTGTATTTTATAAAATAAATTAAATTTAAAGAGGAAAACATTTGTCATTTCAACGTACCCAAGAAAAATTAAAAATACTAGCAGATGCTGCAAAGTATGATGTGTCATGCTCGTCTAGCGGAAGTAAGCGTGCTAATACCAACAAAGGATTAGGTGATGCCACAGGAATGGGGATTTGTCATTCCTATACCGAAGATGGTCGCTGTGTATCATTACTAAAAATTCTACTTACCAATCATTGTATCTTTGATTGTGCGTATTGCGTTACCCGAAAAAGCAACGATGTTAAACGTGCTGCTTTTAAAGTGCAAGAAGTGGTAGATTTAACGATTAATTTTTATCGAAGGAATTATATTGAAGGGCTTTTTCTAAGTTCAGGTATCTTTAAAAGTGCAGATTATACCATGGAACGCTTGGTCGCTGTGGCAAAGAAATTACGACAAGAAGAAAACTTCAATGGCTATATTCATTTAAAATCTATTCCTGGAGCTTCAGATGAATTGATGCGTGAAGCCGGACTCTACGCAGACCGATTAAGCGTTAATATTGAAATACCTACAGAAGCTGGACTTAAAAAATTAGCACCAGATAAAAAACGAGAAGATTTTATTAAGCCAATGGTAAAGGTGAAAAATGAAATTATTCAATACAATGCTGAAAAGAAAATTATAAAAAGTACACCTAAATTTGCTCCTGCAGGTCAGAGTACACAAATGATTATTGGAGCCAGTGGTGAGAATGATTTTCAGATCATGCAAACGTCTAATCATTTTTATAAAAATTATAATCTAAAACGCGTTTATTATTCGGGTTACGTACCTATAAGTTATGATAGTCGATTGCCGCAAATAGGAAGCGAGGTTCCAATGCTTCGCGAAAATAGATTGTATCAAACGGATTGGCTCATGCGTTTTTATGGTTTTGATGTCAGCGAAATTTTAAACGAAAAACATCAGAATTTAGATTTAGACGTAGACCCAAAATTAAGTTGGGCTTTGCGAAATTTACATGAATTTCCTGTAGATGTAAATACAGCAGATCAACGCATGTTAGCCAGAATACCAGGTTTGGGTATGAAATCGGTATTTAAAATTATTAACGCTAGGCGTTTTAGAAAACTAAATTGGGAACACCTCAAAAAAATAGGAGTCGCTCTAAATAGAGCACAGTATTTTATGGTTTGCGAAAGTAATCAGTTTGAAAAACGAGATTTAACACCCGAAAAAATAAAAGGATTTATACTTCAGAATTCCACTAGTAAATATCAAAAAACATTAAGTAATCAATTGAATTTATTCGGGTAAATGACGGCTAAAAATTTAATATACGATGGCACGTTTGATGGATTTCTGTCTGCTGTTTTTTATGTGTTTGAGCATAAGTTGAAAACGGTAACGATTCAAAATGAGTTTACTGTACAGCAAGGTTTGTTTTCAGAAAATGAAACCATTCATACAAATGAAGCTAAAGCTAATCGGGTATGGAAAGGCATAAAATCTAAATTATCTTCACAAGGAAGTTACCAATTATATTATGCCTTTTTAAGTGAACAGAGTGGAGTAGAGGACTTGCTTTTAGACTACATACAATATACCTTTTCGCAGTATCATAAAGTTGATAAAGATTATTCGCACCCTTCCATTTTAAAAATAGCACAAATAGCAAAATCTGTAGGTCGAGAAAAGCATAGAATGGAAGCTTTTGTAAGATTCAGACTTACAAAAGATGATATTTATTTTGCCAATATAGAACCCGATTTTAACGTGCTACCTTTAATTGAAAAGCATTTTAAAAGGCGTTATGCCGACCAAAAATGGGTGATCTATGATATTAAACGGAATTATGGAATGTTTTACGATTTAAAAAATGTAGAAGTAATGCAAATGGATTTTCCTGATAATTTTGATTTTACCAAAACAAACGATGCGTTTTTTGCCACACAAGAATTTGAATTTCAAAAACTATGGCAAGATTATTTTAAGGCCACTAATATTGAATCGCGTAAAAATATGAAACTTCATATTAGACATATTCCCAAACGCTATTGGAAATATTTAAGTGAAAAACAGCCCATCTAAAATAGACATTTTATAACATAAAAAAACCACCTCGTTAAAGGTGGTCTATACATTATATGTCATTTATTTTTTTAGAATTGGTATCTGACACCTAGAGCTATATCGAAATCTAAATCGTCATTATAGTCTCCAAAACCTAATTCTGGTCTAAAATCTAATGACAATAATAGAGGGAAATCAAAACTGTATTCTAATCCTACATCTCCAGCAACAAAAACAAAAGTCTCATCATAATCTCCATTATTATCATAATTGTCATCGTAACTGTATGAACCAAGTCCTCCACCTGCTCCAGCATACCAGTTAAATCCTCCTTCTAAATTCCAAACCCATTGGTATAAACCCGCTAATTTAAAACCATCATAGTTATTACCACTTCTCCAACCCAAATCAGCCTCTAATCTATTATTACCGCCCAATGCGCGTTGGTAAGAAATTTCTGTCCCAAAACCATCACTATCTCCTAATCTTAATCCAATAGCATTGTCAGCTATTTCTTGAGCACTTGATAATCCTATAAATCCAACGGTAAATAATCCTAATAAAAATAATTTCTTCATAATAATTTTAGAGTTTAAATTCATAATTTTAGCATCTTGTTTAATACTAATCTTCATAACGTCAAAATTAGAGTAAAATTGACTGATTGACCATTTTTTTAAGACAAATTTATAACTCGTATCCATCGATTATTAACCCTTATGAAAAATGAAATGCGCATAGAACTTCAAACTTTAAAATCAAAATTAAAAGGAGATTTACATACTGATGATTTAATGCGAAAGTTATATGCAACGGATGCTTCTGTATATAGAAAACTCCCTTTAGCAGTGGCTTTACCAAAAGACAATAATGATATTAAATTATTGATTGCTTTTGCCAATGACAATAAAACATCTTTAATCCCTAGAACGGCAGGAACATCCTTAGCTGGTCAATGCGTAGGAGATGGAATTGTAGTAGATGTTTCTAAGTATTACACGCGGATTTTAGATATTAACGAAAAAACACGGACGATTACGGTACAGCCGGGCGTAGTTAGAGATGAACTTAATAATTATTTAAAACCCTTTGGATTATTTTTTGGGCCAAATACATCCACGTCTAACCGATGTATGATTGGTGGAATGGTTGGTAACAACTCTTCCGGTACTACATCCATTCAATACGGTGTAACTCGTGAAAAAGTTATCAATCTAAAAACTATTTTAAGTGATGGAAGTGATGCTGAATTTTCAAATTTATCTAAAGAAGCGTTTCAAGAGAAATTAAAATTAGATAATCTTGAAGGCGCTATTTATAATGAGATTTATAGTGAATTGAATTCGGAAACCGTTCAGAAGCAAATTCAAGATAATTTCCCTAAGCCAGAAATACACCGAAGAAATACAGGTTATGCTATTGATGAATTGATAAAATCGTCAGCTTTATCCAATTCAGACGTAGATTTTAATATGTGTCAATTATTGTCTGGTAGTGAAGGAACATTAGCTTTTACAACAGAAATCACATTACAATTAGATGTGTTGCCACCAACAGAAAGTGCTATAATAGCTTTACATTTTGAAAGTATAGCTAACTGTTTAAAGTCTGTAGCAACTGTAATGCAATATAATTTGCATACGTGTGAGATGATGGATCATACCATTTTAAATCTTACAAAACACAATAAAACACAGCAAGAAAACCGAAAATTTGTAGAAGGTGAACCTGCTGCTATTTTAATGTGTGAATTAAAAGCAGATACAGAAGCTCAATTACATAAGGATATTGAACAATTTTTAATTGCAGTAAACACACTTCAATTATCTTATGCGGCGCCAATTTTAAAAGGGGAAGATATTGATAAAGCTGTAGAATTACGAAAAGCTGGTTTAGGATTGTTAGGAAATATTATAGGCGATAAAAAAGCGGTAGCTTGTATTGAGGATACGGCCGTGGCTGTTGAAGATTTAGATGCTTATATTTCTGAGTTTACAGCATTAATGAAATCCTATCACCAAAACGCGGTGTATTATGCACATGCAGGAGCAGGAGAGTTGCATTTACGACCTATACTAGATTTAAAACAGGAAGAAGATGTTGTTTTATTTCGAAAAATAACAACTGATGTTGCTAAATTAGTAAAGAAATATAAAGGATCCATGTCTGGTGAGCATGGCGATGGTATAGTGAGAGCAGAGTTTATACCAATGATGATTGGAGATGCAAATTATGCCATTGTAAAACGAATTAAATTAGCTTTTGACGCTCATAATATTTTTAATCCAGGGAAAATTGTAGACGCTTATCCTATGGATAAAAGTTTACGTTATGAAGTAGGACGAAAAGAACCTGAAATTGAAACTTTACTCGATTTTTCTGAATCTCAAGGAATTTTACGTGCTGCAGAAAAATGTAATGGCTCTGGAGATTGTAGAAAATTACCCGAATTTGGAGGCGTAATGTGTCCGAGTTATAGAGCCACAAGAAACGAAAAAGATACTACCAGAGGTCGTGCCAATACATTGAGAGAATTCTTAACCAATTCAGAAAAAGCCAATCGCTTTGATCATGAAGAGCTAAAAGAAGTTTTCGATTTATGTTTAAGTTGTAAAGCTTGTAAAAGTGAATGTCCAAGTAGTGTTGATATTGCGAGTTTAAAAGCTGAGTTTCAATACCAATATCAGAAAGTAAATGGTGTGCCAATGCGTACAAAACTGTTTGCCTTTAACAATAAGATTAACGGTTTTGCAAGTCTTGTTCCTGGGATCACTAATTTTATGTTTACCAATAGTTTTACAAGTTCTATTATAAAATCGGTTGGTGGAATTGCTAAAAAACGAAGCTTACCTTTGATATCAAGTAAGAGTTTACATAAAGAATATCAAAATTTTAAAAATGAAATAGTTAAGTTTAGTTTTATTAAAGAAATATATTTGTTTAATGATGAATTTACCAATCATTTAGACACCGAAATAGGTGTGGATACCATTACGCTTTTAACGGCATTAAATTATAAAGTCAACCTTATTTCGCATTCAGAATCGGGGCGTGCAATGCTATCTAAAGGTTTAGTGAAAGATGCTAAAAAAATGGCAAATAAAAACATTTCACACTTTAAAGATTTAATATCAGAAAACACCCCTTTAATAGGAATTGAACCTTCTGCAATTTTAACTTTTAAAGATGAATATTTAAAGTTGGCAGATGATAAAGAAACGGCAAAATCTATCGCAAGGCATACTTTTATTATTGAAGAATTTATTCAGCAAGAAATTGAGTTAGGACATATTACTTCAGATCAATTTACTAAAGAAGCTAAGACCATTAAATTTCATGGTCACTGTCATCAAAAAGCATTAGCCAATCAGAAATCTAGTTTTGATATTTTAAATCTACCTGCAAATTACAAAGTAACAATTATTCCTAGTGGTTGTTGTGGTATGGCAGGAAGTTTTGGGTACGAAAAAGAGCACTACGATGTTAGTATGCAAATAGGCGAGCAAACATTATTCCCTGCGGTTAGAAAAGCTTCAGGTGATACTCAGATTGCAGCAAATGGAACAAGTTGTAGACATCAAATTAAAGACGGAACAGGCAGAATCGCAAAACATCCAATTACAATTTTGAAAGAAGCATTACTTTGATTTTTTCTTTCTTTTTGGCTGCTGTACAATAGTAATAGCCGCAATGAGATCTTGCGTATTCATTTCTTTAATGTCTTCATCAGCAAAAAAAGGGGAGAGCTTGTCATTATTATAGTTATAGACTTTCCAACGTTTAAATTGGTATTCTAGTGCTGTGAAATTCTCTACCCAATCGCCAGAGTTTAGATACGTTGTTTTCCCTAACTTATTCTCTTTAACAAGCATTTTTGGTTGATGGATGTGTCCACAAATTACATAATCATAGCCATTTTCAATCGCTAAATCTGTGGCAACTTGCTCAAAATCGTTAACATATTTTATAGCGCCTTTTACGCTATTTTTTATTTTTTTGGATAGGGAATAGCGCTCTCTTCCAAGTTTTTCTAAGCACCAATTGACACAACCATTAATTAATATTAAAAGATCGTAACCCCATCCTCCAAGTTTTGCTAACCATTTTGCATTTTGAATAGAGATATCAAATACATCACCATGAAAAAACCACGCTTTTTTACCGTCTAATTCTAATACTAACTTATTAACGATAGATATATTACCAATTTCAGTATCCGTAAATTTCCGAAGCATTTCATCATGGTTTCCTGTGATGTAAACCACTTCTACACCTTGAGCGGCAAAATCCATAATTTTTTTAATAACACTTAAGTGTGATTTTGGGAAGTAGCGTTTTTTAAATTGCCATATATCAATGATGTCACCATTTAAAATGAGCTTCTTAGGTTCAATACTATTTAAATAAGTTAAAAGTTGTTTAGCTTGGCAACCAAAGGTACCCAAGTGTACATCTGATATAACGGCTATTTCAACTTTTCGTTTTAAATTCACAACATTGTTTTTGAGTCTGTTACAAAGAACAAGGTTTTCTATTAACTTATGGTCAAAAGAAAATTAATTAACCATCAGCTAACTGTTATCATTTTGTTACGAAAAAGAAGCACGTTAAAAAACAAGTTA
This sequence comes from Winogradskyella wichelsiae, assembly GCF_013403925.1. Taxonomy (GTDB): domain Bacteria; phylum Bacteroidota; class Bacteroidia; order Flavobacteriales; family Flavobacteriaceae; genus Winogradskyella; species Winogradskyella wichelsiae. Next base: position 14,794 of record NZ_JABFDJ010000003.1, read on the forward strand.
ACATTGAAATAACACTGTAAAAACCACTATTCCATTTTCGTTTCTGTGCTAGAAGATTTACATTAGCATAAAATTATATTGTAATGGCAGGAAATTCATTCGGAAAGTTATTCAAACTCACTACATTTGGCGAGTCTCATGGAGCAGCAATAGGTGGTGTTATAGATGGATGTCCATCAGGAATTAAACTTGATTTTGAAGAAATTCAGAATGAGTTAAATCGTCGTAAACCTGGTCAATCTAAAATAGTTACACAACGTAAAGAACCCGATACTGTAGAGTTTTATTCTGGTATTTTTGAGGGTGTTACTACCGGGACACCTATTGGTTTTGTAATTCATAATACCAATCAAAAATCTAAAGACTACTCACATATTAAAGATGTTTACCGTCCTAGCCATGCCGATTACACTTACGAAAAAAAATATGGAGTAAGAGATTATAGAGGTGGAGGGCGTAGTTCTGCTCGAGAAACAGCGTCTAGAGTTGTTGCCGGTGCTATTGCTAAACAATTTATGGCGTCTATTAAAATAAATGCATTTACCTCTTCTGTAGGTGAGATTTTTATTGATAAACCCTATCAAGCTTTAGATTTTAGTAAAACAGAATCTAACGTTATTCGTTGCCCTGATGAAGTTAGTGCAGAAAAAATGATAGCTAAAGTTGAAGAAATTAAAAAATTAGGAGACACAATAGGAGGTACTATTACATGTGTTATTCAAAATGTACCTGTCGGATTAGGTGAACCTGTTTTTGATAAATTACATGCCGAATTAGGAAAAGCTATGTTATCCATTAATGCTGTCAAAGGCTTTGAGTACGGTAGTGGTTTCTGTGGTGCAAAAATGACAGGAAGTGAACATAATGACTTATTTAACAAAGATGGTAGTACAATAACTAATCTATCTGGTGGTATACAAGGAGGTATTAGTAATGGTATGGATATTTACTTTCGAGTAGCGTTTAAACCCGTTGCAACAGTAATTCAGAAACAAGATGCTTTAAATAGTGCGGGAGAAATTGTAGAAATGCAAGGTAAAGGCAGACACGATCCTTGTGTTGTACCAAGAGCGGTACCTATAGTTGAGGCCATGGCTGCTTTAGTCATTGCAGACAATATGCTTCTACGTAGACAAGAGTCTAGAGATTGGTAGATTAAAACTTAATAATAGTGTGTTATTGTCAGTTTATCGAAGTTGAAGATATAGCATTAAACCCTAATAAATAATGATAAAATTCCTGTTTTAAGAGGAATATAGCGTATGAAAAAACTAGCATTACACTGGAAGATTATAATAGGAATGGTTTTCGGAATCATTTGGGCTTTACTTTCAAGCGCAATGGGTTGGAGTCAATTTACCATTGATTGGATTGACCCTTTCGGTACTATTTTTATAAACCTATTAAAATTAATAGCAGTTCCGCTAGTCTTATTTTCAATAATAGGAGGTGTTGCAAATATTGGTGATCCTAAAAGTTTAGGTCGCATGGGCGGAAAAACACTAGGGATTTATCTGGTAACAACTATTATGGCAATTTCGTTAGGACTATTACTAGTTAATTTAGTTAAACCAGGTGAAATGTTAGATGAACAAAGTAGAATAGATAACCGTATTAGTTATGAAATTTGGGCGGCCAATGAAGGTCATGTAATTAAGGATGGTATTAACTATTTGCAAAAGCCTGAATATTTTGAACGCGCTCAAGAAATTTCAGAATTATCTAAAAGTCAATTAAAAGATGCTGCTGTTGCCGATAAAATGAAGTCTGTCAAAACAGGTGAAAATTCTACACCATTGCAACCGTTAGTTGATATTGTGCCTAGTAACTTTTTTCAATCGTTATCTAATAACGGTAGAATGCTTCAAATTATCTTTTTTGCCATATTCTTTGGGGTTTGTTTATTATTTGTACCATCAGAAAAATCACTTCCTGTGATGAATTTTGTAAATGGGGTGAATGAAGTTTTTCTTAAAATGGTAGATATTGTTATGCAAGGCGCACCATTTTTTGTGTTTGCACTATTGGCAGGTGTGGTTAGTAAAATGGCAGGAGATGATATTGGTAAAGTGGTTGAAATCTTTAAAGGATTAAGCTGGTATTCCATGACGGTTTTAATCGGCCTACTTTTAATGATCTTTGTAATTTATCCAATGATTTTAAAGTTCTTCGTGAAGAAAATTCCATATAAAGGTTTTTTTAAAGCGATGAGTCCTGCACAAACCTTGGCATTTTCTACATCGAGTAGTGCGGCTACACTTCCTGTAACTATGGAATGTGTTGAAGAAAACTTAGGTGTAAACAAAAAAATAAGCAGTTTTGTGCTTCCCATAGGTGCAACGGTAAATATGGATGGTACAAGCCTGTATCAAGCCGTAGCCGTTATCTTTTTAGCACAAATGCACATGATAGATTTAACAATAGGACAACAGATAACAGTAGTGTTAACAGCAACTTTAGCATCTGTGGGCTCTGCTGCAGTGCCAAGTGCTGGTTTAGTGATGTTAATTATTGTATTGAGTTCTGTAGGACTTAATCCCGCTTGGATTGCTATAATTTTCCCAGTAGATAGAATTTTAGATATGTTTAGAACGGTTGTAAATGTTACCGGTGATGCAGCTGTTTGTTCTATCATTGCAGATGGCGAAAACATGTTAGATTATAATGAACACGAGAACCCTTCAGAAACTTTTGACTTAGATTCTTAGTTTACATTGTATTAAATTAAAAATAATTTTTAAATTTATAACATTCTAATAAATCGTATAAATGAAAGTTAATTTAGCACAAATAATTTTACTTAATAGACTTAATAAATAATCTATTGAAAACAACTTATATGAATTCTAATTTGGTTTCGGTAGATTGGCTTAATGATCACATTAACGACCCTAATTTAGTTTTGTTCGATGCTACAATTAATAAAGTAATTGATGTTAATTCAACTCGAATACCAAATGCTAGATTCTTTGATATAAAAAAGAAATTTAGTGATGTTTCGGCTCCATTTCCAAGTACACTACCTTCAAAAGAACAATTTCAAACAGAAACCCAATTACTAGGTGTTAACAGCAATTCATTTATCGTTGTTTACGATGACAAGGGCATTTATTCAAGTGCCAGAGTTTGGTGGTTATTTAAAGTGTTTGGTTTTAAAAATTGCGCTGTTTTAGATGGAGGTTTACCAGAATGGCAATTACAAGATTTTGAAGTTAAAAATTATAACAAAGAAACGTACTCTAAAGGAAATTTTAAAGTAGAATTTAATGCAAACTTAATGACTAACTTTAAAGGTGTTAATAGGTTCTGTAATGATGCAAATACCTTAGTTGTTGATGCACGTTCAGAAGATCGTTTTCTGTGCAAAGTAGACGAACCTAAAGAAGGTTTACGCCGGGGAACGATTCCTAATTCTAAAAACCTACCTTATACCGTGTTATTTAATGGTTATAAAATGAAGTCGAAGGACCAACTTTTACCAATATTTAATACTTTAGTTGAAAATAAAGAGAAAATTGTGTTTAGTTGTGGTTCTGGTATTACAGCTTGCATTTTAGCCTTAGGGGCAACACTTTGTAATTATAATAATTTAGTTGTCTATGATGGCTCATGGACAGAATACGGAAGTTTAACAAATTGAATACATGAATACAATAGACTGGACACGAGATGAACTCGTAGCCTACATTTTGCTTTTTGCAGCAAATTCAGACTTTAAAGAGCGTATAGAAGAAAAAAAAATGATTCTTTCTTTAGTTGATAAGAGTACGTTTCAAGATATTCATGATGAATTTAATCGAGATAACGATTATCAGGGCATCAAGAAAATTAAGACAAGCTTAGAGCAGCATCACTATACCAAAGATGATATTGATATTTTACTTGAAGATATAAGAGTACTCTTTCTATCTGATGATGATTTTGATATAACAGAACAGAATATGTATCGCTTTTTAGAACGCTTATTAAAGAATTAAAAAAAGCCTCAAAATAAAAATAACGGTTCTATCGTATTTGTTGATACTCATAAGATACTAGACAAAAATCTTATAGAGAATTAAACTCGTTCCTAACTAACAGAAGTTAGGGTTTAATTGATGCCATTTTGTTTTTGAGGCTTGGTAGTGTTATAGGTTAACGCGTTTTTCTTTCGGAAATTTTACAGTGTACGAATGTTTAACATTTTTTATTTCACTTGATTTTAAATTGAAAAACCATTTTAAAATTCCGCTTTCTTCATTGTAAGTTGAGTTCTCAGTTTCTATAGCATCAATTTTTATATTTTTATGCTGACTAATGGGAATACGGTCTAATATAGTAAGTTGAATATCTGATAGTTTATTGTTTTTAACCTCAATTTCAAAAGCTTTCTGAATCACTTTATTGTTTCCTATAAATGTTGTCTTTTTAAAATCATTTCGTTGCTTTCGCTTCACAATAATGTTAGGATCAACTCCAAGAGAAACTGTTAAACTATCTGTGGTTGCACTTGGATTAATATTAGTTTTCCCTGAATAGCTGCCTTCAAAATAAATATTAGCTTCTGCGGGTAATAGATTATTTAGTTTGTAAAGTTAAAATAGAATCACTTTGCTTTTTCTTAGACAAATAATTAATACCGTAATTAATAGAGAGAATTGATGTCTTCTGTAATCCTGAAATTTGAATGCTACTTTATTCAATGTAAGGGGATAGATCATTGAAAGTAATTTCAGATTTACCAGAATTTAGTTCTATAGAAGCCATTCTATTAATTTCAGCATCATATAAATATACGGTAACCGCATCTATTTTACTTGATTATTGAAAAGCATAAGTTGAATTGATACTTATTAGGATTAGTAATATTTTAAGAAATTTGAGCGGTATGAGTGTGGTTTTCATAAATGTTGGTTTTTGTATGAAAACTAAAATTAGAGTAACGATTTAATCATTGTAAGTCTATTTGAGTAAAGTCTATTTTTAAATTATTGAACTTAGCTTATCAATGAGTAAAGAATAAATAGGTCATTGATAGTTATTAATTGCAAATCGCAGTCACCAATCAAATAAATAAGTTATTATATCGAAGTTTTTAATTTAATAACCGTCTTAATTTTATATTTGTACACTTAATTTAATATATTATAAATCAATTTGTTATTATGATCAAATTGAAGGTTTATATTTTTTAATTGAGTTTTAAGTAAGTTGTTAATTTAAAAAGTCCTTTTCATTGGTTAGGAAAAGGGCTTTTTTATCTTAGTTCTTATTCAATCTAGAAATTTAGAATTTAATTCTGGAGTTGGAATCATACAAGCTTCTTTTTTACCATACCATTTATAACGATTTTTAGCAATATAATTATAAACCCAATTTCTTAAAAAAGAAGGTAGAACTAAAAATACTGTTAATAAATTTATAGGAAATCCAAGGTACTTGGCAACTAGCAATGCTGCTGTAGATTTATAAGAGAGCTTCTTTTTTAAAGGATTGTAAAGTAAAATAGAATCTGTTTCTTCGGTATCGATATTAAATTTTTTAATAATTTGTTTTCCTATAGCACTTTGAAGTGGTGCAAATAGAAATTTATGCTTTGTATCCCTTTTAATAACATATAATACACTAGCATTGCAAAGATTGCAAACACCATCAAAAAGTATTAATTGTTTATTGTTTGGAATGTCTATCATTATATAAAGGTAATAAACGTATTTTATTTTTTCATGGCTTGCACCAATTCTAACTGATCTAAACTAACGTTAGTTGTAAACATACCATAGTTAACATTGGCTTTTCCTTTTTCAATACTATCAATAGTACCAACCGCTTTACCGTCTAACATTCTCACGCGATCATTAAGTCTTAAAATAGCTTTTGGTTTTTCTACTTTAATAGCTTTTTTCTTAGCCTCTTTTTTCTTTTCGCGGATAACTTCAACTTTCTTTTCCGCTTCTTGCTTTACTTGTTTCTCTTTTGCTTTGATTGTTTTTTTCTGTTTTGCAGATACTTTTTTACGCTTAGAGTTTTCAATTTGCACTAATCGGAATAACTCGTCCATTAGTACTTTCTTTTTCTTGTCTTCAAAGTATTGTTCAGAAATATCATTTACTTTTTGGCCTAAATAAATAAGACGTTGGTTAGAATCATACAATTCTTGAAAGTTCTCTAATTTCTTTTGAACTTTAGCATTAATTTCTTCAAGTTTATCTGCTTCAGAAATTTTCTTTTTTTCATTTTCTTTAAGTGAGCGTTCCGTACGTTCTAACTTACTACGTTCTTTTTGTAGCTTGGCAATAGTAGCATCAAAACGAACTTTACCACGTTCAATTTTCTTTTTAGATTTATTGATTAAGCTGTATGGAATTCCATTTTTTTGTGCAACTTCAAACGTAAAAGAACTACCTGCTTGCCCAACAACCAATTTGTACATAGGCTCTAATGTTTTCTCATTAAAAAGCATATTTGCATTTTTGATATGAGGCAATTCATTAGCTAGTAATTTTAAATTTGAATAGTGCGTAGTTATAATTCCGTAAGCTTCTCGTTCATAAAATACTTCTAAAAAAGTTTCCGCTAAAGCACCACCCAATTCAGGGTCACTTCCTGTTCCAAATTCATCAATTAAGAAGAGTGTTTTGTTATTACACTTCTTAAGGAAGTAATTCATCTGTTTCAATCTGTAACTATACGTGCTTAAATGGTTTTCTATAGATTGATTATCGCCAATATCACTTAGTATTCGATCGAATAAACAAACATAGCTTCTTTCATGAACAGGGATCAACATTCCACTTTGAATCATCACTTGTAATAAGCCAACGGTCTTCAATGTAATACTTTTCCCACCTGCATTTGGTCCAGAAATAACAATAATTCTACTATCTTTTTCTAAACCTATCGTTTGAGAAAATGTTTTTTTACCATTTTCTTTATTCGTTAAATAGAGTAGCGGATGATAGGCATCTCGCAAATTCATACTACGTTCTTCAGAAAATTCTGGTAAGATAGCATTCATACTTTCTGCATATTTTGCCTTTGCAGAAATAATATCTAATTGTGTTAGAAACTCTTGATAATTATGAAGCAGCGGTGCAAAGAGTCTAATATAATCTGTTAGCTCTTTTAATATTTTTATAACTTCTTCTTTTTCTTCGTATTCTAAATTGTTAAGTTCTCTCGTATATTGAAGTGTTGTTTCTGGTTCTATATAAACAATACTGCCTGTTTTACTACCTCCCATTATGGCACCTCTAACCTTTCTACGATACATTGCTTTTACAGCCAGTACACGCTTATTATCTACTACAGATTCTCTAATATCATCGAGATAATCGAGATTGTTATATGTGTTTAAAGCCGAAGAAAAACTACCATTAATCTTACCTTTTAATAGGTTTATAGATTTACGTAAGTTCGATAAAAGGGGGGAAGCATTATCTTTAATATCACCAAACCGATCAACAACAGCATCAACTTGTGTAATAAGCGATGTAGTTATTTCTATATGTTGACTAAACGCTTTAAGCTTTGGATAATACTCTTTAAATTTTTCTAAAAATTTTAAAATAGCATTTACTGTTAAAGACATGCTTACCAATTTCTGTAAGCTTGAAACTTCGAGATATGTATTTTCTATTTTAAGTAGTTTTAACTCTTTGGCAATGGTATCGAATCCATGATTTGGTATTCTATTATCATTATCAAAAGACGATAAATATTCATTAACGTAGATAAGCTCGCGTTTTAACTCTTCCTCTTCATTAAATGGAAGAATTGCTAAAACTGCTTCTTTACCCAAAGCAGTGAGTGCATGTTTACTAACTTGTTGTAAAACCGTATAAAACTCAAGGTCTTTTAAGGTTTTTTCATGAATATTTATCATGTACTTTTTTAATTTTTAGATTTACAAAGTTAGCATTTTAAAGTGGTATTATAAATATGAAGACATTGCCAATACTATTAGCGTAACTAACAGAAGCATAATAAATAATGGAAAAATAAATTTTAACCATTTACTATAGTTAATTTTAGCAACTGCTAAAGAAGCTAAAATTAAGCCTGTTGGATTAATAAGGTAAAATAAACCTAATCCGTATTGATAAGTATTAACAACAACTTCTCTACCAATACCAACGGTATCTGCTAAAGGTGCCATAATAGGCATGGTTAAAACAGCCATACCAGAAGAACTAGGAATAAAAAATGATAAGCCCGAGTAAATTACAGTTAGTACGCTTGCAAAAACACCTTTATTCATTCCCGTAGTAATATCACTTGCATAATAGAGTAAAGTATCGCTAATTAAACCATCTGTCATTAAAACGGTAACACCTCTAGCAATACCTATAATTAACGCCACACCTAATAAATCACTAGCGCCTTTTACAAAAGTCTCTATAAAATCGGTCTCGCTAATTTTAATAATAAATCCTATAATAATTGCACCTATTAAAAAAACTGTGGTCATTTCTACAAACCACCAATCTAACATTGATACACCAATAATCATTATAATAAAACAACTTGTAAACACAAACAAAGCGAGTTTTAGTCGCCAGTTAAAATTAATATTCGTGGTGTCTTTTATGGCAAATAAATTAGCAATTTCTTCTCTTTGATCATAAATCAAGGATTTAGTTGGATCATTTTTAACACGCTTTGCATAACGCATTATATAAAGTATCGTAATGGTTAGACATAAAAGAAGCATAAAAACACGTCCATATAAACCTGTGGTCCAGCTAATACCTGCCGAATCACTAGCTATAATAGTAGAAAATGGATTAATAGTAGAACACATGGTACCAATAGCTGAGCCTAAGAAAATGCTAGCAACACCAACAATAGCATCATATTTTGCAGCTAAAAAAACAGGAATTAAAATAGGGAAGAAAGCAATGGTTTCTTCGGCAAAGCCAAAAGTGGTTCCACCTAAAGCTACTAGAGTAGTCACTAAAACAATGAGCAATGGTTCTCGTCCTTTTAATAAAATGGCTAATTGACCTATTGCCGCATCAAAAGCACCTGATTTATTAAGTATTCCTATTAAACCCCCAATAATTAAAACAAGAAAAATAATATCTGCTGCTTCAATAATCCCTTTTACAGGTGATTTTACAAAATCATAAAAATTCTGTGGCTGAGATTCTAGTTTTTTATAAGTCCCTGGAATATTGATGGGTTTATAAATATCTCCATTAGTAAATTTTTGTATCGGAATTTTAATATTTAAATCTTCGAGCGTGGTTTGAGAGGCTGCTAAACTTATTTCTTCATCTAGACTTAATCGTGTAAATTTGTCAGTGGAGGTGTTATAGCTTAAAGTGTCATATTTTCCTGCAGGAATAACCCATGTTAAAAGTGTTACCAAACCGGCAATTATAAATAATATGGTTTGTGCAGAAGGAAATTTTAGATGTTTCATCTTTAAAATAATTTGACGCCAAATATAAACTTATAGAATGTAATTTGTTTTTAAATATGGATGTAAATATTAACGAAAGCTGGAAAAATGAACTCAATTTAGAATTTAAAAAACCATATTTTAAAGACTTACTCTCATTTGTCGATGAAGAATATAAAAATCAAATTTGTTTTCCGAAAAAATCCGATATTTTTAATGCTTTTAACCATTGCCAATTTGAAGATATAAAAGTTGTGATTATAGGACAAGACCCTTACCATGGTGTAGGGCAAGCTAACGGCTTAAGTTTTTCTGTTAAAGAGGGTATAAAACACCCGCCTTCTTTAGTTAATATTTTTAAAGAAATTGAACAAGACTTAGAACTCCCTTACCCTAAAACAGGAAACTTAACTCCTTGGGCTGATCAAGGGGTATTATTGCTAAATGCAACATTAACAGTTAGAGCTCATGAAGCTGCCAGCCATCAAAAACAAGGATGGGAGCAATTTACTGATGAAGTCATTAAAGCAATTAGTACTAAAAAAAACAATGTTGTCTTTTTACTTTGGGGTGGGTTTGCTAAGAAGAAAATGAAACTAATTGATAGGAGTAAGCATCATATCTTAGAGAGTGGACATCCATCACCACTGAGCGCAAATAGGGGATATTGGTTCGGGAATAAGCACTTTAGTAAAACTAACTCCCTGTTGGAGCAAGATGGCGTGTGCTCAATTGATTGGAAGTTATTTTAGGCTCGTTTGCCACTTTTGTTAAATTTGCATGTTTCTGAACTGTCTTTTTAGACGTTTTGTTGCAACTAAAAAGCAGCAATAAAAAATTCAATACAACTAAAGAACACAAAATTAAAACAATATTTATTATCATATTTACCAGATTAAGATAGGTTAATCATTTATTAAGTTTTTGTTAAGCGTTAGTTAAAGGGTTTTACAAATGTAATTGTTTTTTTTGAATTCAAAAAGACAACTACATAAATATATTTAATCCTAAATAAAAAGAGGTCAACTACTTAGCCTTAGTAAATGATGAAACTTATTGATAAATCAATTAAATATTCATTTTTAATGGAATTCTAAATTTTATGAATTAATTTTGAGTATTCTATTTTTTCAGAAATAATATTTAAATCAAATAGTTGTTTTTGTACATTGTTTAAAGTCTCTTTATCCATTATTTTTTGTGACCATTCTGTAATTGACAGCCAATTTTGTACATCTTCTAGTTCTTGTTTGTAGCGATCAGCAATTGTTTTATCAATACTAGGAATGGACTTAAACTCTGAAGTTGTTTCGTTAATAATATCTAAAATAATTTTTAGATCTTCTGGATTATTATCAATAAATTCTTGTCTTACAGCGATTACAAAACAGGGCCATGGTGACGGGCAATTATCTATTCTTCTAAAAGTACCATCATCGACTAAAGGTTTAGTGGTAAATTTCTCCCACATAAAATAATCAGCTTCGTTTTCAGTTAAGCCTTTAATAGCTCCATCTAAGTTTTTTATGACTTCAAAATTAAGGTCGTTTTCTAAATCCCAACCATTATTCTTAGCATTAATATAAGCCATTAAATGAGAGCCAGATCCATATCTACTTATTGCTGCTCTTGTTCCTTTTATATCTTCAATAGTTTGAAATTTTGAATCTGCTGCAACATGAATACCCCAAACTAAAGGGGTTTCTACAAAGGTTTGAACAATTTTAGAAGGATTACCTTCAATGATATCCTTTACAATCCCTTCTGTTAATATAACAGCCATGTCTATTTCTCCAGATCGTAATGCTTTGGTCATGGCACCTGTACCACCATAATAATCATTCCACCTTAGATTTATACCCTTGTCTTTATATTCGCCATTTTTTAATGTTAAATACCAAGCTAGGTTAAAGTGTTCTGGTACTCCACCAATATTTACTTTATTCATTGTTATACTGAACTTATATTCTATAACTATTTCTGAGAAGACAGAAATCTATTTATTAAACGCTTTTACTATATGCACTCTCCCAAAAAAAACAGATTACATAGTATATTTATCTTCAGTTTAGATATTAATTATACGTTCTAATGCATATTTAATTAATTTCTCTACTGTTTTTTTTGGGTTTTTACTAAAATCACCATTAGCTCTATTAGCAATGATAGCATTTAAGGATAAAGCTTCATGTCCTAATAATTTTGATAAACCATAAATTACAGATGTTTCCATTTCAAAATTAGTAATTCTGAAATCCTTATATACAAAATTATCTAATTTAGAATTAAGACCTGCATCTTTTAAAGGTAAGCGCAATATACGGCCTTGTGGTCCATAAAATCCACCTGCAGTCCCTGTCATTCCTTTAAAAATTTTATCGCTTTCAAATTCTTTTTCTAAAAACTTACTGTTTTCAATGATAATTGGTCGTGCTTTATTTTTATCCCAATTGGTATGTTCTATAAAAGCATCTTCAACTTCAGGATTGCTAATGCCATCAATTTGATAGAAGTGTAACATGCCATTAATATCTAAAGCGTGTGTACTAATTAAAAAAGTATCTACAGGAATATCTTCTTGAAGCGATCCAGAGGTCCCAATTCTAATAATATTTAAACTAGATAAAACTTCTTTTGGTTGTCTTGTCTCTAAGTCAATATTAACCAAAGCATCTAATTCATTTAAGACAATGTCTATATTATCTGGACCAATTCCGGTAGAAATAACAGTTAGTCTTTTGCCTTGATAATATCCGGTTTGTGTCTTAAACTCACGTTTTTGAGTTGAAAATTCAATACTATCAAAATGTTGCGTTATTTTTTCAACACGATCTTGATCTCCAACAAAAATAATAGTGTCTGAGATATTTTCTGGTTTTAAATTAAGATGATAAATACTACCATCTGGATTTAATATAAGTTCTGAATCTTTAATTGGCATTACATATTGTTTTAATAAGTCTATTTTGATCTTCGCTAAATTGATATTCTAAGCGATTTACACCTCCATAAAACATATTATTATTGATTTCTAAAGCGAAGTTATGTTGATGTAATAAGGCTTCATGTCCTTTTCTATTAAGTTTAACACTTTCCTCAGCAATGGTGTAAAATAAAGATAATTCTTGGATTTTTAGTGATAACTGAATATCGCTATAACCATAATAGCCTTGATAATTTAAGCAATAACCTAATAAGTGATTTATAGATTTAACTTCGTTTTCTTTAATAATCTTTAAAATATTAGCTTCAATATTTCCTAAACCACTTTTTTGATGCGGAAAACGCTCTAAATGAGCTTTTAAGCAATTGCTCATGTATTTAAAGTTGGATTCTTCAACAATATAAGGTTTAAAAATATTATGATCTTTTCCGCAGTATGTACGCCATAAAGCAATGGCTAAATCAATATCTTTTTGTGTTAACCTTACTTTATTTTCATAATGAGATTTAAGTTGCCCTGGACTTAATTCTGCTAAGCCTTTTAAACTTTTTTCTCCTTTTACACGTCCACTACAAATGAGATATAATGGTTTATCAATTTCTTTTTGATGTAATAAATTGATGACACCTAACAAATTGATGTGACAATACAAATCGTACTCAAACCATAGATTAATTTCTGAATAAGCCTCTACATCATCTAATTTAGCAAGCTCATGCTTCATATCTTTTTTGTCAACTTCAATATTATAGTGCTCCTTAAGAAAAGCAATACGAAGTTCAATAAATTCATCAGAATCTATCTTAGCTATTGTAGGTCCTTCACATAACATTTCTTGCCAAGTGAGTATATCGTCTTTAAAATTTAAATCTTTTAAATAATCTGATAAATTATTACCGTTAGTAATATGCAAACATTGTTTTTCCATAATTTAACCACCTACACGCTTAACATTAAAACCTTTTTCTTTAAGAAGTGTCATGATTTTATCACGGTAATCTCCTTGAATAATAATTTTATCGTCCTTAAAACTACCACCAACACTAAGTTTGGTTTTTAGTTCTTTAGCTAATTTTTTAAAATCTTCTGTAGCTCCTGTATAACCTTCTAAAATAGTAATAGGTTTCCCTTTTCGTTTTTCGTACTTACAAATTATAGGATCATCTTGTAGCCATAAATTGTTTTTAGAATCTTCAGTTGTTTTAGTAGGTTCTGGTGTGTGGTCTGGGAAGAGATTTTTTAATTGATCTTGTAAATCCATTTTTTAGTCTTCAGTAGTTTAGTTGGCAATCTTCAGTTCTTTGTATGCACTATTTTGGTGCATTGATATCTGTAGATGGCTAACAGACTATTATTTCTTAATAAGTCCTAGTTCAATTAAACGTTCGTTTAAAAATTCGCCTGCAGTGATATCTTCAAATTGTTTGGGGTTTTCATCATCTATACAACTCTCTAAAACATCTAATTTCATCTCGCTTACAGGGTGCATAAAAAATGGCATTGAATAGCGCGATGTTCCCCAAAGTTCTCTTGGCGGATTAATAACACGATGAATGGTAGATTTTAACTTGTTATTAGAATGTCTAGATAGCATATCCCCAACATTAATCATTAATTCATCTGGTTCTGCAATAGCGTCAATCCATTCGCCATCATTTCGTTGTACTTGTAAGCCTCTGCCTTGGGCACCCATTAACAAAGTAATAAGGTTAATATCACCATGCGCAGCTGCTCTTACAGCATTCTTAGGTTCTTGAGTAATTGGAGGATAGTGAATAGGTCTTAAAATTGAATTTCCATTATGTATATAATTATCAAAATAAGTTTCTTCTAAATTAAGATACAATGCTAATGAACGCAAAACATATTTTGCTGTTTTCTCGAGCATTTGATACGTTTGTTTACCAACGTCATTAAAATGATCTAATTCTTTTACATCAACGTTTTCAGGGTATGTTTTACGTCGTTCTTCATCATCTTCAACATATTGACCAAAATGCCAAAATTCTTTTAAATCCCCTTCTTTTTTACCTTTCGCACTTTCTTTCCCAAAAGAGACATAACCACGTTGACCACCAATTCCTGGTATTTCATAACCTTCTTTAATGTCTACTGGTAAATCGAAAAAATTCTTAACTTCAGAATACAAGCTATCTACTAAAGTATCATCTAAAAAATGACCTTTTAAAGCAACAAAGCCAATGTCTTCATATGCTTTACCTATGTCATTAATAAACTTTTGTTTTCGCTTAGGGTCTTCAGAAATGAAATCCTTTAAATCTACACTAGGTATTCTATCCATGGGATATTTGTTTAAAATTTATGAATATACAAAAGTAACAATAATAGTGATATAAACAGAAAACAGCATCTAGAGACTAAATGAAGCCTTATTTATATTATTGAATCAATTTTATTTACATTTGAAACATTACAGAAACAACACGCTATGCCAACGATCAATAAAAGTAAAATTGACTACAACAAAAGAAATCTAACAGATCAAACCTTGTTGAAGCTTTATTACAACATGTTAAAACCAAGGTTAATTGAAGAAAAAATGCTTATTCTTTTAAGACAAGGTAAAATTTCAAAATGGTTTTCGGGCATAGGACAAGAAGCTATATCTGTAGGTGTTACGATGGCTTTAAAGCCCAGTGAATATATCTTACCAATGCATAGGAATCTTGGTGTTTTTACATCACGCCAAATCCCATTGCAACGTTTGTTTTGTCAGTGGCAAGGTAAATTAAGTGGTTTTACTAAAGGAAGAGATCGTTCGTTTCATTTTGGTAGCCAAGAGTATAATATAATTGGTATGATTTCTCATTTAGGCCCTCAAATGGGCGTTGCTGATGGAATTGCCCTAGGAAATATTTTAAAAAATAATGGAAATGTAACAGCTGTCTTCTCTGGAGAGGGAGGAACTAGCGAAGGTGATTTTCATGAGGCCTTAAATGTTGCATCAGTTTGGCAATTACCTGTTATTTTTTGTATTGAAAACAATGGATACGGACTCTCTACACCTACTGAAGAGCAATATAATTGCAAACATTTGGCAGATAGAGGTAAGGGGTATGGCATTGACTCTTTTATTTTAGATGGAAATAATATAATAGAAACTTATACAAAAGTTCAAAAATTAGCCGAAAGTATTAGAAAACGACCTAGACCTATTTTAATAGAGTTTAAAACCTTTAGACGACGTGGACATGAAGAGGCTAGTGGAACAAAATATGTTCCTGAAGCATTAATGACTGAATGGGAATCTAAAGATCCCATAGAAAATTACAGAAGCTATTTGTTTAGTGAAAAAATTCTTACACAACAAATTGAGAACACTTACAGTACAGAAATTAAGGCTGATATAGAACAATCTTTAGCATTAGCTTATGCCGAACCAGACATTATAGCAGATGAAACTACTGAGTTGAATGATGTTTACAAGTCATTTAATTATGAACACTTTAGTCCCTGTGAAAATAAAAAAGAACTACGATTAATAGATGCTATTTCTGAAGGATTAAAACAGTCAATGGAAAAGCATAAAGACCTTGTTATTATGGGACAAGATATTGCCGAATATGGTGGTGTTTTTAAAATAACGGAAGGTTTTGTTGCGCAATTTGGAAAAGGTAGAGTACGAAATACCCCTATCTGTGAATCTGCCATTGTAGAAACAGCTATGGGCTTATCTATCTCAGGAATCAAATCAGTTGTAGAAATGCAATTTGCAGATTTTGCAACATCAGGTTTTAATCCTATTGTTAATTACTTAGCTAAGTCTTATTACAGGTGGCAACAAGAGGCCGATGTCGTTATTAGAATGCCTTGTGGAGGAGGTGTTGCAGCAGGACCTTTTCATTCACAAACTAATGAAGCTTGGTTCACAAAAACACCTGGTTTAAAAGTCGTATATCCTGCTTTTCCTTATGATGCCAAGGGGTTATTGGCAACAGCTATTAATGATCCTAATCCAGTGCTGTTTTTTGAACATAAAGCTTTATATAGAAGTATTCGACAAGATGTACCAATAAATTATTTTACCATTCCTTTTGGTGAAGCAGCGTTATTAAAAGAGGGTGAAGCTGTTACTATAATTTCTTATGGAGCCGGAGTACATTGGGCTTTAGAAACCTTAGAAAAGAATCCGAAAATTTCAGCAGATTTAATTGATTTAAGAACTTTACAGCCCTTAGATAAAGATACTATTATTAATTCAGTTAAAAAGACAGGAAGAGCAATCATTCTTCAAGAAGATTCTTTGTTTGGTGGTATTGCAAGTGATATTTCTGCTTTACTTATGGAAGAGTGTTTTGAATATTTGGATGCACCGGTAAAACGTGTGGCTAGTATGGAAACTCCAATACCATTTATTAATCAACTAGAAACGCAGTACTTAGCTAAGAGTAAGTTTGAAAACGTCTTAAATGAGCTCTTATTATACTAATCGCCGTTCGTCGACTAGAACGTGTCTTTAGTAGATAAATAAAGCTTTTAAGTCTAAAATGCATAAAATAAGGTTAAACTTTTTCTATTTTTATATTCTATAATCCCTGATCCATTTGTGACATTTTTTATGATAGTTAAACTAACTATTATGTTTTTACTATAAAATGACAATGTTTAATACAAATGGTTATTTATTTAACAATTTAATGAATTCCCTTATGAAACTAAAATTACTATTTACATTATTAATGGCTTATTGTGTTGGTTTTGCCCAACAAATCCCCAACGATATTAAACCTCCTAGTTGGACGACAGCTAAAGCAAAAACAAAAACTACTGAGTTAGTCCCTTTCAGATTACCTTCTTTCGATTTAGAGAAATTACAAAAAGAAGACGAAATCAATGATAAAGACAAATCTATCCCTTGGCGTTTTGGTCATGATATTTATGTTGATCACAACTTCAATGACGTAGGTGAGTGGACAACATTAGATAATGGCGATCGTATCTGGAGAATGTCTTACACTTCCAAAGGAGCTTACACCTTAAATTTTATGTTTGACGTATTTCAAATTCCCGAAGGAGCAAAACTTTATGTGTACAATAACGAAAAAACAGATTTGCTAAGACCATTTACATATCACAACAATAACGCTGAAGAAGTTTTAGGAACCTGGTTAGTAGAAGGAGATCAGGCATGGATTGAATACTATCAACCAGCTAATGTAGCTGGAGAAGCAAAAATAACAGTTGGTTCTGTTATTCATGGCTATAGAACGGCTGATTCTTTTCAGAAAGCTCTAGGAGATTCTGGTAATTGTAATCAAGATGTAGATTGCGATATTGCACCTGCATCGGATCCATACAATATAGATACTGTTAAGGATAATGTGAAAAAAGCTGTAGGTATGCTTGTGACTAATGGTTCAGGCTTTTGTTCTGGAACTTTAGTAAATAATACTAATAATGATGGAACTCCTTATTTCCTAACCGCAAACCATTGTGGTGGAGGAGAAGGCAGTTGGGCTTTTAGATTTAACTGGAGAAGTCCCAATCCTGTTTGTGCAACAACAGCTTCAAGTAGTAATGGATCTTATGACCAAACTGTTAGTGGTGCAACTTTAAGAGCTAACAGTTCGCAATCTGATGTAGAGTTAGTAGAAATTACAGATGCGAGCTTTTTTGCAAATAACCCAGATGTGGTTTGGGCAGGATGGAATAACTCTAAAACAACAACACCAAATCTTAATTTTGGAATACATCACCCAAGTGGAGATATTCAAAAAGTAAGTAGAGATGATGATGGCGCTACAAGAACATCGACTACTTTTAACGGAAATAGTAACGCTCAGATGTGGCAAATTAATGATTGGGACTTAGGAGTTACTGAAGGTGGATCTTCGGGTTCTGGTTTATTTAATGAAACAGGTCATTTAATCGGTATGCTTTCAGGTGGCTCAGCAGCATGTTCTGGAACAACTGATAATGGTGGATTTGATATTTATGGCCGTTTTGGAGTCGCTTGGGATTATGGCTCAACATCATCAACAAGAGTAAAAGATTGGTTAGACCCTTCTAATTCAGGGGTTGAAATTTTAGATCAATATCCTGCGTTAGTAACTTATGATCTTGATGCTACAGTAAATGCAGGTTCTGGTAATAGCTCTAATATTTGTGACGAAGATTTTAGTCCAGACGTAACACTTGAAAATGCTGGTTTATTAACTTTAACTTCTGCAGATATCACTTATTATTTAGATGATGAAACAAGTATAATTATAAACTGGACAGGAAATTTATTGGCAGGTGAGAGTGCTATTGTTGCGATACCTGCATATTCAAATCTTGCCGCTGGTAGTCATGTGTTTTCTATTAGCGTTTCTAATCCTAATGGAATTCAAGATGATAATACAATAAATGATACTTTTGGATATAGTTTTACAGTAGCTAGTGCTTATACAACATCTACACTAACTTTAGATATATTAACAGATCAGTATGGCGATGAAACATCTTGGGAATTATTAGATAGTTCTGGCGCAACCGTAAGCAATGGTCCACTTATAGATTACGATAGCTCAACTGGTAATCAAGAAATAATAACTATCACAAATTTCAATGAGTGCTATACATTTACAATATACGATGAATATGGAGATGGTATTTGCTGTACTTATGGTTCTGGATCATATAGTTTAACGGATGAAAATGGAAATACTATAATTTCTGGTGGTGAATTTGGTTCTTCTGAATCGGTTACATTTAGAATAGAAGATCCATTAAGTATAAATGAATTTAATTTGAATAACTTAATAAGTCTTTATCCTAACCCAACAACCAATATTTTAAATGTAGATTTAACAAATCTTAATGAAGATGTAGACTACCAAATTTTCAATACCTTAGGTCAAAGTATACAAAAAGGTAATTTAGATTCAAACAATTCAAATGTTTTAAATCTTTCTTCATATCAAAGCGGAATGTATTTTATAAAACTATCTACTGCTTCTGGTTCAATGACTCAAAAGCTAATTAAAAAATAAGCTTCTACTATTTTAATAAATTTTATAAAACCGTCAGTTTCTTTCACTAGAAACTGACGGTTTTTATTTTAAGGCTCTTATTGTAATTATTTTGAATGCCATCTGTTTTTCACAATATTCTAAACAGATTTATTATATTTAAAACATGAAGATACATATCAGTCTCATTTTTATAATAATTATTTGCTTTTATAATTGTAATCAACCTATTGCAAAGAAAGCTTGTCATAAGCGCACTATAAAAGTGACTGCTACCGCATATAACTCACTAGCTTATCAAACTAATTCTAATCCAAGTATAACTGCTTTTGGAGACAGTTTAAAACCAGGATTAAGATACATAGCGGTCTCTAGAGACTTATTAGATTCTGGACTAATACATAATACCCAAGTAAAACTTCAAGGCTTTGACAGTTTGTATATCGTTAAAGATAAAATGCATCGTCGTTGGAGAAAACGCATTGATATTTATATGGATAATGATGTCACTAAAGCAAAACAATGGGGTAGAAAGAAAATTGAAATTGAATACTGCCTTCCTATCAAAGATTCCATTATTCTAACGAACGATCTACCATAATTTCAGAAACAATAAAAGGATAAGCTTCTCGTACCATTTTCAATTCTTCTTTAGTTAATTGATTGGGTTCTTTTTTAAACATGTGTTTAGAATATCGTTTGCGCAAACCATAATATGCTTTTGTTATTTCGTCTTGTACGGCTATAAATAAATTGTATTTTGTTGAAGCGTTATGACTTAAAGAAATAACGGCTTTTGTTGGATGATCTGAAGATTCTAAGTTTCCTAAACCGTCACAATAATCACAATTATTAATACCATTATTATCGATAAAAGTTTCAACAATATTTTTAATATCCGTTAATTGTACAAATTCTTCTTCAATCATAATTTCTTGCTTTTCATTCATAGAAATTCGTAGTAAATTTCGCTCGTGGATATCTGCCGTACAATCAGCAGTATCACAAATACGAGGTAATTGTCGTAATATCCCTTTGTCTGTAGAAATAGTTGTAGTGACTAAAAAGAAAATAAGTAATAAAAAGGCAATGTCTGCCATTGATCCTGCATTGACCGTTGCAGAAAGTCTTCGAAATGATCTCATAATTATAAAGATTTAAACGTTAAGACTTTGTTAATACAAGAACAGTACCATTATTGTTAAAACTTCTTATCAATTCATTTCATAAACCTTTACAAAGTAGTATTTTTGCGAAATTAACCAATAGCTAAAGCTCCTATATGCCGTCAGAAAACGAAACCATACCACAAAATGCAACTGAAAAAAGTCTTTATGATTATCAAATAAAAGACCTTAATCGCATTTTCGATGTTATGCGAGATGAACCTGATGATTTCAACCTCTTATATCAATTACCAACAGGTGGTGGAAAAACAGTTATTTTTTCAGAAATTGTAAGGCGTTATGCCGAACAACACCAAAAGAAAGTTGTAATTCTTACGCACAGAATAGAACTTTGCAAACAAACATCTAACGTTTTATCTGGTTTTAATGTTAGAAACAAAGTAATTAATAGCAAAGTAAAAACGCTTCCAGATCAAGATGATTATGATTGTTTTGTGGCTATGGTTGAAACCCTAAACAATCGTTTATCTGATAATGAGTTTGAGCTAAAAAATATAGGTTTAGTCATCATTGATGAAGCTCATTATAATTCTTTTAGAAAATTATTCAAATTTTTCGAAAACTGTTTTATTTTAGGAGTAACAGCAACACCATTGAGTAGTAACATAAAATTACCAATGAAAGATAATTACAAAAAATTAATTGTAGGTGATGATATTTCTACACTTATTAAAAATGGTTTTTTGGCCAATGCAGAGGTCTCAAATTATGATGTTGGTCTAACTTCTTTAAAAATTGGGATCAATGGAGATTATACCGTAAAATCTTCTGAAGCATTATACACTAATGGTTTAATGCAATCAAAATTGCTCTTAGGTTATGAGGAAATGGCAAAAGGTAAAAAAACGCTAATATTCAATAATGGAATCTACACGTCTAAAGAAGTTTATCATACCTTCAAAAAAGCAGGATATAATGTTAAACATTTAGACAACACAGCAAGTAAGCAAGATCGTAAAGAGATTTTAAAATGGTTTAAACATACGCCAGACGCAGTACTATCATCTGTTAGTATTTTAACGACGGGTTTTGATGAGCCGTCTGTAGAAACTATAATTTTAAATAGAGCTACAAGATCGTTAACCTTGTATTTTCAAATGATCGGCCGTGGAAGTCGTATTTATAAAGATCGTAAAACTTTTCAGGTTATTGATTTAGGAAATAATGAAGCTAGATTTGGACCATGGAATCAACCAGTAGATTGGCAACATATTTTTAAACATCCTGATTATTATTTAGAAAACATAATTGATGATGACTTACTAGAACGCGATTTTGTTTATAAAATGCCAGATTATCTTAAAGTAAAATTTAAAAAATCATATACTTTAAATTTTGATGTTAAAGAAGAGTATAAAAAAGTAATGAGTGAAGGCAAAAAATCCTTTACTGTTATTGAACGCTCTATTGCTCAGCATTCACAAATGTGCATTGATAATAGTGAAGATGTTTATGACGCTAGAGAACTTATTAAAGAATTACAAGATGAAATTGCCTTCAGAATAAAGCAATATTGCTACTGTATAATGAATAGTACTCAGAATTATAAAGATTGGTTATTTGGAGAGTATAATAGAAAGTTAAGAATTAGCTTTAATGGTAAGTTTTAACTTTTTTTTGTAATGATTTCTATTTTTAAGCGTTTATTTTGAAACAGAGAAGTATTGAGGTATAATTATTGTATTTTAAACTTCATAACCTTTTAAAGCCATTTTTTTAATATTGAAAACTATTAAACTCATATTATTTATGTTCTGCATTTGTTGCGGCACAACGGCTTTTGCTCAAGTTACAGATAAGAAGACAAAATCTATTCGGATTCCTGCTAAAGTATCTGAAACGGAAAAGGATTCAGCTTTGGTTAAAGTAAAAGTTGAACCAATTCTTAAAAAAGAAACTGAGAAATCGAGTGGTATTGAAGAGTCTGAGAAAAAGTTTGTAATAAAGGAAACTGAGAAACCATTTTCAATGACTGAAGATGACGGTTTAAAAAATCCTGGAGAAATATTTGAGCAACGTTGGTTTAAGGAAGCTGTTAAAGGTGGTATTGTAAGGACGATGTCCGATCAATTTCTTGGTGAGCATCGCGTAGATACTAAATTTGTAAATATAGTTTGTAGAGATCACCAATATCCAGATGGTGATCGCGTTAAAATCTTAGCTAATGGTACCGTTATAAAACCTAATTTATTATTAACCGGTAGTTATAGACGTGTTGAAGTGAACTTGGAAGATGGCAGAAATACCATAGAAATTATTGCTTTAAACCAAGGTGAATCTGGACCAAATACAGCTGAATTTATTGTTTATGACGATAAGGGAAATCAAATTTCTTCAAAAGAATGGAATCTACTAACAGGAGTGAAAGCGGTTATTGTTTTTAATAATGAAAAAGTATCTATTGCAGAAAAAACTGCAAGTACCGATGAAGACTCTAGTAATTAATAGTTAAAACCTCAGCTGGCGTCATATCTTCTAATTGATATTCACCAATTCTAACTCTAACCAACCTCAATGTTGGCAAACCTATTTTAGCTGTCATTTTTCTTACTTGTCTAAATTTTCCTTCGGTTATTGTAATGGATAACCATGAAGTAATACCGTGACGATCGTCTCTAACAAATCGCTCTATAATATGAGATGTATTATTTAATATTGAAGCCTTACAAGGTTTTGTTTTGTAAAGTTTTCCCCCAACCGAAATCTCTATACCTTTTTCTAATTCTAAAATACCTTCAGATGTTATTTGACCATCGACCATCACATGGTATTCTTTTTCAATATTTTGGCTAGTGATATGATTACTGAATTTTCCGTCTGTAGTTAATAGTAATAAGCCTTCAGATTTTTCATCCAAACGACCAACCGCCATAGTTCCTTCTGGTAAACTGCAAATTTCACTTAAAAGTTTTTTAGACCGACGTTTATTCTGATGATTTACAAACTGGCTTAAATAGCCGTAAGGCTTATAAAGTTTATAGTAATTTTGTACGCTCATAATTTACCAAAAGGTGATAAAACATTTTTCAAATTTAGTATTATTCACTTTAAGCCAAACTAAAGGTGAACGATTTTCTTTTATTTGTTTTTCAATTATATCTTTAGCCAAATTGAAATCTTGCCATTCTACATTAACGTGCGGATCTATTAGCCAATCTAATTTTTCTGGAATATAAAATTTATAGGTTTCAAAAACATTAATATCCTTATATGAAATATAGAATCCATACACACATTGCTCATTGATTGCACCTATATTAATGTTATTTCTTCTATAAGGTAAAAATAACTGTGCTTTAAAATAGAGTTTTTGTGAAACCTCAGCAATATTAATATTGTAATCTTTTAATTGATTTTTGGTTTCATTTCTATAAAGAAGCGGAAATTGTTTGTTTTTTAGTTTTTCTAATTTATAACAGAGTGCATCTTTTCTGTTTGGGCCAATCCAGTAAGATAGGGGATTGGTGTAGGATTGAAACGTGTCGTATAAATAGAATTTATATACGATTTCTAGATGTACAGGTTTTTCTTTTTCATAAAAAAGAGCATCAATCTCACCTATAGTTTGTTGCTCTTTTTGTATTTGTATATTTTCAATAATCCCCTGAACATCCGGTTGTTGTTTTAATTGATGAAACACAAATTCTTCCACAAGTTTGCCCAACCTATGATTTTTGAATTTACTATCTGTATCTAATAATTTGTAAGTTAAAGGTAATTTTAAAGCATCGATTTCTGTAAAATCACTAGATTTAAAAAGTGAAGGCGTTTTTACGTAACCTTTGTACCTTAATAGTGTGCTCTTATCCATTGCACACAAAATTAAAATTTAATTTAGACAAAATTCTCGTTCTCCGTAGATTTATTAATATCTGGTTCATCAGTATGCAGTCTTTTTTCAATACCTGCACTGTCAATATTAAAATATTCTAAAACTTCAGTAACATTAGTAATGTGCTTTGTTTTATCTCCATTAATAATGATAGCTCCCTTAAGTATTTTTGGGTTTTTATCTAAAATGGTTAAGTAATCGTTGGCATCAAAATTAGAAGTTTTCCTAACTCCGTCTACTTTAGATAAATCTAATAAATCCTCAATACCTACATTAAGTTCTTTTGCCAATTCTTGCCATTGTGTTGGTGTTGGCATTGTGTTGGTAATGTTTACCATTAAAATATCTTTCCCTGAAGATTCTAAATAGCCTTCTAATTGTTTCCCAAAATCTGAATCACTTGCATACACGCAATTAATTTGTTTTTTATCTCTGCTTATCACTCCCATAGTTTCTTTTTTTTAATAAGTTTTCATTTTATCTTTCCTCTTTTCTAATTGACGCATCAATTCATTTACTGTTTCAGAGATAGCATCATAAAAATTTTCTTTAGATGACTCTGCAAATAATCGAGGTCCTGGTGCGCTAAGTCTTATACCAGCCGTTTTTCCTGTTTCGTCACTAGTTGTGTTTTCTGATTTAAAAAAAACATCCGCTCTAATTACAAAATCATAACGTGTAAACAGTTTTTCTAATTTTTCTTTAGCATGTTCTTCTAAGCGATCGCTTGAGGCTACATCGTTGTATTCAAATATAATTTCCATAATTTTTTTCTGTTATTAATTTTAAACAAGGTAACAATTGTTCCTCCTTCGTTTTAACTGAAAAGAATCAAGTCTTAACGGAATTACGATAGACTGAAAAAAATATTAATCTTAGAACTAAGAAATGTAGAATTTGAATTAAAAAAAACGTTACCACTTATAATTTAATCAATCATAAGTGATAACGTTAGTAAGAATAGGAGAGAAGCAATATGCTTATCTGTAATAACTTTGACTAGTTCCTTTTGTACAAGCACAGTTACTTGCACCCTGAAAGAAGTCTAATCCTATAGTTACCATATGGGTTCCTGAGTTGTACGAAGACAAATCATTAATAGTCGATTGATAAGAGTAAGCAAAAAAGAATTGATTAAAAGTTATACCAGCTATTGGTCCAACATTTAAAGGTGTCATAAATTGATCGTTAAGAAAACGGTAAGATCCTCCTACAAAATAGTAATCTCCTTTTCTATTAAACTTTCTATATTTAAAATTTAGATCCGTAGTAGAACGTTTATCACTACTAAACATTTGGTAAAAAATAGAGGGTTCTAATTCTACATCTCTGTTACTCTTACTTTTTATAACCACACCTGTATAAATTTGATAATTTAAAAGTAGGCTCGGTTCAATATTTACATAATCATCTATGTCTTTACTTAAGATATTATTAGCATTAAAACTTAAGTAAAATGCTTTCCATCGGTATAATAGTCCTGCATCAAAATTATTATTTGATTGTCCTTTATCTCCTGTAATATAAGGATCTAAAATAGGTGTATCATAAGTTGTATTAAAATCTTCTGTGGCTATTCTAAAATTATTAATATTATAAGACAACCCAAATGAAAGGAATTGTTTAGACTTATAATCTAATGTAATATGATGAGCGAAAGAAAACTTAACACCTTTTTGACGTGTGTTTCCATTTTTATCATTGTATGCCGATATTCCCACACCTGTACGATCAGAAATTCTAAAATCTGCATAAAGCGACTGATTGTCTGGCGCATCTTTAATACCAACCCATTGGGTTAAACCGTTGGCTCTGATTTTTAAATTATCACCAATTCCGGCATAAGTTGGTGAAATCACAAAATTGTTATCTGCCAAATATTGCGTAAATACAGGTAGGTTTAATTCTTGACCATAACTCTGTGCAAAGACCAAAAAAAGAATATATAGGGCTATTTTTTTCATAATACTATCTGTCTATTATTATATGCTATTATCTGTATAATGTAAAGTGTCCAACAAATTCTCTATCGTTTGTTGCATCATTAGTTTGTACCACAAACCAATAATCTCCAGAAGGTAACTCACGACCATCATATCTACCGTCCCAAGCTTCACCAACATGGTAATTCGCTACTTTACGTCCATATCGATCAAATATATCGAAGGTAAGATTAGGGTAGTTATCTGTACAACCTGGTGCCCATGTATCAAAATTACCATCTCCATTTGGCGTAAACCAATTTGTAATACAGATATCTTGAAATTCTAATTGAATCTGTGCTGTTGCAAAACAACCACTACTATCAGTTACGGTTACAGTATATAAACCAGACTCTGTAATTATGTAGGTGTCTTCTGAGCCAACATCTTCTCCGTTCAATGTGTATTGGTAATCACCTCTACCACCAGTGGCAGTTGCAATAAATTCATTTAATCCACCTTCAGCTAATGTTAACGTTACAGGGGCTACGGTGTCAATATCGAATAAGTCAGTACGTTGAACACATAAGTTTTCATGCATTACATCAATATAATACCCTGTACCTTCTGGTAAATTTGTAAATACATTATCAGATTGATATGGTCCACCATTTAAAGAATATTCTAGAAGTGTAAGATCGTCAATAGAAGCATCTACAGTAACCGTTACAATATTACCTTGAACATTATTATCACATATATTTTCAATAACAACTTCTGGTAAAATGCTAACTGATTCTGGGAAAGTGATATTCCATTCAGACTCACATCCCTCAGCATCTTTTACAAATACAATATGATCTCCACCTTCTAAATTGGTAAAATCAAATTCAGTTTGAGTTGCACTTCCATCCGTATAAGGACCATCATAACTATCTAAGCTAACACTATAAGGTAATGTTCCTCCTGAGAGCGCAATACTAAACTCTCCCTCTAACGCTCCTGTACAAACTTCAGGAAAGAGTGAATTTGGAACAATGCTTAAGATTACAGGTAATGGTTCGGTTATAGTAGAATTGAATGTTATTACGCATCCTAATTCATCTTGCACTTTAACGATATAATCACCAGGTGCTAAGTTTTCAAAAGTACTAGTCGTAAAAAACTGGTTTAATTGTGGTGAAATAGCATACTTAATAACTCCTGTTCCGCCAGAAGCCGTAATTTCAATAGATCCATTATTACTTCCTGCACAGGTTACATTGTTAGAGGTAAGTGAAGCATCTAAAGCATCATCTGGTTCTGTAATACTAATTGATGTTGAAGTAATAGCACAATCACCACTTTCTACAAGAACAACATAATCGCCTGCAATAAGTTCTGTGAAATAACCAGGACTTGTTTGAGGTGCACTAACAGTATTACCTAAATTATCTTGTAATGTATATATGTAGTTTCCTAAAGCTCCGGTTGCAGTAGCTGATATAGATCCCGTATTCTCACCAAAACAATTGATAAATAAGTTGGATGCTCCTAGTGTTACTACTAAAGGAAGTAAAGGATCAATAGTAATTTCATTTGAAATATTTGCCACACAACCATTGGCATCTCTTACATAATAAGAATAAGTACCATCAGGAACCCATAAGGTTGTACTTGTATTAAATGTTCCAAGGTCAGGTGAAAAAGTATCATTTTCACTGTAGGTGTATGGTCCTGTTCCGCCAGTGGCACTTAACGTTAAAGTCGATTCTGATAAACAAGTCTGTGTTGTTGTTCTCACTAAACTTGCTTCTATCGGTGTTGGTTCTGAAATTACAATATCTAAAGATGTTGCCTCACAATTATAACCATCATTAATAGTTACAAAATAAGTTCCTTGTCCTAAGTTTTCAAATACATTAGATGTTTGTGGACCTGATGCACTTGGTGTAGGTAATACAGTATTTAATGTATAGGTATAATTAGAACCTTGTCCTCCAATAACATTAGTAATTGTTATGCTTGCACCTTGATCACCAAAACAAGATAGCATTGTAGTGTTAGGTGTAAATGTAGCCGTAATAGGATCTGGTATTTCTAACGTAATGCTTTCCGTTACAATACAACCTCCAGCATCTCTTACATTAACCGTATAGTTTCCTGCTGAAAGTCCAGTAAATGAACTATTAGAAGAATAAGCAACTGTAGCAGCGCCTGTTAATTCGTATTCATAATCTCCCCATCCACCAGATGCAACAGCATTTATAGTTCCTTCATTATCTGTACATGTTACATTAGATGTTTCAGAAATATTAAGACTTAAAGCATTTAAAGGCGAAGTAATAGTTACATTATTTGAAGCTGAACAAAAAGGAACATCTGTTTCTATAATAACAACTGTAAATGTACCAGCTTCCATACCTGTAACAGTTTCTGGGTTAGTTGATGTATTTGCATTGACAACTCCCGTTACTGATACTCCCGAGTTATTAAATACTTCATAACTGTAAGCACCAGAATAATTAGATACATTTAATTCAAACGATCCTGAATTGTCTCCAAAACATGTTACGCTTGTCGGTGATAACGTAAACATTGGTACTACTGCAGGAGATAGAACAACTGAAACTTCATCGGTACATCCTGTAACCGCATCAGTAATAGTAATTGCATAAGTTCCTGAAGGTACTCCTGTAAACACACTGCCAGTTAAGCTGATAGAAGAAGCACTTGGTGAAATACTATAATTGTAAGAACCAGAACCTCCGGTACCTGTCATTGCTATTTCACCATCATCATCATTACATGTTGGAAGCACAGTAACTTCAGGTGTTATTGTAATAGGTGGAACAATATCTATTGAAACAGTATTTCCACAACCATTAACATCATTGATCGTTACAGTATGTGTTCCTGAATATAAGTTTGTAATTGTAAAAGGAAATGATTGTGCTTGAAAAGCACCACCATTAATGCTCACCGAATAAGGAGGTACTCCTAACACGTTTAAAGCGACATCTATTTCGTATTCTCCTTCAGCAGCAGTACATTGATTTGTTAATGTTGCTGAAATTTCAGGAGTATCATCCATAGTTAAAACTTGAACATTACTTGTTTGTACACAGCCATAGGCATCTGTAACATGTACATAGTAACTACCTGCATCCTTATTAAATGTACTCGTAGAAGCCCAATTTGCATCTGAAACTGGTGGAGCAGCGGCTGATGTTGTTATTTGGTATTGATAAGGAGGTGTTCCGTTAGAACCAATTGCACTTATAATGCCTGAATTAGGTGCACAATTAGCATTTTGATCTATAGAAACTGCTAATTCTAAAAGAAAAGCTGATTCCGTTATATTAAAAGGAAGTGTTACAATTCCACAACCTGCATTAGGACCAGAAGTTTCTCTTATGGAAACAAAATAGTTACCGAACTGCAATGTTCCTAAATTATTAATAGTTAATGAACCATTTGCAGTTACTGTTCCTGATCCACTATTTCCTGTAGAAGTTAAACTTAAAGAATCAAAAATATCATAATCTACATCTACGTCAGATCCATAAGGACTGTTTATGGTAAATGATACGTTTCCATCTCCACTGCCTGTACATGTAATGTTATTTGCAGTTACAGCTGTTGCTGTTAATGTTGAATTTGTTGGAATAGGCACGGTTGCAGGTTCATAATAGCTACAATTTGTAGCTTGGTCATATACAATGAATGTATACAATACACCTGGTATTAACCCTGTGAATGTCGCAGACTCACTTCCTGCAGTGTCTTCAGCTAACCAAGTACCTGTTGGATAATTAAACCCAGGTCCTTCGTAAATACTAAAATAGAAAGGTCCAGCACTAGCTAAAGTAGATCCGACACGTACTAAAACTTCTCCTCCTGTAGCACAGTCTACTGTAGCTGTAACGTTAATATCTAAATCTGTTGGAGGTGAAGCCACTAACACATCTTGAATTAATACAGAACAACCATTAGCATCGACAACATTAATTTGGTATAAACCAAAATTAACAACATCAAAGACCGTAGATGTAGTTCCTAAGTTATTAAGTTCAGATTCTGCATAACCATTTGATCCTGTTACAAAATAATTATAAGGACCAACACCACCTGTTACAGAGTTTATAATAACCGATCCTTGAGAAACACCTGAAGGACCACAAGTAATATCAATAGTTTGATAATCTACAACAATAGGATCTGGTTGATCAATTGTTACGATTTCAGTATCAGTACATAATTTGGCATCCGTAACAGTTACAGAATAAGTTCCTGCTGGTAAACTAGTCGTTTGTGTGCCGTAGTCAGTTCCTGTGGTGTCATTATTAACATTAATTACAAATGGAGGTGTTCCATACGATGTATCAATAGTAACATCAATTGATCCGTTTGAATCACCATTACATAAAATAGGTTCCACTTGCACTACAGCACTAAAGTCTGGCAGTGATAATGGGTTTAATGTAATTAATGAAGATTCAGCAGTACAACCATTAGCATCTGTAATTTCAAATTGATAAGTTCCTGCATCTGCAGCAGTATGTGTTAAAGGTGTTCCTGTAGATCCTACATTTGTATAAGGAGCGCCATTAAAAGAAACAGCATACGTATAAGGTGCTGTACCTGTCATTGTTCCTGTAAAAATAGCATCTGGATTTGTAGAACAATCCAAGACTTTTGTTAAGGTAACATCTAATGTTGGAGTCGCTATTGGATCTACCGTATAAGATTCACTGTAAGTACAGTCATTTTCATCTTTAACTTGAAATGTGTAAGTTCCTGGTTCTATTCCTGAAAATGCTGTTGAGGTTTGGTATGCTGTTGCAGCTGATGCTGGTGAAATAATCTGATATTCTAATGTTCCTATGCCCCCTGTAGTACTTATAATGTTTACTGTAGTAGTATTCGTAGGACAGGTTACAGATAAGTTATCAAAAACTAAATCTGTTGGAGGATTTAACGCGTCTATTGTAATCTCATCTGTTGCTGAAGTACAACCTGTAGCATCTCTTACAATAATAGTATAATCTCCTTCTGATAAATTATTAAAAACAGTACTCGATTGAAAAGTAACACCATCGATACTGTAACTATATGGTGGAACACCTTCTGTAGTATCTGTAACTGTAATTGTTCCATTAGAAATACAAGTTAGGGGTGTTGTTAACTCTACTGTTCCTATAATAGTAACGCCTTCATTAATAGTTACTGTTTGAGGAGCTGTTTCACAAACATCAGATCCTGAAGTATATTGAAGTAAAACAACATAATCTCCAGCAGCTAGGCTAGTAAATACATTAGAACTTACGTATGTTGCCCCTCCATCAATACTGTAATTAATACTACTTCCATTTGGATTACTTACATTAATTGTAATTGATCCAGAATTATTAGTATCAGCACAGCTAGGATCAGTAGTGTCAATAGTAAAGTCTGGCCCTGAAATCTCATCGACAACAATTGTTACATCTGTACTACAATTATTAGAATCTGTTACTGTAATATCATAAGTTCCAGAAGCAGATATTTCAATTGTAGAAGTTGACTGAAAATCCGTTGAACCATTCACAAAATAATAATAAGGAGAAGTGCCTCCTACAGGATAAACTGTTAACTCACCTCCTGAACAATTTAAAGGGGCTGTTAAAGCCACAGTAGCTGTTAATATAGCAGGTTCAATGACTGTAAAATCTTCCGTATATGTACAACCATTTTCAGATTCGATAGTTGCAGTGTAAGTTCCTGGATTTAAATTTTGAAACGTGTAGTTATTGTCTATAATAGGACCAACACTGTTTACTGGGTTTCCAGATTGCGTTAATGTGAATGAATATTGTGGATCCACGTCATTTGCAGATAAATGCACACTTCCTTTATCTCCATGACAAAGCGGTTGGGTAACTGTAACAGTCCCGCTAAATTCTCGATCTCTAATTTGAACGTCAGGTACTGTAAATACACACGAGTTTGGTGAAGCATTTAATTCTCTTATATATATTGTATAGGTACCAACAGTATCAACTGAAAACACATTACTAGTTTGATAGTTTGTGCCATCAATGCTATATTCATAACCTGCAGGTACATTGTTTACAGTAATAGTTCCGTTGGTTTCACAAATAATATCTGTTGATTCAACTGTAGGATTAATATCATTTTGATAAACATTGAAGTAAAACTGAATAAAACAACCTCCCGGATAGTTGATAGTAATACGATATTGTCCAGCCGTATCTACTACTAATCCAGACTCAGCTGGAATTGAATTCCATGTACATGATGTGCTTTCATTGGCACAATCTGAATTAGAAACGGCATCACAACTGGTCTCATCTAATATCTCCCATGTAATATTGGTTGAATCTGATACATTGGGTTGAATAATTCTTATATCATCAGCACCACATAAAAATATATTAGGTAATAATTCTCCATTGTTAGGACAAGTTACAACTTCATCTGCATAAGGAATTGCAGGATTTGTTGTATCAGATCCAAAAAGTTGCACATTGAATTGCTGAGTAATCGATTGACATGGAGCAATTGCTGTGTTATAAGAATAATAAGTATTAGTATCAGTAACCGTTATACTTTGTGAAGTTCCAATCACAGGTACTCCTGTTGGACTGGTAGACCACGCATAAGAATCGTAACCATCAGCAGCAGTTAATTCTACGCTATCACCACAAAGGATTTCACTTTGCTCAAAAGTACAATCAAGATCTGTTAAAAAATTAGTAGCTTGTGGTGTAATTAAGCAACCCGTATTACTATTTAAACTAGGGTCATCACTAATTGTAAAATCAGGATTTACAGTTCCCTGATAAGTTGCGAAAGCTTGATTATTAATAATATTTGAACATGCATCAGCTAATTGACCACAATCATCAACAACCTGAGCTTCAATACGTATTTCATAAACAGGATCATTTTCTTCAACAAGAGAATCATCTACATTTAAAATAAGTTCTCTTGTAGTGGGATTATAACTATTAATTGTAACCCCAGAAGGTAGAATTAAATCTGTTGGATGATTATATAGAACATTTACAGGTAAAATATCTTTTATTGTAAAATTTGTAGCATCATCATTACCTGTATTTTGAAACCCAATAACATAATTTAAAGAAGACCCTAAACCTACGAGCTGACCGCCAATGTCATTTCCTGCATCATCTTCAACAATTTTGGTTAACACAACATTAGGGGCTATAATTTCAATTGCAAAGGCACTAAAATAATAGTAATAAATATCATTATTACTTCCTAAGCTAATGTTTGCTGACGTTGCTCCATTAGCAATTAATGAATTACCTGGGTTAGGTATATTTATTATACCAGCATCAAACCCTAAAGTATTTGAACTGCTTGGTGTTCTATCAGTAAATAATTCTGATGTATTTGTAATAGGATCAATGTCTGAAACCGTACTATTAAAAAAGTTATTTCCAGGACGTATAACATTACCAGCATTATTTGTAACGCTAATAGTTGTTCCGTTAAGTTCTAAATAATCGCCAGTATATTTTCTATCTCCCTCAATAGTACTAAATGCAAATTTAGAACGAACAGGTCCTGTTGGTATGGTGGTAAATCCACTAACAGGAAAGGTTGCATTATTTGAACTTGAAATTTTTGTAAAACCATCAAAAGAAGTAATGTACTTACTTGGTAATAATGGATCTTCATAAACAACAAATAACGACCATCCAGCAGAAAGTCCTTCTGAGTTTGGTTGTGGACCTACTAAAGAAGAAATATTAGCTACAGTATAAGAACCTTCAGGATCTGACAGAGAAGCTAACAAGTTTGTAACATCATGATAATAAGCATAAGTGTTAGAACTACTATTATTAGAGGCATTTTGGTAGTAAATTTGTGTACCTGTAATATCTACATAACTTGCTCCAGGAACTTTAAATTTTATGTCAGACTTAGGCTCATCTCCATCAACTACAGCACTCCAATATAGACCAGCATAAACAATTTCATAACAACTCTCAGCACTAGGTACATCTAAATTAGCACTACTAGAATTAAATGTACTAGCATCGCCATCTATATCTACATAAACAGCAGCATTTACTTCATTATTAGTATTACCTCCATTATATGGGTCAGAAACATGCAAACCCACATTACTATTTCCAATTAAGAGAATATCTCCTTTAATGGCTTGATCGTATCTAGGTGAAAACGGCACGAGGTTTTGAGCAAACATATGTTGTCCCAATAAAAGAAAGAGAGCAATTATTGCTATTCTAGAAAAAGTAGTTTTTTTCATGATCATTTGTTTTTATTTATCACTTTATAACTTGAGGCAAAGTATAAAGGAAGGGTTGGGTTGACTTCTATTAGTTTTCTATTTTTACAATTGACATTTTTCCATTATATGGTCTATCTCCTTTAGATGACAATGCACTAGTTGCACTTCCTATGTCATCGAATTTATCATAGAATATATAATATTTACTAGTGTTTACGTCGTGAAAGAAATCGACATTCGTTCTTCCTGATGCAACAACATTTTTTATAAATTTATCTCTACTATCTGCATCACTATGAACTGCTATGATAAGATAATATCCACTCTCAATGTTTTTAATTTTCTTTAAGATTTTAATGTTATTTCCTTGAATTTCTCCAAAATCAAAATCTTCTGGTTTTAATGGTGTTTCACTTAAAGGCGTGGTCTCTTTAATTGTTTTTAGCATCGCTCTATCTTGACTATATCTATCTTCTTCGTTGCTAAAAGCAGCACGTTTAATACGTCTTCTATTTTCAAATTCTGTAGCAATTCTAATTTCTTCTAATTTAAGATCTAATTCAGCTCTTATTTCTTCAGCTTTTAATTGCTCTGCTTCTAACTTTTTAATTTCTTTTTTATAAAACAGATTTACTTCATCCATAGCAAATTCACTATTTTCAGCTCTTTCTTCATAAAGTTGAGTTAGCTCGTCGATTTTTTCACTTCGCTCTTTTATAATTTTATCTAAGTCAGATCTAATACCGCCAAGTCTATTATTCTCTTCTGTAACACTTTTGAAAGCTTTTTGTTGAACAGCTATACCCTGTTCACTTAAATCATTTTCCTGTTTTAAATCCTTAAGGTCTTGGTCTTTAATTTCTATAATGGCATCGAATTGTTCTAATAAATCATTCTGTATAGCTTTAGACTCATCTGCTGATTTAGATATAGCAAGCATAGATTTACCTAATTTATCTGTAGGATTAACAACTTCGTTAGCTTGAGCTTCTTCTTCAGCTTTCTGTTCCGCTAAGCGTTTAGCTTGTGCAGCAGCATCTTCTTGAGCCTTCTGTTCTGCTAAGCGTTTAGCTTGTGCAGCAGCATCTTCTTGAGCTTTCTGTTCCGCTAAGCGTTTGGCTTGTGCAGCAGCATCTTCTTCAGCTTTCTGTTCCGCTAAGCGTTTGGCTTGTGCAGCAGCATCTTCTTCAGCTTTCTGTTCTGCTAAGCGTTTGGCTTAGCTTTCTGTTCCGCTAAGCGTTTGGCTTGTGCAGCAGCATCTTCTTCAGCTTTCTGTTCTGCTAAGCGTTTGGCTTGAGCAGCAGCATCTTCTTGAGCTTTCTGTTCTGCTAAGCGTTTGGCTTGAGCTTTCTGTTCTGCTAAGCGTTTGGCTTGTGCAGCAGCATCTTCTTGAGCTTTCTGTTCTGCTAAGAGTTTAGCTCTAGTTTCAGCTCTTTCTTTTGCGATTTTATCAGCTTCAGCCTTATCTGTTTTAGCTTGAGACTCTGCTAACTCTTGAGTTTTTTGTTCCTCTAAAAGTTTTGCTTTAGCTTCAGTCTCCTGCTGTGCTGCTAAAATTT
This sequence comes from Winogradskyella wichelsiae, assembly GCF_013403925.1. Taxonomy (GTDB): domain Bacteria; phylum Bacteroidota; class Bacteroidia; order Flavobacteriales; family Flavobacteriaceae; genus Winogradskyella; species Winogradskyella wichelsiae. The sequence continues at coordinate 50,863 of NZ_JABFDJ010000003.1, forward strand.
CAGCTTTCTTATCAGATTCTAATTTTAATTTAGCTTCTTGTTCAGCTAATAGTATCGCTTGTTCTTTTTTCTTTTTCTCATCATTCGTGCTAGTCTGAGGTGCTTTTTTTGTTGTAGAACTAGCAACTTTTGGGTTTGTTGTTTTAACAATTTTACGTCTTTTATTTCCGCTAGAAAGTATACTACTTACTTCGTCTGCACGGTTATCGTCATTCTTAAAACGGTAGGCTAGTGTAATCTCATGAGATGCACCAAAACTACTTAAATCTCCAAAAGCAGTTTCATAATTATATTCAATAGCTATTTGCGTCGTTATGTTTAATCCAATTCCACCAGAAGCTCCGTATAAAGTATTATAACCTACTTGAGCCCATATACCTTTTGGAATGGTAACCATCGCTAATGCAGAAATGATGGTTTCTTCTTTTTGAAAATCTGATCTTATTAAAGATGTAAATTTAGTTTCATCAAAAAATCCTCTACTTCTCATGTAACCTGTATACATAAAGTGTGCTTGTACACTTTGTTTTGGATCTTCTTCAATTAATGCAGAAGTATTCACATTATATAAAGCCAAATTATTAAGTGCAAGTCCAAAATCTAGAAACTCTGTACCGTAGTTAATTCCTGGATTTACAGTTAATAGAAAGTTGTCAGGAGTATTTTGTAATGATGGATCATCAAAATTGGTAATGACATTAGCCGTATTAACTCCGCTTTTGTAGGCTCCTATATTAAGTCCAAAAGTTAAATTATTATCGTAACCTAACTGTGCGTTGTAGGCAAAATTTAGAACGCCACCAAAGGTTGTTAAAACACCATAGTTTTGTTGAAACAAACCTAAACCAGCACCTATATTTTCACCAAAACGTCCTGAGTAACTTGCTAAATAGGTGAGTGGTGCATTTTCAAATTGTACCCATTCTCTTTTATTGTAAAAGCTAATATACTTTGTTTGTTCTTTAACAAAACTAAAAGTAGGGTTTAAGGTAAAACGATTAAAGGTAAGTGAATTACGTGTTGGAAGATCATAAGAAACTACCCCATCTTCTTGTTGAGCATAGGATCCCTGCGTAGAGTAAACACATAATATAATAAGTAAAACAAATGTTCTCATACTATTTTACGACCGTTATTGATCCTTTTTTTGTTTTATTATCTGTTGTTGTAATTACGTAATAATAGACTTGATTAACGCTTGTTAAATTCAAATCATTTTCTGGCCAATTATTTTGATAGTTATTTGTTTGTAAAACAACTTTACCCTGATTAGTCATGATAAGAACTTCCGTATCAGTGCCACTAACATATTCTGAAGGTATAATCCAAGTGTCATTTATACTGTCCCCATTTGGACTGATTAGATTAGGGATTTCTGCTACTTCAGGGAAAAGATCTAATGCTTCTTCTATAGCAAACTCATATTCTATAGATACATTACAACCTACTGTTTCCGAAATAACAACTTTGTAATTCCCAGATTCAGTAGCGATATAAGTGGCCTCTGTTTCCCCAGAAATAATAGCACCGTTTAAATACCATTCATATTCAGGGCTATTTGCGGTGTCTGTAACATTTACCGTTAAAGATTCATCGGCTAACATTTCATTAAACTCAGGAACATCAATAGTACTATCAAATAACTCACTTACCAGATCAATTGAGCCAGAAGCTAAGCATTCACCCAAATTAACCTGAACAGAAAATACCCCAGATTCAATCGTTTGATAATTTTGTTCTGTAGCATCAAGTATAAGATTTCCATCTTTATACCATTGATAGCTTTCACCACTTATAGTGTTTAGAACCGTATAGCCTTGCTCAGGACAATATGGATTTCCTAAACTAGAAATGATTGTTGCGTTTGCCTCCCCAGAGGCTGCTTGAGTTATTGTTACACGATTAGAAAAAGAATTAGAAGTACAACTTCCGTAGTTTGTTTCTACAAAATAAGTTCCTTCTGTATCTACTGTTAATGTAGGACCATCTGCTACAAAAGTAGAGGTTGTCGGCCCTGTTTCTCTATACCATTGATAAGTTAGATTTGGATATTGCAAAGGTGAGTCATTAGTGCCATCTCCTGGGTTATCAATCGATAACAAATAACTTCCACCGCTACAGAAAGCACCTGTAGCTATTAAATTGTTAATCGTAAATGGTGAATCTTGAATTTTATAATAGGCAGCAAATGGGACTGATCTAGAACTCGAAGCAACCGGCCCCGTAGATCTAATCTTAATCCGATAGTTTTCACCAGCTGTTGTCTCTGGTAACGAGAAACCTAATGTTGCAGGGGAGCTAGTTATCTCACCAGCATCAGTTGTATAAATAATTGTAGAATTTGAAAAATCACCGTCACCATCAGATAATTCAACACTAAATTGATTTGAAGCACTTAGATCTGAATCAGGTGAAAATATAAAAGTAGCATAATAAGTATTAAAAGAATCACTAGCACATGCTTGAGTAAAACCTAAGTTAGGTGTCCCTATTACTATTTGCGCATTTGAGCTTTCTACCATAGGGATGGTAAAAAAGCAGAATACAAAATAGAGATTATTAAGATAATTAAATTTAAGCATTAGGATAGGGATTGTAGTTTTATCTATAAGCTAGTTTTGTTTGTATCAGGAATCACAACAGCTTAGTTGTAAATATTTTTTCTATTAAATTCTTATTTAAGATTATTCTTTCGTGTTATCCGTTTCATTTGAAGCAATAATTTTATTGATACGCAATCTGTAATCCGGATATCTACTATTTTCAGAGTCTATAAAAGTCTCATCATCAGGACCTTTTGAGTAAACATTGTCAAAAGCTCTACTGCCATACCAACTTTCTAAATCATCATTGTTGGAATATCCTTTTCTATAAATATTACCTTTGCAATTATTAAAATAAGAACGAGTAAATCTTATTTTTGCTAGATTATCGTTATTTATAGGAATTCTACTGTCTAATATTACAGCAGGCTGAAATCCTGAAATAACACTATTATTAATGTGGAAAGAAACATCTGTACTAATAAAAATAGCCTCTTTTACTAAACCTATTTCCATATCATATTTCAAATCGTTACTCGCATTAACTAAAGTAAGATTAATAGCATTTACAAAAGTTTGCTTTTTAGAACTGTCTGCATTTTCTTTAGAATCATAAGATTTTACTGATAAACAACGAGATCCATCAGCACTTGAGATATAAGGTGATCTTATAGCTAAAGAGTTGTCTATATTACATTGAGCTCCTAAATTAAAGTCGTAATCATTATTATTTGATCTATATGAAACTGTTCTTGTTAAATTGGTCTCACCACCCAAAATATTAAATGAGTGCCCTTCGCAATAACTAACCATTACATTTTTAATGGTCGTTGCAGATCCGACCCCAGCAAGAGTTAGTGCACTGTAATTACCAAATTCTTTTGTTCTTTTTCCTGCATATTCAATTCTTACATAATTTAAAGAGCCAGAATTACTTTCAATATTTTCACCACCATAAGTGATATGCTTTGTAGATGATGGTTTTAATCCATAATTAAGAGAAGTTGCTGTTCCTAAAATATTAAGAGGAGCATCTCCTAATATAAAAAGCCCACCCCAATCACCAGGTTTTCTATCCGCCTTATTAGATGTAAAAACAATAGGATCGGTAGTCGTACCTTCTGCAATAATTTTAGAACCATTAGATATCGTTAAAGATCCTTTTGTTTTGAAATCTCCTAATATAACAGTTCCAGGCTCTATGGTTAAAGTTGTACTATCTGTAACAAATACATCGCCAAGTAATAAATATGTATTTCTTTTTGTTAACACAGTGTTTTCAGAAATGTTACCAGAAAGTATTTGAGTAGGTTCTTCGTAACTAGCTTTGTTCGGCTGAAAGTCTGTCCATGAATCAAGCCAATTATTATATCCTGTAATTCCTTTTTCTTGTTGAGCAAATGCATTGCTTAACACAAGAAGAAAGAAGAGTGTAGTAAGTGCTATTTTTTTCATAATAGATAATTTTTAATGAGGGGTTTTAAACTTTATAGTTCAAACATAAGAACTTTATCTATGAAACACAAATAATATCGGTAAAATACCTAATATAACATTGAATGTAATCCAAATACTACTTAAAAAACCTTTTTAACGCATAAAAAGAATATTTTGACAAAAAAATTAAACAAAAAAAAACCTTGACTCACTACAGTCAAGGTTTAGTAAAAAACACATTTTATAATTAAAAAAACTAACTATTCTCTTTTAAAATCATCATATGTATGCAACGATTTTAATGTTGATTCATAGAATAAAATTGCAGCTACTAAATCTATAGTATCAGAATAAGGTAATATCTTCTTTTGAAATTCAATTGTACTATCAAAATAAGAAGTTGAAGCTTCAATATTTTCCTCTAAAGCCTTTTTATTATCCTTTGTGTCTGGTATACCTAAAGATTGCATGGTAACCCCAGGTTTTGTGGCAAATGCAATATTCGGTAAGATGTTTACAATAACTTCTATTCGTTCTATATAAAGAACAAGTAAGTCACCTTTTTTCATCTGTTTTAATTCATCACGACTATGGTATTTTTTTATATTTACTTTACCGCTGATAATACTTTGAGAGCCATCCCTTCCTTGAGCAAAACTTATGCTCGCTAATAGTAGAAAAAGAATGCAAAAAAAAGTAGTTTTAGTTTTCATATTTAAGCTTTTAATTAATCTTAGTGTCACAAATCTATACAATTTATTAGATAAAACAACTTTATCAAGTCATTTTTAATAAAAAAAGCACACGCACGAAATACATATTTAACGGTTAAAGTGTTATTTTAATTGACTAAGCGCATATTTTATCGACGAAATACTTTTATGTTTTAAATGAATATTCAATATTATAAAGTGTAATTATATTTTTAAAAATTCATAAAACAAGTATCTGTTTATCATAAAAACTAAAGTATTTAACTCTTAAATATAGATACTTTTTACAGATTTATTTAAAGTTAAAGTTTGGCATTAATATTAAAATATGATAAGATTATAAGAATTTAGAAACAGCACATGTTAGGTATAAACGTCTAAACATAAGCAAAGTGTATTTCATCGGTGATTTTTGTTTTTTTATTCTGTTTAACGAGAATACACTGCATTAATATGATTTTTAAGGTTTTACACTTTAAAAAGAATGACTTTTGTTTAATCCCATAAAACTTATTCTAATGAAAAAACTATTAATACCTATCTGTATTTTGTGTTTTGCTACTGTTGTTAATTCGCTTACAGCACAAACCTCAAAAAGTAATTCTGATTTAAATAGTAGTCCTATATATGATCGTGCAGAGAAGCAATTAACCAATACAGATACAATTCCAGATTACAGATCGAAAAAAAATAAATTAAAACTGACAGGTATTATTTATCAAAGCGATGGGGTAACACCCGCTAAAGATGTTATTCTTTTTATAGAGCAACCTGATGAAGATGGTACTTTTGATCTAAGAAAGAATGGTGACGAGCGTTATGTTTTTCATAGAAGTTGGGTTAAAACAGATGTTGATGGCCACTACACGTTTTATACATTTGTTCCTGGTGGAGATAGAAGATATAATCAATTACAGCAGATATTTCCTTTAATTAAACCACCTACAATGAATGAATATGCAGTAGAAACATTTTTATTTGATGAAGATCCTTTATTAACTAAAAGATGTAGGAAACAAATGGCAAAAAAAGGAGATACGAGTCGCATACTTAAATTAACAACTACAGCTAGTGTTTTGATGGCTGAACGAAATATTGTATTGAAAAGAAATAACGAATTAGTAAAATAATTATTTAGTTTTATTTTAAAATGAACCTCCTAATATATTAAGATGCTTTTCCGTTTTAAAAATATAGCGTTGCTTTTTACTTCACTTATATAGATTAATATTAATTTCTTTCCAGCTAAAACCTTCGTCGTATTTAAGCTTTCTTACATGTATAGTTTTACATATTAGTAAGTATAAGATGACAACAGCTCAGAAATCTACAACAGATAAAGTTCAATATTCAATTGAAACATATTACAATAATTTTTTAGAAATTTTACCAAGAATAGCTTTAGGCATACTTGTAGTAATAATAGGAGTATTAATCGCTAGATTTTTGACTAATATTTATAAAAAAAGAATTTTAAAGAAAGCTGAAGATCCTTTGATGGCTAGGTTTTTAGCGCAAGCTATTAAAATTATTTTTATATTAATAGCTATATTACTAGCATTACAGGTTGCTGGTTTAAGCGGAGTGGCTACAGGAATATTAACAGCAGCAGGTGGTGCTGCAATTATTTTAGGATTTGCTTTTCAAGATATAGGGAAAAACTTTCTAGCAGGTATCATACTTGCCTTTAATAGACCTTTCAATGTTAACGATACTATTATGGTCGCTGATTTATTTGGAAAAGTAAAAGCTTTAAATTTTAGATATACACATATAAAAACACCAAATGGGCGTGATATCTTTATACCCAATAGTGATGTCCTTACCAAGGCTGTTGAAAATTATACTGCAGATGGCTTTTATAGGAATGAATTCATTGTAGGCATCGGGTATGAAGATAATATTGAAGAAGCCAAAAATGTCATTAATCACATACTAGACACACACCCAGAGATTGTACACGATGATATCCATGATAATTTTGTGATAGAAAATGAACTCGCAACAAGCACTGTTAATCTAAAAGTTTTCTTTTGGGTAGAAACCCTAGATTATAGAAAGGCTTCACGTATTTTAAGAGGTCTCATTATTAAAAAAGTTAAAGAAGTCTTAGCAGAAAAAGGTCTTAATCTTCCTGCAGACATTATGGAGCTTAAATTATACGGCAATGAGGAAGACATCCCTTTACGTGTTCGTAAAGATCCTCGAGACATTGCCAATAATTTTATTTCTAAATAAATTAGAATGGTTATTTTTTTATACGAATGGGTTTCAACTTAATAACACCAAGCGCATCTAATATTTTAATAATTACATAAGTAACATCAACCTCGTACCACTTAACACCAAAATTAGCTCTACTTGCATATTTATGGTGATTATTATGGTAACCTTCACCCATCATTAAGAAATCGAAGCGAAATAAATTCTTGCTTGTATTTTTCATTTTAAAGTTAACGTATCCGTAAACATGACCAAACCAATTAATAATTACACCATGAATTGGAGCCATTAAAAATGTAACTGGTAATAATAGCCATTGCCACCAAGCTGTTACAAATAAGGCGAAAAATAAAACATAAAGAGATATCCATAATAACCTAGAAAATCTAGAGCTAGCAAAAGAATCGAACGACTTCCATTGAGGTACATTTTTAGTGAAACGCTCGTCAATAGCAATACGTTGTTTATTTATATCTTGATAAATAGTTTTAGTTTTCCACATCATTGCAAAAACATTAGCATCATAAGAAGGAGAATGTGGATCTTGTTCTGTATCCGTGTAAGCATGATGCATTCTATGCATAATACCATATCCATAAGCACTCAGGTAACTAGATCCTTGAAAAACCCAAGTTAATATAAACGTAATTCGCTCAACTGTTTTAGACATTGTAAATACTTGGTGAGCAGCATAACGATGCAAAAAGAAAGACTGAAAAAACAAGCCTCCATACCAAAGTATTAAAACAAAAAGAATAATAATCATAACATTTTTTTTGCAAAGATAAATTGATGTTTGAAGCAAAACAATGAACCTAAATCAATAAAACGACTATTATAAACGTTTTCTTATTCTGCTTAAGGCTTGTGCTGTGACTCCTATATAGGAGCTAATATATTTAAGCGGAATAATCTTCAAAAGTTCTGGACGCTCTTTAAAAAGTTTTAAGTAACGTTCTTCAGCTGTAAGATTCAATAAATTCTGTTCACGTTTAGATTTCAATAAAAAAAGACGTTCTGCCGTTAATCTCCCTATTATATTACCTATTTGGGTGTTTTTATATACTTCTTGTAAATCAGAATATGTCATACTTAAAAGTGTCGTATCAGTTAAAGCTTGGAGTTGATAAGCAGATGGCGTTTGTGTTAAAAAGGAATCATAAGCGCTCACAAACTGATCTTTAAAGCTAAAACCAAACGTAATTTCCTTACTAGGGTTTTCTTTAGGTATAAATAATCGAACCACACCAGATTCTATAAAAGAAATATGATTTTCAATTTCGTCGATTTTTAAGAAAATCGATTTCTTTTTTATTGTGCGACGCTGCAGCTTTGAAGTAAAAAAATCCCAATCTGGCTGCGATATCGTAGCTAATTGGTCTAGATAGTCTTTTATTTGCTGCACCTGTTTTCTTCTATGAGTTTATAGTTCAAAGATACATATTCAAGCAGTGATAAAGATGAATTTATATAATATTCATGGATATATTTAGAAGGATTCTTACAAAATCTATTATTTATGTTATTTTTGCAACCGTAACAAATAAAAGTAATCGATTACTTTTTTACATTTTAAAAAATAATATAACAGAAATCATGATTAGAAATTTAATAAATAAATTGTTTGGTAGCAATAAAGAATTAGAAACGAAAGAAGGCATCGTGAAGTTTTTTAACGCTAAAAAAGGATTTGGATTTATTATTATTAATGATTCTAACGAAGAGATTTTTGTACACACTACAAATCTTGTAGACAAGATTAGAGAAAAGAACAAAGTGAGCTTTAATGTTGAAAAAGGCAAAAAAGGGCCGATAGCCACTAATGTCCGTGTGATTAGGAAATCATAATTACAAGCATCAAATATATAACCATTTTAATTAATGGTTTTTTTATACCTAATATTTTCAGGGTGTTTAGAAGTCTATTTTAATTATATTTAAAGTAGAATCTGTCACCCTTCAGTTATAACTTTAATTTCAATAGAAAAATAGTTCAGTACTGTAATCATTTATTTTTCCCATTACCAAAAACGGTATTCTTACCTTTGCAAAAATTATATTTTATGTCTAAGCACTTTTCCGATTTAGGAATCAACGCAGAACTTATACAAAGTTTAGCGGAATTAAAGATTTCTGTTCCAACAGATATTCAAGAAAAAGCCATTCCTGTTATCCTTAATAAAAAGGATGATGTTGTTGCAATTGCAAAAACAGGAACAGGGAAAACTGCTGCTTTCGGTTTGCCATTATTACAATTAATTGATGTTGAAGATACCAATATTCAAGCTGTAATTTTAGCACCAACAAGAGAGTTAGGACAACAAATTCATGCTAATTTAGTAGACTTTTCAAAGCATAGTTCAGCAATTTCTATAGCGGCGACCTTTGGAGGGATTCCTATAAAGCCACAAATAGAACGATTAACAGAAAAGACGCATATTATTGTAGCAACACCAGGTCGTTTGGTAGATTTAATAAGTCGTGGAGCTGTAAATATTAAAACGCTTAAATATCTTGTTTTAGATGAAGCAGATGAAATGGTAAGCGCTTTAAAAACGGATTTAGATATTATCATTAAAGCGATCCCTAAAGCGAGACGTACGTTTTTGTTTACGGCAACACTTTCTGGTGCCATTAAGCAATTGGTACAGAATTACATGTCTAAGCATGTGGTTCAGGTTGAAGCAGACATGGAAACTTTAGGGCATCAAGGCATAGATCATCAATTTGTTGTTGTAGAACCTATAGAAAAGCTAGAAATTTTAATGCATTTCTTAAATTCTAAAGCAGGGCAACGCGGTATTATTTTCTGTAAAACTAAAGCTGCTGTAAATAAGTTAGCTAAAAATTTAGCTATAAATAAGTTTTCTTCAGGAGCACTTCATGGAAGTTTGTCTCAAGGTATTCGAGATCGTATTATGGGTCAGTTTAGAGAAGGGCATATTTCAATATTAGTTGCTACAGATTTAGCAGCTCGTGGTATTGATGTTAAAGATATTTCTTATGTGGTTAATTATCATTTACCAGATACTTATGAAGCGTATGTGCATAGAAGTGGACGTACTGCAAGAGCAGGAGCAAAAGGTTTGTCTTTAACGGTTTTACAGGAAGAAGAAGTTATTGATATTGATGGTTTTGAAGATGAATTAGGAATCACTTTTAAAGAAATTAAAAAAGCAGATGCTCAAAGTATAGAAGATAATAATACCTTATTATGGGCAAAAAAAATATTTAAAACAAAACCGAATCGTGAGGTTTCTGAAGGTTTAAAATCTGAAATAAAAACTATCTTTCATCATTTAACGAAAGAAGAATTAGTCGATAAAATTCTTGCAAATTATTTGTTACAAACGCAAAGCAAGGTCGAAAAACCAGAAGCTTCAAAACCAAAGATAAAGAAGTAATTATGGCAGAACCCGTAAAGAATCAAGCTGAAATATTAGAAAAACTAAACATTTCAGCTTTAAACCCTATGCAAGAAGAAGCCTTGCACATCATTCCTAATACCGCAAATACTATATTACTTTCACCAACAGGAACAGGGAAAACCTTAGCATTTGCTTTGCCGTTGATTCAAAGTTTAGATCCTGATTGTGATGATATTCAAGCTTTAATTTTAGTGCCTTCAAGAGAATTAGCCATTCAGATAGAGCAAGTGATTCGTTCTATGGGGTCTGGTTATAAAGTCAATGCGGTTTATGGTGGTAGAGCGATGTCTAAAGATAAGATTGAATTAAAACATGCGCCAGCTATTTTAGTCGGTACGCCTGGGCGTGTTGATGATCATTTTTCAAATGAACGTTTTAGTAAAGAAGCTATTAAAACATTGGTTTTAGATGAATTTGATAAATCATTAGAAGTTGGTTTTGAATATGAAATGCGAGGCATTATTAAAGACTTAACGGCTTTAAATAAACGTGTATTAACTTCGGCTACACAAGGTGTTGAAATACCTGATTTTGTAGGTTTGAAGAATCCAACAGTGATTGATTATTTGCACACTAAGGTTTCTAAACTCGCTATTAAGTTGGTAATTTCACCAGATAAAAGTAAGCTAACAACGTTATTGGAGTTACTGAAGCACTTAGGCAGTCAGCAAGGTATTATTTTCTGTAATTTAAAAGACAGTATTCAAACTGTAAGCGATTTTCTAAATAAACACCGTATTACACATGGTTGTTTTAATGGCGGCATGGAGCAGAAAGATAGAGAGCGTGCTTTAATTAAATTTAGAAATGGAACCTATCAATTACTTATTGCTACGGATTTAGCCGCAAGAGGAATTGATGTACCAGAAATGGAATTTATTATTCATTATGAATTACCATTACATAAAGAAGAATTTATTCATAGAAACGGTCGTACAGCTCGTGTTTCTGCAAAAGGAACGGCTTATGTTTTAAAGTGGAAAGATCAGTTGTTACCTGAGTTTATAGACGCTACGGATGTTGCAGATACTTCTAATAAGTCTACAATAAAACCAACCTATTGGGAAACCCTCTTTATTTCTGGAGGTCGAAAGGATAAAATCTCTAAAGGAGATATTGCAGGTTTATTTTTTAAACAAGGTAAGCTTAAGAAAGATCAATTAGGAATTATTGAATTAAAACAAGATTGTGCCTTTGTCTCTATACCAGCAAGTCTTGCGGAAGGTTTAGTTTCAGAATTGAATAATTCACGATTAAAGAAAAAGAAAGTGCGTGTTTATGTGGTTTAATAATTCGCCTATCTCTTAATAAAAAAAGACCTCACTACTTTTAAAGTTGGTGAGGTCTTTTTATTTAGGCTTACTTAGAACAACTATTTTTCAAGTAAAGGTTCTAAGGTTTTCCAAACGGTGTTAGCAACCAATTTATGACCTTCAACCGTTGGGTGAATGCCATCTTTCTGATTTAACTCAGCAATACCACCAACGTCTTCTAAAATAAAAGGAATTAATTCTATATTATTCTTTTCTGCAATCGTTATAAAAACTTGCTTAAAGTCATTAGTGTATTCTTGTCCCATGTTTGGCGGTAATTGCATGCCTGCAAGAACAATTTTAGTTTTTGGCTTTTTATCCTTTACGGCATCTATAATTGTCTGAAGGTTCTCAGAGGTTTCTACAACATCTACACCTCTTAAACCATCATTTGCACCTAATTCTAAGATAAAGATATCAATATTTTGATTTAGAACCCAATCAATACGTGCTTTACCGCCAGCTGTTGTTTCACCGCTTACACCAGAATTTACAACCGTATAATTTAAATTTAATGAATCGATTTTCTGTTGTATTACACCAGGAAATGCATCCGTAACATCATCTAAGCCATAACCCGCTGTGATACTATCACCAAAACATAGAATAGTTTTAGTTGCGGTATCTGTAACTTCTGTCTGCTCTGTTTCGTTTTTGGAGGTTGTTTCTTTTATTTTCTTTTCAGTGTTATTTTCGCCACAAGAAACGACTAATAACAAAATTATAAAATAACAAAACTTTAAGAATTTCTGAGCTACTGAGGTTAGTAGATTTAAATGCAATTGAGTATTTTCAGCCATTGACATAAAGTGTCTTATTTAATTAATAATTAGTATGCCAAATATATTAAAGATAACTGGTCTAGAAAAGACTTATTCTAGCGGTAACAAACAATTAACGGTCTTACATGATATTTCTTTTGCAGTAGAAAAAGGTCAAACTTTCTCTATTGTAGGACCATCAGGAAGTGGTAAAACTACTTTATTAGGCTTGTGTGCTGGTTTAGACCAGCCTAATGCTGGTAATGTAGAACTTTGCGGACATGATTTAAATACGCTTAACGAAGATCAACGTGCGCAGTTGAGAAATAAAGATGTTGGATTTATATTTCAGAATTTTCAACTTTTACCTACACTAACAGCGTTAGAAAACGTGAGTGTACCTTTAGAATTACAAGGAGATAAAGGTGCTCTTAAAAAAAGCATAGAATTACTAGAAAAAGTCGGACTAGGAAAGCGTGTGCATCATTACCCTTCTCAGCTTTCAGGCGGGGAGCAACAACGTGTGGCATTAGCTAGAGCTTTTGCTAATGCACCTTCTATTTTATTTGCTGATGAACCTACAGGGAATTTAGATGAAGAAACTGGAGAAAAAGTGATTCAATTACTCTTTGAACTTAACAAAGAAGCAGGAACCACTTTAGTGATCATTACTCACGATTTAGATTTAGCGAACAGAACTCAGCAAATCTTACGATTAAAAGGAGGGCATATCTTAACTAATGAACGTACAGAAGTACTGTAAACATTCTACCATACATGAGTAAAAATACAACCTGGCTTTTTAAAATGGCCTGGAGAGATGCTAAGGCAAGTCGTGTGCGATTATTGCTTTTTATGGCTTCCATCATATTAGGGATTTCGGCAGTCGTATCGATTCAGCTTTTTAGTAGTAATCTTAAAGACAATATAAAATTACAATCTAAAGCTTTAATGGGGGCCGATTTTACTCTAGAGAGTAAACAAGCACCCACTGAGCGCGAGCAACAAATTATTGATTCACTGCAACCCGATGCTAAGGAAATTAACTTTGTATCGATGATAGCTTTTCCTAAGAATGGTGGGACTAAACTTGTTAAAGTAAGAGGTCTAGAAGGTCGTTTTCCATTTTACGGGACTATTAATACAGAACCAAGCACTGCATCAACAAGTTATCAAGAATTAAGTGGAGCTTTAGTTGACGCTACTTTAATGCTTCAATTTGATATTAAACCAGGGGATTCTATTAAAGTAGGAAACTTAACGTTGCCTATTTCTGGCGCCTTAAAAGCGATACCAGGAAGTACAGCCATTTCGACCTCTGTAGCGCCACCGATTATTATTCCTTTTGCGTCTATTGAAGCCACTGGATTACTTCAATTTGGAAGCCGTAAAGAATATCAATTTTTCTATAAAAGATCCGATTCTTTGAATATTGATCAATTTGAAAAAGACATGAAACCTGTTTTAGAAGGTGAAGAGTTAGATTTAGACACACACACTAGCACGAGTAGGCGTTTAGGCAAGCGCTATGAGAATGTTGGAAACTTTCTTAATCTTGCAGCTTTTATCGCCTTATTATTAGGTTGTATTGGTATTGCTAGTTCAGTACATATTTATATAAAAGAGAAGCTAAGAGCGATAGCGGTATTAAAATGTATGGGAGCGTCTCGCTTACAAAGCTTCCTTATATTCCTAATTCAAATTGCGGGTATTGGTATTCTTGGGGGCTTTATCGGCTCATTAATAGGTATTGGTGTTCAGACTTTGTTTCCTTATTTATTGAAAGATTTTTTACCGTTTTCAGTGGAAATATCAATATCAGCCCAACCTTTAATTATAGGTGTGTTTCTAGGGTTATTTATGTCGGTATTGTTCGCTTTACTACCATTACTTAGAACTTGGTATGTCTCTCCTTTAGAAGTTTTGCGTGTAGATGAGAAAGCCTCACAAGAGCCATTAAAAGTGAAGCTGCTTGTGTATAGTGCTATTTTGCTCTTTTTATTTTTATTCTCGTTTTGGTTACTTAATAATGCTATCTATGCTTTAGCTTTTGTAGCTGCCACGCTCATTACTTTTGCTACATTAGCGGGTGTAGCCACCCTGAGTATAAATAGCGTTAGACGTTATTTTCCTTCACGTTGGAGTTTTACAGCACGTCAGAGTTTATTAAATTTATTTAGACCCAACAACCAAACCGTGGTTTTAGTCGTAGCTATTGGTTTGGGTACATTTTTAATAAGTACACTTTATTTCACAAAAGATATTCTTTTAGCAAAAACAGATATTGAGCAAAGCTCTGGTGATGCTAATTTAATTCTATTAGACGTGCAAACAGAACAACGCGAAGCTGTAGAACAAAGTATTAAAGCCAATGACTTGCCTGTAATGTCTGTGATTCCAATTGTAACTATGCGCTTACATAGTCTTAATGGTAATTTAGTAAATGATTTACGTCAAGATTCTACAAGCCAAGTAAGGCGCTGGGTTTTAAATCATGAATTTAGAGCGACATACCGAGATTCTTTAATCGGTTCTGAAACTTTAATGGATGGTAAATGGACCCCACGATTGGAGCCAGGTGCGCCCGTTGAAATTTCAATTTCAGATAATTTAGTAGAAAGCACCAACCTTAAAGTAGGGGATGCTGTGATATTTAATATTCAAGGAGTTTTAATGGAAACCACTGTAGGGAGTATTAGAGCTGTAGACTGGAGGCAATTGCATCCTAATTTCACAGTATTGTTTCCGGTAGGAGTACTAGAGTCAGCACCACAATTTAATGTCATTATGACCTCTGTCTCTGACGAAATACATTCTGCTAAGTTGCAAAGAGAACTGATTGCTAAATTTCCTAATTTAACGGTTTTAGATCTGCGTCAAGTCTTTAATATTGTAGAAGACATTTTAGATAAAGTATCTTGGGTTATTAATTTTATGGCATTCTTTAGTATGGTTACAGGGATTATTGTCCTTATTGGCTCTGTTAGAACCAGCAAATATCAGCGTATTAAAGAAAGTGTTCTGCTAAGAACTTTAGGAGCAAAGAATGCTCAAATTCTGAAAATAACGGCTTTTGAATATTTGTTTTTAGGATTGTTAGGTAGTTTAGTTGGTATTTTATTAGCCTTGTTAAGTAGTCTTTGTTTGGCACTTTTATTATTTAATGAGCCGTTTGTACCTTCTGCAATTCCATTTCTAGTGTTTTTACCAGGTATTACGCTCTTGGTCTTAATTATTGGTCTAAGTAATATTAGAACGGTATTAAAAAGCTCGCCATTAGCAGTTTTACGTAAAGAAGGGTAGGGGTTTGTGTATTAATAATTAAGCAGCTTAAATTATAATGGTTTAATACCGCTAGAATTACAAATGACTGACCCGAGGCATACCCGACGTACACCCGACGTATACCCGACGTATACCCGGGAGAGCTCTGAATTTTAATTCTTATTAAAATAGGTGTAAAAAATAATTGAATAGATTAGGGTATGCTTAAATATTCTTTGTATTTAAAACTGTTTGCGGTTGTGAATTTAGGTTTAAGTTTATTTTAAGATTAACTTAGTTATTGTTTTGTATTTTAAAAGTCAACCTTTTAAAACACAGAATTATGTTAAATATCATCACTCTTTTACGATTACAAACACCAACGGGTACACCAAAACCAGGAAGTAATACCCCTATAGATATATCAGCACCTTTTGATATTATTGTATACATTGTTATGCCTATAGTAATTATTGGTGTGTTTTTTATTTTGAAGAAAAAGAAGAAAGATGATTCGTAAAGGGTATTGTAATTACATATATTTTTAAAAAGCTTTATATGGTTACGATATATGGTTTTAAGATTTTTTGAATGTCTCTGTTGTTTTTCTGAGGTATGAGGAAATCTTCTAGCTCTTCAACAAGATTGATTTGTACTTCTTTTTCAATAAAACCATAGCCAAGATATTCACCTTCTTTAATCATGATGAAGGCTTCTTCGTATTCTGTTCTGCCTTTTTCTCTTAGAATAATATCGGTTTTCTGATTTGAGACCTCATAGATGGCTTCTAAAACTTTATTATTGTAGTCTTCTACAGTTTCTTCACCTCTACAAACACCTTTACATTCGGTAAGGTTGTAATGTGAGCATTCTGAGACATCTTCTTGCAAATGACAATATTTAGGACATAAATTATACTTTGCACAAAGCTTTTCTAAAAATGCTCTAACCTCTCTAAGGCTATAAAACGTAACGATAGGATTAGGAACAAGATTCCCTTTATTGCTGGCTAAATGTATAATGCCTTTTCGATCTTGGTAAGACACAATAGAGAAGGCTTGAGGTGTACGTTTAGCAACTTTATTATGAATTGGGAAATGGTGCTTTATAGCTGCATCTTCCATAAGTAGTGCTATAAGTTCGCTTCCTGAAGTTTCAAAATCGATATCACCGGTTTCTCTAACCATATCTTGAGCTTTTTTCGTTTTGCTATAGAAATGACTTAGAACTCTTTTCTTAATATTAATAGCTTTACCTACGTAAATGACTTTCCCTTTTTTATTCTTGAAATAATAAATGCCTGCTGTAGTTGGTAAGGCTTCAAAAGTTTCTTTAGGAAGATTAGGCGGTAAGGTTGCTTCTCTAGAATTCTTATTTAAAAATTCTTTAAAAACGGCATCCGCTTCAGGTTGCTCTAACATAAGTTGAAACAATTTTACCGTAGCCTCTGCATCCCCTCTGGCACGGTGTCTGCCTACTAAATCTATGTTTAAATCTTTGCATAATTTACCTAAACTGTACGAACGATGTCCTGGTAATAAGCGTCTAGATAATCTTACGGTACACAACTTTTTTCGGTTAAACTCTATGCCTAATTTCTTAAATTCACCACCAATGGCGTTATAATCGAAATTTACATTATGAGCGACAAAAATGGTGTCTTCGGTAATGTCTAAAATTTGTTGCGCAATATCTTCAAAAAGCGGCGCATCAGCTACCAAATTGTTATCAATGCCTGTAAGCGCTACAATATGAGCAGGGATAAAAGTAATGGGATTAATTAATGATGTAAATTCATCTATAACGGTATCACCATCGAATTTAAAAATTGAAATTTCGGTAAGACGGTTGCTTTTTCCTGTGGTTTCAACATCAATAATAGTGTAGATCATGCTTTAAGGCTTGTTTTTTTTATAGCGAACTCTTGTACATTGCAAGATAATTGTTTTTGCTGGGATTTTAATAAAAGTAAGCCATGATGTGCTTATCGTAGACCTTTAACAAAGACTTAACCTTGTTTTTATATTTTTTAATAAACAATTGATTATATTATAAGTGATTCATAATCAGAAAAATAAAACAACTAAATTATAATATAAATTACCCTAAAATGAAACCTAAAACAAAAAGTCAACTAAAAAAATGGAAAGCATATCATTATTGAATTGACTGACTCATGAATTCTTTAAAATTTCAAAAAAAAGAATAGCGCTATTAAATTTTAATAATTAAAAAAGTATAATCATGAAAATTCAATTTAACATCAATAAAACGATAGCTATAAATGAGAAAGACCAATTTTATTTAAAATCTTTAATATCAGGTAATTTAGAAAACTATGATACAGATATTTTAGAAATAAAAGTTCATCTATCTGATGAGAATGTAAAAAATATACCACTCAATAGCATGAAATGCTCATTGAACACGGAAGTTAAAGATGAAGCATTCCCATTGATCGTGAGCTGTAAAGCTGAAAATTTTGTATTAGCTATATTGATGGCTCTTAATAAGCTTAGATTTTCTTTAGATGGAATGTCTACGAAGCTAAAAAATCCTATAATTAATTTTATGATTCCTAAAAAAAATAAATGTTTAGCTTTAATTTAGGTAATAGAGGTACAAATGTGGTTTATACAAAGTATTAGAGCAGAACAAATAAAGGATTTGAGTATCTCTTTAGTGTCTACTAAGGCTTTTTTTATATTTAAACTCGTTCTTGATGGTATTTACAATAATTGCTCTGCAATTTCTAACCAGGTAGAAACTCTAGTAAAGCCTGTATCATGTACATTGTGTGGTGAGTTGAACAACAATGTATCTCCATCAAACTTCTCTAAGTTATAGGTTCTGTCGTCTATTAATAAGTCGCCCTTTAAAATAAACTTGTGTCCACACATAATTTGATGTTCCCAAGTAATGAAAGGCATATATTCTTCTAACCATTCACTTTTTTCTTGTAAAGAATTCGGAAATTGCGTTGCAGCCGTAGCAATATAAACCTCATGTTTTGCATACAAAGCTTCCATAATTTGTATGGCATCTTTTATAGGTTTTAAATCTCTAAAGAAACCAGGTTGACGTGCATGATTTAGAATACTTTTTTTGTGGATTTCTGGTACATTTTGCCACATTTCTCCCTCAGTGATATTAGTTACACATAATTCTTGTTGATGTTCAGCATTATACATTTCAATATGTTTGCCATAGGTATCGGCTAGGACATCGTCCATATCTACAAATATTGTCATTGCGTTTGTTTTTCACTAAGGTCAGGATAATGTAGGAAAAAGCCAAATAGGAAAGACGTTTTAATATTTATTTAATGTTATGGTGACTTAGTAAGTTTCTTTTTTAGGAGTTGGCAGCCATTATACAACAACAGATCCCGATGAAAAAATCGGGACGGTTGCACAGATGTTTTAAGTTCTTATTCTCTCGACTAATGCTCCATCCTAATTGGAAATTATTACTAAGAATTTTAAGTCTATAGGTAATAAAAATGAACACTATTATTTTGAGTAAGATTAGTTGTCTTTAGTGTTATCAATATCTAATTCTAAGTTTTCGTTATGGTCACTTCCTAAACTGTGGTGGCGATTTTCTTCATCAGAATGTCTATCGTTTGTTAAAGGTCTAGCATTTCTGCCCCCAGGAATATCTAAATTTTTTGCAGCAAAGTCTGGCTCATTTTCACGTTTTTTAAGGATCTCATCATCCCCACTGTCTTGCCTTAAGTTTCTCGATTGATCACCTAAAACCTTTTTGTCTTCTTTTGTTATTTCTGAATTGTATTTTGCTTTATTGTCTTCACTTTTCATGTTACTTCATTTTGAGGTTCACTCAAAATTAGTAATTAGGTAATGACATGCTTGACTTAATAGCTCAAAATCTTAATGCTTTTAAAGTTTATAAAATCTAAAGTCACTTATTTGCGTTCTCTCCTTCGGCGAGTTTAAATAACTGTGCCTGTTTTAGAATCCGTTGGGTAACCTCAGTAATGTTGAACAATAGGCTATATTCTATACGTACAGCTTTCTCTTTCTTAGAATGTAACAATTGTCGTAATTCTTCTAAATCGTCTTCAATATGGCTTATTTGGCTATTATCTTCAATCGTTAACCAATTAAACGCTTCTTCTAAGGTTTTTAAGATATGATTCTCAAAAGATAATATATTTAAAGTCTGTTTGTTATTCTGAGCTCTATGCGCGCCAAGCGCTGACAGATATGAAAGTAATGCGTGATTAAGATACGTTAGTCTAAAAGCTGTTACTTTTAATTTTTGATGTTTTTTAGGGTCTAATTGCATGTTTTGCCATGCCTTAACCAAAGCATTATCCGCTCTGTGGGCTTCTCTTCTGGCTATTCTATAGTCTAGATCGTCTGTTAAAGGCTTTTCGTATTCGTTTAAAATAGCTTTTAAATAAGCTGAATTTTTTAGAACAGCTTCACTTAAAAGAGAAGGCAATTTTTTGTATTGCCAGTTAGGCCATAAAAATCGAACCACTAAAAAGGAAATAAAAGCCCCTAGTACGGTATCTACTAAACGTGGGCCCATAGCATCGACCCCTTTATTGGCGATGATGTTAAAAGCACACATAACAAAAAATGTAACGTAAATAACACTAATAGAATATTTGCGTTTTAACCAAAAGAAAAACAAATAAGCCGAGGCAATCATTAAAGCAATTTGTCCATAAAACGTAAATAGTTTTATAATTACAATACCACTCACAACTCCTGCTAAGGTGCCTAAAATTCTTTGAAGTAGAAACTTTCTGGTTTCGCTATAACTTGGTTGTAAGACTAATAAAACGGTGAGTACAATCCATTCGCCTTTTTCAATATTAAAATATTTGTAGGTGGCATAAGAAATTAAAAAAGCCAAACTTAACTTCAATGCATAACGCATTTTAGGATGATCTATATTAAGTTGAAGTTTAAATATTTGATAATAACTACGCGTCTCTTTTTCTAATTTAGGCAATGAAATATTATTGTAATTTTCCTTTATATTTTTTAATATATAATGTGATTGCGATAAATTTTGAATCAATAGTTTTATGGGAAGTGATGGATTTAAATCATTATTTTTAACTGAATTTGAAACCGCTTTAATAAGCCAATCTGCAGCTGTTGGGTGTTTATATGGCATTCCTGTAAGTAAACTATTCCCGAATCTTTGAGTTGCCGTAGATATCTCTTTTAATAATTGGCGTATGCCACCAATTAAGTCTTTATTAGAAGAATTTTCACTTAAAAGGTCGTAGCGTTCGTGACTCGATGTGGCACGCTCGTGTAAACTTTGTAAAACCATAAAGTAATAGAAGTAAGGTTTTAATGGAGTTTGGTCTTTTAATGAGTCACCGTAACTATTTAATACCTCTTTGCATCGGTCTAAAGCTTCAACCGTTTGCACATTTAATAATGCTAATTTTGTTCTAATTTCTTTTTCTTCTCCTTTAGTGCTTGGAAATAATTTTGATTTCTCATTAAAATATAACGAAAGTGCAGCAAACCCTCTAGCAAGTTGCTCTTCTAATAAACTATAAGGCTTAATTCGTAATAAAATATATGAAAACGTTCCATATATAAAAGCACCTGAAGTTAGCAGGATAGGTTGTAAATACCAATTAGGGCTAATTTGAGTACCTATCATGGTATATATACCCACTAATAATGCACCAAAAGTGACTCCCCTAAAACGTTCGCTAACACCACCGATTAAGATAAAAACAATAGTTGACAGAGAAAGCCCTATACCTAAAATTACTGGGTAAGGTTGCAATAATTCTACAGAAAAACTAGCGATTGCAAAGCTGACGACTTTTAGCGCTAACGACTTTAAACGCCCTTTAGGATGATCATCAGTTTCGGAAAGTGCACCCGCTAAAGCACCTAAACCTAAAGTAACTGCATAAAAAGGTAAGCCAAAACTCACCATAATGATGATTAGTAAACCAATTACAAATGTGGCTTTAACGGATAAAAGTCTATTTGGGTTACTTAGAAAGGCAGTTCTAAATGAAGTAAGCCATGGAATTTGTTTTAAATAAGACGTAAGCTGCTTCATTTTATCAATTGAGGCGTCATGTATTGTTTAGCAGTGTAAATTTAAGGAATAGTGCTTAATATCTGTTGGGAAAACAGAGTTTATTCTAAGCCTATATTTAGTACTTAATATAACCTATCATTAAAAAAGCTTCGGTATTGCAATTATCATTTTAGTAAATAGTAAATTTGGACATCGCATTAAATGAATCGCCATACACATGAAAAATGAAACTCAAATAAAATGTCCTAATTGTGGAACCTCTATAGATGTTCAGGATATTTTATCTCACCAACTGGAAGAAGAAATAAAGCAGAAATACCAATCTCAGATTGCTCAAACTAAAAAGCAATATGAGCTAGAGCAAGACAAATTAAAACAAGACAAACTTCGTTTTGAGCAAGCTAAAAAGCGAGAAAACGAGTTGTTTCAAGAACGCTTAGAAAATCAATTGAAAGCCGATAAACGTGAGATTGAGACTAAGTTGAAGCAAAAGCTAAAGGATGAACAATCTGAACAGTTTGAAGCGCTTCAAAAAGAGTTGAATGAAAAATCAGAGCAAGTAAAAGAACTGAACCGTTCTAAAGCTGAAATTGAAAAGTTAAAGCGTGAAAAAGGAGAACTAAAAGAAGCTGCTGAAGCAGAAGCTCAGAAAAAACTAAATGAGATTCTACTGTCTGAAAAGGAGAAGATTAAAAAATCTGAAGAAGATAAAAATGAATTGCGTTTTAAAGAAATGCAAAAGCAATTGGAAGATCAGAAAAAGCTTACAGAAGAAATGAAACGTAAGCAAGAGCAAGGCTCTATGCAACTGCAAGGTGAAGTTCAGGAATTAGCGATAGAGGAGTGGTTAGCTTCAAAATTCCCACTAGATACTATTGAAGAAATTAAAAAAGGTGCTCGTGGTGGAGACTGTATTCAGGTGGTGCACACTAGAACGGAGCAAAATTGCGGAACCATTTATTACGAGAGTAAGCGTACTAAAGATTTTCAACCCACCTGGATTGAGAAGTTTAAAGCCGATATTAGAGATCGTGGTGCTAGTGTTGGTGTTTTAGTTACCGAGGTGATGCCATCTGATATGGACAGAATGGGCTTACGCGATGGGATTTGGATTTGTAATTATGAAGAATTCAAAGGACTTTGTACCGTTTTGCGCGAAGGAATTTTACAAGTAAACAATGCTTTAGTTACCCAAGAAAACAAGGGAGATAAAATGGACTTACTTTACGACTACCTAACTAGCAGTACGTTTAGAATGTCTATTGAAGCAATTGTAGAAGGTTTTACACAAATGAAATCGGATTTAGATAGTGAAAAGCGTTCCATGCAACGGATTTGGAAACAACGTGAAAAACAAATTGAAAAAGTGGTGATTAATACCATTGATATGTATGGCTCTGTAAAAGGGATTGCTGGTAATGCCATTCAGTCCGTAAAAGCATTAGAATTGCCCGAAGGAGATATTGAAGAATAGTTTTAGGAGCTTATTAAACCTTTTGTTTTATCGATTTCAATAAAAGTTAAATCTATGCTAATTGATCTAGGGCATTGGTATTGCTTTTTGAAAGTTTGTAACTTTAATAATTAGAATTAAAAAAAAGACAATGAAAAAAGAACCGCTTTTATTACCTTATCATAAGAATATAATTTTAAATAATCGAGTTGTTATGGCCCCTATGACGCGTAGTCGCGCTAATAACACTGGGAAAGTTGCAACAGATAACTTGCAAGGCTTGTATTATGAGCAGCGAGCTTCGGCAGGTTTAATTATAACTGAAGGCTCACAAGTTTCTAAGGAAGCCGTTGGTTACATAAATACACCAGGCATACACTCGGACGCTCAAGTAGAGGGTTGGAAAACCGTAACCAGTCGTGTTCACGATAAAGGCGGCAAGATTTTTATTCAGTTATGGCATGTGGGGCGTATTTCGCATCCCGATTTCCATGATGGTGAATTACCAGTGTCAGCTTCAGCAATTAATCCCAAAGCACAATCTTATACGCCTTCAGGTTTTAAAGAAACGGTGACGCCGAAGGAAATGACTATTGAAGATATAAAACGTACGGTTAAAGATTTTCAAAAGGCAGCAGTTAATGCTATTGAAGCTGGATTTGATGGGGTAGAGATTCATTCCTCAAATGGCTATTTATTTCAACAATTTTTCAATAATTGTTCTAATCATAGAACGGATGATTATGGGGGAAGTATTGAAAATAATACCCGTTTCTTTTTTGAAGTTTTAGATGCTATAAAAGAAGTGATCCCTGAAGAAAAGATTGCCGCCCGTTTTAATCCATCGGCTCATGGTATATTTGGAATTACGGTAGATGAAGACACTATTCCGACGTTTGAATATATTATTAAGAAACTAAACGATTATAATTTGGCTTATGTCCATTTATCAGAACCTTTTACAGATGTTACAGATGTACCGTTTGCGGTTACTGATATTGCTAAGCACTTCCGTCCGTTATACAATGGAACGTTAATGATTAATGGTGGTTTTGATCAGGAAAAAGGAAATAAGGTCATTGCAGATGGTGATGCCGATTTAGTAGCTTATGGTAAAACTTATATTTCTAATCCAGATTTAGTAGAACGTTTTGAAAATCATTTAGAATTGGCAGATTGGGATAAGGATACATTTTATACCACAGGAGAAAAAGGGTATACCGATTATCCGTTTGCTTCTAAATAAAAGAATTTATATTACAATAGAAATAGCATCGCTTAACTTATGTTGAGTGATGCTTTTTTTTTAATTAAAATATAAAAAAACTTCATTTTACAGCGACTTAAATCCTCTATATTTCTTTATTCGCGCAGTATACGTTAAGCTTTACTCTTTAGCTTTATTTGGGTATTATGAATTATAATAATGTTAATTTTTTCTTTTAATATTATTTTTACTGTTAAATTATGAGAATCACAAAGTGTACTTCGGGATTAGTATCTATATGATATTTTTTGTACTTTGTAGGAATACAATGACTAATAATACATTATCATTATATTTTATTAACTCAATTCGCCTTTAAGTGTTAATTGAGCTTTTTAGCTTAATATAAATATCTAAAAATGCGTTTAAAACTTGTACCTGATACTTTAAACACTTATGCCAAAACTAGATTTCTCCACTTACGATTCCAAAGGGTTTTATGACGAAATGTTTGATGAAAATAATGCTGTTAGACCTAATTACAAACTGTTTTTAGAACGGCTTGAAAAAATGAGTCTAAGAAAATTAAATCAACTGCAACATGCAACAGATCGATCACAACTCTCTTTAGGCATGACTTTTAATGTTTATAATGATAATCAGGGTGTAGAGCGCATTCTACATTTAGATATCATTCCAAGAATTATTAATAATAAAGAATGGAATCATTTAGAAAAAGGTTTGCAACAACGTATCAGAGCATTGAATATGTTTATTCAAGATATTTATAATGATCAAAATGTACTAAAAGATAAAATCATTCCTAAAGAGATGGTTTTTTCGAGTGTTTCATATTTAAAAGAATTAGAAGGCTTTAAACCACCTAAAGATGTTTGGTGTCACATTACAGGTTCTGACTTAATTAAAGGAGGAGATGGTCAATATTATGTGCTTGAAGATAATTTAAGGTGTCCTTCAGGAGTTTCTTACATGTTAGAAAATAGAGAAATTTTGAAACGTACATTCCCCGAATTATTTGAGAAATTAGATGTAAAACCAGTTTATAACTACACTCATATTTTAAGAGACACTTTAGAATCACTTTCTGAAGTTGATAACCCAACTGTTGTTGTTTTAACCCCAGGAACTTACAATTCGGCTTATTTTGAACACTCTTATTTAGCGCAGCAAATGGGGGCAGAGTTAGTAGAAGGTCGCGATTTAATTGTGAAAAATGATATTGTTTATATGATAACAACGCATGGCTTACAGCGCGTAGATGTTATTTATCGTCGCGTAGATGATGACTTTATCGATCCAGAAGTTTTCAATAAAAACTCACTATTAGGAACCCCTGGTTTATTTAGAGCTTATTTAAAAGGTAATGTTGTTTTAGTTAACGCGCCAGGTACTGGCGTTGTAGATGACAAAGCGGTTTATGCCTATATTCCAAGAATTATAAAATACTATTTGAGTGAAGATATGATCTTACCAAATGTAAAAACATATATCTGTGATGAAGAAAGTGACCGAAAATATGTGATTGAAAATATCCATAATTTAGTCGTCAAACAAACGGATGCTTCAGGAGGTTATGGGATGCTCATTGGGCCAAAATCAACGAAAGCAGAGCAACAAGAATTTATTGCTAAAATCAAGCATAAACCCCGTAATTATATTGCACAACCGATGATTAATTTATCTCGTGTACCAACGCTTACAGATGATACTATTGAAGGACGTCATGTAGATTTAAGACCCTATGCCTTATTTGGTGACGATATTAAGATTATTCCGGGCGCATTAACACGTGTGGCATTAAAAAAAGGATCTATAGTTGTAAATTCTTCTCAAGGAGGAGGGAGTAAAGATACCTGGGTATTAAACAGTTAAAATAAAATTATGTTAGGTAGAGTTGCAAACACTATATATTGGATGAATAGATATCTTGAACGTGCTGAAAATTATGCGCGTTTTATGGATGTTAATTTTAATTTATCGCTAGAATTATCTCCCAACGAGGAGCAACAATGGAAACCTCTTGTGGTTATTACAGGAGATTGGCCTTTATATGAATCGCTGCATGAAAAGGCAGAAAAAAATAAAGTCATAAATTTTATGGCTTTTGAGTCAGAGAACCCAAATTCTATTTGTAATTGTATTATCAATGCAAGAGAAAACGCACGTGCTATACGACCTGAGATCACAAAAGAGGTTTGGGAGCAAATTAATGCATTGTATTATTTGGTAAAAAAGGCTTCAGAGAAAAAGCGTTTAAATGATTCTGAAGTGCGTCATTTTTTTAGTGATATAAAAAATGGATGTCAATTATTGTACGGAATTTATGACGCTACAATTTCTAGAAATGAAGGTTGGAATTTTGCTAAACTTGGTCAACTTATAGAACGTGCAGACAAAACATCTCGAGTTCTAGATGTTAAATACCATCTACTTTTAGGTTCTGCAAAGCAAGTGGGGTCTTCATTAGATTTAATACAATGGACGGCACTATTAAAATCTGTAAGTGCTTACGATATGTATCGAAAAAAATACGGAAAATTATCTTCAACGAGTATTGCGGAATTCTTAATATTAGATACCGATTTTCCGAGGTCTATATTGAATTGTTTAATACGAGCAGAACAATCTATTGTTAGACTATGTGGTAGTTCTTTTGGTTACTGTAATAATGCACAAAGGCAATTAGGAGCTTTAAAAGCTCAGTTAGAATTTACAGATATTAACGATATTATTGCTAAAGGACTGCATGAGTATTTAGACGACATTCAAGGGAAACTAAATGATATTTCTACAGCAATTTATGAAGCTTTCTTTTCTATAGAACCCCATGTTAATTAAATTGAAAAATCAATTATATTTGCGTGTTACAGTATAAGTTAAAACAAAACAGTTTATACAGGAATTAAATATGAAGATATTTCAATGTGGAAATTGTAATTATTCGGTGTTTTTTGAGAATTACACTTGTGATAACTGTGGGCATTTAACAGGTTTTAGAGCAGAGGATAGAATGATGCTCACTTTTAAACCTGATACTGAAGCGCTTATATCGGACCGAGAACATGTTGCATATAAATATTGTAAAAATCATTCTTATCACGTTTGTAATTGGGTTATAGAAAAAAATAGTCCTGAAGATTACTGCAAAGCCTGCCAATTAAATAGAACCATTCCCAATTTATCGAATCCAGAATTAGATAATTTTGAAAATTGGCAACATCTTGAAATTGCTAAACATCGTTTAATATATCAACTTCAAAAAATAGGTTTACCGATCATTAGTAAACTAAGAGATCCTGATGGTTTTTGTTTCGATTTTGTAAAAAAGCAAGACGACCCTAAATTAATGACAGGGCATGCCAATGGTGTTATTACTATTTTAATAAGAGAAGGTAATTCTGTTTTAAGAGAACAAGCTAGAAAAGATATGATTGAACCCTATAGAACATTAGTAGGGCATTTACGACATGAAGTAGGGCATTATTATTGGGAACGTCTAGTAAGAAATAAACCGGAAATATTATCTGAATTTAGAACTATTTTTGGGAATGAAACTCTAAATTATTCTGAAGCATTACAAACTTATTATAAATCAGGTCCGCCTAAAGATTGGCGAAAATCATATATTAGTGCTTATGCCACAGCTCATCCTTGGGAAGATTGGGCAGAAACTTGGGCGCATTATTTACATATTATGGATATGGTTGAAACGGCTTATTTCTTTCGACTTCATGTAAAACCCAAGTTTAAAACCAAAGCTTTAAAAACGAAAGTTTCATTTGATCCTTACACAAAAACTAATTTTGATGAAATTGTACAAAAGTGTGTGCCTTTATCATTAGCCGTAAATAGTATTAATAGAGCGATGGGCATACCAGATGTTTATCCTTTTGTAATTTCACCTGCTATTATAGAAAAACTAAGGTTTATCCATAAGCTGTTATTAGTAAAACGGAATTAAGTTAAATACTATTGCTGAGATTGTGATTGACTTTGTATCACTCTTTCAATATCTTGTGATTTAGCAGGTCTTAAATCTACAGAAACTTCCATCGTGTTTTTACCCATACTATAAATTACACCTTTTAAAGGTGGTACATCGTAATAATCTCGACCATGAGCCACAACAATGTGTTGGTTTTTTGGAATTTGATTATTTGTAGGGTCAAAATCTACCCAGCCATATGTTGGTATATAAACAGAAAACCAAGCATGTGATGCATCGGTTCCTATTAATTTTTCCTTTCCTTCTGGGGGGATTGTTTCAATATAACCACTAACATATTTGGCAGGTAACCCCATAGAACGTACACAAGCAATTGCAATTTGTGCAAAATCTTGACAAACCCCTTTCTTTGCTACCATCACTTCTTTTAAAGGTGTTGCAATATTTGTGAAGCCAGGAACAAAATCAAAATCAGTATATATGCGTTGCATCAATTCGTAAGTGGCTTCATAAAAAGAGCGCTCAGGTTTAAAAGATACAGCAGCATAGGCTCTAATTTCTTCACTATTGTTAGAGATTAAAGGTGATGGCATTACAAATTGGCGGACATCAATAATTTCAGAATCCGTAGTTTTTAAATGTACTTTTGTTTCTGCTATAGTAACTTTTTTTCCTTTTGCAAATTCTGCTTCATTAACTTGAGCCTCATAGTTTCGATCTACTTTACTACGCGCAATAACAATCAATTCTTTATGGTGTTGCTGAATAGAGAATCGCGTCACAGAATTTCCGAAGTAATCTAAACGTTCTGAAATATCTGTTGGTGTAGGTGTAATTTCTAAGCTATATTCTAAAAGTGTTTGTCCAGGAAAACTCTTCGGTTTAATCGTCGTGATATTGTGACAAAAGGAAGCTCCGTTTTCGTAAGAATATTTAGTTTTATGCCAAAGGTCAAAGATCATATTAATTTGTAATATTTCTGTTTACCAACTGCTTTTGTGGTTGAGAATGATTAAAATAAGTATCTGAAATAGACATGGATGTCGTGTGCAGCAACTCGCTTAAATCTGATAATAAATCATCAAGATTCTGGCGCATATTAGATTTTTGGTCTATTTCTAGCATATCTTCTAAATCTAAACTTTCCATTTTAGAAATAACAAGATTCATTTTTTCTTGACAAAGGGTGAGCTCAGCGTTTTTATTGGTAGCAGGTAATTTATCAATATCCTTTTTTAGTCGGTGTAATTGACAAGTTAAAGATCTTGAATATTCTTTATCTAGGATGATTAAATTTATGACGTTCTCTATACTTAAGTAAGAGTTGTAACTGTATCTATATATATTTAAACTTTCGTGACTGTTTAATAACGATTCTAAAATTTCATATTCTAACTCTTCATCATAATTTACGATAAGTAAGGCTCTAAATTTTTCGATATTCATAGCACTTGTTTCTATCTGTAATCCAATAAAATAGAGTAGAAGTCCTTGTCTAACTAAAATACTTTGCTCTGTAAGTGCCATAAAAGCAATGAGTCTGGTAATAATTTTATCGAAAAAACTAGTCAGTTTATAAACGGTATAATTTTCTTCTTTTTTTAAGTTTTTAATATGTTTTTCAATGCCGTCAAAAACACGCCACATATCTCTAGACCATAAATTACGAAGTGCATAATAAGAGAAATGGAAACTTTGCATGGATTGTGCAAAACTGCCTATTTTATTTTCGTCAATTATAATGTCTTTAATTTCATTTAATGGGTTTTTTAAAACGTCTTCATCTTCCGTCATAAACCCAGGAAAGGTAGAGGTGATTTTAGTAATAGATTGAAATAATATTTTTAAACTTTCAGATTCTGGTTTTCGGTCGTTGTATTGTGCGTGTGTCATTTGGCTCAATACCATTCTTAAATAGCGTGCCGTGATTAAAGCTCTTCCTATATATCTCCCGGACCAAAATAAATTTTCAGCAGTGCTGCTTGGTACATCGTTGATGTCTATTGATGGGCTAGAATTTGTTTTACTCCAAGAATAATTTTGAAGATTAGGCTGTGGTTTATCGTTAATAACCCAAAAATCTTTACTTGTGCCTCCGCGTTGGTTAGATACAAATAACTCTTCACGTTCTGGCGCTACTCTAACCAATCCACCAGGCATAACACTATAACCATCATCTTTTGCTATAGCAAATGTTCTGCATGAAATCTTACGTGGTTCTAGCAGGTTTTTAATATAATTAGGTGCTGTAGAGAAGGATATTTTTTCTTGCGCTACAAATTTGTAAGGATATTGTAAGATTTCTTTTTTAAGATTTTTAAGTGCTTTTTTATCTAAAAATTCACAGAAATAAATATGTTCTCTATGGGATTTGTCTATTCGTTTTACCACAAATGATGGTAAGTCTGCTAAAACATGTTTTCTTTCTTTTTCTTGTCCACACCACCAAGAGGCGATTTGAGGTAAGATTAATTCTTCGTCTAAAAAATATTTGCAAATATTTTCCATAAAAGGAATTAAAGCAGGGTTTTCTAAAATACCACTACCAATAGGGTTTATAATAGTTACATTTTGTAAACGAACAGCTTCGAGCAATCCTGCAACTCCTAAATAAGAATCTTCTCGTAACTCTAAGGGATCCATAAAGGTATCATCAATTCGTCTTAAAATAACATCAATTTGTTTTAGACCTTTTAGTGATTTTAACCAAACTTTTCCGTGTCTAACCACTAAATCATTCCCTTTAACTAATGGGTAGCCTAAGAAAGATGATAAATAAGAATGCTCAAAATAAGTTTCATTATGCGGTCCGGGGGTTAAAATCACAACCATTGGACTTTCAACATTTGTACATGCTGAATTTTGCAACAATGTATTAAAGTCGTTAAAAAAGTTAGAGGGTTGTGCTACGTTGATATCTGTATATAATTCTGGTATAATTTTGCTTGTAGAAAACCGATTCTCTAAAGCATATCCCATACCAGAAGGTGCTTGTGTTCTATCATTTACAACCCACAATCTTCCGTCAGGACCACGAGCTAAATCTGCCGCATAGATTGAAAGTTGTTTAGCGCTTTTATATTGTATCTGGTCGCAAGCACGTAAAAAACCACTATGTGCATAGATGGCTTCTGGTGGAATTATTCCATTTTTAAGTAACGCTCTGTTACCGTATAAATCTTTTAAAACAAGATTTAGAATTTCTGCTCTTTGCTGAATTCCTTTTTCTACTTGGTTCCATTCGTTTTGATGAATGATGTAAGGAACAATATTTAAATCCCAAGGACGGTTTAATCCATTTGGATCGTTATAAACATTATAAGTAACACCATTTTCTGCTAAAAGCCAATTGATTTCTGTTTGCTTTATCGCTAAGTTTTCAGGACCAATATTCAATATGTTTTTAGACAATGTTTTCCAATTGTCTTTAATACTCATTTTAGAAGTGAGTAGCTCATCATAACTTTTTGATGCTGAAAAATAATTTTCAAATAATGTCTTTGTTTTGGTCTTCATAGGATGAATATCCAATCTTTTATTTTTTACGTAAATCTAACGTATATGGGAATTCAAAATTAATAGGTAATTCTTTGTAAGTAAAACTTTTTGAACTATTATTTTTCTCAACCGATCTATTTGGACTTTCCGTTTCTTGATTAATGTTTTCTACCGGATTAATTTCACCTTGTGTATGACCAAATTCCCAAAAACGATTGATTCTTCTAGACTCAGCTTCAAAACTATTTATAGGATAAGCATCGTAAGATCTTCCGCCAGGATGTGCTACAAAATACGTACAACCACCAATAGATCGCTTATTCCAGGTATCTACAACATCAAAAACTAGAGGGGTATCTTCTGAAATGGTTGGGTGTAAAGCCGAATATGGATTCCATGCTTTATAACGAATACCTGCAACATATTCGCCGCGAACTCCTGTGTTTTTCAATTGTATTTTAACACCGTTACAAGTCAATACAAAGCGTTCATCTATAAAATTAGAAACTTTTACCTGTAATCTTTCAAGAGAAGAATCTACATATCTTGCCGTTCCGCCGCCAGTCATTTCTTCACCTAGAACATTCCAAGGTTCAATTCCTGCTCTTAATTCTAAATGAATATTGTTAATTTCAACCATACCATGCAGCGGAAATCTAAATTCGAAAAATGGATTAAACCAATCTTCTTCAAATTGATAACCTGCTTTATTTAATTGAGAAACAATGTCTTTAATATCTTCTCTTACATAATGTTCTATTAAGAATTTATCATGTAATTCGGTTCCCCAACGTACTAAATTATGTTCGTATGGTTTTTTCCAAAACCAAGACACTAAGGTTCTAACGAGCAACATTTGTACGAGACTCATTTTAGGGTGTGGTGGCATATCAAAACCACGTAATTCTAAAATCCCTAAACGTCCTGTTGAAGAATCTGGTGAGTATAATTTATCGATACAGAATTCTGCTCTATGCGTATTTCCTGTTAAATCGGTCAAAAGGTGCCTAAATAAACGGTCGGTTAACCAAAATGGAACTTCGCCATCTTTTGGGATTTGGCTAAAGGCAATTTCTAGTTCGTATAAACTATCTGTTCTAGCTTCATCTATTCTTGGTGCCTGACTTGTTGGCCCCACAAATGATCCTGAAAATAAATAACTTAAACCAGGATGGTGCTGCCAAAAGGTTAATAAACTTCTTAGTAAACTCGGTTGACGAAGTAGTGGACTATCAGCTGGACTTGTACCTCCTAAAGTAACGTGATTTCCACCTCCAGTTCCGGTATGTTTACCATCGAGCATAAATTTCTCAGTTCCTAAACGCGATAATTTGGCCTGCTCATAAAAAGTAAATGTATTATGACATAAATCTTTCCAATTGGTTACCGGATGCACATTAACTTCAATTACACCTGGATCTGGTGTGATTTTAAGTGACTCTAGTCTGTTATCTTTTGGCGGGTCGTAACCTTCCATAATAACAGGAACATCTAATTCTTTGGCTGTAAATTCAATCGCTGTAATTAAATCTAAGAAACTTTCTGCCGAATCTAAAGGCGGTAAGAATAAATAGAGTTTACCTTCTCTTACTTCTGCACAGATTGCTGTTCTTACAAAATAGTTAGGTTGGTTTGGGTCTAAACCGTTTTCAATATAATCTTGATGCCTTTTCTTTATGATATTTCTAAAACTTGGTAAACGTTTCTTTTTAGAAAATAGATCAGGTTCATAAGAAGGAAAAATTTCGTGCTCAGGTTTCTCTTGTAAAGAATTTAAAGGTAATCTTAATCCCATTGGCGAATTCCCGGGGGTTAGAAATAAATGTTGTCTTCTAAACGTCCATTCGCTTGTAAACCATTTTCCTTGTGTATTATTTAAAGGTAATAAATGCCCCACAGGCTCGGATGTTCCTCCTTCTAATATTTCCTTTAATTTATTTTTTACAAGTGTATTATCTCTGTCCTTGGTAGGGTCGATGTCTATAGGTAGGTTTCCGTGTTCCCATAAAAAGTAGAACGCATCTTCGAAACCAGGTAGAATATGCTGCGTAGAAACACCTAAATATTTGGTTAAGGTTTCTAAAAATAACTTATCTGTATGTTTAGGAATAACAATAGCATCTGCAAAAGTTTCTAAATATTTTTTATCAAACCAAATAGGTCTTCCATCTTTACGCCAACAAATTTCTATTTGCCATCTTGGTAAAGGTTCTCCAGGATACCATTTTCCTTGTGCATGATGAAAAACACCACGATGACCAAACTCTTCATATAACCGTTTAGATAAGTCTTTAGCTAGTTTTCTTTTGTATGGACCATCTGCAGCTGTGTTCCATTCAGGGGATTCTAAATCATCAATTGAAATAAACGTAGGTTCGCCTCCCATAGTTAAGCGAACATCGTTTTTTTGAAGTTGTTTTTCTACTTTATTCCCAAGCTTATCTATGGCTTTCCATTGTTCTTCTGTATAAGGTTTTGTAACCCTTGGTGATTCTAAAATTCGTTTTACAGAATTTTCAAAGAAAAATTCTGTTTCACAAACATCTGTCATACCTGAAACTGGAGCTGCACTTTCAAAAGAAGGCGTACAAGCCAATGGTATATGGCCTTCACCTGCTAATAACCCCGAAGTGGCATCAAAACCAATCCAACCAGCACCAGGCAGGTAAACTTCTGCCCAAGCGTGTAAATCTGTAAAATCTTCCTCAGGTCCTGAAGGTCCGTCTAAAGACTTTTCATCAGATTTTAATTGTACTAAATAACCAGAAACAAAACGCGCCCCAAAACCTAAATGACGTAAGGTTTGTACAAATAACCAAGCATAATCTCTACAAGATCCTTTTTGGGTATCAAGCGTTTCTTCACAGGTTTGAACACCAGGATCCATTCGGATATTATAATTTAGATATTCATAAATTTTCTGATTGATATCTATTAGAAAATAGATCGTTTTCCTCGGTGTATAATCTAAGGTTTTTAAAAAGCCTTCTAATAATTTGCCTTTATCTGTGATTTCTAAATACGGTTGTAATTCTTTCTTAACAGTATCGGTATATACAAAAGGATATTCTTCTGCATACTCTTCAATAAAAAAATCAAAAGGGTTTATGGTTTTTAAATCTGCAATAATTTCTACGTCTACAGACAATTCATCTGTTTTCTCAGGAAATACCAAACGTGCCACGTAATTACCAAATGGATCTTGTTGCCAGTTAAAAAACTGATCTTCTGGTGTTATTTTAATCGAATAAGATTCTATTGGTGTTCTAGAGTGAGGTGCTGGTCTTAATCTAAAAACATGTGGTGACAATGAAACTTTACGATCGTATTTGTAGGTCGTTTTGTGAGATATTACAATTTTTAATGCCATATAAGAAGTATAAGGTTTTAGTAACGAAAGGTTGAAAGTGACCTATCTCTTTGCAAAATAAGATATTTTACCTGAAAATGATATTGTAGTAAAGTGTTTGTTAAATTTTTATGAATTAATATAAAGAAAAGCAAAAATGATTTTAAAACCATAATTTAAAGGATTAAAAAATACTCAATTCAGAATATGTTGTGACATCTTCAAGCAGTTCCATACCTTTAAAAGAATTGCCGTGTTTGTTTAGTTTAGGGCTCCACACAGCTATTGTGTAATTATTAGGATATAACGCTACAATACCACCACCAACACCACTTTTTCCAGGTAAACCAACTCTAAAAGCAAATTCACCCGACTCGTCATAAAAACCACAAGTTAACATTAAAGCATTAATACGTTTTGATTTCGTTTTAGATATTATTTTTTTATCATCACTAATTTTACGACCATTATTTGCTAAAAAAGTAAAAGTCTGCGAAAGCTGCTGACAAGTCATTTCTAAAGAACAGATATCAAAATAAAAATCTAAGACTTCAGCAGGGTCATTTTCAATATTACCTAAGGCTTTAATAAAATTACAAAGCGCTACATTTCTAAAGCCTGTTCTTTTTTCTGAATCGGCAATCTTATCAGAGTAGGTGAGTGTTGGAATATCACTTAAATCTCTTACAAAATCTAAAAATTCTTCTTTTGCATTTTTTAAATGTGAAATTAAAACATCGCAAATGACTATAGCACCAGAATTTACAAACGGATTACGAGGAATCCCCCCATAGGTTTCAAGCAATAAAAGGGAATCGAATTTAGTTCCTGAAGGTTCTACATCAATACGTTTCCATAAATCTTCACCTACAATTTTATACGCTAACGTTAAGGATAATACTTTAACGATACTCTGTATTGAAAATTTTTCGAGATGATTACCAATTCCAAAATTAGTCCCGTCAATTTTAGTAACATGCACACCAAACATATCAGGATCTACATTAGCTAATTCAGGGATGTAAGTTGCTACTTTTCCTTCATCTTTAATCAGACTTATTTTCTTATATGCTTTCTCAATGATGATTGTAAAATCTGATCCCATGTATAGTGCTTTGTTAAAATTATTGATCTATTTTTTATGAATACAAAATTAAGCCTACACCGATCATAATACCTATTAGAGGCACTAATTTTTTTCGTTTGTTTTGTTCTTTAAAAACAAGACCTCCAACAACTACTGCTATTAGTATTTGGCTTCGTTTTATAGCAGACAACAACATAATTAATGCATCAGGATCCTGAAGTGCTTTAAAATAGAAGTAATCGGCCGCTTGTAATAAAATACCAACGGCTATTATAGACCATCTAAATTTAAAAGCTTTACGTTTTTCGGCATGCGGAAACCAAGTTATGGTTAATATAATTAATAGAATTAGAATGGTATATAAACAAAACCAAAACTGTAAGGTTTGCGGATTTAAGGTCAGATTCTGAATTAAAAATTTATCGTATAATCCACTAGAAGCCCCTAAAAAAGTCGCGCCAATAATAGCAAAGATCCATTTATTACGCTTAAAGTTAATCCCTTCTTTTTTCCCGATTTTAGAATAGAGAATAACCGAGAAGATAATGAGGAAAAAACCAATCCATTGTAAAAAATTAGGACGTTCTTGATAAATTAAAAT
This sequence comes from Winogradskyella wichelsiae, assembly GCF_013403925.1. Lineage (GTDB taxonomy): Bacteria > Bacteroidota > Bacteroidia > Flavobacteriales > Flavobacteriaceae > Winogradskyella > Winogradskyella wichelsiae. Next base: position 87,764 of record NZ_JABFDJ010000003.1, read on the forward strand.
GGCGCCAATAAAGGTAAAAAACGGACCTGCCGATCGTATTGGGGTTACAATGGTAATCGGTAAATGCTTAAGCGCTTGGTAGGCAAGAATCCAAGAACTCGCCATGATTATTGATTTTATAAAAATATAACCATGCGTTTGCCAAGGGATTTTCTGAAAATTATAACCGTTTGATAAGGCATATTCTGGAAAATACAAAGACAATACATAGAAACTCGCTACAAATAGAAACCCACTAGAAACGGTACCTAAAAGTACAGGGAATACTTCATTTCCTTGTACAGCATGTTTTTTACATAAGTTATGTAGTCCTAGAAAAAGTGCGGCTAATAAGCCTAAATACATCCACATATTTATTGTGATTAGTGATTCGTTATTTGTGAATGGTGATTTGCTGGTTGTTTAGGTATTTGCTTAAGTACTTATTCAAAAGTATGGCGTTGTTCTGCTGTAACAGATGCTTTTAGTAAATGATTAAAGACTTTAATACTATCAAAATTTTGCGTGATGGCTTGGTCTACAGCAATTCCTGAAAGGCCAGATTCTAAGAGGTCAGTCACATCATCTGTGGTAATATTTCCAAAACCAAGTATTGGGATTTCTGTATTTAAAATAGCTGTGATGGCTTCGTAATCTTTTAGTCCTAGCTCAGGAATATCAGTTTTGCTAGTTGTTGAAGATTTAAAAGGCCCTAAACAGATATAATCTACTTTTTTAGTGATTAAGGTTTCACAATCTTGAAGATTATGCGCTGCACTTCCTATAATTTGCCAAGTGTGTAAATGTTTTCTAACTTCAGTAGGGCAGACGTCAGTTGTTTCCAAATAAACACCTTCCGCTTTAACTTCTTTTGCTATTTTGTAATTTTTACTGATAACCAATCGGGTTTGAAAATGGAATGTAATTTCTCTAGCAGATTTAGCGACTTCCAATAGTTGGTCTTCAGATAGATTTTGTAAATTTAGTTGCACTAATTCTACGCCAGAGGTACAAGCACTTTGTATGTTTTGTAAATGTTCTTCAGGTGTATTTCCTTCAGATATATAATGTAGTTTAGATACGATCATGTTTTTAATTAAGGTTATGATGTTGCAACAAGCATGCAAAAATACAAATGTTTAGTGGAGTGTATGCTAATCATAGGAATGTTACATAAGTTTTATTTAAATATATTTTAATAATTCCTATGTATTAAAAATTCAACATATCTTTAATTTTATAAATTACGATATGATGAAAGCCTTATTTATAATTATGACACTTATTTCTTCAAACCTATATGCACAGAATGATCAAATTTCGGGATCCTATGCTCAAAGCAGCGGTAACCCCGAAGGCGGTAGCACCTTTATTGTTCTACCCAACCAAACTTTTATAGTGGCTTATTTTGGTGGAGCAAGAAAAGGAACTTGGAAACTGAAAGCAGATGGTATTTATGAATTTACGTATCATGCCGAAGCGAAGTTTGTGCTATATGGACGTTTTAATTCAGAGCTTAAAGATTCTGTAAATGTTAGTATAGGTGTAGATTCACGAGAAGATTTAGCCGTTCGTTTTAATAAAATAAGTGAAGAATCTTTTACACCAATATTTAATAAAAATGCAAATTGTTTCAGCTATCCTTACTATTATAAGCAAAAGGGAAAATTGAATACTTTAGAAGTAAGTGTACCAAAAGAAGACCATTATTATGACGATGAGCCAACGGATAGTGTAAGTGTATACAGTTTTAAGATCGAAGAAAATTACAATGATTTTATTTTGGCTGGTTTATCAGAAAACTATTCTCAAGCCGGTTCATTTATTGCGAAATACCATGACGGTGTTTTGTTGTTAGATGAATATACAAAGCTTAGAAAAGGTAAAAATTATGAAGATTTAAGTGAAGAAACTTTAAATTTTGCCAAAACGTATACCGAAACAGAAATCTTACCTCAAAAATTAGAATATGGTAATGAGTTTTTTCCATATTATGAATATCCTAATGAAAATGAGTTAAAACCATTTTATAAAATTGCTTCAGAAGTAAAAGATTTAAAAGGCATTACATTCACTGAAAACAGTTTATTTATTGCTACATGTGATGATTAAACACAACTGATTTTAATTACTAACTAAACAAATAAAAGCCTGTAAACATAATGTTATACAGGCTTTTTGTTATTAATTAGGGTAATTAATCTTGAGAGATTATTTTAGTGCTTCCAATAATTTTTCAGCAACAAGTTCAGAAGATGCAGGGTTTTGTCCTGTAATTAAGTTTCCGTCTTGTACAGCGTAAGGTGCCCAATTCTCTTTATTAGAATACATCGCTCCGTTTTCAATAAGCATATCTTCTAATAAAAGAGGTACAACTTCTGTTAAACCAACTGCAGCTTCTTCTTTGTTAGAAAAACCGGTTATTTTTTTACCTTTAACTAAAGCTGTTCCATCTGCATTTTTAACATCTTTTAAAACAGCAGGGGCGTGACAAACAAAAGCAATTGGTTTTTCTTGACGGTCAAACTTCTCAATTAACGCTACAGAATTAGCATCGTTAGTTAAATCCCATAATGGTCCGTGACCTCCTGGGTAAAATACCGCATCAAAATCATCAGCATTTATATCTGCTAATACTTTTGTGTTTGCTATTTTTTGTTTTGCCTCATCATCTTTATTGTAACGTTCTGTTGCTGCTGTTGCAGCATCAGGACCATCACTACTTGGGTCTATTGGTGCTGCACCACCTTTTGGTGTTGCAATAGTTATGTTTGCACCTTTATCTAATAAGGTGTAATATGGACTAGCGAATTCTTCAACCCAAAATCCTGTTTTTTTCCCGGTGTCTCCTAATTGATCGTGAGACGTTAATACAAATAATACGTTCATTGTATGTTGTTTTTTAAATTCTTTTATAGCTTCTGAAACGTTTTCAGAAGGTGATTCTTTTTGTGCGTTATTACAACTGAAAGCTGTTATACTGATAAGTACAAAAGCCATGGTTTTTATTAATTTCATTTCTAAAATTAATAAGCCATTTTAACAATTTTCTCTACACGGTCTGGTGATAAGGTTTTGTGCTCTCCTAATCCCATCCATTTACGTTCTACAAAACGTTTTGAAATTTCTTCAGCAGTCCCCTCATAATCTTTAGTGTAATCTGAAAGTTTAGTATCAATTCCTAATTCATGGAAAAATGCTTCCGTTCTATCAATGGCAGCATAAGCTTTGTCATTAGTAGTTCCTTCTGTAATATTCCAAACACGCTCAGCGTACTGTGCTAATTTTTCTTTTTTATCTTCAAAATTATATTTGTAATGGCTTGGTGCAATTACCGCTAAGGTACGTGCATGATCAATTCCGAATAAGGCTGTTAACTCATGACCAATAGCATGAACGGCCCAATCTCCAGGAACACCTTGTTGAATTAATCCATTTAAAGCCATAGTACAACTCCACATAAAGTTAGAAGCGGCTTTATAATCTGTAGGATCTTTCAATACTTTTGGTGCGATTTCGATTAAGGTTTGCAAAATACTTTCAGCAAAACGATCTTGCAATAAAGCGCCAATAGGATAGGTCATATATTGCTCTAAAACGTGTGTAAAAGCATCCGTGATTCCGTTTGCCAATTGACGTTGCGGAATAGAAGTAATGACTTGTGGATCTAAAATAGAAAACTGAGGAAACAAACCAGGACCTCCCATAGCTAGTTTTTCTTTAGTTTCAGCTCTTGTAATAACAGAACCAGAATTCATCTCAGAACCTGTTGCTGGTAAAGTTAATACCGTACCAAAAGGCATTCCTTTTGTCGTTCTAATATTTTGGGTTAAAATATCCCAAGGTGTATCTCCTTCATATAAAGCAGCAGCAGATAAAAATTTAGTACCATCAATTACAGATCCACCACCAACAGCTAGTAAATAGGTGATATTTTCGTCTTTAATTACTTTTAGAGCTTCCATTAATTTAGAATACTCTGGGTTAGCAGGAATACCTCCAAACTCAACAACATCTACTTTTGCTAAAGCTGTTTTTACTTGATCGTAAATACCATTTTTTTTAATGCTTCCGCCTCCATAAAGTAATAGGACTTTTGCATCTTTAGGAATTTCGTTTTCTAGTTTTTCTATCGTGTCCTTACCAAATATGATTTTGGTAGGGTTTTTAAATTCAAAATTATTCATTTTCTTTTCTTTTTTTTATTTTGTATAATCCATTCTAAAATGCTCTCTAGTGAACAATTCTAGGAATGAAACTATTAGGACTAGTTGTCATTTGATTTTTAAATCTTAACAACCATTTTACCTTTATTCTTACCATCAAATAAGTCTATAAAAGCTTGAGGAATGTTATCAAAACCTTCAACTACAGTTTCAGAATAGGTTAATTTATCTTCAGCTAACCAAGTTGCTAATTGTTTAATCGCTTCTGGAAATTTAGCTGCATAATTAGAAACGATAAAACCTTGCATTAAAGCACTGTTTTTTACTAAAAATGGTTGTACACTTAAGCTTTTTGGTGCTTCTGTACTGTTGTAAACTGAAATTGCACCACAAATAATGATTCTTGCTAATTGGTTAATATTCACTAAAACACCATCCGAAATTGGTCCTCCAACATTATCGAAATAAACATCTACACCGTTTGGTGCTGCTTTAGCAATAGCTTCTTGCATGTTTTCAGTCGTGTTGTAATTGATCCCTTCATCAAAACCAAATTTTGATTTTAATAGCTCTACTTTTTCATCAGAACCCGCAATACCAATCACTCTTAATCCTAGTATTTTTCCGATTTGTCCAACCACAGAACCAACGGCTCCAGCAGCACCAGAAACGACTAAAGTTTCTCCTTTTTTAGGTTTTCCTATTTCTGTTAAGCCACAATACGCGGTTAAACCAGTCATACCTAAAATCCCTAAATAAGCACTTAATGGCGCTTTAGATGGATCTACCTTATTAAGTCCTTCGCCATTTGAAACTTGTTTTGTTTGCCAGTTTAACATACCAGAAACATAGTCTCCTTCTGTAAATTTTTCATTTTTTGAACTGATCACTTTAGCGATAACGCCAGAATGTACAGGTTCGTTAAGTTTAAAAGGTGGTACGTACGATTTTGCATCGCTCATTCTTCCTCTTAAATAAGGATCTACAGAAACATAAGTGGTTTCTAAAAGTAGTTCTCCATCTTTAATTGATAATTCTGAATCATCTTTTGTAAATTCAAAATTAGATATTGATGGTTTTCCTTGAGGTCTATTTTTTAATAATATAGTCTTTGTCATCATGTTTTATTTTTTATTTCATTACAGTTACTAACTCTTCCATAGGTTTTCTCACCTTAACAAGATTTACTAACCAATCTTCATTTTCTTTTCTATAACCAATTGGCATTAAAACGGCACTGCGTAATCCTTTTTCTCGTAATCCAAGAATTTTATCTACAGCATCTGGGTCAAATCCTTCAATTGGTGTCGCATCAACACCTTCAAAAGCAGCAGCAGTTAAAGCTTGAGAAAAAGCGATATAGGCTTGTTTAGCAGCGTGATTAAAATTCTCTTCTGCATCTTTTTGAGGATAAGAATTTAATAACATTTGTCTGTAGTCTTCCCAACCTTGATTTTTAAAACCACGAATATCATTTGTTAAATCGAACATATGATTAATGCGTTCTGGTGTATAAGTGTCCCAAGCTGCAAAAACGAGTAGGTGAGAGCAGTCTGTAATTACCGATTGGTTCCAAGCTACTGGTCTAATTTGTTCTTTTAAGTCTTTATTTTCAACTACGATGATTTCGAAAGGTTGTAAACCACTTGATGTTGGTGCTAAGCGTGCGGCTTCTAAAATGTTATGTAATTTTTCTTCAGGAACAGTTTCACCATTCATTGCTTTAGCTGCGTAACGCCATTTTAATTTATCTAATAATTCCATAGTTTTTCTTTTTTATTAATTGTTTCCTATTGTGTTAATTTTGTCTGAAGCAATAATGGCTTCTATTTGTTTATTTGTATTTGCTATTGTAATCATCGCTGTGGCAATTGTTGCTGCATTTACGACTTTATATTTTTGTAGAGGCCCTATAAATAAAGGTTGAATGATTTTGAAAATCTTTAATCCTAAATTTTCAAGCGATCTAGATTCTTCTCGATTACCTCCAATTAAAGATGGTCTGAAGATATAAGTGTTAGCTATTTTTACTGCTAATACATCTTGCTCCATTTCTCCTTTAGTTTTGTTATAAAAGACACTGCTCTTTTTATTCGCACCCATTGCAGAGACTACCAAAAAGGTGTTGATGCCATTAGCTTTTGCTAATTTTGAAGCTGCAACAGGAATACCATAATCAATTCTTTTATACATCACCTTATCTGGTGTTTTTGATTTTGTAGTACCTATACAACAGTATATTTCATCCGCTATAAAGTCGGTTTTAAATTGTTCTAATTCTAGTAAGTTTCCTGTAAACTGTTGTACTTTATTTTGAGGCAAACTTTCAATTCTAGATCTCGAAAATAATTTGATGGTCTCGTAACGTTCATCAGCAATTAACTTTTGAAGCACATGAGAACCTGTTAAGCCTGAAGCTCCTAAGAGGATAGCTGTTTTTTTCATATTACTTATTCACTTTAATACTATCCCAAGCCGCTTGATAAGCCTCTTGTATATGAGATTCGTTCAATTGAAATGCACCTCTTTTTTGAGTAATCATTAAAAATGATAGAGGATTAATGGCATAGGCGTACAAAATAAAATCAGATAGAGGTTTTACTAAACCTTCTTTTTTGCCGCGTTGCCAAAGATCGAGTAGGGGTTGTAGGTGTTTTATACCTTCAATTCTACTGGGTTCATCTATCATTGGTGTATTATCACATTGGGCTAAAAACATAGCGTGTTCGCACTCTTTTAATTTAAAATCTGCTATGCGTTTCCAAATCAATTCAAAACCATCTTCAACGGACATATTTTCTTCGTAAGTTGCAAAAGCATAATTGGTATATTCTGCTTTAACTTCGATATAAGTTTGATTAACTAAATCTTGTTTGTTTTCAAAATAGAGATAAATTGTTGCAGGCGATACTTTTGCCATTTTTGCAATTTTACTCATTGGCGTAGCGTGAAATCCATTGTTATTGACCAACTCTATAGTTGCTTTAACTAATGCGTTTCTTTTGTCTATACTTTTTTGAAGTTTTGCCATGATAATTTTAATTCTGGTACAAATGTAACTAAAAATGAACGTTCATTCTTTTTTTTAACAAAGGTTTATGTTTAGTTTTATAAATAAATTATTATCTACTATTAACAAGGATAACAATGTTTAGTGAAACGAGTCAACTAATAAATGAATAGAGCTAAAACACCTTTACAAAGCCTATTATCTTTACATCATAGCGAATCACAAGGATTTGCATTAACTACAAAAACTCAAGAATTATGTCAAAAGCATGGGAAGATAAAGCAAAAGGAAATTGGAATATTGCTAAAGGAAAAATTAAGCAAAAATGGGGTGAACTCACTGATGACGATTTAGATTATGCCGAAGGAAAGGAAGATGAATTGATAGGACGTATTCAAAAACGTACAGGTGAAACCAAAGAGAATGTCAATAAATTTCTGAATGATATCAGTTATTAATTACCTTGAATAACAATAAATTAAAATCCCGCTTTAGCGGGATTTTTTTATTACTAATAATGTATAAATTATATGAGATAAATTAGTTAAATATATTTTAAATAAATATAAATTAGCACTTTTATTTTTCAATGTAGCTAACATTTATATTTTATTGAAAGTCAGTAATTATGGGGCTAATTTTAATGATTAAAGTTTTACCTTTTTTTTAAACTATTTGATCACTTTGATCACTTGATCTAGTCAAGAACTCTTTTTTTAACCAAAAATCAAATGACTTTAAAAATAATGAAGTAATTTGATCATTTTAAAATTTTAAAATCCAACGATTAATGGATAATCTTATTACTTTTTCGATAACTGTGTTTACAGGCTTTTTTGCCATTACCAACCCGATATCAAACATGACGGTCTTCCTATCTTTAACGCAAGGTGAAGATAGAGCAACCAAACAGGATATCAATAAAAGAGCTAACATCATTGCCTTTATTATTGTAACTGTATTTATTTTATTAGGTAAGTATATTTTTGAATTATTTAATATTAGTATTCCTGCATTTAAAATTACTGGAGGTATTTTAATCTTCTATATTGGTTTTGAAATGCTACAATCTAAAAAATCGAATGTAAAGAACTTAAAAAATGTTGATGAAGATGAAAACATTGCAGTTTCACCATTAGCTATTCCTATTTTAGCGGGTCCAGGGACTATTGTAACAGCTATGAATTTTGTCTCTAGCGGAAGCGCTTTACAAATATTTTTAGTGATTGCTATTTTCGGATTTATGAGCCTGTTAACTTATGTTACTTTTAGTTTAAGTGATTTTATTGTTGGTATAGTTGGTAATAATGTAATCTCAGTAATTGGAAAAATAATGGGTTTAATTATTGCTATCATCGGAACAGGAATGATTATACAAGGGATTAAAATTTCGTTTAACTTAATAACACAATAAGTTTAAAATAATAACACATTATAATTACTACTGCAATTTGTTAGTAGTGTAAAAGATTTAAAGAGGATCGTTATTATAACGATCCTCTTTTTTGTTTTTATAAGATTAATTCATATTTCCAGATTATAAATCATAATTTTTTGAAGGTATGATAAAAAAAACAATGTTATTTCATTATATGATATCTGTCATATTATAAAAACCTACTGTAAACTAAATTTGTTGAAATAAAATATCTTATTATGAATATTTCACATATAGAGCACTTAGGTATCGCAGTTGAAAATTTAGAAGAATCTATTAAATACTATGAAACCGTTTTAGGCTTAAAATGTTATTCTATAGAAGAGGTTGTCGATCAGAAAGTGAAGACAGCCTTTTTTTTGGTAGGTAACACAAAAATAGAATTATTAGAAAGCACATCGCCAGATGGACCAATAGGTAAATTTATCTCAAAAAAAGGACAAGGTATTCACCACATTGCTTTTGCTGTAGATAATGCTACTGAAGCTTTAAAAACCGTAGAAGAAAGAGGAGTCAGACTAATCGATAAAGAATCGAGAAAGGGGGCTGAAGGTTTAGATATCGGTTTTCTTCATCCTAAATCTACTTTAGGGGTACTCACCGAACTTTGTTCAAAAAGAAACTAATATCAAATCATAGCATATATAAGTAATACACAATTTTTATGGCAAATCAAGATAAAATTAACGAGCTTATAGAAAAAAGAGTCCAAGCTAAATTAGGAGGTGGAGAGAAACGTATCGATTCTCAACATGCTAAAGGTAAACTCACCGCTCGTGAACGTATAGATATACTTTTAGATGATGATAGTTTTGAAGAGTTTGACATGTTTGTGACACATAGAACAAAATCTTTTGGATTAGACAAGCAAATTTATCTTTCAGATGGCGTTGTTACTGGGCATGGAACCATTGATGGAAGAATTGTCTATCTATTCGCTCAAGATTTCACAGTTTTCGGCGGATCATTATCTGAAACTTATGCTTTAAAGATTTGTAAAGTTATGGATATGGCCATGAAAATTGGAGTGCCTTTAATAGGGTTAAATGATTCTGGTGGAGCACGTATTCAAGAAGGGGTAAGATCTTTAGCGGGTTATGCCGAAATTTTTCAACGTAACATTATGGCTTCAGGTGTTATTCCTCAAATTTCTTCCATACTAGGTCCTTGTGCTGGTGGAGCGGTTTACTCACCTGCACTAACAGATTTTACAATTATGACAGAAGGAACAAGCTACATGTTTGTTACAGGGCCTAAAGTGGTAAAATCGGTAACAGGCGAGGTGGTTACAGCAGAGCAATTAGGTGGAGCTAAAATTCATTCTACCCGTTCTGGTGTTTCTCATTTCTTAGCAGAAAGTGACGAAGAAAACTTACTTCTTATCCGTAAGTTACTAAGTTATATGCCTGCAAATAACCTTGAGGAAGCGCCAATTATACAGTGTAACGATCCGATAGACCGATTAGAAGATGCCTTAAATGATATTATTCCTGAAAACCCAAATCAACCTTATGATATTGTTGATGTTATTTCAATTCTTGCAGATAACGGTGAGTTTACAGAAGTCCATAGAAATTATGCCCGAAATATCTGTGTTGGTTTTGCACGATTTAACGGTCGTCCAGTTGGTATTGTTGCCAATCAACCCAAATATTATGCAGGTGTTTTAGATATTGATGCTTCAAGAAAAGCAGCACGATTTGTTCGTTTCTGTGATGCTTTTAATATTCCTATTGTAACGCTTGTAGATGTACCAGGTTTCTTACCGGGCACGGGGCAAGAATATGGAGGAATCATTCTACACGGTGCAAAATTACTATTTGCTTATGGTGAAGCTACAGTGCCTAAAGTAACGATTACACTACGTAAATCTTATGGTGGTGCTCATGATGTTATGAGTTGTAAACAATTAAGAGGTGATTTAAACTACGCATGGCCAACTGCAGAAATTGCGGTAATGGGAGCAAAGGGTGCTGTAGAAGTTTTAGAAGGTTCTAATATTAGAAAAATTGAAGACGACACAGAAAAAGAAGATTACATTCAGAAAAAGGAAGATGAATACACACATAAGTTTGCAAACCCTTATCAGGCTGCTAAATATGGATTTATTGATGACGTTATTGAGCCTAGAAATACTCGATTCAGAATAATTAGAGCTATAGAGCTACTTCAAAATAAAAAAGATGTAAATCCACCTAAAAAACACTCAAACATCCCATTATAATGATACAGATTCTATTAAATACAGATCCTATAAGTGAAGGTTATGTTATACTAATTACAGGGCTTCTAATTGTTTTTGGTGCATTAGTTACACTAGCACTTTTCTTTAATTACGGTTTGCCGGTGATGCTTTATTTATATAAAATAATCACGAAAGGAAAAGATAAAAAAATCAGTGAAATTAAAGTTAAAGACAATAGCGATTTTACAGGTGAAATTTCAGCAGTAATTGGTGCTTCAATTCATATGTATATGAGCGAACAACACGATCATGAAAGTGGCATACTAACTATAAAACAAGTTAAAAAAGCTTATTCACCGTGGAGTTCAAAAATTTACGGCATTCAAAATAGATTATAAATATAAAACAAGCATGCTAAAAGTTAATCGCTAAGAAAGATGATGAATAGCTAACAGCATGTGTCTGTTAAAAAGCAATAAATTAAACCACATGAAAACTTATAAATTTAAAGTCAACGAAAACGGCTATACGGTTAATATAAAATCACATGAAGACAATGTTATTAATTTAGAGGTAAATGGTACCTCTTATGATGTGGTACTAAAGGCAGATGTAAAAACGACTAAAACACCAACTTTAATTCGATCTGCTTCAAAACAACCTGCTGTACCTTTAAAGGTTAATCCAAAATCTGCAACTACTAAAATTGTAGCACCAATACCAGGTGTTATTCTATCGATTAATGTAAAAATCGGGGATATTATAAAAGAAAATGATCAATTATTAGTTTTAGAAGCCATGAAAATGGAAAATAATATCGTAGCAGAAAAAGCTGGGACTGTAACAGCCATACAAGTAACTGTAGGGCAACAAGTATTACAAGATGCAGTAATGATTGAGCTAGAATAGAATGCTATATTCTACTTGACTCAATTATAAATACTAACCATTAGTTAAAAGAAAAAAATGAAAAAACTAATTATAATATTTAGTGTTTTGTCATTACTGATTTTTATTAAACCAGTACTTGGATTAGGCACAAATATAAACGCAGTAGACAGTGCAACCGTATCTACAACGCAAGTAGTAGACAATGCAGATGATGAAAGTGTTCTAGATGGTGCATTTAAAGGTATAGAGAAATTTTATAATTATACCGGATTTGCAAATGCAACATCAGGACATATTTTAATGATTTTTATAGGAATCATTTTTATATACTTAGGAATTAAATACGATTATGAACCCTTATTATTAATACCAATTGGGATTGGTGTTATTATAGGAAATATTCCTTTCGTTGCAGGAAATCAAACAGGAATCTATGAAACAGGATCTGTTTTAAACTACCTCTATTTTGGTGTGGTAAAAGGGATCTATCCACCACTTATTTTCTTAGGAATTGGGGCAATGACGGATTTCTCATCCTTAATAGCAAATCCAAAACTAATGTTATTAGGCGGTGCTGCACAAATTGGTGTTTTTGCTACGTTTTTAGGTGCTCTTTATTTAGGATTTAACCTTCCCGAAGCAGGTGCTATAGGAATTATTGGTGGTGCAGATGGACCAACAGCTATATTCCTTTCGTCTAAATTAGCAAACGGTATAAATGTCCTTGCAGATGGTACAACCGTTAAAAATTTAATTGGACCAATCGCTATTGCTGCTTATTCTTACATGGCATTAGTACCTGTAATTCAACCTCCCTTAATGCGTTTATTGGTTTCAAAAAAAGATAGAAAAATTAAAATGAAACCACCAAGAGCGGTAACACAAAAAGAGAAAATGATATTCCCTGTAGTCGCTTTAATTTTAACTTTATTTATTTCACCAAGTGCCTTACCTTTATTGGGTATGTTATTCTTTGGGAATTTATTAAAAGAATCAGGCAGAACTGAGCGTTTAGCAGAAACTGCAAGAACAAAACTGATCGATATCGTAACTATATTATTAGGGGTTACCGTTGGTGCTTCGACACAAGCAGATATCTTTATCACTAAAGATTCGATGTTAATCTTTGGCTTAGGTGCCATATCATTTGTAATTGCAACTATGGGAGGCTTATTATTTGCTAAGTTTATGAATCTTTTCTTAAAAGGTGAGAATAAAATAAACCCTTTAATTGGTGCAGCAGGTGTTTCAGCAGTACCTGATAGTGCAAGGGTTGTTCATACCGAAGGTTTAAAATCAGATCCAAGTAATTACTTGTTAATGCATGCCATGGCACCCAATGTTTCTGGGGTTATTGGTTCTGCAATTGCAGCTGGTATTATACTAAGTTTCTTAGGATAACAACAACGATGAATTAAATAATTTTAATATTATGAATACTAAAAACAAACCACTTTTTTCAGAATTCTCACCTGTTTCAAAAGAACAGTGGATGGAAAGGGTTACAGTAGATTTAAAAGGTGCAGATTTTGATAGAAAACTAGTTTGGAAAAACTTAACAGGTATTAAGATTCAACCTTGCTATACAATTGAAGATAAAATAACACAACTAAAAAATACAGGTGAAAATTCTCAGACTTTAGTCAATTACAGAACCATAGCTGTTACATCTGTTGCTAATGGAAATAAGTTAGCATTAGTCGCTGTTCAAGAAGGTGTTAATGGTCTTATTTTTCAATTAAAAGAAACAGTACCTGTAGCCGAATTATTAAAAGGTATTAATTTAAATGAAATCGCGGTCTCATTTAAATTAAAAAAAAACGCTGTCGCTTTTACCAAAACCTTAGTCGCATTTGCTAAAGAAGCAAAATTAAAAGGATTTATAGATACGGGTTTAATATCAAATTATGTTACAACAGGCGTTTTTGATGACAATGAAATTGATGTTATTGCAGAATTAATAAAGCTCGTCACATATTTTCCTGACTTCAAAGTTATTACAATTTCAGGAACAGAATATTTAGATTCTGGCGCTAATCAAGTTCAAGAAATTGCTTACACGTTGAGTTCTTTGGTTTTTTTAATTGAAAAATTAAAAGAAAAAGGTATTGCTGTTCAAAGCATATTTGATCATTTAAATGTAGAACTTGCTATTGGGTTAGAATATTTTGTTGAAATAGGAAAATTTAGAGCCTTTAACAATTTATTAGCTGAAGTTGCAGCTAAATATGATGTTGTAGATTTCTGTAATACGATGACTGCTAAAACTTCTATTTGGAGCAAATCTGTAACCGATGCTGAAACTAACTTATTACGTTGTACCACAGAAGCAATGGCTGCTATATTAGGAAATGTTGATGGTGTTTTAATTGATGCTTATGATAGAGAGTTTAAAAACCCTTCTGATTTTTCAAGTCGAATAGCTGGTAATATCACCACCATTTTAAGAGAAGAATCTTATTTTGGTAAAGTATCTAATCCTGTTGATGGTTCTTATTATATTGAAGAAGTGAGTTCTAAAATAGCAGAAAAAGCTTTAGAGTTATTTAAAGCGATTGAAAGTGAAGGAGGTTTCTATACCGCTTTTGAAAACGAAACTATTCAACAACAAATCGGTGAAATTCGTTTACAAAAACTAAAATTAATTAGTCAACGTAGAATACCAATGGTTGGGATAAATAAATATCCAAACCTTATGGAAACTGTAGACAAAAAGCTTCTATCAAAAGGGATGACTTCCAACCCAGAAGTATTAACTCCAAGACGCGCATCTCTAGAAATAGAAGCGATGCGTAGAGTTACAGAAGAGTTAGTAGATCAAACCAATGTACGACCTATTGTTCAGTTAGCGAGTTACGGTAATTTAACGATGCGAAAAGCGAGAGCAGCATTTGCTTACGATTTTATGGGCATTAGTGGATTTGATGTTCACCAAGAAGAAAGTTTTGAAAACGCGAATGTAGCTGCTACTGAAAGTGCAAAATCAGAAGCTCATGTGGTTGTAATTTGTAGTTCAGACGAAGACTACGACGCTACAGCTTTAGAGTTTATAAATACATTTAGGAAGCTTAATAAAGACAAAGTATTATTGTTAGCAGGCGCACCAAAAAACATGGACGAATTAACTGAATCTGGCTTAGATGGTGTGGTTAATACGAGAGCAGATATTCTTGTAACACTTTCTTCTATTCAAGAAAAAATCCAAAAAAACTTTAAATCCTTAGAAGTATGATAGCGCTTTTGCGATTGCATATTACTATTGAAATCTCTAAATAAAAACGACATGAAACCCGATTTTTCAGATATAACATTAAATTCAGCTGTAAAACATACCGTTGAAACAAAAGAAGAGACTAAAGAAATTTGGAATACTCCTGAAGGCATTCCTGTAAAAAAACATTTTACAAAAGACGATATTTCAGAAGCAGAACATTTACATTATACAGCTGGTGTGCCTCCTTTTTTAAGAGGCCCTTACAGTGCAATGTATGCCATGCGCCCATGGACAATTCGTCAATATGCTGGATTTTCAACCGCAGAAGAGTCAAACGCTTTTTACAGAAGAAATTTAGCTGCTGGTCAGAAAGGACTTTCAGTAGCTTTTGATTTAGCAACACACCGTGGTTATGATTCCGATCACCCACGTGTAACTGGTGATGTTGGTAAGGCTGGTGTTGCTATAGATTCTATTTTAGATATGGAAATTTTGTTCGATCAAATTCCATTAGATAAAATGTCGGTTTCTATGACTATGAACGGCGCTGTATTGCCAATTATGGCGTTTTATATTGCTGCCGCTAAAAAACAAGGTGTAACATTAGATAAACTTTCAGGAACCATTCAGAATGATATCTTGAAAGAATTTATGGTGCGTAATACTTACATCTATCCACCGGCACCTTCCATGCGTATCATTGGCGATATTTTTGATTACACAACCAAAAACATGCCCAAGTTCAATTCCATTTCTATTAGTGGTTATCATATGCAAGAAGCTGGTGCAACGGCTGATATTGAATTGGCGTATACCTTAGCTGATGGTATGGAATATATTAGAACGGGATTAAAATCAGGTTTAAAAATTGATGAATTTGCACCACGTTTATCATTCTTCTGGGCGGTAGGAATGAATCACTTTATGGAAATTGCAAAAATGCGTGCAGCGCGTATGCTTTGGGCAAAAATCATAAAATCGTTTAATCCTAAAAACCCAAAATCAATGGCATTGCGTACACATAGTCAAACGTCTGGTTGGAGTTTAAGTGAGCAAGATCCTTTTAATAATGTAGCTCGTACGTGTATTGAAGCAATGGCAGCCACTTTGGGTGGTACACAATCTTTACACACCAACGCTTTAGATGAAGCGATTGCTTTACCTACAGATTTCTCTGCAAGGATTGCACGTAATACTCAGATTTTTATTCAAGATGAAACCCAAATGACCAAATCCGTGGATCCTTGGGCTGGTTCTTATTATGTAGAATATTTAACGCAAGAAATTGCTAAAAAAGCATGGACACTAATTGAAGAAGTTGAAGAGCTTGGTGGAATGGCTAAAGCTATAGAAACTGGAGTTCCTAAATTAAGAATTGAAGAAGCGTCTGCTCGCAAACAAGCACGTTTAGATTCTGCACAAGATATTTTAGTGGGTGTCAATAAATTTAAAACCACAGAAAAATCAAATATAGAAATTTTAGATATTGATAATACAGCTGTGAGGGATTCTCAGATTGCGCGTTTAAATAAAATGAAAGCAGAACGTGATTCAGAAATTGTTACTGCGAATTTGAAAGCCTTAGAGGATTGTGCAGGAGGTAAAAAAGGAAATTTACTAGAGCTTGCTGTTGAAGCAGCCGAAAACTTTGCCACTTTAGGTGAAATATCAGATGCTTTAGAAGTACACTTCGGACGCCATAAGGCGGCTACAAAATTAATTAGTGGTGTTTACGGTAAAGAAGTTAAAAGCGATGATACTTTTGCTAAAGCTCAAAAAATGACTGATAAGTTTGCCGAAATTGAAGGCCGGAGACCTAGAGTTATGATTGCTAAAATGGGGCAAGATGGACATGATAGAGGTGCAAAAGTTGTTGCTTCTAGTTTTGCAGATTTAGGTTTTGATGTAGATATGGGAGGGTTATTCCAAACCCCTGAAGAAGTGGCCAAACAAGCCATAGAAAATGATGTGCATTTTGTTGGTGCTTCTAGTTTGGCTGCAGGACATAAAACCTTAATTCCTCAATTAATTAATGAGTTAGAAAAATTAGGAAGACCAGATATCATGGTTTTTGCAGGTGGAGTTATACCAGCTAAGGATTATGACTTTTTATTGGAACGAAAAGTAGTTGCCATTTTTGGACCTGGTACTGTAATATCAGAATCCGCAATTACCATTATGGAAAAATATTTAGAGAAAGAATAAACTCTAAATATAAAATTATCACATTAAGAAGGTTGAAGCACATTTAAAACTAGAGAAGAGAGAATTTTTAAGACCACGCCTAAACTGATACTTGTTATAAATTTTTAACCATAGAAAAGCCTAAACATTATAATTGTTTAGGCTTTGTATTGTTATATTCAGTAAGGTAACCATTAATATTTTTTCCAAATAGTAGTTGCTGTAGCGCAAACTTTATCACTCCCTTTTACTTTTATTGTGTGTTGAAAATTATTTGGGGTATCAAGCGCTTTTGTTAATGAAATAACAGTATCACCAAACTGAGCTTCTGAAATAAAGCGACCATCAATAACATGCAAAAAGTGTGTATTTACAATAGTTTCAGGTATCGATTCAATAACCCATTGTAAATATCGAATATTATTAACGTGCTTATTCATGTCTGTATCAAATCTATGAACCTTAAATTTTCCTGAATAATCAGCTTGTTCTACTGCATTTATTTTCTTCTTAATATTTGTAGCAATAGCACTTTCAGTATAGCAAGACCATTTCTCTTTAATATCTTGAAAAATTGGAGTAGGTTTTCTTTTTTCAATATCGAAAAACACCCATAAGCCTTTTGCACGACCAATAATATTTTGATGTTCATCAAAAATCAGATTTTCTCTGTAACCTTTAATAGTCGAGTAATTAGACAACCAAGTTCTAATCGTAATTTTTTCTTTATAATTTGGATAACGGTCCATCTGTAAGACACCAGAAAATAAGACCCAACCGATATTCTTTTCAAATAAATTAAATAAACTATAATCTATAAAATAACAATGTTCTGCAGCAGTTTCTTCTAATAAGGCTAACATTATAGCTGGTGTTGCTAGCCCTAATTCATTCATCTCAAAATAGCGTAATTCAAACTGCTTGTCAAAATAATTATTAAATGTCATCATCGCAATTTTTTGAAGATTTATAGATGAATTTCTTCTAAAAGGAATTTTTAAATTTCTTAAGAATCTGCAGTGCTGCCTTTACTGGTGATATTTTAGAAGATACAATGTCTTTTTCTAGTTGAACGAGTTCACTTTTAATGTTTTTAGAACCATAAAACATGTGTTTCAATTCTTCATTGATATTATTATACATCCACTTTATTTGCTGATGGTTTCTATTTTTTAAGAAATAACCATTCTCGTCAACTAGTGTTTTATAATTCTGTATCTGATCCCAAACATTAGAAATTCCTGTATGCTTTGTTGATGATGCTGTACTAACTACAGGACTCCAGCCAGATTCTGATAGAGGAAATATATGTAAGGCATTTTGATATTGTCGTTTTGCTATTTTACTATTTGTAATGTTATCTCCATCGGCTTTATTGATGACCACCATATCTGCCATTTCCATAATCCCTTTTTTAATGCCTTGTAGTTCATCACCAGCACCAGAAAGCATTAAGAGTAGAAAGAAGTCCGTCATACCATGTACAGCCGTTTCCGACTGTCCAACACCCACGGTTTCCACTAAAATAACATCGTAACCCGCGGCCTCACAAAGCAACATGGTTTCGCCTGTTTTATTAGCAACACCTCCTAAAGTATCTCCAGTAGAGGAAGGTCTAATGTAAGCTTCTTCTAACATTGATAATTCTTCCATTCTTGTTTTATCTCCAAGAATACTACCTTTAGAGCGCTGACTGCTTGGATCTATGGATAAAATAGCAACTTTATGACCTTCTTTAACCAGATATAAACCAAAGGCTTCAATAAATGTACTTTTTCCAACACCAGGAACTCCTGTAATGCCAACGCGAATAGATTGCCCAGAACTTGGTAATATGTGCTGAACAATTTCTTTTGCTAAGATTTTATCGCTTTCTAAATTACTTTCTATAATTGTAATCGCTCTAGATAATACAACACGATCTCCAGCTAAAACACCATCGATATAAGCTTTTGAGGATAATCTGTTTTTAGGTTTATAATTTTTCATTTTAGTGGTATAATACTCTGTAGTTATCAAGAGATTCTCGGCACTAACAAAGATACAGAATATGCAAAAGACAACATAGTAGAAACAACCTTTTTAAATCATTTTTTTATAAAAAAAGAAAGGTCTTTTTACTTTAAACGAAACATTTTATAAAAAAAATAATAAGACCATTTTATATTAAAACGTCTTGTAGAAGCTATCGTACAAAAATATCTCGTCGATAAAATCTAATGATTTGTATAGGTAATTGATGCTAACTTATATTACAGTTTAAGACTAGGCTTTATAGTTTCACCTTTGAAGTGTTCAATTAAAACACTATAAAATGAAATCATATATACTACTCGTAGTTTTACTTTTTGCAAAGCTCGGTTTTGCTCAAGAAAACCCAACGGATTCATCTCAAAAAATATGGTCTTTAGAAGATTGTATAGCATATGCGATAGAGAATAATATTACAGTAAAAGAAGCGAATTTAAATAAGGAACTTGCTGAAGTTGATTACAGTGCAACAAAATCATCAAGATTACCTAATTTATTTGGAAGTGCATCTCAAAGTTTTTCTAGCGGAAATACTATTGATCCTATTACTAGTGATTATGTAACGGATCAAATTCACAGTACAAATGTAGGCATCAATAGTTCTGTAACTTTATTTCAAGGGAATCAAATTACCAACCAAATTAAGCAAAGTAAATTATTGTTAGATCAGAGTATTCTTGAAGAAGATGTAGAAAAAAACAATATTATTCTAAATATTTTAGAAACCTATTTACAAACGCTTTACAGTAAGGAAAGCATTACAATTGCAGAAAACAATTTAGAGGCTTCAGAGAATGAAGTGGCAAGAGCTAAAGCACGCTTAGATGCTGGAACTATAGCTTTAAGCGACTACACAGAAGCACAAAGCCAAGCGGCAACAAACAGATACAACATTATTGCAGCTAAAAATGATTACCAACAATATATCATTACTCTTAAACAGTTATTAGAATTAACACCTGCAGATGATTTGGAAATTGAAGCTATTTCGGAAAACATGGATGTGGTAAATCTAGAATTAGATAAGCTTGATATTTACAATAAGGCTTTAGGTATTTTACCTGAGATAAAAGCGAGTGATGTTAATATTGCAGCTACAGAGAAAGAATTAGATATTGCTAAAGGTGGGTATTTGCCAACTTTAACATTATCTGGAAGTTTAGGATCTGGTTATACGAGTATTAACGATAACAATTTTACCGATCAATTTGATGTGAATTTTAATCAGCAACTAGGTTTGTCATTGAGTATTCCAATATTCAACAGAAATCAAACTAAAGCTGCAGTGCAAACAGCGACGATTAATATTGAAAAAGCACAAATTCAGAAACAGGCTACAGAAAAGGATCTTTACAAACGTGTAGAAACCGCTTATCAAAATGCAATATCTGCACAAGAGCAAGTGATTGCAGCAGCAGCTTCTAAAGATGCCGCAGAGCAATCTTATGAATTAGCACAGAAAAAATATGAATTAGGAGCCTTGAGTACTACTGATTTAGTCATTAGTCAAAATACGTATACTAACACACAACAGAACTATTTACAATCAAAATACTTAAACGTATTGTATCACCAACTTTTACAATATTATCAAGGAAACGAAATAAAACTATAATCAAAACAAGTATATACGGCACATTTTTATATGTGAAATGTTAGTATTTAATAAGAAACGATAAACAAAACCATCATGAAAAATAAAAAGAAAATAATTATCGGTAGCATTGTCTTAGTCGGGCTAGCTATTGCAGCTTTCAGCTTTTTTAAAGGTGAAGATGCCATCATTATAGAAGCTAAAACGGTTGTTGCTAAAACAGCGAATGTAACCACTATGGTTACAGCAACTGGAACGATTGAACCTATTAATCAAGTCGATGTTGGTACACAAGTTTCTGGTGTGGTAGAAAAGGTACTTGTAGATTATAATAGTGAAGTTAAAGAAGGACAACTTATCGCAGAATTAGATAAAACAAATCTAAAAGCATCACTTACACAAGCACAAGCGTCTTATGATAATGCTGTCAGTCAAAGAAATTACACGCAAACTATTTACGAAAGACAAAAAACATTGTTTAACAATCAGGTGATTAGTAAATCTGATTTCGATGATGCAGAGTATAGCTATCAAACAGCAAAAGGAACCGTAACACAACGTTTATCAGATTTACAATCTGCAAGAACCAACTTAGGTTATGCAAATATTTATTCGCCAATAGATGGTGTTGTATTATCTAGAGATATAGACGAAGGACAAACCGTTGCTGCAAGTTATAGTACACCAACTTTATTCACCATTGCTCAAGATTTAAAACAAATGCAGGTTGAAGCAGATGTTGATGAAGCAGATATAGGAAGTGTAAAAGAAGGGCAACGTGTAGAGTTTACTGTAGATGCTTACATCGGTGAGACGTTTAATGGAGAAGTAACACAAGTACGTTTAGATCCTACAGTGACTTCAAACGTCGTCACCTATACGGTAGTTATTAAAGCTGATAATGAAGATTTAAAATTAAAACCAGGATTAACGGCTACCATTTCAATTTTCACTTTAGAATTAAATGATGTGTTAACAGCTGAAGCTAAAGCTATCAATTTTAAACCTGAAACAGAAACTCTAGCAACTTATAATGCGCATCATAATTTACAAAGCGGAACAACAAGTGCTTCAGCAGATAGTAAAACACTTTGGGTACTTGGCAAGGATAGAAGTATTACTGAAAAAACAGTAACTCTAGGTGCTAGTGATGGTGTAAATGTTCAGATTTTAAGCGGAATTAATGAAGGTGATAAGTTAGTTTATAGTTTAAAAGGAGTTTCTAAATCAGAAGTTAATCCTGCAGGTACAAGCGAAAGTCCATTTATGCCCCAACGTCCAGGAGGAAAGAAAAAGTAAAGAGCCATGAGTAAAGAAATAATTAAAATAGAAGACTTAAAGCGTCAATTTACGATGGGAACTGAAACAGTTCACGCATTAAGAGGAATTTCATTTAGCATTAACGAAGGAGAATTTGTGACCATAATGGGATCTAGTGGATCTGGTAAAAGTACAATGTTAAATATTTTAGGCTGTTTAGATCAACCAACTTCAGGTCTTTATGAAATTGATGGTGTAAAAGTAAAAGACTTAAGTCGAAATGAATTGGCCACCATACGAAACGAAAAGATTGGATTTATTTTTCAATCGTATAATTTATTAGCAAGAACATCTGCTATAGAAAATGTAGAATTACCCTTATTATATAATAGCAAAGTAACTTCTGAAGAGCGAAGGGAACGCGCAGTCAAAGCCTTAGAGATGGTTGGTTTAGGTGATAGATTGCATCATACACCTTCGCAACTTTCGGGAGGACAACAACAGCGTGTTGCTATTGCCAGATCATTGGTAAACAACCCTGTAATGATTCTTGCAGATGAGGCTACAGGAAATTTAGATACAAGAACCTCTTACGAGATCATGTCTTTGTTTCAAGAGTTAAACAAAAAAGGAATTACAATTACGTTTGTAACACACGAGCCAGATATTGCAACATTTAGTAATAGAACAATTGTGTTAAAAGATGGAGATATTATGCAAGATTATTTAAATCATAATATACAATCTGCAGCAGACCAATTAGCTAAATTACCTAAACAAGACGATTAATTATGAGACTATTCAATTTATTCAAAATCGCTACAAAGGCAATCATTCTTAATAAAACAAGAACATTGCTAACTATGTTAGGTATCATCATTGGTGTGGCATCAGTCATCGCTATGTTAGCGATCGGAGAAGGTTCTAAAGAAAGTATAAGAACAACAATTTCTGCAATGGGTTCTAATATGATAACTATTAGACCTGGTGCTGATGATAGAGGTCCTGCAAGAGGAAGTGGAGGAGATGTACAAACCCTAACACTTGATGATTATAATGTTATAAAAGAGAAAGCTACAATGTTAAGTTACATTACACCTGTTGTAAATGGCGGCGGACAAGTAATTAACGGTTCTAATAACTGGCCAAGTACTATTTATGGTGTTAACCCAGAGTATTTAAATATAAAAGTTGTGGATTTACAAAGCGGAAGTATGTTTACTGATGCTGAGGTTCAATCGGCTTCTAAAGTCGCTCTTATTGGGCAAACTGTTGTAGATAATGTGTTTCCTGACGGTAGAGAACCCGTAGGGCAAATGATTCGTTTCGATAATATTCCTTTTAAGGTCATTGGAGTTTTAGAAGAAAAAGGAGAAAACACCTTTGGTCAAGATCAGGATGATGTGGTTATAGCACCATACACCACAGTTCAAAAACGTATTCTAGCCATTGATTATTTAAATCAAGTCATGGCTTCAGCAGTGAGTGAAGATGATGCGCCAGAAGCTGTAACTCAAGTGACTGAAATTTTACGCTCTCAACACAAATTGATGGATAATGAAGATGACGATTTTAGTGTACGTTCTATGGAAGAGTTAATTTCTACATTTAGTTCAACAAGTGAGATGTTAACCATTCTTTTAGTCGCAGTTGCAAGTATATCGTTATTGATTGGTGGTATTGGAATTATGAACATTATGTATGTGTCTGTTAAAGAAAGAACCAAGGAAATTGGACTACGTATGGCTGTTGGTGCTAAAGGTGCAGATATTTTAATGCAGTTTTTAATTGAAGCTATTTTAATTAGTATTACAGGGGGAGTTTTAGGTGTTATTCTAGGGCTTGGAGCAACTGTTTTCATAGAGAAGTTTTTGAATTGGCCTACCAGCGTCGCTTTGTATTCTATTATAATATCTTTTGCTGTATGTGCGATTACAGGTATCTTTTTTGGATGGTATCCTGCAAGAAAAGCTTCTGCTTTAGATCCTATTACAGCGTTACGTTACGAGTAATTAAATTCAAATTAATAATAAAACATATGAAATCTTTAATTTTAAAGTTTTAATACTTTCATCTCTAGCAATATTTGCTATGTCTTGTAAAAGTGATAAAACAACAAAAACACAAGTTGAAAACACACAACAAACTGAAATGGCCAAGAAGAGCTATGTGCAGGTAGCAACAGGACAAGTGTCTCTGTATGATGAAGATGGAAATATAATCACAGATTTAAAGCCAACGGATTCATTATTCGGTCAAGATGCCAATTACCTAAAAGGTAAGAGGATGGCATATCTTAACAATGGAGATGGTACTATTAAAGATCTCAACACAGGATTATCATGGCAAGAAATACCAGCGACAGAAGGTTTTAATTGGCAAGATACTAAGGATTATACCGAAAACCTAGAGCTTGGTGGCTATGATGATTGGAGACTACCAACAACTAAAGAATTATATGCTATTAGCGATTTTAGTGAAGGTTGGCCATATTTAGATACAACTTATTTTTCACTTGTAAATAACGAACATGTCGATAAAAGTGAACAATATTGGGTGAGTGATACTTATGTTGGGCATACCGAAGAAGGACAATATACAGCTGCATTTGGAGTCAATCATGCCACAGGACATATTAAAGCCTATCCTGGTGAAGCACCAAAAGATCGAGGAGAGCGCAAAGGTCCACCCCTTGGAGATCAAAAACCACAAGGTTTAGATAGCGAAAATAAAGAAAAAGGAAATAGACCTCCTCCTCCTGGTAATGGAGAGCGACCAACAGGCAACCCAATGTTAAAACATGTTCGTGCTGTGCGAGGTGATGCTTATGCTGTTAACAATTTTAAAGATAATGGAGATGAAACCATTACAGATAAAGCTACGGGCTTAATGTGGTCTAAAAATGATAGTCGTAAAGGCTTAGATTGGAAACAAGCCTTAATGTATGCAGAAGACTCTAAATTAGCAAATTATAGCGATTGGCGTTTACCAAACATAAAAGAATTACAAGGCATCGTTGATTATGATTATGCACCAGGGGCTCAAGATGCTTCAAAAGAAGGTCCAGCCATAGATCCAATATTTAATACATCAGAAATTACAAATGAAAATAGCGATTTAGATTATCCTTATTTTTGGTCTAGTACTTCTGCAAGATTCCAAAAAGGGAAACCGTATTATTATGCGTGGTATGTGGCTTTTGGACGAGCCGTAAACAACGAAGGCTTAGATTTTCATGGAGCAGGAGCAGTGCGATTTGATACAAAACACGAAAACGGACCAGCAAGTGAAGGCGGAGAGCGTTATTATAACTATGTGCGCTTGGTTAGAAATATAGACTAAATTATATTTTAGATAATAAAAAGCCTCAATAGAGGCTTTTTATTTGAATGATTTTTATTACTTATTATTTCTGAAGTAATTCTTTTTTTGGTTAGGCATAAGATGCAGTCATTTCTTATATGCGCAATTTTAGTTATTATATTGTTGTTTTATTTTTTCTTCGGGCTTGTTACAAAATAAGTATAAACACATTAAGAAAAACCATTCTAAAGGTTTCATTAAGATATAAGTGATGTTTGATAATTTTATGGTGTTTATTTTTGTTGAAATATTATTAGAACTATCATTAATTAAAAATAAAATGAGTTAGGTAAGATACTCAACAGTTTTATGCCTTTTTTTAATAGCTTAAGGATTAGGGATAAAGATAGAAAAAAGAACGAACTTTAGCACTAGGACGTCGGTGTTCTAAGACGTAAGCATATATGCTGTAGCATTTAAATAAGTAACAACATCAATCAACGTAGTTACTCAATTTTATCTAACTCAAAGAGTCCGTGATGTAACATAATTCCAAAAATCCCAGTTTTAGATACAAATTTTTCTTCGTCTATTGTAACTGTGCCACCTTCAATAGTTTTACAAATAAAAAAATGCCCACCATCTAAACATTTCATTGCTCCAGATTTATATAATTCAGTCCAACCAAATTCTTCATATTCATTGTATTGGTCATTAATTAAAAATCTTCGCAATATAACACGCTCTTTTTCTAAATCGTTTTGGTTGACCATGTGCCAACGTAACAAATCAGTTTTATATTTACTTGTAAGATTTTCCGTTTTTGCTTCCGATGCTTTTTGAATAATGTAGATTTGAGAATTTATGGTATCTTGTTGCTCTTCCAAATAAGGTTTTAAATTATACGTTCCACTCCAAATATCCTTTTGCTCTTCATTTGTATTCTGGCTAGATACTAAATGATTTAGAAGTAAAGAGAATATTAAAATAAAAATTGATTTTAAATTCAACATGTCGTTTTATTTAATGTTGCACAACCAGTTTCTAAGAAAAGCATATCCCCAAAAAATAAATAGGCAATTAAATGTTAATCAATGCAGTATATAACGTACTTTATCTATACTACTTATAATATATCTTAAAAAAATATAGGTTTAGTATTCTATAAATTCTGGGAAAATTTCATCTTTGAGTGATTTCCATTCGTCTTTAAGGATGCTATAATAGACTTCATTTCTACTTTTTCCGTTTGAAGCAACATAGTTGTTTCTCAAAACGCCTTCTTTTTTGGCACCTAAATTTTCTATTGCTTTTTGAGCTTTTAAGTTATCTTGATCTGCACTAAATTGTATTCGTTTAAAACCAATAGTTTCAAAACCAAATTGTAGTAATTCAAACTTACACGCTTTGTTTAATCCTGTGCCTTGAAATTCTGTTCCGTACCAAGTCCAACCGATTTCTCCCTTTTTATTTGCGGAATCGACATTACTATATCTTGTACAACCAGCGACTTTATTAGTTGCCTTATCAATAACTAAAAAAGGATAAATTAAACGGTTGTTTTTGTCCTTAATTGTTTTTGCAATATAGTTTTTAAGACCTTGTTCGTTGCTTACACTGATGCCCATAAACTCCCAAATTTCTTTATCGAAGATTATATTTTTGAGTTCTTCATTTCTTTTGTTATCAAATGGTAGAAGTAATACGCTGTCGTTTTCAAGCTGAATGCTAGATTTAAGAATTTTAATTTTCATTTTAGAAGTTTGTTGCCTTATTTGCGTAAGATTATTGACTAGTGCACGAAGGTATGAAAAAGGAATTGCGCAATTAGAATTCAATAAGATTTCATTTACACTATTTAAAAACGATAATAGAACTAAGCCATTAATTTTACACGTGTTACCAGCTGTTATTGTTCAGAGCTCCATTTCAGTATCTCTGGATATAAATCAGAGATATGTGCCTTTTTGTTGGCTTTATAAATCTCTAAAAGCTTAATATTAAATGCTTTCGCTTTTGAAAAACCTCGATCAATCAATATTTCATTTATATTATCAACGACCTCTATTAGTATTTCTTGTTCATAATTATCATTAGCATATAAGATAAACAAACCCCAAGTTAAATATTCGTCAAACACTTTTATGGGAGTCGGATAATATTGTGTTCCCTTATTATTTACATCAACCCATTTTTCTCTTTGCTTAAAAATACTATCAATTCTTTCTGTAAATTTTTCGCTGACTTTACCAACGTAATTATGGTCAATTTCTGTAAAAATCACACGGGTGTTAATGGCTTTATTTAACTTTTGAGACAAATCATCATTATTCTTAATAGTTGGTAGAAAAAGTAGCGTTTCTTTAAAATTATTATCTTCAAAAGTTTGAGTAGCGTTCATTGAAGAAATCAGTGGTGAAGTCAGAACTCTAAAGCTATTTATTTTATAATCAAACCTATTCTGTAACCATTTTGTTTGAAGGTCAATTTGGGCATAGTTTTGATAATCTTGTTTTAAGGAACTGTAATAATCCGTATTTTGTTTATAAAATTTACGGTAATTCGACTTTTTAGCAAACTCTTCTAAATCTATTACTAATTCAGGTATCGGATTTAATGCCACTTCAAGATTTCCAACCCCCTTAGCAGGAAAATTATAAACTCCTGTAGGAACTATATTTTTGTCCTTAAACTCATATCCATAGGCATTTCCAGCCAACACAAAATAATAAAGTAAATTTTCTTTTAATAATTTATCAAATTTGCGCACTATTGGTAAGTTGGTATATTTTGAAAAATGTTTAATCATTTCATCATAATATTCCGTGTCGCTTTTTACCATTCTTGGATTTTCCTTTGCAAATTCTGTATTTGCAAAAATTATGTATATCAGCTCTTGAATTTCATTGATTTCAATAGAAACGTTTTTGTTATTTTCTTCTACGTATTCTTTATCGAAATGAACTTCATAATCTTGTGCGTAGGTTTTGAAAAAGCATACAACTATTAATACGATTAATATTTTAAATTTCATTTATGTTGTTTTTTTAATTGCTGTTAACGTTCTTGTGAATGTTTAGTGGCGTAGTTCAGGCAACTAATTTAAGAAACATTTACAAATTAGTGAAGAACCTAGCAATTAATTATACATGGTATTAGCAGCTACTCAGGATATTTATAAGGCTTAATTATTTTGAAAACAAAAAGGGTTACTAACCGCATTGTGTATCATTTTATTTATGTTTTACTTTGTTTATTATTTACATGTTATAAAGTGCCTTCGTTAAAGCATTTTATAAATTGTCATTAAAGTTTTGATTAAATTTTTTCATTTTATTTAATGATTTTAAAATTGTGATAAATAGGGGAGAAGTTTGTTATAAAAATCATCTTATTAATAATTAAGAATTTATTTATGCGGTATTTATTTGGCGTTACTATTATCTGGGCTTTTTCTTTTAGTTTAATTGGTGTTTATCTTTCAGGAAATGTCGACGCTTGGTTCTCTGTATTAATGCGCATAGGTATTGCTACAATACTATTTTTACCTTTTTTAAGGCTAAAAGACATCAAGAGGGAAACAATAGTCAAGCTTATTGGTATTGGCTCTATTCAATTAGGGTTAATGTATTGTTCTTATTTTCAGTCGTTTAATTTTCTTACTGTTCCAGAAGTGTTGCTTTTTAGTGTATTGACTCCAATTTATATTACTTTATTAAATGATATTTTAACCAAACGCTTTCATAGCGTACATCTTTTTACAGCGTTAATAGCAGTTTTAGGAGCTGCTTACATACAATACTCAAGTGTTAGTGAACATGTCGTTTTAGGTTTTTTAATCACGCAAGGCGCTAACCTTTGTTTTGCTATTGGACAAGTGGCTTATAAGTCTGTTTTAAAATCGACACCAGAATTACAAAACACTCCTAAATATACTATTTTTGGATTGTTCTTTATTGGTGCATTTTTAGTGGCTTTAATTGCTTTTTTTATTTTAGGATCTACCCAAAAATTACCAACAACCGCTTTGCAATGGGCAATTTTAATATATCTTGGTGCTGTGGCTTCTGGCTTAGGTTATTATTTTTGGAACAAAGGTGTTGTTAAAGTAAATACAGGCTCTTTAGCTATTATGAATAACGCATTAGTTCCGTTAGGTTTAATTGTAAACCTTGTTATATGGAATAAAGAGGCCGATCTTGTTAAAATTATAATTGGAGGAAGTCTTATTTTTTCCTCTCTTGCATTAAATGAATATATCACAAAACGAATTAAATATTAATTATAATCCTTTTTTGTTTAATCTCATTGAGATAGATTAAGAGTCGCTATTCTTATACTTATGTAAAACGTTTAAAGGAATATGACAATAACTATAGTCCTCGGGGTGTGAGGTTAATCTATCCTGATGTTTTGTATCGCTTGGAACAAAATTAGTTATCGGGAGAACCTCAATGGCTATTGTTTTAAACGTTTTATTTTTAGCGTTTAATGTCTCTTCTATTTGTTTTATGCAGTTTTTAACTTTTATCAAGTGATTTTGATTACTACTATAAATTCCTGTACGATATTTTTTTCCGATATCGTTGCCTTGTTGATTGATACTAAAAGGATCAATGATTTCTAATAAATAATATATTAATTCTTCAACCGAAACGCTATTGATGTCAAAGCTTGTTTTAACACATTCAGCATAACCATCATAGGGTGTTTTTGTAGAATTGGTAGTTCCGTTGGCTCTGCCAGCTTCGGTTTTAAGCACACCAGGTATATATTTAAAAAACTCTTGCACCCCCCAAAGACATCCACCCGCTATATATAGTGTTTCCTCTAACAGTTGTGGCTTAAGTAATAGTTCTTTTTTTGTCATTGTTATTTGCTGAAAAGCAGGGTTGTCCACCAAGTTATGAGTGGCAGATAAACTATCCATTTTTTTAGGGCTACTAAGTCAAATATAATATTTCCTTTTATTTTTGGATTGAAAACATCAATTTTTGTACGTATAACTTTGTAAATAGTCATGATAACTTTATAACGCTTACAATATTAATTATTTACCAGCAGAATTTCATGTCAAACATTTTTTTCAATTAAAGCTTCTTGTAATCCATATTACGTAGTAAGAACAAGTAAGTTTTAAGCTTAACATGCGTGGTTAAGCAACTAATTTAGCAAACTTTTACGACCCTGTAAAAATCCCGCAAGAATTTTCGCAAGTAGTGAAGAACAAACCAATTAATTATACACAGTGCTGTAGCCAGTTATTTAATTCCAAATTTCATTTGATTCTGTTAAAATGATAGGAAATTTATCAGTTACTAATATTGTTTGTTCGTGTTGAGTTACATATCCACCTTTATTACCGACTAAAGTCCAACCGTCATTCAATTCTACAGCAACAGTTGAATTTGTTGAAATAAAAGTTTCTATTGCTACTGTTGTGTTTTTTTTGAATCTTTCCCTATTACTTTTAACTCTGTAGTTTAAAATATTTTCAGGCTCTTCGTGTAAACTTCTACCGACGCCGTGACCAGCCAAGTTTTTAATAACTTTAAATCCTGACTTTTTTGCTTCAGTTTCTATTAAATATCCAATGTCAGAAATTTTCACTCCGCCTTTTATAGTGTTTATAGCTTTAAGTAATATATTTTTAGAAGCATCGACAAGAGGTTGATGATTATGAATGTCTTTTCCAAGAACAAAAGAGCCACCATTGTCAGACCAAAATCCGTTAAGTTCTGCAGAAACATCAATATTAATTAAATCTCCTTCTTTCAATATTTTTTTATTTGATGGTATTCCGTGTGCTGCTTCTTTATTTATACTTATACAAGAATAACCAGGAAATCCATAAGTTTCATACGGTGCAGATTTAGCACCATAACTTTTTAAAATTTCACCTCCATATTCATCCAGTTCTTTAGTCGACATTCCAATTTTAGCATATTCCCTCATTAATTTTAGTGTAGTCCCAACAACTTCACTAATTTTTTTCATTCCGATTAATTCAGATTCCTTTGTTATTGACATTTCTTTTTTTTTAATTGGCTACAACGTTTTTGTCTATGGGTAGTTGAGTGTTTAAGCACTAAAGTTAGCAAATAAAAACCAAATAGAAAGTCCGTGATATTTTAGTAAGCAAATTAAAACCAATCAATTACACACAGTGTTCTGCATTCGCGTTTTATAGTCGTTTTTTAAAGCATTTGCTATTTTTAATCTCAATATATTGACCATAATTGGGGATTAATAGATATCCATTTTTTAGATAAAGTCCTATAGCTTCAGGTTGCTTAATTCCAGTTTCTAATATACATTTATCACAGTATAATTCAGTAGTCCAATTTTCCAATTCAGATAAAATTCTGGATGCAATTCCTTTTCCTCTATGATTAAATGAAGTATACATTCTTTTGATTTCCATAGTGTTTTTGTCAAACGCTTTTATAGCACCACAGCCTATAGCTTTCTCTTTTTGATAAGCAATTACAACATATTTAATGTCGTCAATCTTATTATACTTAGCAAAGAAAGTATGTTCATTTCCATCTCTCTCAGCCAAATCAAAATCTAATAACTTTACAAGGTTGATAAAGTCTTTGTTTTCAGAATTTGTTCTTATTAATTTCATTTTTTTAGTGATGTACAACGAGTTTGTGTATGGCGCGTTTTAATGCGCTATATACATTGTTGGCACCAGTATTTTTTCAATTTTATTTATTAAATCTAGTCTTGTTGATTCAAACAGTTCGCTCAAATCAGTATTTGTAACTAAATCCATTTCGAGTAATGCTCTATTAATTATCGGTAACTGAAATGCTCTGATAGATATCTCTTTACCATCTGCTAAAGCATCTTTAATTGTCAATTCTGTTTCTTCTTCCTGACCTTGCTTAATTGTGTTAGGATAGAATAAGATAATTTCATCCACCTCAAACCTTACGGCATAAGCAAGCATTTGATATAGGTCGTTCTGAGATATTCCTTTCTTAGGGTCTTTCTCATCAGAATAAACAATCTTATATTTTGTATCTGCAATCAGAGATTTATCAATTGTTTTTAGCCATAAATCTGGTTTTAGATTAAAGGCTTTACCTTCATCTAAATAAGTGTCACTTCTTTGAGATTTGGCTGTTACAACCTCTAATTCTTTGTCAATGAAACCAAAAATAAAGTCTTCAAAAACATATTCCATTGGTAGCAGAAAAGCGAAGAGTTTTAAGTCATTTTTGTAGTCAAACGAAATACAGTTGTTAAGGAATAATTGGCAATAATCACGGACAGTTTCAAACTCACCAAACATTGGATTGAATGAGATTCTAGAACATTGTTCAGCAGTTGCCCTTTCATCTGATACTTCATCCAATATGAAGAGGATTTCTCTTAAGTTCTTTTTGTTATCCTGACTTGAGGTAACATTAAATAGGAGAGTGACAACATACTTTATTATGCGATTGAATTCATTATCGAAAACGAAAGCATCATAAGTACAATTGAGTTTGTGCCATTTGCCTTTGCTTAAGTTTTCATTTATGTATTCGCTAGTGTTCAGTCTTCCTTTTATAAAGGATAATTCACGATTAACTTCTTCGTACTGTTGGTAGATGGATGAGTTTAAAAGTTCTCGAGTATATTTTGAGAATAGGTAAATTAAAACTTCAAAAAAGTCACTTTTTGCACTACCTAATGAAGCTTGATAGTTTGGGAATTTAATTTTTCGGCAATAGCTTAGCCACCAAAGAATATGATTTTGAATCTGATTTACTTCATTGGTTGAATAGTCTTTTTCAGAGTCGTAAAATATCTTTGGCAAAAGGTTTATTTTACTTCCTTCATAGTGAATTACGCCAACATATTTATTGGATTTTAACTCGTTAGACTTATGTATAAATTGAAGGAATCTTTGTGATTCTATTTTATCGTTGCCATTTTCTGAATAGAAAGAATTCTTTTCACGGCTATTCCATATTTCATCAAGAAATCCTTCCAAGCCATCAAATGAAGCTTGAATATCTACCTTATTTTGATATTCAAATAGATTAATCATTAGTGCGAGTTATTCTTAGTGGCCAAGAATTTTCTTCAATAATAAGACCTGCGGAATTCAGAATTCCTTTAACTTCTTTTTCGTCATTCATGTAATACTCAAGGAGCAATGGAATAACTTTCTTATTCATCCTTTGAATAAGGTCTTTATTATCCCCCATAAAATAAGCGTGTCCAATTTGGAAGTCATGTCCTTTTGACTTAATTATTTGTTTGTTGATTTTTTCAAGAATTTCAACATCATAGATTTCTTGATTCTCTATTTCGTATTTCGGATACATTGACTCAAACTCAAATCTTCTTCTTAGAGCGATATCTAATAGTGCAATTGATTTGTCAGCGGTGTTCATTGTGCCAATGATGAACAAGTTAGAAGGAACAATAAATAGATCGCCAGAAGGTAGGCGAGCTTCCAATGGAATTGCACCATGTGAACGCTTGTCAGGTTCAATAAGCGTTATAAGTTCTCCAAAAACTCTTGAAATATTGGCTCTGTTTATTTCGTCAATGATTATCACATAGTTTTTCTTATCAGTTTTTAGAGTTTTATTTATGCTCTTTGGCATTAAGGATTTCACCAATTCAAAGGCTTTGATAAAATAAGTAGCATGTTGTTTAGCGAGTCTAGAAATGTTTTCGAGGTTTTTAATTTCCCTTCTTTCTTTTACTCCTTCTTCAAAGAATCTCACTAAATCAGAATATTTCATTCTAAAATCATTAAAACCTTTGTCATTTAGAGTCCAGCTATCACCTGAATAGCGAAAAGCATCATCTTCAACGGCTGTGAAGTATGCTGTCTCATTTATTTTTATTGGTTCATCTGATTCGAGAATTTTATCCTTTAATATTTCTAATGCTTCTGAAAACGCATTAACCTGACTAAGTTCCTCAGGATCTTTTTCACTTTCTTTGATATTCGATAATGCTCTATCGGCAATAATCTTAAAGACTCCGTTAGACTTTTTGAATTTTAATTGTTCATTTTCTTCTTTCGTTTCTGGCCTTAAACCTTGAATGAAGTCTTCATAACTGTAGTTCTGATGAAAAGTGATAAATTCAATTCTGCTATGAAGGTTTGTTTTAAATATATCAAGTGCCTCATCATATGAGTCGATTGCGCGATTCTCAATTATTTGTGCAGCTCTTAATATTGTATTGTATGTTTTTCCTGTACCTGGAGGGCCGTAGAGAATTGTATTTAAAGGATAGTTAATTGCACTATTATTGCCCTTAGGTTTTTTTGATTTAGACTCATATATATCTGTTTGCTCTATACGTTCAGAGTTAACTTGATTTTTATTTTTCGAAATCTTTTTAATTAGTTCATCGAGAGATACTTTTTCAAGCTGCGAGTAAGATATTTTTTTACTTACTTGTAATTGACGGTATGCTGCTTCATCACCGTCATTAATTTTCCTATATATATCAATACCTTTATCTTTACTCTCACTCCCCCAATCAAAAGCTGTTCGATATAGTTGTTGGGTTATTGTTCCTCTCTGTGAATTTCGCAAATCTTGGAGCTCTTGTTCAATATTATTGAAAACAGAAGTGCTAGTATCTTTTTCTACCTGGAGTTTAAGCAACAAATAAAGTGGTTGCAGATTAAATTGTTTATTAATATTTTCTATCATTTGTAATCAATTTTTAATGGATGCATGTAAGGCAGATCAGCAATGTGTCCTTGATAATTATATATATTAAATTCATTAACACAATAGATTAATTCTTTTATTAGATAATAGATATTTTTCAATTACAGCATTAATTTTTTCAGGATATCTTGTCTTCAAAAAATCGAAGTGAGAGAATTCTTTCTTATTATTGGTTTTTTGTTTTTAATATTCTTATTGGTGCCAACGCGTTTGTGTATGGTTAGTTGCGTGGTTTAGCGACTAAGTTAGCAAACATTTACGAACCCGTGAATATTCCGCAGGAATATTCGCAAGTAGGCTAGAACCAAGCAATTAATTATACACGGTGTTTACGCAGTTTTTGTTTCATTCATTAGTAAGTTGGTATATGTTTCCAAACTTCTGCTTGAATGTTTTTTATTTCATTCCATTTAGGAATTTCTTTTTTCACGATAGAATCCAATCTTTCGCTTTTATAAAATTCCATACAATGACTGAAAATTCTTTTTCCAACTAAATGTTCAGGAACTCTTTCAACTGATTGAATTGAGTCCTGCTTTATTTTAGCAACTTCTTTTCGTATTATTTGTTTCAGAGTTGGGTCAAAAATTGCGATTCCAATTCCGTTATAATACGATTTGTCATTTTTCAAAATATAGTTTTTGATTTCTTCATTTTCGTAACCCTCCAATAAACATAAGCATAACGCTCTTTCCTTAAATTCAGATTCCCAATTATCAAATCCCCAAGATTTTCGTTGTTCCATTAATTCAGAATTCGGTTGATTACAACCCGAAATCAATAAAATAAAAATTAAAATTTTGTATATTCTCATTGTCGTTTTTAAATTGCGTAGAACGTCTCCGTATATGAGAAGTAGCAGATAAAAATGCTATTTCTTTTCAGATTATAAAAAAAGATAGCAGAAAGAGCCAAACTACTGGTTTAGTTCTTAACTGCTATTTCTTATATACATTGTTGTGGTTAGTTTTTTATTGTTCTTTAGTCAAAATAACATTTGTTGGAATTGAAAAACCTTTATTTTGTTTTGCTCCATCGGATTTAACTAGTCTTAT
Source organism: Winogradskyella wichelsiae (assembly GCF_013403925.1). Taxonomy (GTDB): domain Bacteria; phylum Bacteroidota; class Bacteroidia; order Flavobacteriales; family Flavobacteriaceae; genus Winogradskyella; species Winogradskyella wichelsiae. The sequence goes on from NZ_JABFDJ010000003.1 coordinate 123,775, forward strand.
TCCTTCTCTGTCTTGCAAAGTCCATTTTACAGTTCCATCTTCTAATAATTCAAAAATCACATGACCTATTTTTTTATATTCAACATCATTAATATTAAAGCTAATTTTATTACCGAATAATTTATATGGGTCGCTAGAATAAAAAAGACTTTTATCTATATCTATGAATTCACAATTTGAATTTATGTCAGAATAACAGTAAAGACCTTTGAGGATACTCACATAATTACCAGAACTTTTAACAAGTGTTTTGGTATTCACAATCTTAATTTTAAATGTTTTATTGCTATCGTTATAAACCCAAATACCTTCAAATTTTCCTGATGTTGAATCTGGTACTTTATAATGTTTATTGCTTTCTATGTTTTCTGTATTTTCTTTTGCCTCTTTTTTAAGAATTACTATTTCTTGAGCTTCTATTTTTAAAAAGCTAAAAATTACTATAAGTATAAAAATTATATTTTTCATGTTTTTATTATTTATTAGTTACAATCTCCATTAATTATGCCATTTGTTCTACTTGAGCTTAATTTTTTCCAATCATCGAAATTTGAAGTAGCTTTAGTTAAAATTAATCCAGAATTTCCTAAAGCTTTCAACATAGCAATTTCACGAGCGGTAATGAAATCATATCCGCTGCTGACTGCATCAAAAAAATCTATAGTGTACGTGTTAGAAAAATTCACAAAATTTGCTTGATTATTAAAATTTGCAATTCCAAAATTATTAAAGGCGGCAATATCATCAATTACTATGGTATATGAAGTTCCTTGATTAGTTACTACACTAAAAGTAAATGTACTTGAATTCTGCATTAGGTTGTTATCGTACAATTGATAAAGAGCTCTTATATCGTCAGGTGAAAACATTGAATCTCCCTCAGTATTGTGAGAATGCATAAAACCTGAAATTGGTGATGATGGATTTATATCAATATATGGTTGATTTGCATTACCGTTTATAGGTGTAAATGAATTTTCTCCGTTTAGGCCAATATAATAGCCTTTTTCATAATTTAAACCTGTGCTGTTTTTTAAATCAGTCATTTTGTTTTTAAAATCAGTATTAGTTCCAAGACTGTTAATCTTATCACAAGGGTCACTAGTTGAAGGTGATGTTCCACTACTACCTGAACTTCCTCCTCCTCCAGAACCCCAAGAATTTCCACCACCATCAAAGTCAAATATATTATGTAAGACAACATAATTAATTGGTGATGCGCTATTACCTCCACCAGCAATTATAACGACTTCGTCTAAAGCATCACAATAACTACATACAGAAAATGGACAATCTGGACAATCTGGATTAGAATTTGTTGTTACCGTTAATTCGCCATTTCTATTTTGGTAGTTGTTTTCAAAATATTCTGAGGTTAAAATACCATTAACAACCTTATAACCATTTAAAAAATTACCATCCAAATCCGTAATTAATATATCTCCATTAAAAATGTCAGTTGTGGAATTTTCATCAGCAATCTTACTAAATACAACACTTTGTATTTCATTATTAATTTCTAATACAGGATTCTACTATAATGGTGGTCGTAAATAGTCGTAGCAGGAAGAATTGTTAAGAGTTCATTGCTGTCTGTGATTTCTTCTTGTACAATATCATCAGATACAGAAATTAAGTAACTTTCATTGGAATTTCTGTTTGCTAAATTCTGACTGTTGAGATTCAGAAAACTAATAGCATCATTTACTTGAACAGTTTTAAAGTTACTTTCTAATTCTTGTTTCTGTTCGCCTTTTTCACAGGTGAAGAATAGAATAGGAATACCTAATAGTAGGATTCCAATTTTCAAATAGTTTTTCAGTCGTTTGTTTTTCATTCCGTTGATTGTTTAAAGTTAGTGATTCAAATTTATAATAGGTCAATTTCTTTTCAAACCTTTAATGAGTTAACCATACTTTTCGATTAGTTAACTGTCTTTTGGTTTGGGTCAAAATTAACCACAACTAGTTATATCAATCACTAAACAACATATAATCCCTTAAAAAAAAGGGATAACAACACGTTTAGAGGCAAATAATAAGCATGTTGTCTATCGTTTTTAGACCGTAGACCAATGTAGCTCTTTTTTATAAATTACCAAAAGGATTTTAATAATTAGTGTTTAATCGCAAAAGCCTGAGTATCTTAAAAACTAGGATTACCTCTTGTAAAACAAAAAGTGAATACAGCTTAACAAGCCTTTAAAATTTACCATAACACAAAGCTTTTATTTAAAACTATTTTAAGTCCGTTTATACCGTTTTAAAAAAAATCTATTATATTAGACTTCTAAACAACTATATATTAGACATATATGTAAAACAAGCGATCATGAAAAAAGAAGACAACAACAAGCCCGTGGTACAAGGAATCCATTTAGAATTTGATACTCATTCATTAGAAAATGAAATCTGGCTTACAATCAATGAAACCATGCAGCATTTAAACGTAAGTCGCAGTACCATCTACAGGCAACGAAAAGCAAATCGTATTCCTAGTTTTAAATTAGGTAACACGCCAATGTTTCCTAAACACTTATTAAATAAAATATTGTTGCAACGCGCTATTCGTAATGTAAAAGAGTTTTAACAGCGCAGCTTTCTTATTTATACTTTCCGTTTTCAATAGTTTTTCCCCTACAAAACACAAAAAAAGCATATTAACGTATAACTTATAATATGTTATACGCTAACATGCCCTTATTAGTCCTTTTACAGATTTCATTTTTTACAGTGTTTTGCTTTTACAATACTGTAACAGCCCCCATATAGGTACTAATAGCTGCAAAATTGGTTTCGGGTTTACTAAAAGACACCCAAACTTCCACCTCAAACCCCGCCATAAAGTCGGGCAAATTTACCGTTGCCGTTGTGGCATCTCGGGTAGCAACCTCTAAATTGGTGTAAAACAAGTTAAGATCTGGTGCATAAACCACTACCATTAACGCATCTGTAGCGGTGGCTTTGCCCTGCCCGCTATTGTCTTGCCAACCAAAATCTAAGGTTTGCCCAGCGCCTGTGGCTATAGTGCCCGCATCTACACCTCTTAAGTCACCTTTACTGATCAGTACCTTAGCATAGTCCATCACCATGCCTTGTGCCGTGTTTACCACGGCGTCTTTTAAATGGTAAGAGGTGGCTAAATTAATCCGCGACTTATCGCCTTGTGGACTCCCAAAATAGAGGTCTAAAACCCCCGAAATGGGACTTAAAAAACGAATGACGGTTTTAAACTTCTGTCGCTGTTCTTCTTGTCGTTCTGTAGGCGTATAATCACCACGCTGTGGTAAACTACGCATTACATTTTTTCCGCGCCATCGTGCGCCTACTACGTTACCTACTTTGCCAGAAAATCCGCCAAGTATGCCTTTTTCAAATGTGGCCATAATTTTAAATTTTAATGATTATTAGGTTACGAACTTAAAACCTAAAACACTAAAAAACAACCCCTTGACATGAGCTGACACTTATAGATGCCTTCTGATACTAATTAATTCAAAGTGAACGCTTTTGACTCCTAGTGACACTCCCTAACACACCCTAACACATTCTGAAACATCCTGACACATGGTGACACAAAAGTGGATTTTTTAGAGGGTTTTGTTCGGGTATTGTTCGGGAATCCTTCGAGGAAGCTAGGGCTGTATTTTTTTTAAATAGCAGTTTTTAGGAGAAAACAGGGCGATCATAGGCCTAGGTATAATAAAAGGCTTATGCGCAGTGCATGGCTGTACCACTTTTTTAATTTTTCCTTACAACCGCCCGCGCACAGGTTCATCGCTTTCTACCAATACATCATTGGCATAATAATTTAATAATTGAACCCATAAACCAATGCCTTCTTTACACTTATTAAACATTTAAGTGGGGGCTTTTTTTCTAAAATTTAGGCGTCACCCATGGATAGATAAAACGTGGATACACCCCTAAAAACAGTCTTTTTAGTTTTATAACAGCTCGATTAGTAAAATTACAATTAGCCTTTTAACGTTCATGCACACTTCAACAGCTGATTATAAAAAAATAAAATTTAGAGGTTTATCAATTTCTTCTAGTGAATTCATCTTCTGTAATATAACCGTCTTTGTTTTGATCGCGTCTATCAAAGTTTTGTTTCAATTTACCTTTTACTTCAGATTTTGATAGTTTTCCATCCGTATTGCTATCCATATTGGTTAACATTTTTTGGAAAGAAGGGGCGGAGTTTTGCAAACGCTGAGGCTTATTTTTTTGTTCGTTTTGCTGTGCCTGTTCGGTTTTTTTAACAGATTGTGGTGTGGTCTCAGTTGGGGTTATGTTGTGGATATCTCTAACACATCTTACATAATTATAAACATATCTCACATCTCCTTGTGGTCCAAAATATTGAGGGTAATCTTGTTTATTTCCGCTTTTTGGGTCGCTTCTTTGAGCACCAGCACCATGAACATCCATCAGTCTGCCTTTCATTTGGCCTTGCGCTTCTCCAAAAGCAATATAAACAGCACTTGCATAAGGGTTTTGTCCATCTAAATGTGTTGTGCCAGTCCAGTAAAATGGATAGTGTACAAGATTTTCATTTGAGGCTTTAATTTGAGTCGATTGAAAAACCGGATCAATGGCAGGGGAATCGGTGGTTTGTGGAGACCGTGTATAATCTACAATACTTTGCAGTTCTTTAGCATTAGGCAAACGCCAATCAGAATGTGCTGCGAGTTCAATGTTTTCGGAGTAGGCTAGGGCATCTTTCCAGTCTTTACCAATACCGTCATCTGCTTTTTGCCACATTAACCCAGTGGCATAATCGCTTACCGTACCATCGCCATGATCTATAAAATTATTCTTACCATAAGCTGTATTTCCACGTACTAAACGAAAATACATTTTGTTTTCTGTACCTAATTTGGGTTGGTATTTAGGATACCCTTTTATGCGGCCATCAACAAAATTAACCCCAAATAAGGTTTCATCACTGCGCATGGTTTTTCCAACATAGGCTGTAGAAGACCAAGTTTGTGCATCAATTTGGCGCTCTCCATTTTTAAGATCTCCTAAAGGTTGATTAAAATAATCGGTAGCGATAAACAGATCAATGGCGGTAGCGCCTTTTACTTTTCCGGTAAACTGTATCAGGGAATAAAGTTCTTTAATTGTAGGGACTCGCCAGTCATTATACTCCCCCAATTTAGTGTTTTCTGCTTTTTTAAGGGCTTCTTCTAGCGTCATTTTAGTTCCCATATCTTGTTCCCACATTAAGCCCGTAACATTATCGGTTACCGTACCGTCGTTATTGTTGGTGTACGAGGGCTGATGGCCATTGTAGTTAGCATCTTGCCCGTAAAAAGAATCTCCTACAGAGGGCTTAGAAATTTTTGCGGTATCCGAATAATAATCATGTACACCTGTATCAACAATAGGATAGCTGTATTTTAATGTTATGTTCTGTTCGGTAATACTATTTTCTTTAAGCGGTAAAGTCATTAAGTCTTTTCCATATATAATTGTGCCCAAATAGTTTTTGCGTATTTCAGCAGAAGTCGCCACTTCATCAATACTTACAGAATTGAAATGTGTAAGCACTAAATTTTTAGCATGAGCGTCTTTAGCCATTTGAGAACTTTCTGCTAAATTAACGTGCGCTTTTTCGCTAGTTGTAGTACGCTTTTTAGTGTTTTTACTTTTTGTTGTATTTCTTTTCTTGCCTAATGCAATAGCACCACCAGCGTCCATTATTAAATAATCGGCATGCTGAGCCAAAATAGGCAAGGATTCTGAGTAACTTAAGTCGCCAGAAATTACAATAGATTCATTTCCGGCATCAAAACGATAAGCAAACGTTTCAATTGTATGATTTACTGGGGTGTAGGTGATTTTTATATCTCCAATATAAAAGGGAGCGTTATCTGTTAAGTTTTTAGCGGTAAAGTTAGATTTTACATCGCTTAAACGTCTTCCAGATTTTGAGAGTCGGTACGTTATATCTTCTTCATAAATAGAAAGGATATTAGCCACCATTGTTGTTGTAGGTTTTGGCCCAGCAACAATAATATGGTTTCCACCAAGTAGGGACTGAATAAAAATAGGGGTAAACTCCTCATTATGGTCTAAATGATGATGCGTAAAAAGGAAACCATCAATGCTTTTAATTTTAGTATTGTTTTTGTTTAAATTGGCTTGGGTACCATTCCCCATATCGACCAAAATATGAGTGTTTTTGTAAGCAATTAAGACAGAAGGTCCCGAACGTTCCGTACTAAATTTAGGTGAGCCAGAGCCGATTATTGTTGCCGATAAGTGCTGGTTATTTTCTTGAGCACAAAGGGTTGCCCCAAAACAAATTATGAATAAAAAGTATTTTATCATTTTAAATATTTTGCTTGTTAGACTCCAATGGTTCTAAAGGGTTTAATTTGAAGTGGGAAATAAATCTATGATCGGGTTATAATGAATGGTGAGGTTGAGCACTTCATGCCGTAAATTAAAAGCTACTCCACAGAAGCCCAATGAACTCAAAAATAAAACACACCAAATTTTATGGCAGTCGCAGAAGGCTAGCCATAAATGAGGTGCGTTGCTATAAGCCGTTCGTTTTTGTTATTTAATAGGTTGTACTAAGTATACCCTAACGAAAGGTGAATGCGCTTTTAGTTTGTTTTTTTTGAATTAACAATCGTTCTTATGGTACAAGAGATCATCAAAAAGAATTTCGTCTAGTTTCTCAATAGAGGATTTGTCTGCCGGTACTGTCTCTAATTCTATTTTGAATTGTTTTTTGGCATTAGGGCTTATCCATGTTCCATTAAAATGACTTCCATTTTCTTCTAAAAATAAAACACCCGTAAAATAATCTTCAACCAGACAGTATTTCTTTTTTAGTGCATCTGTTGTAACACTGAGTAATAGCCATTTGTCTTGATCATCATATTTATACATGGCACTTAAAATTGATAAATTTCCTCCACAGGGATGTTCTTGTTCGTTTAAATACAAGCTAATATTAACAGTTTCGTTTAACGTGCCTCTGTATAGCGTGGTTCTTATAAACTGAGAAGTAGCACTAGTTTTATTAAAATCTAATTGCGGGTGTTCTGTTGTTACCATAACTTCTGAAGTTTCTATAGAAGTGTCTTTATTTTTAAAGCCTAAAGATAGGATGACACATACGATAAGTAATTTTTTCATTGCGTTGATTTTTTTGTTTGTTTTAAGGTTTCTATATCGTGTTGCACAACTATTTAATCTTTTTTCTTTTTTTTCTCCACACTTTAATTAAAAGTACTGTTCCGATAATTATTAAGATAAATGGCCAAATATTCACTAAAAACACAAAGAACAAGATAAGATTCTCCCAACCATTTTTAAATCCGTCTTTAAACTTTTTACCAAATTCAGTATGTTCAGCTCTCGTTTCATAAATTCTAACACCGAGTGTTGAAAATGACACTTGATTATTAAGAAATTTTAATCGCCCCTCAATCACCTCAATGTCCGAACGTAAATCTCCAATCTGTTTTTCAACCTCAAGAATTTCAACTACTGTATTTGCTTTTTTTATAATTTCTAAATATCTATTCTCAAGCTCTTTTTTTGTTTTTAATCGTGCTTCGATATCTAAAAATTCGGCAGTAACATCTTTAGTTTTAATTTCTTTTCTGTCAAATTTAGAAACGTCACTTGTAATTGTATTTAATAAGTTATCAAAATTTTCGGTGGGAACTCTTATAATTAAGGTGCTACTAATTTCGTATGCGTTTTTATATTCATTATCAGATGAGGCATATCCTTTAAATTTTTTAATTGCCTGAAAAATAGCTTTTCGGGTTTCTATAATATTTTCAGATTCAAATTCAAGCGTTCCATTTTTAATCAGTTTTCGTTGTGTTTCATTATTTTCTTCAAGAATGGGCTGTTCTGCAACATCCATCCTTATGTCTTCTAAATTCATTGCTTTAGAATCTTGTTCATAATTATCACATCCTACAATTAATATAAATAAGATAATTCCGATAGTATTTATTAATTTCTTCATATTATTTTTAATTGTGAGTAACAAGTTTGTATACGGTAAGTTATGAGGTTTAAACACCTAATTTAGTAAATAAAAACTAAATAAACCCGAGCATTTAAACACATAAAGTAAAACCCGAAAGGTTTTTAAGAAGTCGGCCAGAACACCCATAAACAAAGAGGATATTGGCAGCAGTTTTTAGTTGTTGTAAAACTCTTTTAAGCTAATATTTTTATCCTTAGTTAATTTTTTTAATTCACTTAAAATATAATATCTATGCATAAATCCGCAGAGTACAACAATTTTTTTACCTGGATGCTGTTCTGAAATCCGCATGATATTTTTAGCCATGGTTTGATTTCTTAAATCCCAAAAATTACCAGCCAACTGATATCCATCTCTGTAACTTATTTTTTCACCATTTGGTTTGGTATGATAACGTGTTGCAAATTCATTTCTTCTATTGGTTATTTTTGAAAGCATGGTATACTGATAATATTGTCTTTCTGCGCAAATACTATCTGTTGATGGCTTGTTGAAGTTTTCAGGGGATTTAGAAGCTAAGACTATTAATGGTTCTAAGAGTGCTTTATATTTAAGATGAATTTTAGCTTCTTCTTCTGTTAATAAATCAGCCCTATTTAAGCTATCAATGAGCTTTGTTGTTAACCCGTCAGTAGGTCGTGAACCACTATTTATCCTGTATTCATTTCTGCCTTCAAATTCATAAGGTCTCAATTGCGTTGTTGGGTATTTTTCAATATATTTTTCAGATGCTATACGTTCATTACTGTTTGAAACATTTTTATGTCTAAAATTTGAAGTAAAAAAAGAAGAATCGAGTTCTTCTAATATAAAATCGGGTTGTATATCTTCTAATATATTGAAGAGAATCTCTGGGTTAAAATTAGATTCTGGCCGATGAAGTGTTCCGATTACAATTATTTCTGTTGATTTTTCTGTTTTACAAGCTATAATTGTTACTAAAATCAGTGCTATTAGTATTGTTTTATTCATTTCTTAATGATTGCCAACGTTGTTTGTATAATTAACCTTTTAGTTGAAGCATATGATATGGTTTAAATGTATGTTTCATGCAACTAATTTAGCAAATTACACATTGAAAAGAAAGATCTGCTAAGATTCTAGTATTTAGAAGAGCAATAGGTAATAAAAAAAGTAAAATTAAATACGACTAAGATTTGATCTTAGACTACGTATAACCGTAGTGTTGCGTTAAATATTTAGCTAAAAAAAATTGAATAGATCTGAGGACAGTAAACTGACAAATCAAAATCTATTCAATTTTTGTAATTAGGCTAGACATAACAACGAGCCTAATGGTATGTTAGGAAACCTTATTTTTTGATAAATTTTGAGGTGCTTCCCATTTTTGTCTTAATTAGATAGATCCCATTTTCGAGACTATTGATATTTATTTTTTTATTTGATCAATTATTTCTTTCCTTTTTTCTGCTATTTCTAAATTGTATTTCCATTTTGGATTATAATCAATACGTTCTCTCATTTTAGCATATTCAATGGCTTTATCATAATCACCAAGTGCATAATGAACACCAGAAATGTTACTTAAAAGACTCCAGTAAATTTTCTTTTGTTTTTTATCGGTTGTATCTTTTATTTTTTCGAGTTCGCTTTCAAAAATAGTTAAGCTTTCTTTTGCTATTTTTTCTAAATTGTCAAGGTAAGTATCATTAAATTCCAATTTATTCATTGCAATTAATTTTTCAACTTGGTCATTGTTCTGAATCCCATATTTATCTTCCTTTTTTATAAGAAAAAGATTTATTCTTTTGGACTCATAATAATTAGAAAATGATGATTTTAGAGATTTACTTATGCTTGAAATGACATTATCTGAAATGTTTAAATTTTTATTAGATCGATATTCAATAACGTTAGCATTATATTGTTTTTTTATCTGAGATAATGCAATATCACTTGATTTTATTGTCGCATTATTATAAACACCAGCACTTTCACTATGGTTATTTAATTTATAAACTTTATCATATAAAATAGTATCGTTTATATCTTTTACAACCAATTTAATTGATGATGAAACATTAACATTACCAGTGTATACTTTTCCTCTATCACTGCCATAGCCTTGTGTTTTTTCTTCTACACTCAAAATGTGTTTTACACCTAGATCCGTAAATTCAATAATAAAATCAGGAGTTTCTGACAAAGCGAACCCCGGCATGTCTACTAAACGATTAACAGATTTAGTAATATCAGGATTCTTAAAAGAGGTTGATTTTTGTTCTTTGTTTATGAGTAATATAACATTATCCGTATTTGGATTTACTTTTATTTGATAGGTTTTAAATTCAGAAGGGAGTTGAATTTCTGGATAATGATATTCTTGAATATACCAACCTGCATTTTTAGCGTTTTGTGCAGATAAATTAAGACTAATTAATAAAAGTAATAAAACAATTTTGTTCATTTTTCTTAGTGAATGTTTGCTAATGTATGAGTTTATAATTTGGCAGCTAAAGTAGTAAACATTTACGATATACAAAATCTGATAGGATTTTTATAAGCAGATTATAATGAAGAACAAATTACAATGAAGAATAAATTATATACGGTATTAAATCGTTATTTTAAACGCAATAGTCATGATTTGGTAATAAATGAATTTCTTTTTTAAAACTCGATAGAAACGCTAACATATAGCGCTTTTTAGAGAAAACAGTACCCTAATAGGCCAAAAGCTAATAAAAGCTTACGCCCAAGGGATGTTGTCTATTTTATGAGATCAAAGTCGATAAAATTTGAATATTCATAGAGTCAATTTCCCTAAACATCTATTCCGTATCAAAAAGAAAGTAAATAGTTTTACCTTTGATTTCGTCGTTTTAAGGATTCTGTTACAGGCAAAACGTTTAATATCGCTAAGATAACCGATTCTAAAAGACGCCTTACAAAAAGAATCTAATGTACAAAAATAAAAACATCACCTTATTCTCGCATCTATTGGTATGGCTAGTACTTTTCAGTATGCCTTATGTCTTATCTTACGGCCAGTCGCAAGAAATTGAAAGAGTTATAGCACATTTCTGGATTCCCTTAGGCTTTTACTTCATTATTTTCTATAGCAATTACTTTACACTTATAGATCGGTTTTTATTCACTAAAAAAATACTGATTTTTGTCTTAGTCAATTTAGTAATGATTGCTGTATTTATAACCCTAAAGGAACAAATAGAAGGTGTTTTTTTTCAGGAAATCTTAAAAAAACCGATTAAAGAAGATGGTAATGGGCCACCGTTTAAAATGTTTCTTTACATACAAATGCTGTCTTATATGGCACCTTTATTATTTTCTATTACCATAAAAACCACCAAACGCTGGGTGCAAACCGAAAACGAGCGTAAGGAGGCAGCGCACATTAAACTAAAGTCCGAATTGCAACATTTACATTACCAGTTACAACCGCATTTCTTTTTTAATTCGCTAAACAACATTTATGCTATGGTAGATCTTTCTCCAGAGCAAGCCAAAACTTCTATTCATAGCCTAAGCAAGCTTATGCGTTACATGTTGTATGATACTAATGAAGAATTGGTTGCTTTATCTAAAGAAATAGATTTTATGAAAAAGTATATCGACCTAATGAAGCTTAGGGTGTCTGATAAAACAACGGTTCATTATCAGTTTCCTTCAGAAGAAACCGGTATTAAAATAGCTCCTTTGCTCTTTATTTCATTAATAGAAAATGCCTTTAAACATGGTGTGTCGGGGAGTAAAGAAAGTACCATTTGTATTAACATGGCGGCCACAGGTAAAACTGTTTTATTTACTACTGAAAACGATAACTTTCCTAAAAAGACAGACGATAAAAGTGGCTCTGGTATTGGGCTTCCTAATATTGAAAAACGAATAGAACTGCTTTACCCCAATAAAAGCAAGTTTGTAACCGAAGTGAAAGATCATCGTTTTATAGCCAGTTTGGAGATTGAAACAGACTAAATAAGCCTTATTATAACGCAAAAAGCTAATGTAATGCTATAGGCAACCCTTATTTAAAGTAAACGAACCATCGACCTATTAAAAATAATAAAAGTGATGTCTATAAAAAAATCGATTATAATTAACCTTTTATTAGTATTAAGCACCTTTCTTTTTGCCCATGAAGGCGGACATGGTACGCCTTTAAGACAATGGAAAGTAACAATAAGCAATGATATCATAAAGGCTGATTTTATTAAATATGAAAATCATACCGTTTGGCTTAGCGACGATAACCACAACATTAAAAGCTATCCCATTTCAGCTTTTTCAAATGCAGATCAGGAGTATATTAAAACCCAAAGCCAGTTGATAAAAGTCTTAAATAGTGATGCTATTATTTCAACTAAATTGCCATCAGTTACTTATCTTAATAAAGCACTTATAGGCTTAGGCTGTTTGCTATTGTGTTTTTCTGTTTTTAAACTTGTAAAACGAAAAAAAATAGTGTACCTATCTTATGGTGTACTCGGTATGGGGGTTATTGTCATGGTAGGGTGTAAAAATACCACTTCTGTAAGCACGGCGCAAGTGCCACAAAATAAGGTGACTGTAATGCAAACGTTTTTCGAAAAATTTGAAGGCGTTACCACACATGTAGACAAAGATTTTTTATATGTATCGTCAAACGGTTTACCAGATCACGAGATGATGGTAGGGATCAGCAACTGGCAACAACAAGTACCAATTCAGCAAAATTATACAGGCTCTAATAGTTGGGCCATCCCTATACAGCCTCAACTGGCAAAAAATCCATTGTCTACAAAAACCAACTTACTTAAAGGAGCTATTGCTGTGGCGGTTAATGGCATTCCTATTTTTAATCCGTTAAACAATAGAGGAGAAGATGCCAATGCCATTGGAGAACTAGACCGCTGGGGCGGACATTGTGGCCGTGCAGACGACTACCATTATCATTTACCCCCTTTGCATTTACAAGACCAAGTAGGGGAAGGCAATCCGGTAGCTTATGCGGTCGATGGTTTTCCGGTGTATGGAGAAACCACAGATACTTTAGACCAATACCTTGGTAAAACAAATGCCGATGGCTCTTACCAATACCACACCATTAAAGACTACCCTTATTTTATTGCAGGCATGCGAGGCGAGGTTATATTAGATCCTAAAACAGAGGCCCCAGAAAATCAAGTATATCCACAACCCAGAACACAAGAATTACGTCCTGCTTTACGTCCTTTAAAAGGGGCTGAAATTACAGATTTTAAAAGCTTAGAAGCTAATAACTATGTATTAACGTATATCTTAGATTCAAAACCCTATATTATTAAATACCATTGGGATAGTGACGATAATTATACATATCAATTTATAAATCCTGATGGCACAACAACAGTAGAAACCTATAAGCCAAGAGAAAAATGAAATATTCAAAATTAATAGTTCTTACGCTTTTTATGGGGCTAATATCTTGTGAACATCATAAAAAAACAACAACAAAAGTAAATTATGATGATTTTAAAACTCTAAATGCCAATTTTAAACTCACAAGTAAAGCGGTAGCCAACGGTGTTTTATTAGACGCTTATAAGTGTGAAGAAAAGGTAAATGATGTTGAAAATTCCATACCACTGTCTTGGGAAAATGTACCCGATGGCACCAAATCTTTAGCCGTTGTAATGTATCATTATCCTAAAAAGGATGATAAAACAGAAATCAACTCGTACCTGTTATTATGGGACATCGATCCTAGCGTTACACAAATACCTTATAAAATGGCCGCTAAAGGCACGTGGTTTATGGGGGGTAATAAAGACGGTACAGCAATATCTTATACGTCGCCTTGTTCGCGTGGAAAAGGAGAGCATGTGTATAACATTGCACTTTATGCCTTATCAGAAACCCCTGCGGCTTTACCTAAAAAACACAGTTTAAATGTCGATTATAATGTGTTAATGAACGCCTTAGGGACTGTAAAAATTATAGACAGAACCATTTTAACATTTATAGATTCTAATTAAAAACAATTCTAAAATGAAACATTTAAAACATACAACACTTGTAGTTGTTTTGGCCTGCTTTACCATAACAGCTTGTAAAAATGGTGAAAACGCTAAAAAAACAACTTCAAAAACAGTAAAAGTTTACAACGGTACCGCTTCGGTATCTCAAGGTCCAGCAAAAGTCATTACCCAAAATATATTTGAATGCGAGAGAGGTAGAGAAGCACCAATAGGTATAGCTAAAACTACAGATGGGCTCGAATGGACGGTTCCTGCTAAAGTCAATTTTACAAATGATAGCTTTCCTATGGCGTCCGATTTATTTAATCCTTGTACGCAAGTAGAGTATCCCTCTGATGAAGAAGCCTTACCCGCTTTAGACGGTACTGATATTATAGAAATAGATGCTGATGGCAAGGTCATTACCGCTTATGTATTTGCCGATAATTACTTTGAAATGTATATTAATGGTGTTCCAGTAGGGAAAGATAATGTGCCGTTTACGCAGTTTAATTCCAACATTGTGCGTTTTAAAGTGAATACCCCGTTTACAATTGCCATGAAACTAGTCGATTGGGAAGAAAATAGTGGTTTAGGCTCAGAGGATAATAGGGGGCAAGCCTTTCATCCTGGCGATGGAGGTATGGTAGCGGTTTTTAAAAATGCTAGCGGAAAAATAATAGCGACTACAAATGCAGATTGGAAAGCTCAAACCTATTATACAGCGCCTTTAAGAGACTTATCTTGTGCAAGAGAAGAAGGCGCGTTAAGATTAAGTGAAACCTGTACTACCCAAGATTCTAATGACGGTACAACCTATTATGCTTTACATTGGGAAACCCCAACAAACTGGCAAGCCCCAGATTTTAATGATAGCCAATGGCCTAACGCTACCGAGTTTTCAAATAAAACCATAGGGGTAGATAATAAGCCTGCATACACTAACTTTATAAATGTGTTTGATAATAACAAAAATGATGCTAAATTTATATGGTCTACCAATGTTATTTTAGACAATGAAGTCCTTGTTAGGTATACTGTAAAGTAATCTTTATCTCAAACCCATTTTAATCACTTAAAAATACCAACCCATATATGAGCCCTATTAAAATTACTTGTGTTATTGTCGATGATGAGCCTATGGCTCTCAATTTAGTAGAAAGTTATGCAGAAAAAACACCGTTCTTAGATTTAAAAAAGAAATGTAGTAGTGCTATTGAAGCTATGGAGTACATAAAAAGTAACCCTGTAGACTTGTTGTTTTTAGACATACAGATGCCAGATCTTACAGGGATAGAGTTTTCTAAGATGCTACCTAAAGAAACACGCGTTATTTTTACAACGGCCTTCGATCATTATGCGTTAGAAGGTTTTAAGGTAGAAGCTATAGATTATCTACTAAAACCTTTTGATTATGCAGAGTTTTTGGCCGCTGCCAATAAAGCCAATACCTGGTTTGAATTGGTAAAAGGGCAACGACAAAGTATTTTATCTGAAGAAAAAGAATTTCTTTTTGTAAAATCAGAATATAAACAATTGCGCATTAAGCTAGCCGATGTTTTATATTTTGAAGGGTTAAAAGATTATATTAAAATTTGGATAAAAGATAACCCAAAGCCTATTCTAACTTTAATGAGTTTAAAGTCGCTTGAAGAAGAATTGCCTTCTACACAATTTATGCGCGTACACCGATCGTTTATTGTGTCATTAAGCAACATTGATGTTGTAGAGCGCAGTCAGATTATTATTAATGATCAGCGCATCACAGTATCAGAACATTACAAACCAAAATTTGTAGAATTTATTAATAATAACTCTTTAAATTCATAAGATTTTTATTTTTCATCTATTGATTTTCATATTTAAGCTATAAAATCACTGTGTTGGTCTATTTTCTTTTCTAATAACAGGAGATAGAACTACGTTTGCACTTTGATAATCAATAGAAATTATATTTATGAAAAAAATCGCTTTAACCTTAACCTTAGCAATCACAATGTTAAGCTGTAGTAGTGTTAAAAACGTGGACACAGCAACGATAACTCAAGCAACTTCTTTATTAAGTTCTTTAAGTTCTAATTCAACAATTCAACAAGTTTCAACGCTTTTTAGTCTATTAGACGCAGATAATAATGAAGCGATAAGTTCTACTGAAGCGATTGGCGCTGTGTCCGATAATTTCAACGTATTAGACACAGATAACAATTCAAGTTTAAACCTTTCTGAATTTACAGGTTTACTAGACTTACTTAAATAATTCCCCTAGATTAATTAGCTAGAAAAGGTATACTTTAATTAGTTACCTTTTTTTTATGTTTTATGATCAGCGTAAAACGTTAAAATTTGGCATGCCGTAAAAAATTGAATCTATAAAATTTAAGACTTCATAGATGGATTTATAGGACTCGTCTATTTGTGTTTTTTTAGAGCCTAATTACAAATACCTTTAAACTATTGAAACAATACAGAGTCTAAGTATTGAATAAAAAATAAGTTTAATCTATTAAATTTTAATAATTATGAAAACATTCATTAAAACATATGTACTGCCAATAACCTTTATTGTAGCTTTTGCTTCTCAAGTTCCTGCACAGACAAAACGTAAAGCAACTAATAAAACGGTAGTAACAACGACAAAAAAAGTAACGAATAATACTGCAAATAGAAGAATATCAAGTTCTAAAGTGACCTATAAAAAACCGACTAAAAAAGTAGTTTCGGTAAGGTCAGTACCTAATAAAACAGTTGTAAAACATAACGGACAAAGTTATTACTACGCTAATAACAGATATTATACACAATCTAGAGGCCGTTATATTGTTATTGCACCTAAAGTAGGCTTTAGAATTAAAACCTTACCACAAAACTACAAAAGAGTACGTTTTAATAACCATAATTATTACAGCGTAAATGGGACCTTCTATGTGGAGTATAATAATGAATACGAAGTGGTAGATCCAGAAATAGGAACTGTGGTTTATGATTTACCAGACGATTACGAAAAAGTAACGATTGACAACCAGACGTATTACGAATATGCAAATATTCTATATGAAAAAGTACAAGTTGATGGTACAAGAGCTTACGAAGTTGTAGGTATCATTGATATGGAATAACATCGTAAAAATTCATAGATAGATTGTTTAGAGTGGAAAAGAGGGACATTATTTAGTTAATGGCTCTCTTTTTTTTGTTTAATATAAATCAAAGACTTACAGTTAAAACTGAGATCGCTATAAAATAACTCTGAAACCTAAATACTAATCAAATAGTTTTTATGATACATCTTTTGATAAATATCTTTACTAAACATATAGAGCTGCGCTGGTTTTTTAGACACACCTACTTGTTTCTCATCTAATGGAATAATATACTTTTTATTAATGAGTTTTCTTCTGAAATTACGGTTGTCAATTTCAATACCTAAAATTGACTCGTATAAATCTTGTACATCATTAATCGTGAATTTATTTGGTAGTAACTCAAAAATAATAGGCTCTGCCAAACATTTTATCTTTAAATCTTCATGGGCTTCCTCAATAATCTGTTGGTGGTCAAATCCTAATTCGGGTAATGCTCTTATCGGAAACCATTTTGCTTTATATTTATTCGCCTCTACATCAACATCTTCGGTTTTTAATAAAAAATAGTAAGCAACTGTAACGGTTCTTAAATTAAAAGCTTCTTTTTCACTCCAAATAAGATCTTTCTTATTCATTAAACGATCAGGATTGCCAAAAGCTTTAAATTGTTTCTTATACTGATCTGTTAACCCTGTAAGCTCTTTTAAAACTCGGGTGGCAGAATCGTCTAATGTTTCATCTTCATAAACATGATAACCCGTTAAGACATAATCATCAACAAGTATTTCCTTGGTGGCTTCAGATTCTAAATAACGTTTTATAAGTAAAAGATTCAGTGATTTTGTGTTAGTATCATATCCAAATACGACACAATCTACAGATATATTAAGAATTTTATTCGGCATAATATAGAGTTATTGAGGATAAAAATAGAAAATATAATTTAATAAACGTCATTTTAACATTAAATGTTTATTCAGCGCAATCCTAATAGAATCAAGGATAAAATATCAATATAGCATAGTATTAAGCTAATATAATATATTATTTGATTTATTTTTTTAGGATTATTCAAATAATATTTTATACATTTGACTAACAAACGTAATTATGACGTTTATTAAATAAACGATACAACCATCAAGATGAACACATTAACAAAATACTTCTCGGCACAAAATTCTCTACACGCTACAAGTGTAACTACAGCTGTAATGCCAAAGCAAAATGTTTCTTTCATATATAAGGTAATATGTGTTAGTCTTTTTTTAATCGCAACCTTAAATACTTTAAAGGCGCAAACAACAGAAGTAACAGAAACAATAGAAGACGATTATAAAGCATTTACTGCAAATGCACACTTAAAAAACATGCATACCTGGCATGGTTTTGTTGTACACCCTAGCGCGGTATTTGCAGCAAGCTTAGAATACAACACTCGTAATAGCAAATTTACCTTTGGGGTTTGGGGTGGTTCTAGTTTTTCGGGCGTAGATGTAGAGAACTATAATACAGGCGAAACGGTGAGTGCTAGTTATAAAGAGTTCTCAATTTATACCAAATATAGTTTTTCAGACCGTTTCTTTATAGAAGCTGTTTCTCATAATAATTATACAGGAGTAGAAGAGCGCGGCGATGAACTTCATTATTGGAGTTACGATAAAACCCAAGGTTATAACTTTGTAGATATTAGTTTAGGCTACAATGTCAGTCCAAATACCTTATTATATTTTGCAACAATCCTTGGTGGAGGTTCTGGTGATTATGAAATAAAATCAGATGGTCGTTTAGAAGATTCTTGGACCCATTATTTTGAGGTAAAAAGTAAGGTTTGGGAAAAAGGAGATTCTAATCTATCCGTATTTGCAGGTGGTGCTTGGTCATTTATTACAGATAAGACGTTTTACACGGAAGGATCTGGAAACCTAATTAATGTAGGTGCAACCTTTGGTAAAGACATCCATTTAGGAACCTATAAATTACCTGTTGAACTCACCGCAATGTGGAACCCAGAACAAGAGAAAACCGTTTTACAATTAGACCTTATGTTATTTTAAACCCCTATACAACTAAAATAAAAAAAAACGAATCCTATAAATTATGAAGACGAAACACATTCAAATCGTTTTAAAAGCGCTTTTAGCACTCGTATTATGCTTTAATTTAACCAGCTGTGTAGAGCAATTAAATAGCACTAAAGGAAATGCCAATAGCACAGAAGAAGCAGGAGAGAAGATTGAAAGCGAACTTGATCTAACAGGAAAAAAAATTGGGTATTGTACTCCTTCATTAAATGCTCCTTATTACCAAGCGCTATTGCAAAGTGTAAAAAGCACCACAGAAGCTAATGGTATGATTTTTTTATCTGCCGATGGACAAAATGATATTACAAAACAAGTCGCCGCTGTTGAAGATTTGATTACTAAAGGAATTGATGCACTATTGCTAAACCCCATAGATCCAGATGCCTTGGTTGGTGTAACTAAGGTCGCTAAAGCCGCAGGGGTTCCTGTATTTATAATAGATAGTTCTATTAATCCTTCGGCAGAATTTGTAACCACCATTCAATCGAACAACTTAGCCAATGGTGAATTAGCTGGAGCCTGGTTGGCTAAAAAGTTTGGAAATAAAAAAATGAATATCGCTTTACTAAGCGGTAATGCAGGAAATCCTGTTGGTAAAACGCGAAAACAAGGTTTATTACAAGGCATTACAGAAGAGCAATTACGAAGCTTGGGGTACATTGATCTTGATATAAAAGCCCAAGCTTATACCAATTGGTCTTATGCTGGTGGACTAAAAGCAATGGAAGATATTCTAGTCGCACATCCAGATATTAATGTAGTGATTACAGAATCTGATGTCTGTGTATTAGGAGCTATTAAAGCCATTGCACAAGCCGGTAAAACGGACGATATTTTAATCGTTGCTGGTGCTGATGGCCAAAAAGAGGCCATTAAATACATTATGGATATTGATTTTTATGGTTGTACAGCAATGAATAGTCCTAAACTCATTGGTAAAAATGCAGTCCATTATGCCATTCAATATCTAAATGGGAAACGCGATTTTTCTAAAAAGTCTTATACACCGCCTGTATTAATAACTAAAGAAAATGCCGCAAAATATTACAACCCTAATGCATTGTTTTAACGGTTAATATCCTTTTGAAAATGAAAAACTTAGAACAAGAATACCGTTTAGAAATGCGCGGAATTACTAAAAGCTTCGGTTTAATTTCGGTATTACAAGGTGTCGACTTAAAAGTAAAGCCGGGTGAAATACATGCTTTACTTGGCGAGAATGGTGCCGGTAAATCAACACTGATAAAAATTTTAAGTGGTGTACACGAAAAAGATCAAGGCCACGTCTTTTTAGATGGCAAAGAAATTCAACCTAAAAACACCCACGAGGGGCAACTTTTAGGCATCAATGTGGTGTACCAAGAATTGTCTTTAGTAAACGACTTATCCGTTGCCGAAAATATCTATTTACACACATTAGGTGCCAATAAATTTTGGATGAATTGGAAGAAAATCACCCAACAAGCCGCTGAACTTATAGATACTTTAGGTTTTTCTATAGATGTCACATCTAAAGTAAGGGACCTCAGTATTGTACAAAAACAAGTGGTCGAAATTGCTAAAGCACTAGCAGAAGACACTAAAGTCTTAATCTTAGATGAGCCTACCACCGTTTTTGATCCTAACGACATTAAAAAATTGTTTACCAACCTCATGCGTCTAAAAAAAGAAGGGGTTTCTATTATATATATATCACATCATTTAGATGAAATTTTTGAAATAGCAGATACCATTACAGTCTTAAGAGATGGGGTAGACACAGGTAGTGTTGCTGTAGCGGATACAAATACCGATGCCGTTATTCATTTAATGATTGGTAGAGCCTTAAAAGACCTTTATCCTTCTAGAGCAATTAAAATAGGTGATGTGCCTGTTTTAGAAGTTAAAAATTTGGCCGGAAAACGCGGAGTTGTTAAAGATGTATCCCTATCGGTAAGAGCAGGAGAAGTTTTAGGAATTGCTGGACTTGGAGGTAGTGGAAGAACAGAAACGGGGAAACTTATTTTTGGGGCGGATAAAAAGAAATCGGGAACAATTATTTTAAATGGTAAAGAAATCCATACAAAATCGCCAGTAGATGCTGTAGCCTATCAAATTGGTTTTGTTTCTGAAGATCGAAAAGAGGAAGGCGTCTTTTTACCTTTATCGATAAGACGAAATATAAGCGTCACTAATTTCGATGCGATATCAAGTAAACTAGGGTTTATAAATATAGAAAACGAATACAAGAATATCCTAGGACTCATTAATAAACTGAATATTAAAACACCTCATTCTGAAGTGGATGTTAAAAACCTAAGTGGTGGTAACCAACAAAAAGTGGCTTTGGCTAAATGGTTAAGTATTGATAGTAAAGTTATTATTATCGACGAGCCCACACGTGGTGTCGATGTCGGTGCTAAAATTGAAATTTACAACTTAATCAATGAGGTCGCTAAAAAAGGAGTTGCTGTTATTGTAATTTCTTCAGACATGCCAGAAATCATGGGTATTTCAGACCGTATTTTAGTAATGCATGAAGGAACAATTTACGGTGAATTACCTAAAGAGCAATTCTCAGAAGAAAACATATTACGCTACGCCATTGGCAAAGCTTTAAAATCAACAAATCCTAACCCATTAAAAAACTAAGTTATGGCGCTATCTCTAAAAAAACAACTAAGCAGTTCTGGTGGATTCCTTAAGTTTTTAGTCAAGTACAACACGGTATTCATTTTTGTTTTATTACTCATTTTCTCAGCATTAATATCCGATGTGTTTTTTACAACGGTTAACCTTTCTAATTTATTAAAGCAAGTCTCTGGTATAGGGATTATTAGTATAGGGATGTTAATTGTAATACTTACAGGTGGTATTGACCTGTCCGTCGGTTCTTTAGTGGCTTTACTTGCTGTTACATTTGCACTCTTAATTAATTTAGTTATTCTACCTGTAGCCATTGTACTAACCATTATAATTGGTTTTAGTCTCGGTAGTGTTTCAGGCTATTTAGTTGCCTACCAAAAAATGGCACCCTTTGTGGCTACGTTGGCCTTAATGACCGTTGCAAGAGGATTAGCCTTTATATATTCTAAAGGATCACCAATTACATTTAATACTACAGGCGGGTTATTTATGTCCGATTTTGCAAACAACGCAACCCTTGGAATTCCTAATATAGCCATCATATTTTTCATCATTGTTATTATAACAATGGTAATGCTGCGCTACAATGTATTTGGACGTTTGGTTATTGCCATTGGTAGTAACGAAGAAGCTTCGCGATTATCAGGTATAAAAGTGAACAAATACAAGTTCTTGGTTTATGCCATTTCGGGGGCTTTAGCAGCCATTGCAGCCATTGTAGTAGCTTCTAGAACAAATTTAGGATCACCAAATATGGGTATGGCTTGGGAACTCGATGCCATTGCAGCCGTTGTTATTGGTGGTGCAAGCTTAAATGGTGGTAGAGGAACAGCTATAAATACATTAATGGGAGTGTTAATTTTAGGCCTTATTGGTAATATTCTTAACCTCTTAAATGTCCCATCATACCCACAACAAGTTGTAAAAGGGGGAATTATCATTTTTGCCGTTTTACTACAACGTTTTGAAAACAAATAAAAAAATAACTTTTAAAAAAAATATTGATGACGTCTTATAAATTAAATCAAAAAAATTTAGATGCTATCTCAGAACAAATCTCTGTTCCAAAATACGATAGAAGTCAAATAAAAACAGGTATAGTACATATAGGTATTGGTGGCTTTCATAGAGCGCATGAAGCCTTTTACACCGATCAATTATTACACGATACCTCTATAACTGGATGGGGAATTTGTGGTGTGGCGCTTCTGCCTTCAGATACTAATATTTACAACACCTTAAAGGCTCAAGATGGGCTTTATACTTTAATGATAAAAGAATTCAATGGCACGCTTACAAAACGCGTAATTGGTGCTATTACAGAAATCCTTTTTGCCCCAGCAAATCCTATAAAAGTTATTGAAAAAATAGCAAATCCCCAAGTCAAAATTGTAACGCTCACCATTACTGAAGGGGGGTATAACTACAATGAAGCGACTAAAGCTTTTGATGATAAAAACCCTGCTATATTACATGATATTGCACATCCTTCTCAGCCTAAAACAGTGTTCGGCTACCTCACACAAGCTTTAAAACTTAGAAAAGAAAAAGGGATTAAAGGCATTACAATTCAATCTTGCGATAATATACAGGGCAACGGCCATATGGCTAAAAAGATGCTTTTAAGCTATGTAAAAATGGCAGAGCCTTCTCTGGTATCTTGGATTGAAAAGAATGTAGCCTTTCCAAATAGTATGGTAGACCGTATTACACCTGCAACAGCAGCTTCTGATATAGAAATATTAAAAGAAACAACTGGTGTTGAAGATGCTTGGCCTGTGGTTTGCGAACCTTTTAAACAATGGGTTATTGAAGACGACTTTGTAGATGGAAGACCTCTTTGGGATGCCGTTGGTGCACAGTTTGTTGATGATGTTGTGCCTTACGAAAAAATGAAACTAAGCTTGCTAAATGCAGGACATACAGTTCTAGGTGTATTAGGCGCCTTAAGAGGTTACACAACAATTGATGAAGCTGTCCATGA
Source organism: Winogradskyella wichelsiae (assembly GCF_013403925.1). Lineage (GTDB taxonomy): Bacteria > Bacteroidota > Bacteroidia > Flavobacteriales > Flavobacteriaceae > Winogradskyella > Winogradskyella wichelsiae. The sequence goes on from NZ_JABFDJ010000003.1 coordinate 147,539, forward strand.
TGCACATATAAGCAAATTCCTTAAACATTACATGGATACTGAAGTAACCCCAACTTTAGCAGACCTTGAGGGTGTAGATTTACCAGCGTATAAAACTGCTTTATTACAACGCTTTGGAAACGTAAACATTAAAGATCAAATAGACCGTATTTGTTCTGAAAGCGCTGCTAAAATTCCAATTTTCGTATTGCCAACAATAACAGCCAACTTAGAAACAAAAGGAAGTATAGACCATGCCGCATTCTTAATTGCAGCTTGGGCTATCTATAGTTTAGGTAAAGACGAAAAAGGAAAAGCATTAAACATAAAAGATGCTATGGCAACAACACTACATGATAAAGCCATACAAGCTGCCAATGGAAATCCTGAGGCTTTCTTAGATATGGAATCAGTTTTTGGGCAACTCAAAACCTCTAAACAATTTGTTACGGCTTTTATATTAGCATACCAACAGATTGTAAAACAAGGTGTAGAAAAAAGCATTATAGACGTCAATAATCCTGCTTAAATTAAAGTGATATGAAAAAGATAGTTTGTTTCGGAGAAGTGCTTTGGGATGTATTTCCTACACATAGAAAAATAGGAGGTGCGCCTTTAAATGTCGCTTTAAGATTAAAGGCTTTTAATAATGACGTTTCTATAATTACTAGAATTGGAAAAGATGCTGAAGGCGACGGCATTTTTGAATATATAAAAGAGAATGGTGTAGCGGTAAACACTATTCAAATTGATACCGACTTAAAAACGGGAGAAGTTGACGTAAAACTAAACGAAAAAGGATCAGCAACTTACACCATTAATTATCCAAGAGCTTGGGACCGTATTCAATTAAATAAAGACCTAAGGTTATTAACCGAAAAAGCAGATGCTTTTATTTACGGAAGCTTAAGTGCTAGAGATTATAATACCAAAGAAACACTATTCGCTTTGTTAAAAATAGCTCCTTACAAAATATTTGATGTTAACCTGAGAGCTCCATATTACACGCAAGAGTTACTAGGTAGCTTAATGAAGGAGGCCGACTTTATAAAGTTTAATGATGATGAGATTATTGAAATCGTAACACACATGATTATGAAGGCTGCAGATTTCAATAAATATAATGTAGATGAAATCGATAATATGATCTATAACCTAAACCTTGAGACCAAATCAATTGAGGGAAGTATAAAATTTATTGCAAAGCATACCAATACCGAATCTATTTGTGTCACTTTAGGCGCTAAAGGTGCTATTTTGTATACCAATGAAACCTTCTACTACAATAAAGGCTATCAAATAGAAGTCAAAGATACCGTTGGTGCTGGCGATTCCTTTTTAGCCGCGTTAACCGATAAATTACTTAAAGGACATGCCCCACAAGACGCTATAGACTTTGCCTGTGCTGTAGGTGCCATTGTTGCTGGTAGCGACGGGGCTAACCCAAAATTAGAACAAAGCAAAATTGATGAGTTTATTAACGAAAGTATTAATTGTTAATTCCCCAAACCCCTATATTTTGTTTTAAAGGCTCATAACACACATTATGAGCCTTTTTGATGGGCTTTATTTAAAAATGAATAAGCTACTAAACTATGCGAAGTGTAAAATGAAATTATTTTTTTTGCCCCTTGTTAAAAAATTTAACTTTATTAATCTAAAACTTATTTGTGGGCTTTGTAAATTTACATTTTTAATAAGAAAACGGCATAAAATAGACGTGTCTTAGCGTTTTCTTATTTATAAAGTAAATAGCAAACCTAAAGACATTTATTCCCCTAGATGAATACAAAACAGAGAGCTTATTCCATATTAGATCTTTTATTAGTTTCTGAAAACCATACCTTAAAGCAAACATTTAATAATGCTTTAAAGCTAGCTGAGCATGCAGAGGCTTATGGCTATAAGCGTTTTTGGGTTGCAGAACACCATAATGCTGAAAACATAGCGAGTAATGCCACTTCTGTGTTAATTGGTTATATAGCAGAAGGCACAAAAACAATTCGTGTGGGTTCTGGTGGTATTATGCTACCAAATCATTCTCCGTTAATTGTGGCTGAACAGTTTGGGACTTTAGGTCTTTTATATCCTAATCGAATTGATTTAGGTTTAGGAAGAGCACCTGGAACAGACAGAGAAACAGCCGAAGCCATCCGTTCTGATTTTATGCAGGCAGCCCATTCTTTTCCGAATGAAATAGAAAAAATACAAACTTATTTTTCTGTAGAAAACGAAGAGGCTCAAATACGAGCTACGGTTGCAGAAGGGGTAGATGTGCCGCTTTTTATTTTAGGCTCTAGTACAGATAGTGCGCATTTAGCAGCAAAAAAAGGCTTGCCTTACGCTTTTGCGAGTCATTTTGCTCCAACACACTTATGGAAAGCTTTAACAACGTACCGCCAAGAGTTTAAACCTTCTGCTGTATTAGAACAACCTTACGTTATTGCGGGTGTCAATATTATTATAGCAGAAACAGACCAAGAAGCAGAAAGATTAGCAACTTCTTTAATAAGAATGCTTGTTGGTTTATTTACCGGCAGGCGTGCTAAAGTACAACCACCAACAGAAATGACGGATGATTTAAAGGATATTATGAGAAATCCTCAGGTGAGTCAAATGCTTAAATATGCATTTATTGGAAGTAAAGCCACAGTAAAACAAAAAGTAGAATCGTTTTTAGCACTGACTAATGCCGATGAATTAATTGCCGTAACGCACATTTTTGATATCAACGACAGAATAAGATCGGCGGAGTTATTTGCTGAGATTATGAATGAATTGAAGTAAGTATGAAAACAAACATTTAGAATCTATTTTTAGCATTATGCGACTGAATAAAAACCTTTAAGTTTGTTTCTATTTCTATAGAAAGCTTTGTGTAAATATAAAATTGCTTAGAACAGAAATAAAATACTCCCAAAAAGAGAAATACCGTATGGCTTTTCTTAATGTATGACATAAAAAAAGTTCCTATTAAAACAATAGGAACTTTTTTAGAATAATAAGTAGAACAATTCAGAATTACATAGCGCTATCTGAGCTTGCACGTTTAAACTTGTAAGTAATACCAAAGTTAATTCCGAATGAAGAATAAGGTACTTTTACAGCTAGCTCTTTAGAAGTATCTGTATTAGTATTAGAAAGTTCATCTACATAAGTTGTTTTTCTATCAAATCCTGGTGCTAAGTTATCTAATGTGTAAAGACTTTGAACAGCAACTGTTCCGTCAGGTAAAACAACATTTGTATTAAATTCTGTAATCTCAGAATCTTTACGTTTTAAGCTAATTCCGTAATATTCAGCTTCTGCAAAAACACTAAAATTATCATTTAATGGATACTCATAACCAATAGCAGCCACAAAGCCTAAAGGAAACTGACCATGAAAATCTTCTACATAGTTCGTATCTGAATAAGATCCTACAGGAACTCCAAAAGCATTAGCTTCTGCTTCTGAAAAAGTTGTTTTACTAGATACTACAGCTTCTGTTTTACCTCCTAATTTTACTAAAGCCCCTAAACGCCCGTAAATATTATTATTAAATTTATAGACTAAAGAAATGGCAGCACCAAAAGCACGTGCTCTTGCAACAGCATCTGTTTCATTAAATCCTGGTAAATTCACCTCTCTTACTGTTTGATCAGAACCATGTAAATACCCTAAACTTAAATCAGCACCAAACGTTTCATTAAAGAAATACGTTCCTCTTATTTGTCCATTAAAGCCTTCACCATAACTACCATAAGCATTTTCTGTTTCTGTAGCATTAGTTATTTCTCCTGTTTTCATACCTGCACTACCAATAGCATAACCTCCACTAGCAGAGATTTGAAATTGTGCATAAGACATTGTACTTATTAAAAGTGCTGCAATGATTGTAATTGATTGTTTCATTGTTGTTATTTTTTTTAATTATTTAGAATCAATTATAGTCGTATTTAGACTACAATCGGCGGCAAATATAATTGTTTAATAATGTCAAATTGTTAAAATCTGACATAAATATTAAAGATAATGAATTTATTTACGCAAAAAAGAAAATATTTACAATATTTAAAAAGGCTTAATTAGTGATTCTATAAGACCTCAACGATTTAAATTAGAACATTAGATAGCATCTAATTTTGATAATCAAACCTTCTTTGTTAGGGTCTATAATTAAGATAATTACAATCAAAACACCTCGGTTTTACGGTAATGAATAGATGATCATTTGCAAGCAATTTAATAGCATTTATTTTGTAAGAATTATCAGAGCACTAATTTTAGTTTTAAAAAATTTTTCATTATCTTATAGCAAAGCATAAGATGAAAAATTTAACAATTACAATCCTTTTTTTTATTGGAATCATGAACTTTAATTACGCTCAGAATGATACAATAAAACAAATAAGAGGTGCTGACTTTAAAAATTTATATCAAGTTAATGAAAAGTTGTACCGCTCAGAGCAACCTAGTAAAATAGGTTTTAATATGTTAGAAGAAATGGGTATAAAGACAATTCTTAACTTAAGACGGCGTTGGTCGAATAAAAGAAAAGCGAAAGAATTCGATTTTAAGTTGATTCATCAACCTATTAAAACAAAACAACTAAACGAAGACGATATATTAAATGCCTTACGTGTTATTCAATCTGCAGAACAACCTGTTCTTGTGCATTGTTGGCATGGTTCTGACAGAACAGGGACAATTATTGCGGCTTATAGAATGGTGATTCAAAATTGGACGAAAGCGAGCGCTATTGAAGAATTTCAGAATGAAAACCTCGGATATCACGAGAGTTGGTACCCTAACTTATTAATTCTCTTAAAAAATTTAGAGATTGAAACACTTCAAGATAAATTAAATGAAACTAATGATGATATAAAAAAAGCCAGATGAAAATAATATCAACTGACTTTTAATGGTTTACAAAGTAATAATTCTTATCACTTAGACATAATTTGTTTTACAATAGTGCCTTGACTTGTAATAAAACGTACAAATAGAATTTTATTCTCTCTAGTTTCTCTAGATAGATCGATTTCAATAACAGCATGTTCATCAGCCTTACTAAGCGTTTGCTTGATACGTTTTAATACACTTCCTCTGATATCGAATATTTCAATCGTAGCATTAGTAGCGACGCTAATCGTATATTTTAAATTTATAGTACCCGAAAAAGGAACTGGGTAAGCCTCTATACCAAAATTAGAACTATAAGGGCGTCCTATAATACCTTCACACTCATCTCCGATACCATTACCATTTAAATCTGTTTGTTCAGGATTGTTAACATATAAACAATTATCTATACAATCAGCAACACCATCGTAATCGTCATCAACAAAACCTTCGTCTATAACACCATCACCATTATTATCAATACCATCACATATCTCTTCTGTTACAGGTGTGTCACAAACATCGCCTATACCATTACCGTCTAAATCAGCTTGATCGGCGTTAGCAACCTCAGGACAGTTATCAATACAATCGGCAACACCATCTCCATCAGTATCTGCAAAGCCTTCGTCTATATCACCATCACCGTTGTTATCAATACCATCACATATTTCTTCTGTTACAGGTGTGTCACAAACATCGCCTATACCATTACCGTCTAAATCAGCTTGATCGGCGTTAGCAACCTCAGGACAGTTATCAATACAATCGGCAACACCATCTCCATCAGTATCTGCAAAGCCTTCGTCTATAACACCATCACCGTTGTTATCGATGCCATCACAGACTTCTTCTGAAATCGTTGGCGGGAAATCTATAGTTGTATCAAATAAATAAGGATGTACTTCTCCAGAGTTTTGCTCAAAAGCTTCAACTATAATCTGTCCATCAATATTAAAATTACTTCGGTTATTAAAACGAGCAGTTGGTGCATAAATTGTACCATAAATCTGTGCTCCTCCTGTGTAATTAATTGTAGAACTTACATTCGCGAAATTATATAAAATATAAGGCGCATAGCTTAATGCACTCCCTACAACGTTGGGCCAACTAGGAATTGAAACAACATTGGGTAGGGTACTAATATCGGTAAGATTAATGATAAAAGGTGTCGTTTCTGAAGGGATTAAATTATTAAACTTAATTTCGTTTAGTCCATTAAACTCTGCAATAGTTAAATTAAGAATATTAGTGCTATTAGGAACTAAATCGATCCATAATTTTCCTTGACTAAATGCATTGAAGTTCCATGATGTATTAGTGGGTTGAGCACCTAAGTATGATGAAATAGAGACAAACTGATGAAATGCAGCTGTAAAATCTATTTGAGGATCTGCAGCAATAGATACGGCACTCTGAGATGTAGAAAGCACTATACTTGGTGTACTATCAAAATGACCACCATTTGGGATAATTCTAGTATTAACAAGAACATTGTTTTGGTCTCTCTCAAAAACAGTACTAGTTGATAAGTCGCCAATTTTAATGTAGTTGTTTTCTAAAACTTGTAACCGACCAGAAGTATAATTTACTTTTCCGTTTACAACTAAAGCTGTTGGTTGAGAATCTCCATTATAATAGTTTTCACCACCAAAGATATTAAGTGTACCATCTAATGTTAAATCACCACCAATAGCCCAAGAACCTTCAGACTCTGTTTTCATAGCTATGGCATTACCAGAGGTAAAAACGTTGAAACTTGTGGCTGCTACCGTGGGATTAATGGGATTATTCTGCGCCTCTATACTATGAGTAGCATTAAATAGTAAGGAGCCGATAACTAAATTGTAGAATACAATTTTTGTTTTCATATTTTATGATTTGTAGGTTAAGTACAACAAAAATAATATTTTAAGTGTTATTAAAGTGTTGTTCATCGAATAGTTAGTAACTTTTTAAAGATAAAAACGAATAGGTTAATTAGAATTTAAATTGAAAGTTTAACCAAATAGAAATCTATATATTTGTGTACAAACAACACATAATGAACAAACAATCCATAAGGCTCTCTGTAGATGCTGTAGTTTTCGGATACGAAGAAGATCATATTTCAATTGTATTAATTAAAAGAAAGTATGAACCTTTTAAAGGACAATGGGCCATTCCTGGTGGTTTTGCTTTAAATGATGAATCTTTAGAAGCAGCCGTAGAGCGCGAACTGCAAGAAGAAACGGGTATAAAAATCAATTACTTAGAGCAGCTTTACACATTTGGCAATCCTAACAGAGATCCAAGGGGTAGGGTAGTATCAGTGGCTTATTTTGGTTTAGTGCGTCCGGATGCTTTTAAAATTGTAGCCGCTACAGATGCCGAGCAGGTACAGTGGTTTTCTATTAATGATTTACCCGAATTAGCATTTGACCATAAACACATTTTGGAAAAAGCCATAAAAAGATTACAAGACAAAATTACTTACCAACCTATAGGGTTTGAACTTCTCGATAAAAAATTCCCGTTTTCAGATCTCGAAAAACTATACGCAACCGTATTAGGTAGAGCCATTGACAGACGTAACTTTAGAAAGAAGATCATTAACCTAGATATCCTAGACGAACTCGACGAAAAAGTGTCTAGAGGCTCTGGCAGACCTGCCAATTTATTTCAATTTAACCCAGAACATTACTTTAAACGTAAAAAAGAAGGTATTATTTTTGAAATATAAATAACTAAAAATCAATATAATAATGTATTTGCGTAAAAATAACGCATTATAAAGTTGTTTACTTTAATAATCTAAATTATATTTGTGTAACAATTACGCAAACAAAAAAAATATGAACGCACTATTATTAACCGACGGTTATAAAACAGGACACCACCAACAATATCCAAAAGGAACAGAAGAAGTTTATTCTAACTGGACTCCGAGAAGCAATGCTTACGCACCAAAGGGTTGTAATAAAGTAGTGTCATTCGGACAACAATATGTATTTAAATGGTTACATAATTATTTTCAAGATAACTTCTTTTCTAAACCCAAAGCAGAGGTTTGTAATGAGTTAAAAGAAGAGTTATCACTTTACTTAGGAGTCGATTATGATGTAACACATTACGAGGAACTGCACGATTTACAATTTTTACCTATAAAAGTAAAATCGTTACCAGAAGGAGTAGAGGTACCTATTAGAGTGCCGATGCTTACCGTAGTGAATACCGATAAAAAGTTCTTTTGGATCACTAATTTTTTAGAAACAATTCTATCAACCATGCTATGGCAGCCGATGACGTCGGCGTCTATTGCATTACGTTACAAACGGATTTTTAAAGAATGGGTTTTAAAAACTGATAAAGATAATAGTGCTTTTATCGATTTTCAAGGACACGATTTCTCTATGCGCGGCATGGGTGGCTTGCAAAGCGCCATTGCTTCTGGTATGGGACACGGTGCTGTCTTTTTAGGATCCGATACACTGCCTGTTATTAGCAGTTTCCGTAAGTACTATAATGCAGAAGGCTTTGTAATAGGCTCTGTAAATGCTACAGAACATTCTGTGATGTGTGCAGGGACTAAAGATGACGAAATAGGAACCTTTAAAACGTTAATGGAAACCTATCCTAGCGGAATTCTATCTGTAGTAAGTGATACTTGGGATTTATGGAAAGTACTTACTCAATATTTACCAAAGCTTAAAGAAGAAGTATTATCTAGAGATGGTAAATTGGTTATTCGTCCAGATAGCGGAGATCCTGTAGCTATTATCTGTGGTGAATCTCATAAGCTTGGTGCAAACACACCACAAGAAAAAGGGGTTGTAGAGCTACTATGGGATATTTTTGGGGGCACCACAAACGCTCAAGGTTATAAAGTTTTAGATAGCCATATTGGTGCGATTTACGGAGATAGTATTACAACCGAAAGAGCAGAAAACATTTGCCAGCGTCTAAGTGATAAAGGGTTTGCAACAACCAATGTTGTTTTAGGTATCGGGTCGTTTACATACCAGTTTAACACTAGAGATACTTTTGGTTTTGCCATGAAAGCAACATCTGTTGTGGTTAATGGAGAACGAAGACAGATTTTTAAGGATCCTATTACAGATGATGGGATTAAAAAATCTGCCAAAGGTTTAGTTAAAGTGGAGGTTGTGGATAACGAATACGTATTGGTGGATCAAATAACTCCTGAAGAAGAAAATGAAGGTGAATTACAAGTTATTTATAAAGACGGTGAATTTGTAAACCAAATTACTTTACAAGAAATAAGAGCAAAAATTAATGGATCTATTTGATTTTGATTTTTATCAAAGGCTACGAGAAGACTACTTACAACACAAAAATCTTTTTGTAGCTTTCGATTACGATAATACTGTTTTTGATTACCACAACCAAGGGATCAATTACGATAAAATAATAACACTACTTAGAACTTGCAAAGCTTTAGGCTTTACAATGATACTTTTTACAGGCAACGAAGGTAAAAAATTAGAAGTCATTAAAGCGGATTTAAAAAAGCGTAAAATCCCTTTCGATTTAATTAATGAAAATCCTTTAATGCCAACCAGAAAACCTTATTACAATATATTATTAGATGATAGAGCAGGCCTAAAAGAAGCTTATTACAATTTAAAAAAATTGACTGATGACATACGAAATAAAGACATTTAAAGACAGACAAGTTGCTGCTAAAATAGTAAAAAATGGTGACTTACATGTAAAATTGAGAGGCAATAGCTATGAAGACTTATTTAAGGCAGCGGCTATCAAAGAGGCTTGGGACGCCGAAAACGCCATGCACAAAACCAGGGTTGCACAACTGACCTTATTTTGTTTAATTGGGCAACGGTCTGACCGACGTTTTAATAAAGGAGAATCTTTTGATTTAAAAGTAATTTGTAAGTTTATTAACGACATGAACTTTGATAAAGTAACCATTCTACATCCGCATAGTCCTATTTCATTGGCATTAATTAATAATGCAGAAAAACTATCGCATTTTCAATACGTAGAAAAAACCTTTAACCAAATTGGTAATCCCGTATTGGTCAGTCCAGATGCAGGAGCGTATAAAACAACACACGAAATTGCAGAACAACTAAACGCAGACCTTGTACCATCTAACAAAGTTAGAGTTAATGGAAAACCTATTATTAGTATTCAAGGAGATGTTAAAGGCAAATCATGTTTAATTGTCGATGATTTAGCAGATGGTGGTAGAACTTTTAAATTCTTAGCCGAAGCTTTAAAACAACAGGGAGCATCTAAAGTTTGTCTGTACGTAACCCATGCCCAATTTAATTATGGTTTCAAGGAATTAAAAGAAACTATAGATCATGTATACTGTACCAATAGCTATAAGGAGATTGAAGATGATTTTGTAACGCAATATAAAATAGAGGGCATTTAAAAATAATTACGATCACTTTTTAGCAAGAAACCTATTAAAACCATTGGTTTTAATAAATCTTATTTTTTTAATATAAAGGGATCTAGTATCTTAGGCAAAGTAAAACTCTAAATTGATGTCCTAAAATCTTGAGAACCGCATGAAGCAAAACGACGCAAAGCAAAACCAATGTTCTGAAACTGAAAAAATATTACAGCTAGAAAAAGATAAAATTATAGAAAGACAACTGCACTTTCAAAATTTACTAATTAATATTTCGACGACCTATATCAATTCTGATTTATCAGATATTGATACCCTAATCAGAAAGTCACTGCAGCAGATTGGCGAATTTGTAGAAACAGACCGAAGCTATATTTTTTCATACGATTTTGTAAACAATACAACATCTAATACCTATGAATGGTGTGCTTCAGATATAGAACCAGAACTAGAAAATCTACAAAATGTGCCTATAGGCTACATTCCGCAATGGGTAGAAGCACATAAAAATGGTGACGCTTTTTATGTAGAAGATGTTAGTTTACTACCACAAGATGGTGAATTGGGCTTACGTGCCGTATTAGAACCTCAAGGTATTAAAAGTTTAATCACGATTCCTAAAATTAAAAACAACAAACTCATCGGGTTTATAGGCTTCGATGCGGTTAAAAAAGTAAATAAGTATACCGAAAACGAAAAAAATATCTTGTTTGTATATGCCAATATGTTGGTTAATGTGATTCAGAGAAAAGAAAACGAACAACACATTAAAGCTCAAGAAAAGAAAAAAGAAGAGCTACTACAAAACTTGTCACTTCAAAATGAAGAACTCAACGAATATGCTCATGTAGTATCTCACGATTTAAAAGCACCACTGATTAATATTCACACATTAGTAGGTTGGTTTATGGAGGATCATAAAGAAACTTTAAGTGAAAATGATCTAAAGCCATTGCATCAAGTATTATTTAATGTTGAGAAAATGGACTTCTTAATCAAAGGGATTCTTGATTACTCCATCATCGATAAATTAGAAAGTCAAGATAAACTCGTCGATTTTAATAACCTCATCAACGAGGTGCTAGAAACAATGTTGATCCCAGAAAACATTACCATAACCGTACAAAACAACCTACCAACTATCTATGGTAACACCTGGAGATTTAAACAGGTTTTTCAAAACCTAATACAAAATGCCATTAAGTATAGTGACAAGGACAAAGGAACAGTCGAAATAGGTTTTACAGAAAAGGATAACCTTTTTGAGTTCTTTATTAAAGACAATGGCGTGGGGATTAAACCCGATTATTTTGAAAAAATATTTAAGGTATTCACTAAATTAGAAAGTAACAGCACTTCTTCGGGGATAGGCCTTTCTATTGTAAAAAAAATTATGACCCATTACAAAGGTCGTATTTGGTTAGAAAGTGAAGAGGGGAGTGGTACCACCTTTTATTTTACCTTTTTAAAGGTATAATATCTAACCTAACCCTTTTACGATATTCTCTATCCTTTTTATTTCATAAAAATAAACACCTATCAAAATACGTTTTTTTTAATAGGTGTTTAAAATATTATTTAAAAGATCAGTTTATTGATTCATAGCCATATCATGCTCATATTTACAACAATCGGGCAAACCTTTGTAAGCTACTTCACTTCCGGCTACTTTATCAGTATCATAACCAGAGGCTGCAATAGCATTATGAAGCGCTATAGCGTCTGTTTTAGTAGCGTCAAAAGAGACGTCAATCTTCTTTTTACTCACATCCCAAGTAGCCTCAGTAACCCCATCTACAGCCTTTACAGCATCTTCGATGGTGCTTTTACACATACCGCAATTACCTCTTACTCCAAAAGATAAATCGACTATAGTGATATCTTTTGAGACTTCAGAAGCTATGGTAGTCACTTCTTTTTCTTTCTTCACATCGTTATTACAGCTTGTTAAACCAATAGCAGCGATGACGGCTACACTCAAAATTACTCTGTTCATTGTTTTTATATTTATTGTTATTATTTAATAATTTGTTTAACGTCCCCACAAGTCAGCATAGCTCCTCCAAAATACGGATTAACTACGGTATCTTCTTTACTTAACCAATACGCCCCTTTATTATGATCAGACATTGGGCAGTACAAATGATATACCTTCTCGTTAATACCAAACACTTCTAAAGCGTTTGCCATACTAGCTGATAAGTATTTAAAATTTGTTCTTTGCATATTAAGATCTTCTGTATTTGAAATTAATTGTGCTGTAGTTTCTATGTCTTTTTTTAATGACATCCAACGTGTATGTGCATCGTTATCCGTGAGTAATTTCATATTTACTTTAGATAAATTAGCTAATAATACCTTAGATTGATTTATCACATGTTCAGAAGCGTCTATTGCTAACGCATTTTTTAATTCAATATAAGTATTAAAAACAATGTTTAATTGATTTTTAAATTCCTCAGAGACTTTGAGTCTTGCATTTTTATTTAAAGGCTTTTCAGCTTCAGAAGTATTTATGTGCATTCCTATATGTCCTTCATGACCCGTCATAACTTTGCCAACGTCCTTATTCATCATTGATTTCTTACCATGTAATTGGGCCGCAGCATCTATGGTAAATGTCCCATTCGTAACAATTTCATCACCATCTTGTAGACCTTCTAAAATCTGATAATTTTCACCTATTTGATGACCTAAAATAATATCTCGCATTTCAAAAATAGGTTCATTTGGGTTTGTCTTTAGATATACTACGGAGCGTTTCCCTGTCCATAACACCGCAGAAGCAGGGATAACGGCAAAATGTGCTTCACTTGAATCAGTAATTCCTTTAAGCTCTCCTTCTACAAACATACCTGGCTTAAAAAGTCCATTTTTATTATTTAAGACAACTCTTAATTTTACCGTTCTTGTTTTGGTATCTAAAATAGGATCTATAAAGTCGACCTTTCCTTTGAATGTTTTATTAGGATATGCGTTAGTGCGGATTACAATGGCTTGTCCTTTTTTGAATTCACTGATTTGATTTTCATACACATCAAAATTTGCCCAAACCGTATTTAAGTTAGACACTTTAAAAATCGGTTTTCCATCCATAATATGAGAGCCTTCATTTATGGCAATTTCAGTAACTACACCAGAAACATGAGAATAAATAGTAAAACTCGTTTTCACTTGTCCGGTTTGTTCTACATCATCCAATGACGCACCATGAATTTTCCAATTCTTAAATTTATTTCTAACCGCTTTATACAACTGCGGTTGTGAGGCTCTCAACTTATAAGCTGTTATTAATTCTTGTTGCGCTGCAATTAAGGCTGGCGAATATATTTGAGCAACAGCTTGTCCTTTGTTAACCTGCTCGCCTAACGAATTTACGTATAGTTTTTCTATCCTTCCATCAAAATGCGCTGGCATTGTAGCTGTTTCATTTTCATTCTCTGTAATTTTTCCTGACAGCATTACTCCAGAATCAACTGTAGAAATACTTTTACCTACAATTGAAGTTTGTATATTAGCTAAGGCCATTGCATTTTCAGAAAGCTTAAATTCATTTACAGATAAACCTTCTGCACTATGTGCTGCAGGTATCAAATCCATACCACAAATAGGGCAGTCGCCAGCTTCTGGTTGCATAATTTGCGGATGCATAGAGCAGGTCCACATCTGGCTTGTCTCTTCAACATCAACATGGTTGTGCTCCGTTACTTGCATGTCCTCATTTTCAGTATCTGATGCTCCTCCAAAAAGCATCCCTCCTAATAAAAAGCCGAGCGCTAATAGTCCTATATAAATGACTAATTTTTTATTTTTCATTTTCTAATCGTTTAATCATTGCTTTCATTTCTTCTATTTCCTTACGTTGTGCTTCGATAATATCATTGGCTAATTTTTTAACTTCGGGGTCTTGTAAATCTGCACGTTCACTTGTTAGTATAGCTATAGAATGATGAGGAATCATCCCTTTTAACCAAAACACATCTCCTACAATTGGTGCTTGTGCTCTAACGAGGCCTAATGCACTAATAAAAAGCACTAGATTTCCTATCAGTATTGCTATATTTTTCTTTTTATTTTTATACATTTTTAGCATGAATAATAGCATTATGACCGCCATCGCTGAAATCCCTAGACACACCATATAAAAGCGCGTTAAACTAAAATAAACATGGTCTATAGCGTAAGTATTTAAGTACATAGTGATATACATGGCTACAAATGATAATCCTAACATTAAAAAGAAAGTTGTATAGTTTCCATTGTTTGAGTGATGATTTGAATTTTCCATAATAATTTATATTTATTTAAACTTTAATTGTTCTTAATCGTAAGGCATGAGCTGTAACTGAAACAGCGCCAAAACCCATGGCTAATACAGCAATCATAAAATAGGAATATGTATGTGTTATCATTATTTCGTTAAATAGTTGATAATTGTGGTTTGAATATAATAGTTCTTAATAGATGCTATTTGTTCCATTTGAAATTTTAATTGTAATTCCTGAATGTCTAAAACATCATTAAAATCAATCGTTCCTGTTTCATAACTTCTAATTAAAATAGCTTCTGCATCTTTGGCTTGCTGTATATTTTTAACTTGTGTTTTATACGTGATGCTTGCAGAAATTCGATCGGTTACAGCTTTGTCTAATAGCGTTTCTAAAGTATTTAAACGTTCTTGTTTCTGTGCTTCAATTTCTTGTTGTTGTAACTCGTTTTGCTTCGTTTTCGATTTATATTTCTTATTAAAAAGCGGAATAGATAACGACACAGTTGGCATTAAAATATCTTTTCCTTTTTCACTAAAAGTGATGTCAGATCCTGCATTAATATTGATGTAATCGAACCCAAAACCAAAGGAAGGCTGACTTTCTTTTTGATTCATTAATTCTGATTGTGCTATAGATTGAAACAGTTTGTCGTATTTCAGCAATTCAGGATGCAAAGCAAGGTTTTTAGTATTGATTTCAAAATCTTCGGAAGGCATTATTAATGCATCAACAACATCAATTTTAATCGTATTTTCTCTATTTAAAAGCTTATTAAAAGCGGTTTGTTCTGCTAAATACTGTTGTTCTAAAACCAATTTGAGTTGTTCTAATTCATTCTGACGCATTTGCAATCTTAAAACATCTACTGCAGAAGCTTTACCGACTTCAATCGATTTTAATGCCAATATTTCATAAGTTTTAAGCAGTTTGCTGTTTTCTACTAAAATAGCTTGTTTGCCTTTATTTACATATAATTTATAATACGATTGAGATACGGAAACCATCAGTTTTCGTTTGGCTATTACAATATCTTCGTACTTTGTATCGGCCAAAGAACTCGCATAATTTTCACGAGAAGTAATGGTTCCAAACCAAGGCAACATTTGTTTTGCCGATACTTTAAAGCGCTGCGTTCCTGTTCGTGTTTCTGGCTCTAACACAAAATAACCTGCACTAAATTCGGTATTTGGTAAGGTATTTACTTCATTTACTTTTTCGGAAGCAATTCGATACTGTAACTCAAATTTCTGAATTTCAGGATTATTTTCTAAAGCGATATTAATGTAGGTTTCTAGTTCTTGAGAATTTCCTTGTAGAACAAAGAATAAAGATCCAAGAAGTAAGACTACTTTGTGTGTTATATGATTTTTATAGTTTTCCATTGTATGTTTTTATATCTATTTTCTAAGCTCTTTTCTCTCTAATCTTTTCAACTTAAACTCTTCTCTCCAGCTATATAAAACCGGAACGATAAAGTAGGAGGTAATGTCAATTACCATTCCTCCAAAGATTGGAATTGCCATTGGAATCATAATATCGCTTCCTTTTCCTGTGGATGTTAAAACAGGTAATAATGCCAAAATAGTAGTTACAGTTGTCATTAAACACGGACGAATACGTTTCTTAGCTGCCTCTAAAGCAGCAACTCTAATACTCATTTTATCTGATGGTTTTTCACGATCAAAAGTTTGCGTTAAATAAGTTGCCATGACAACTCCGTCATCTGTTGCAATACCAAATAAGGCAATAAAACCAACCCAAACGGCCACACTTAAATTGATGGTTTTCATATTGAAAAGATCTCGCATATTCTCGCCAAAGAAGCTAAAATTGAAGAACCAATCTTGTCCGTATAACCAAATCATAATAAAACCACCTGCAAATGCAACCGCAATTCCGGTAAATACCATTAACGAAGTGGTTACCGATTTAAACTGAAA
This sequence comes from Winogradskyella wichelsiae, assembly GCF_013403925.1. GTDB lineage: Bacteria > Bacteroidota > Bacteroidia > Flavobacteriales > Flavobacteriaceae > Winogradskyella > Winogradskyella wichelsiae. The sequence continues at coordinate 163,999 of NZ_JABFDJ010000003.1, forward strand.
ATACAGTATCAAGAAAATAATAGCCAATGCTAAAGGCACCACAACTGCTAGTGTTTTTTCTGCTCGCAATTGGTTCTCATAAGTTCCCGTGAATTTATAACTGATCCCTTTAGGAACCGTTAATTCCCCTGAATCTATTTTTTGTTGAAACAAAGCTTGTGCATTTTCAACTACATCAACTTCTGCAAAACCATCTATTTTATCAAACAAAACATAACCCACTAAAAAAGTATCTTCACTTTTTATCACCTGCGGACCTTGTTCATATTTAATAGTCGCTAATTCACTTAAAGGAACAGGATTTCCCTTTTCTACAGGAATATAAATATCTTTAATGTCTTCTGGGTTGCCACGTAATTCTCTAGGATAACGTACGCGAACGCCGTAACGTTCTCGGCCTTCAACCGTTTGAGTTAAAGCCATACCACCAATAGCAACTTTTAAAACACTTTGTACATCCTCTATAGAAATGCCATAGCGTGCTATTTTTTCTCTATCAATATCAATTAATAAATAAGGTTTCCCAACAATTCTATCAGCAAAAACAGCTTCTACTTTAACACCTTCAGCTTGTTTTAAAAGACTTTCTAATTGCAACCCAAAAGCTTCAATTTGTTTTAAATCTTGCCCTTTTACTTTAATTCCCATGGGCGCTCGCATACCTGTTTGTAGCATTATCAATCGTGTTTCTATGGGCTGTAATTTCGGAGCAGAAGTAACACCGGGTAACTTGGTCACTTTAATAATTTCTTTCCAAATATCATCTGGACTTTTAATTTCTGGTCGCCAGTTTCTATAGAATTCTCCGTCGTTGTCTTCTATTAATTGAGCGTTTTCAACGGATGTTCCTGAAGTAATAAAACGTTTTGTTTTTAACTCAAAAAAACCATCAGTATTTACTTTATAACGTTGTCTTTTTCCTTCGGAATTACGCATGTATTCCGGTTTATACTGAATCATGTTTTCGTACATCGACAAAGGAGCAGGATCTAAAGAAGATTCTGTTCTACCAGCTTTACCAACCACTGTTTCAATTTCTGGAATGGTCGCAACCGCCATATCCAATTGCTGCAACACACGTTTATTTTCTTCAACTCCAGCATGCGGAAGAGAAGTAGGCATGAGTAGAAAAGAGCCTTCATTTAAAGAAGGCATAAATTCTTTTCCTGTGTTGTTCATAATCCAAAACCCAGAAATAAGAACCGTTATCGGAACCATTAAAAACAACATCTTATTCGCTAAAACCCATTGTAAAATTCGGCCATAATATTTTCTAAAAACTGAGAATATTCCTAAAATTCCGAAGCAAATAATAGACACAAAAATTAAGTTTATAAAACTACTACGATTAAAACCTAAAGGTCTCCAATATTCTGCCAATAGAAATACAATGGCAATTGATGAGATAATGATATTAAGAAGATTTACTTTTTTAGCATCTAGCTTTCCTAAAACACCTAATAAGGCAGAAATTCCAAAAGCGATTACTATAAGGCCTAAATAATGACCACTTATCACAATTACAATTCCTGCAAGAATTAAAGCACCACTTACAATGTATTTAAACGAGTTTTTTAGGGTTGTTTTACGGAATAAAAAAGCTGCTAAAGGCGGAATTATAAACAAAGCAATCACTAAAGAAGCTGATAGTGCCATTGTTTTAGTAAACGCTAAAGGTCTAAACAATTTCCCCTCGGCACCAATCATTGTAAATACAGGCACAAAACTGATAATAGTCGTTAAAACAGCAGTTAAAATAGCGCCAGAAACTTCTGCAGTAGCGTTGTAAATAACTTCGTTTATGGATAGTTTCTTGTTATGAGATTCCTCGTCGCTCGTGCCTCGTTCTGTCGGAATGACATTTTCCTGTTCATCGAGATGGCGAATCATGTTTTCGGCGAGTATGACGCCAACATCAACCATGGTACCAATAGCGATGGCTATACCAGATAATGCCACAATATTGGCATCCACATTAAAGAGTTTCATGGTCACAAATACCATTAAAATAGCTACAGGTAACAAGCCCGAAATTAAAATAGAAGCTCTTAAATTAAAGACCATTACAATAATCACCAAAATAGTAATTAATATTTCTAAGGTTAAAGCTTCACTAAGGGTGTCTAAGGTTTCTGCAATCAGTTCTGATCGATCATAAAAAGGAACGATTGTTAATTGAGATGTACGTCCGTCTGCTAAAACCTTAGAAGGTAAACCACCTTTTAATTCTTCTATTTGGGCTTTTACATTCGTAATTACTTCCATAGGGTTTGCACCATATCTAGCTACCACAACACCACCAACTACTTCTGCGCCTTCTTTGTCTAATAGCCCGCGTCTAGCGGCAGGACCTAAAGAAACTTTGGCAATATCTTTAATTTTAATGGCCGTAAAATCTTTAGAAGTGACGACGGCATTTTCTATATCTGCTATCGATTTTACATAGCCTAAACCACGAACTAAATATTCAACTTTATTAATTTCTAAAGTCTGTGCACCTATATCTTTATTGCTTTCTTTAACCGCTTTTACAACTTGATTTAATCCAATGTTGTATTGGCGCATCAATTCTGGATTCACATCAATTTGATATTCTTGCACATACCCACCAATAGAAGCCACTTCAGAAACCCCACTTGCAGAAGATAAACCATATTTTACATAGTAATCTTGTAGGCTTCGTAATTCTTGTAAATCCCAACCACCAGTAACGTTTCCGTCTTTATCTCTACCTTCTAAAGTGTACCAATAAATTTGTCCTAAACCTGTAGCATCTGGTCCTAAAGCAGGGTTTACACTTTCTGGTAATAAGTCGTTAGGTAATGAATTGAGTTTTTCAAGGATACGACTACGACTCCAATAGAATTCAATGTCTTCTTCAAAAATGATATAAATACTGGAGAAGCCAAACATCGAAGAACTACGAATGGTTTTGACTCCAGGAATACCTAGTAGAGAAGAGGTCAGTGGGTAGGTAATTTGATCTTCTATATCTTGTGGTGAACGACCATCCCATTTTGTGAAAACAATTTGTTGATTTTCACCAATATCTGGAATGGCATCTACCGCCACAGGATCACTTGGTAAAAAACTTGTCTCCCAATTAAAAGGGGCGTTAACAGTTCCCCATCCTACAAATAGAGCGAGCATTAGAACCGCTACAAGTTTATGTTCTATTAAAAATTTGATGCTTTTATTTAGCATTAGCGTTGATTATTAAACAATTAGACATTGGTATTAGGAAAACACCGAATACAGCAAATTATCCTTATAACATTATGCAGTCATAGGATAAAACAGGCTATTGTTTAAAAATCAAATTAAATAGGTCTCGTCTAGCTTGAAGAGTTGCTTTCGGACCAATGGCGGTTTATAAGTCTTGTAAGAAGGTGTTTTTGCTTCAAGATCTTCGAAAAAGTTAATGCAAGTGTAAACAAATGAAGTAATAAAAAGCTGCTGCTCTAAAGTGATCTTTTCCAAAGACAGTTGCAGTTCATCTTGACCATCAACGACAGACCGTTCGTTTTTACAGCAATCTTTTTTTGTAATGGCACAACCTTCAGCTAAAGGTTTTTCCATTTTCATGCCACAACCTTTTGCTTTATGGAATAACACTGTCTCCACTAAAGTATCTCCACAATAATGCATGTTCAAAGTAAACGACATCGTAGAGCATAACACTACAAAAGCCATTGCAAAAGACATTATTTTATGGAAAGCTTGTTTCATAAGCACTGCAAAGATAACAATTCAAAAAATCTTTTTAATAATTTCTTGTTAATTTACGGATGGTAATTGTAATGTGGGATAATGTAAAATCGACATTTAATAAACGGATTTTTAATAATTTAAGTTTGGTTTTTATAATGTCGTCTTCTCAACTTAAAATTTACATTCTAATTCCTATTTTTGTAAAAACACAACGGATCTCTAATGTTTAAATTCATTCAAAAACACTCCATTTTATCCTTTTCAATAGCCATCATTTTCACCTGCACTGTATTGGTGTTTTTTGCTACTGAAGCAAGTTACAACGCCATAGATATTGCATCCTTATGGGTACGGAATTATTTTGGATATTTCTACCTCTACTTAGGTTTTGCTTGTGTTTTAGCTTTGTTAGCAATAGCCTGCTCGCGTTACGGAAACCTAAAATTAGGTCAACCTACAGCCCAACCTGAATATTCGCTTTGGGCATGGACGGCCATGTTATACAGTGCGGGCATGGGGTCTGGTATTTTATTGCGGGCCGTACAAGAGCCTGTTTATATGCAACAAAACTCACCTTACAGTTCTAATTTACCCGCAGATACGTTAGCACTAGAGTTTACGTTTTACCAATGGGGATTAACTGCGTGGGCCTTTTATGGTCTTTTTGCCTTAATTATTGGTTACGGCTTGTATATTAAAAAAAGAAAAGTAAGCATCAGTGCCACAATAGAAGATCATGTTAAAAGTAACACCGCTAAACATACTGTCGATGTCATCACTATTATAACAACCGTTTTTGGCCTAATTGCCGCCATAGGCTTGGGAACAACGCAAATAAAAGGAGGTATTAATCATATAACTGATGCCAACTTTGGCTTAACAACAACTATTTTACTTTGTGTACTTATTTCTGCTGTGGCTTGTTATTCTGCTTGGCAAGGGGTTAACAAAGGGATTCAAATATTTTCTAAATTAAATATTATAGTCACGCTTGCCATCCTCATATTTATTTTTGCTACCAGCGATATGAGCGCTATCTTAACGTCTTTTGCTACTGCTACTTTTTATTACATCATAGATTTTATCCCTATGAGTTTGGCGATCGGCGATTATAATCCCGGAACAGAGTTTTTAACAAGTTGGACGTTCTATTATTGGGCATTCTGGTTATCTTGGGCACCTTTTACAGGTATTTTTATTGCTCGCATTTCTAAAGGACGCACCATACGGCAGTTGCTATTAGGGGTTTTAATTATCCCTTGTTTAGGCACCTTTTTCTGGTTTTCTGTTTTTGGGACTGCTGCTTTTAATTTAATTGAAGGATGGGGAGTCTATAACAATGAATTCGGTAACGTATTTTCTTCCATATTTGTCTTTTTTGAACACTACCCGTATGCGACCTTTTTAAACATAACATCGGTTTTCTTATTAATCAGTTTTTTAATCACCTCAGTAGATTCTGCCGTATTTGTATTAAGTATGTTTACGGATAAGGGAGCTAAAAACCCGAGTAAAACACATCGTGTCATTTGGTCTATTTTCATTTTGTTAGCTACCATAGCTTTAGTCTTATTAGGAAATGTAAAAGCTAATATTAATGTTTTAGAAGCTGTACAGCGCCTCTTAATTATAACCTCATTACCTTTTGCCTTTTTTATCATTATTATGTTTGCCTTTTTTATTAAAGATCTTAGGACACATAACGTTCAAGAAAGAAAATAACACCTCTTTTCTGTTAGGTTTTGACTTTTTATGCGATTAACAGACCAACTATTTGGAGGGTATTAACATGGATCTATTGCATCAAACCGATTTATTTTCTACTGATGAAATTCGTAAAACAACATTTGATTTACCAGGTGCTGATGTAACGTTATTTGAAAACTTTTTCACTAAAGCAGAAAGCAATGCGCTATATACAGCTCTCTTAAACCACACCGCTTGGGAGCAAGATGCCATGACCATTTATGGCAAACAAGTAAATTTACCAAGACTTACGGCATGGTATGGCGATACGGATTTAGAAGTCGCTTATGTTGGAAAAAAAGCAAAGCTACGTCCTTGGACTGCGGAGTTAATAAAAATTAAGGAACGCATAGAGCAGGAGGTCGATGTTAAATTTACACGCTGCTTACTTAATTACTACAGAGACGGAAAGGATAGTGTCGATTGGCATCAAGATTATGAAGAAAGTCAACGGAAAAATACCGTTATTGGCTCGGTGACTTTTGGAGCCACAAGACCGTTTCAATTAAAACACGCCACACGTCATGATTTAAAACGGATTTCTATTCCGTTAGCGCATGGAAGCCTACTACTTATGCAAGGTGCAACGCAAGATAATTGGAAACACAAAATACCAAAAACCTCAAAACAAATTCAGCCTAGAATTAATCTCACTTTTAGATGGATAAAGTAAATTTATAATTGTAATAATAAAGATTCACATGATTTTAAATCATATACATAAGGATGACTTCACTTAAATTAAGAGAATTTCATACTTAAAAAAGCATCAAAACCTTCTCTTGTACTTAAAGAAAGAAGAAGGATACCTCTAAATTTGTATCACATTAATCAACCACTTTATAAAACCATATAATATGACAGTACCAAACATCGCTAAAGCAGACATCTTAAACGCTTTTAATTTCAGACTTGCGACTAATTTCAAATCAATTATAGCAGCATTAGGCATAGCAACATTGTTTGTTAGCCATACTGCAAATGCACAAATAACAACTAAAGATTCTATAGCAACCTCAAAAGTGCAACATTTCAATTTTGATGACATGGAATCTGAAACAATTGGCGAAGGAATCAAACGTAAATGGTTTCATGGCGAAAAAGGACAAATGACCATTTTTAATTTAGAAAAAGGAGCTCATATTCCTTGGCACCAGCACCCAAACGAACAGATTACATACATTATGTCTGGAAAAGTTAAAATCAAAACAATGATTGATGGTATAGAAACGTTTGTCGAAGTTAAAGCAGGAGAAGTCATTGTGTTTCCAGAAAATGTACCACACGAGTTTTGGGCTTTAGAAGAAACCGTAGATTTAGATGTGCATGTTCCTGTACGTGAAGATTGGTTAAGTAAAGAGTTACCTGAGTATTTAAAAAAAAGCAAGTAAAAAAATGAATTGAGCCTTCGCTTTATAACTTCAATAGTGTGTTAGATTAATTATTCTTCTTCCATTTGAGAGGCTATAAAGGGACGTCTTGGTGCTAAAAAATAGCCTGTTAAACTCGCAAATAATATAGGGATAAGGTGTCCAAATCCTGTTAAAGTAGCTAATAAAATAGTGGTACTCATTGGGGTACGTGTAACACAAGCATTAATTGCAGCCATACAACTTACTATGGCCAAAGTAACATTGACCGAAGGAAATAGGTGATTTATAATTAAACCTAAAACAGAACCTACAAAAAATAAGGGAATAATAAATCCACCGCGCCAGCCTGATGTCACTGTTATTGAAATGGCAACAATCTTAAAGAACAAAATAGAAAATAATAAGGTCAAAGAAAACTCTCCCTTAAGTAAAGTATTAATTTCATGATGCCCAAAGTATCTCGTTATTGGAAAATAAAAGGCTATAACGCCTAGTAAAACCCCACCTATAAGTGTTTTAATGTAAATAGGAATAGGACGTTTCTCAAAAAGTGTTTTAAAAAACTTAGTGCAAAAAATAAAGGCCCATCCAAAAGCAGCGCCTACACTACCAAAAAGAACAGCATAACCAAAATCAAAAAGGCCCGAATATTCATAGGCAGACAAATCCCATATGGGCCCAAGTCCTAAATGAACAATTAAAGCAAAGACCAAATAACTAAAACAACTGGCAACAAATGCAGGCATAATAGCCTTATAATATTCTACAGCGTGCTTATGATGAAGTATTTCTAAAGAAAATAAACTACCCCCTAAAGGCGCACCAAATAAAGCCGTAAAACCTGAGGCCATACCAGCAATACTTAAAGATCGTAAAGCCTCACCCTTAAGTCGAAACAGTTTTCCTATCCACGTACCTGTAGAACCTGTAACTTGTATTAGTGGGGCTTCTGGACCTAAACTACCTCCGGAAGAAATACATAGTAACGATGATAGCACCATCGACGGATTATTCTTGGGATCTAATTTTCCTTTATTAAATTTAATATTGTTAACGATTAAATGTATTTCCCCTGGATCTCCAATAAAGTGAATGATTAAACCAGCTATAAGGCCACAAGTGGCCATTAAAGGAATGACCTGCCAACCCGTAAAAAAAGTTAATTGATGGGTTAAAAATTCAATTCCAATCCAATATACTCCTGCTATAACACCTCCTAATAAGCCCGTTAAAGCCCATAATAAAAACGTTCTACTAAAAACAAAAGGATTAAAACGGACTGGTTGGTCTAAAATATTTAAATAAGTGACTAATTTTCTACGTTGTTTTAACTTCATTCTGTCGTCTCGCTTTTATTACAATGGTTCTAAATTACAGCTCCATTTAAAATAGGGTTTCATCTATTAATCTATCGATAGGTTAGAGCTACTATTTTAAAAAATAACCGTTAATTTTTAGATGGGCAAAACTAGTTTATTCTATAGTGTTAGAGTAGCGATTCAAACTATTTAACTCTTTATTGGATAAATATCAGACATCTCTTTAAAACAATTAAATCGTTTGCAAAATAAAGCATATACATAATCATCATAATGCTATTTGTTCGATAAACGAAATAATCGAAAGTTTCTAACCTGTAATAAACTGTAGAATAGGTGTGAAATTTATCGAAAATCAATTAAAAAATACGCTTCACCTAAATTAAGGTTTAAGAGGTGTTTTAATTGACTCCATCCGTCTCTTTGTCATTTCTGAGAAGGTAAGAATTCACTATAATAACCAATCGCACTAAGCATATTTATCTAGGGCTTAACGACAACCGATTGCGACGTTTTAAAATGATCATAAAGTAAAAAACCTATGACCACTACAGTAAAACACAGATAGCTAAAGAGTGAGTTTTCAATGCCAAATTTTTCAGAGGTTAAACCCAAAACAATACTTGGCACCCCAAAACCTAAATAGCCATATAATAAATAACCCGAAACGACTCTAGGCTTTTCTACAGGGATAAGTTCTGAAACCCCTTTAAGGGTTCCAAAATAACCAAAGCCATAAGCCACCATACCAACAATAGCACAACCCGTAAGTACAAAAGGCAGATAACCATTAATACTACCATAGGTTAGAGACGTAAAGCCAACAGGCAATAAAATATAAGAAATAGTCATACACTTACGGACTGAAAAACGTTTGGCGATCGGTAGAAACAGCGCTCCTGTGCCGTTGATTAAAAATAAGGATAGACCGCTCCATCCACCGAGATCAAACTTGGCGATCTGAGTGGGGATGATAGAAATAACAACTCCGGTCGCCGCCCAAAATAAAGCCACGGAAATATTAAACTTAAAAGCTCCTTTCGGAAATAAAGGTAGTTTTATCATTTTTTTATCTGGATTATAACCCGACTCTGGCAAGGTCATCGTGATCAACAACCAAACAACAGAAAGCACCAGTACAACCCAATAAGTAAGCGGGACTAATGTGGTGTAATAGGCCAAATAAATCCCCGTAAATAAAGCACCACTCCCAAAACCTAAAGCGGTAGCTAAGGCAACAATATTAGAGGAATTGGTCTCCTTATCCGTTGTAAACAAATCTGAAAGAAAACTACTACCTGTTGCAATAGACAAAGCCACAGCACAACCGACTAATACTCTTGAGGCAAACAGCACATATAAGTTAGGATAAAGACTAATGATTAAAACGGAAAGTGTAGAGAGCAACAACGCCATGATAAGCACTTTTTTCTTACCTATTTTATCCGAAAGCCCACCAAAGAACAATGCCGTAGGCAAAAGCCCTCCAATATAAGAGGCAAAAGCAAAGCCTACCATGCCCACACCAAAATGTTCATTTTCGGTATAGATTCTAAATAGCGGCATTTCTAAATTAACTGAGGCCGTAATTAGAAAGAGAACCCCTGTAATAATGGCGATGCTTTTTTTAGGAGATAACATATTTAGAAAAGAATTAGTAATCATACAAGCCCTAAAATTAGTTGATAATTAACAGTTATAGGGTTAATTCCTATCATTTAACGCTTTTTCCTATCTACCGTCAGTTGGAGTGCCTCGACCCTTTATGGTTGAGAGGTATCGAGAACCTTGTAAAATAGTCGTGTGGTTTAATTAAAAGAAATTAAGTCGGAGTATCCGTTTTCACAAGACTTTCCAAAGCATAAAACAACCGATTCTTTGCGTTATCTTGAGACCCAAATACTGAACGGAAGAGCGTACCATCTGCAGCAATTAAAACCCATTGCGGAGTCCCTTCAGACGTAAACTGATCATAAACTCGATGATCTGGATCTCTATAAATTGGAAAAGGAAGCTCACCACTCGTAAAAATGGCTTTAATAGTGTCTTTTGTGCCTGTTCTACCCACAAAATCCGCATGAATCCCAACCACTTGTATACTAGAAAACTCTTGCTGAAACTCATAAGCCAAAGGAATGGCACGTCCCGTACAACCTAAACAATCATTATTATAAATAATAAGTAATAAGATTTTATTTCTATAAGTGCGCATCAAATCTACCGGAATACCTTCTAAATCTAAAACGGTTATGGTGTCTATGGTGTTTTTCATGTATTGTGATGCTGTATTAAAAAAGGCCTACAAATTTAAGGAATAAATAATGCGCTTTCAATTAAAACAGCTAAGGATAACATGAAATGATTAATGTCTCCTCTTTTAATCGAAGAGACGTACTAAACTTAGCGATGATGTCCAATTATTCGTAAATTTGCGTGCTTTTACTTAGGCAAATCCTACATTAATTGGAATCCAATAACAGGGAATGAACTACAAACACTTATTAGAAGAAATAAAGGAAAATAGTCTGCGTTTTAAAAATAAAAATGCTATCCATTTTAAAAATAACACCCTTAATACCTGGGAGGGGATTTCTTGGTTAGATTTTGAATCTCGAATTGAAATACTCTCTAAAGCCTTAATCAATTATGGGATATCGGTGCAGCAAAACATCGCTATTTTCTCCGAAAACAGTCCTAATTGGATCATTGCAGATATTGCCATCATGCGTATTAGAGCAGTAACAATCCCCATTTATGCTACGAATTCTAAAAAAGAAGTCGCGTATGTGATTGATGATGCAGAGGTGAACTTACTCTTTGTTGGCGATCAAAACGAATATGATAAAGCTTACCAACTCTTAGAAACGTCCAAGCATTTAAAATTAATTGTAGCCTTAACAAAAACAATTAAACTGCACCCTTCCAATAACGCTATTTACTTAGAGGATTTTAGCGCTTTTCAAGCTACCGAACAAATAGAGATCGAACTTAAAAAAAGAACATACGAGCAAGGATTAGAAGATATTGCAAGTATTATCTATACTTCTGGTACAACAGGAGAACCTAAAGGGGTTATGTTAGATTATAATAATTTTAGCGGTTCATTAGCGGCGCACGATTATGAATTAGACCTCACTGAAAAAGATACGTCGCTTAGTTTTTTACCCTTAAGCCATATTTACGAACGTAGCTGGGTATTCTTTTGTTTGAAAAAAGGAATTGAAGTATACTTTAATCAAGATCCCAAAAAAATTGTCGAAGTTATTAAAGAAGTAAAACCGACGGTAATGTGTACTGTGCCTCGAATATTCGAAAAGATTTTTGCGGCTATTCAAGACAAAAGAAAAGAAGCATCCCCGACTAAAATGAAATTGGCAAGTTGGGCCTTAGGCATAGGCAACAACTACTACAACAAGCACAAACGATTAGAAAAACATGTGCCATTAAATTTAAAATTAAAATATTTAATCGCCGATAAATTAGTACTAAGCAAATTAAGAGAAGTCTTTGGCGGAAACATTAAGTTTATGCCTTGTGGTGGTGCGCCGCTCGTTGCTGATATGGTATCCTTCTTTCATTCTTTCGGACTCAATATTAAATGTGGCTATGGACTTACAGAAACGACAGCCACAGCAACGCTTTTTGGGGATACACAATTTGAATTTAATTCTGCCGGAAAACCAATAAAAGGCACTCAAATTAAGATTGGTGCTAATAATGAAATCTTAGTTAAAGGGCCAGGAGTTATGAAAGGCTATTACAAAAAACCTGAAGCTACAGCGGCAGTCTTTGAAAATGGCTGGTTCAAAACAGGTGATGCTGGTAAAATAGACGCTAAAGGCAACTTAATAATTACCGACCGAATTAAGGACCTAATGAAAACATCGGGAGGTAAATACATTGCACCTCAAAAACTAGAGAATGCACTAATTACCGATTCATTTATAGAGCAAATTGCAGTGATTGGAGATCAGCAAAAATACGTAACAGCATTAGCGGTGCCTAGTTTTGAGAACTTAAAGAAGTACGCCTTAGAGCACAAAATAAGCTTTAAAGATGTGGAAGAATTAATTACGCACAACCAAATCATTACCCTTTTTGAAAAACGATTTGAAGAGCTGCAAAAAGAATTCTCTAAATTCGAGAAAATCAAAAAATTCACCTTACTTCCTAAGGAGTTTAGTATCGAAGCAGGGGAGATTACAGCAACCTTAAAATTAAAACGAAAGGTCATCCAGAAAAAATACCAAGAGCTTATTGATAAAATGTATTCGGAGTAAATAAACCTATCCCATTAAGCCTCCAAAAAATACGTGACAACTGACAAAGGCTATGACAGACAATACAATACCAATCAAAAAGATATGAAACGATTTACGTAGTAATTTAAATTTACGGTCTATTGTTTTTCCTAAATGATAGGTGTCTTTTGCTATGGTTTTATAAAGTTCATCTCCTTCATTCATTAAGTTGGTAATACCCTCTACATAAGCAGCTTCTTCCATGTCCTGAAAGTTGCCATAAAACATCAAGTTTTTAACGTCACTTTGTCCATGTACCAGTTCTGGGCGTGTAGCAAAAACAGCAAAAGTAATGGAGGCCAAATTAGTGATCAAGATCATGATTATCGGATAAATAAGATGCGGGTCGCTACTTAATTGCCCCATAACAGTTCCTAATATTAACGATAAAATTAAGGCATTTATAGATATCAAAATATTAGATTTTGTATCGATCATCGTATTCAACGTATACTGGTTTTTAGACAATAACCGAAACAAGGTTTCCACACCTCTTTCAGACCTTGGTGCCACTTTAGCTAATTTCTTTTTTAATTGCTTTAAGGCGTCTTTATCAATATTTAACTCGTCCATTAAATATTTATCTTCTGCTTTTTCTTTTAATTTATTGCTCATTGTAAAGTTTTATAAATTTGATGTTGCGAAGATTCACTTAAGGCATCTTTAGCAACATAATGATTGTTTTGATTAGCATCTATAACTCTAGATTTTACATTATCGTTGAGTTGTAATTCTAATACTTCTTTTAATTTTAAATGAATATCCCGATCTAAAATAGGGATTATAACTTCTATTCTATGGTCTAGATTACGAGTCATCCAATCTGCTGAACCAAGATACATTTTTTCCTTTCCATTATTTCCAAAAATATAGAGTCTGCCGTGTTCTAAAAACCGATCTACAATACTGGTTACAATAATGTTTTCACTTTGATTTTTAATGCCCGGAACCAAACAACAAATCCCACGGATCAGCAACCTTATTTTTACTCCGGCATTACTTGCTTTATAGAGGTGCTTAATCATTTTGGCATCTTGAAGGCTATTTAACTTTAAAATGATATAGGCCGTTTTCCCTGCTAAGGCATTTTCAATTTCTAAATCTATGAGTGCTGTAAATTGACTTCGTGTTGTAAATGGAGATATTAAAAGTTGCTTGGATTTTGGAATTATAATTTGTCGTTCTAAGATCTGAAATACTTGACAGAGTTCTTCTGTTATTTTGGGATTTGCTGTCATTAACCCAAAATCAGTATAGATTCTTGACGTTTTCTCATTAAAGTTACCCGTACTGATATAACCATAAGCACGCGATGCATTTGCCTCAATGCGTTCTATATATAAAATTTTAGAATGTACTTTTATGCCAGGGTAGCTGTAAATAACATGGGCTCCGTTTGCTTCTAAAACTTTACCCCATTTCATATTATTTTCTTCATCAAAACGTGCTTTGGTTTCAATAAATACAAATACGTCTTTTCCGTTTTTAACTGCATTAATAAGCGCTTTGGCAACCTGAGAATCGTTTGATATGCGATATAAAGTAATTTTAATTTTTAAAACACTAGCATCATTAGAGGCTTCTTCTAACAATTGTAGCACCGGACGGTAAGATTGGTACGGAAAATACAAAAGCCGATCTTTAGATTTAATAGCTTCAAAAGTATTTGAATACCCCAAAAATTCTTCATCTAATAAAGGCGGTAAATCTAAAAACGACAAATTTTTAGAGGTCGGATTAGGGAAGCTAAATAGGTCTTTAAAATTATGATAAGTCCCTCCTTTGACAATATCTGTTTCATTAATATCTAAGACCTTATTTATTTTTTGTTGTAACTTTTCTGGTGTTAATTCATCAATTAAAGCTCTTGTAACTTGTCCATGAACTCTATTTGGGAGGGCATTTTTTATTTTATCTAATAAATTACCAGAATATTCATTGTCTATATATAATTCAGCATCTCTAGATATTTTCACACTGTAAAAGTCCTGCTTGTAAATCGCTTTTAGATTGTGTTTTAAAATATCATCAACAAAGGTGATACAATGCTTGTCATCTGATGAGGGAAGCATTACAAATCGAGGGGTATCTTCATTAATTTTTACCCAAATAAGCGCTTCATTTTCCATTTGAGCAACTAAATATAAGGCCTCATTTTCTAGAAATGGTTGGTCTTCACTTACGCTTAAAGATTCTGTAAGCGCAAGGGTGTCTTTGTAATATTTTTTACTAAAAGCCTGCTGCGCTTCATTAAATGCTTTATAAGATAACAACTGAATACCTTCATTTGCTAACGCAGGAATAATTTCAGTAAAAAAGAGGCGTCCAAATTCTTTTTGTTGCAACTCAACTTGTTTCTTAATTTTCCGTAATAATTTATTAGGTTTTGTTATTAAGCGTTTTCTAAGCGGCTTATCTAATTGTTTTATTTGCCTAATATCTGAAACTCTAACTTTAAAAAACTCATCTAAATTTGAAGAAAATATAGCCAAAAACTTAATACGCTCATACAATGGATTTCTTTGATCTGCCGCTTCTTGAAGCACCCGATGATTAAACCTTAGCCACGATAAATCTCTATTATAATAGTCCTTTGTATTCAGCATTGTTCTTAAATTTTAAATCTAATTCCTGTTCTTAAGTATAAGGCATTAGAGCTATCTAGTTTTAAAATATCATCTTTGTTTTTGGCTCTTAAATTTACAGAATTATTCAGAATATACGAGCCTCTTGCATAAAACTGTATGTGTTTAGAAATATGATATTCATATTGCAATCCACCTAAAACTATAGACATATTAATACTTTCGGCCTCTAAAGTATTATTTATAGTAACACCTTGTTGTAGATTCGCTGTAAAACCATCAAGTTCTGCATACAATTTAAACCGATGCTGACTCGAGGCATGGTACTGTAAATTGGTTTTTGGAATCCCAATATTATAGGACCATTTGGAATGAAACTTCCTGTAATAACTAATAAAAGGCAAGGGGAAAGGGTAACCACGATTTCCAGAGTAGGAAGCTCCCAAAATAAGTCTCCAAGGTTTTTTAATAGTCTTATCCTTGGTCTTATCTTTAATAAAAACAACATCTCCAGAAATGATAACATCCTCCAAACTTAAATCATGAGCCGTTAAATTAGAACTAAAACCAGGGGTTAATCGCATACCTAAACGCCAATCATTTTTTAAAGCTGCGGTATATCCAATATTAAGATCTAGCAATTGAAAATCACTAAGCGCTTCTTTATTAAATGATGGATGCGCATCCATAACAAGTTTAATGTTAGAATAATCGAGTCCTAATAATAAATAAGAGCCTTCTTTTTTGAGTTGAATGGGGTAGTTAAATAAGCCGCGTATGCGACTATATTCAATTTCCGAGTTTCCTCTTGGAAGTATGGTGTAATCTATTTTTACCAAATCGCTTAATTGGGCAAAACTAAAATTTGTAATAAATACAGCGCTTATAAAGCTTATTATTGTTCTAATTTTCATTCTTTTTTCCTGCTGAATTTATGAGGTAATTTTGGTACAAAATGTTCCATACGAAGTTTTTGTATTATAATAAAAACACCGTACAATGTTTGCAATAAGTAATTTTATATACCTATACACTCTTAAAAAACAGGGTTTTGTAGCGTTAATTGAGGGATTCTAATTTAAAACTGAGATTGAAGAACAATAACCTTTCCTTTTCTTAAAACTTCAATAAGAACTTGATCACCTGGACTAAGCAAGTCCAGCTGCTTTTTTATATTTCCTAAATCGTGAGGCGCATTACAACTTAACCCCTGAATACTTAAAATAATATCACCACCTAACCATAGATTCTGACCTAATATTTCAGCTTGAAAAAGTCCTGGTTGTAATCCAATTTTATCTGCAAATGATTTAGGGGTGACCCGTTGAATTAGAACACCAGATTTTTGAGGTGTATTAAAAACACCTGCTAAGGCTTCATTTAAAAAAATACCATCAAAGCCGGTCCAAAAATTATTAACATCAAATAAAACCTTTTTTGCAGTGTCAATATCCACAGCAAAGCCAAGGCCTTCAAAACCTCCACTATGCGACAAAATAAAGCTTACAATACCAATCACTTCCCCCTTTAAATTAAACATGGGACCGCCTGAATTCCCTTGATTAATAGAAGCATCTGTTTGTATAAAACCTGCCATTTCTCCATTAGAAATCATGTTTCTATCCATTTTACGACTCACATGTCCTACGGATAAAGAATGTTCTAAACCCCGTGGCGCACCAATAATAAGTATTTGCTCGCCTATTTTTGAGTCATTAGAACGTCCTAATGTTGCTGGTTGTAAACTTGGTGGTACAATTCTTAATTTAAGAAGCGCCACATCAGCAGCAGTAGAATTAGATATAACATCTGCCGGAAATGTGGTTCCGTTTTGAAGCTTTACATTAATTTCATTTGCAGACTCAACCACATGTGCTGCAGTAAGTATTAAACCTTCTTGGTCTATAATAACACCAGATCCTAAACCTCCAGAACTTGTTAATTGTTGGTTTTTTACTTTATATTCTACCACTTCTATAGTTACCACTGAAGCATCTAACTGTTCAAATAATAGAGAGAGATCTTGAGCATTTACACTTGTAGTAAGGCAGAGCAACAGGAAATACCCAATACATCTTATTTTATTTATCATCATTTTTATAGGGCTTTAAAGGGCTTTAAAAGCCCTTTAGTTTAGGTATTAACAAGCATTTTTAGATGCACCATCAAAACGGTAGAGTGGTGTAGAGGTGCATTTTAGAGACTCCTATTACTTTTTTAATAATAGCTTCAGTTTATATATAGAAAGTGCAGAAAGTACGAGGGCAATTACAACGAGTAGCATCTCTGGCTTTGGTCTGGCAAAGAATTCCATGGTTAAACCACCAATCATGGTAGACAACAATAAAAAATAAGCCAACTTTCCTAA
Source organism: Winogradskyella wichelsiae (assembly GCF_013403925.1). Lineage (GTDB taxonomy): Bacteria > Bacteroidota > Bacteroidia > Flavobacteriales > Flavobacteriaceae > Winogradskyella > Winogradskyella wichelsiae. The sequence goes on from NZ_JABFDJ010000003.1 coordinate 181,402, forward strand.
ATTATTAATGTTTCTAATGGCATAGGCTAAAAGAAGAAGCGCAATGGCAAGCTCTACAGTACCTGTAAAGATTCTAAAAACAGTAGGGTCTAATGGTACTAAGGATTGAAACTGTTTAAATCCTTGCACACTTTTTTCAACGCCTACTAACTTTGGGATTGCAAAGAATAACATGAGTCCTGCAGCAACTAAATTGCTTATTTTATTAAATAAATTCATTTTTATTTGGTTTTAAATTATTATTAATTTTTATTAATTTTTTTATTTGAAATACTGTCTTATGCCATAACTAGCCAAAACACCTTCGCCAGTAGCGGCCGCAACTTGTGCAATAGCGCCTTCTCTACAATCACCTGCGGCAAAAATACCTTTAACGCTTGTTTCTCCTAATGCCGTGGTTGTAATAAACCCTTGTGGATTCAATGCAATCAAATCTTTAACATTATCCGTATTAGGAATTAATCCTATAAAAATAAAGCTGCCATCGGCGTATAATTCTTCTTCTTTATTGGTGGTTCTATCTTTAACTTTCAAGCCCTTAAACTGGCCTTTATCGTCTTTAAGAAACGCTAAAGATTCTTTATTCATGTGGGTTTCAATATTGGTAATAGAGGGTAACTTTTCAATGTAAGTTTCTGAAGCTGAAAACTCAGAGCCACGATTTACAATGGTGACTTTTTTACAAAAAGAGGCTAGAAAAATACCTTCTTCTAAAGCACTGTTTCCTCCTCCGATAACAATAATCTCTTTATCTCTATAAAAGGCTCCATCACAAGTGGCACAAAAGTGAATACCTGCACCAATTAAATCGACTTCATTTGGTATCCCTAATTTACGGTAGGTAGACCCTAATGCCAATACCACTGTTTTAGATTGGTATTCTCCCATATTAGACGTCACAGAAAAAAAGGCACCCTTTTTCTCAATAGACTGTACCTCAACACCGGTTTCAATTTTAGCACCGTAAGTCTTAGCTTGTTCCGACATGCGTTGCATTAGTTTTGGTCCTGAAATATTAGTAAAACCTGGGTAATTCTCAATCTTTTCAGTTAAAAAGGCATTACCGCCAATGTTCTTTTTCTCAAGAATGATAGAACTAAATCGGTCGCGCTGTATGTATATCGAAGCCGTTAAACCTGCCGCTCCTGCGCCCACTATAATAGTATCATAAATATGCTTTTCGGCTTCATGACCAATATTCAAAACCGTTTTTAAAACTGAGTTGTCGGGATTGGTATAGGATTTATCATTAACAAATATGGTAGGGATAATGCGTTTGCCGTTATTGGTTGCTTCAACAAGTTCTGCTGCCCATGGGTATTTATCAACTTCTATATATTGAAAATTGATACCGTTATCCTGAAGATAAGATTTAGCACGTTGACAATCCGGACACCAATCAGCGCCATAGAGTTTAACAAGTCCTTGTTGGTTAATCCCAAAAACGTTGGCTAATGTGGCATTATCGGGGTTGGTATAAGGTTTATCATTAACTATAACCGCAGGGATAATACGCTTTCCATTATTAATTTCTTCAACTTTAGCGGTCGCACTTTTGTCAATATCGACATCTATAAAATTAAAGTCTATACCGTTGTCTTTTAAATAAGCTTTTGCTCTTTGACAGTCCGGACACCAATCGGCGCCATAAAGATCTATTGTATTCATTATAAGTTGTTTTTTAATTGCTTTATGGTCGCTTCAAAAAAGGCAACACCTTCTTGTACGGTTAACGCCTCTGCATTTAATACGGCGCCTACAAAATCACCAGATTTCCACGTCCCCAATGTTAATGCAGGAAATGCAGACGTTGCTATTTTTGCTCCATTTTTGTAACCTGCGCTGTATAAATAATATTTGTCACATACCGTATCAGGAATGGCTAAACCTAAGCCAACAGTAACATCGGAATCGGGTAGTGCACTATAAATACCAGAATCAAAGTGATGTGGCCAAACTCTAATCGATGCTTTAAGGCTATAGTGTTCATCTATGTTTTGAAGCACCAATTGCGCCATAACCCGTAACGCTTTTAACGCGCCTAATTGGTCAGAATCAGACAAACTAAACGTAAAGTTGTCATCTATAGCGTAGGGTAAATCGTAGTGAAACTCATAGTGATACGTTTTGTTTAATTGCGCTTTAGAAGTCTCTATTAACCAGCTTAATACTTCAGAATGCATAGCACCATCCAATTCAAAAGTGGTCGTCCCTTTGTTCGATGTCCATTCTAAAGCAAACCGTTCGTAACTTAAGCACAATTGATCGCCTTGATCTGAAAGTACATGAGTACTCAGACAGCCGTTTTTAATATCGAAGCCTAAATTTGTATGACTATCGTCTGCTTTTTTATCTAAAAAACTAATTCCCGCTGCAGCTAAATACTGAGCCGCTAAATGCATTTGTTTTATCATGGTCTATTGTTTTATCTTAATCCTGCGTAATTGATTCCTGTTAAATAATGCATATCTCTATCGTATGTAGATAAATCGTCTTGGTTAAATTTTGTCACATCATCATAACCACAAGCACGTGCCACAACGCGAATTAAGTCGTTAGTGGCTTCAAAGTAATTTTGTAATTGTTTTGCTGAAGCCTCTATAATTAGTCGGCTACGTAACGATTCTTTTTGTGTTGCAATCCCAACCGGACAGTTGTTAGATCCGCAAGCACGCATCCCTAAACAACCAATCGCTTGCAATGCCGAGTTAGATACCGCAATAGCATCGGCGCCCAACATCAGGGCTTTTGCAAAGTCTTCGGCAACACGTAATCCTCCTGTTATAACAAGCGTAACATCTGTAGCGCCAACCTTATCCATATAAGCTCTTGCTCTTGCCAATGCCGGAATTGTGGGCACGTTAATATGATCTCTTAAAATAGTAGGGGCAGAACCTGTTCCGCCACCACGACCATCTAGAATAATATAATCGACACCAACATCGAGGGCAAACTGAATATCTTTTTCTATATGACTGGCAGCAATTTTAAAGCCTATAGGAATACCTCCTGTACGTGCTCTTACTTTATCGGCAAAAACTTTAAAGTCTTCTACCGTATGAAAGTTTGGATTTGCTGCTGGCGAAATAGCCGTTTCGCCTTCTTTTAGTCCTCTAACCTCAGCAATTTCTTTACTGACTTTGCTGCCTGGTAAATGCCCACCAGTTCCTGTTTTTGCACCTTGACCGCCTTTAAAATGAAAGGCTTGTACGTGATCTAATTTATCCCAAGAAAATCCAAACTGTGCAGAGGCTAATTCGTAAAAATATTTTGAATTACTCGCTTGTTCTTCGGGTAACATACCACCTTCACCAGAGCATATGCCTGTTCCTGCTAATTCAGCGCCTTTAGATAAGGCTATTTTAGCTTCACGAGATAAGGCTCCGAAGCTCATATCACTGACAAAAAGCGGCATATCTAATGTTAAGGGTTTTTTGGCCTTGGGTCCTATAATCACCTTAGTGGCAACGGCCTCTTCATCTAACAAAGGTCTTGAGGCCAATTGTGCGGGTAAAAACTGAATGTCGTTCCACTTAGGAAGCGTATCTCTATCGACTCCCATAGAGGCCGAAAACCCATGATGCCCAATATTTTTTAACCCATTTGTAGCCAGTTCTTTAATATAACCGGTGTAGGGTTCTGTTTCTTCAGGATGTGTGTCTGCATAAGCGCCTAAATACGCATCACGATTAAAAGGTTGTGGGTAGTTTTGTAAATAAGCATCTATTTCAAAAGCATCTACAAACAAATCATCACCTTCTACTTTAGTCGAAAATTTATGAAGGACTTCCTTATTGTTATATTCTGATACGCCTGAATCTACACGGTAATCCCATCCGTGAACACCACATATTAAATTCTCACCATCAACATGACCGTCAGACATTAAAGCACCTCTATGCAAACATCGTCCATAAAGTACAGAGATGTCTTCATCAAATTTTACAATGACCAAATCTAAGCCGTTAACGAGTGCATGTTTGGGTTCCTTGTTTTCTAACGTACTGACTTGAGCAATAATTACCGGTTTTTTCATAGGATTATAGTATTTGTTAATATCTAATTTAAAAGGCAAAGCCTAACACAAAAGCAATTCTGCCACCATCACTACTGCCATAATAGCCTACGTTAGCGGTAAAGGATTCTAGGCCACTGACCCAAAAAGAACCTCCAACACTATTATGCCATTTATCTGAAGCATCATCTTCTATCCAAACACGCCCATAATCAAAACCTCCTGTAATTCCGTACTTCAATGGGATAAAGCTGGTTTTAAACTTTCCTAATAGTAATCTTAAATCGGTATTGTGGTACATGCTATACTGCCCAGAAAAGCGTTCTTTTCTAAACCCACGTAAATTATCACCACCACCTAATTGTGCGGCGTGGTACAGTTCAAAATCATCACCGAGAATTGCTTCACCTCCTAATTTTGTAGCTAAAACTAAGCTTGCGCTCTTATTTAAGCGGTGGTTGATTGCTAAATGGGGTTTAAGATAACCAAATTTATTTGCTGTTGCACCACCATCGACATTGGCTTTATACCCTGCGGTAAGTCCCACATCTAATCCCATGGTAGGAAAAGAAGCATCATCTCTATTTTTAAAACTGTAGTTAACTTCTGCACCCGCGTAGGTTTGTCTATCAAATAGGGTAGCGCTTGCAGGTAAACTATTAATAAACCTATCGGCAACATTTTCAACTTCAAAAGATTCTATTAACGGTTTAAAGTAGAAAGACCCACCGTCTCTACCATACCATAATAATGCGATAGCCGCATGCCATTCTTTAATACTTACACGGTTAAAATCAATGTCCACATCATCTTTATCATAAGTGGTTTCATTACCAAAGCCAAAAAAGTTTTGTGCAAAATTAGGACTGGTATGTTTGGCTTCTACGGCAAAATTCCAATCGTGAAAAATATTAGAAAACTCGCCTCTATAAGACACATCATAACCCGAGTTCCCCGTGTAATACGACGCGCTTAAACTGTGTTTTGTAGTAAACGGATTACGTTGTAAACCGTAAGTTGTAAAATTATCTACAAACCCAATACGGAACCCATCATCTGGATTGGCACCTAAGATGGGCAAAAACTGGTTCATGCTATACTTACGTTTTTTATAATCGTAATTATTTATACCATAATCATTTACCAACCACTTCTTAGAGTGTTTGTTTACAATGGTGTTGTTCTTATCTTTATAATCGTAAAGTTTTACTTTTTTGGTATTCTCAAAATTATAGGTATCATTTTTCTTTCCTCCAATAATTTTAAGCTTAATAAAATCATCGCCTTCTCCAGTGACATTAAACGTATCATTTCCATCCAATCCATAAATCCATATTTCTTTGGTTTCAGCTTTGGTAAATGTTCTTTTAAAGATGTCTAGATCTTTTCGTTGCACTTCTACAGTGGTCTCTCCATTAGGATGTCTTATAATTTCAAAGCGATCATCTTTTTGAGTTCCTGTAATGACTTCGTGTTTATTAACATAGTTGTAATACGTACGGGCTATAGACACAATGTTTCCACGTCGGCCTTTTAGCTTTTGCTTAATCTCTTCTATGGTAGCTCCTTTAACTTCTTCTGGTAAATGCTTAAAGGCATCTTCTATGACTTGGTCTGTAAGACCTGTTTGTAGTGTTTTAGCTTCTCTTTCCCAATCGGCCCAATTCGATTGATTAATAAAGGTCATATCTAAGGGGTAAGGCTCAAAACTGAACCATTTAGGACTTGGTAATTCGGCATCAAACGATTGCATCATACGGATGCTTGGTATTGCACAGCGTAAAAAAGCGAGTAGACTTCCATCAAAAACAGAAAAGGCTTGGTCGCGATCCCTAGGGATAGGTTTACAGATTTCGGAACCGTCTTCTTTTTCAAAAAGGGCCCATCGCCATTGGTCTTCATGGCGATCCCAATCGCCAATAAGCATATCAAAAAGTCGGGCTCTAATGTAAGACGGTTCATCTACAATAGATTTCCCCGATTTATTAATTTCTTGCAACACATCAGTGGTGCTTAAAATGGCTTTAGGTTTTCCGAAACTCTCTAAATCCCGATGTCCAGATTCTACACGTTCTTCAATAATATAAAGTTCATCACCATATTCATCATTATAAGCTCCTAAAGTGCTTTGTTTAGGGATGTAGTACAACTCAGGATTGGTATGAAAAATAGACACCGCATCGGCAAGTGTTCCTATCGTTGTTGGGGTGTAGGGGTGTGCTGTGGTATAAAAGTCGAGTAGAAAACGATCTGCAAAACTACCTTCTAAGTCTTCCTCTACATACTTGTCTTGAAAGGCGGTAGATTGCAAAAACTTAATGGCACTTTTACGTAAAGCACGCATTACGTATTGTTTACCGTCTTTATCCTCTAAGCGTAACGATTTAGATTGATGACCTCCACCACGTCTAATAGGGGTTAAGCCCCCTTTTAAGGTATCTATAAAAGCCACTGGTGCATTTACGGCTTTACTGTAAAATGTTCTGTAATGTTGTCCCCAAAGCCCTTTGTAGGTCTTGCTTTTTTCAGTTTCCTCTGAGCTATATACCGAAGCACTATACGTCTTATCAAAACTTGTTTTAGGTTTAAAAGTATAAGTCGCTTCATTATTTAAGGGCGCAATAACCGTGGTGGTATAAGGTGTGGTTATCCCTTGAAACGTTACACTAACAGCACCGTCTTTAAAAAGATCGATACGGGCATACCCATTTTCGTTAGCACCAAAATCGTTTTGATGTCTTGGACTTGCTTTCTCTATTTTCCCTGCGGCTCCACTTATAATTTGAGGCACACCATAGGTGTTAATGTACTGTAGATTTTTATCGTGACCCGAAACAAAGAAGATGTTTTCCGTTTGCCTAGCCAGAGTTATTAATCGGTTTCTAAATTTTGTGTTTTGCTTATTCTGAAAATCATGTAAAGCCGTACCACCTGTTCTTGCTAATAAACTCGCTTTAGTATTCGAAAAAAGCGCGTGGTGCATAGCAACCATTATGGTTTTCCCTTGCGATTTTTTTAGCATACTCTCAAACTCTAAGAAAAACTGAGTTCTGTTTTTAATATCACAATCTTCGTTCAGATAGGTGTGTGTATTCCAATCCTCTAAATACCATTGCGAATCAATAGTGATTAAAACCACAGCATCCGTCAATTCTGTTTTTTTAATAGGGCAACCTTCATCGGGATAGAATTTTGCCTTACTGTTTTTTTGAATAAAGTCTTCTATAGCCTTTACATCTCTATGACCATTTTTAGCCCATTCATGATGCCCAGGTGTAAAAATCACCTTACCATCAAAAGCTTCTAAAACCGCTAATGGCGAGGTGATATGTGCTTTTGAGGCTTTGTTATAACCTGTTTTAGGTACCACATTACCTAAGATGAGTAATTTTGAATCGTCTAAGGTTTTGGCTTCTTCAGTGATTTGTTTTAGCACCGAAGTATCGGTGGTGGTCCCCGTATTTCCTGTCACAAAAACAGAGGTCTCTAATTCTTGTGCTCCTGAAAAATAACTGACGAACAACAGCATTAAAAGCATGCTGATTTTGATGGGTAAATTTGTTTTCATATTATTTTAGATTGTTGTTTTTTAAATGATAAATTTTTAGAAGTATTAAACTGCTAAAAAGCACTAACGAATAATAACACATAGGTGTGTCAGACGCTGTTTTGGGACATTCTGCATGTCCCATAAATTGCATAACAGAAGCCACCAAAGCAATACTACCTGCTAAGCCTGTAAATATAAAATACAAGACATTCCATTTTTTTAAGAGATGGGCTATAAGTGGAATTATAAAACAAATGAAGACCACTAAACACATAGGGATATGTAACAGTTTTGGGCAACCTTCACCTGTTTTAAATTCTTCAATAACCAATCCTCCAGCACCAAATACCCCAATAACGAGAAGAATAAGAATGCTATAATAGCTGCTGTTTTTTAACATTAGTTTTTATTATTGTTGCTGCGGGTAGGCTATTTTATTCCTTTTACAGCAGTGCTATCAGTGTTAGCCGTTTACCCAACCCGTTACGGTCTTATAAATAAAAGGGGCACTTTAGTGCAAATAGGGTTTACTGGTCTTTAGTTGTGAGAAGGCTAGTGGCTTCTGTAGCCTCTTTTGTTGCCGCTTCTGTAGCGCCTTCCAAAGTTACTTCTGCTGTTGCTTCATCAATTAAAGCCTTTTCAACTTCCACTTTTAAATCTAAAATGCTATTAATTTCAGGATGGTCTATAGAAATCTCTTTAGCATCAGCCAACAGTACTTTTACATTTAAAACGCGCGCTGTAGTTCCTAATCCAAATTGAAGCAATGCCGTTTGGTCACTGGCTAAACCTTCACCAGTCACTAACCATTCCGTAAGTGTTTTATTTGGGGTCGTAACCGTTACTTTGGCACCTTGTACATTAATAGACTCGCCTAAATCGACTTGTAGGTAATTGTTAGTACCACCTTGGTTGATATACGCTAAGGCTGGGGTATCTATATTCACCCAAATCATATCTAAGTACCCATCGTTATTAAAGTCGCTTACTAACGAGGTAATCGCAAAATGAGGATTACTAAGACCACTTTCTGCTTCAGTAGGCGCAAAGGTGCCATCTGCTTTTTGGATAAGCACACGACTCGGTAATTTAAACAACTTGCTAGGTGGGAAGTCCACATAATTTTCGGCCACCATTAAATCTTGTAAGCCGTCGTTATTAAGATCTGCAAAGGTACAACCCCAAGCAAATTCGTAATCGGCTATTTTAGCGGTTTCAGCTACATCAGTAAATTTAAAATCCCCTTGGTTTTCAAACAACATCCATTTGTCTGTAAATAAAGACGTGTCTTTTATATCGCCTTGCGCTATTTTGTTTGGCAATGTGCTCCCGGTGTTCGAGAACATAAAGTCTGCCCAACCATCATTATTATAATCTCCAACGGCGAGCCCCATTGGGTAAGCAAATCGCTTGGTCATTGGGTTGGCTTTCATTGTAAAGGTTAAGTCCCCATTATTTTTATAGGTACGCACTTCGCCGGTATCATGCACCACCACTAAATCTTGCCAAGTATCATTATCGATGTCTACAAAAACACCTTGAAATGTATTGTGTACATAATCTAACCCAGCAGCTTTGGTGATGCTCTTAAAGGTATTATCGCCGTTATTAAGCAACAATTCGCTCGTTGCACCATAGTTGTAATCTTCAAAAATATTCTGCCCTTCCATCAATTCCTTTTTAAGGTAAGTGGCTAAAAAGATATCTAAATCGCCATCTTTATCAATATCGGCTACCGTAATTCCGGCAGGATTTGATTTGGCATTCACGGGCGTATCTATAAGCACCTCTGTAAACGTGCCATTGGTATTGTAAAACAAATGAAGACCGTCTTCACGACTTAATATAAGATCTGTAAAGCCATTGTTATCAAAATCGGCAGATACAGCCCCAACCGTTGTGGTGGTGTTTCCTTTTTTAGGCAAATTAACCTCCTTAGAAATGTCTACAAATTCATTATTGCGATACGCAAAAATAGCATCCTCTTGTAGCATACCGCCACCAAAAAAGACTTCATCAACGTTGTCATTATTAATATCTATTAAAGCCGAAGGGGCAATAGGTAATGATTTTTCACCATGATATTGATGTACAAAATCTAAAGTAATAGGCGAAAATTTAGGAATGTCTTTAGCAGCAATACTAATATCGTATTTATCGGAAACCGAGTCGCGCCAGAAAAAGCCCATTACAAATAAAAGGAACAAGACTACGGCAATGCCTACAAGTTTTAAAAGGTTTTTAACGAATTTCATAAGATTTGGTTTTTAGTTGGTATAGTGATAATGCGAATACTATAAAGTGAGTCACATTCATAAGTATGGGTAGCATATGCTTCCCTATAGCAGGGATGAGCTGGCCTATAACCACCAATAGAATAAGAATAACAATAGGGTTAAAAATAGCCATCCATTTTTTATAATACGTGCCGCCTTTTAAAATAGCAACAGCAAACACTACCGAAAGTGTTGCGATAATAATCCGTAGCGCTTGTACCAATACTTCCATATGATTGGTGTAATGGGTTAATAGATCTTGGTAAACTGCGGGGTTCATTGCATCCTTTAAGTGCACAATGTAACCAATTGAGGCTCTAGACCCTATCCAAACTCCGCCCACCGTAAAAGCTACAAAACCAATAGCCAAAACAAGTTGTGCTAAGGTTTTATTCCCAGGTTTTAACATGCGGTAGATATGGATATAGCCCGCAAAATAAAAAGGGATTCCAATCACCGCTAAAAAATGACCTATAGTTAGATTATCTAAGGGGACCTCTTTAAAAAAGGCATAAGCTTCAGAATGTTCTAAAATAGAAGGGGAGTAGTGTAAAAAGTATTCGCCTAATCCTACAAGGATAGAAGCAAAAAGACCGAGATAGCCTAAAATTTTGGTACGTTTCATTAATTTTTAAATAGGTTGGTTTCGAGTTTGTCGAGAACTATTAAAATTCCTTTCAAAATAAAATAAAGCGCTTATCTTACTGAGATACTAAAGGTTAATAAAGTGAACATCATCCTTTCATTAAACCCTACTAATATACCGAGTGTCGCCAAAAAGTATTAAAAACATTAGATTACAAAAGCCCCTAAATACCTACTGGTTGCCGTAAGTGCTAAGGAGCGATTGGTAAAAGTGGCCCATAGGTGTACGGTTTCGCCATAAAAAGATGCTTGAAAATCGAGCAAGCAGCCTGTTGTTTCACGTAAGCTGTCTGTTATAAAATAATCGAAACGCTGTAATAAAGGCGCGTACACCACCACTAAAAACGTATCGGTTGGGTAAGCCAATCCCTGTGTGCTGTTATCTTCCCAAGTGATATTTAGGGCATGTGTCGCAACAGGTTGTACCAAAGGCTGTGCCAATCCACATAAACCACCCATACCGACCAACACCTTGCTATAATCCATTGTAAACCCTGTAGCGGTATGCTTTACGGCTTCTTTCATGTGGTAAGACATGGCATTATTAAACGGAGTTTTAGTCCCCACATTAGCACCAAAGGTATCCGTAAGTAAGGCTTTTAGGGGCGTTAAAAATTGCAATACACATTTAAACTTATCGCGTTGCCGCTGTTGTGCGGCACTTATAGGTTTGGTAGATTTACGCGGTGCAGACCGCAGTACATTTTTACCCCGCCAATTGCTCCCTACTACAGCGCCTACTTTACCCGAAAAACCGCCCAAAATACCGTCATTAAATGTTGCCATAGCCCTGATGTTTAAAGTGTTAAGAAAATCTAATGTAATAAAAAAAAATAATTAAAAGCGCATGGGCCCTTATTTTTTAAGATGAAAACAGATTGATTTACAAGGGATTAATACTATCGTTCTTCGGGAATGCTTCGGTAATTCCCCATAAAACAAGGGGTTTTATAAAGAATCCCCGAAGGAATGTAGGAAGAGGGTGGGAGGAGCTAGGACTAAAATTATTATTTTTTTTATTTAGTGGGGTTTTAGGGAAATTGCTGTAAATAGTGCGCGTGTTTCCTAATGTAAAGCATAGCAAAGCATTAAGAAATGTATAAAGCCCCCATTAAAACAATAGGTATAACACAATGCCAGCAAAACCTTTAAGCGTTAGCAATTTTAAAGCGCCTTATAGCGGCCATTTTAGACATACGGGGTTCAGAACTAACTATAGTAAAAAACACCAATGCGGTGTTACACCACAACGTCTTCTTTGTCTTCAACAACAGATACGCCCCAATTTGCAATGGATTGAATAACTGGAATGAGCGTTTTCCCCAAATCGGTTAACGAATATTCTACTTTTAAAGGAGGTTTAGAAGTATATACTTTTCGTTTTACAATACCATCTTCTTCCAAAGTCTTTAATTGTAAGCTTAAGGTGCGTTCTGTAACCTTAGGCATTTCTTTTCTTAATTCATTATACCGAAGTGTTCTATCCATTAAATGATATAAAATAACCGTCTTCCATTTACCTCCAATAATGCCCATAGTTAAACTTGCGCAACACGGGTAGTCTTTTCCTTTATAGTGATACATCATACCGTTAAAAATTTATAGAAGTCTTAAGTTCTGTGAGCACAAATATATCGTACTATATTAAGTAATACAACTATACTTTTTATAGTTGATTATTTAATTATTAAAACACTGTAAATCAATTATTTAATAAATAAATTTTATACTATCCTTTTTGACCGTTATTGTAAGAAACTAAAACTACACATACTTTTGTCACTATACTTTTAATAGTTTAAATTATAAAAACAATTAAACCGCTAATACTATAGAATTATGAATACACCTAACATTGCCAAAACAGACATCTTAAACGCCTTTAATTTTAGACATGCGACAAAAGAATTTGATGCCACAAAAAAAGTATCAGATGAGGATATGAAATTCATCTTAGAAACCGCACATTTATCACCGAGTTCATTTGGGTTTGAACCTTGGCATTTTATTGTGGTTCAAGACAAAGAATTACGTGAACTCTTAAAACCTGTAGCATGGGGTGCACCTTTAAAATTAGATACAGCAAGCCATTTTGTTCTGGGTTTAAGTATGAAAGCACCAATGGTAAAACACGATTCAGAATATATTATGCACATGATGAAAGATGTTAAACAACTACCACAAGAGGTTATTGAGAAGTACTCAACATTTTACAAAGAGTTTCAAGAGCGTGATTTTGATTTAGATACCGACAAAAAGTTATTCGATTGGTCGTCTAAACAAACCTATATTGCTTTGGGTAATATGATGACAGCTGCTGCATTAATAGGTATAGACTCTTGTCCTATTGAAGGCTTTCACCAAGAAAAAGCAGAAGCCCTATTAAAAGACAAGTTTGGCGTAGATACCGATAAATATGGTTTATCATTTATGACGGCTTTTGGATACAGAAAAGCAGATCCTGAATTTGGAAAATCTAGACGAAACTTTGAGGATATTGTAACCTTTAAGTAAACCATGCTTAATGATTATAGATTTTTTAGTCATTCTGAATATTATTAATACCCCAACTAACCGTAAGCCTTTTAAATAAAGGGTTTACGGTTATTTTTTTGCTATAAAACAGTTATGTTGTATAAGACCTTAAAACTTTATAAGTTCTGAGCCGTAATTTTTAAGCACTTTATAAACCAACAGGTAATCTAATAAATACCTCGTTGGTTTTTGGATATGTGATGAGGATTTAATATTAAAAGGGAATAGATACTATTACACTTACAAAATAATGGGACTTATTACGGTTAGCAAGAGCTTAAAATGGGTTGGTATGGTAGAACCTTTAAAAATAATACCAAAAGGCACTCTAATTAGAGTTTCACTTGCCAAATGGTGGCCTCGAAAGAATAAACTTAAAGATTATAATGTACCTCATGGATGTTATCTTCAATTATCAGGCTGGTATTAACTTAAGAAAAGGAGGAAACCCTTTTCTTAAAGAGTTTCCGTCCTATGATGCTTTATTATAAAGCTGAATTAACTTTTCTAAATCTATTGAAGGATAATTTAGTTTAACATAATCCTGAAAATCCAGAAGTGAACCATTGTAGCTTTTTACAAAGTCAATTAATCTATCTTTTGGTTTTCTAAAGTGGTTGTTAATATTTTTAATTATCGGTTTTTTAGTTCCATCTTTTAATTCATTAATAAATTTGCCACTAGCATCTAATTTAATAGTACCGCTTAATATCTCTTTAGAAATAAAATTACTTGATATAAACCAGTTGTAACGATTTGTGTAAATCCTTTGTCCACTTGTCAAAAATTGAGGAACTAAAATTATATGCCTGCCTTTAAATTTAGGTAATTTAGCCATTTTTGTCATCCATTTTCCTGAAGAATGGTCATAATATTCAATTTTTGTTTCAAAAACGGGTACACCATATTTTACACATTGCTGAAAAGTGAATTCAGCTAATATATCCCTACAAACATTAGCTAAAGTATCAGACATATTATCTTGACCAATACCTTTTACTAATAGTAGAACATTATGTGCTTCATTAGTAACGGAAACTCCTGCTTTTGCAAATTTATTTGCAGATAATGAATCAAATACTACATCAGCTTTTGTAGGTCCAATACCTTTTCCTTTGTTACTATGAGAATAACCCAGATGATACTCATTTGCTTCATGTAAATGCGATAAAAACTTTAATCCGTTCTGTCTATCATTAGTCACTATAAAACTTCTATTAAGTGTTTCTAAAAAAGATTTACTTCTTAAGTACATCTTTTTTGCCATCATATTATTTAAATTATTCGCAATATGATATGGATCGATAAATGCTTCTAAATCATTATCCATTAAAATGTTTAGATGTTCTGTATTTTCTTCGGTTACACCGAAATGTTCGTTAAATGTAATTTTTTTAATCATTTATTGTGTTTTAAATTATTTTCTTTTCTAACTCCTTTGAATTTTCCTCCAGATGTTTTAACGTCCATAAACTTTCCAGTTTCTGTGTCTCGTTTTACATAAAGATTTGTTTTAGTGTTTAGCACTTGTGAGCGTTTTTTTACTGCTCCTTTTCTTGCGTTGTCTCCAACTGGTTTGTTTGTCGCCATTTACAGGGTTTGTTTTAATTATTATTGTTAAATTTATCGCACGATGCGTTTCTATCAGTACGTAAATCAGTTACCAACGCTTTTGCGTATATAAATTGAAGCCCTTAATGGAGGATTGGAAAAGATTTCAAAATAAAAGCACTCTTGAATTAATAACATTATTTCAAGATGAGGAGCAACCTGAACAGGTAAGAGATTCTGCTTTTTTTGCTATTTTTTATAAATTTCAAGAAGATCTTTTGAAAAAATGTGAAATTATTTGCAAGAATTTTGGGCACAACGTAACTGTGGCAGAACAAATAACTGAATCTACCTTTAAAAATTATGCAAAAAAAGGATGTTTTAAACTTGAAAAAGCTAATTGCGAAAATATTGATAAATCATTTAAGTTATATCTCTACGCAATAGCTAAAAGAGAACTTATAGATTATTATAGAATTGAAAAAAAGAAAAGACTTGGTCTCTATTATGATGGGACAGAAACAATTGTTATTGATTTACCAGATTATCCAAATGCAAATTTAAGTATAGAAATAAAAGTAAAATTAAAAGCTATTAAATCGCTACCTAGTAGCCATAGAACAGTTTATCTTACATATATGAAATATGAAAAACTAGGTTGTAATTTACCTAGAAAACTACAAAAAGAATTAAGAGAACATTTAGGCGTTAAGCAAAACACTATACGAACTTATAAAAAAGAAGCTATTGATAAGATTGAAGATTATTTAGAAATAATGAAATTCACACAATCACAAGAATAATGAAAAAATCTAATATTAATAACCTATTTGGTAGTATTGGTTTTGGTTTTCCTGAAAACATCGATGAGTTGAATGAATTTGACAATACATTTGAAAACTATCAATTCGAAGCTGATAAAAGTAAAATTGACCCAAAAAAGATATTTTCTGATGTTAAAAAATCAAATATTAAGATAACGAAAAATGATTATCATAAGAGAACTGTTTTAGCTGCTGAAATTGTTTTAAATCTACATTCAGAAAGAACATTAGGTCATTTAAAACTGCAAAAAATAATGTATTTATGTCAAAATACAATTGATATGAATTTACATACTAATTTCTTGAAGCAAGCAATGGGGCCATATGACCCACATTTAATGAGATCAATTGACAAACAATTCAAAGACCATAAATGGTTCTGTTATCAAACTGATGAATTCCCAAAATATAGACTTATGGAAAGGGCAGGAGGTCATAAGGATTGGTTTGAAAAATATTTCAGTAATCAACTTTCAGAAATTAATTTCATAATTGAAAAATTTAGAGGCGCAACAACTGATCAAGTTGAAATTGTAGCCACTATATTTGCTTGTTGGAAAGATATAAAAGAGAACAAAGAAATTCTTAGCGATGAGTTGATTATTAAAAAGTTCTATGCTTGGCATAAGAATAAAGATAAGTATTCTAGAGATAGAATTATAAAGGCAATTAGTTGGATGACACAAGAGAATATATATCCTATATAAGTAAATATATTGTTAAGCCATATCATTGAGTAACTTATGTATCCTATTATGACAATATATACAAATAGACACTAGCCAATTATAATATTCTTTACCAAAATTTCTCTTAAAATCAGGTTTACACAAACTTGAATGGCAAGAGCACCACAATCAGAGATCAGCAATACAAGATATCATTTCATCAAGTTAAAATACCAAAACAAGTGCACTAATTAATACAAATAACATTTCTCCAACTTCACGAACAAATACATAGAATTGATAATTCTAAAAGCTTCAGCAACTTGTATTTTAGAAGCAGATTGATACAATCCGTCATAAAATCCCCCCAAACCCCTAAAAAGATTAAAAGCATTGTTTTAATTTTGTGCCTTATAAACGCTGCCTAAATTAAGACGCTTGCTAGAAAAAAGACCACAATTACCCCAAGAACAGCTTACAGAAACCGATTACTTTATTTATTGCTTAGAAGGCGTTGGTGATGTAGACACCAACACGGTAACCGAAGCACAAAACAACTTAGCACAATTGGCCCTAAACTACGGCATAGCCAGTATCTATAAGACCTGCGACACTATTGAAGGGCTAGAGGAGAGCTTAAACGCTTTGGTATTAGACGATCATCACTTTAAGGCCTATGAGATTATCTATTTAGTGATTAGGGGGGAAGCCAACAATATTTGTTTAAATGACTACTATTATAGTTTACAAGAAATTGCAGAACTCTTTGAAGGCCAGTTAGACGGTAAGATTTTACATTTCTCTAATGCTAAAATTCTAGATTTAGATGAGGAAGAAGCACAATATTTTTTAGATATTACGGGGGCCAAAGCGATTTCGGGCTATGGACATCCCTATAATGACATAGCGAGCACAAAACTTGATGAAGTTTTCTTTAATTTATTTAGAGACGATGATGATCTGTTAGCGGTTGTAGAAGAATTGCACCAAAGGCATTATAACGTCTGCAAATTACTAGATTTTAGATTGTATTATTAAAGGCTGTGGCTTACAAAGTGTTTGGGTACTGCATGTCAACCAAAGTTTGTTGTGAAGGCTATTAAAAGGCTATTAAAAAGCTAAGATATTTAGAGTTCTGTGAAGCACTAATACATAGTAATTCGATAAAAATGAACACTTTACGGAATTCCCAAACAGTAATGTATTAGGTGTTGATGTAAAAGGCCAACTGTTATTATGTAAAATAGATCATCAGCATATAAGTCTGCAATTGCAAAGTATAAATATAAATAGTACACCAGCAAATGTGGCACATACCACATGCTTAGAGATCACATATTTGAAGCGCCAAAACAACACGTATAAAATGCTTAAAACAAAACCAACCATGCATGGCATCACAAAAGAAACGTTATACTTTAAAATAGACCAAACCAATATTGAGCATAACACCAAAGCAGATTAAAAACCATTAAAGTTATTTACAAGCAATACTCTGGCAGCATCTTTTCAAGAAGTTCCAATAAAAATTCTCGAAGATTATAATCAAGTGATACTTTGGGCTGAAAAAGCATTACAACTACAGATCTAAAAAACAATAAGCCGTTTAATAAAGCTACAATACCCCTATAATTCTATTATTACTAAATGTCCTATAATTTATATTATGTAAAATACTTTTAAAAGAAACCATGAGAGATCATCTCATTATACACAACTACCTCGTATTGATGAACATTGATTACAACCTAAGATCACTTTAAACTTTTCGGTCTTTACCTACATCGATACCCGTAACCAGTTTGGCAATGGCTAAGACTATTAATAAAATTATGGCATAATTCCATACCTGTGTTAAGTCATAAATTACACCAACAATAAAAGGCCCTGTGGCAGCAATTAAATAGCCAATAGATTGTACAATACCCGAAAGTTCTGCTGCGGTTTCTGCATCATCCGATCGTAAAACAATAAGCAATAAAGCCAACCCAAATGTCCCACCAATAACGATGCCTATAAGGCTAACCCAAAGTTCAACCATTCCGATTCCTGGTATCAATAATCCTATTAAGCCAATAAGTTCAATCACAACTAAAGAAAAAATAACCAAACGCTGATCTTTACGTGAGCCTGCCCAAACAGGCACCAAAATAGCCCCTATAATTCCGGTGCCTTGAGATAAGGATAGCATCCACCCTGCATACGCCGCATCAAACCCACGATCAATGAGTATGGCTGGCAACCAAGCTAAAATAATATAAAATGCAGCAGATTGAAGGCCCATATAAAAGGCCATTTTCCAGACCAGCATTGAACCACTTAACTTTTTTATAGCGACTTTAAAACTCCGTTTTGGTGGTAAACGTTTAATTCGCTTAATATTAGGAATCCAAATAATGATGGCAAAAATGGCTAATAAGGCCCAAGACCCCAGCGAGCCTCTCCATCCAAGATTCATTTCTACTGCCAATGGCACACTTAAGCCTGCCGCAAAAGCAGCCCCTAGAGACATAATTCCGGAGTATAAACTAGTGACAAAGCCTGCTTTATGAGGAAAGTTTCGTTTAATTAATGCAGGTATTAATACATTTCCAAATGCTATCGCTATGCCTAAAATAATAGTTCCTAAATACAAAGGGAAAACACCACCCGCAGAACGAATTATAAGTCCTGCGGCGAGTAATATTAGAGCGCCTAAAAGCGTCTTTCCAATGCCAAAACGCTTGGTAAATAAAGCGGTCATGGTAGAAACTACACCAAACGCCAATAATGGCAAAGTGGTTAGTAACCCTAATAAAGTATCTGAAAGTTTAACCTCTAAACGAATCATATCTATTAAAGGTCCAATACTAGAAAGTGCAGGTCTTAAATTTATAGAAACGAATAGTACACCGACAAGCAGTAGCGTTCGGGATCCTTTACTTAATCCATTTTGATCTAATTTTGCCATAATATTTAATAAGAGCTACAAAACGTCGAATTATTGCGAAGGTTCATAGGTTTTCGTAATGCATTGAAATACCTTAAAAAAAACAGCAAAAATAGGCGTTTGTTTTGAGAAGCAGCCTTATTGATTATACTATTACAATAGCCTCACAAAAAATAGAAAACCAACCAATAATTACCCCGTAATATAGTCTCCTTCTACATATTGGTCGGCATATTGCTTGGTGAAATGTGCACCAAATAATAAGATTAAACAAGAATATGATACCCACAGCATAATTAGAATGATTGAGCCCGCAGCTCCGTATGTAGACCCAGGTTCCATGGTATTAAAATATAAAGCCAACAGATATTTACCAATTAAAAACATAAACGTTGTTAACGCAGCACCTGTTCTTACAGATTTCCATTTAATCTTGGCCGATGGTAAATATTTAAACATTGTTGCAAACAATAAATAAACAAAACCTACAGAGACTAAAAAATCTACAACAAACAGATAATCAAATAAGTTATCGGGTAAAAACCGATTGAGTTGTTTACTAAAGGTGCTTAATAATGACGTTAATACAAAACTAGTTAACAATAAGAAACCTAAGATTAGTATAAACCCAAAGCTTTTTACACGACTCATTAATGTGGCAATAATGTTATTTTTATAAGAAGGTTCTTGTTCCCAAATGGTATCTAATGCCGACTGTAACTGAAAGAAAACCCCTGTAGAACCGTACAGTAAGGTTCCAATACCAATAATGGTTGCAAAAATGTTTGTTTGCTCACCACTTTGGTTTTCAATCATTGTTCTTATGGCATCTGCGGCATCAGGCCCAATGGCTTGTGAGATTTCGCCAAGCAATTCTCCTTGTACAAGCTCTTCTCCCCAAAAACTACCAACAACTTTTAGTATAATAATCACTAGGGCTGGCAGCGACAAAACAGCATAGTAAGCCACAACTGCACTCCGCTGAAAGGGCTCTCCATCAAACCACGATTTGGCTGACGCAACTAATAATTGAGGTAAATGTTGTATTTTAAACTTGGGCTTTTCAGTCATATATTCTAATAATAAAAAATACGTAAAGCCTAATGAAAGACTTTACGTATGTATAAAGTGATACTATGGATTAAGCTTCTCCTCTAGCCGGATAATCTTTATTTAATACAAATTTAATGGCATTAATAACATCATCTAACTCTGGTCTTGCAAACGGCATGGTCTGTATAGAAGCGCAATACAATTCTTGATTTGGTCTAATAATAAACAAACCAGGTTCTATAAATGTTTCAGGTTCATCTTTTATACCTTTTGAAATATATAAGCCCCAATCTCTAGCGTCTTCTATAGGGAACTCATAACCTAATGGTACATCTCCTATCTCCCATTCTTTAGTTGTTTTTATAGCTAATTCTTTAGTTTCACTGCTTATCGCTACAACATTAACACCTAGCTCTTTAAACTTTGGTAATTTAGTTTGTAACTCTTCTAAGTATTTTTTACACACCGGACAATGAAGACCTCGATAAACAATAATCATAGTAAACGCTTCTGGATCTTGTTTGCTTAACGTCCACTCTGTTCCGTTCGTTAAATTTATGGTTAAATCTGGTGTTTTCTGTCTTGGTTTTAACATGTCTCTTTCTTTTTTATGATTCAATAATTTTAATTCCAATATCGGAATGCTCTAAATTAGATATTATGTGGCGCACATGTTGTCTCGTTTGCAAATTCTATTAATGCGAAAGCTAAAACACACAAAAAACACCGCGCTAAGTCCCCTATTTTATATACGTCAATATTATTAAGGATACCGTTAATAACTTCCTTAATAGATATGGACCTTTGAAGTAAATAAAAAAAGAAAGCGAATTATGAAAACGACTGCAGTTAAAAACGACATTACAACTATAAACCCTACAACCGGCAAAACCTTAACATCATATACCTATATGACAGATGAGGCGGTTAAAAATACCATTGATAAATCGCATAAAGCATTTTTAGATTGGAAAACAAAATCTTTCGATTAGCGTGGTAAAATTATCAAAGCTATAGGTAAGGAATTACTAAATTATAAACCTGAATTGGCAGAACTTATGACCAATGAAATGGGAAAACTCCTAAAGCAGAGTCAGCAAGAAGTGGATTTATGTGCTGGTATTTGTGATTATTCCGCTGATAATGCTTCAGAATTCCTTAAGAATGAAGAACGAAAACTACAAGATGGCAGTAAAGGCATCATTACCTACGCACCCATTGGTGTTATTTATGGTATTCAACCTTGGAATTACCCATCGTATCAAGTTATCCGTTACACTATTACAAACCTAATGGCAGGAAATAGCATTTTATTAAAACACGCTGCCAATGTAACAGGAACAGCCAAATTATTAGAATCTATTTTTACAGCCGCAGGATTACCAGAAGGTTTATTCAGCGTCTTACTTATAGATCACGACCAATCGGATTTAGTAATTGAGAATAAACACGTTAGAGGAATCACCTTAACAGGAAGTCCTAAAGCTGGTGAAATTATTGGTGAAAAAGCAGGAAAAGCCTTAAAGAAATCAGTCCTAGAACTAGGAAGTAATGATGCCTATATTGTTTTAGAAGACGCTGACATAGAATTGGCAGTCAAAACATCGGTTATGGGGCGTATCTATAATAATGGCGAAACCTGTATTGCTGCCAAACGATTTGTGGTGGTTGATGCCGTCTATGATGAATTTAAAGACGCTTTTGTAAAGGCTATGGAAAACCTTAAAATGGGAAACCCTATGGATAGTGACACCAAATTAGGCCCCATTGCAAGAGAAGACCTTAGAGACACCTTACATGAACAAGTTGAAAGAAGTATTGAAAATGGAGCGAAACTACTTTGTGGAGGTAAAATACCAGATGGTGAAGGCTTCTTTTACCCTGCAACGGTTTTAGAAAACGTAACCAGCGGACAACCTGCTTACGATGATGAGTTATTCGGACCTGCGGCAGCATTAATAAGAGCCAAAGACGAAGCGGATGCTATGCGTATCGCTAATGATAGTCGTTTTGGACTGGGAGGAGGCATTTTCTCTAAAGACGTCGATCACGCCATTATGCTAGCCGAAAAACATTTCGATACAGGAATGGTCTTTATCAATAAATTTGGTACAGCTTATCCTAACATGCCTTTTGGTGGTGTAAAAGACTCTGGGTTTGGTAGAGAGCACGGCGGATTTGGTATGAAAGAATTTGTTAATGCAAAATCAATTATGATAGGCTAATTCATAAAGAATAGTATTTGAATAGCATGCCTATCAATAGCGTGCATATAAAAAGCCCATCACTTAAGTGATGGGCTTTTGTAACTAAGGTTAATCGTTATATTAGATAACTTTTACGTTTATTGCGTTTAAACCTTTTTTGCCTTCTGTTAATTCGAATTCTACTTCATCACCTTCTCTAATCTCATCGATTAATCCAGAAATATGGACAAAATGTTCTTTGTTTGAACCTTCTTCTGTTATAAATCCGAATCCTTTGTCATCGTTGAAGAATTTTACTGTTCCTGTACTCATTGTATTATGTTTTATTTAATAATTACTTAATAGTTTTCAAATATAGTGCCAATAATTGAATTTTCTAAAAAAATCTTTCGAAACACTTATAAATATAACATCATATAGTTAACAACGATGTCTAATGATGCAAACGCACTATAGAATCGTTATTTGACTTGATATTACGATTTAAAAATCAACAATCTAGCGTGCTAACTTTCTTAGCGCCACCCATTGTTTTAACATTTCTCTAGAATCTACGGCTGGATAACCCAACACTGTTTTTCCTGCAGCAACATCATTCATAACACCAGAACCAGCACCAACGGTAGCTCCAGAATGAATTGTAGTATGATCTTTTATAGAAGCAGAACCTCCAATCATTACACCATCACCTAGCGTTACAGAACCTGCAAGTCCAGAACTTCCTGCCATAATACAAGAACGACCAAGCACACAGTTATGTGCTATTTGAACCAAATTATCAATCTTGCAACCATCTCCTAATATTGTAGAACTAAATTTACCACGATCTACACAAGAGTTTGCACCAATCTCTACGGCATTACCAATAACCACATTTCCGATATGTGGAATTTTAACTAAGCCTCTACCATCATCACTTGGGCGGTACCCAAAGCCATCAGCTCCAATACTTACATTATTATGAAATATACAGTGGCTGCCAATCTCAGAACGTTCTCTAATAACGGTTCCAGACCAAACGACCGTATGATCTCCAATCGTCGTTTCATCTAAAATAGTAACATTAGGATAAATGGTAACGTTATTACCAAGTACAACATCTTTACCGATATAAGAACCAGCCCCAACTCTACTGCCGTCACCTATTTTGGCTGAAGGATCAATAGTAGCCGATGGATGAATGTCAACTTCAAAATGCGGTGTTGCAGGTGTAAATGACTCTAATAATTTGGCCATTGTTAAATCGGCATTCTTAACTTTAATCAATACACGATTCTCTCCAGGTTCTAAATCAATGTTATCATTAATAATGGCTAAACTTGCTTTAGAATCTTTCCAAAGCGCTGCAAATTTACGATTACCAATAAAGGTTGCCTGATTTTCTGTTGCTTTTTGAATCTGCTCTAGTCCAGTAATTTTATGTGTTGTTGTTCCTACAACTTCGCCGTTAACAAAGGCGTTAATGTCTTCTATTGAAAGTGATACCATTGATGTAAATAATATATATAGTTTATAAAGACACAAGGTAATATTTAAATTCGAAAATCAAACAAAGTAATGCAATCTTCAAGTGTTGTTCTTTCTCTTAAATAATTTAGAGGTAGACTATCTATGGATTTCTACTTCAACAGGAATAACAAAATTATATATCGTATATATTACGACTAATTTAAAGTCTATTAAAGATAAAATCTTAATACTAAAATTACTTATTTAAATAAAAAAAAGAGATTAACTATAACTTTAGTTAACCTCTTTTAAGTATCTATATTATAAATAATTAAATTTAAATAATCATTAAATAGCTAATTCTCTAAATGTAATTCCTAATGCCGATTGAATATCAATTACTTTCTGCATTTCTCCAGGAATAATTAAAGCAATAGATTGCCCTGTTTTACCCGCTCTTGCTGTTCTTCCACTTCTATGTGTGTAATAATCTAATTGTTCTGGTAATTGGTGGTGTAATACAAAACCTAAATTATTAACGTCAATTCCACGAGCCGAAACATCTGTTGATACTAAGATTTGAAGACTTTCATTCTTAAAAGCACGCATAACTTTATCACGGTCTTTTTGTTGCATATCACCTTCTAAAGCATCGACAGCAAAACCTTCGTTTTGTAATTGCAATGCTAAAGCTTTAGTACCTGCTTTTGTTCTACAAAAAATGATTCCTCGTTCTTCCTGACGTTTATCTAGGATACGGATAATCATATTCAACTTTTCCTTAATATTAGTATGTATGTAATGGTGAGAAATATTTTCGTTTACCAAAGCATTTTTATTCACCTCAATCTTAATAGCATTTGGTGACATGTAAGTATTTACAATACGCTTAATTTCTTCGGGCATCGTTGCAGAAAACAACCATGTATTACGTCTTTTAGTATTATAGGCTAATATTTTGTTCAAATCTTCTTTAAACCCCATACTTAGCATTTCGTCTGCTTCATCTAAAATTAACGTTCTTACGTTAGAAATATCAACAGCACCACGTTCTACTAAATCTAGTAAACGCCCCGGTGTAGCTACTATAATATGTGTCGTTCTGGTTAAAGCTTTAATTTGTTTGTCCATCTTTTCACCTCCATAAACACCTTCTGAGAAAATCTTCTCGTCAATATATTTAGTAAAACGAAACAATTGCTTTTGTATCTGTTGCACCAACTCTCGTGTAGGTGCAATTATTAAAGCTTGAACTTCAGAATTTTTTGTATTTATAGAATGCAAAACAGGTAGACCAAAAGCAGCTGTTTTACCTGTTCCTGTTTGAGCTAAACCAATTAAATCGGTTTTAGATGCTAATAAAATAGGAATTACTTTTTCTTGTATTTCTGTAGGGTCTACAATGTTAAGTTCTTTTAAACCTTTTATATAGGATTTATGAATCCCTAATTCTGAAAATGTTTTCATGATTTTTTTATTATGATGCAAAGGTAATTTGTACTTTGGATATTGCATTATTTAATTCCGAAAATACATACTATTATTTCAGATGTTGCTCTGTAAAGTTATTTAATAAAAATCTTCAATTCGAGTGAATTTACGATTTAATATGAGTGAAATTAATATTGAGAATAAGAATTTTACTCAGATTTGTTCTCGATACACTATTTATCCCAAAAGCTATCGGGATAAAAATCACGCGAACAGACATTTCAATTTAAGTCTTTATGTCATTTTAAACTTCAATTACCAGCTAATAGGTCGGTAATCTTTCAAGAATTTTCCAGACCAATGTTTTCCGGTATTTATACCATCAAAAAGAGGGTCCATAACACGTGCAGCTCCATCTACGATATCTAAAGGGGGTTGAAAATCGTGTAAATCTTGTTTTCTTTTTGCTAATTCTGCAGGATCTTCGTCAGTTACCCAACCCGTATCAACGGCATTCATATAAATACCTTCTTTAGCTAAACCACCTGCTGCCGTATGCGTTAACATATTTAAAGCGGCTTTTGCCATGTTGGTATGTGGATGACGATCTTCCTTAAAGAAAGAATGAAATTTCCCTTCCATTGCAGAAACGTTAATAATGTGTTTTTGACCTGTAGGATTCTTTTTCATCACCTCAGACAAACGGTTACACAATACAAATGGCGCAACAGAATTAACCAACTGAACTTCAATCATTTCAGTCGTTTCAATTTCACCTAGTTTTAATCTCCAACTGTTGGTTTTTCTTAAATCAACTTGTTGTAAATCGGCATCCAATTCTCCTTCCGGAAAGACTTCTTGTGACACCAAAGTATTATCAAAACTATAAGGAATTTGAGATAATTTAGCCGAAGCTCTTAAACCTATTCCTGGTTCTGGTCCATGCCAAGTTACTGGCATGTTTTTATTAGGAGAAGCACCCGACGTTAACTCTTTTAATTCCACTAAACATTCACTATGATCATTTAGTAAATCGCGTGCAAATTTAGGCAACGCTTCAATTGGTCGTTCTTCATTTGGCATTAAATGGCTATAAAAACCAGAAGGTCTTCTAACCGTTTGTGCCGCATTATTAATAAGAATATCAAGCCTTTCGTAGCGTTGTTCTATAAAATTACAGAAAATCTCTACACTTGGTATATGTCTTAAATCTAAACCATGAATTTTTAAACGGTGTCCCCATTCTGTAAAATCTTCCTCTTTAGAAAAACGCAAGGCAGAATCTACAGGAAAACGTGTTGTTGCAATCACAGTTGCCCCACCACGCAATAACATTAAAGTAATGTGATAACCAATTTTTAAACGAGAACCTGTAATTACAGCTACTTGACCTTTAACATCTGCGGTTTGAAAACGTTTAGCGTAGTTAAAATCACCACATTCTTCACACATGGTGTCGTAAAAATGATGCAACTTAGTAAATAACGTTTTACAAACGTAACAGTTTCTAGGTGACTCTAATTCAAATTGATCCTTCTTTTTTAAGTCGGCTTCAGGTAAAAATTTAGGAGCTACAAAGACATGAGATTCTCTTGCACTTCTAATCCCTGTTTCCTTACGAGCATTTTTATCACGAGCAGCTTGTTTTCTTTTCGCTGCTTTTTTTCCATCCTTTTTACGACGCGAAAACTCTTCTCTACTTGGGCGTGATAATAGACCCGAAGCTTTGATTAAAGCGGTACGCTGTTCTTTTGGGATTTCGAAAATTTGATCTGTATCAGCAATTAATCGTTCTAAAATAGAAATACAACTTTCAATCTCTTTTGCTGAGATTTCTTCTGATTTATCGGATTTATCGTGGCTCATAACTATATAAGGACTACTTCTACTCTAACTTATGCGTCTTGAGTTTCTTTCTTAGACTTTCTGTAAGTGTACGAGTTGAAGATACTACGTCTTGCAAATCGCATTTGTTTATCTGAATTTAAAAACTTGATAAATACATTTTTAGGCACTCCAAAATATTCGTAAGTTGCCCCATCTAAAAATGTAATTTCTAATAACAAACCTTTATGTTGAAAGTCTACAATACTAGACTGCATAATGGTTTTGGTGTATTCCTCTAAATTTGCAGCCTTAGTTTCTGGTGCAATACTTACTAGGAAATGATAACCGTCAATAATCTCAACACTTTTTAATTCCGCTTCTTCTTGTCCTGCATCACCATCTTGAAATTTATCTGGATGCCACTCTTTTACAAGATTTCTATATGTTTTCTTTAAGGTCTTTAAATCTAGAGAACCCTCTACAGAAAAGAGTTTTTTGTACTGGTTTATGCGTTTCATGTTAAGTGCTTTATTTTGAGGCGCGAAATTACGCTATTTTATTAAACTAGAGTTAATTTATTATGTTTAATAATACAACTCAATATTTCCTTAATCTTCAGGCGGAAACCCGTGAATTTCTTCAAACTTTTCATCAAAATTAGTTCTTAAATACGAACTTAGTTTCTTTTGATAATCATCTTTTAACCATTTTAAGAAGTTATAAGTACTTCTACTGATACATTTAGCATAGGTTTCTATACGTTGATTAATGTCATCTTTTAGCAATTTAGCTAAAGCCAAGGCATCGTATACATCTTCACTATTTTCAATACAGATTTTAGCATGATGTTCTATAGAGCGCTCAAGTACTACTTTTGAAGATTCACCAGCGTCTACAGCATCTTTGTAAGTTTGCTTGATATCAAAATAAGTGTCTTCAGATTTAGAGAACTCTTCTTTAACTTCGTCTGACAAATCATGCTTAAAGTTAGATTCTATTGAATCATCATCTTTAATACGATCTGCATAAAAGTTAGGAGACTTAAATATAGTCTGCCAATCTAAATCTGCTCCCCAAGGACCAAATCGATGTAAATTATTACCTAAATCAATAGTTGTAAATTTCGATTTATTATTTAATATACGAGATCCACGACCAATCATTTGGTAATATAGCGTTAATGATTTTGTTGCTCTATTTAATATAATGGTATCAATTGTAGGCTCATCAAAACCTGTTGTTAGAATACTTACTGAAGTTAAAATAGCATCTGGAGTCTCATGAAACCATTGCAAAATCTGCTTACGTTGTTTCTTTGTTGCCGTATTATCTAAGTGCATTACGGGCAAATCTGCTTCTTTAAAAGCATAGTATACATTAATAGACGTATTAATACCATTATTAAAGATTAATGCCTTCTTCCCTAATGAGTGCTTTTTATAAGCATCCACTAGCTTTTGTAACATTGAAGGGCTCGAGTACAAATCTTCTGAAGATTTTACAGTATAATCTCCATTAGAACCAACTTCTAAAGAGGTTAATCCCATATCATAAGCATACGTTTCTGCTCTAGCCAAAAACTCATTTTCTATAAGGTTTTCAATCGTTTCACCTGTAATAAGCTCATCGTAATTATCCTTCATTGGTAACTCCTTATTAGAACTTAAAGGTGTTGCAGTTACTCCTAGTATAAATGATTTTTCAAAAAACTTAAATAACTTCGTAAATGAATTGTAATGTGCCTCATCAATAATTACCAAACCAACATCAGATATATCCAAAATACCATCATTCAGTCTATTGTTTAAAGTTTCAACCATGGCTACAAAACAAGAATAATCACCTTGATCATCTAAATTAGCCTTACTATTCACCACTTTATTAGTCACACCGAAACCATTCAACATCTTAGCTGTTTGGTTACAAAGCTCAACTCTGTGCGTCATAATTAACACCTTTTTGTTATGGTGTTTTAAATACTGACGTACCATTTCAGAGAAAATAACGGTTTTACCACCACCTGTTGGTAATTGGTAAAGTAAGTGATAATCATCACGTTCCGTATCAAACTTTTCAAAAATCTGACTTATCGCACCTTGTTGATAGTCATATAATTCTTTATCCGTTTTTTTTTCGTGAACAGCTTCTCTTGCTTCAGACATAAATTTAGTTTCGAAGATTTAATGAAGCTGCAAATTTACAACACTTTAGCTCACAAAAAAAGCTTCACCCCAATAGATGCTCGATAAAATGAACTTATATTGTTTAATTGTAATATCCTTTTTTTCTTTATTGAAAGCATTGTTTTGTATGTAACAGCATTAAAAACAGATATATTTAATCTTATAGATCCTCTTTTACAGGGATTTATATTTCATCTTAAAACGACTTACAAAAACACAAAAAAATGTTAATTAACATCAGTGGTTCTCATAATAAAATGCTGACATAATATTTGTTTTATATTTGCGTTTCGAACGTTATAGATTATTAATACCTTTTATGAAACACCTATTTTTTTGTATTGCGTTTATATGCATTACTTCAAGTGTATTCGCTCAGCAAGACTCACTTATCAATTCTATAAAAATTGAATTACCTCCTAATACAATTTTCACTAAAGGACTATCTTCTGACACTGTTGAGATACCATTAGTAGAATTAAGTGCTGATACTGTAGATATTAAAGCTGAAAATTGGGATAATTTTGTTTATGATCCTTATCGTAACGATCTTCATGCGTTTCCTTTAGAAATAAAATTTACAGATAGTACTTATACATCACCTGTCTTACATGAAAAAGTAATCACCTCGCATTATGGCTGGCGAGGAGGACGTGCACATAATGGTATTGATATTGATTTAGTTACCGGCGATTCTGTTGTTGCTATACTTGACGGTATTGTTCGATTGGCTAAATACGTCAATGGCTATGGAAATACTGTTATTATTCGTCATTATAATGGACTAGAATCTACCTACGCGCATCTCTCTAAAATTGAAACAAAGGCCAATGATACCATCCAAAGAGGTCAATTTATTGCAAAAGGAGGCAACACAGGAAACTCTAGAGGAAGCCATTTACATTTAGAGTTAAGTTATAAAGGTGAATCAATATATCCTGAATATCTTTTTGATTTTTCATCTAAAAATGAAATACGAACGCAACACGTATGGGTTACTCAAAAATGGACGCATGCCAGGTTCCATAGCTCTAGACATGCTAGTGAAGTCACTGTAATAGAATCTGCTGATGAGGCAGAAAAATTAGTGAAATTAGCTAAACTACCTAAATATTACGTGGTTAAAAAAGGGGATACGCTTTATGGCATTTCTAGAAAAAATAATACTTCTATAGCTGCGCTATGCAATGGCAACGCCATAAAAAAGACATCTAAATTAAAAATTGGTCAGAGATTACTTTTATAGTCTTAAAACCAAAATATAATTTATAAAATTCTGTACTTTTGCGCTTGCAAAAAATAAGCGAATTTGAAAGTCTGTATTGCCGAAAAACCAAGTGTAGCAAGAGAAATTGCCTCAGTATTAGGAGCCACAACAAAACACGATGGTTACTATGAAGGTAATGGCTATGCAGTAACGTACACATTTGGACATCTTTGTACACTTTACGAACCCGCAGATTATAAACCGTATTGGAAGAGTTGGGATCTTAACAACTTACCCATGTTGCCAGAAAAATTTGAGGTAAAAGTTTCTAACAATGATGGTATTAAAAAGCAATTTAGAATTGTAAAAAGTTTGTTTGACAGAGCAGACGTTGTTATAAATTGTGGGGATGCTGGTCAAGAAGGAGAACTCATTCAACGTTGGGTCATTAATAAAGCAAATTACAAAGGCAAAGTAGAACGTTTATGGATTTCCTCTTTAACAACAGAAGCCATAAAAGAAGGTTTTAAAAACTTAAAGCCTTCTGAAGATTACGATAATCTTTATTATGCAGGTTTTTCGCGTTCCATTGGAGATTGGCTTTTAGGCATTAATGCCACACGTTTATATACAGTTAAACACGGTGGCTATAAGCAAGTACTTTCAGTAGGAAGAGTTCAAACCCCTACTCTAGCCATGCTTGTTAATCGTTTTAAAGAAATTGAAAATTTTGTACCACAACCGTATTGGGAATTACAAACACTTTACAGAGATACACTTTTTAGTTATGAAGAAGGTCGTTTTCTTAAAATGGAAGACGGTGAAATTCTGGCAAACAAAGTAAAAGAAGATGAATTTGAGATTGTTTCTATCACCAAAAAGAAAGGAACAGAATACGCACCTAAGCTATTTGACTTAACAGGATTGCAGGTGTATTGTAATACGAAATTTGGATTTTCAGCAGATGACACCCTTAAAATAGCACAGAAATTATATGAAAAAAAGGCGGTAACTTACCCAAGAGTTGATACCACTTTTTTACCCAATGATGTTTATCCTAAAGTACAAGGTATTTTATCTAAATTAACTGATTACTCAGTGCTTACAGCACCTGTTCTTAATAAAAAGATTAAGAAATCTTCTCGAGTTTTTAATGATAAAAAAGTAACCGATCACCACGCCATAATTCCTACGGGAATGCAAACGCATTTACAATACAATGAACAGCAAGTTTATGATATTATTGTAAAACGTTTTATTGCCGTATTTTATGACGATTGTAAAGTTTCGAATACTACAGTTATAGGAAAAGCTGCAGAAGTTAATTTTAAAACTACAGGAAAAGAGATTCTTTCTAAAGGTTGGCGCGTTGTTTTTGAAACTGAAAAATCTAACAAAAAAGAAGATGCTTTACTTCCTGCTTTTGTTAAAGGGGAAAAAGGACCACACGAACCTTCATTTTTAGAGAAACAAACAAAGCCACCCAATCAGTATACAGAAGCAACATTACTGCGCGCTATGGAAACCGCAGGTAAGCAAGTTGATAATGATGAATTAAGGGATTTAATGAAGGAAAATGGTATTGGTCGTCCATCTACAAGAGCCAATATTATAGAAACCTTATTTAGACGTAAATACATTAAACGGAATAAAAAGCAGATTCTACCAACTATAACAGGGATTCAGCTTATTGATACTATTAAAAATGAACTTTTAAAATCGGCAGAACTTACAGGAACCTGGGAGAAGCAATTAAAAGATATTGAAAAAGGTAAAATAAGCGCTGGTGCTTTTATAAAAGGTATGAAGCGCATGGTAGATGCTTTAGTCTACGAAGTAAGAAGCGAACAAGTACAAACACGTATTTCTGCTGTAAACAACAAACCTGCAACGACTTCTAAATCGAAAGCGAAGTCTAAATCAAAACCTAAAACCGAAGCACTTGTTGGTAGCTCTTGCCCAAAATGTAAATCAGGTGCTTTATTAAAAGGAAAATCGGCTTATGGCTGTAGTCATTATGGCAAATCTTGCGACTTTACATTACCTTTTAATTTTGGTGATAAAAAGGTTTCAGAAAAGCAATTTATTAGATTAATAACCAAAGGGTCGACTGTAAATTTAAAAGGGTTTAAAATAGATGGTCAAACACAAGAAGGATTAATAAGATTTGATGAGGCTTTCAAATTAAAATTCGAGCCAAAACAAACGGCCAAAAAAGCCCCTATTAAAGCGGGTGATGTTTGTCCTAAATGTAAAACAGGAACTGTATTAAAAGGAAAAACGGCTTTGGGCTGTAGTAATTACAAAACAGGTTGCGACTTTAGAGTCAACTTTTAATTCTGAAATAAAACAGATAAAAGATTAAACTATCGATTGTATTGGGATATAAAAATCTTCTTCAGAATCTGGACTTCCATTTTTATACGTCTCACCCATAATTTGAAAATGTGGTCTATTATCAATTGTATAACCTGATATTGGTAACCATTGTGTCATAATACTTTGATATGTTTTTGAAGCATCCATTCCTTTTTGAAGAAAAACAGCATATTCACCAGCAGGAATTACAAAAGATGACATGCCTTTAGGAATATCTTTAAAATGCGAAACCTCTACACAAGCCCAAATTGTATAATCTACAATGTTTTCAATAGTAGTTTCTTTTGGGAATTGTTGAACTGCTATAAATTCCTTTGGATTTATATTATTAATTTCTTTTTTTCTAGGCATAAACTCCTGCCATAATTGTGTTATTTTAAAATATTGCTCCTTAGTCATTTTTGTTGAAATCCCAACAACTCTTTTCGCTTTACACTTTATAATTCTCGGATACATTTAGCTTATTTTTCTTGTTTTTAAAGGTATAAAAAAAGGCACAAGTTAAAAACTTGTGCCCTCAAGAATTAGCATCAATACCAACCAATCATAATAAACTAATTCTTATTTTATTACATACCTGGTAAAACTACAGTATCAACAACATGAATAACACCGTTTGATTGATTTACATCTGCAATTGTTACCATAGATGTATTTCCTGCCATATCCTTAATAACTAAAGATTTTCCATCCATCATTGCCGTTAACATTTCTCCATTAACGGTTTTAAAACTAGCTTTACCCTTACCTTTTTTAATGGCTTTCATAATAGCTTTTCCACTGAATTTGCCCGCGATAACATGATATGTTAATACCGCTTGAAGTTTTGCTTTATTTTCTGGTTTTAATAAAGTTGCCACTGTTCCTTTTGGTAATTTATCGAATGCAGCATTTGTTGGTGCAAAAACAGTAAAAGGTCCATCACTTTGTAATGTCTCTACTAACTCTGCAGCTTTTACAGCAGCAACTAACGTTGTATGATCTTTAGAATTTACGGCATTAGATACAATATCTTTAGAAGGATACATTTCTGCACCACCTACCATTTTTGTTCCTTTTTCCATTTTAGCACCTTTTTCCATTTTAGATTGTGCCATTACAGCAGATCCAAAAATTAGTGTTACCGCTAATGCTAATGTTGAAATAATTGTTTTAGTTTTCATAAATTGAATTTTAATAATATTGTTTCTCTACCTACGAAGGATTAGAAGGTAAGGTTTTAAAAAAACGGCACTATTTTATTTCAACTAAAGTATTACACTGATTATGAGATGATAATATTCAACAAAAAAAAGCCATTATAGTGTAAACTATAATGGCTTTTTTTATTTTTAACTAAAAGTGTTATGCTTGTTTAACTCTTACTGCATTCATTCCACGTTGTCCCTTTTCTAATTCAAAAGTTACTTTGTCGTTTTCTACAATTTCGTCAATAATACCACTAACGTGCGTAAAATGCTTTTCGTTAGTTTCAGTATCTATAATGAAACCGAATCCTTTAGAACTGTCGTAGAAAGATACCTTTCCATTTCTAATAGGATCAAATGGATCTTCGTCTGAATCTTCTTTTTGTGGAACACCAAGAACAATATTCTCAGCTTTAACCTTCACTTTCATTGTTGGATCTGGTGGCGTATCTGTAAGATTACCATTATGATCTACATAAGCGATAGGGATTCCTTCAGAACCATTTTCATCTCTGTCGAGTTTACGCGCTTCCATTTTCTTACGCTTATCCTCTCTTTTCTTTAAACGTTTTTTTTCTTTTTCACTTTTACTAAAAGTCTGTTGTGATTTAGCCATTCGTAGTTTTAAATATTAATATGTGTGTTTGCTTTTGAAAATATCTATAATGCAGACAAGTTAATTAACTTAACAATGAATAGTATTAAAATCTAGAAAAATAACTCAAGAATGAAGCTATTTGTGTAGTATATTTTCAATAAACCGGTTACAAAGATACAATTTATATCCTTTTAATCATACCAGTTTGACTAATATTATTAATACCAGAATTTAAAGTTAAAAAAGCTTTACCGTTTGGTTTGACTTCGATACGAAATTTATCCTTGTCTATATTAAACTGAATGACCACTGTTTGCTTATCATCATTAAGTATAATTTTATAATTAGAGATTTTAGAATTAGTCGTTTTAGTATCATAAACAAATGAATCTAATGAGTTTAAAGTTCCATTTACTTTTTTCTATTTATTTCAAGTTGATTTGAATCTGTATCTAACATTTTTCTGCCTTCAGAATTATAAACTGAATGACCAACATATTGATAATGTTTAGAATTAACTATAGACTTTATACTTTTATACGTCGCATCAAACCCTTCTTTTTGTGCTTTTTTAGATTGCGCACTTATATAAAATGATGTTGAAAAACTAAAAAATACAACTAATAAAATTAATTTTTTCATATTATTTTGGATCTAAAATGTTATTAATTCTCTCGATACCATCTTGATAATGATATTTAGTTTCAGAATTTAAACGTCCGTTTAGTGCTGAAGTTAATGAGCGTTTTACAACATTTAATTCACCTCTTACTAATGCTCTTACATCAGATTGATTAACATTAAAATACTGTCTACTTCGGCTTGGGTTTAAATCTTCTTTCATCAATTTTAACATAGCGTCTAAATAGGCACGTTGCAAATTACGTCTAAAAACTGAAACATTTACACCTGATTTTGATTCAGACCAAATTCCGGTTCTAATATCACTTAATAATTCTAAAGCCGAATAATTTTTAGTATCTAAAGCATTATGATCAATTAATCTACCTAAGCGTTCAAAGCTTAATATATTATTTAAATGACGCGATTGTAAACTTCTCATTCGATCAGTGTAACCTGCGTAATTTATATTTTGAAGAATGGACTTATCAATTAACCAACTTGGTGTTTCAAAAGCATTTTTATGCAACCAAGCCACAGCAGCTTTCTGTTCTATTTTTGATTCTGGAGTATAAATTACACCTTCTTGCGATGGGTTTTTAGTATCCTCTACCACTCCACCGATATGTGTAACGACATGGCCAATATAACGCCCCCAAACACTTAACAATTCGCCATAAAGCTCTTCTAAATCTTCGTAATTATCTGTTTTATCACTTGTCCAGCTTGGAAGGTTTTTAGCAACTATCTTTAAATTTTTAAGTCCATAAGTACTTGCTTTAATACTATTGTTACCAATATCTTCAGTTTGCGCTGTAGGATCGAAACGACTGCTTTGCTTTCCAAATTTATAAATAGGATTACCTGCTTTTTCAGTAATCCACGCACTTAAAGTTTCCTTTTCATCTTCTGCAGATGTTGCTTTGTCTATATATCTGTATCCATAATTAATTGCATAATTATCATAAGGGCCTAATTGTCTTATAAAACGAATGTTTTCATCTCCAGGCTGTGCTATATAATTGTAACGCGCGTAATCCATAATGGTTGCTGCAATTCCATTCTTTTGAGTGAATTCGCCATCTCTATAACTTTCTACATCATAGGCGTAACTTGCGCTCATATTATGAGGTAATCCTAAGGTATGACCAACTTCGTGCGCAATCACCATTTTCATCATTTCACCAATCTCTTCATCTGGCGTATTTAATGTTCTTGCAGAAGGATTTGCCGCTCCTGTTTCTAACATGTAACGATTTCTATATGAGCGTAAATGGTTGTGATACCAAATAATATCACTTTCAATTATTTCTCCACTTCTGGGGTCTGAAACACTCGGACCAGTTGCATTTCTAGTTGTACTGGCAACGTATCTTACCACTGAATATCTAATATCTTCTGGACTAAAATCTGGATCTTCAGCTTTAGTTGGAGGATCTTTAGCTATAATTGCATTTTTAAATCCGGCAGCTTCAAATGCTTTTTGCCATAACTCAATACCTTCTTTCATATAAGATCGAAACTTCATTGGTGTTGCAGGATCTAAATAATAAACAATTGGTTTTACAGGTTCTACCAACTCGCCTCTATTATAAGCTTCAATATCTTTCGGAATTAATTTCCAACGTCTTAAATAGGTTTTTTGATCCGATTTTAATTCTTCACTGCTATAATCATATTGACTTAACGTAAACCAACCAACACGCTCATCAAAAAGGCGGGGTTGCATCGGTGTTTTAGGAAGTAGAATCATAGATTGATTCATCTGTACACTAATCGTTTCATCTCCTGTATTTACTGGTGGATTTGAAGCGTTATATGTAAAATCTTGAATCACTTCTATATTCTCAGGAAAACTCCTTACCGAGTTTATGAAACTTCGAGACTTATCTAAATTCTTCACTTTATAAGACGAACGTAATCTTGAACCTAATCCGCTAATAGATTTCACATCCGAACTATAAAAGCTTGTAACATCAATTACAACAGACGACGAATCTTTTGAAAACGCAGCAATATCAAAAGCATATAATGTTGGCTCGTAATTATTAGATTTTACGGAAACATTAATTGGTAAACTATCTGAAGCAATGGCGCTTGAAGATTTTTCTTTGATAAGTATCTTATCTCTAAAACGTTCCCAATTAATCATTCTGGTATTCGTTTTTGAGCCTGCATTAACATAACCACCTCCAAGATTTGCTGGTAATTTAGCAAAACGACTTACTAATAGCATATCTGCATTAAGATGTTCCATCGGGATTTCGAAAAAATACTGCTCTCCTACTAAGTGAACATTAAATAAACCTTTATCTGTAATAGCATCTTTAGTGATGACTTTATCGTAATCTTTAATTTTACTTTGACTCTTTTTAGGACTGTCTGTTTTTGCTTGGGCGGTTTTAGAAGTGCCTTTTTTACTGCTCGTTGATTGCACTGTAGAACACGATACAAAAACGAATGAACACAAGGCTAAGTATAGAATTTTTCTCATAAATAAAGGTTGGTAAATAGATATTTTGCCTAAATATAAATAATAGAATTTAAGTTTTCATTAATTTCTTAAAAGCTGTTAAATTCTTCTCTTTTTACTTAATTCTGAAGTACTTTTGCACAAATTTTATGTCATGTTAAAATTACTACCCGTTTTTAGGATTATAGCTTTATTAGAAGGTATTTCTTATATCTTATTATTGTTTATAGCAACCCCCATAAAATACATCTACGAAGATCCACAATATGTAAAATTATTGGGAATGCCACATGGTGTTTTATTTATGGCTTACGTAGTAATGGCTGTATTAATTAGCAGTGATATGAAATGGACTACACGTACATTTTGGATGGTATTATTAGCTTCTATTATTCCCTTCGGAACATTTTATATTGATCATAAATACTTAACAAAATCTAGACGTGCTTAATATTAAACACATTTTATACGATTTTCTTTTAGAACAAGGTTTATCTGAAGATACTTCAATGTATCTTAATATGCTTGGACTTCTTATTGCATTAGTGTTAGCCGCTTTTATAATCGATTTTATTACCAAACGTTTACTTTGGCAATTTTCGGCAGGAGTTGCTAAGCGGACCAAAACTAATTTCGATGATATTCTTATTGCCAACAAGCTTCCAAGAAATATTGCCCATATAATTCCCTTGCTAATTTTAATAGAATTTGTACCTCAAGTATTTACTGATTTTGAATATGCACAAAATATTATAGAGAAAACCTTAAAGGTTATAACCATTGTACTTACACTTCAAATTATAAGAAGCCTTTTAAGCTCTATAAAAGATTATCTAAAAACTTTAGTAGAGTTTAAAGACAAACCTATTGATAGCTATATGCAAGTCTTTATGATTTTTGCATGGATGCTAGGATTCTTTTCAATTTTAGCGATTATTACAGGGGTTTCTTTTATAAAATTCGCCACAACCTTAGGTGCTGCTTCTGCAGTAATATTACTTATTTTTAAAGATACTATTTTAGGTTTCGTTGCCAGTATACAAGTATCTATTAACGATATGGTTAGAATTGGAGACTGGATAACCTTTGAAAAATACGGAGCCGATGGTGAAGTTACCGAAATAAGCTTAGCCACTGTAAAGGTACAGAATTGGGATATGACGATTACGACTATCCCTACCTATGCTTTAATTTCTGATTCGTTTAAAAACTGGAGAGGTATGAACGATTCTGGTGGACGCCGTATTAAACGCTCGGTCATTATTAAAACGTCTTCCATCAATTTTCTTAATGATGAAGCTATTAAGCGCTTTGGTAAAATAGAATTAGTCTCAGAATATTTAAAAACGCGTTCTAAAGAAATTGAAACTTACAACAACGATCACAATATTGATAAATCTGTTCTAATAAACGGGAGAAATCTTACCAATTTTGGTGTGTTTAGAAAATATCTTCAAACGTATATTGAAAACCATTCTGCCATTAATAAAGATATGACTTTAATGGTACGTCAATTAGAACCTACAGCACAAGGTATTCCAATGGAGATTTATGCGTTTAGCAAAGATCAACGTTGGGTAAATTACGAATACATCATTGGTGACATAT
The DNA here is from genome assembly GCF_013403925.1 of Winogradskyella wichelsiae. Classification (GTDB taxonomy): domain Bacteria; phylum Bacteroidota; class Bacteroidia; order Flavobacteriales; family Flavobacteriaceae; genus Winogradskyella; species Winogradskyella wichelsiae. Next base: position 220,618 of record NZ_JABFDJ010000003.1, read on the forward strand.
TTGACCATACATTGGCTGCAGTCTCTTATTTTGATTTAGAAGTTTACGAACTTGCTTTAGGTAATAAGGATTAAGAATCCTTTAATCGGTCTCTTACAAATTCTACTTCAACTTTACCGTGTGGTGCTGGTACCCCATCAGGACCAAGGTTAACCATTACAATATTATCTACGGTTAGTATGGTCTCTCTGGTCATTTTATTACGAGCTTCACATTTTAAAGTTAGTGAAGATTTTCCGAATTTTGTAACCAAAATACCAATCTCTACAATATCTCCCTGACGTGCAGATGACATAAAGTTAATCTCTGACATATACTTTGTTACTACTTTAGAATTTTCAAGCTGAATTACTGTATAAAGAGCGACCTCTTCATCTATCCAAGCCAAAAGTTGACCTCCAAATAAACTACCATTAGGATTTAAATCTTCGGGTTTAACCCATTTACGTGTGTGAAATCTCATATATTTTTGTTTTAAACTTTCGTTATTAATATTATTATAAAAGTGTTTGTTGCGTATTTAAGTGCTCATTAGGAATTTTCAAATGAGTGCCTAATTCTGCATTTAATTGCTTTATTAAATACGAAGAAAGCAATGGTGATGCTTCCTCTATATTTTGATGCACAAAGAAGTTTATTTCCTTAATACCATTTTCTTTCCAATGTTTTAAACGTTTTACCCAATCATCTAATCTTGCATAATCACTTTGATGATTAGCACCAACATAGCGCACAAAAGCTCTAGAATTTGTTAATCGCATGTGCATAATATCGCGTCTACCCGCGCTATCTACAATTATATTTGAGATATTATTTTCTTCTAAAAGAAGATATAAATCTTCAGATATAGCTTTATCATTATACCAATCTGTATGTCTAAACTCAACAGCTAGCGGAATTTCTTTAGGCCAACTTTCTGCAAAATCAATAACCTTTTCAAAATCTTTAGGTGCAAAATTGTTATGCATTTGTAAAAATACACAACCTAATTTTTCTTTTAGGTTTATAACACTATTTAAATAATGATCTACAATAGGGGTGATTGTTTCATTTAAACGTTTCCAATGACTAATCTCTTGGTTTATTTTCGGAAAGAACTTAAAATTAAGAGGTGTTTTATCGTACCATTTTGAAAATTGCTCTGGAGGAAAAATTCGGTAAAATGTAGCATTCAATTCAATAGCGTTAAATTGACTAGAATAATATTCTAACTCATCTTTAGTTCCTTTTGGATAAAACCCTTTTAAATCAGCTTTATTCCACTTAGCACAACCTACAGAAATATTAGTTAGTTCTGATGGGTTTTTGTGTAACATTTTTAAGGTCTCTGAATGATCAGGGGGCAAAGTAAAATCAATATTACCAGGGTCATCTACACGTCCAAATTTCATAAGCAATTTATTTTACTCAAAGATAAAGCTTAAAGCATTTTGTTTAAGTCGAAAAGAGATATGATTATTCTATATTAGAATTGCATTTGTTAATAACCACGTTAACAACATATTTTTCAACTAATTAATTGAGGTCTGTTAATACTTAATTTTAATAAAAATTAATCCTAAAATAACCTTCACTATGACTTCACGAACCGAAGACTTATTAGCTTTAAGACCTACAATTGCTTCTGCTAAAATCTATGACAACATGGGTGCTGAAGAGTTGTTTCAAAACAAAACAATACGACCTGTTGTTAAGTTTCAACACAATTTATTAATTGCTGTGTTTAAAAATTATATTACCAAGCACAAAAATGTGTTTTATGAGCTTTCTTTAGAAAAGCAATTAAGTTACATTGATAATGCAACACATAAGGATACTAAATTCAGGAATTCCATTAAAGGAATGATTATAGGTCAGTTTTCTGTTGAAGAGTATCAATTGTACATACAGCATTCTTCTGCTTTAAATAAACGAATGATGAATATTGTTAAAGAGCGATTAATAGACAGTATTCAAGTTTTAGCAACAAATGAAATTCTTAAGGCGGTTTAGTTTCTGCAATGAAAATAAAAACACAATTATTAGACCTTTGTAATCTTCTCGTTAATAAGCGCATTAAAGATTACAAAAATGAGATAGATTTAATAAAAGAATCTATTGAAAGTAATGATAAAGTAAGTAATGAGCAGGATGATTCTGGGAATTCTAAACTTTTAGATGACCTTGAAAAGAACATGAATTATCTTGGTGATGCACAAAAGAACAAGGACTATTTACAGCTTATTCGTCCAAATTTAGTTTCAGAGCAGGTTGTTTTAGGCAGTATTGTAAAAACAGATAGTCTTTCTTTTTTTATAGCCATTAGTATTGGCAAAATAGAAATTGAAACTCAAGACTATTACATAATCTCTCTGCAATCACCGATAGGACAACATGTAAAATCGAAGTCTAAAGGGCATCAATTTGAATTTAACAGTAAAAGATATACAATTACAGAAGTCTTATAATATTGTTTCACCATTTAAGTTAGTGGTTAAAACATCGCTCATGTAATTAAAAAATGGTTTTACATCTATAAACGCCTTATTAACGTTTGTTATAAAATCATCAGCTAAAACCTCACTATCCGTATACTTTTTAACAAATATAAATTGCTTTTTTCTTATTAAGTCTATGGATGGATGTTCTTTATTAAATCCTTTAGGTGCTGTTTTTAATTCTTCACCTGTAAAATCTCCCCAAGTCGATTTAAAGGCTTCATCGTTTAAAATGTCTCGCATTTCTGAGTCGTCCATTTCAAACTCTTTCCTTATGCGTAATAAATCTTCCTTACTGGGGTCCCAAAATCCTGTTGCAATAAATGATTCATTATTAGGTTGAATGTGTACATAGTAACCGCCACGTAATTCTGGTTTCTTTCTGGCATAAGAACCACTAAAATGTGTTTTATAAGGTAATTTGTTTTTAGAAAAACGGACATCTCTGTAAATTCTAAAAATTTTAATTTTTTCTATTTGATCATGAACATTCATTAATTCTCCTAAATAGTTATAAGAAGTCTTCATCTTTGCTTCAATCGCTTTAAATTCTGGTTTGTGTTCGTTAAACCAATCACGATCGTTGTTTTTTTCAAGCTTTTTAAAAAATGTAAATACTTCTTTAGGGATAGAATGATTCATAGGAATTAAAATTTGTATAAAAATATAAAAAAGCCATCTTAACGATGGCTTTTAGTATTATAATATTATTGTAATTAACATTAAAGATTAATCTACTGCATCTTCAACATCATCAGCTGCATCTTCCATTGCATCACCTGTATCATCAACAGCATCTTCGATTTTATCTCCTGTATCTTTTTGCTCTCTACAACTTGTAGTCATTAAACTTAAACTAAATAGCGCTATAAATACGTAACTAAATTTTTTCATCTTGATTGTTTTTATTTGGTTATTGTTATAACAAATATCGTTAAGTCGGTTTTATTTGGTTTGCTCTTATCCTAAGAGTTTTAACTCATTAGCCTAATAGCTAATTTTTTTATTTCTTAGATGTTGACGCTTTTGGTCCTGAAGAGTTTAAATCTAATTTATTATTGAACTCTAAAGTTCTTATAGGGAATGGAATATTGATACCTTCTGCATCATAAGCCTTTTTAATTGCAATAATTGCATCCGTTTTTGCCTTTAATTTTTCGAGCATACTTTCTGCTTCTATCCAAAATCTACATAAATAATTAATTGAACTATCACCAAATTCGGTATAATAAAACTCTACATCTTCTGGTGAATTTATCTGATCAAAAGTATTAGCAATAACGTCCTTTGTAATTTTCTGTACTTTTTCTAAATCAGATTCATAACCAACCCCACATTCTAAGAAGATTCTCATTTTGGTGGTTAATGAATAATTTTTTAAAGGATTTTCTAAAATTGTTTTATTGGGAATAATAACAATATTGTTATCTGCTTCTTTTAAGGTAAAATCTTTTAAATTAATATCTATAACTTCACCTGAAAAACCCGTAGTTTCTACCCAATTACCTATTTGAATCTTCTTTCTAAAAGATAATACAAGTCCTGCAAATGTATTGGCAATAGTTCCCTGGAGTGCTAAACCAATGGCTAAACCAACAACACCAGCACCAGCAAGTAATGATGTTAATGCTTTACCTAAGTTTAAAACTCCTAAAGCGATAAATAACCCTAAAGCGACAACCAAAACGGCAACAACCCGAGACAAGGCGTTTTTTATTGAATCTTGTTCAACACGATTATCAACCATTTTTTTAACAAGTCTGCTTACGTATTTTGCAGCAAAATAGGAAATAACCAACACCAAAATGGCTAATATAAAATTCGGAATGTTTTCAATAATGGCGTTAAACCATCCGATAAGTTTATCTATTAAATTTCCTAGAGCAGCATTAAATTGGTCTTTCATAAAAGCAGTTTTTTTTGTTATCCAACGCAAATATCCATGATAAACATTTATATATGTTGCTCTAATCCTATAAGTCTTAACCCTAATAGGTTTTTAAAAATTCAGAATAACGCATTATATAAGGTTCATATTTAAAATTCTATAATTTGATGATCTTTAAATTAAAAAATGATTAAAATAGTGTGTTTTGACGAATTTAGACCTTAAACATGTCTCTCAATGTTAATTGTTCTAAAATAAATTTGTGAATTGTGATAATTTTTATTATCATGCACCACTTTTTAAAAACAATCATAATATTTATGGGTAGACCAGCAACAAGACCAACAGCACTCAAAGACGGTTTCTATATTGAGATAAGAAACAAGGGCTCAAAATCAGGTGTAAAACTTTACAGTGGCACCAAGTTACAGATGCATCGTGCTATAAAAATGTACGAACGCTCTAAAGAAGTTATAATTTTAGGTGAATCTGTAAATGGTAAATTTGTAGATAAAGAACCAAAATTACATGTTGCCGATTAATTTTCTTTTTTAAACATTAATAAATGTCATAAGGAAACAAGTGCAATGATTTATTTTTAAATGAATTGAAAGATAAATCAAATATTAAACCAAAATAAAAAGGTATGAGTTTTTTCAACTCATACCTTTTTATTTATTCAAAGTTTACTGAATGTAGAATTAAACCTGAAGCTGGTGCTATATAATCCATAACTTCAGTACTCTCATATTTTAAAGTTGCTTCAATATACTCTAAAGTAAGATCCCCTCTACCTAACTTTATTAAGCAGCCAAACATTAACCGGATTTGATTCCGCATAAATCCCTTACCTACAACTTTAAGCACGTAAGATTTCTCTGGAAAAAAGCTAGCCGTATAAATATCATTTTCAACTAGCTCACAGCCTTCAATAGTTCTAATATATTCTCCTTTATCTGTTGCACGGTAACAATAGGTTTTAAAATTATGAGTCCCCAAAAATAACTGTGCACCTTTTTTCATTAACTCAACATCTAAAGGTTCTAAAATAGTCGTCATAATTGGTGCACAAAACGGATGGTTTTTCTGACCTTCTGAAAACACATAGTGGTATTCCTTTAACTTAGAATCTTGAATGATATTAAATTTCTTATCAACTTCTTTAATGGATAACGCACGTATATCTTGTGGTAAATTATGATTAAAGAGCGCTAAAAATTCATCAAAATCTTGAATCGGTTCATTATAAATAAATAACTCTAAAGCCGCTTCATTTGCAGACACCATAGCATCTGTTCTACCTGCTCCTAAAGTTTTAAACCTTGTATCTTGAAGAATATATTTCAATGTACGGTCTATCATAAGATGTACCGTCTTAACATCGGGTTGTTTTTGCCAACCATGAAAACGATAGCCTAAATACTGAATTTTAATAAGGTAATAAAAACGTTTATCAAACATATAATAATGAGGAACTCTAATTTATTAATGACTCTAAAAGCAATGTCTATTTTTTATTTCTTAATTTCAATACAGACACAACATCATCAATTTTAAAACCTTTGGCTTGCAATAACATTAGGTAATGAAATAATAAATCTGCACTTTCTTCTAAAAATAAGTGATCATTATCGTCTTTTGCTTCAATAACAACTTCTACAGCCTCTTCCCCTACTTTTTGAGCGATCTTATTAATCCCCTTTGCAAATAAAGATGCAACATATGACTTTTCTGAATCAGCAGCATTTATACGAGATTCAATGGTGCTCTCTAATTCAGAAATAAAACCGTAAGATGTTACATTATCTTGGTTCCAACACGTATCAGTTCCTTTATGACATGTTGGGCCTTTTGGATTTACTTTTATTAATAAAGAATCACTATCGCAATCTAATTTAATATCTACTAAATTTAAAACATTACCGCTTTCTTCACCTTTAGTCCAAAGACGTTGCTTTGTTCTACTAAAAAAAGTGACTAATTTAGACTCTAATGTTTTTTTAAGCGCTTCAGCATTCATGTAACCTAACATTAATACTTTGTCTGTGTTATTATCTTGAATAATAGCAGGCACTAATCCATCTGGATTTTTATTGAAATCTACGTTCATAATATATTAATTTCGTCTCATCGACTATTTTATTTGGGGTTGATTGTAAGATATATCTAAGTAATATTTTTGCTATAGTCTTACAGGTATGCCCTTTATTCTTAATTCTTCTTTTAATTCTAATATTGGAATTTCGCCAAAGTGAAATACACTAGCAGCCAATGCTGCATCTGCTTTTCCGTCTTTAAAAGTATCTACAAAATGTTGAATGGTTCCTGCGCCACCAGAAGCTATAATTGGAATATTTACCAAATCTGACAACTTAGCCAAAGCCTCATTTGCAAAACCAGCTTTTGTACCATCATGATTCATTGATGTAAATAAAATTTCACCTGCTCCGCGTTGTTCTACTTCTTTTGCCCAATCGAATAAATTTAATTCTGTCGGAATTGTGCCTCCTGCTAAATGTACAAGCCACTCGCCATCAACTTCTTTTGCATCGATAGCAACTACAACACATTGACTTCCAAATTTTTCTGAAAGCTCATTAATTAATTCTGGTCGTTTTACAGCGGAAGAATTAATAGACACTTTATCTGCACCACAATGCAACAGATTATCGACATCTTCTATAGAAGAAATTCCGCCACCAACTGTAAAAGGAATATTAACTTGTTCTGCTACTTTTAAAACCATATCATGCATGGTTTTTCTGTTTTCTAAGGTTGCAGCGATGTCTAAAAACACCAGTTCATCAGCTCCTAAATCGGCATATTGTTTTGCTAAAACTACAGGATCTCCTGCATCTCTTAAGTCTACAAAATTAACTCCTTTTACAGTTCTTCCGTTTTTAATATCTAAACAAGGGACTATTCGTTTTGTTAACATCTGTTTTGTTGTTATTTCTACCTAAGTAGAAACATTAATTTATGTGATTTTAAAAATCAATTTTTCTATAATAATTATACAAAGCATTTACTTCTCGATACCATTTTTTCGTAACTCAAAACCACTCGAAGTGACGATTGGCTATAGAAATTGTTCTAATTCTTTTAGGCTAATTCTATTTTCATAGATTGCTTTTCCAATGATGACACCGTCACAGCCCATTTCTAATAATTTTGGTAATTCATCAAATTTAGAAATTCCGCCAGAAGCTATTAACTTAATAGCTTTCGCACTTTCTAAAATGCGTTTATAAAGCTCAAAAGAAGGACCTTCTAACATTCCGTCTTTTGAAATATCAGTACAAATAACATCTGTAATTCCTTTAGATTGATAGTCTTTAATAAATGGAATAACTTCTAAATCACTTTCTTCTTGCCAACCACTAATTGCAATTTTTTCATTATTACAATCTGCTCCAAGAATTATTTTATCTGAGCCAAATTTAGAAATCCAACCTTCAAATACTTCCGGGTTTTTAACAGCAATACTTCCTCCTGTAATCTGATTTGCTCCAGATTGAAATGCTATTTTTAAATCTTCATCAGATTTTAATCCTCCGCCAAAATCAATTTTTAAATTTGTTTGGGTTGCAATTTTTTCAAGCACTTTATAATTAACTATATGACTCGCTTTTGCACCATCTAAATCTACAACGTGTAAATACTGAATCCCTGCATCTTCAAAAGCTTTTGCGACTTCTAAAGGATTCTCGTTATATATTTTTTTTGTGTCGTAATCGCCTTTGGTTAAACGCACACATTTTCCGTCAATAATATCTATGGCTGGGATTATTCTCATAACATTTTCCACTAAAATGGAATTTCTTTTTTAATTAATAACTATTTCTGTCAAGACCTTTCGACTCCGCTCAAGGTGACATTTATTAATGTTTTAAAATCTTAAAGTTCAATAAAATTCTTCAACAATTGCTCACCGGCTTTACTACTTTTTTCAGGATGAAATTGTACACCATAAAAATTACCATTCTCTAATGCTGAAGCATATTCTAATTCGTAATCTGAAGTTGCAATAGATGCTTCACATTGTTCAGCGTAATAACTATGCACCAAGTACATATGTTCTTTTTCTTTAATACCTTTAAATAAATCAGATTTTAAGTTAGAAATGGTATTCCATCCCATTTGAGGCACTTTTACCTGATTAGAAAATTGCTTGACATTCACATCAAAAATACCAAGTCCTTTGGTATCGCCTTCTTCACTATGCTTACACATTAGTTGCATGCCTAAACAAATCCCTAAAACGGGTTGTTTTAACGTTGGAATTAATTGATCTAAACCACTTTGTTGTAATTTAATCATGGCAGAACTTGCTTCACCAACCCCTGGGAAAATTACTTTATCTGATGTTTTAATTTCTTCTGGATTATCAGTTAAAATAGCTTCGTATCCTAAACGTTGAAAAGCAAATTGTATGCTTTTAATGTTTCCTGCGCCGTAATTTACTATTGATAGTTTCATTGACAGTTTATTGTCATTCCTGCGAAGGCAGGAATCTATTAGTTTTATTATTGTGGTTTCCTGTTTCTCAAGAATAACAAAATACGATTACAGCATTCCTTTTGTTGATGGTAAAATCATTTTTTCAACATCTTGTTTTACAGCCATTTTAATCGCTTTTGCAAACGCTTTAAAAATAGCTTCAATTTTATGATGTTCGTTATTACCTTCTACTTTAATATTTAGGTTACACTTTGCGCCGTCTGTAAACGATTTAAAAAAGTGAAAAAACATTTCTGTTGGCATTTTACCAATCATTTCACGTTTAAATTCAGCCTCCCAAACAAGCCAATTACGACCTCCAAAGTCAATACCAACCTGTGCTAAACAATCGTCCATTGGTAAAGAGAATCCGTAACGTTCAATACCTAATTTATTACCTAAAGTTGTTGCAAACAATTCACCTAAAGCAATAGCTGTATCTTCAATAGTATGATGTTCATCAACTTCTAAATCTCCATCAACTTTAATATTTAAATCGAGTTGCCCATGACGAGAAATCTGATCGAGCATATGATCGAAAAATGCAATTCCGGTATCAATATTACTTTTCCCTGTGCCATCAAGATTTAAATCGATCTTAATTTTAGTTTCGTTAGTGTTTCTTTCAATACTTCCTACGCGTTCCGTAGTTTTAAGAAACTTATAAATCACTTCCCAATCGTTTGTTTCTAAAGCTATAAATTCTTCCAAATCCTTATTGCTAACGGTAACTTCATCAGTTCCAAAATTGGTATTATCATTAATAAAAATCCCCTTAGCTCCAAGGTTTTTCGCTAATTCAACATCTGTAAGTCTATCTCCAATAACAAATGAATTCTTTAGATCATAATCTTCAGAAAAATACTTTGTTAATAGGCCTGTATTTGGTTTACGTGTAGGTGCATTATCTTTTGCAAACGTTCGGTCTATAAATTGTTCCTTAAAAACAACACCTTCTGCTTCAAAAGTCTTTAGAACGAAATTATGAACAGGCCAAAATGTATCTTCAGGATATACTTCCGTCCCTAAACCATCTTGGTTGGTAATCATCACAATTTCAAAATTTAATTCTTTAGCAATTTTACTCAAATATTGAAATACTTTTGGATAGAATTCTAATTTTTCGAACCCATCAATTTGTTCGTCTGCTGGTTCTTTAATTAAAGTGCCGTCTCTGTCTATGAATAATACTGGTTTCATATGTTACTGTCATTCCTACACAGGCAGGAATCTAATTTTAGATTAATAATTTATTTGTGGATTCCACTTCAATTACGTAATGACAAACGTTACGATAATTGAATTAACGTTTTATTATTGTCGTCAATTCAAGTGATTTTCTATTTAAAAAAAATTGCATCGAGAATAATATACATCTCGATATAAATTTTGAAAAGTCAAAATTCACTCGATGTGACGTTTATTTACAATCCTTTTAATATTTGAATTAACGTCTCATTCTCTTCTTTTGTACCTACTGAAAATCGTAAACAATTTTCGCACAAAGGTTGATTAGTTCTATTACGAACTACAATTCCTTTTTCTACCAACTGTTGATAGCGTTTATTAGCATCATCTACTTTTGCTAATATAAAGTTGGCATCAGAAGGATAAACTTCCGTTACAAAATCGATAGTTTTTAAGGCTTCATTTAATATCCCTCTTTCTAGAATAATGCTTTTTACTTCATTATCTACAACTAATGTCGTATTTAAACGCTCTAAGGCTTTAATTTGCGTGAGTTGATTGATATTGTAAGGGGGTTTGATTTTATTTAAAACCGCGATAATTTCTTGAGAAGCATAGCAAATCCCTAAACGAATCCCTGCTAAACCATAAGCTTTAGATAAGGTTTGTGTAATTATTAAATTAGGAAACTCTTCTAGTCGACTTAACCAACTTTCTTCTGCTGAAAAATCAATATAGGCTTCATCAATAATCACAAGACCTTCAAAATTACGAATTAATTCTTCAATCTTTTTCGCATCAAATCTATTGGCCGTAGGATTGTTTGGTGAACATAAAAAAAAGAGTTTTGTATGCGTTTGTACTGCTCTCGATATTTCATCCATGTTAGGTTGAAAATCTTTCTGCAATTCAACTTCTATATTTTCAACCGCATTTAGATTCGCTAAAACATCGTACATACCATAAGTTGGTGGCAATGTGATAATTTTATCGTGATTAGGCTCACAAAAAGCTCTAAAAATCAAATCTAAAACTTCGTCACTCCCATTTCCTAACAAAATTTTGTTTATTGGGATACGTTTCAATTCAGATAAACGCTCTTTAACATTGGTTTGTTGAGGATCTGGATACCGATTCACATCCGTATTAAAAGGGTTTTCATTGGCATCAATAAAAACCATACCGTCAGTAATATCCTTATATTCATCTCTTGCTGAAGAATAAGGCTTGATGGATTTAATGTTATCTCTGATGAGATTATTTAAGTTGAAATTTTTCATTTTAATTACTTCTCGATACAATTTCTCCTACCTCGAAATCACTCGAAGTGACGTTAAATTATTTTTTTAATTCCTTTAATCTTAAAGTTACCGCATTTTTATGGGCTTGTAAACCTTCAGCTTCAGCCATTAACTCTATCGCATGTCCGATATTTTGAATCCCTTCTTTAGAAATTTTTTGAAACGTCATGCTTTTTTGAAAACTATCTAAGTTAACTCCAGAATACGCTTTAGAAAATCCGTTTGTTGGCAATGTATGGTTTGTACCAGAAGCATAATCACCTGCACTTTCTGGTGTAAAGTCTCCAATAAAAATAGATCCTGCATTGCTTATATTATCTACAAAAAAATCATTATCTGTTGTAGTTACAATGAAGTGTTCCGGACCATATTCGTTAATTAAGTCAATCGCTGTAGCATTAGAATTGACAACTATAGATTTAGAATTGGCTATCGCTTTTTCGGCCATCGTTTTTCTTGGTAAAACAGCGAGTTGATTTTTAACTTCAACCAAAACCTGATCTGCAAAAGCTTTAGATGTTGAAACTAAAATAACCTGACTATCACTACCGTGTTCTGCCTGGCTTAATAAATCTGAAGCCACAAAAGCAGCATTTGCAGAATCATCTGCCATTACCAACAACTCACTTGGACCTGCTGGCATATCAATTGCTACGCCATATTTAGTGGCTAATTGCTTGGCAACGGTTACAAACTGATTTCCTGGACCAAATATTTTGTATACCTGAGGAATTGTATCGGTTCCGAAAGTTAATCCTGCAATAGCTTGGATACCACCTACTTTTACAATTTTAGTGACACCACAAAGGTTTGCAGCATATAAAATCTCATTAGCAATTTTTCCTTCTTTATTAGGTGGTGAGCACAAGACAATTTCTTTGCATCCTGCTATTTGAGCAGGAACAGCCAACATTAATACTGTTGAAAATAAAGGTGCTGTACCACCAGGAATATAAAGTCCGACTTTCTGAATTGGTCTTTTTTCTTGCCAGCATTCTACACCAGACATTGTTTCTACAAAAACTTTATCTGTTTTTTGAGCTTTATGAAAAGTTTCAATATTTGATTTTGCTAAAGCAATTGCTGATTTTAAAGCTTCAGAAACATTTGCAACAGCTGTTTCAATTTCTAATTCAGAAACAATAGTGTCTTCTAATGTTACACCATCAAATTTTGATGTGTACTTTTCTATAGCTTTGTCTCCATTTTTAGAAACATCGTTAAAAACCTCATTCACAACAGCTTCAATATCTGCAACCGTTTGTGTTGGTCTTTTTAATATTTCGGACCAATCTGATTGATCTGGATTTGTATATAATTTCATAACCTAACTAAAATTATTAAAGTACCATATTTTCAATTGGGCAAACTAAAATACCTTCTGCACCATTCGCTTTCAATTCGTCAATAATATTCCAAAAATCATTTTTGTCTATTACTGAGTGCATAGAACTCCAACCCTCTCTTGCCAATGGCAAAATAGACGGACTGTTCATTCCTGGAAGGATTCTTATAATTTCATCGAGCTTATCGTTTGGCGCATTTAGCAGAATATATTTGCTTTCTCTTCCTTTTAAAACTGATTTTAATCGGAATTGAAGTTTATCGATCAAGGCTTGATTTTCATCAGAAATCATAGGTGACGTTGCCAAAACAGCTTCAGATTTCAAAAGGACTTCAATTTCTTTTAAGCCATTTTTGAAAAGGGTACTTCCACTCGATACAATATCACAGATACCGTCTGCAAGCCCAATATTTGGTGCAATTTCAACAGAACCATTAATAATGTGCAAATTAGCTTTTACACCTTCTTTTTCTAAAAATTGATTTACCGTATTAGGATAAGAAGTAGCAATACGCTTCCCGTCTAAATCTTTTAAGCTTTTTGCTTTTGATGATTTTGGGACAGCAATAGACACTTTACATTTTGAAAACCCTAAACGTTCTACAATTTTAAGATCGTTTCCTTTCTCTATTAATACATTTTCTCCAATAATAGCTGCGTCTACAACGCCATCTCTAAGATATTGTGGAATATCCCCATTTCTTAAATAAAATACTTCTAAGGGGAAGTTACGTGCTGAAGCTTTAAGCTGATCTTTTCCATTATCGACAGAAATACCAATCTCTTTTAAAATTTTCATTGAGTCTTCGTTAAGACGACCTGATTTTTGAACTGCAATTTTTAATTTACTCATTTTTAGTTTTGGTTATGTCTAAGATTTCAGCTAGAATTTAAAAAACAAAAAACCCATCTGATTTCTCAAACGGGTTTTAATATATATCTTGATTTTATTCAATACAAATTCACCTCGCCTGATTGCTAGTATGAAAATGATGATGAAATTGAATAAGTGTCATGTGTTCTAATTTATGAATACAAATATCTTTAAATAAAATTTAGTAAACCTAATTTTTCACGATTAAAATATAAGTTTTAGCAAAAATTTAATATTTGTGGATATTAATTATTGATTTCCTAAGATAATCGGTAAGCCACTTTCACCTGAACCAATAATAATTGTTTTACTATTTGGTGATTCTGAAAGCTTTACTGTTGCCTCAATACCTTTATCTTGAAGAATTTTATCTGTCAGTGAAGCACTTAATATACGGTTAGCATCTGCTTTACCTTGTGCATCAATAATTACTTTTTCTGCTTCTTTCGCTGCAGTAACCAATCTAAATTCGTATTCTAAAGATTCTTGCTCTTGTTTTAACTTTCTTTCAATAGCTTGTTTGATAGTAGGTGGTAAAGTCACATCTCTAATTAAAATATCATTTAACTGAATGTACTGAGGTTCTACAATTTTCTTTGTCTCTTCGAAAATTTCTTCTTGAATAGCATCTCTTTTACTAGAATACAATTGCTCTGGTGTGTAACGACCAACAACACTTCTTGCTGCACTTCTAATTGCCGGTTGAAGTACACGGCTTAAATAATCCTCTCCTTTTTCGTTATGTAATCTCGCTAAGCTCTTAAGATCAGGCTGATATAATATTGAGGCGTCTAATTTAATATCTAAACCATTAGAAGATAAAACTGCCATTTTCTCTGGAACTTCTTGCTGACGCGTTTCATATTCAATCACACGATTCCATGGTGCAATAACATGAAAACCTGGCCCTAATGGAACTTGATCTGGATCTACACCACCACCTAGAGTTTCATATAAAACACCAGCATGACCAGAATCTAAAGTTACAGCTGATTTTGCTAAAACGATGATTAAAAGTACAACTCCTATTAAAATAGGCAATCCAATTTTTGGTAATTTCTCCATTCTTATATTTTTAAATTAATCCGTTATATTTTCTAATAAACCACTCTATAAATAAGCTCAATACTATTAATAGGAGTAGATATTTCCACGCTATCAAAGGTACGATATTTTTAGTGCTTTTCTGAATGGTTTTATAACGATTATCTTGTAATAATTGATCGATTAATAAGCTTGCTTGAGATGAGAAAAATGCTTCACCGTTACTATTTTTAGCAAGTGCTGTTAACTTTAATATGTCTGCATTTAAAAACTGTTGCTCTACGTTATATTCTAGAATTTTAAAACTTCCTGACGCCGAAATGGACTCTGAATTATGCTTTACAGTAAAATTGTATTCCCCTGCTTCTATTCCACTTAAGTCTACTGTATAATTTCCATTATTAAGCAATAAAGGAATTTCTTTTGTATTCTTATTTTCTGTGTTTTTTAAAACAATGCTTAATGATGCTGAATTATCGAATTCAAAGTTTTTATTGAAATATTGAGCTGTAATGATTACATCATCATTACCGTTATAAAAAGATTTATAATCGATGTTTAGACGCTTACGTTTTTTATTTGAACTTAAATATTGAACTAACTTACTAATAAATTCATCGAACGTATTAAAAGCATTGGTATTTAAAAAAGATTGTGCTCTCCATCTCCAAATACCTTCACCATTTAAGATAGCGTGCTTTGTGTTATTGATTTCAAAAGTTGAAAGTAAAATATCTTTTGTTTCAATGCCATTAACACTCTTATATAACAAAGCTTCAAAAGGCACTGACATTTTAAAAGAACCGAACTCTGATGTTAAGGGAGGAAAGTTATTAAAATCAATATTATCAATTATAAAAGTACCATAATTTCTATTTAAACTTGGCTGAAAATCTTCGGTCTGATTGGTTACGGTTTGCTTAAAATAATCCTGACTATTATTCAACATACTCCAATCTGTTGTTTCGCCTGAAATAACAAATGTGTTGCTATTTAATTCTTTAATCTCTTTGAGTAACTCATTAAAACTGTTATCTGGCTGATAGAGTATAAATAATTGAAAATCATTTATCTTAGAAAGTACATCTTTTGGTTTTAGTATAGAAACACTTCTTTGCTCATTATTTTCAATCGCTTTTTTAAGCGCCCCTAAATCGGGATGCATTCGGTCGTAAACTAAAGCGATATTTGTTTTTTGGTCAATAACTTCAACTCCAAAATTCTTAAAATTATTGACTGTGTTTTTTTCACTATTTAATGCCACTAACTCAACTCTGTAGGTTTTTACCCCAACACTATTTGCTAATAATGACGTTGAAATTATTTCTGAAGATTTTGTCGCGTCAAATTGTAAGGCTTTTCTGTATACGACATGATTCCCTGACCAAATTTTTAGTTCTGTATTTATAGAAGTATTCCCTGTGTAGTTCGCAATAATTTCAACTGGAAATTGATTCTTTAAATAGACATAACGGTTTACATTAAGTTGCTTTATACTTAAATCTGAATATACGGTAGAATCTCCTAAAATTATTGGATAAATTGGTTGCTTTACGCTTTTAGAAATATAACTATAGTCCGTACCATACGTTTGATTTCCATCTGTAAGCACTAAAATTGGTGCTGTTTGATTATTATAAACTTCACCAAATTGTTTTAAAGCTAATGACAAATTAGATTGACGCTTATTAAAATTTAAGCTATCTAAAGTCTTTACAGTCTTACCAAAGGCATAAGATTCAATATTGAAACGTTCATTTAATTCTGAATTGTTTTTCAATGTATTAAAAATCTCTAAAGCCTTATCATTTTGCTTTAAATAAGCAATGGATTCAGAATTATCTACAGCTAAAACCAAAGTTGGTTTTTCATCAAAATAGGTGAAAGATTCAAATTTAGGATTGATAAGTAATAACAAAATCCCGAAAATTGAAAGTGTTCGTAATCCAGTAAGTAGATATTTTAAATGAGACTTTAATTTCGATTTATATAAATACTGAAACAGCGCTAATATTAGCGCTGTTATTGCTGCAATTGTTATATATAATAGAGTTTCAGAACTCATTAAAATTTAATTTAAATAATAGATTTTGATAATTAAGTTGATCTTATTAAGTCAACATTCCACCATCTACATTAAGTGTTTGCCCTGTCACATAAGCGCTTAAATCACTTGCTAAAAACACACAAGCATTAGCAATATCTTCAGGAGTTCCTCCGCGTTTTAAAGGAATTGCATTTCTCCATCCTTTTACCGTTTCTTCATCAAGTTTTGCTGTCATTTCTGTTTCAATAAAACCTGGAGCGATAACGTTACTTCTAATGTTACGAGATCCCAACTCTAAAGCTACAGACTTAGAAAATCCAATAATTCCGGCTTTAGAAGCTGCATAATTTGTTTGTCCTGCATTACCTTTTACACCTACAACAGAACTCATATTAATAATAGAACCTTTACGTTGCTTAAGCATTGTACGTTGTACGGCTTTGGTCATGTTAAAAACAGACTTAAGGTTCACTTCAATCACTTTATCAAAATCAGCTTCACCCATTCGCATTAACAAGTTGTCTTTTGTGATACCTGCGTTATTCACTAAAATATCAATAGCACCAAATTCTGCTAATACATCTTCAGCTAATTTTTGAGATTCATCAAAATTAGCAGCGTTACTTTGGTAACCTTTAGCTTTTACACCCAAAGTATTTAATTCTTTTTCTAGTTCATTTGCTGCTTCTACAGAAGAACTGTATGTAAATGCTACATTTGCACCATGTTGAGCAAAAACTTCAGCAATACCTTTTCCGATACCACGACTTGCTCCGGTTATTATAGCCGTTTTTCCTTCTAATAATTTCATAATAAGTAAATGTTTGTTGTATAGTTATTATAATCAAATATAATAATTACAAATTGTAAGAATAAAAAAAACCTCACAATATTTTGTAAGGTTTTTAACAGTTTTATAAGGAAAATTTTAGCCTAGAACTTCAGCAACTTTCTTTCCTATTTCAGCAGGAGAATCTACAACGTGGATTCCACATTCTGCCATAATTTTCTTTTTAGCTTGAGCAGTATCATCACTACCACCAACAATAGCACCAGCATGTCCCATTGTACGACCAGCAGGAGCAGTTTCACCAGCAATAAAACCAATTACAGGTTTTTTACTTCCACTTGCTTTATACCATTGAGCAGCATCTGCTTCTAATTGACCTCCAATTTCACCAATCATAACAACGGCTTCAGTTTCTGGATCATTAATTAATAATTCTACAGCTTCTTTAGTTGTAGTTCCGATAATTGGATCACCACCAATACCAATTGCTGTAGTAATACCTAAACCTTGTTTTACAACTTGGTCAGCAGCTTCGTATGTTAAAGTCCCTGATTTTGAAACAATACCAACATTACCTTTTTTAAATACAAAACCTGGCATAATACCAACTTTAGCTTCACCAGGTGTAATAACACCAGGACAGTTAGGACCAACTAAACGACAGTCTTTACCTTTGATATAATCTGCAGCTTTAATCATATCTGCAACAGGAATACCTTCTGTTATTGTAATAATTACTTTAATACCTGCATCAGCAGCTTCCATTATAGCATCAGCAGCAAATGCTGGTGGTACAAAAATGATAGTTGTATCTGCACCTACTTTCTCAACAGCTTCTAAAACTGTATTAAAAACAGGCCTGTCTAAATGTGTTTGACCACCTTTACCTGGAGTTACACCTCCAACGACATTAGTACCATATTCAATCATTTGTTCTGCGTGAAATGTTCCTTCACTACCAGTAAAACCTTGAACTATAATCTTAGAATTCTTATTAACTAAAACGCTCATTTGCTATTGTGTATTTAAAGTTTTATAATTTTCGTTGTGCAAAAATAAGAGATTTATAACGCAAAAGCGTCCTCTTTTTTATTTTTATTTTAATGTAAGATTAGATAATTCTTTAGTAAACATCACTTCTTACGTAATTGAGATCTAATTTTAAATAAATAAAACCTGTTACTTACTATTTTAGCGATTGCAACTTTCAACTAATCTTACAAACTATTCAATTTTTTCAGTATTTCAGGGATTTTTTTCAAATAAGCCAAATCTTTGAATGAAACTCTAGCTTCTTGAGCGGGACTTCCAAAATAAGTCTTTCCTTCTTCTGTTGAATGTCCTAAACCAGATTGGGCATATAACACAGTTCCTTTCTTAATAGTAATTCCGCTTTTAACACCAACTTGTCCCCAAATAGTTACATTATCTTCTACAATAACACAACCTGCTATTCCTGTTTGTGAGGCTATTAAACATTTTTTACCAATTACAGTATCGTGACCAATTTGAATTTGATTATCTAATTTAGAGCCTTCACCAATAGTTGTATCTCCTGTAACACCCCTATCTATTGTACAAAGCGCACCGATATCAACATTGTTTTCTATAATAACACGACCTCCAGATTTTAACTGATCGTAACCTTCCGGTCTATTTTTATAGTAAAAAGCACTAGCACCTAAAATAGTACCTGCATGGATGGTAACATGATCTCCAATAATAGCATCGTCATAAATACTAACATTAGAATGAATGATACAATTTTTACCAATCCTGACATTGTGACCAACAAAACAATTGGGCTGAATTACAGTGCCTTCGCCAATGATAGCATCAGAAGCAATAGCACTATTAGCAGACTTAAATGGTTTAAAGTGAGCTGTTATTTTATTAAAATCTCTAAATGGATCGTCTGAGATTAGAAGTGCTTTTCCCTTGGGACAATCGACTTCTTTATTAATTAAAATAATCGTTGCTGATGATTCTAAAGCTTTATCGTAATATTTAGGATGGTCTACAAAAACAATATCCCCCGGCTCTACAACATGAATTTCGTTGATTCCGAGAATTTCAAAATCTTCAGAACCCTTAAATTCACAATCAATTAATGCAGCGATTTCTTTTAACGTATGTGATTTTGGAAATTTCATATTTCAGTATTGAATAAAATAGTATCAGTTTTTAGAAACAAGTAATTACTAAAAACTGATATATGATGACTTTTTACCAATTATTCTTTGATACGTTCTTTATAAGTACCTTTTTCAGTTTCGACTCTAATTTTATCACCTTCATTAATAAATAAAGGCACATTAACTTCTGCACCCGACTCAACCGTTGCTGGTTTAGTGGCATTAGTTGCTGTATTTCCTTTAACACCTGGTTCTGTTGCTGTTATTTCTAAAATAACAGAGGCTGGTAAATCTACAGAAAGTGGCATATTATCTTCAGTATTGATCTGAATTGTTACAACTTCACCTTCCTTCATTAAGTCAGTTCTATCAATAGAAGATTCTAACAATCTAATTTGCGTATAATCTGCTTCATTCATAAAATGATAAAATTCACCATCATTATATAAATATTGAAATTTATGTGTCTCTACACGAATATCTTCAATTTTATGACCAGCAGAAAACGTATTATCTAGAACTTTACCGGTTGTAACACTTTTCATTTTTGTTCTTACAAAAGCAGGTCCTTTACCAGGCTTAACATGAAGAAATTCTATGATTTTATAAATATCGTTGTTGTACTTTATACATAATCCGTTTCTAATATCTGATGTACTTGCCATAAAATGTTTTAATTGTTTGTTGTTTATAAGTTGATGCTGAAAGGTTAGGTTTCAAAATTAATTTGACTTGAAATAACCTTTCATGATTCCACGATGAGAATTCTTAATAAATTGAAGTATTTCATCGCGTTCTGGAGTCGCCTCCATTTCAGCTTCTATTAAGTCTGAAGCTTGTGTATTATTATAATTCTTCTGATATAATATTCTATATATATTTTGAATTTCTCTAATTTTCTCTGTACTGTACCCTCTTCTTCTTAATCCTACTGAATTAATACCAACATAAGATAACGGCTCACGACCCGCTTTTACAAATGGAGGAACATCTTTACGAACTAAAGACCCGCCTGTTACAAAAGCATGGTTTCCGATAGAACAAAATTGATGTACTGCTGCCATACCTGCTAAAACGACATAATCTCCGATATTAATATGCCCAGCAAGCGTACTGTTGTTTGAAAATATACAGTTGTTACCCACAATACAATCGTGTGCAATATGACAATAGGCCATAATTAAACAATTATCACCAATTACGGTTTTCATTTTATCTGTAGTACCACGATTAATTGTAACACATTCTCTAATGGTGACATTATCACCTATTTCTACAGTTGTATCTTCGTCGTTGTATTTTAAATCTTGAGGTACTGCTGATATTACTGCACCTGGGAAAATATTACAATTCTTTCCTATACGAGCACCTTCCATAATTGTTACATTACTTCCAATCCAAGTTCCTTCTCCAATTTTTACATTATTATGAATTGTTGTAAAAGGCTCTATAACCACATTCTTCGCAATCTTTGCTCCAGGATGTACGTATGCTAACGGTTGGTTCATTTTTCTAATATTTATTTTTATAAAGCGGCAAAAATGTGTTCGCTTTTAAACTTTACTGAATCTCTAATTAAATTAGAAATCAGCTCGGTTCATTTTTCTAATATTTATTTTTATAAAGCGGCAAAAATGTGTTCGCTTTTAAACTTTACTGAATCTCTAATTAAATTAGAAATCAGCTCGGTCCATTTTTCTAATATTTATTTTATAAAGTGTATTTAATGCAAACACTTTCTAAGTTTATTTTACTTTAGATATTTGAGCCATTAACTCAGCTTCTGCACATAATTTACCATTTGCGTATGCATAACCTTGCATGTGGCAAATTCCACGGCGTATTGGTGTTATTAACGAACACTTAAATATTAAGGTATCCCCAGGAACAACTTTTTGCTTAAACTTAACTTTATCCATTTTCATGAAAAACGTTAAATAATTTTCAGGATCAGGAACAGTACTAAGTACTAAAATCCCCCCTGTTTGCGCCATAGCTTCTACTATTAAAACGCCTGGCATTACTGGTGCACCTGGAAAATGTCCTTTAAAGAATTCCTCATTCATTGTTACATTTTTCATACCTATAACATGATTGTCAGATAATTCAAAAACCTTATCAATCAATAAAAACGGTTGTCTGTGCGGTAACATGTCCATAATTTGATTGACGTCCATAATTGGAACAGCATTTAAATCAACCTGTGGTACATTATTACGTCTTTCGTTCTTTATTAACTTAGACATCTTTTTAGCAAACTGGGTATTTACAAAATGCCCTGGTTTGTTAGCAATAACTTTACCTCTAATACGTGTCCCTATTAAAGCTAAATCACCTAACACATCTAGTAATTTATGACGTGCCGCTTCATTAGGATGATGCAACGTTAAATTATCTAATATACCATTAGGTTTAACTGCAATATTATCTTTATTAAAAGCGACTCTTAACTTTTCCATAGTTTCTGGAGATAGCTCTTTATCTACATAAACTATGGCGTTATTTAAATCCCCACCTTTAATTAATCCATGCTCTAAAAGCATTTCTATTTCGTGTAAAAAACTAAATGTTCTAGCGTTTGCTATATCTGTTTTAAAATCTGAAATAGTATTTAAAGTTGCATTTTGAGTTCCTAAAACTTTAGTCCCAAAATCTACCATTGTAGTAATCTGATAAGAACTACAAGGCATTAAAATAATCTCACTCCCAGATTCTTCATCTGTATATGACACGACTTGTGTTATCTCGTAAACTTCTCTAAAAGCCTCTTGTTCTAAAATACCAGCCTCTTCAATAGCTTCTACAAAAAACTTAGAAGAACCATCCATAATTGGTGGTTCTGATGCATCTAATTCAATAACAGCATTATCTATATCCATACCAACTAAGGCTGCCAAAACATGCTCGCAAGTTTGAATAACAACACCATTTTTTTCCATACAAGTTCCACGTTGTGTACTTGTAACGTAATTGGCATCTGCTTCAATTTTTGGTGCACCTTCTAAATCTACGCGTTGAAAAACAAACCCAGTATTTTCTGCGCCAGGCTTAAAAACCAAATTTACATTAGCACCAGTATGAAGTCCAACTCCAGAAAGCGTAACTTCCTTTTCAATGGTTTTTTGTTTCGTTTCCGTTTTAATTATTGCCATCTACTTTTTTTTCTAATTCGTTAATAGTTTTTGCAAGTTTAGGTAAGTTTTTGAAATAAACATAAGATTTATTAAAATCCCCATAACCAAATGCCGGTGATCCTTGTAAAACTTCATTATCTTTTATATTTCTACCTATTCCAGATTGTGCTTGTATTTTCACGTTATTCCCAATGGTTAAATGTCCTGCAATACCAACCTGTCCACCAATTTGGCAATGTTCTCCTATTTTAGTTGAGCCGGCAACACCAGTTTGAGCTGCGATAACCGTGTTTTTTCCGATTTCGACATTGTGAGCAATTTGAATCTGATTATCTAATTTTACTCCCTGTCTTAAAATTGTTGATCCCATCGTTGCACGATCTATAGTTGTGCCTGCACCGATATCTACTTCATCTTCAAGAATAACATTTCCTATTTGTGGAATTTTAGAATAACTTCCCTCTTTATTAGGTGCAAAACCAAATCCATCTGCTCCGATTATAACACCTGAATTGATTACACACCTTTTCCCAATAATACAATCTGAATACACTTTTCCTCCTGGGTAAATGGTTGTATTCTCACCTATGGTTACATTGTCACCAACAAAAGCATTCGGATAAATCTTTACATTTTCACCAATATTAACATTATTTCCTATGTAAGCAAAAGCACCAATATACGCTGTATCAGGCACTTTTACAGTTTCGGAAATAAAACTAGGCTGCTCTATTCCTGTTTTTAATGATTTTATACGATCGTAATATTCTAATAATTTTGTAAAACCCTCATAAGCGTCTTCAACCTTTATCAAAGTTGTAGAAATAGGCTTAGTGGGCTGAAAATCTGCATTTACAATAGTTATAGATGCTTCAGTGGTATAAATATAGGGGGTGTATTTTAAATTGGACAAAAAGGTTAAAGATCCTTGAGCTCCTTCCTCTATTTTAGAGAGTTTAAAGACTTCAATATTAGGATCTCCAACTACTGTTCCTTCTAAAATACCTGCGATTTGTTCTGCTGTAAATTTCAAAAAATTGATTTTAATGGCACGGTTAGTTTCCGCAAAAATAGAAAAAAAGGATCACATTTTCTTTTTAGGATAGCACATAAAATATTTAGTAATCGGTTTACTTAGTGCTTTTAAGTTTAATTGATCGGATGCTTTTATAATATCTTTGATTTTTCCTGACTTAAATAAGATCTTAATCTTCTGAAATTTATTCTCATAAGCTTGGTTTACTAGCATGCCTTGAAACACAAAATATTCAGCTTCATAAGCCGAAATATCATGTTTATTAATTAATGCTTCAGCATGTATTTTTAAACTTAACGTGTCTATTGGTTTATTTTTCACTTTTATTTTGAGCAAATTTCTTTCGAGTATCATTTGGCAAAGATTACTAATCACAAAATCTTCATGATTTTGCCAATCTTTCATGGCAGCCACAATATCATAGTCGTCTAATTTTGAAAAAACAGCTAATGTTTCAGTATTAAAACTTTCTGCATTAATCTCAGAACTTAGAAAGAAAAAAAGCGCTTCACTACAATTAAGTTTAACCCCTATTGAAACCAACTCCTTTGCACGTTTTAAAATTCTAACTAATAATTGCTCTGCCACCACACTTGTTTTATGCAAGTATACTTGCCAATACATAAAACCTCTTGCGACTAAGAATTTTTCGACACTTAAAATTCCTTTTTCTTCAAGTACCAATTGATCATCTACAACATTAAGCATTGTAATCAAACGTTCGCTATTAATATTCCCTTCTGCAACACCTGTATAAAAGCTATCACGCTTTAAATAATCGGCTCTATCCATGTCTAATTGGCTCGAAATAAGCTCGCACATAAATTGCCTTGGATATTCTTTCTTAAAAATTGAGATGGCTAAAGTTAAACTTCCGTTAAACTCAATATTGAGTTCTTCCATAAATCGAAGCGATATTTCTTCGTGAGAAACACGATCCACAATACTATGTTCCATAGCGTGAGAAAATGGGCCATGTCCAATATCGTGCAAGAGAATAGCTATTAGCAATCCACTTTCTTCTTCTTCAGAAATCACAACTCCCTTAAAACGAAGCACATTGACTGCTTTTTGCATTAAATGCATACAGCCTAAGGCATGATGAAATCGGGTATGATGTGCGCCAGGATAAACCAAATAAGACAATCCCATTTGACTAATGCGGCGTAATCTTTGAAAGTATTTATGCTGAATGATGTCGAATATTAAAGTATTCGGAATCGTAATAAATCCGTAAATTGGATCGTTAAAGATTTTAAGCTTATTATTTGTAGGCAAAATTTTAAAATTCACTAATTAGATAACAAATATACCACAACATGATAAATATTCTTTGGGTTGACGATGAAATAGATTTACTTAAGCCACATATTATTTTTTTAGAGCAAAAAGGTTACCAAGTTACAAAGTGTCAAAGTGGTACTGAAGCTTTAGAAATTATTACCGATACCAATTTTGATATTGTTTTCTTAGATGAAAATATGCCAGGATTAACAGGTTTAGAAACCTTAAATGAAATAAAAGAGCGCAGAGCCAACTTACCTGTAGTAATGATTACGAAAAGTGAGGAAGAATATATAATGGAAGAAGCCATTGGTAATAAAATTGCTGATTATTTAATAAAACCTGTAAATCCGAATCAGATTCTATTGAGTTTAAAGAAGAATTTAGACCATTCTCGTTTAATTTCAGAAAAGACAACATCTAATTACCAGCAAGAGTTTAGAAAAATAGCTATGGATTTGTCTATGGTAAACTCTTATGAAGAATGGGTAGATCTATATCAAAAACTTATTTACTGGGAGTTGCAATTAGAAAATATTGAAGATATCGGAATGACTGACATTCTAGAATCTCAGAAAACGGAGGCCAACATGCAATTTGGTAAATTTATTGAGAAGAATTATGAAGATTGGTTTTCTCCTAAATCTGATGCTCCAGTAATGTCTCATAATTTATTTAAAGAAAAAGTAGTTCCAGAATTAAGCGATAAGCAACCAACGTTGCTAGTTGTTATCGATAATTTGCGTTATGACCAATGGAAAGCTTTTGAGCCGATTGTAAATAATTACTACAAAAAAGCGTCCGAACTGGCATTTTATAGTATTTTACCTACAGCAACCCAATATGCACGTAACGCTATTTTCTCAGGATTGATGCCTGCAGATATGGAGAGTCTATTTCCGCAATACTGGAAAAATGACACTGATGAAGGAGGTAAAAATATGCATGAGGATGATTTTTTAAGAGAGCAACTTAAACGATTAGGATTAAGTCATTTAAAACATGAATACCATAAAATAACAAATTTAAAAGCTGGAAAAAAATTAGTTGAAAATTTTAGATCTTTAAAAGATAACGACCTTAGCGTTATAGTCTATAATTTTGTAGACATGCTTTCGCACTCTAAAACAGAAATGGACGTTGTTAAAGAGTTAGCCTCTAATGACAAGGCTTATCGTTCTCTAACAGTTAGTTGGTTTAAAAACTCTCCGCTGTTAGAAATGATTCAATTATCACAACAACTTGGTTTTAAACTAATTTTAACTACAGATCACGGCACTATAAACGTAAAAGCACCAACAAAAGTTATTGGAGATAGAGACACGAGTTTAAATTTACGTTATAAAACAGGAAGAAGTTTAACCTACCAAGATAAAGATGTGTTAGCGATTAAAAACCCTAAATCTGTCCACTTACCCTCATTAACAATGAGCAGTTCTTTTATTTTTGCTAAAGGTGATTTATTTTTAGCATACCCAAATAATTTCAATCACTATGTAAGCTATTACAGAAACACATACCAACACGGTGGCGTCTCTCTTGAGGAAATGATTATTCCTTTCGTAGTGTTAGACCCAAAATAGATAGCAATAACATATCTAATGATTAAAATGCTCTGTATATTATTTACAGAGCATTTTATTTAAATAAAAACTAGGCATCCTATTATATACAACTCTATGAAGTGCAATTATATCCGACGAAAAGCGAATTCGTCTTGGTTTTTAAAAAAATAATCCTTACCATTGTATTTCAAATTGAACTAAAGAACTAGTGAAAACCATTGAATTTATATACCATTTTGATGACATTGAAACTATAGCAAATAGAGTTCTAAGTCTTTTGCATGAAAAAGTAATATTATTTAATGGAGAAATGGGTGCAGGTAAAACAACTTTTGTCAACGCTCTATTAAAAGCGATGAAAAGTGAAGACCAAGCTACGAGTCCAACATTTTCAATTGTGAATGAATATAACTTGCCTAACGATAAAATTTACCATTTTGATTTCTACCGAATAGAATCAATTGATGAAGCTTATAATTTTGGAATTGAAGATTATATCAACAGTAGCCATTGGCTATTTATGGAATGGTCAGAACGTATTGAGGAATTAATACCTGAAATTTACCAAACGATTACGATCATTAATTTATCTGATGACAAAAGATTAATAAAAATAACCGTAAACACAGCACATACAAACACTAAAACGAACCCAATACAATAAAAATTTAACACTAATATTCCTACAGATAAAACTAATTTTGCGGAAAAACCGTAATTGCAAGTCTATGATTTATCGGATTTTAACAATTTCTCATTTGCTTAAGCTTAACGATGCTTATACATTTGAATCATATTAATTAACTAAATCCCTTATATTATGAAAACTAAAAAAAATCTAGTATTAGCAATTGCTATCTTTGGAGGAGTATTATTTACTGCACAAGCTTCTAACATTATTGACTTAGATGGACAAACTACAACACAAATTGAAAAGAAACTTAGAAAGCTCGTCCCAAACGGTTAATAAAAGGTTAAGTAGAAGTGCCATTGTTGGTACAATTATAGCCACTATAATAGTTTCTACACCTCTTTTATATTCTTTACATGAAAGTGTCCCCTCTGTCAAAGTTTGGGACACTTTCCTATTTACTTACGATAGCGGTTTTTGGGAAGAGGCTCAGTACGCTATGTGGGTTTATACGAGCAAACTTATTCCTCTCATTTTATTAACTATATGGTTTTTCACTTGCCGTCATTGGTGGTACCACGCACTTTTGGTCCCTATTATTATGTATGCTTTTCAATCTATAAACAGCTGGAATTCAGAAGCAGGAAGGCTTGATGAAGGAACATTTGTTATATTACTACCTATTTTAGTTCTTATTGTTCCTTCAATATATCTTATTAGAGCAAAAATGTTCAATAAAATTAATAATGTAGATAAAACACTTGAAGAACTTGAAGAGGAATTTATGATTAAACCTAAAGGTATTTGGAAAAAACTTAAGCAGTATTTTTAAAGGTTTTGAAATATAAAAATTATTTGAAGAAATAAATTATATCTAAATATACAAGGGTATTTGTTATATTGCAATGGTAAACCAAAGTCATTAACTTCAAATGAGCATTTCTTTATCACCTTTTACCAAAGCCCAATTATTACCTCAAGAAGAAACTTTAGAAATTCTTAAACAAAAAGGAGAACTCTTTATAGGGATCCCTAAAGAAGCTCAATTTCAGGAGCGCCGAGTTTGTTTAACACCAGATGCTGTATCTGCATTAACAGCTAATGGCCATCGCGTATTATTTGAATCTGGTGCTGGTGAGGGAGCTAATTTTAAAGATAAAAGTTATAGCGAAGCTGGGGCAGAGGTAACAAAAGATACTTCTAAAGTTTACTCCTGCCCTATCATTCTCAAAGTAGAGCCTCCTTCTTTAGAAGAAATAAAACTTATTAATCCACAAACCTTATTAATTTCTGCACTTCAAATTAAAACTCAAAATAAAACTTATTTTGAAGCATTAGCAAAAAAAAGAATTACAGCTTTAGCTTTTGAATATATTAAAGATGACGATGGGCAATACCCTGCTGTAAGTTCACTTAGTGAAATAGCGGGTACAGCTTCAATTTTAATAGCTTCCGAACTACTATCAAACGTTAATGGCGGAAATGGTTTAATGATGGGAAACATTAACGGGGTTCCTCCTGCAGAAGTAGTCATATTAGGCGCTGGTACTGTTGGTGAATTTGCCGCTCGTTCAGCTATTGGATTAGGCGTTAATGTTAAAGTTTTTGATAGCTCAATTACAAAACTACGCAGGCTACAAAGTAAATTAGGACAATCTATTTACACATCAACA
Source organism: Winogradskyella wichelsiae (assembly GCF_013403925.1). Lineage (GTDB taxonomy): Bacteria > Bacteroidota > Bacteroidia > Flavobacteriales > Flavobacteriaceae > Winogradskyella > Winogradskyella wichelsiae. The sequence continues at coordinate 249,530 of NZ_JABFDJ010000003.1, forward strand.
ATGCAACCTAAAAATATTTTAAAAGCTTTAAAACGTTGTGATGTTGCTATAGGTGCTGTAAGAGGTGCAAACAGAGCACCAATTATCGTAACAGAAAGTATGGTCTCTAACATGAAACCTGGCTCGGTTGTTATTGATGTAAGTATTGACATGGGGGGATGTTTTGAAACTAGTGAAGTAACTTCACACGACCGCCCAACCTTTGAATATAACGGCGTTATTCATTATTGTGTACCAAATATACCTGCTAGATACTCTAGGACAGCTTCGGTCTCAATAAGTAATATATTCACACCTTATCTTTTAGAAATAGGAGAATATGGTGGAATAGAAAATGCCCTCCGTTTTGATCGTGGTTTAAAAAATGGGTTGTATTTTTACCACGGTATTTTAACAAATAAATCTGTGGCTGAATGGTTTGGTCTAGAGTATAGTGATGCCAATTTATTAATTTTCTAATCTGTTTTTATCATTAATAGTTAAAACAGATCTATTTATCTTATTATGAAATTTATACATCGTTTAGGTTATTATCTTGGAGGTTTTACTTTAGGTTTAATTCTTCTTTTATTTTTTTTAAATGGAAAAGATGCCTCTTGTGACTACGGTCCTAATGCCAGAACTGTAAAAAATATTAGCTCTAAGCCTTTTAAATATTCAGAGAAAGCTTCTCTTTTTATTTCAAAACAAGCTTTAGATTCTACAACCATTATCAATTTAGTGAAATTTGGAAATGTTAATTTTTCAGAAAGTAAAACAGAAATAGATTCCTGCAAAATATATCAGATAGAAAATAGTTTTAAAGATCGTGATTTAGAATTACAGATTAAAAACTGTGACTCAATTGTAACTGTTCTCGATATTATGTACTCTTACAACTAATAAAATGAAATTAATAGCTTTAAAATTTAGACATTAACCTTTAAATTTTAATCTTTGAAAGATTATTTAAAAACATGAAAATATTAGTAACAGGCGCAGCAGGATTTATAGGATTTTATACATCTAAAATCCTAGTATCTAAAGGTCATCAAGTAGTTGGGTTAGATAACCTAAATGATTATTATGATGTTAATCTCAAATATTCAAGATTATTAGAATTAGGCATCGTTAAAGATGAAGCATCAATTTATAATACCATTTGCAAAAGTGCGTCTCAAGACTTCTCTTTTGTAAGAATGAATATTGAAGATCGCGAGGAGCTTCCTAAATTATTCAACAATGAAAAATTTGATATTGTTTGTAATCTAGCTGCTCAAGCTGGTGTTAGATATAGTTTAGAAAACCCTGAAACTTATGTAGATTCTAACCTTGTTGGTTTTTTAAACATACTAGAATGTTGTAGAAATTATACCATTAAGCATTTGGTTTATGCGAGTAGTTCTAGTGTGTATGGTATGAATAAGAAAATACCATTCGCTACAGCAGACAATGTTGACCACCCAATTAGCTTATACGCAGCAACAAAAAAAAGCAATGAACTTATGGCACATACATACAGCCATTTGTTTAAAATACCAACTACTGGCTTACGATTTTTTACCGTTTACGGACCATGGGGAAGACCAGATATGGCTATGTTTTTGTTTACAGACGCTATCGTTAAAAATAAACCGATTAAAGTCTTTAATCATGGGAAAATGGAGCGCGACTTTACTTATATCGATGACATTGTTGAAGGAGTGATTCGAGTTATTGAAAAATCACCTAAAGAAAGGATCGATTCTAATCAATACTATAAATTATATAATATAGGTAATAATAGTTCTGTGAAATTATTAGATTTCATTAAAGAAATAGAAATAAACCTAAACAAAACAGCCACAAAAGACATGATGGAAATGCAACCAGGTGATGTAGAGCGCACTTGGGCAGATGTGGATGAATTAATCAACGATTATAATTACAGTCCTAAAACAACAATAAAACAAGGAGTAAAATCCTTTGTAAATTGGTATAAAGGCTATTATAATTAATCTTTAAAACTTAAATAAATTATATTTACATTATTAAAAACAATCAATCAACGAGGTCGTTTTATAATGAGATAGTATATATAAAATTGACTTTAATCAAATTACATTAAAAAGCATGAAAGTAACAAAAATTTGTTGTATCGGGGCAGGTTATGTTGGAGGTCCAACAATGGCAGTAATAGCAAAAAAGAATCCAAATATAAAAGTTACCATCGTTGATATAAATGAAGAGCGTATTGCGGCTTGGAATGATAAAGACGTATCAAAATTGCCTATTTACGAACCTGGTTTAGCTGAAATTGTAGAAGAAACTAGAGGTAAAAATTTATTCTTTACAACAGCTATTGATGAAGCTATTGCTGAATCTGAAATGATTTTTATTTCTGTGAATACCCCTACCAAAACTTATGGAAAAGGAAAAGGGATGGCTGCAGATTTAAAATACGTAGAATTATGTGCCAGAAATATTGCTGAAGTTGCAACTACAGATAAAATTGTTGTTGAAAAATCAACTTTACCTGTAAGAACAGCTCAAGCAATTAAAAGTATTTTACACAATACAGGAAGTGATGTGAAATTTGAAATTTTATCTAATCCTGAATTTTTAGCAGAAGGAACAGCGATTGAAGATTTATTAGATCCGGACCGTGTTTTAATAGGTGGTGAATCTGAAGATGCCATTGAAAGCTTAGCGAATGTTTATGGAAGTTGGGTACCTCAAGAAAGAATATTAAGAACCAATGTATGGTCTTCTGAACTGTCTAAATTAACAGCTAATGCTTTTTTAGCACAGCGTATTTCTTCAATTAATGCCATTTCAGAATTATGTGAGCATACAGAAGCTAATGTAAATGAAGTTGCTAAGGCTATTGGTATGGATTCTAGAATTGGATCAAAGTTTTTAAATGCATCTATTGGTTTTGGAGGTTCTTGTTTTCAAAAAGATATTTTGAATCTTGTCTATATTGCTAGAAGTTATGGTTTAAACCAAGTCGCAGATTACTGGGAACAGGTTATTATTTTAAATGATCATCAAAAACGTCGTTTTTCTGATAATTTAATTAGTACACTTTACAATACGGTATCGGGTAAAAAAATAGCGATGCTAGGTTGGGCTTTTAAAAAGGATACAAATGACACCAGAGAATCTGCAGCCATTTATGTAGCAGACCACCTGTTAAATGAACAAGCTAATATCGCTGTTTATGATCCTAAAGTTAATGATAAGAAAGTTCAAAATGATTTAAATTATCTTAATACAAGAACAGAACAAGAGAACAAAGAATTAGTTACTTCCTTTGAAGATCCTTACGAAGCAACTAAAGATGCACATGCTATTGCAGTAATGACAGAATGGGATGAGTTTAAAACATACGATTGGAAAAAGATTTATAGTCAAATGAAGAAACCAGCTTTTATTTTTGATGGTAGAAACATTTTAGACAAATCAGAAATGGAAACAATCGGATTTGTGTATTCTTCTATTGGAAAATAAATTTCTAACAAATTATATATATAAAAAGGCACTAAACCAATAAGTTTAGTGCCTTTTTTTTATATCAAACATTTATAATTAATTAACTATTAATTTTTTTGTTACCACTCTACTTTGATCTTCAAGCTTTATAAAGTAGACGCCTGATTGAAGCGCACTAACATCTATTTGTTCTGTTAGTGTACTGCTTAAATTTTCATTGTTGACTTTAGAATGATGAACTAATTTACCCGTTACATCAATAATATTGATATTAGAGATAATAAATGAACCTGATATTTTTATATTAACGATATCTTCTGCCGGATTTGGATATAAATGTAGTGATAGGCTTGGTACTTCATCTGTATCATCTACAGGTTGACCTGAGGAGCAATTGGAATCTATTTCGACGCTAACAGTTGCTTCATCAAAATCCAAGTCATTAAAGACCGTAACTGAATAATCTGTAGATTCAATAGGAGATACTGATATATTTTGAGTAGTTTCTCCCGTACTCCAAAGGTAGTCATCACCTCCACTTGCTGACAATGTTACTAACTCGTTTAAACAAATTAAAACATCTTCACCTGCATCAGCAACAACAGGTTGTAAAACATTAACTATCACTTGTTTTTGATCATAACATTGCCCTACAAAGCCCTTTACTTCATAGACTGTTGTAATAGAGGGACCTACTGCTAGATTAGGTTGAGATCCTCCATTGTTCCATTCATAAGTATTTGCACCAGACACTGATAATGTTACAAAATCACCATTAAGAATATCAACATTTTCCCCATTAGCGATTACGACTTCTGGACTAGGATCTACATAGACGGTAACATCATCAGAATCCGTTTGTTCTCCTTGAGAAACAACAACCGTATACGACGTTGTAGATAATGGATTTACGGTAATACTCTGAGTGGTCTCTCCTGTACTCCATAAATAACTATCCCCCTCATTCGCAGTTAATATAACTTCATAACTCTCATTATCACAAACTCTTGAATCTACCCCTGCTGAAGCTTCAAATGATGGAATCACTGTTACTACGATTTCTACAATCTCACTGTTACACGAATCTGAAGTTCCTACAACACTGTATGTCGTCGTTTCTAGTGGGCTAACAGTAATAGAATTAGACACTTCACCTGTATTCCATAAATAAGTTAAAGCACCATTTGCGGTGAGAACGGTACTTTCTCCTTCTGTAATATTAATATTTTCACTGACACTTATTACTGGCAATGCATTAACATTAACAGTCACTGTATCTGAATCGGAACGACCTAAATTATCAAAGACTGTAACTGTATAAGTCGTGGTTTCTATTGGATTAACATTTATTGATGCCTCTGTTTCTCCCGTACTCCAGTGATATATTGAACCACCTGAGGCATTTAAAATGACACTTTCTCCAAGACAAATTGCAACATCTTCACCCGCATTGGCATTTAATTCCTCTAATACTGTAACCGTAACCTCGACTGTATCTTGACAGCCATTTTCAGAAAATCCTGTTACGGAATAAATTGTAGTATTTTCTGGGGATACACTTATTTCAGATATTGTATCACCTGTACTCCAAAGATATGAAGATCCTCCATTGGCTGATAACGTGACTGAGCTTCCTATCATAATAAATAAATCTTCATTGACCGTTATAGTCGGCATATCATTTACAAAAACAGTAACTTCATCTGTATTAGTAAAGCCATAATCGTCTTCTCCAGTTACCGTGTAAGTTGTTGTGATCGTTGGACTAACACTTATTTCTGCACCAGATTGATCCGTGCTCCAGGTATAAATAGAGCCTCCAGAAGCTGATAGAGTTATACTTTCACCACTACATATAGTAATATCCTCTCCTGCACTAACCGTCATTTCAGGAATAACAGTGACTGTGACCTCCTCATTACTAATACAGCCATTTTCTCCAATAGAAGTCACTGTGTAAGCTGTGGTTACTATGGGAGCTACTAATATTGATGTGGTAGTTTCTCCGGTACTCCATATATAAGATTCACTCCCTGTTACAGAAAGTGTTGTCGACTCTCCTTCAATAATAACAATATCATCAGATACTGATACTTCTGGTGCTGCATTGACAATAACAACAACATCATCTATACTAGAACAAAAATTATCACTAACTTCTACACTATAAATTGTCTCTTCCGTAGGACTTACCTCAATAGAAGCTGTTGTCTCTCCCGTATTCCATGTATATGACGTTCCCCCTGTGGCAGTTAGAACCGTAGAACTGCCGAAACATATAAACTGATCTTCACCTGCATATGCTGTTGGCATTGCATTTACAGAAACCATTATATCAATAGCTTCAACCTGATCATAATTATCTGATATCGAAACACTATAAACTGTGGTTTCTTCTGGAGAGACTTCAATACTTTCCGTAATATCACCAGTATTCCATAGATAACTTGCTCCACCACTAGCTGTTAGAATAACACTTTCCCCATGACAAATTTGTTGGTCATTACTTGCGCTCGCTTGGAGCGCTTCGGGAAAAACCGTTATTTCAGTTGCGTCATAAAGTTCACCTTCTATTGATCTAAATGTTATTATTACTTCTCCTACAGAAATAGGAGTTACAAGACCATTAATACTTACGGTGGCTATATCTTGATTACTTGAGGTCCAAGTTCCATTTTGGTTTGTTGTATTTACAGGTATAAAATTCACTGATATTTGAAGCGTATCTGACAATGCTAATTCTGTAGTATTTGGTGTTAATGTTACGCTTTCTGCAGCTATTGTATTATAATTATCTACTTGATTAACAAATTCTTCAAACCACGTATACCCACTGGAAGCCGTATCTGTTGCAGAAGCCCCGTTCATATAATTAGACTCCCAAGTATCTGCTATTCCATTTCCGTTTTCATCATAATTATCTGGTCTAGTACTTAACGCAATATGAGAGACATTATTATGAAAATCCAAGTATCTTTGCTGACTTGTAAAGGTCTCAGGACTATTCTCATAAGTTTCATAACTCCCCTCACCTAAGTTAATTACTTCTAGATAATCATCATCGATAAAATCAGATTCTCTTTGTACTACACCATTATTATCTATATATGCATTTGCTCCAACATCATTTATAACATCCGTAAATGAATCGGTTGCTGCATTAATTTCTACAGGTACTCCAAGTAAAGGGTAAGCTATATCATTGAAATAAATATCTGGAGCTGGAACATCTTGAGCTCCTAAATTAAACTCTACATATAACACCTTATTATCAGCTTCAGGATCTGTAAATATATTTTTGTCTATATAATTCCCTGCAGCATAAATAGAAGGACTATAGTTGGTATCAATACAATTTACTTCATTTCCTAAATTATTTCGACTCCCCATGCCATAATAATTGTTAATCATGTTAACTTCTCCATTGCCTCCTATTCTTGATAATCTAGCTTGCCAATCCCAAACGACATTATTAATAATGTCTCCTCTACCATCTGTAAATAAATTGGGATGTCTATGCGATACATTAAAATATAAAGAATTATGAATACTTAAATCATAAGCTTCTGAAGGGGCACCAGTATTTCCAAAAAGAGTCCCTGTTTTACTTTCTGCAACTAATAATCTTTGAAAAGTAATATTATAAGTTGGTTGACCACCATAAGATCTTGTGCTTACGGACTCATCACCTCCCCAATTAATTGATACATGATCTAAAATAACGTCATATGAACTAATTATTTCAAAAGCATCAGAACCACTATAATCTGGTCTAATCCTGAGGTAACGAATAATAACGTTATTACACTGTTGCATTTTAATCCTTGTGCCTGTAATTGTAATTCCTCCTTGTGGTGCTGTTTGCCCCCAAATAGATAAATTTGACACATTTAGGGTTAACCAATCTTCAACTGGTTCTAATTCTATTGTGCCACTAACATTAAACACTATATTACCACCGTTAGTAACACCCGCATCTGATATGGCTTGTCTAAAAGAACCTAAACCTGTACTATTTAAATTGTTAACAAAATAGATAGGTTTTCCCCTGCCTCCTGACACATTGGCTCCAGCACCAAAAGCACTAGGAAAAGCTTTTTCTTGTGCACATATTTTATAACCTGATAAAATAAATACTAATAAGAATAAATATAATGGTTTTTTTATTTTTGTAGGGGCTTTCATGAACGGTATTCTTTATATACTTCCAAATAGTGTCTCAATCTATCAAAACAAATAAATAAAAAGATGAAATCACTAATTTTTTCGACTAAACGAAATTAATTGTAAGAATTTTTATATTATACTGTAATTATACTACATATTTACGACCAAAGATCATATTTAGACGTTATAAATTGATTTTTAACATATTAGAGAAATTATCTACGTTATTCTCATTCAATATTTTTTATTAAAAAAATTCTATTGATTTTATATCAAAACCTGTCAGTTATTAAAATAAAATCCGTTTTTTTACTAAAAGTTTATTAAATAATGTGCGGTATATATTTAACTAACATACCTTATGAAGAAGGTATAATAAAAGACAAACTAAAATCAATTTCGTTTAGAGGTCCAAATTACACTGGGTTTAAAAAAGAAGGTATACTTTATTTTGGTCACTTACGGCTTTCAATATTAGATTTAGACCCACGTTCTAACCAGCCTATGGTTTCTGATAACTTAACAATTGTGTTTAACGGGGAAATCTATAATTATAAAGATATTAAACAAGATTTAATAGAGCTTGGGTACTCTTTTAATACTGAAAGTGATACAGAAGTACTATTATTAGGATATAAACATTGGGGAAAACATATTTTAGAAAAAATAAATGGCATGTTTGCTTTTTGTATTTATGATTCAAATACAAATAAGGTATTTTCTGCAAGAGACCGTTTAGGTGTGAAACCGTTTTATTATTATTGGAATAATGGCAGATTTGAAATTTGTAGTCAAATACGTCCCCTATTACAAGGTAAGTCAATAAATGAAGATGCAATATCAATGTATTTAGATACTGATTATATTCCCAGTCCTTATACAATTGCTGAAAATGTTTTTAAACTGCCTCCTGGTAATTTTTGTTTCATTGATTTAAATACTAACAAATTAAAAATAGAAGAGTATTGGAATTTAAAAGAAGTTAAGATTAAGGACATATCTTATAAAGATGCAAAAAACACCTTACATAATTTATTAATAGATGCTGTTAAAATTAGACTCCAATCAGATGTTCCTATCGGATCATTTTTATCAGGAGGCATCGATTCTGCACTAATTACTAGCCTTGCATCTAAAATATCCGATAAAAAAATAAATACATTCTCAATTGGTTTTGATAATCCAAAATATGATGAAAGTAATATTGCTGAGCAATTTTCAGAGATTTTAGGAACAAACCATAATACAACAATTTGTACGTCAAAGGACATATTAGACTTAATTCCTAAATTAATCGAAGTATATGACGAACCATTTGCAGATAGTTCTGCGCTTCCTTCATTGCTTTTAAATTCAATTGCTAAAAACCACGTTACTGTAGCTTTATCAGGCGATGGTGGTGACGAAAGCTTTTTAGGATATGACCATTTTGAATCTTTAGAAAGAAATAAATTTATAATAAAAATCCCCTATTTTATTAGGAAATTTTTATCAGCACCTATATTCCTTAAAGCTATTGGAAAAGATTCTTACCGTGTTAGAAATGCGCTCACAACAAAAACTGAAAATGATTTTATTGAAAATATTTTTTCAAGAAAGGGTTTTATTTTAAAAGAGAAAAGGCAAAACTGGACAGCGCATTATCAAGGTTATAAAAAATGGTCTAATTCTTTATTACAAAAAGCTGCTGATCTAAATATAAAACTATGGTTAGAAAATGATAGTAATGTAAAAGTTGATCGAGCAAGTATGGCATATTCTGTAGAGGTTCGCAGTCCTTTTTTAGATTACAGAGTTATAGAATATGCAAGATCTTTACCAACTTCTTTTAGATATAAAAAAGGCAGGCAAAAACGAATCTTGAGAGACATCTTAAAAGAATACATCCCTGAAGAGGTTTTTAATCTTCCAAAAAGTGGATTTAGCGTCCCTATTGGAGAATGGATGCGTCATGAATTGAAAGATGAGTTTTATAAGGCACTCAATGATGACTTCTTAAATAAAGTACCGAACTTAAATAGTTCTAAATTTAAAATCTTATTAGAAGAACATATGAAAGGGCAAAAAAATCATACTCCATACATATGGAAGGTATATGTACTCAGTAAATGGTATGATGAATTTAATTTTTAAGATCAGAGATAACTCTTATTCAATTTTAAAAATAACATCATAAATTGTATTTTCTTAAAACGCTTTACTTCTACTCTTTTAATAATAAAATGATCTTAGTTGTTTGGAGTTAATCGTTAAAAACGAGTCTTTAATATATTAATTTAGAGTATATAAATTATTTCATTCAAATTTGTTTCAATTAATACTAAATCCCTTAAATAGATAAATCTAATTTCTAAAATTTAGCAAACTATTATTTTTTGAATGGTAAATAAAATAAGTGTCATAATACCTGTTTATAATGTAGAAAATTACTTAGATCGATGCATTAATAGTATCATTAATCAAACTTACCAAAACTTTGAAATTATACTAGTCAATGATGGCTCTTCTGATAATTCAGGTCATATATGTGATAATTACAAAATACAAGATACTAGAGTTATTGTTATACATAAACAAAATGAAGGCTCTAGTTGCGCTAGAAATGCAGGATTAGATATAGCATCTGGTGATTATATTTCATTTGTGGATAGCGATGATTATATAAATGAATCAATGTTAGAGATTATGATTACTAATCTCACTAAATTTAATTTAGATGTTGTAGAAATTAACCCCACCAGCAACAATGTCGATTTAAACCTAAATTACAATTTTGAAATTCAAGATAAAGTTTCCATGATGAAGCGAATTATTCAAAATACTGCATTTTCAGTTTGGCGCCGCATGTACAAAACTTCTTTAATTAATGATTTAAGGTTTATACCAAAAATAATTCATCAAGATGTGTTTTTTACTATCGATGTTTTAGATAAAATAGATCAGATAGGTTACATAAATCAACAATTATATCATTATAACACAGATAACGTTAGTATAATTAGAAGCAAGTATTCATTAGAAAAGATAAAAATAGGTATAAAGGCTACAGAATATATTTGTAATAACATAACTCACTTACCCGAATTAAACCTAACAAAAAAAAACTACGTAACCAACTATTATACAGATCACTATTTTTTGCTATCTAGAAATACAGATATAGACCCAAATAGAATATTTAGAAAAAAAATTAGAAAAGCGATTGGAGAATCTGTAAGTTTAAAAAATTATACTCTTAGGTCAGTTATGGTTATTACATTGCCTCTTGTAATTATGGAGTATATTTCTCATATCTATAGTAAACTGATCTCAAGATCATAAATTTATGTCTAGAGTAGCATTAACTATAAAGAACGCTTGGATAGCTTTAATTTTTCAATTAATCTATATACTCATACAGTTTTTTTCTCGAAACATTTTTCTCGACAATCTTGGTAATGACTTTATTGGTACAGTTGATACTCTAAAAAGTATATTGCAATTTTTAAATCTTTCAGAGCTAGGAATAGGTACTGCTGTTGGTTTTGCGCTCTATAAACCTATTTATGATAACAATAAGGATAAAATTAATGAAATAGTTGGTTATTTAGGTTTTCTATACAAAAGAATAGGTTATTTTGTTTTAGGATCTTCTCTGTTGCTATTGTTCTTTTTTCCTTTTTTTTTCGAAGACACCAATATAAATCTTGCTAAAATAATATTCCTATTTGCAGCCTTATTAATAAGTAATTTATTAAGTTATTTTTTCGCATATTATACATTTCTACTACAAGCAGATCAAAAAGGTTTTATAAACATAACCATAGGGCAATCTGTATTTATACTAAGATTGTTTCTACAGTGTTTAGTACTAATCTACTTTAAGGATGTCTGGTTATGGATATTATTAGAATTACTAACCCCTTTTATTTATATTTTTATTTTAAGAAAAAAAGTTAGACAAACTTACCCTTGGTTAATATTTAATTTAAAGATTACTAAAGTTATACGTAACAATCAAAAAGGATTATTAAAAAAAATAAAGCAAATAAGTTTTCATAAGCTAGGAACATTTGTAAGCAATAGCACAGACAATATTATTATTTTCTCGATGGTTAACCCTGCAATGGTAGCCTTCGTTGGTAATTACCAAATGATAATGAATAATATAAACCTATTAGTCAGTAAAATGTTTGAAGGCACCAACGCTAGTGTAGGAAATCTTGTTGCTGAAAATAACATAGAAAATATGCTTAAAGTTTTTTGGGAATTTATGGCTTTACGTTTCTTTATTGCTGGTTGCTCAACAGTGTTATTATATTTAGGTTTTGATGAATTAATAACCTTATGGTTAGGTGAAGAGTATTTATTATCTCAGACTATCCTAATTATTTTAATTATCATTTTTTTTATGCTTCAAGTAAGACAACCTATAGATAGTTTCAAACAAGCTTATGGACTTTATGGAGATATATGGTCTCCTGTAATACAAAGTTTAATTAACTTATTTTTTTCTATATTATTTGTATTTAAATATGGTGTATTAGGTGTATTCTTAGGTACTATGATTAGTCAATTCATCATTGTAATGCTATGGAGACCATACTATGTTTTTAAATATGGTTTTAAAATTAATCATTGGATTTATTGGAAAGGTTTTATAATGCATTTATTCTATTTATCTGTAGCTTTTATAAGCTACTATTACCTGTCAATGTATTTAGACAAAGAGGAAAACGCAAATTTGTTCTCTTTATTTACTGAACTGTTAAAATTTGGAGCACTATTTCTTGCCATTTATCTAGTCTTGTTAAGTGTATTTAGTTTAGGTTTTAAAAACTTAATAAAACGCTTTACAAATTTAATAAGAAAAAAAAATAAGTGAAACTTCCATGAAATATTTAATAGCCATTTTACTTATATTATTTGCTTCTTATGCTGATATTTTTTTTTTCAGAATAGGTGTTGTTCCCTTTCAACCTTCTTCTTTCTTCATACCTCTATTCTTAGGAGTTTGTATTGTAAAATATCCTGTACTAGATTATATCGATCTATTTAAATCTCATTCGTTTATAGTTTTTACAGTAATACTCTTTTTTTCAATAATATATGCCGCAATATCTAAGGTGGATAGCGCTCTTATAATAACAAACATTTCTTTAAACGCCATAACACTCTTAATGTATATTTTTGCTGTTCATTTTTTTAGAACAGAAGATAAATGGCTCGTTTTTTTAGTTATTTTCTGTGCTTTCACAACCTTAGCAGGTAGTGTGTGGTATGATTTTTTTATTGGTTTGCCTAAATATAATCTTCAATTAGCGGAAGCTGTGAGAAAAGGTGGCTTTGGTGAAAACCCTAATCAAGCCGCTTCAGGCATAAAGTTCTTGGCTTTAGGGGTGTTAGTTTTTTTATATAAATTTAAAACAAAACGAATTGTATTTATTAGCGCTATGGTTATCTCTGTATTCTTGACATTCTCAAGAAGTGGTATTATCTCTGTGATACTTATACTAATTTTTGGTACTGCTAATAGCTGGAACAAAAACTTTAAGATTACAACACCGATTCTAATCAAAAGTCTTTTTAAAATGGCAATTTTATTTACTGGTTTATACCTTGGACTTATTTTATTTGCTGGTGTAATTAAGGATAATTTTCCTGCATTTACAAGGGGTGCAGCTGGAGAAAGGCTAGATTTATTATTAGGGAAAAGCGATGGTAGCGTTATAGCAGAAGATGTTGGCTCTGGAGGAGGAAGAGGTGATTTATTATTAATGTATTTTGATAAATTCAAAGAAAACCCATTAGGATACGGAACAGGCTATACAGCCGACCAAAGATTTGTGCCTTTAAACACACATAATTATTATCTGTTTTTAGCAATCAACTATGGCTTTTTAGCATTAATAATTTATATTGTTTATTTATGGCGAGGTCTTAAGCTTTCTTTAAAAGAAGATCAATTTTACTATCTTATATTCTTAGCTTTATTAGTTTTTGAAGGTCTTATATCTCATTCAATATATTACGAACGGTCATTGCTAATTAGTCTAGCTTTCTTTGATAGTCTATTATATAACAAAAACTCAAAAACAAGAAGTCAATTAAGCATGAGTAAATAAAAGAATATGATACAATCAAAATCAGACTATTACCATTATGTCAAACAAGATAAAAAAGCTTTAAAAATAGAAGCTACTAGTACCGCACAATTATTTAAAAATATTGTATCACCTAATTACATTTGGAAATTTCAACAGTTATTAAGAAAAGTAGAGTATTTTCAAAATTGTAAAAAAGGTATCATTAATAAGTTGTATCTAAATTTTTTAAAATATAAATTTAAAGCTATTTCTATTAAATTAGGTTTTTCAATTCCCCCCAATGTATTTGGTCCCGGACTTTCTATAGTTCATTATGGTACTATCGTAATTAATAGTAATACTAAAGTAGGTAGCAACTGTAGAATACACGTTTGTGTAAATATTGGTGCATCAGGTGGTGAGTCAGAAGCACCTCAGTTGGGAGACAATGTTTATATTGCACCTGGTGCCAAAATTTATGGTAACATTTCAATTCCTAATAACACCGCTATTGGCGCAAACGCTGTGGTTAATAAATCCTTTAGTGAAGAAAATACGATGATAGCAGGTATTCCTGCAAGAGTAATAAGTGAAATTGATATAAAAAAAATCATTAAACATTTATAGTTCTTAATGGATAATAGAATAAAAATAATATTTATAATACCCTCCTTAGTACCAGGCGGCGCTGAGCGTGTCATTTCTTTTGTATCTCAAAACATTGATAAAGACAAATTCGCCCCCTTACTTTTAGTTATTGGTTACCCAGAAGACTCTGCTTATGATGTTAGTAATGTTGAGGTTAAATATTTAAAGAAAAAGAGAGTCTTAAAAGCAATACCTACTATTGCATATTTAATATTTAAGCTTAAACCTAGTATTGTTTTAAGCTCTATATCTCATACAAATATTGCAATGTCCATAATTGCACCCTATTTTAAGAGAACAAAATTTATAGGAAGAGAAGCTACTATTTTAAGTAAAAGAAAAGATCAAACAAGTACAAAAAAATGGTCGCCTATTAACTTCGTTTCCAATCAATTTAATAATTTAGACATGCTCATTTGCCAATCAAATGATATGGCAGAAGACATGGTTAACAACTACAACGTACCAAGAAATAAAACGTGCGTAATTAATAACCCAATCTCAAATTTAGCATTAATAAAAGAAAAAACTAACAATGAAAACATTAGGAAATATATAACGGTTGGAAGACTTGTTAATGTAAAAGGCCATTTCCGGATTTTAGACATCTTATCGCAATTAAAATTCCCATTTTCATATACCATAATCGGTGATGGGAATTTAAAAGAAGTAATTTTTAAAAAAGCAGAAGAATTATCTATTTTAAAATATATAATTCATATTCCTTTTACAAATAAGGTCAATGATTATATTATTAATCATGATTATTTTCTTCAAGGGTCATATCTAGAAGGTTTCCCAAACGCATTGCTAGAAAGTTGTGTGGTTGGCACACCGGTTATAGCTTTTGATGTACCTGGTGGCACAAAAGAAATTATAGAAGATGGTGTCAATGGCTTTTTAGTTAAAAATGAAATAGAATTTTTAGAAAAGCTCCAAGAAAAGAGAATCTGGGATCCTAAAAAAATTAGAGAATCTGTTTATCTAAAATTCAATAAGGAAAAAATTATTAAACAATATGAACAATTATTTATCGATATCTTAAAGTTACATTAAACTCCTGTGAACCCAGTTAAACAACATATTAGCATTTTAACCATAGCTTTAGGAAGCGGTGGAGCGGAAAAAGTAATAAGCCTCTTACTCAAAGAATTAAAGGCCGATTATAAGGTTACCCTTGTTATGCTTTATAATGTTACTCATTTTCCTATTCCAAAAGAGGTTGATGTTATTATTTTTAATAAAAATGGTCCTGATAGACCTACATATTTAAAATTTGTAGATACCATCAGTTTTATTATAAAATATTATCACTTTGTAAATAAACAAAATATAGCTATTTCTATATCATTTTTAGCATTACCTAATCTTATAAATGGTATCATGTCTAGTTTTAACAGGTCTGTTAAAACAATTATCAGTGAGCGTGGTTTTCCTTCAGATAATGTTACTAGCAAATTATCACTTTATATTTCCAAATGGTTTTATCCTATTTTCTATAACCGATGTCATAAACTGTTTTCAAACTCAATACATATCAATAAAGACTTAAGAGATAACTTTGGTGTTAAAATTCCGATGGAGGTTATTTACAACCCGATTGAAATTCCAAAAACAATTATTGATTCAAATAGATTAAATACCAAAACACTAAAACTTATAACTGCAGGAACTTTAAATAAGAGAAAAAATCATATCATGACCATTCGTGCCATAAAAGCCTCTAATTTAAAATATGAGTTTTCCATTTTAGGTGGCGGTGATTTATACAATTATTTACAAAATGAAATTAAAGAATCACAATTAAGCGATAACATTATCTTAGAAGGAAAAGTAAAAAATGTAAACAATTATTTGCTAAATAGCCATTGCTTTGTGTTGTCTTCATTTACAGAAGGTTTCCCTAACGCTTTAATCGAAGCCATGGCCATCGGTCTACCAAGTATATCAACAAACTGTTTATCTGGACCTCTAGAATTATTAAATGAAAACGAAGAAATTAGTATTAAAAATGGTGAATTTTTTATTGCCAAATACGGTTTACTTGTTAATAATGATGACCATATAGGCTTGAGTAAAGCACTCGATTATTTTCACAATAATCCAGAAGAAAGAGTAAAATTTAGTCAATTAAGTTTACAACGCTCAAAAGACTATCAATTAAAAAGTATTTATAAAAAATTCAATTACTTTATACAGCATTAATTAAGAGAGTATTACATGTGTGGAATTAACGGTATTATAACAAAAACCAATCAGGATAAGGACCAAATATCATCCATCCTTAATACAATGAATAATCTCATTATTCATAGAGGACCAGATCAGGACGGTTTATTTTCTGAAGAAACTGACCAATTTACGGTTGGTATGGGAATGAGAAGATTATCTATTATTGATTTATCTTCAGGTAAGCAACCTATATTTTCGGACGATAAACAAATCGTTATTGTTTTTAATGGCGAAATCTATAATTATAAAGTCCTAAAATCAAAATTAGAAACAGAAGGTGTTCATTTTAAGACTTCTAGTGATACTGAAGTCATCTTAAAAGCCTATGAGAAATATGGTACAGAATCCTTTCAGTGGCTAGATGGTATGTACGGTTTTAGCATCTACGATAAAAATATTAACCAATTATTTATTGCTCGTGATTTCTTTGGCGAAAAACCACTTTACTATACACATACTGATAACGAATTTATCTGGGCTTCAGAATTAAAATCCATTATAAACACCATCGATTACACTCCTAACATTTCAAAAAAAGGGTTGAATCTTTATTTTAGACTCACTTACATTCCTGCACCACACACTATTTACGACAATATTTTTAAGTTAGAAGCCAATCATTATATTGCATATGATTTAGCTTCACACAACACTACCATTCATAAAATTAATGCTGAACCAAAACCAAAGGCAATCAACATTTCTTTTGATGATGCCAAGTCAAAAACAAAGGATCTCGTTTATAAAAGTGTAGATAGTAGATCTATTGCAGATGTTGGTTTAGGGACTTTTTTATCTGGAGGTGTTGATTCTTCTATAATTTCGTTGTGTTTAGCGCAAACCACAGACAAAAAAATAGATACATTTTCTATTGGCTTTAAAAAAGCATCTTACGACGAGACTGATAAATCTAGAGTCGTTGCAAAAATGCTAAACAGCAATCATCATGAGTTTATTATTGATGAAAACGATCTTAAAAATAACATACATGAAATTTTAGTCAATTTCGATGAACCTTTCTCAGATACAGCGGCCTTACCTACTCACCTATTATCCGAGAAAACTAGAGAGCATGTAACCGTTGCTTTAACGGGAGATGGTGGAGATGAAGTATTTGGTGGTTACAACAAGTATTACATTGGTAAAATGAATAAAAAATACACAAGTGTTATTCCTAAAGGGCTTCATAAAGGTATTTCAAAGTTGAGTAATAAGTATCTTATTAATAAAGATGATACGCGCGGTAGAAAATTTCAAATTAATAAACTCTTAAATTCTATAGACTACGATGGTGAGTTTTATTGGAATATAATTTCTTTAGCTAATACAAGTCAGCAATTAGCTGAAATTATGTCTCCTGATTATTTTGATTCGGATATTTTTCAAGAGTACAAAGCTGTTTTAGGAAAACAAAAAATAGAAACGCTCACAGATTTTAGACTTGTAGATAAAGTGTTAAGTTTAGAAGGTGGCATGTTGGCAAAAGTAGATAGAACGAGCATGATGACCTCGTTAGAATGTAGAGCTCCTTTCTTAAACAGAGAGTTATGGGAATTTACCAATACCTTACCCGAGAATTACTTAATGAAAGGCTGGAACAAAAAGTATATCTTAAAAGAAGCTTTTAGAGATCAGTTTCCTGCAGAGTTTTTAGAAAAAGGAAAAAGCGGTTTTGGTAGCCCAACTGGAGATTGGTTAAGACAAAGCCTAAGAAAAGAATTAGAAAGTTATATTGAACCTCAATTACTTAAATCTCAAGGCATATTTAACACTGAAGTTATTACCAAATTGGTTAAAGACCATTTAGAGAGTAAAAAAGATAGCACGTTTAGAGTTTGGTCTTATTACTGTTTCCAAAAATGGTATAAATATAATTTCCTCAAACAAAACTAGAAAAGATGGATAAAAAAAGAATATTACTTATTGCATCTTTTGCTGGCTCTTTAATACGTTTTAGAGGTGATTTTATTAAAAGTTTAATCGCTAACGACTTTGAAGTCTTTACTGCAGCACCAGAATATACAGAAAGTGATACTAAAATAATTAAAGCTATGGGCGCGATTCCTATTGAGTTTAATTTGCAACGCACAGGACTAAATCCTTTAAATGATTTAAAATCTATTAAAGAATTAAAGTCTATAATGAAAGACAACAAGATTGATTTAGTATTTCCATACACTGTAAAACCAGTGATTTACGGATCGATGGCTGCTAACAGTTGTAAAATACCAGTTATTTCTTTAATTACAGGACTTGGTTATGCATTTACTGGTCTCTCTGCAAAAGCGAGAACGTTACAACGTTTTAATGAAATATTGTATAAACTTTCCATTAGAAAGAATAAAATCATTGTATTTCAAAATAAAGATGATTATCAATTATTCTTAGACCGAAAAGTAATTTCTAAACAACAACGTGTAGATTTTGTAAGCGGTTCTGGTGTTAATCTCAATCAATTTACATTTAAAGAAAAAAATGCATCAGACAAGGTCAGTTTTCTATTAGTCGCTAGATTAATTCAAGAAAAAGGCATTGCACTTTACATGGAGGCTGCAAAACTATTAAAGGCCAAATATCCCAAAGCCGAATTTAATTTAATTGGAGCACCCGAAACTTCACCTTCTGCTATTAGCGAAGATGAACTTAATGAAATGCATAAAGAAGGTATTATTGTTTTTCATGGGAAACAAAATAATATAGAAGAACACCTGCACCAAAATGACATCTTTGTATTGCCAAGTTACTATAGAGAAGGTTTACCAAGAACAACGCTAGAAGCCTGTGCTTGTGGCAATCCAATAATTACAACTGATTCTGTTGGCTGCAGAGAAGCTGTAAAAGAAGGTGAAAATGGATTTTTAATTGAGCCTCAAAATTTAGAAGCTTTAGTTAAACCTATGGAATATTTTATTACACATCCTGATAAAATAAAAGACATGGGAATAAACAGTAGAAAATATGCAGAAGAACGTTTTGATGTTAACATTATAAATAACGATTTAGTACAATTAATAAAAAGTGTTCTTAAAATATAACGAAATGAAACTATACGGTAATTTTATAAAACGGATTTTTGATTTTTTAGTCGCATTTTTTGGACTCTTAATTATTTCGCCACTATTTATAGTTCTAATCATCTGCCTATTTATACTCAATAATGGAAAACCGTTTTTCTACCAGGCTCGAACGAGTAAAAATGGTAGAATTTTCACCATTATTAAGTTTAAAACGATGACAGACAAAACGGATAAAGATGGAAATTTATTACCTGCATCAGAGCGTGTGACTAAGATTGGCAACTTTTGCAGAAAGTTATCTCTAGATGAGTTACCACAACTTATAAATATTCTAAAAGGTGATATGAGCTTAATTGGTCCGCGACCTTTATTACCAGAATACCTAGAACGATATAATAAAAGACAATACAGACGACACGACGTTATACCAGGTATTACTGGTTGGGCTCAGGTAAACGGTAGAAATACCATTAGTTGGGAACAAAAATTTGAATTTGATGTGTATTACGTAGAGAATCAATCTTTTACTTTAGATCTTAAAATTTTTATAAAAACAATAGATAAAGTAATTAATAGAAAGGATATTAGCAGTTCAGAAACTCTAGACATGCCTGAATTTATTGGTACTAAAGAATAACTCTACTAATTTCAGACTATTAAATAATATTAAAATCGTTGAAGTCTATAATAAAATTTTGAGCTAAGTTTTCAGGATTCATATACGCATGAGATTCAAAATGTATATTCTTACCATTATCTATTAAAGCCACACTTTTCCAGCCTAAAGCATTTGGTGCCACAAAATCCTTTTTTAAGTTGTCTGCAATATAGTAATACTTACTTGCTGGTAATGCTTTTTCTATAGCTTTAAAATTGACTTTACTTGGTTTTTCAGTACCTATTTCTTCAGAAACTATAATTGTATCTAAATAGCTTAGAATATTTAAACTTTTAAGTTTGGCTCTTTGGGTTTTTGATCTGCCATCTGTTACAATTCCTATTTTACCGTTTTTAGCTTTTATAGCATCAAAAACAGCAATAACACCATCAAACAAGTGAATATCTGGTTGGTGGTTTCTATACATATCTATTAATGGCCCCATTTCTGTTTTATAAGCATCTGCAAGAAATCCAAAAACATTAATTTTACATCTATACAACGAAAACATCTTTGAATATAAAGACTTCCAATGGTTCGGTTCTAAAGATTTAGCGATAGCCTTGTAGGCCGATTTTAAATAATCTAACTCGTTATATAATGTATCGTCTAAGTCAAAGACAATAACGGTATTTTTATTAACCTTTATATCCATGTACTAAAATTTCATCATCATAACGAATCATTAATAAATTACTTTCCCAAACATCAAATTTATCAGCTATGGTTTTATCAAATAAATATTCGTCAATAATCCATTTTGTATAGTTAGCTCCAGATAAATAAGATAGTGGATAGCCACCACCAAAACGAGGATTAATCTCTATAGCATAAATTTTATTGTCATCCTTTTTATGTAAAAAAAACTGAGCAGTTATACATCCAACAGCTCCTTTAATAAATATTAAGTTTTGCTTTATATAATCTACTAAAACATTACTAACTGTCAACGCCTTATAAACCTCACCATCTCTAACTTCAACTCTTTTTCGAGGAACTACACATCTTAATTTGTGATCTTTACTAAAGTATAAATCACAAGTAAATTCATCAAATTCGTTATGATCTAAATACTCTAAAAACATCAATTTATCATTATTAAAATGATAATCTGTCAATGCTTCTTTCGTTCTAATTAAATAAGTATCTACACTTCTACTGCCATCAATCGGCTTAATAAAAAGAGGCAAAACATAGTTATCTTTTGCATACTCTTTTGCTACCTTTATATTGTTTTCTTCAAAAAACTCATGTATGACTCTTTTGTTTCTACATTTAGAAACAAATTCTTCTGATGAGATTAAAACAGAAATACCTTCTTGTTTAAATTTTATTTTATTTTTAGCAAGCTTAAGAAGTTCTGTGTCTATTGTTGGGATAACCAAACTAATGTTATGAGTCTTGCAAAAATTCAACAAAACAGAAATATAATTGCCATCATTTAACCTTGGTACTTTAAAAAACCCATCTGCAATTTGGCATGCTGCAGATAGCATAGGGTCTGCATCTGTTGCGAATACTTTAGCTTGTGGGTTCTGTTTTTTTATTTCTTTCTGAAATGACTTTACGAGAGAAACTCTTCGCCCAGCTGAAGTAATTAAAATATTCATGCTATTTATTTAGATTAATTTTCTGTTTATTTTTATTCATCAAAAATATAAAGATAATTAATATTCTCCTTTGAGGATAGAAGGCTACAATTTAAATGATTAATACTATTATAATTATAAAAAGAATTAATTATTTTAGATAATTGATAACGACGTAAATATTTACTTTTCATCGTTTTAATTTGGTTCAAACCAAGTTAAAAATAGATATTTATAATCTTAAATCAGATTGTGTCTCTTTCCCCTCTTTTGACATAAAATTGAATAGTCATCAGATCAATTGTTTAATATTTTTTATTTATGAAATCGAAAATATGGCTTTCGTCACCGCACATGAGCGGCAATGAGTTGCCCTACATACAGGACGCCTTCGATTCTAATTGGGTGGCTCCATTAGGACCAAATGTTAATGGTTTTGAGAAGGATTTACAAGCTTATATAAAAGAAGATAGACATGTTGCTGCTTTAGCTTCGGGTACTTCTGCCCTACATTTAAGTTTAATACTTTTAGATGTAAAACAAGGAGACGAAGTCATTTGCCAAAGTAAAACATTTTCTGCATCAGCCAACCCAATTGTCTATCAAGGAGCAACTCCTGTTTTTGTAGATAGCGAAAGAGACACTTGGAATATCTGCCCTATACAATTAGAAATTGCTATAAAAGATAGAATCGAAAAAGGCACCAAACCAAAAGCTATTATAGCGGTACATTTATATGGTATGCCTTACAAAGTAGACGAAGTTAACGCTGTCGCCTCAAAATATAACATTGCTGTTATAGAAGATAGCGCTGAATCTTTAGGGAGTTATTATAAAGGTAAAAATTGTGGCACTTTTGGTGATTTCTCTGTATTATCTTTTAATGGTAATAAGATTATAACAACATCTGGTGGGGGGGCTTTAGTTACTAAAACTATAGAATTAAAAGAAAAAGCAATTTTCTTAGCCACACAAGCTAGAGATAATGCACCTCATTACTTACATTCTCAAATAGGCTATAATTACAGAATGTCTAATATTGTAGCAGGCATTGGTAGAGGGCAAATGACTGTTCTTGATAGTCATGTTGAAAAAAGACGTTCTAATTATAAGTTTTATGTTGAAAGCTTTAAAAACAATGCTAAAATTGTATTTCTTAAAGAACCTGAAAATTACATTTCCAATCGTTGGTTGTCATGTATATTATTAGATACCAAAGAGACTCGCGAAGGTTTAAGGCTCGCTTTAGAACAAGAAAATATTGAATCTAGACCCTTATGGAAACCGATGCATCAACAACCTGTTTTTAAGAAATATCCAAGTTATCTTAATGGTGTTTCTGATGACTTATTTGAAAAAGGCCTGTGCTTACCAAGTGGATCAAACCTTACCGACCAAGAATTAGAACGTGTTATTACTACTGTAAATAATTATTTTAGGACATGTTAATTCAACTTTTAAATAAAATATCGGAAAAATATGCTTCAAAATGGCTTGTGCTATTATTTGACATTCTCGTTGTGATTGCTACATTTTTTTTAGCTTATTTAATTCGTTTCAATTTTCAAATAGATTTCGATTTTATAACCCTTTTAACCCAAATCCCATATGTTGCTGTTATTGCTGCCATAAGTTTTATAGCAGTTGGTTCATACAAAGGGGTTGTCCGTTTTACGGGGTTTAAAGACATTATAAACATCATTATTGGTGCCAATATTTTAGCAACAACGTTAATTTTATGCACCTTTTTAAGCAGAAAAATTCTTGGTTCTGAAAGCCTATTAAATTTATCGGGATCAGTTATTTATATTCACTTATTACTAAATATTTTGTTTCTTATAGGAGCTAAGTTATTTATTAAATCCATTTACAATTCTATAACTCAAGATTTTCACTCAGTATCTAATGTTTTAATATTTGGCGCAGGGAATTCTGGTATGTTAACCTATGATGCCATTGAAAATGATACCAAAAGTGGTTTAAACGTTATTGGATTTATTGATGATGACGAACGTAAAATAGGAAAAAAAATCAACCTATTAAAAGTTTATAGCATCGAGTCAATTGACGTGCAATTTATTAAAAATAAAGCGCTTGAAGATGTCATTATCTCTATTCAAAACATAGAACCTACTCGATTACTTCAAATCACAGGACATTTATTTTCATTGGGGCTTAAAGTAAAAATTGTTCCACCTGTACAAAGTTGGATTGATGGAGATTTAAGTGTTGGTCAGATTAAAGAGGTTAGAATTGAAGACCTCTTAGGAAGAGATCCAATAAACATAAAAAATCCCGATCTAGAAGAACAATACGATAATAAAGTGATTTTAATTACCGGAGCCGCAGGTTCTATTGGTAGTGAAATTTGCAGAAAAGTCAGTCTTTACAATTATAAAAAACTGGTCCTTATTGATAATGCGGAATCTGCACTTTACGATATTCAACAAGAATTTTTACAACAGGGTTTAGAAAATATCGAAGCCATTGTTGCTGATGTAAGAAATAAAACAAGAATTGATCAAATATTTAACTTACATAAACCCAAAATAATTTTTCACGCAGCAGCTTACAAACACGTTCCTTTAATGGAAAACAATCCATATGAAGCAGTAAGCGTTAATATTGGTGGCACAAAAAATGTTGCGGATATCGCTGTTAAACATAGCGTCGATAAATTTGTATTTATTTCTACGGATAAAGCTGTAAATCCTACAAATGTCATGGGAGCTACAAAGCGTATAGCAGAACTTTACGTTAGCTGCCTAAAAGGTAAAGGACATACAAAATTTATAACTACTAGGTTTGGTAATGTACTAGGTTCTAACGGATCAGTAATTCCTTTATTTAAAAAACAGATTGAAAAAGGAGGGCCTTTAACTGTTACCCACAAAGACATTACGCGTTATTTTATGACAATCCCTGAAGCTTGTCAATTGGTTTTAGAAGCCGCTGCAATGGGTAGTGGTGGCGAAATTTTTGTTTTCGACATGGGAGAACCGATTAAGATTTTTAATCTTGCAACCAACATGATCATTTTATCTGGCTTACGCTATCCTGAAGATATTAATATAAAAATTACAGGCTTACGACCTGGTGAAAAAATATACGAAGAACTTTTAGCTGATGGCGAAAACACAAAAAAGACTTATCACGACAAAATTATGATTGCAAAATCTAGACAATTAGATATTTTAACTGTTGAAAAACAAATTAATAAACTTACCGCAATAAACTCGCTTACACAGCCTTTAGAAATAGTATCTTCGATAAAAAATTTAATACCAGAATACATTTCAAACAATTCAACTTACGAGGTTTTAGATATTAAAAAATAATTCCAATTATTCAATCCATAACAAATTCAATCATGAAAATTCGTTTTCTTATCATTTCAATATTAACAATTGCATTAGCAACCTCTTGTGGTTCTCGCAAAGATTTCATCTATTTTCAAGATGAACCTTTAGAAGAAGGACAACTGAGTTCAGAACCTATT
Organism: Winogradskyella wichelsiae; assembly: GCF_013403925.1. Lineage (GTDB taxonomy): Bacteria > Bacteroidota > Bacteroidia > Flavobacteriales > Flavobacteriaceae > Winogradskyella > Winogradskyella wichelsiae. Next base: position 274,858 of record NZ_JABFDJ010000003.1, read on the forward strand.
GAGTTAACTTACAAACCTGATGATATTTTAACAATTAATGTTTCTGCATTAGACCCAGACACCGTGAGACCTTTTAATTTACCTGTCGTTTCTAACAATACGCTAGACATTACAAGTGCGCAAGGCGGATTACAACAACAATCCTACTTAATAGATTATAATGGAAATATTGAATTTCCTGTTTTAGGAACCTTAAAAATTGAAGGACTGACACGTACAGAACTAACAGCATTACTTACAGAGCGTATTAAAGTTATGGCTAAAGATCCTATTGTAAATGTGAGGTTAGCAAATTTTACCATTACCGTAATTGGCGAGGTATCTACACCAGGTACGTTTACAATGCAAGATGAAAGAGTTACAATATTAGAAGCTATAGGCTACGCCAATGATTTGACTATTTTTGGTAAACGAAAAAATGTTAAGCTGATCCGAGAAGTTAATGGAAAAAAGAAATTTGCTATTATTGATTTAACCTCAATAAATTCGGTAAACTCACCGCTTTATTACCTGCAACAAAATGACGTTATATATGTCGAGCCGAATAACGCTAGAATTCGTTCTTCAACCTACAATCAAAATAACGGTGTTTTAATTTCTGCGATTGGTACATTAACAACAGTTATTGCTGTATTTTTGATTAGATAATTTAGTTTTATATGGAATCTAAAAATATTACGTCTTTAAAAGAAATAAAGAAAACACTCAACTTATACCTTTCTAAATGGAAATTTATTTCTCTGTTTGTCTTCGTTGCCTTAGCATTAGCTTTCACTCACTTGCGCTACTCCACAAATCAATACAAAGCTTCAGCTACCATAAAAATTAAGAATGAACAAGAGTCTCAAAAACTTCCTAGCCTTTCCGAACTTAGCGGAAACAGTCTATTATCAGGTAAATCTAACCAATTAAACGATGAGATTGAAACATTAACATCACGAACTTTAATCGCTAACATTGTTAAAAATCTAAAACTTAATATTACTTATTTTGAACAAGGTAAAATTAAAGAGCAAGAAATATATAATAACCCTCCTGTAAAATTAAATTTTTTCGCTCCAGATTCTGTTATACACACCGTTGATACAACACTCTTTATAAAGATAAAATCCCCATCCAAGTTTTTAATATTTAAAGATGATGGGAAATCATTAATTGATAGAGATGAAAACCTTGGAAAACCTTATGCTTTTGGTGATCGTATAAAAACCGGTTTTGGAGACGTGGTTATTATACCTAATAGCGGAAAATACAGCCCTAAAGTTGGTAGCAATTTAAGAATTACATTAAAATCGGTTGCTTTGGTTGTAAACAAATACCAAACGAGCCTTTATGTTTCTGCTGGTGATGAATCTAGTATTGTAAAGTTAGGACTCGAAGACAACATTCCTGAACGCGCTATAGACATTCTTAATCAAATGGTTAAAGAATACAATAATGATGTCATTATTGATAAGGAAGAAGTTGTAAAAGTAACATCTAACTTCATTAATAATAGATTAGAATTAGTTTTTAAAGAATTAGAAGAGGTTGATTTCTCTGCAGAACAACTTCAAAAAAGAAATAATTTAACAGCCCTTGGCTCTCAAGCAAATATTTATTTAGAAAGCGAAAGACAGAATGAATCTCAAATAAATAATACCACAAATAACATTCAGTTAATCGATTATATGCAAGAGGAGTTAAAAGAAAAGAATAAAAATTCAGATCTTTTACCTTCAAACATCGGCTTGTCTGATGGAAACATTAGTCAAGTTACAAAAAGTCATAATGAATTGGTTGCAGAACGAGATAAACTATTAAAAAACTCTTCTGAAAGTAATCCTGTAGTCATCAACTTAAATAATCAGATTAGTTCTTTAAAACAAAATTTGTCTAATTCGCTAGAAAACATGAAAAAATCTAGTGAAATAACACTCACAAATCTTAACAGAGAAGATGCTAGAATTAGAGGGCAACTCTACTCAGCACCTACTAAGCAAAGACAATTGAGAGATATAGAACGTCAACAAAGTATTAAAGAATCGCTTTACCTTTACCTATTAGAAAAACGAGAAGAATCAGCAATAAGACTTGGTATGTTTACGGCAAACGCTAAGGTGATAGATACAGCATACTCTACTTACACCCCTGTTTCTCCAAATAAGATGTTTACTTATTTAGCTGCCATGCTCATTGGACTTGTAATCCCTGTTGGATTTCTTTACATAAAAGATTTATTAGACACTAAAATCTACGACAAAGATGATCTATTAGAAGTTCTGGATATTCCATACATTGGTGATATTCCGCGAACCAGTAGAAAAACAAAACTAATTACCAAAGTAGATTATTCTCCAAAAGCTGAATCCTTTAGAATTATACGATCTAATATCGATTTTACACTAAGAGACACTCAAACGAATACTAAAAAAGTATTTATCACCTCAACTAGAGCACAAGAAGGTAAATCACATACAAGCACAAATTTAGCAACGTCTATTTCTTTTTCAGAAAAATCTGTTTTATTAATTGAAATGGATATTAGAGTACCTAAAATAATGAAATACCTTAATGAGAAACCAACATCTCAAATTGGGTTATCAGACTTTATAGCCAATAAATCAATTAAACCAGAAGCTATAGTTAATAAACTAAAAACAAACACTTACCTAGATGTTATTTCTTCGGGGACAATACCCCCTAACCCTTCTGAATTATTAATGAGTGATAGAGTTCAAGAATTATTCGATTATTTTGAAAATAAATATGAATACATTATTGTAGATACATCTGCCGTAGGATTAGTAAGTGATACTTTACTAATTTCTAAATTCGCAGATATGTTTATCTATGTAGTTAGCGCTAATAATGTAGACAAAAGACAATTGGCTGCAGTAGCTAAACCACTTTATGACGATCATAGATTACCAAATATGAATTTACTTCTAAACGGCACCGATTTTAACAAAAAAGGTTATGGTTACGGCTATGGTTATGGCAACAATCCAGGAAAAAATAAAAAATGGTATAAATTTGGCAAAGCTTAGTCATCTTTAGAAACGATACGCATATTTAAACATAAAAAAAAAAAGCCACTATATAAATAATAGTGGCTTTTTTTATTTTATCAATAAAAATAATGCAATTACGCTTTACGTCTCTTTTTTTCTGCTTTCAATAAGGTTAATTCTCTACTCGTCTGGCCAGATACAGAGGTATTCTCCTCTGCTCTTCTAATTAAATACGGCATCACATCCTTTACCGGTCCAAAAGGAATGTACTTAGCAACATTATAACCTTGTGCCGCCAAATTAAAACTGATATGATCACTCATACCAAACAGCTGACCAAACCAAACATTATTATCTTGCTTAGAAATACTTAAACTCTCCATAAGCTCCATTGCTAAATAACAACTTGCTTCATTATGTGTACCTATAAAAACAGAAATTTTATCTAAATTCGTAAGTATGTAGTTTAAAGTGCCATTAAAATTATCATCAGTCACTTTTTTACTTTCACATATTGGAGAATCATAGCCTTTTTCTAAGGCTCTTTCTCGTTCTTTTTCCATGTAAGCACCACGCACAATCTTCATTCCAATTTTAAAACCACCTTCATTAGCACGCTCATGTAATTGCTTTAAATAATCAAAACGATCCCAACGATATAATTGAAGTGTATTATAAACTATAGTAACATCCTTATTGTAACGACGCATCATTTCTTCAACCAAATCATCAGCTGCATCTTGCATCCAACTTTCCTCTCCATCAATTAAAACTTCAACATCTTTAGACTTTGCTAATTTACAAACCGCATCAAACCTATCTACAATTCGACCCCATTCAGCTTGTTCTAATTCAGTTAAAGCTACTCCTTCTGTTTTTTTCTGATACAATATAAAACGACCAAAACCAGATGGTTTAAAAACCACAATTGGCATCGCTTCTCTAGCGTCACAGAAATTTATAATCTTAAGTATTTTCTCTAAAGCATTATCAAACTGATTCTCTTCTGCTTTTCCTTCTACCGAATAATCTAATACCGAGCTCACGCCTTCGGTATACAATTTATCAATTACAGGTAAACAATCTTCCTCATTAACACCACCACAAAAATGATCAAACACGGTAGCTCGTATCAATTTTTCTACTGGCAAATGTGCTTTCAACGCAAAATTAGTTGCCATTGTACCAATACGAACCAAAGGTTCAGAAGAAATCATTTTAAATAAAAAATAAGCACGATCTAATTCTGAATCAGATTTCAAAGTAAAAGCCGTACTGGTGTTCTCAAAAAGTGAACGATCTATCATTAGCTAAAGAATATATTATTGCAAATATATTTATTATAGTTTTACTTTTTTTTCTAAAAAGGAAGTATTTTCACATCTTATTACTGATTATAATTTTTATTATGAATTCTATCACCACAAAAGACGCCATTGTATACTTTAATTCTGATGTTTACACAGAACTTAACACTTATATAAAAACAACTGAACCTTCTAAAATATTTGTTTTAGTTGATACCAATACGCATGACTATTGTTTACCCAAATTTTTAGAACGGTTAGAGTCTGGAGATATCGTAATTGAAGTTATGGAAATGCCTAACGGTGAAGAACATAAAACAATTGACATTTGTAAAGGGGTTTGGGAAGCATTATCAGAATATAACGCAGATCGTAAAAGCTTATTAATTAATTTAGGGGGCGGAGTGGTTACCGATTTAGGGGGGTTTGTAGCAAGTACGTACATGAGAGGTATTCCATACATTAACATACCTACATCCTTGTTAGCCATGGTTGATGCTTCCGTTGGGGGTAAAACAGGCGTTGATTTAGGAGTTTTAAAAAATCAGGTTGGTGTAATTACTGAAGGTAAAATGGTTGGTATAGATACTTCATTTTTAGATACATTACCGCAAAATGAAATGGTTTCTGGATTTGCAGAAATGCTAAAACACGGATTAATCTATGATGAAAAGTATTGGAATACGTTAACACATCTTGAAAAATTAGATATTTCTGATTTAGATAATTTAATTCACCAGTCGGTAATTATTAAAAATGATGTTGTAACGTCTGATCCTACAGAGCAAGGCCTAAGAAAAATATTGAATTTCGGACATACTCTAGGTCACGCTATAGAGAGTTACTTTCTAGAAAATGATGAAAAAACAACACTTCTACACGGAGAAGCGATTGCAATAGGTATGATTTTAGAAGCTTACCTAGCGACTAAAGTTTGTGACTTAAGTGATAATGAATTAGAAATCATCAATGAAGGCATTCTAAAAACGTTTTCTAAAGTTGAAATTACTAAAACGGATCAATTACAAATTGTCGAATTATTAAAATACGACAAGAAAAATAGTCATGGTGTGGTAAAATTTGTACTTCTTGAAGCTATAGGACAACCTAAAATTGATTGCGTAGCTACCAATAAGCAAATCTCAGAAGCTTTTGACTATTATAACAATTAAAGATAACGCGCTTTTATAATTAGGTTGTGATGCTGTTCATGACCTAAAATAATATAACCTAAAGCTCTAACTGATATCGGAAAACCAGAAGCCTCACCTATAGAGAATAATGCATCAGCATTTAAAGAGGCAAATAAGGTAATTGTAGCAAATCTAACAGATTTATATTCTTCAATTAAGCTTTCCATAGATCGTTTTTTAGCAAAACCATGTTGAACATAGTCATCTTGCTCAAACCCCACTAGAGGCGTCTTATCTTGCCTAGCTATCCTCATTGCTCTGTAAGCTAAAATACGTTCGGTGTCTATGATATGTAATAATACATCTTTAACACTCCATTTTCCCTCGGCATAAGCATAATTATGCTTTTCTTCAGCAATACTGAGATAAAATAGAACAACGGCATCTAATTGTTGCTTCAAGCCCTCAATAATACTCAATTCTTTATTCGTTTTATCGATGTATACCTGATAAAACGCATTGTATTCGGATGTATTTAAATTCATTAGCCTATGTTATAAAAAAAAACCCCAAGTTATAATAACCAAGGGCTTGTTTAATTAATTTATATTATAATGCTTACAATTCATTAAAAATGGTATGCATCAATCGTTTTTTATCATTAAGACTCTCTTCTAAAGAAATCATAGTCTCTGTTCTATAAACACCATCAATATCATCCAATAGAAAGATAATATCTTTGGCATGCATAGTGTCTTTGGCTCTGATCTTACAAAAAATATTAAATTTACCTGTAGTAATATGTGCAACTGTTACGTAAGGAATTTCTGAAATGCGTTCTAAAACAAACTTAGTTTGTGATGTGTTTTGAAGAAAAACTCCAACATAAGCTATAAAAGAGTAATCTAGCTTTTGGTAATTTAAGGTTAAAGAAGACCCCATAATAATACCTGCTTCTTCCATTTTCTTTACACGAACGTGAACTGTCCCTGCAGAAATCAGTAATTTTTTTGCTATATCTGTAAAAGGAATACGTGTATTATCAATCAACATATCTAGAATTTGGTGATCAACCTCATCTAATTTAAATTTTGCCATAATCTTATAATATTTAAAGTAAATGCAAAATTAAGACATTTAACTTAACGAATACTCATTTTAAATGAATATTTTTAAGGTTTTAATGAGATTTCTTCATTATCTATCATTACGAAAACGATTTCGGAACCTAGTATTAAGTCAGAATGGTCTAATGTTGTTACCGTAGAACCATTTGCATCTATTTCCTTATGTCCAAATTTAGGGCTTAACTCAGTTATGGCATCAACAACAGGAACAAACCGTAATTCACTAGAAATCAACACTTCTTTATACTGAATAGCCACATCAACAAGCGCCCCCATATCAGATCGTTTCACATTTCTGATTATAATATCGTTAAAAAGCTTACCGTTTTCAGGAATGGAAAAATAAGATTTATAGTTTTCTGGCTCAACGTTATCAATAAGAACATCTAGACCTTTAAGAATGGCAATAAACATCAATCTTCTCACCTCTTCTCTGTCGTAATCATTGGCATAATGGCCGGCTTCATATAAAAGTGTAGGAACACCAAAATTCTGAAAGGTATCTCCTACGCAATTTAAATTAAAGCCATCATCATAGCGCCCTATCCCATTAGGAATTTCGTCCTGTAATAATCTATTGATTTCAGCTATTATAACCATAGCAGCCTTCCTATTGGCTGTGAGCGTGCGCTCTGAGTCTTGCGCTGGTGACAAAAACGATAATGTAGCTACATGGTTTGTTTCACCAGCACTAAACAATGTGCGTTGACCATGAAGATTAAAACAATAATCGGGCTTCTCTATATAGTAAGCTTGTCGAAGTATTTCGCTTTCGGGTTGAGTAAGGTCTTGAGCATCCCTATTTAAGTCCACTAAATTAGCATTTAAACGCGTGTAACGCTCTGCACCGTCGGGGTTTAATATAGGGATAACAACCAAAGTACAGTGCTCTAAAAGACGTTCAGCTGTTTTATTGCCAGTTTCAAAAAGATTAAAACAATCAAACAGTGCTTTAGTAGAGGTAGATTCATTACCGTGCATCTGTGACCATAATAGAACTTTAATTGCACCATGTCCATAGGTTAAACTATAAATTGGTCGGTTTTCTACAGAATAACCTAAGGTCTTTTTTATTGGTTTTAAGAGCTTATCTAAACAAGGTTCTATATGAGAATTAGTAATGTAACGACCATGCAATTCTGGTGTTTTTACTTCAGTATACAAGGTGTTTAAAAGATCTAATTTCATAGGACTATTTTGTTGGTTACAAATGTAATCATTTAACTATTTACAATTGTAAACAACTGATTTCAATCGACAAGTTACATTCGTAAACACCTAATACTTTCTATACGCCATCAATATAACAGGTAGATTCTAAATCTTATTAGTTTTTAATAAATTGCACTTAAAACATTATATATCAGTTGATTTAAGGTGTTAACAGAACAAAGACTTTAATAGTTAATTACTAAAGAAACTCTTTACTTAGGATATATTAATCATATTGTTTACATTTGTGCAAGCGACTAATACTACAAATTGTTTACAATGATAAACACTGAAGAATTTACAAAACGTTTACAAAAAGTTATAGATTTTTACAACGAATCCGCATCTAGTTTTGCCGAAAAAATAGGTGTACAACGCTCTAGTATTTCTCACATTTTATCTGGAAGAAATAAACCAAGTTTAGACTTTGTTATGAAAGTTTTAGACACATATCCTGAGGTAGAATTATACTGGCTCTTAAATGGCAAAGGAACATTTCCATACCACCCTAACACTCCCCAAGCGCCAATACCTAAAACACAAGAACCAATAACACCAGCGACTCCAAATCTTAAACTACCTCCCGAAATTCACAAACAAGAAACCGAAACCAGACACAATGAGCCAACACCAAATTACAATCAGAATCTAGGTTTAGATTCTGAAATAGAAAAAATAGTCATCTTTTATAATAATGGAACTTTTAAGAGCTATAAGCCTTAATTTTAATTGAGCTATTGATTATCTTTGTCAAAAGATTATTATGAAACTACTCTTACCTATACTCGCCCTATGTTTATTAACCAGCTGCTACACAGCAGAACGTAATTGTTCTGATTTTAAAACAGGAACTTTTGAGTTTAGTTACACCATAGACGGTACTGAGCGAACAAGCCGATTCAAGAGAACAGAAGACCTTAATATAGATTACCATGAAGGAGTTGAAGATTCTTCTTCTGTAAGATGGATTAACGACTGTGAGTTTATTTTAAAAAAACTACACCCAACAAGTAATGCTGAAAAAGAAGCGATCCACATGAAGATTCTTTCTACATCTGAAGATTCATATACTTTCGAGTACAAACGCGCTATAAAGAGAGCTAATAGACCTTCTCGCGTAGAAAAAGGTACAGCAAGAAGAGTCAATTAAAACCTACAAGATCTAGAACAACAAGGAAGTGGGTTTTTAATTATAAAAAAAGCTGAAGTGATTTCTATCACTTCAGCTTTTTTTATAAGGAAAATAATTAATAAGATTAAAATAAGGAACCTTGACTTTGATCCCCTTGGTCTTCATTATCAGCTTGGTCTTCATTATCAGCTTGAGACTCTGAACCGCTGGGAGATTTTGAGCTTTCCGTATCAACAACCGTTACCGCTTCTTCAGAATCTTCTAACTCATAAGGCAACGATTCTAGCAAGTTAACTTGGTTTATTTTATCTCTAGTTAACTGATTACCTAAGGCAGTAATCCCTTTTACTGAAATAAATTCTTCAAGGTTAACTTCTAGGTTTGGCTTACGTTCTTTACTACGTTCTTTTGTAAATTCAACCTCCGCAATTGGACGCCAATCAGTAGAAACAATCTCTATCTGAGAATCGGGATGGTCAGAAATAAAATCTTCTTCCCGACCTTCATGCTCAACTATAAATCGTTTTACATAATACCGCTCTTTTTCTCCATCGTAATAAATTACTGAAATCGGCTTTTTGGGAACCCATTTTTCCATAACAATCATGTCATTATCAAAATGCGCTGTCAACTCTGGTGTAATGGTTTTGACAATACCAGATTGATTAATAATCAGCAATCGATCTTCTCCTCTAAACTCACCAATTAATTCACCTCTTCCATCCACATTTAAACGACGAACCGTATCATCGAACCAAATTTTTCGTGGCTTCAACGTCGAAACTCCTTTTTCTTTCAGCTCAACACGTTTTATTGCATATTTTGTGACGGTATTCCCTTTTGAAACCCTACCTTTTATAAGAACATCAGCAAAATCCAAATCCCATTTCAACTTCTTTATACTACCAACTTGGCGTAACATTATAGTTACAACTTCGGCTTCTCCATTAGGGTTCGCTGAAAAATACCATAACGCAGAACCTTTGGTTCCATTCGTTAAATCGTATTCACGATCCCGCGTCATACTTGTTACTGCAAATCGTTTTACATAAGAAGGTCCTGTTTTGCCATCACGGTAAATGAGGTTATAAATGGTACGCTTATCTTTTTTCTTAAAAACAGCAACATGAATAATATTCTTACCAATAAAGGTTTTAGAATCTACTTTGGTCACCATCATAGTACCTTGATTTGTAAATACAATAATATCATCGATATCACTACAGTCACAAACATATTCGTCACGCTTTAATGAGGTTCCAATAAAACCTTCTGCTCTATTTACATAAAGCTTTGTGTTTCTTATCACAACCTTAGTAGCATCAACATCATCAAAGATTCTGATTTCAGTTTTACGCTCCTTTCCTTCACCGTAATCTTTTCTTAAACGCTCAAAAAACGCTATAGCATAATCGATTAAGTGCTCTAAGTGATGTTTTACTTCAGCGATCTGATCTTCTAAAGCATCAATCTTTTGTTGCGCTTTATCAATATCAAATTTTGAAATACGTTTAATTCTTATTTCAGTTAAACGCGTAATATCCTCAACAGTTATCTCACGTTTTAAATGTTTGATGTGCGGCTGAAGTCCGCGATCAATTGCCGCAATAACTCCATCCCAAGTTTCCTCTTCCTCAATATCACGGTAAATTCTCTTATCAATAAAAATACGCTCCAAAGATGCAAAATGCCACTGTTCTTGAAATTCGCTTAATTTTATTTCTAACTCACTTTTTAAAAGTTGAACTGTATTATCTGTAGAACGACGCAACATTTCAGTGACTCCTACAAAATAAGGTTTGTTATCTTCAATAACACAACCTAATGGTGAAATTGAAGTTTCACAGCTTGTAAATGCAAAAAGAGCATCAATAGTTTTATCTGGTGACAATCCAGCAGGCAAGTGAATTAAGATTTCAACTTTAGCAGCTGTATTGTCTTCAATCTTTTTTATTTTTATTTTACCTTTGTCATTCGCTTTTAAAATAGAATCTATAAGCGAAGTGGTCGTAGTACCAAATGGAATCTCTGTAATAACCAAAGTGTTTTTATCACGTTGAGAGACTAAAGCCCGCACTCTTACTTTCCCGCCACGTAAACCATCATTGTAATTAGTAAAATCGGCAATACCTGCTGTCGGAAAATCGGGTAAGATCGTAAAACGTTTTCCTTTTAAATGCTTCACAGAGGCATCAATCAGTTCTATAAAATTATGAGGTAATATTTTTGTAGACAAACCAACAGCAATACCTTCACCACCTTGAGCTAACAACAGCGGAAACATTACGGGTAAATTAATAGGTTCTTTTCTACGACCGTCATAAGAAGATTGCCATTCTGTAATTTTAGGATTATAAACCACATCCATAGCAAACTTAGAAAGTCGGGCTTCAATATAACGTGATGCTGCAGCACGATCTCCTGTTAATATATTCCCCCAGTTTCCTTGGGTATCAATTAATAAATCTTTCTGACCAATCTGCACCATAGCATCTGCAATACTTGCATCACCGTGAGGGTGATATTGCATAGTATGACCAACAATATTCGCCACCTTATTGTAGCGACCATCATCTAAATCCTTCATAGAATGCATGATACGGCGTTGAACAGGCTTAAAACCATCTTCAATTGCCGGAACTGCTCGTTCTAAAATAACATAAGAAGCATAGTCTAAAAACCATTCTTTATACATTCCGGTAACTTTGGTAATAGTCTCCTGATTACCGGTATCCTCATTTATAAATTCTTCATGTTCTTCTTCTGCCATCTATCCTAATTTGTGCGATTTATTTTCTTTTATAATCTTTTTTAAAGACTGCCTTACGTATCTTACTTTTTTACGTTTCAAAAGTGTAATATTAAAGCGCTCCTTTGAAACTTGCCCCTTACTATTTGTAGTATAAACAATTAGACTCTTATATAAATAATAATTAACAATCTTATAACCTGTTAATTTATTTCTAGCGACTTCAACTTTATTTTCTCGATAATTAAAATAATCATTTAATATCAATCCACTATTGGTAATAATAACATTGGCTCCATCACTATCATATTCAAAAAAACGCGCTACAAAATGTACAATAACCACAGCTATTAATAAACCCAATAGAACATACAAAGAACTTCCTTCTACTAAATGATAAGACTTAAAAATAGTTGCTAATAAAATAGCCACGACTAATATTATAAAATAGATAGAAATGATAGTGTTTTTTATTTCCCTATTATCTGTTCTCATAAAGCATCTTCAACAACATCTAATTCAACTTTAAGATTGTCAATTATAAATTCTTGACGTGTTGGTGTATTTTTTCCCATATAGAAAGATAACAATTCTTCAATGGACATATCTTTATCTAACATCACAGGATCTAAACGAATGTCTTCTCCTATAAAGTGGACAAACTCATCTGGCGAAATTTCACCCAAACCTTTAAATCGAGTAATCTCTGGTTTTGGTTTTAGTTTTTCCATCGCATCGCGTCGTTCTTCTTCAGAATAACAATAGATGGTTTCTTTTTTATTTCGAACTCTAAATAATGGGGTTTGCAAAATATACAAATGTCCATCTTTTATGACTTCAGGAAAGAATTGCAAGAAAAACGTTATCAACAATAAACGAATATGCATACCATCGACATCGGCATCAGTTGCAATTACTACATTGTTATAACGTAAGTCTTCTAAAGACTCTTCTATATTTAAAGCGGCTTGAAGTAAATTAAATTCTTCATTTTCATAAACAATCTTTTTACTTAATCCATAACAATTTAAAGGCTTTCCTTTTAAACTAAAAACAGCTTGCGTATTTACATCGCGCGACTTTGTAATACTACCTGATGCAGAATCTCCCTCGGTAATAAATAAAGTCGATTCTAAATTTCGATCATGCTTTATATCTCCAAAATGTACACGGCAATCGCGTAATTTCTTATTATGTAAACTGGCTTTTTTGGCTCTATCTTTTGCTAATTTTCGAATTCCGGATAATTCCTTACGTTCGCGTTCTGCTTGCAGAATTTTACGTTGAAGCTTTTCAGCAGAATCCGGATTCTTGTGTAAAAAATTATCTAAATAGGTTTTTACAAAATCATTAATATAAGTTCTTACCGTTGGCAATTCGCCTCCCATATCTGTAGAACCTAATTTTGTTTTGGTCTGACTCTCAAAAACAGGTTCCATAACTTTAATGGCAATCGCCGTTACTACTGATTTCCTAACATCTGATGCTTCATAGTTTTTACCATAAAATTCTCTAATGGTTTTTACTATAGATTCTCTATAGGCTGCTAAGTGCGTTCCACCCTGAGTCGTGTTTTGCCCATTTACAAAAGAATGATACTCTTCACTATATTGTGTTTTACTATGTGTTATGGCAATTTCAATATCATTACCCTTAAGATGAATAATTGGATACAACATATCAGTATCCTTAATATTCTCAGATAACAAATCCTTTAAACCGTTTTCACTATAAAACTTTTCACCGTTAAAAACAATCGTCAATCCCGGATTTAAATAAACATAATTTTTAAGCATCTTAACAACATACTCGCTACGATACTTGTAATTTTTAAATATAATTTCATCAGGAATAAAAGACACTTTCGTTCCTTTTCTTCGAGAGGTATCTTCTAAAAGATCTTGATTGGTAAGATTTCCTTGATTAAATTCTGCTGAGGCGGATTTATTATCTCTGGTAGACTCAACTCTAAAATAAGAAGAGAGTGCATTTACCGCTTTGGTACCGACACCATTTAAACCTACCGATTTTTTAAAGGCTTTAGAATCATACTTACCTCCCGTATTCATTTTAGATACCACATCTACGACTTTCCCTAAAGGAATACCACGTCCGTAATCACGGACAATAACGCGTTCTCCTTGAATAGAAATTTCAATCGTCTTTCCTGCTCCCATCACATATTCGTCAATGGAGTTATCTAAGACTTCTTTTAGTAAAATGTAAATACCATCATCAGGAGAGGATCCATCTCCTAACTTTCCGATATACATACCTGGTCGCATTCGGATGTGTTCTTTCCAATCGAGTGAGCGTATGTTATCTTCAGTATAATCCGTCTGTTCTGACATAGAGTTGGGCAAGTGTTAAGATGAAGGGCTAATATAATACTATACCTTAAAAAATGAAATAATAGAGTACTAAAGTAATTAACAAAATAGCTTTAATAACTGTATGCACACTACAATCTCGGTAAACGGGTCAACATTCAATTCTTATGAACAAATCAAATCTATTGCAACTGATAATTTTGTAAAAAACCTGTAAGAAACAAGACCATGAAAATATTTGTCATAACATTAATTATAGCACTCTTAAACCTTCCAGTAATGGCACAGCAAAAATCGGTGTCCCCATACGAATGGAAATGGACACGAGATGGTATATGGACAGTATCAGCGCTTGGAGCAAGTGCTTACGGATTGTCTATCATTAAAAATAAAGACGATCTAACCCAAACAGAACTCACAAATATAGTTAACAATCAAAACAATATTAACGGATTAGACCGTTGGGCTGCTGGTAACAACTCTGATAATGCCAGAGCACTAAGCGACATACCTTTTGCGCTCTCATTTGCAGCGCCATTGGTCTTACTTTTAGATGATGAAGTAAATGACCATACCGCTCAAGTGTTAGGAATTTATTTAGAAAGTATGGCTACAACTGGTGCGCTTTATACCATTACTGCTGGATTAGCCAACCGTTCGCGTCCTTATGTTTATGATACTGACAACTCAGATTTTAAACGCTTGTCTAAAAACGGACAACGTTCTTTTTACTCTGGACATGTAGCAGCGACAGCGACAGCGACATTTTTTACAGCAAAAGCATTTCAAGATTTTAATCCAGATTCTGCGGGAATCCCATACGTTTGGGCTGGTGCTATAGTATTGCCCGCCGCCGTTGGTTATTTAAGATTAGAGGCTGGTGAACACTTTTTAACCGATGTTTTATTAGGCTATACACTAGGCGCACTTGCGGGCTATTATATTCCAGAATTACACAAACGTAAGGATGATGCCAAATTTGGGTTTTCACCTGTTATGGGCCAAACACGCTTTGGTGATACTTACCAAGGATTTAGCGTTAACTACACTTTTTAAACTCAATAAATACTAAAAAAAAATGTATATCCATAATAGAAAAACGATTACAAATACACATTTATATATTTAAAAATCAGCTACAAACGGGCAGCCAAAAATAACCTAAACGTTAAATAAGAAATGCATAACATCACCATCTTTTACCACGTAGTTCTTTCCTTCTACACGCATTTTACCAGCTTCTTTCACTTTAGCTTCACTTCCAAATTCTACAAAATCATTGTAAGCGATAACCTCTGCTCTAATAAAACCTTTTTCAAAATCCGTATGAATAACTCCTGCGGCCTGAGGGCCTGTTGCACCAACATTTACTGTCCAAGCACGTACCTCTTTTACTCCAGCCGTAAAATACGTTTGCTGATTTAATAATTTGTATGCCGAACGAATCAACTTCGCAGAACCTGGCTCTTCCAAACCAATATCAGATAAAAACATCTGGCGCTCTTCATAATCGTCTAATTCGTTAATATCTGCTTCTGTACCAACAGCCAACACTAAAACCTCAGCGTTTTCGTCTTTTACAGCGTCTTTTACTTTATCTACATAAGCATTTCCTGTAGTTGCAGCGCTTTCATCCACATTACAAACATACATAACAGGCTTATCGGTAATAAACTGAGAAGGCACAACGAAATCTTCATAATCTTCTTCAGAAAATTCTAAAGCTCTTATAGAGACTCCTGCTTCTAAGTTTTCTTTTATTTTTAAAAGTACTGCTTCTTCTTTTTGCGCTTCTTTATTACCAGTTTTTGCAGCACGCTTTACTTTATCTAATTTTTTATCTACAGTATCTAAATCTTTTAACTGTAATTCCATATCAATAGTTTCCTTATCTCTAATAGGGTCTACAGAACCATCAACATGAATAATGTTAGGATCATCAAAACAACGCAATACATGCAAAATAGCATCGGTTTCTCTAATGTTAGCTAAAAACTGATTCCCTAAACCTTCACCTTTAGAAGCTCCTTTTACTAAACCTGCAATATCAACAATCTCTACAGTTGCTGGCATAACACGCTCCGGGTTTACCAATTCTTCTAATTTCTCTAATCTTGGATCTGGCACATTTACCACACCAATATTAGGTTCTATAGTACAAAACGGAAAGTTAGCACTCTGCGCTTTGGCATTAGATAAACAGTTAAATAAGGTTGACTTTCCTACGTTTGGTAATCCTACGATTCCTGCTTTCATCGAAAAACTTGTTTTTCATTCCCTAAATTAGGGAATCTTGTTAATTAATTATCGCAAATTTTGCGAGTGCAAATGTAGTTAATTCATAGAATAGTTTGAATTATATTTTTTGAAATGATTTTGGGTTCAAAATTTCTCATGCCACAGGCTCAGGCTTTCTATATGAATTTATAAGTTGGCGTATTCTTACATAATAAAACATCATAATTTATAAGCTTATAATTAAGGCGCAGGAATATAAATATTAAAAACAGCTCCTTCTCCTAACCCACTCTTAGCACTAATAAAGCCTTCATGGTTTTCTATAATACGTTTTACAATAGCCAAACCAATACCTGTACCCGAATAATCTTCTCTAGTATGTAGACGTTGAAAAACTTCAAAAATCCTTTCGTGGTATTCTTGTTCAAAACCAATACCATTATCAGAAAAACGTATATGGCAATAGTTAGAATCTGGTTTTAAAGATGCAATACCAGTATCTTTTCCTTTTAAGATGTCGCAACTAATCTTTATATGTACGGGGACATCTCCTTTAGAGAATTTAATAGAATTACTAATCAAGTTTAAAATCACCTGCTGAAACTGCACAACAATAATGTTAACATCACAAATATCCTCAAGCTCAAAGAACACCTCGTTATCTTCCAGCTCTTCGCTTAGCGTTTCTTTAGCATCATCAATAATCGCTTCAAGACTATAAACATCAAAAGTGCTCACCTGAGGATTGGTTCTAGAATAAGCTATTAAATCTTGTATTAAATTTTGCATCCTAGAAGCGGACACCTGCATTCTAGAAAAATAATTCCTACCACTATCAGATAAACGATCTAACTCCTTTTCTTTTATGCGCGAGGCAAAGGTCTGAATCTTTCGCAAAGGTTCTTGCAAATCATGACTAGAGATATAGACGAAAGACTGCAACTCTTTATTCATTTTTTCCAAATCTACATTCTTTTGTTGCAACTCGTTAGTACGCTGCTGCACCATATTTTCAAGCTTGGTTGTAGATTCTTTTTGTTCTTGAATGTCGGTACTGGTACCTACCCACATTTTAATAACTCCATTAGCATCCTTCTGAGGGATAGCACGGCTTAACTGCCAACGGTATTCTCCATCATGCTTACGGAAACGATGTTCTAATAAAAAATCCTTGCCCAAGTTAATGGTCTCATTCCACACCCGTATATTTTCGGCGCTATCATCGGGGTGTATCATTTGTAACCAACCATCTTTTTCTATCTGCTCTAAAGTCAATCCTGAAAAATCAAAAACCGATTGATTAAAATAATTAAGATGCCCCTCCGGATCTGAGGTCCAAATAAATTGCGGCATAGAATCTGCCAAAAGCCTAAACTTCTCTTCACGATCTAATAACTGCTGATGAAAGTTTCGTTCTTCTGTAATATCTCTAACTGTACCAAGCATACGTTCTGGCACATTATCAGCATCATAAAAAACTTTGCCTTTTACATCTTTCCAACGCAGCACTTGATCTTCTCCTATTATCCGAACTTGGTAATGTAATACACCCGATATAAACGCTTTTTCAAAAGCCTTTTCTCTAAGATCTACATCATCAGGGTGTACAAAAGAAATTAACTTTTCTTGTGTTAAGGCATTGCCATCAGAAAAACCTAAAATATCATAACAACGATCCGATGCCTCCATCGCCTGAGTTCTAAGATTCAAATCCCAAATTCCTAGCTCACTAGCTTCTATAACAAGTTTTAATTTCTCTTCATTTTCTTCTATAAGATGCTTCGCTTTTACAGTAGCTGTGACTTCTGTAGCAACAACCATAATACCTGTAATAACGTTATTTTCCTTTAACGGATGGTAAACAAAGTTAAAATAGCTAACTTTTGTTTTCCCTTTACGCGTTAACCCTATTGGAAACTCATAACCATAAAAATCATTTCCGGTATCATAAATAGCGGCTATAATAGGAGCTATAGCTTCTTCAACTTCTGGCAAACTTTCAAAAAGTGGTTTCCCTACAAATTCTGTTTCTGTTTTATCTATAATTTGCAAATAACTAGCATTGGCCATTTCTATAACATTCTCAGGACCTCTAAAAACAACAATACCTAACGGAGCTTGCATTACAGAACTTCTAAAGCGTTTCTCACTTTCTTCTACTTTTTGCTTGGCTTCATTCAATTCGGTAACATCGGCTGCGGTATTCATTACAGAGTGAACATGGCCGTCGGCATCTCTAATAGGTGTGAAATTATAATTAAAATAGCCGCGTTTTAGTACGCCGTGGGTTAAAATATCGGCATATTCATTTTTAGCATGAAATGGTACTCCGGTGCGCAGCACCTGTTGCACTTGCTCAAAAACAGGCAGGTTATCAACTTCGGGTAATATATTGGTAAATAATTCTCCAACCACATCATTTCCTTTTCCCCAGACATCCATAATAGACTGATTAGCAAGCGTTATACGCATTTCCTCCCCTGCAAAAACCCCTATCGGAAATGGTGCACTATCAACTAAAGCACGCATATTTTGTTCACTTTCTTCCACCTTTTTTCGAGCTAAAACCTGTGAGGTAACATCATACCCTATGGCCATAATACCATTAATGTTTAATTCAGAATCATAAAGGGCTTCGTAAGAAAAATTGATATATATGGTCTCTAAAATTCCTTTTCTTTTAATTTGAAGAGGACGCTCAGAGGTCGCGTAGCGGCGACCTGTCTCAGAAACAGCATCTAACAATTCCTTTATACCTTGAGAGATTAATTCTGGCATGGCATCAAAAATCGAAATATTAAGAACCTCTGCTGCTGTTTTCCCCCATAATTCTAAAGCGTATTTATTCGCAATTTCAACCTTATAATCACTATCTCTAAATATAGATATAGCCACGGGTGCCTGAAGAATCATAAGGCGTAGATTTCGCTCGCTTTCTTCTATTTTCTTTCGGGCTATAACTCGATCCGTTACATCTTCTAAGGTACCTGTTAACCGGTAGGCTACTTGATGGGCATTAAACCAAGCACGACCTCTGGCATAAACAATGGTTTCTTTTGAGGTGAGTGGGTTGATAATGGCATATTCGATATCATAATTACCTCCTGAACGGTATTCTAAGGCGTCTTTAATCGCATTAGAAACGCGTTCCTTATCATTTTTAGCAACGGCATTAAGGGCATCACTGAGTGCTAGTTCTGCTTCATCAGGCAAACCAAACCAGACTTTTAATCTGGAGTTGCAAGTGAATATGTTAGTGAGCGGGTTATAATCGTAGGTTGCTAGTTTAGAGGCTTCCAATACAAACTCCAATTCATTTTCATGAGCCTTCTGTTCGCCTTCTATCTGTCTTTTATGGGGCACATCAACAATAGTGATTAGGACACCTCCAACGGCTCCAGAGACTAGCTTAATAGGACTAAAAGCTAAATCAAAATAGCAACTTTCAACGTCTCCATTCTGATTTAAAGGCAGCAAAAAATCTGAAAACCGAGCGGCTTCGCCTTTCATCGCCTTATCCAACAGTGTACCAATAGGATCCCAAACCTCCTCCAAAGTGTCTCTTATACTTCGTCCTAAAGCATCAGGGTGTTTAGTGCGATCTAATAACTGGAGATAACCCGTATTGTAAATTTGAGTGTATGAGGGGCCCCAGGCAATACACATTCCAAAAGGATGGTCTAACATAGTCCTTACCATAGTCCTTAAAGATTCTGGCCAAGTTTCTGGGGCTCCTAAAGACGTAGTACTCCAATCTTTAGTTCTAATATGGGCTCCAACAGCACCGCCTCCTTCTAAAAAATTAAATTGTTCAGCTTTAATACTCATGCAATAATTAAGGTTCAATAATAAATTGAGCTCTCGAACGCTTTGACGTTTCAAGCGCAGTAACCTGCGAAATGGCTTTAGTAATCGCCTTTTTTATATTAGTGAATTCACAGGGCTTTTGTATGTAATAATGGGCGCCTAAATCATAGAGATGATTAACAACCGTACGATCTAACGAAGTAGAATAAATAACAACAGGAATAGCCTTTAATTTAACCGAAGACTTCATAGCTTCTAAACATTCGCTCCCCGATTTTCGAGGCATATTAATATCTAAAAAAACAAGATGAGGAACAGGGTTGTCCGCTGCCAATAAAAAATCCATAAGGGCTACACCGTCATTTAAAACCGAAAGTGTAAGGGTACTAGATATTTCATCTACAGCTTCCGTAAAGAAGTCGCAATCGTCAATATCATCATCAGCAAGCAAAAGGTGAAGCTTAGTATTTTCCATGTTACAGAGTTTCAAGATGGGCATATACCTCCCAATCAAGTGATTTAAAATAATATTCTTACGAGATGCAAATTAATATTAAAAATTTAAGAATAATAAAATAACTTTATTTTATTAAAGTGTCAATTAACCCTTATAAAATATATTTACGACGCTTTTTTTGTTTTATATAGCATAAAATTAAGCACATTAAACGTTACAAAACTAGAGCTCAAGTATTAAAAACAGTTAATAAATTGTTACCCTTAATTCTCAAACGAAATCTACAAATAAATTAACAAACTTGTAAGGTTCTTTTACAGGAATCATCTCTTTTGTTAACGGCTATTTTGAAACTTTACAAACAAGACAAAACACGGCATTGCATTCTAATTTTAAAACGTGGCGACTTGGACTTCTATAAGAACTTTTTCAAATATTAAAACAATAAGAGGTTCTATTTTTTGATCGCAATAGAATTAAAGGTGACAAAATTTATCCAATAATTAGCTAGCACAATAGATACAAAACAGAACAAAAAAACTAAAAAAACTACATACAACCTACTAACTAAAAGTTGATTATAATAAAAATCCACATTATTTTCATAACCAAGCGCGTGTTTTTACTAAAAACGACATCTAAATACACAACATAAAAATAGATCCTATGAAAAACACATTGAAAATGAATTCAGCTAGCGTTACGTCTTTAGCCTTATTAGCCGTTATGGCACTATTTACAGCATGTAATGATGATGATATTGAAAGTAGCGACGGTAGTGATACCGATACTACAACAGGAACAGATACCTCAACCTATATTTTGGTGGTAGACCAAACAGGGCAAGGTGCAGATATAATTAATCACGATGGTGATGAAATATTTAGTTGGGACTTTGATGCCGCAATAGGCAATGATGCCAGTCTATTAGATGACGGTAGTATGTTAGTGTGTTTAAAAGCCAACGATGCGGCCATTACCTTTGGAGGGTATGGTGGTGTATTTCAAAAAATAAATGCCGACCAAACAACAGATTGGGAAGTGTCTTACAGTTCTACCACGCAAACAGCCCATCATGATGTAGATTACTTAGCTAATGGAAATATTATATTCCCCGTATGGGAACAGCTTCTAGTTAGTGATGCAACAGAAATGGGATTTTCAGGTAGTCAAGACATTTATCCTGAAGCGATCATTGAAATGAATCCTGTAACCCAAGAAATCGTTTGGGAATGGCATGCTACAGATCATTTAATTCAAGATCATGACAGTGCGAAACTTAATTATGGTACCGTACAAGACAACCCTAACAAAATAGACATTAACTACAACAGTGGGCAAGCCAATGGAGATATCATGCATGCTAATGGTATTACTGTAGATGAAACAAATAACATTATCTATCTCACAATTAATAACTATAGCGAGATATGGGTGATAGACCACAGCACAACTACAGCCCAAGCAACAACAAGTACGGGCGGAAACTATAATTTAGGTGGAGATTTAGTGTACCGTTTTGGTAACCCACTAGCTTACGATAACGTAGGAGACGTCACCATAAACGATGTACATTATCCTAATTTGTTAGATACAGGAAACATGTTAGTGTTTTCTAACAATATTTACGATAACCAATCGGCGGTTTTTGAATACCAATTAAATCCACCTTATCAACTTGTTGCTGGTGAAGATAACGAACCAGAATTGGTATGGTCATTCACTGATTCAGAACTATACAGCTCCGGATTAGGAGGAGCCGTACGTACACCTAACGGAAACACGCTTATTGCCGAAGGTAGAGACGGAACAGTATGGGAAGTTTCGGATAGCGGTGAAGTATTATGGAAATATGCCGGATACGATACCCTCTGGAGAGTTTACTCCATACCTGTAGATGACGATCGACTTACTTTTTTAGGCGTGAATTAAAAAATAAAGCCCTTAAAAAAATGACTTTTACTAAAGCCTTAGTAAAAGTCATTTTTTTATGTAAAAGAAATCCAAATCCATACCAATCAGCGCAAACCAGATACAAACACATCATAATACACCAACGATATGCCACCTTTACAGTAATCACCATAAAGGCTTACGTGTGCTTTCCGAACCAACCAAACCAATATGAAGCACGTTTATAATCTAAAAAAAATCCCAAGCCAAAGACTCAGGATTTCGATATTAATTTGAGAGCAAACTTAGAAACTATGCACTCTCACTGTTACGATCTAACAGTTTTTGAGAAACTTTATAAGTCGCCCCATAAACCAAATCAGCTTGGCGCTTCTTAAAATCAGATAAGGCTTGCGTATACCATTTGGGGTCTGTAGCTTTCTTCTTAGCTTTGTCGTGCCCATATGTTCCAAAAACGGCACCTTCTAAACGAGCTTCTATAACATAGATTCCAAGACCAAAATGTGCTGCTCGTTCTAAAACGGTTGCAAATGCTGCTTCCGAAAAATAATGTGTCACTTCTGATTCATAACCATCATTGATGTTTTCTAAACCGGTAAATATATGTTGTTCTAAAAATTCGTTCTTTTCCATAATATTATAAATCAATTAAGGCATAAAGGCCAAATTCAATATTTAAATCTGACCTACTAAAACTGCTTCAGTATGCGTGGGCAAAGTTAGTTTTTCTTTACATTATAGATATAATTAGCAGTAATTAATTTATAAAATAAAAATTCTATATTGTTTTTCCTAGGTAGAAGCCACGCCGATCACTAAGAGCTACCCCTATCCCCTTTTACAAAGCTTCAATGGTATAACCTGCGTCTTTTATAGCTGTTATCACCTGGACTGCTTCAACTCCATCGGTTTTTACTGTTAATATTTTATCCGCATTATCGGTATCAACTTCCCATTGGTCTTTAGCTATTTTATCTAAATAAGGGGTAACTGTGGCAATACAGTGTCCGCAATTAATGTTTGTTTTGAATTTTAAAGCTTTAGTGTTCATCTTTTCAGTTTTTAAAGTATGCATATCAGTAGCGTTTGTAGACGAAACGGGGGCGTGTTCTAAAGACGCTGTTTCCTGTAATTTAGTGTTATTTTTAATTGCTAACTTTTTTCGTTTCAATCTTAAGCTGTTACTCACTACGCTAACACTACTTAAAGCCATAGCAGCACCTGCAATCATAGGGTTTAACAAGAAACCGTTTATAGGGTAAAGAATTCCTGCTGCTATAGGAATACCAATTACATTATAAATAAAGGCCCAAAATAGGTTTTGTTTTATAGTGGCTACGGTGTATTTAGAGAGCGCAATAGCTTGAGGAATCTTCATTAAATCTGAGGAAATAAGCGTCATTTTAGCAACATCCATAGCAATATCACTCCCTTTTCCCATAGCAATGCTCACGTTTGCTGTAGCTAATGCTGTACTGTCATTAATCCCATCACCAACCATGGCAACAACCTTATTTTCGGCTTGTAATGCTGTTACAAATTCGGCTTTATCTTGTGGTAAAACCTCTGCCTTATAATGTTTAATTCCGGTTTGTTCAGCTATCGCTTTTGCTGTCGTTTCATTATCTCCTGTAAGCATATAAACAACAATACCCATTTCTTGAAGTTCTGCAATAGCGGCCTTAGAACTCGGTTTTATAGCATCTGAAATCGCCATCACCATTAAAGCACGATCACTATTAGCAAACCAAATAACGGTTTTAGCTGCCGCACTCCAAGTATTAGCTTGAGCCTGCAATTGAATGTCGATCGTAATCTTATTTTCGTTTAAAAGTTTTTGATTTCCTACATAATAGGCTTTAGCATGATGCTTTGCTTCTACACCTTTACCGGTAAGACTGTTAAACGCTGTAACAACTTCCGATGGGTTTCCTTTAAAATGAGAAACCACAGCATCGGCGAGTGGATGCTCTGATTGTTGCTCCATGCCAAGTAAAATCCCTAATGAAGTAGCATCATTTTGCAGCCATTGAACATCCGTAACTTTAGGTTGGCCTTCAGTAATCGTGCCCGTTTTATCTAAAACAATCGCATCAATTTTCTTTGCTAACTCTAAACTTTCAGCATCTTTAATAAGTATACCATGTTCTGCTCCTTTACCAACCCCCACCAATATAGCAGTTGGTGTTGCTAAACCTAAAGCACATGGACAGGCAATAACTAAAACCGTAATGGCTGCTAATAGCCCTTGAACCATACCGTTTTCACCTCCTAGAAATAGCCACAACAGAAAAGTTAGCATTGAAATTCCCATAACTGTAGGTACAAAAATAGAGGCTATTTTATCGACCAGTTTCTGAACAGGGGCTTTACTACCTTGTGCATCTTGCACCATTTTTATAATATGAGATAGCATGGTCTCCTTCCCTACTTTGGTGGCTTTAAATCTAAAACTTCCTTTCTGATTTATAGTGCCCGCAAAAACCAAATCGTCTTTCTGTTTTAATGCAGGTATGGGCTCTCCACTCAACATACTTTCATCGACATAAGATTCACCAGAAATCAATGTACCATCTACAGCAATCTTTCCTCCTGGTTTTACTAATATAATATCGTTTACCTGAAGCTGTTCAATAGGTGTTTTTTGTTCTGCGCCATTTGGTAAAATTAACGTTACAGTTTTAGGCTGTAAACCCATTAGTTTTTTAATAGCAGATGAAGCGTTTCCTTTGGCTTTTTCTTCCATTAATTTTCCTAGCAATATAAAAGCGATAATAACAGATGCTGCTTCAAAATACACATGAGCTTCCAAACCTCGTGTTTCCCAAAATTCAGGAAATAACATATTTACCACACTAAAAAGATAGGCGATCCCTGTACTTAAAGCAACAAGCGTATCCATATTAGCCGAACGATGTTTGGCTTGTTTCCATGCATTTTTAAAAAAACCACGTCCAAACCATAATACCACAGGTGTTGCGAACAAAAACATGATTTCATTGGCATAAGGCATATTTAAAAAAAACATCCCTATCACGGCCACAGGAACGGATAATAGGACAGCCCAAGTCGCTTTTTGTTTTAATTGTTGATAGGCTTTTTTGTTAATAGCTTCTAAGGTATCTTGTTGCTCATCGTTATCTTCTATGAGAAGATCGTAACCTATAGATTGTACTGCTTTTTGAATTGCTTCCGCATTAGTTTCTTCAGTATTATAAGTAACAGATAATCGTGCAGAAGCATAGTTAACGGAAGCTTCATTAACCCCTTTAACAGATTGAGCAATAGTTTCTGCACTTACTGCACAAGAAGCGCAAGTCATTCCAAGTACTGGAAAACTAACTTTTATAAATTTAGAGTCTGACATATTTTCTTTCATTTTCTATTATGTTACAAAGTTCAGAAAACCTACAGACAAGTTTATTATAGTATTATGGAAAGGATTTATGAGATTTAGAGCTGATCTAAAGGTTTTCGCTTCTCATTACCAATTTTTTTGAAATGACTTGGCGTAAGCCCTGTGACTTTTTTAAACTGACTACTAAGATAAGCGACACTTGAATAATGAAGCTGAAAGGCAATTTCACTTAGGCTTAATTCATCATAAACTAACAACTCTTTCACCTTCTCTATTTTTTGAGCAATAAAGTACTTTTCAATGGTGATACCTTCTACTTCGGAAAATAGATTAGAAAGCGCACTATAGTCTTGATGTAATGCTGTAACTAAATAGTCTGAAAGGTTAACATCGAGTTGGCTATTTTTATAATGTACGAGTTGAATAATACTGTTTTTAATCTTCTCTATAATTTGGCTTTTCTTGGAATCTATTAATTCAAAGCCTAAACGATTAAGACTAACACCAAGTTGAATCTTTGCTGGATTAGATAGCGTGTCATTAAGGATCACTTCTCCTAACTCTATAGATGTCACTTTTAAATGATGTTCATCCAATATATTATGAACCGCAGTAATGCAACGGTTACAAACCATATTTTTAATGTGAAGTGTTTGCATTTTTAATTTGATTAATTACCTGTTTAAGCCTGTAAAGCAAACTACCTGTGAAGCAATTTAATAGGTGATTAAAATTTGTGCTATTTGATTAAGATCAGAGGCTGTTATTTCGGTATCAGGTGCTAAAGGAAACTTTTGCTGACCTGGTCGACTTACAAATGCGGCTCTCCAGCCAGCCCAAAGCGCTCCGCCAACATCCCAACCATGTGCTGCAATTAGCATACAATCTTCATTATTGACATTCATTTCTGCTGCTGCCCAATGATATGTTTCTGAAAAGGGTTTAAATTTACCGACGCTTTCGATACTTAATAAGGCATCGAAATAAGAGGTTAAACCTACATTTTTAAACTTGTTTTCTAAACTTTCTTTGGATGAGTTGGTAAGAGCTACCAATTTATAACCTTCTTTTTTTAACAAAGCTAAAGCTTCCTTGACTTCTGGATGTGGTGGTAAATTTTGCATAGATTTTACAACAATATTTTGTGCTTCAGTTTCTGATAGTACAATATTGTTATTAGCAGCCACCATTTGCAATGCTGCTGCACCAATATGCCCAAAAGGCTTATATTGACCACTTGCTGAGGTGACTAAAGCATATTGCAGCATCGTTGTAAACCACAAAGAAAGTAAGCTATCATTGCCATTTAAAGCATCACCAACTTTCTTTTTCATAACGGTGAGATCTAAAAGCGTCTCATTAACATCAAAAAATAATACTTTAGGTCTACTTGGTTTGTTTTTATCCATCATTAATAATTTATGTTATAAAAAATCTGTTTTATAAGATACAACATTTATCTTAAGCTAGGCCTGAGTAACGTTTTTAAAAGTAGGATGACTTTCTGTAATACTACCGACACCTTTCTTACTTAATTTAAAAGTAACATCCTTTACTGTGCTAAATAATATAACAGATAAAAAAGAGCTTTTTAAATGTGATTGTACTATTTTTAATGCAGCTTCTAAAGTCATTTCTTCTGCAATATCTTCTGTTTCCCTTGGTCTAAAGCTATATTTTAACATCACCTTAAAACCATCATCAGAATTGATAGGTCTAAGAAAAATATTTTTTAACTCAGGTTTCCCTATTGTTTTTGCCATTGTTAATTTGGCAAATGTCCCTGCTTCTATACTTTGTTTTACCTGTTCCCAGAACACAATAAAATCATCTTGATATGTCATATACTTAAAAAATTAATGCTCCTAAAGTCGATTACTATAGCAGAAGGTTTTATCATTAAAAACCGATGTGCAAGTTAGTAATAATGATTACAAATTTATAATTACCGCAGCAATAGCTTTATCAAAATTACAATAACTTATACATTGTTAGCTTCATTAAACATTTTCTTTTAGGTGCGCTATATCTTAAATCTTTAAAGGTACATCTAAAAATATTTCTTGATAATTCTCATCTATAAGAGAAATTATTTTTAATGTTTCGTAACTACTTCTAGCCTCTATATTAGACTTAATAAGCGCTTTATATCCTGAGATGTAGATTATATCTTCAACTTGACTAAATTTTAAAGTTTTATTAATATCAAAAATTAATGGTTAAATAATTGATAACAATAAATTAGCCTATCAATCAAGCCTTACTCAGTCCATTAAAAATAAAAAAATTCCTAAAAAAATAATTACCATTATTTTTTCACACTAACCTATAAAAAAAGTGCTCTATGCTTAAAACATAGAACACTTTTTAATTTTATTAAATTCTTTTTAGAATTACATTATTTACTTTTTAAAAGTAATGTTTGAACAGCTCTAGGTTCAATTTTAGAGCTAAAAATTTTATCATCTAATTTAATCGATAAGTCTTGTGCTTCATCATTTCTATTAAAAACAACAACGGCAATTGAACCATCTGTATTTTTTGCTGCAGTGTAAATCAAGCCTTCTTTTTGGTCACCTTTCAAAGCAATTCTACGAGCTTCTGGACGGATAAACTTACTAAAATGACTTAATAAATAATAAAGAGGGGTGTAAATAACTTCATCGGTTTCCGGATTAATTAATACCGGTGCGCTGTTATAGTTATTATAAGGGTTTGGCTGCCCTTTGTGACTTAGAATACTACACCACTCTACATAACCTTGAGTGCCATGATTTAAATCTGTTATAATATCATAAGCATAAGTTTCAAAAGGTACAAAAGTACCTGCATAATCGGTACTAGCTCTCCAATATTGACCAATTGGGTCATTAGCGTCAATATCAATACTAGACTCAGAATGAATCATTCCCTTGTTTGGCCAATTCTTTTGCAATTCAGCGACTTCATCAGCATACCAATGGTTCGCTTTTAACTCTGAATTGGTGTACCAATGAAAAGCTGTTCCCCAAGCATACTTAGAAGCTTCAGGATCTTCATAGGTTGCATTCACGTAATTATTCATTGTAGATTTATTATGATCGTAAATCAATACACGTAATCCAGATTCTAAGTCATCGAGATTAAGGTGACCATCTTTTACAAGTTGAGGACCTAGGTGATCTCTTAAAAAATCGCGCCCTTGCTCTGGCGTAAACCCATTACTATCCCATTGTGCATCTATAGCATGCAAGGGCTCATTTTGTGGTGTTAACCCCCATAAAGTAATACCTTGAGCTTTGTAAGCGCTAACATATTTAGATAGGTATTCTGCCCAAAGGCCATAGTACTTAGGCATTAAAGAACCGTTGGTCATCTCTGCTGTCTCACCAGATTTCATCCAAGAGGGCGGACTCCATGGTGATGCTATAATATTAAAATCAGCACCAGGAATTTTAGAGGCTTCTAAAATCATCGGTATAAGATCATAGCCAGGTTCAACCAATTCTACTCCACGGACTTGCTCATTTTCATCTCCAGAAAATCCTTTCATATCTTCATTAATACTGAAGGTTGAAAGATCCTCATCCCCTGCTTCAACATAGGTGTAATGGGTATTTGAATAATCACTACTGTTAATATGAGTTCTTGTAAGCGTGAACCCTGCACCATCGGTAGGACTGAAAAGTTTAGTTAAAACGTCTTTACGAGATGCTACAGGAATTGTTGCTAAATTCCACGCTGATGATTCGGTAAAGGAAGCACCAAAACCATAATATTTTTGAAATTCTTCATCTGGAAAAAGTTCTAGAGATACTTTACTTCCCTCTGACGTTATTTTATCAGAGACAGCATTCGATAATAATTTAAGATTATCACCTGCTTGTGATGTTTGATAAATAGTTGCCTCATAAGCATTATAGGGACCTTTTTTAGGTGGGTTAGAACACCCTACTAACACACCTGCTATAATTAGAAATTGCACCCCTTTAAGGTTTTTGAGGTTTAAATTAAATGGACTCTTCTTTTTTTCGGTGGAATTGTTCCGTTTGTCATTGAATGTAAGCATTCTCATTCTGTTCTTAGATTTTATTAGGTTGTACAAGAATAAAGTAAATCTATACCTTATTTATATGTCGTTTAGTTCATTTGCAATTTACGGTATTTTGAAAAAATAAAAGACGGAAAAAGGTATATTTTCGAGCAACTGCGCATAAAATTTTCAGACAATTTTAAGTACAAAAAATCCTTAGCCAAAGACTAAGGATACCAATTATTAACTTCCACAAGAAACCATGTCATAAATTAATGCTACTCACATGTCATACGTTTAGATATACGATATTAACACCCCTATTGTTCGGCTTTTTTAATAACCTCATTTTCTGCTGAAATTGGGTTATACCCGCGCTCGATAATCAGATTATTAAATTCACCCCAATTTATAATATAGTGATTTTTAGGGTCTGCTTCATCAATCTTAAATCTGTCAAATTCCAAAAGGATTTCTTGAGATTCTCTGGGACTTATTGCTGCGATGGGTTTGAGTTGCATTAATTCTGATTTAGGGTAAAGCTTAACTAAAATTTTATCTGTGATATGCTCATAGGTTTCACCGATCCCTTTTCTTCCGTCTTTATAATCGATAAGAAAAAGCGCTTTAAAACGCTGATCAGGTGATGCCTCAGGATCTGGGTTTTTAAAAAACACTTTTCTGACATTTTGAGCGACTAATGAATCTTTCACTACGACAAGCTCAGAATTGGGTAGGGCTTCACATTGATCAAACGCTGCACAACTTGTAATGTAGACCATATCTTCGACTTGGCTAAATTTTAAAGTTCTATTTTTAATTACACTATAATAATCTTGATCAAAAATTTTTGGTTGAGCAATTGCTGATAGTGTTCCTAAATAAAAAATTAGAATTAGAATTCTCATACTTTTTATATTACATTTCATAATGGGTTGTTCTCTAAGTAAATATTCTATGCTTTCTAAATTTAAATACCTTTATACCAAAACTAAGTTCTTAAGATAAGTTTTTTAGAGCCTTAATAATCTCCTCCGGTTCTGAACGTGTTCTATAATCGACATTGACATAACTCCATTTAACAATACCATCACTTCCTAATACAAAAGTGGCCGGAATTGGTAATATACGGCCATTACCATTATTAATTTGTTCTAAGTCGAGATGACGATCTACGCGCATATGCTCCATTAAAAATTCGGGCACCTCCCAGGCAACTCCATATTGTTTAGCAACTTGTGCATCTTGATCAGACAATACAATAAATTCCATTTGACTTATTTCACTTTTGGTCATTGTTCCATCAGGTACTTCTGGACTTATAGCAACTAAAGTAGCTCCTAAAGCTTTAATAGCGCTTAATTTAGCTTGCATGGCTCTAAGTTGCAAGTTGCAGTAAGGGCACCAACTGCCGCGGTAAAATGTAATAACAACGGGACCGTTATTTAATAAAGTTGTTAATGCTATGCTTTTATTTTCAGGATTAGGCAATTCAAAATTTGGCGCTTTCTCTCCAATTTTAATGGCATCATCCCCTTGTTTAAAAGATTTTGCTTTATTAATAATAGCATCCACTCCTTCCATAAAGTCTGGTTTAGCTTTTCGTCCCTCTGCTATTTTTGCATCTGTTTGATCTTTTAATGGCTTCATTATTTTTTTTATAATTAAGTTTAAAGGTTTAAAAATAGATATGCCTTTAATATTTAGTTTTCGTTGGTTGCTAAAATAGCAACTAAATTTAAATTTCTACTAAAAGTACTCGGTTTTGGAATACCTGAATAAAAAGTAAAACGCCTACTCTACCTTTAGCTTTTAAATTTCCGCTTTCATAAAATTGCTCTTGTTAATTACAAGAAGATAAAATATAAAAGTAATAAATTTCTATTCATCATTTTTTGAAATAACTTGGAATGATGAATGAGAAGTCGTTTTATGGAAAATCCTTTTTTAACTTTCTTCGTTCTAAAAACGCATCAAGACTTTCCCAAATAGCGGGTGAATATTTAAAGCTAGCACCGTATTCAAATTCTATAATTTCACCAGAGTCGAGAGTGTCATGACCTAATAAATAATAGCTTTCACCAACATGATAGCTGAAATGTTTTTTTGCTGAAGTAAAAATTATTGTATCACCTATATGGTACTTTTTAAGTAGCGTTTTATCATTTTGAAAGACGTCTTCTGAAGAAACATCTATATAATAATCCCTAAACCTGTTTGAGTTAATAGCACTTCGCTTTAATACTGATGGCTGTTTAACTAAAAAAGGGCGATTCAAATAATCTTTAAAGCGTGTATCTTGAGACAAATCAGTACGTGATGAGTGAGCTATAAACCAAAAGAAAAAGGCAAAACATACAATTGCCATAACAAACACACTTATTATAATTATTACAGATTTTCTCATAATTTTTATCCCTATTTAAATTCTAAATAAGGTTGTTGTTTTAGATTAAGAACCTTAGCTATACATAAGAAATTGAAACCTAAGTTTTATTTCCAAAACTGCCACCATTTTTTTCCATTTTCTGAACGTTCGTTTTCAAACGGGTTTCCAAATGGATCTTTAAGGTAGTTTTCATCATATAGCTCACCGTCATCACCAATAACAACAGCGTTTAGATGCTTGGCAATAGAAAGCATCTTTTCTATAACCCAATGCTCGGGATGCTTTACCGTTATTTCTCCATATTCTTCAGACAAGGTAAAAGGAACCGCGCCTTTATCTGATTTCCAAAGGCCACCATTTGGTGTAGAAACAGTTAACAATTCGTCATCTCCAAGGGCGGCAGAAAACCTTTCAATTCGATTAAATTCAGAGTCCGATTCCATATAATCTAGCCACTCCTTTTTATGAATCTTATGAGTTTCTTCGTCGCGTTTAATATGTAACTCGTATCCCATAGTTTAATTTTAGCTCACATCTGTTATTCCATAGCTAAGTAACTAATTTAGTTAACAAAAACGAACCACAGAAATTTTAAGGATAAAACAATTAAAAAATCAATAAGCAGCATTACTTAATGTTTTTTTAAAATAGTGAATATCCTAATATGACAGATAATGTATCATAATGAGAATGATACGCTTGATAATATTTTAACAAGTTTCTACTCGTATGATATCTCAATTCTAAACTATATTTATTATTTTGTTTGTACCCTAGGCCAAATCCTAAATTAGAGGAATTTTTAATATCCAATACTGTTCCCGTTTCATAGGATATTTTTGAGTTTTTTGTGATATCTAAGATATATGAACCATTAATGAATAGTTTTGAATTTTCATTTAAAAAGAAATAATATCTTACACCAATAGGCAATTCAATTGATGTATAATCTACGTTAATATCTGAAGTTGACAAGCCTACTTTTTCTGATTTAAAATATTGATAGGTTGGCTCAACAATAAGGGCCCATTTGTCTTTATTAAAAGGCAAAAGCAGCTGCGCTTCTAATCCGACTCTAAGTCCTAGTTGATTATCGAAGTCAATGGCTCTAGAGCTCGACATTGTATTTTTCATAGAATATGAAGAACTATTTAATCCGAATCGCAAAGCTAGACTTAATACATCTCTTCTTTGATTTTCGTCATAATTTACAATTTCTGAATTATGGCACGCATTATATTTAATAAATATATGGACGAGGTCTACTTTAGTATAACTTAGTTTTTCAATAGCCTTAGTTTTTATATGCTCACAGTCGAATACATTCAATAATTCTTGCTTAAATCCATTATTTTCTCTTATTAAATTTCCAGGGAGTCTATAGCTTTTAAAAACCAACTGCTTAATATTATTAGAATTCTGTATGCTATAAAAGTAACGATACAAATTTCCATCTTCATATTGGTACAAATTAGATGCACCTTCAACTAAAACCTTTAAAAAAAGTGTTTCTTCTTTAAAATCTGGATTTCTATTTTGACTTAAATCATCTATGTCTTCACTAGAACGGTCAATATTAACAGTACTTCTTACATATTTAGAGTAATCATAAATCCCAAATTCCTTGACATCGGCTATAGTTAATTGAAGCTGTTTTGCGTTTTCCGATAGTCTGTATTGAATATTTGTGGGATTATTTTTCCAATCAATATTTTTAATCAAACATTCTGTTTTTTGATCATTATTAGCAATAAAATAGCCTTTTTCGAATAAAATTTGTGAAAAACACTGAGTACTTAAAATTGCGGTTAATATAATGAGTAGTGGTCTTTTCATAAGTGTATTTATTAACGTTGCTCTAAATGACCTTTAATATATTTAAGTGAGACCAATTGCACGAATAAGCCTCCAATTTAGCCAATAAAAACAGAATACAAAACCCAATAGGATTTTTATTAAACACACAAAGACCAGCGATCAGTTATACACAGTTTAAATTGAAAGATAAATTTAAAAAAGACATAAGAGAAAAATGAATAGATACGCAGAAGTTTTAGACTTTCGTTAGAGCTAAATCGAGATCTATATTTAATAAAAACGATAACAATGCCATATAAAATTTATAACAGTTATTTCTTTTTTTGTCAAAACACGCTACAAGAAACCAATATAGTCACTTTATGCTGCGATACGACGCATTGTTATAGCTATTTATATCATTCCAAGTTTATTGTTTTCGTAACCACACCCTAATTTCTTTTCGTAAAGAAACCTCAGGTTTTGGTAACGGAATTTTTTGTCCAAATTGTTTACTTTTATTAAATGTTGAAAACATCATTTTATGTTTTTTCCAAGCTTCAGGATACAACTCTAAAAACTTATTAAAAAAACTTTGCTCATTAATTTCCGTTTCTATTTTAGAAAGTACTTCTTTAAATTTTTGTTCTTGTTCGATAATCATTTTGTTATTGTGTTGTAGTAAATAGAACTATTTTGAGCGCTCTAATTTTATATTTTTTTTATTATGAGTAATGGTACATATATGAAACCTAGCATGTAAAAAAACACAAAATTTTCGGAAAACCCATAATTAACTATGGTTTATATACATTTACATTGCTAACAAATGTGACCTTTTATCGCTACTATTTTAATCCGTCTATAGTCCGTTTAAAATTAAATTTAAGCTGTACTTTGGTACACATAATTAGGTGTTTCTATATTTAAAGATAGTGGTAATCTATTCTCCAGTTTTTTATTTTAAGAACTAGCGAATCAAACGGCTATACAACGTACCCCCGTCATAACGTTGCATAAGCAATTGAGGCATCATTTTAAAATGCTTATGGATACTAAAGCAGCCGGCAATCGCTCTCTAAACCTAACGCTCTGCAGACTGTTTTTAAGGGCTGCTGCATTAGCTCCACTAGTTTTTTATAATAAAAAGTAACACCGCCTAAAGTCCTTACTAAAAAAAACAGCATCATGCTGTTTACGCATATGACACACATTTTTAAGCATCTAATTAAAAAATAAATAAAACCGAATTCAATCGAAATACATACCACATATATGCCCCTTACATAGCAAATTAACTCAAATTAAAACATAAAAAAATCCTGAGCCAAAGACTCAGGATTCCTACCAACAAGCGGTATATATTTAAAGTTTAATGACCGTCAGGGTGCATAAAACGTTGCTTCCCTAAAAGTTCTTCTTCAGTTTCCACATGGTCTTCATCAGGCACACAGCAATCTACAGGGCAAACTGCAGCACACTGAGGTTCTTCATGGAAGCCCATACACTCCGTACATTTATCTGGAGCAATGTAGTAAACTTCATCGCTAATGGGTTCTTGTGTTTCTTCAGAATCAACTTCTTTACCATTTGGAAGTACTAATTTTCCTTCTAAACTTGTACCATCGGCATAACGCCAATCGTCAGCTCCTTCATATATCGCTGTATTCGGACATTCTGGCTCACAAGCTCCACAATTTATACATTCGTCTGTGATTATAATTGCCATAGTAATTTTTTTAGTATTGTTTGCTTAAATTTGCAATTGCAAAAATAAAGCCAAAACATCGTATAACCAAACTCTTTATGGATTTACAAGATAGAATTAACGCTTTTGTAAAATTAGGCGAATTTTTAAATCAATTTCAAGATAACATTAGCATAAAAAATGATAATGTCCAAGCCAACGATTTATTTTATGAGGGCTTTAAGCATCAACTAAAGCTAGCTCAAGAACATAATGGCTGGTTTACAAAACAAAATATTGCTTTTACCTTAAAAAATTGGTCGAGGGCCCTAACAGAAGAAAACATTAGCCAATGGTTAAAAAAGTATGATTTTCAAACTGTGAATCCGCAAACGGTAGCTATAATTATGGCAGGTAATATTCCGCTGGTTGGTTTTCACGATTTTTTAAGTGTTCTAATTTCGGGTCATACTGTATTGGTTAAACAATCTTCTAACGACAAACATTTACTTCCTTTCTTAGCAAAATACCTAGAAATTGTTAATCCTGACTTTAAAGGAAAAATAAAATTTACTGAAGAAAAATTACAAAACTTTGATGCTGTTATTGCCACAGGAAGCAATAATACTGCACGTTATTTTGAATACTATTTTAAGAACAAACCTTCTATTATTAGAAAAAACAGAAACTCTGCTGCAGTTTTAACAGGAAACGAAACTAAGGAAGAACTCGAAGCTTTATCTGATGACATTTTTATTTACTATGGCTTAGGCTGTCGAAATGTTTCTAAAATATTTGTACCAAAAGATTACAATTTTGAAGGTTTCTTTAATGCCGTATACAAATGGAACCCTATTATAAACGAATCTAAATACGCTAACAATTACGACTATAATAAAGCAGTGTATCTAATGAGTGAATTTGACATGTTAGAAAACGGATTCCTAATGATAAAGGAAGATGAAAGTTACGCCTCACCCATTGCTACTGTGTTTTATGAATATTACGATAACAGTAAAACTTTACAAGAAAAACTAAAAACAGACGCCGATAAAATACAATGTGTCGTTTCACGTTCTTTTACTGACACTACAATTCAATTTGGTGAAACTCAAAATCCAGAGCTTTGGGATTATGCAGATGGAGAAGACACTATTGAATTTTTGTTAAAAATATAGAGTAAAAATTATCAATTCTATAACACTAAATAACCAATTAATTAGCACCTTTGTAGCTCTTTAATTAATAAAATCATATTTCCGAAGCTTCGGAAATGAAATAATAATTTTCATGAAAAAACATAATTTTAGCGCAGGACCATGTATACTACCAAAGTCTGTAATGGAACAAGCAGCAGCAGCTGTATTAAACTTTGATGACGGTTTATCCTTATTAGAAATTTCGCATCGTAGTAAGCCGTTTGTGGACGTCATGGAAAATGCTAGAGCTTTAGCTTTAGAATTATTAGGACTTGAAGGCAAGGGTTACAAAGCTTTATTTCTTCAAGGAGGAGCAAGCACACAATTTTTAATGGTCGCATTAAACCTATTAGAAAAAAGAGCAGGTTATTTAAATTCTGGTACTTGGGCAGACAAAGCTATAAAAGAAGCTAAAATCTATGATGATATTTACGAAGTAGGTTCGTCTAAAAGTGCCAACTACAATTACATCCCTAAAGGTTACGATATCCCTGAGGATTACGATTATTTTCACTGTACGTCTAACAATACTATTTTTGGAACACAGATGAAGGATTTCCCTACATCACCAGTACCGATGGTTTGTGATATGAGTAGTGATATCTTTTCGCGTCAGTTAGATTTTTCTAAATTTGATTTAATATACGCTGGTGCTCAAAAAAATATGGGACCTGCAGGTACAACTTTAGTGGTTATAAAAGAGGACATCTTAGGTAAAGTATCTCGTAAAATTCCATCAATGATGGATTACAAAACACATATAAGCAAAGGAAGTATGTTTAATACCCCTCCTGTATTTGCCGTTTACGTATCGATGTTAACTTTAGAATGGTTAAAAAACCTAGGTGGTATTAAAGCTATTGAAAAAGAAAACGAGAAGAAATCAAGATTGATGTATTCTGAAATTGACTTAAACCCATTATTTAAAGGTTATGCCGCAAAAGAAGACCGTTCTCTAATGAATGCAACATTCACTTTAGAAAACGAAAATCTAAAAGAAACTTTTGAATCTATGGTAAGAGAAGCTGGTATTAACGGTATTAACGGACACAGAAGTGTTGGTGGATATAGAGCTTCTATGTACAATGCTTTATCTTTAGATAGTGTAAAAGCACTTGTTGAAGTAATGAGCGAATTAGAAAGTAAAGCTTAAAAGTAATAAGGCGTTCTGTTTAACCGTTTTTAAAGGTTTATACAAACGAACAACAAATAATAACCGTTATTCTAAGTGAGGTAAATTAGCGTTTACCTCATTTAAATTACAAATAAGAAAATCATGAAAGTATTAGCAAACGATGGAGTATCTCAAAGTGGAATTAACGCTTTAGAAGCTGCAGGTTACGAAGTAATAACAACAACTGTTGCACAAGAACAATTAGAAAACTACATCAATAAAAATGAGGTTTCAGTGCTATTGGTAAGAAGTGCAACTACAGTAAGAAAAGATCTAATTGACAACTGCCCTAGCCTAAAAATTATTGGTCGTGGTGGTGTTGGTATGGATAATATTGATGTAGATTATGCACGTAGCAAAGGGCTTAAAGTAATTAACACACCAGCTGCATCTTCACATTCTGTAGCAGAATTAGTATTCGGACATTTTTATGGTTTAGCACGTTATTTACATAACTCTAATAGAGATATGCCGTTAGAAGGTGATGCTAACTTTAAAGGTTTAAAAAAGTCTTATGCTAAAGGAACGGAATTAAAAGGTAAAACTTTAGGGGTTTTAGGATTTGGACGTATCGGTCAAGCAACAGCAAAGGTGGCACTTGGTGCAGGTATGAAAGTTGTAGCTTTTGATCCATTTTTAGAAAAAGCAAATCTAGAATTAGATTTCTTTGATGGTCAGAAAGTGAAATTTGAAATCACGACCATTTCTAAAGAAGACGTTTTAAAGCAAGCAGATTTCTTAACACTTCACGTACCAGCACAAAAAGATTACGTGATTGACGAAGCTGAATTTAACCAAATGAAGGATGGTGTAATTATCGCCAACGCTGCACGTGGTGGGGTTGTTAACGAAATTGCACTTGTTAAAGCTATAGAAAGCGGTAAAGTATCGAGAGCAGCATTAGATGTTTTTGAGAAAGAACCAAAACCAGAAATTCAATTATTAATGAATCCTGCTTTATCACTAACTCCGCACACTGGTGCTGCAACTAATGAAGCACAAGACAGAATTGGTACGGAGCTAGCAGAACAAATTATAACTATTCTTGGCTAGTAATTTTTAATTTCACAGGAATAGAAGTTTTAAAACGTCTATTAAAATTGTGACCAAACGAAAAAAAATGAGTCCTACATATGTGGGACTTTTTTTTGTACCTTCATATACAATATTTTACTAACCTTAAATAAAAAATAAAATGGCAGGAATATTAGATTTATTAAACAGCGATTTAGGAAAAAACATTATTAGTGGTGTTGCTGGTTCTACAGGAACGGATCAAGATAAAACAAGCAGCGTATTAACAATGGCTTTGCCTGTACTTATGAAAGCTATGGAGCGTAATGCTGCCACTCCAGAAGGTGCAGCAGGACTTATGGGCGCTTTAAGCGGAAATAACGGAAGTATCTTAGACAACCTTGGTGGTTTGTTTGATGGCGGTGTAGATGATACTGTAAAAAATGACGGTGCAAAAATTCTTGGTCATGTTTTAGGAAGTAAACAACAGGGTGTTGAACAAGTTATTGGTCAGAAAGCGGGTTTAGACGCAGGTTCTGTAGCTAACATTCTAAAAGTAGCAGCTCCAATTTTAATGGGCGTTTTAGGGAAGCAAGCTAGCCAAAATAATGTAAGTTCTCAATCTGATATTAGTGGCCTTTTAGGAGGTTTACTTGGTGGTAGCAGTGCATCTAACGAGCAAAGTTTCTTAGAAAAAATATTAGACGCTGATGGTGACGGAAGTGTTGTAGATGATGTTGCCGGAATGGTTTTAGGAGGTAACAAAAGCGAAGGTGGAATTGGTAGCCTTTTAGGCGGTATGTTCGGAAAATAAAAATTATTACCCCTACTGAGATATGAGCAGCTTTAACCAGCTGCTTTTTTTATGGTAAAATTTTAAACTTCACCAAACAAGTACTTCACTTAGCGAAAAGGTTCATTTACGCATTTAGCATTGCTCTTTAGTTGTAAATACTGTTGCTTTGCAATGTTAAATCGAAGTAAAGCCCTAAATAGCTTATAATTTTTTTAATACCTTTAGGTCTTATAGCAGCTACTTTTTTTGAACTATTCATCATCTAAAAATGAAGAATAAAATTAAAGTATATAACCATTAAAATCAATACAACTAAAGCATGAAAAAAATTATCCCGTTCATCATTATCCTTATACTTATTGCAAGTTGTAAATCGTACAACACAAGCCCTGTAATTAATAATGAAAATCAAAATAACCTTATAGCCAGCGACACCGTCTCTATTAGTAGTGACGAAAATGATTATGAAATTATTATCATAGAACCTGGATTTAATTCGTGGTTACTCTCCACAGCCCGACCAGAAGGCTATCATTCTCAAGAATGGTTAGAATCTAGAAACGCCTTAATGGTACAAAGCTGGAACCAACGAAACCTTCAGCCTCAAAATTATGATCCTAATTTATATGAAGTTCGCATAGATTATGATACGTATTCAGATTACGGATATGAAGTGAACTATAAGTTATATAACTACTTTCTTTATTTCCAAATAAAGTATAAACAACGTCTTTCTTCGTTTAGTCCTAGAATTTAGACTTTAAATACATCTTAATTTCTTAGTTTTGCAGCGCGACATCGTGTATATGGAAAAATTTAAAAAACATTGGGAGATTCAACATAACTGGCAATTGTTATTTCCAGTTATGGGTCTTGTAATTCTAGCTTATTCGGCTTTTAAGATGGCTAATGCTTTTTTAGACGTTTACGGACTTATACCAATCATTATAGCAGCAATTGTTATTTTCTACCTTTTATTAAAGCTCACTTTATTCATTTTTAAAAAGCTAGAAAAAAAATGGATTCTCGATTGTAAATGGGAAATGATTCGTGTGTTTATGGTATTTGCATTTACAGGCTCATCATCTTTATTTATCGGAAAGCCTATTATAAGGTTTATTGGAATTACTAAAGAAAACTTAAACCTTACGCTTTATTGGTTTTTATATATTATCATTGGAATTATTTTTTATCAAATTCTATTAGTAACCTTTGGATGGCTCTTTGGGCAGTTTAAATTTTTCTGGGAATTTGAAAAGAAAATGCTCCGTAGATTCGGGCTAAATCGATTTTTAGATTGAATATAAAAACAGCACTGACATCTTTATTTAAAACATTAGCATTAGTGCTAGTGTTGGCTGTGCTATTCCCTTCTGTTGTAAAATTATCGCACGCGTTTACCCATCATGCTCATAAAGTTTGTAATGCTGATAATGAGCATAAAACGCACTTTCACGAATCTGACTTCTCTTGTGATTTTTATAAATTTAAACTCACAAACACACAATTCTTGGTGTTTTGCACCTATGATATCATAGGTAATAAAAATACAACCAAGATCTTTTCTTCGCATTATATCTCTTTTAATAATTATCAGCAATTAACAAGGTTTGTTAGAGGTCCTCCTCAAGTGAGTTAGAACTTCAGTTTTCTAGTACACTAATAAATCTATTTTGATGAAACAAATAATTATAGGTCTAGTTATCGCTATCTCAAGCTTTAGCTACGGTCAAGATTGCTCCTATATTTTTTTAGGCGAACTTAAAGATTTTCATGATGGAACACCAATTGAGTCTGCAACGATATACCAAAAAGAAAGTGGTAAATATGCTTTTTCAGACTTAGATGGTAAATTCAAAATTGAAAACTTATGTCCTGGGACCTTGACATTAACCATATCTCATGCGAATTGCGAAACCAAAACCGTAAGTTTTGAAATAAATGGAGATTCCTTTAAAACCATTTTAATGGAGCACCATATTGAGGAACTTAATGAAGTTTCTGTAACAGCACATGTAGATAAAAAGGAAACCAAAACAGCCCAAGAAACCATTCTTAAAGAACAGACTCTAAAAAAGTATTCTGCTTTAAGTATTGGCGACGCGCTAAAGGAGGTTGCTGGAGTTTCTTCTATTAATACCGGAAGTGCTATCGTTAAACCTATGATTAACGGTATGCACAGTAGTCGATTAATTATGTTAAATAATAATGTAAGACTACAGGACCAAGACTGGGGAATTGAGCACGCGCCTAACATGGATGTTAATGCCGTATCTCAAATCTCAGTAATTAAAGGTGCTGGGGCACTTGCGTATGGAGGTGATGCTATTGGTGGCGTGGTTGTTGCCAACCCAGAGCGTGTATTTTTAAAAGATACATTATTTGGAACAACAACACTTAGCGGACAAACTAACGGTAGAGGTTATGCTTTTAACACCAAGTTAAATAAGTATACCAAGAAAGGTTGGTTTGCTTCTGTGCAAGGATCGCTGAAACAAAATGGTGATTTTGAAGCTCCAGATTATGTATTAACCAATACAGGTTCTAATTCTAAAGGACTTACTTTTCGCGCTGGAAAACAAACCTTTGAATCTGGTTTTGAAGTCTTTTACAGCTACCTAAACAATGAAATAGGGATTCTTAAAGCGTCTCATATTGGAAATATTGAAGATTTAGTAAGCGCTATTAATAGCCCAGAACCTTTGGTGATAGAAGATTTTAGCTATGACATAAACGCCCCTAAACAAGAGGTAACACATCAACTCGCTAAAGCCATGTATTACAAACGTTTTAAAAATTTTGGGAAAGTAAATTTACAATACGACTACCAAAACAACCAACGTTATGAATATGATATTCGTGTTGGAGATGACAGAGATACACCAGCTTTAGACCTAAAACTTCAAACCCATACCATATCATCAGATATTGTATTAGATGCCATTAAAGGTTATAAATTAAAATTTGGAATAATGGGTAGATATCAAGATAACTTTGCAAATCCAGATACAGGCATAAGACGCTTAATTCCGGATTATGACAAGTATGATTTTGGAATCTATACTACAGCTGAGCATAATTTAAACGCTAAAATGACTTTAGATTTTGGATTACGTTATGATTACAATCGCATCGATGCTAAAAAATACTATATCACATCACGTTGGGAAGAACGTGGTTATGATGAAGATTTTTCAAATAGCATCCTTGAAGATTTAGGAACTCAGCTTTTGGTAAACCCGGTGTTTGATTATCATAATTTTTCGGCTTCAGCGGGGTTTAATTATCAACTTAATGAGCATAATAGTTTTATAGGAAACTATAGCTTATCTAGCAGACCACCAAATCCTTCAGAATTGTTTAGTGATGGCTTACACCACTCTGCTGCTAGAATTGAATTGGGTGATTTAAATTTAACCAAAGAAACTTCTAATAGAGTTTCGGCAAGTTATAACCATAACTCAGAACAATTTAATTTAACGGCAGAAGC
Source organism: Winogradskyella wichelsiae (assembly GCF_013403925.1). Taxonomy (GTDB): domain Bacteria; phylum Bacteroidota; class Bacteroidia; order Flavobacteriales; family Flavobacteriaceae; genus Winogradskyella; species Winogradskyella wichelsiae. The sequence continues at coordinate 318,173 of NZ_JABFDJ010000003.1, forward strand.
GTTTTACAATCACATTAATGATTACATGTATATAGAACCAACAGGCATTGAGCAAACCATTAGAGGTGCTTTTCCTGTTTGGGAATATTTACAAACAGATGCTGAGTTGTACGGTATCGATTTAAGCGCAAACTATAATATAAATGAGCATTTTAATTTTTCAAATAAATCTTCTTATACTGTAGGAAATGATATTGAAAATGATAGACCGCTTATAAATATACCTGCATTTAATACTCGAAGCAGTATCACTTACACTAACGATTGGAAACAGTTTTCAGCGTCTTTGACGAGTGATTGGACTTTTGAACAAACAAAATATCCAGATAATAACTTTGAAACTTACATCGCTTCTACAAACGAAACTGTTTTAGTAGATGTAAGTACCCCTCCAAGTGCTTATCAATTGTTAAACTTATATGCTGAAGTAACTTTAGAAACTTCAGATAAAACCAATCTTAATATTGCGCTTAGTGTGAATAATTTATTAGACACCAACTATAGAGCTTACTTAAACCGCCTTCGTTATTTTGCTGATGACTTAGGAAGAAATATAATGTTACAATTACAATTTAACTATTAAAAAAAATTCAAACATGAAAACAATTAAATTTTTATTTATTACCGTATTAAGTTTATCTGCATTAACATCTTGTTCATCTGATGATGACACCCCTCAAGCTGTAAATGAAGAAGAAATCATTACAACAGTGCGTTTAGAATTAACAGCAGCGAGTGGTGATGTGGTAGTGCTTCAAAGTCAAGATTTAGATGGAGATGGACCAGATGCACCTGTTTTTTCTACGGAAGGAACTATTTTAGCAGATACAGAATATACAGGAGACATTCAGTTTTTAAATGAACTTGAAAACCCTGCTGAAGATATTACTGAAGAAGTATTAGAAGAAGGGGTTGATCACCAAGTATTTTATACATTTACGACTAACAATGCTAATAGTAGTGTTACTTATACTGATATAGATGTTGATGGAAATCCTATCGGCTTATCAACGACATTCAATTCTGGTGCGACTTCAACTGGTAATATAGTAGTGGTTACTTTAAGACATGAACCAACAAAAAGTGCTGATGGTGTTAGTACTGGAGACATTACAAATGCAGGCGGTGCAACAGACGCTAACGTAACGTTTACATACGATGTCAACTAAAACATAGTTTAAACTAAAAAAAGCACTCCAATGGAGTGCTTTTTTTATGCTTTAATTTCTGGTGTGTCTTTTTTAATAACGTAAGTATACAACCACATCAATGTAAATGTTGGTATCACATCAAACCCCGGTAAAGCTTCTTCTACAACAGAAATGACTCCTGCGACTTTCCCTGCTTTTCCTTTATACAGTTTAGTCATTAACCAACCTGAAATTGGAGCCCAAACAATATCAGAAAACTCACCGATTCCTGGAATTATAAATGAGACTAAGCCTAAAGCATCAAAGAGTAGACTTAATCCTAATTTTTTGTATTTATTCATATAATGTATTAATTACTATAGATAAAGCAATAACTATTCCAAATAAAATGCTGCTGTCACTTTCGCACTAACAACGTGTAATTTACAAAATCAATAGAATTATATAAAATAAATCTTTTCAGTAAAAAGAACAAATTTAGAGCATAGTATTGTAGATTATTCTATTAAGTATTACTTTCACATGATATGAGTAAAACTGTGATTTCTGCAAAGCAAATTAAGAAAGCCTATAAAGATCTTCATGTCTTAAAAGGTGTTGATTTAACCATTTTAGAAGGTGAAGTTATTTCTATTGTTGGTGCTTCTGGTGCTGGTAAAACTACGCTGCTTCAAATTTTAGGAACCCTAGATAAACCCGATTATAAATCGGACACCGAGCTAATTATAAACGGACAATCTATAAAAACCCTAAATGACAAAGCTTTAGCTAAATTTAGAAATAAAAATATTGGTTTTATATTTCAATTTCATCAGTTACTACCAGAATTTACGGCGTTAGAGAATGTTTGTATACCTGCGTTTATAAATAACACCCCTAAGGCAGAGGCCGAAAAACGGGCTAAAGAATTATTAGATTATTTAGGTTTAAGCGAACGTATACACCACAAACCAAACAGTATGTCTGGTGGTGAACAACAACGTGTTGCTGTAGCTAGAGCATTGATAAATAATCCAAATATTATTTTTGCAGATGAACCTTCAGGGAATTTAGATAGTGAATCTGCCGAGCAATTACACAACTTATTCTTTAAATTACGTGATGAGTTTAACCAAACTTTTGTTCTTGTAACTCATAATCAAGAATTAGCAGATATGGCAGACCGAAAATTAACGATGGTTGACGGAAAGATTGTTAATCAATAATTTCTATTTCTTCAACATCTTTAAAGTAAAACCACTTAAAACCAAAATAACAACGCCTATAATTCCCCAAAGCCAATATTTATTGTCTAATAATGGTTCTACCGTAGCTTGTTCTTGTTTCTCTATAATTTGCTCCTCTCCTATTTTTAAAGCTTCTAATCCTTCAGGTACTTTTGTTTCAAATTTAGCAATATCATAATTAGGATGTCTTGCAGAAGTATTACCATACACCAACATATAATCTGCAGGCTCTGTAAATCTTGTAATTAACTGATACTCGTAACCTTTTAAAGTGATTTCTCCAAAAGACAATGGCTGATTATCCCCATTATAAATAGATAATCTAATATGTTTGGCAATGGTATTATCAAAATTAAAAGAATTAGCTTCTAAAGAATTTAAGGTACCATCAGTAATAGTTTTGTAATAATGTATCCAACCTTTTTCTGTTTTAAGGCTGTCATTTCTATATTCAATCTTAATAGGTCTGTAATAATCAAAAGTATTGTTAACATTAATATTAAGGTGACTCAAAGATACCAATTGCTCTAATTCTAATTCAATTTCAGTTGTTTTGCTAGGTTTTACAACTTCATTTTTAATAGATTTTATCTGATGATTAATATAACTTCCACCAGATATTTCATGCTTAAAAAGTTGCGCTGATTCAAATTTTGGTTGCTCAGCACCTTTTACAATAAGTCTATAAAAACGATATTTAGCATCAGGAAATACCAGTTTTGTAAATTTATAGTCTGTCGTCTCATTTTTAATAGAAAGAATTCTATAATCTTCTAAAATGGTAAACCATTCGTTTTGGTTTTGACTGCCTTGCAATTCGACTTTCCAATCAAAATTTTGATTATTAAAATTTAGATCAATCTGATTAATAGTATTTTTAGAATTTAATTGAAATGTAAAATAATAGCCGTCATTCCCTTTTGATTTATTAATAAGATGAAACGGAATTGTTTTCTTTATTACTTTTTCAGAACGAATTTTCAATAAATACGGAGCTTCAATAGTATCATTATTAACTGTAGTTCCATAAATTCTAATATCAGACAAATCTGAATTCACTTTAGAAAAAACAGCATCTGGTAACGTAATTTTATGCCATTCATTACCTACATTCTCTATGGCTCTTTTATAATTATATGTTTTCATTTGTGCAGAACAGAAGCTTACACAAGCAATGAGAAAACTTAAAAATAGTCTAGTTTTTAACGTCATCAGTAATATGATTTTTGTATTTATTGTATAAAAATGAAATGATTAAAAGTAACACTCCAAGTGATACAAATACTATAGTTTTTGAAATGGTATTGAGGTGAGAAATATCGTAGAAAAACAGCTTTACCAATGTAATACCAAAGAATGCAATACCTCCAATACGTAAATAAGTTTTGTTTTTCCAAATCCCGAAGGCTATTAACAAGAACGAATAAACACCCCATAGGATACTTAATCCTAATTTGTAAGACTGTGTAGAATCAGACATATCCATCCAATGGATAAGCTCGCTACTTAAAACCCATATTATAGATACGTGCAATAAAATATCGTAAGCAATTTTAAATCCTTTGTTTACCTCTGCTTGTTTAATAAAACGATAACACGTATATAAAGCAAAAGCTAAAAAGGCAAAACAGACATATCTAATCCATAAATAGAACTCACCCTGAGCAAAATATTCTGAAGGATTTAAATAACTTTCTCTTAACTCACTTAACGTCAACAAACCTTGAGTTAAAAACGTAAAAACACTTACTACAATTAAGCCTAAGGCTATTTTATCTAAGGGTTTACTTTTTATAATCTTAAAATTAATTAGCGCTAACAAAGACATAAAGAGTAGCGAATAATTTAAAACCCAAATGATTTTAAAATCATTTAAATCATAATTATTAATAACGTTATTATAAGTAGTTTCGTTAGGAATACTTAGTTGAGAAGTATAATATAATTGATCCCAATAGGTTTCTATTTCTAATCTAAAGGCATAATAAGCACTAAATAATAAGATCGCAGGAATGCCATAACTAAATACACGATTCCAAATAGAACCTGGCTTTAAAGCAGAAACATAGGCTTCTTTTTTAGAGAACCAAACAATGGCACCAAATGCAGCGATAAATAACAATGAGGTTAAAAAGTAGATATTAAAAATAAGTGGTAATATATTGTCTTCATCAATACCATAATAAACACTATAGCCATAAGACCAATCTTCTAGCAAGCTTATAAAAGCTAAGACCATTAAAGGATACGATAATTTTTCATAAACCTTAATTGCTTTTGTACGTCCTAATCCAAATAATAATGCCGCTTCAGTTACCCAAAGTAGTGTTACCCAATTTCCGTTAAGTTGCACAGGAATAGTAATTGTAATAAATACCAATACCATTGCAGATGCTAAATAGAATAAGTTTTTATCACCCAATTTCTTTTTGTAAAATATTACACTCACTATAAAATGAATCACCGCATTACCTAGCGTAAACAAGCCTAACAACTGAGAACCTGTTTCATTATCTTCTAAAATAGCAATACCAAAGCCATAAAACAGAAATGAATTAAGCAATAACAAAACAACATCACTTGTTTTAAACACTTCTTTTCTTAGCATTTTATAAGCTAAAAATGTGACATAAAATATTAAGAAAAATAGACTTAGAAAACCTAATGCTAAATAAAAGTGATCTACTTCATCATATTCAAAGAAATACCAAGAGCCATAAATTAGCCATGTAAATATAAAGGCTGAATAGTATAATGGTTTCCAATATTTTTTAAACGAAAGGATTAAAATTCCAATATTAATGATAGCCATATAACCAAAAAGCACTTCTACTTGCCCAGAGCCACTGCTTAATAAAAAAGGTACGGCATAAGCACCTACTAAACCAATATGCGCTATAACCTGCCTGTTATAGTTAATAGCTGCAACCACTGTAAATGTGGTAAAAACAACCATAAGCACAAAGGCTGGTACTTGCGGTATTAAGCCATAAAAATCGTACGCAAAATACGTGAGGACATACAAAATAACAATAGCTCCACTAACAAGCACAGCACTATAAGATTCGTATTTTTCTTTCAGCTTTATACCAAAACCCAATAAACCTATAGCCATTAAATAACCAATAACGATTCGGGTTGTAGGACTTATTAAGTTATTTTCAATGGAATATTTTGCCCCAATAACAACACCTATAATAGTAATAAGAATTCCTATTTTATTAAGAAGGTTTTCACCTATAAATTTTTCTAAACTAGATTTAGACTTTGGTTTATTATCTAAAACCTTAGCTTCTTCTTGCGCAATAAATTCATTTTGAGATGCAGATTCTAAAACAGGCGCTATTTCTTCGCGTATAACCGATGCGATCTCTTCCTGATGTACAATTTTAACATCATGCTCTTCTACGGGTAAAGGCTCAGATAATTGTATTTCTTCTGTCGTTGTATCAGAAATTGAACCAGATTGTAAGCGGTACAATTCGTCTTTCAAACTGTTAATTTCAGAATTAAACTCAGCTTGCTTTTTAAATAAGATTTCTAATTTTTCAATGAGTTTCTCTATAAGCTCCTGACTATGTGCCATATATTGTTAATTTGGGTATCTTTTGGTATAAAAGACGAAGCTAAAATAACTTATATATTTAGAACCATCAATTTTATAAACTTTAGTTCTATTATTTATAACTTAATTTTTCATTAAAAGCAGAACAAATACAACAGCTCTGAGAGATTAAATTTAGAGATAGAAACTAATTATGATAAATATCAGCTTTAATCTCACTAATTTTTATTAACAAAAAAAGAGCTACAACTTATCAACTAATGAATCAAAGAACTGTTCAAATAAAACCTGTTATAATACTTATTACCCTCCTTAAAATTGTTAAATTTGTGAAGCAATAAATACATATAGAGATGGATTACCGAATAGAAAAAGATACTATGGGTGAGGTTAAAGTACCTGCCGACAAACTTTGGGGAGCACAAACAGAACGCTCTCGTAATAACTTTAAAATTGGCGCAACGGCATCAATGCCTTTAGAGATTGTTTATGGTTTTGCATATTTAAAAAAAGCTGCGGCTTATACGAATTGTGATTTAGAAGTATTGCCTAAAGAAAAGCGTGACTTAATAGCACAAGCATGTGATGAAATTTTAGAAGGAAAATACGATGATCAGTTTCCTTTAGTGATTTGGCAAACGGGCTCTGGTACACAAAGTAATATGAATGTGAATGAAGTTGTTGCCAACCGAGCACATCAAATTGCTGGAAACGTTATTGGTGAAGGTGAGAAAACAATTCAACCAAATGATGATGTTAACAAATCACAGTCATCTAATGATACGTTTCCAACAGGCATGCATATTGCAGCATACAAGAAAATAGCAGAAACAACGATTCCTGGAGTCATTAAACTACGTAATGCATTACATAAAAAATCATTAGAATTTAAGACCGTTGTAAAAATTGGGCGTACACACTTAATGGATGCCACTCCTTTAACTTTAGGTCAAGAATTTTCGGGTTATGTATCTCAATTAGACCACGGATTAAAAGCGTTACAAAATACGTTACCACATTTAAGTGAATTAGCATTAGGAGGAACTGCTGTTGGTACAGGAATGAATACACCAGAAGGTTACGATGTATTAGTGGCTAAATATATAGCAGAATTTACAGGATTGCCTTTTGTAACTGCCGAAAATAAATTTGAAGCTTTAGCGGCACATGATGCTATTGTTGAAACGCACGGTGCTTTAAAGCAATTAGCTGTGTCTTTAAACAAAATAGCAAATGATGTTAGAATGATGGCCTCAGGTCCTCGTTCTGGAATTGGTGAAATTATCATTCCTGCAAATGAGCCAGGAAGTTCAATAATGCCAGGAAAAGTAAACCCTACGCAATGTGAAGCCTTAACCATGGTTTGTGCTCAAGTTATGGGTAACGATGTTGCTATTTCTGTAGGAGGTACACAAGGGCATTACGAGTTAAATGTGTTTAAACCAATGATGGCGGCTAACATTTTACACTCTGCGCAATTAATAGGAGATGCTTGTGTCAGTTTTGAAGAGCACTGTGTAAGCGGCATAGAACCAAACCATAAAGTTATTGAAGAATTATTAAATAATTCATTAATGCTAGTAACGGCATTAAACACTAAAATTGGGTATTATAAAGCAGCTGAAATTGCAAATACAGCGCATAAAAACGGAACAACGTTAAAAGAGGAAGCTGTAAATTTAGGTTATGTTTCTGCTGAAGATTATGACGAATGGGTAAAACCAGAAAATATGGTGGGCACCCTAAAATAAGATACTAACAGACTGTTTTATGGCACTTTTATAGGCTTAGAAATTCTTTTTAAAATTATAATAGGGTCAAAATAGCAATGATTTAAAATATAATTAAAATGATAAATTGACTTTTACAATTGCGAAACAAAGTAAAAGTCAATTTTCTATAAATAAAGAAAACGCTAGAAAATGGTTACTAGCGTTTTTTTATTGAAATAACACCTCTACAAACCCTCATTATTATGTCTACATTAATAACAAATATTAAACAACTCGTTCAGGTTCATGAACATAATACGACCATACTAAAAGGTAGTGAGATGAAAACTCTACCTGTATTAGAAAATGCATATCTCTATATTGTTAACGATACTATTATAGAATACGGCGCAATGGAAGACTGCGACGGTATTGATGCAGAAACGGTAATAGACGCAACGGGTAGAATTGTTCTACCTTCTTGGTGTGATTCTCATACGCACATTGTTTACGCAGGCGATAGAACTTCTGAATTTGTAGATAGAATTAACGGTTTATCTTATGAAGATATTTCTAATAAAGGTGGAGGAATTTTAAACTCGGCAAAAGTACTTCAGGAGACTTCAGAAGAAGATTTATTTGAACAATCTTTAAAACGATTAAATCAATTGATCGCTATGGGAACTGGAGCTGTAGAAATAAAAACGGGTTATGGTTTAACTGTTGAAGCAGAACTAAAAATGCTACGAGTAATAAAGCGATTAAAACAAGAAAGTTTAGCTACAATTATCCCTACGCTATTAGCTGCACATGCGATTCCAAATGCATATAAGTCTAAAAAACAAGATTACATTAAACTTATAACAGAAGAATTAATACCACAAGCTGCGGCATTAAACATCACACACTTTGTTGATGTTTTTTGTGAAAAAGGCTACTTTGATATAAAAGATACCGAAGCCATTTTAGAAGCAGGAAACAAGTACCATTTAAGACCAAAAATACACGTCAATCAATTTAATATTCTTGGAGGTATTGCACTTGGTGTAAAACACAAGGCTTTATCGGTAGATCATTTAGAAGAAATAAATGACGAAGATATTGAAGCTTTAAAAGGAAGCGAAACAATACCAGTAGCATTACCTGGTTGTTCTTATTTTTTAAGTATTTCTTATACACAGGCTAGAAAAATTATTGATGCTGGTTTACCTCTAGCCATTGCTACAGATTACAACCCAGGGTCATCACCTAGCGGTAATATGAATTTTATTGTGAGCGCTGCATGCGTAAAACTTAAAATGACACCTGAAGAAGCGATAAACGCAGCAACCATAAATGGGGCTTATGCCATGGGGATTAGTAATATGTACGGGAGTATAACACGCGGTAAAAAAGCGAATATAATTATTACAAAACCTATGAATCATTACAGTGAGATTCCATATGCCTTTGCTCACGATCCCGTTGAACATGTTATTATTAATGGCCAATTATTAAAATAAAAAAATCCAGAAGTTTTAACTTCTGGATTTTTTTATACCAATACTAAGAATTGTATGGCTTATTTCAATTCAAATTCTGAAGTTGAAATAATTGATTTTTCATTAAAGACATTAATGATATAACGACCTTCTTCAAACTTAGAATCTTCTAATTCATTAATATACTCACAGATATTTAAGTTTCTGTTTTCATAATTAAATCGACTAATTAAGCTGTAGTTTAAGACTTCACCACCAAATTCAATCTGAGCGTTTTCACCTAAGACATTGTTATTTGGATCAATAACTTGAACGTATAATTCTTTATCACCTGCTTCTGTCAATAGGTTTTTAGCAACAGTAAAACAAAGCTTAATTTTATCACTTCGTCTAGCACGCTCTGTCGGAATCTGCTTTCCGTTATTTCTTTCTATCACACCCATTCCTATTAACCCTACGGTTTGCAATGCTGCAGCATCTTTAACTACTGTAGATAATTGCGTGTTTTGAACCAATAAAGAATCTGTAAATACGGTTCTTTCTGCTAATTGTACTTGCGTACTATCTAAAGATGAAGCTAAATATTGATTTTCACCTTTTAAACGGTCATTTTCAGTTAATAAAATATCCATTTCTTCTTGTAGCGCCATATACTTCTTTTTGTAACTCCATAAGCTACCAACGCTATTTTGAGAAACTTTTAATGAATCCATTAAGCCTTGAATACGTTCCTTAGCAGCTATTAAATCTTCATTGGCAACGTCACTTTCAGCAATAGCTTCATCATAATCTTTAGCCATATTGTTTAGATCAGCCATTACTTGCTTCTTTTCGTTCATTAGAACCTTTTCATTTTCTTGTTTTTCGCTATAAAGCTGCGAAGTATAAAAAGCGGTTACTAAGAATAATACCAATAGTATGCCTAAGCCTACTTTTAATCCTGAGTTTGATTTTTGAGCACCTTCCATTTTGTTTAGTTTTTGAGTCTTGTTAATTCTAGTTTTTATTAATCTTAATATGAGGTCAAAGTAATTAAATAAAAATGTACTTTTAATGTATTATTCAAAATTATTTATCAAAATGCACCACTTTAATTTATTTACAGAAAAAGAAAGGCAACATCTTTTAAAGAAACGTAAAGGGGAAACAAAATTTGGAGAACATATACAGGTACTACCCAACCTCACTAAGATATACGATGATATTGCGCATTTAGATGTTGACTATGTTGTCTTTGGAATTAAAGAGGATATTGGCGTTATAGCAAACCATGGAAATTCAGGGACTTATGGTGCTTGGGACGCTACGATAAAAATTTTATTAAACATTCAAAGCAACACATTTACAGAAGCTAAGCGCGTTTTAGTCTTAGGACATTTAGAATACGCTGAAGAGCGTAAAGCTCTATTAGAATTAAATCTTTCTAAAAAGAAAGAAATTTCTAAGGTGAGAAATTTTGTAGAAATTATAGATAGGGACGTGACACATATAATCACTTCTGTAAGAAAAGCAGGTAAAATCCCTATAATTATCGGTGGCGGTCATAATAATGCTTACGGTAATATTAAAGGAACTGCTTTAGCAAATAACCAAAGAATTAATGTCATAAACTTTGATGCCCATTCTGATTTTAGAGCAGATGAAGGCAGACATAGTGGTAATGGTTTTAGCCATGCTTATGCTGAAGGCTTTCTAAAAAACTACTTTATATTTGGTCTACATGAAAATTACACTTCGGATACACTCTTAAATACGCTAAAAAAAGTTAAAGCTATTAAATACAATACTTACGAAGCTATTGAGGTTAGAAATGAGCTTAAATATACATCGGAATTAAAAGCGGCATCAGACCATATTAACGATAGACCTTTTGGTATTGAGGTTGATTGTGATGCGATTAAAAACATTACAAGTAGTGCTATGACGCCTAGCGGTTTTAGTGTAAAAAAAGCGCGACAATTTGTTCATTATTTTGGAGCGCACGAGAATGCCGCTTATCTACATATTTGTGAAGCTACTCCTACACCAAACACGGAAACACAAATAGGAAAACTAATTAGTTATCTTATTACGGATTTTATTCGTGCTAAGCGTAATATTAAATAGTCTGAATAATTCCATTATTATTTAAATAATAAACTAAAAAACTCTAATCAAATTAATGAAAAGAGTTCTTTAGAGCGTCAAATACGTGCAGATTAATATTTTATGAAAATACAAAATCTATAACCCTAACCTTATAGTTAATCCTGCATGAGTACTTGCGCTTCTACAATATCTTTAATCGGTACTATTAATTTTCCTTTAGAATTTTTTAAGATGACAGATATACTCTGAACAGCGTCTATAGTATAACTGTCTCCATTGAAGATAATTTTTTGCCCAACCTCATAAGTCTTGCGAGCATAAAAAGTATTTAATAATTTATTGACCACTTCTCTAGCTCCAAAACCAAATGCAATGGCAAAAGCTAATAGAAATGCTGCCAATATCATTGTGATATTATTGGTAATAATTTCTGTGTTTATACCTGCCTGATTTAAAGCTGTAATAGAAATAAACGTAAGTAATAAGAAAAACACAACTTGACTAAGCATCTTTCCTCCTGATAAATCCATAGAATCGAAAAGCGATTTTAATCCATTTTTTACAAAATTAGCAAACAGTAATCCAATTATAAAAATGGCTAAAGCAGCAAATAATTGAGGCAAGTAACCTAATAAATCATTGATTTGGTTAGAAATTATGTCTAATCCTAAAATGTCAGATATTACAACGATTAAAATAATATACATTAACCATTTTACTAATTTTGAAACCACCTTTGCCGTATCAAAATTTAGAGTTTTACCTTCTACAATCTCAATGTCATTTAACTTCTCATCAAGCTTATGAACCTTAGCTACTTTTAATAGCTTCTGTATGGCTTTAACTACAAATTTTGTAATTATCCAGCCTACAATCAGAACGACAATGGCTCCTAGTAATTTTAAGGCTAAAGCAGAAACTTCTGGCCACATTGATGCTAATGATTGCATTCCGCTATCCTTTAATGCTATGATATTTTCCATACTAATAATTTTATGTTAGAGATATATAAGGGGTGCTATTTTTTTCTTTTGCTAGTGACACTGTCTATAATATGACCAATATTATACGAAAAGAGCTCAGCTAACTCCATGAAAAGCTTTGCCAAGGCAATATCATGCATAACTTTTCCTTTAAGCTCCGCAGGAACTTCCTTTAAAGGCTGATCTATTTGCTTAAATGGATTCTCCATCTTTCGTATATTTTGAGTACTTCTGTACCAGTTTTTCTTTTGCTCTTTTTAATCGCATTTTTACTGCGCTTTCTCCAATATCTAAAGCTCCGGCCAATTCTTTAATCGATAAATTGTCTTGATACTTTAATAGTAAAATCATTTTCTCGTCTGGAGATATAAGCTCCATAACTGATTTTAAGTGCTCAACTCTCATGTTCTCAAACTCATGAGTAGAATCTATAACTTCACCTATATTTTCAATATCAATAACTTCACTACTGATAGATTGTTTCTCAATTTTTTTAGCGGTATTCCTTGTAACATAATTCACACAATGGTTATAGGTAAAAGCATATAACCATGTAGAGAATTTAGATTTACCTTTAAAACTTGCTAGTTTTATAAAAACTTTTAAAAAGACATCTTGAGTTAAATCTTTAGCCTCATCGATACCATTTGCAAACCCATAGCATTTATTATAAACCATTGTAGCGTACCGATCATAAAGCACCTCAAACAACATAGTGTCGTTGGTTTTTACGATTGCTTCTACAAGCGCTTCATCGGTTAGAGTATGAATGGCGTCTTTAGTCAAGGAATTTGTCGGTCTGTAATTAATTGTTGTTATGCTTAAGACACTCGTTTTTAGGACAAGTCACTTAATTTTTATTTTTTTTAAGAAAATATATTTTGTTAAACAGTTCGCAAAAATACGGAATAAAAAACCCCGAATAATACTTTGGTAGCCGTCAATCCTACTTTTAATAGAGAAAATCAGGTGATACATTGGTTTTCATGGCTTTTAAACACGAATTAGAATAAAGAAATTTTGAAATCACTATAAAATTATTAACTTTAAGAAAACATCTGTCCAAATTTTGGTATTGTGTGCTAACTATGGACCTACTGAAACCAGCTAAATGAGTGAATATCTCCATAAAACAATACCCAATTTAAAGCCTTTTAATTTTGAGCTTCATCATGATGCTCTTTTTATAAACCAACAATGGGTGTTAGTTAATGGAATTTCTAACAAAAAATCAATTTACACGTTTAAAGCAAATAACAGTCTCGAAATAACAAGGCAGCATAATGTTATAAAAACATCATGGAGTATTGATCCTCTTAATATGCTTTCTATTGAGACTGAAGATGGACTAATAAAAGTGAGTGCTTATTTTAAGGATGATGATATTTTAGTGCTTAACAACCAAGATGATGATGAGTTTGCACTTTATATAAATGCTACGAATTACAATGATGAGTTAAATTCAATTGAAGATATACAGACCTTTTTAAAAGAAAAATATTTAAAAAAAGTGAGTACTATGATCTATGATCACGAATTCTATTATATTGAAAACTCAAAAGAATTTGGGCCTTTTAAAGTTGAAGAATTGTCTCAAAAAGTAAAGAATGCCGACATAAGTGCCTACTGTTTTGTTAGAGATATTAATGAGCATGATTACAGTAAAAGGCTAAGGGTATTAGATTTGATTAAAGAACTAGATGAAATTAAGAAATAAAAAAAGGCGAACTTAATAAGTTCGCCTTTTTTGTTTTAACAAAACGCTGAATAGGTTTAATTGCTATAAAACCTAAACATGTAATGCTCTATCATCTGTTGCTGCTAACGCAGCTTCTTTTACGGCTTCTGCAAATGTTGGGTGGGCATGAGACATACGCGAAATATCTTCAGCAGATGCTCTAAATTCCATAGCAGTAACGGCTTCGGCGATTAAATCGGCACAACGTGCACCAATCATATGTACGCCTAAAACTTCGTCTGTCGTTTTATCTGCTAAGATTTTTACAAAACCATCAATATCTCCACTGGCTCTAGCACGACCTAAAGCTCTAAAAGGAAACTGACCTACTTTGTATGCAACGTCAGCTGCTTTTAATTCTTCTTCTGTTTGACCAACAGCAGCAACTTCTGGCCATGTGTAAACAACTCCAGGAATTAAATTATAATCGATATGTGGTTTTTGTCCTGCTAAAGTTTCAGCAACAAAGGTACCTTCTTCTTCTGCTTTATGTGCTAACATGGCTCCTTTAATAACATCACCAATCGCATAAATATTAGAAGCAGATGTTTGCAGATGATCATTGACATCGATCTGGCCTCTATCGTTCATTTTAACGCCAGCAGCTTCAAGATTTAAACCAGCTGTGTAAGGTTTACGACCAACTGAAACTAAACAATAGTCACCTTTAAATTCTACAACTTCACCTTTTTTGTTTTCAGCTTTAACAACAACCTCTTCACCATTACGCTCAACAGATTGTACTTTATGAGAAAGCATCATTTTACATTTCGCTTTCTTAAATACTTTATTTAATTCTTTAGACAAACCAGCATCCATAGTTGGTAGTATTCTGTCCATATATTCAATAACAGTAACTTCAGCTCCTAAACGACGGTACACTTGTCCTAACTCTAAACCGATAACTCCACCACCAATAATAATTAAGTGTTTTGGAATTTCTTTAAGTTTTAAGGCTTCTGTAGACGTAATTACACGTTCTTTATCTAAAGTGATAAATGGTAAGTTAGAGGGTTTAGATCCTGTTGCAATAATAATTTTCTTTGCTTCAATTTCTTGGGCATCCTTCCCTTCTATCTTAATATGCGTCGCATCTATAAAAGATCCCAAACCTTCAAAAACATCAATGTTGTTTTTTTTCATTAAGAAATCAATCCCTCCTGTAGTTTGATCTACAACAGCTTGCTTACGACCAATCATTTTTTCTAAATTCACTTTGATCTCTCCAGGAATTTCAATTCCGTGATCTTCAAAATGTTTTGTTGCTTCTTCATAATGATGAGAAGAACTTAGTAAAGCTTTACTAGGAATACAACCTACGTTTAAGCAAGTGCCACCAAGTGTAGAGTATTTTTCAATAATTGCAGTTTTCATGCCTAATTGTGCGCAACGGATTGCTGCTACATATCCACCAGGTCCAGAACCTATTATTGCTACATCGTATGATTTCATGAGATTTTTTTTTCGTTGATTAAAAACGCTAACAAAAATACACTTTAGATTAATATTTTACGAATTTTTAAAACATTATTAAGGCAATGATTACTCACTTTTTTGATTTAAATCTTCTAAAACCCATTCTAATTCAGGATCATTCCCATTGATTCGGTCTTTGTAAGTTGGTGTAATTTTAATATCGGGCTTTATACCATAGCCATCTGGTTGCTTTTTATATTGTGCATCAATATGTGCAAGCCCTATCCGAGCAGTCACTTTAGTGTTTGGCATTTGATAAGATTTATAAAAACCAGCTACAGTGCCGTTATAGGCTCCTCCTGTCTCTTCCCCTACAAATACAGCACGATGACTCCCTTTTAATTGCGTAGACAATAATGAAGAGGCTGAAAATGAATTGCCATTAATCAACACATATATTTTGCCTTTATAATTAAGATCTTGAGGTTCTTGCGCTTTTGCAGATTTAAATTTATAATATAATTGACCGTCCTTCTTACTGGTCTTTAAAATATCGATAGTGGCCAATACAGGCGAAAATAAACCTGCCAAAATTTTAAGTCCTGTTGGTGTTGTATTAGCCATAGTACTTTTCAAAATTGGAAATCTCCTGTTAATCTCACTTGGATTAATAAACGTAAAATTTTGATCTGTTAAGTACGCATACAGATAGGTAATTTCATTTAGTCGGCCTCCAAAATTATTACGTAAGTCTATCACCAAAGCGTCTGGTTTTAAAGAATCTATAGTTTTAAAACTTTCGTCGTAAAACTCCTTATAACTCCCGTTAGAAAAGCCTCTAATTTTTAATAAAGCGACTGTACTGTCTTTTCCTATAAAATTAAGATTTCGGGTGTATTCTTTTCTACTGGCATTGTAACCATAATTCCAATTATGTTTTCGTTTCGCTTTTAATTTCTTTCTTTTGGCTTTCCGTTCAGCCTTTGTTAATTTGGCAATTTCCTTTTTAACGGTATCTAATGAATCTTTTTTTAGAGCATCGTTTTTTACCGTGGTTGTATCTTTTATTAAAATACGCTTATAGTTTTTTACAAATGTTGAATCTAATTTTTTTAATGTTAAACTAATACTATCAAAACGGCCCTTGTCCTTAGCATAATAACTCATAAAGCGAAAACCTGCAACCCTTTTATGAAAGGTCGTATTATAACCATCTGAAGCTATTGTTTTAATGTAGTTATTTATTAAATTTTGTGAGTTTTCTCCATCGACCTCGAGAACTTCTGCATGAGTTAAAAGCGAATCTTTACCTCTAGCTTTAGCTATTAAAAGTTTATCGTTTACATACTCGAAATCAAGATTAATAATCTCAAATTTAGTATCTTTTAGTGCTTTGCGTTCTTTTCTGTTATATTTTATACTTGGTGGATACAACGCCATATGGCCTTGGCCAATAAACTTAGTTACACCAGATAATTGCTTGTAAAACGTACGACTGTCTGTTGGTGTATTAAGTGCTTTCTTTAAACTATCGAATTTAAAATCTAGAACCCTCTTTGAAGTAAATTGATACAAATGGGGATGATGACGTTGTAACTGATCGTAAACATGATCTATGTCTTCATGAAGATCCGCTACTGAATGTAACTTTGTAATTTGTTCATTATGTTTTTCAATACTTGCACAAGAAACTAATAAAAGCACCAAGGAAAGCATAAATAATAAATTCTGATTAATATAAGGTATGCTTAGCAAGTCTTTAATTTTCAATTTCATTTAAATAGTGATTAAGTGGTTCTATTAATAGAGACGTAAAAATATAAAGAATAGTTGCTTTTAAACAAAAATTAAAAATATGCCATGCCATAAACTTAAATATAGCGTCTCTTATACCGTAATTTCTGTAGTATGTTTTACTTCATTAATCATAAACATGCTGTGTGTACTCCCGATATGATTAATTTTGGTTAGTTTTTCGACCATAAACACTCTAAAAGCTTTCATATCTTTTACTAATACTTTAAGTAAATAATCATAATCACCACTTAAATGGTAACACTCTAAAACTTCGTCTAACTCGTTAACGTCGCGTTCAAACCTTACGACGTATTCTTGCGAATGTTGCACCAACTTTACATGGCAAAAAGCAACGAAATCCTTTTGCACTTTAGTCTTATCTATTAATGCGACGTAGTTTTTTATAACACCACTTTTTTCAAGTTTTCTTATACGCTCATAAACCGCAGTAACTGATAAATTTAATTGATAAGCTAAAGCTTTATTGGTTTGTTTACTGTCAGCTTGAAGTAAGTGAAGTAATTTTCTATCAATAGCATCAAAAGTCATACTTATTGTTTTTTCGGAATTAATCATTCAAAAAAGCAAATTAAGGAATTAAAATCTACAAATTATCTTTATTTCCATTAATAAATCTAAATTTTCACTTAGGTATTGATTAATAGTCTAAACATAACGAAATTTGACTTAAAATAACAACTAATACTCTAATCATTATGGCATTTAAACCTGCAAACAATATTCAAGACTTACAATATTTTGGAGAATTTGGTGGAGTGAACCCATCAATTTCCGACTCATCAACGTACACCTTTTTATCGGCAAAAACAATGTTCGATACTTTTGAAGGTAACGCAGATGGCTGCTACCTCTATTCCCGTCACTCTACACCTTCAAATTTATATTTAGGTGAAGCTTTAGCGGCTATGGAAGGTACAGAAACCGCAACGGTTACAGCTTCTGGTATGGGAGCAATAACTCCTGTTTTACTTCAACTTTGTGGTACTGAAGATCATATCGTAAGTAGTAGAACAATCTATGGGGGGACCTATGCTTTTTTAAAAAACTTTATACCTCGTTTTGGCATAGACACCACATTTGTAGACATTACAAACCTAGATATGGTAGAAGCGGCTATGACGCCAAAAACTAAAGTATTGTATTGCGAGTCGGTAAGCAATCCGTTACTGGAAGTTGCAGATATTAAAGGATTAGCGCTCTTAGCAAAAAAACACAATTTAAAACTAGTAGTCGATAACACGTTTTCGCCACTCTCTATTTCACCGATTAATCTAGGTGCAGATATTGTAGTTCATAGTTTAACTAAGTTTATAAATGGTTCTTCAGATACTGTTGGCGGTGTGGTTTGTGGCAGTAACGAATTAATAAATGATTTACGAAATGTAAACAGTGGTGCAGCGATGTTATTAGGGGCTACTATGGACAGTTTACGTGCCGCTTCTGTGTTAAAAAACTTAAGAACACTGCACATAAGAATGATGCAACACAGTTATAATGCCACATATTTGGCTGAAAAGTTTGAAAACGATGGCTTAAAAACGGTGTATCCAGGCTTAGCGTCTCACCCATCTCACAAGTTATTTAAATCTATGATGAATGAAAAATATGGTTTTGGAGGTATGTTAACTATTGATGTAGGGTCATTAGATAAAGCCAATGCTTTAATGGAAATGATGCAAGAAGATAATTTAGGGTATTTAGCGGTGAGTTTAGGGTTTTATAAAACGTTATTTAGTGCACCAGGAAGCTCTACATCTTCTGAAATCCCTGAAGATGAACAGAAAGAAATGGGCTTAAGCGATGGGTTAATTCGCTTTTCTATTGGATTAGATGCCGATATAGAACGGACTTATAAAATGATGAAAGTTTGTATGAAGAAATTGAATATTTTGTAATGTTAATATTTAGTGTTAATGATATTGAAGGTTAGCTTTTTCAGAAATGAAAACCTAGCCTTTTTTGGTGTCTAAAATCTATTCGCAGTCTTAATCCATTTGCAAATGACTTAACAAAATCGTAACATTACGACACTAAACTCAACTAAAATGCCAGATAAGCCCTCTCAAATAGATTTTGAAGACCAAAAAATTATAAATAATAAAGAACTAAGTCTATTTGAAGCCCTAATCCCAGTCATTATTTTAATGACCTTACTGGCTTACAATATCTTTTTTGTAGAAAGTCAAGAGTGGTTTGGCGCTTACACCAATCAAATCATACTATTAATAGGGGGAGCAATCGCTGCAGCTGTTGGTTTTTTTAATAAAACCACCTTTAAAACCATGATGGCAGAGGTCTGGGAAAACCTTAAAAGTATTTTTGTCCCTGTCCTTATTTTATTTTTAGTGGGAGCTTTAGCTGGGACTTGGTTAGTGAGTGGCGTTATTCCTGCAATGGTGTATTATGGGTTACAAGTTTTAAGTCCTGAAATATTTTTACCAGCTTCAGTGATTATCTCGGCAATAATTTCGATTGCAACAGGAAGCTCATGGACCACTTCGGCTACCGTAGGTATTGCTTTAGTCGGCATAGGTACTGCTTTAGGCATAGAACCTGGTATGATAGCAGGTGCTGTTATTTCGGGTGCTTATTTTGGCGATAAGATGTCGCCTTTAAGTGATACTACAAATTTAGCCCCAGCAATGGCCGGAACAGATTTGTTCACCCATATTAAATATATGGGTATAACAACGGTGCCTACAGTAATTATAACTTTAGTTGTTTTTGGTATTATTAGTGCCAATATAGATACCACAGGAAGTTCTGATACAGGTTTTATTTTAGAAACTATAGATACTTATTTTAATATAACACCATGGTTATTTCTGGTACCTGTTGCCGTAGTTGGTCTTATTTTACTAAAAACAAAACCTTTGGCAGCCCTTGTATCAGGAGTCATTTTAGCTATAATATTTGCGTTTATCTTTCAACCAAAACTGATAAATTCTATTACAGAGTCGCCTGTAGAAACGATTACAACTTCTGTATTAACAGATATTAATATTACAATTTCAGAGGATACTTATAGGCAAGCTTTATCTGAATCTGATATTGAAAGCATAAATAGTGATGAAGGACGATTAGAAAATCTTTTTACAGATAACGACTTAAAAGGCATCTATACCAAAGAAGATTTACAAAACTTTTTTGCAACACAATACAGTCAACCAGAAATTATTAACACTAAAGTTGAAAATTTAGACAAGCTAATTACCATTAAAAGACTTAAAAAACTATTTAGTTCTACAGGTATGAATGGCATGCTTTGGACGATCTATTTAATCCTTTGTGCCATGGTTTTTGGGGGTATTATGGATGGCATTGGTGCACTGGCCAGAATCACTAAATCATTATTAGCAATTGCTTCTTCTGTTTTTGGGTTATTTGGTAGTACTGTTGCAAGTTGTTTAGGTTTAAATATTGTAGCTTCAGATCAATATTTAGCAATTGTAATTCCAGGTAAAATGTTTAAACAAGCTTATGAAGACAAAGGTTTAGCTCCTGAAAACTTAAGCCGTACGCTAGAAGACTCTGGTACAGTAACCTCCGTTCTTATCCCTTGGAATACCTGTGGTGCCTATCAAAGTGGTGTTTTAGGTGTGGGTGTCGGCGAATATTTTATTTATGCAATTTTCAATTGGTTAAGCCCAATTACGACTTTAATTTTTGCAGCTTTAAATTTAAAAATAAAGATGATTAAGGATAAATAACTCTTAACCATCACATATAAATCTTCACGATAGCTAACGTCTATTTACTTATAAAAAATTAGAATTTGATTAACGTTTAAATCTACCAATCAGAAGTATCTTTGCCATAGAAATCAATTAATAATTTTAAAATTATAAAGACATGGCATTAGTAGGAAAACAATTTCCAGATTTAGACGTAAACGCAATGAATGATATGGGCGACACTTTTAAGGTGAACGTTCTAGAAGAAGCAAAAAACAATAACAAAAAAGTAGTATTATTCTGGTACCCAAAAGATTTCACTTTTGTTTGCCCAACAGAATTACACGCGTTTCAAGCAGCCTTAGGTGAATTTGAAAAAAGAAACACAATTGTAATCGGTGCGTCTTGTGATACTCCAGAAGTACACTTTGCATGGTTAAGTACGGCCAAAGACAATGGTGGAATTGAAGGGGTAACATACCCTATTCTAGCAGATTCTAACCGTAACTTAGCGTCAGCTTTAGGAATCTTAGATATTTTTAATGAAAAGTTTGATGAAGAAACAGGATTGGTAACGGTTGAAGGAGACAACGTAACCTTTAGAGCAACTTACATCATTGATGAAGAAGGAATCATCCAACACGAAAGCGTGAACAACATGCCATTGGGTAGAAACGTTAGTGAATATTTAAGAATTGTTGATGCCTTAACGCACGTACAAGAAAAAGGAGAAGTTTGTCCTGCAAACTGGGAAGAAGGACAAGATGCAATGCAAGCCAATGCTAAGGGTACTGCAGCTTATTTAGCAACGCACTAAAAACTCACTCTCATAACGAGCAAAGCGTGGCAATCTTAACCTTTTAAATAGATCGATGGCCACGCTAAGCTCACAATGACATATAAAAAATACCAAATTATGATACAAGAATTAGAACAAGATAATCTACAAGAATTAATTAATAGTAATGATACTGTTATCGTTCAGTATTCAGCAACATGGTGTGGCAATTGTAGAATAATGAAACCAAAATTCAAGAAATTAGCAACAGAGCATGAAGGCGCAACCTTTGTGATCGCTGATGCTGAAAAATTTCCTGAAAGTAGAAAATTAGCAACGGTAGATAATTTACCAACCTTTGCGACATTTAAGAATGGTGAATTTAAAAGCCAAGTACAAACAAATAAGTTCGATGTTTTAAAAGAACTTATTGACGAAGTAGCTTAATTTGTTTAACCTTTTAATAGATTCCTGCTTTCGCAGGAAATGCATATGAAACTACCCGTAATAAAACACCTAACGCAATTCATTGAAGACAATGATGAAGATTACATCATTGAAACCATTGAAACTTTAGAAGCGTTAACTGAAGTACCATCACTTAAAGATGAAGAGCTCGATGTTATTGGAGAATTAATCTCTAACATGTACGGCGCTATTGAAGTGAATAAAATGATTAAAGATGGAGCCCCTAAAAAAGAGGCCGTTAATAATTTTATGAAACGCGTCTTAGGATCTATTGATAAATAGTAAGCGCAAAGAACATCATAAAATCTCAAGTGAAAGCTTGAGATTTTTTAGTTTATAGAAACTGATGTTTTAATTGAAGCGCTATTTGATGACCTCTATAAATAGCTCCTTCCATATAACCTCCATAACTTGGGGACGTTTCAGAACCTGCAACAATAAATTTACCATTCAAATATGCCCTTTGAAAAATAGGATGGCCATTATTGGCATGCGGAGTTAAATACGTATCAGTTGCTGTACTCGTTAGTGGAGCTTGACTCCAAACCTTGTCTTCGTAAGACAAGTAGTTTTCACCATCGTCGCCAAAAAACTTTAAAAGCTGAGTTTTAACCCGTAATTCTCGCTGAGCTTTGGTTTCAGTAGCGAAGCTGCCATTCAAAAACCCCATGAGGGCAAACCTTTTATGTTCGATATCAGAATGATCGTAAATTTCCGTAAACGGACCAACATGACTAAAACCGGTGCCAGATAAGCCTTTCTTTTTCCAGAAGGGAGTGTTATAAACGACTGCAAATTTTATAGAAGCGCTCATCCAAGTATGGCAGTGGTTAGCCACTTCTACAAGATCTTTATCTAATGCCGTAGGAAAATCAATAGAATGCACTAAAAGCTGAGGCGGCAATGTAGACACCACACGATCGGCTATAAATTTAGAATGTGCCGTAATAACCTCAATGCTACTACCCTGCTCCTGAATGGTGTTTACAGTGGCATTCAGTAGGAGCTCATCTTCAGAAAAATGAGCCGCTAATTGCTCTAATAGCGCTGCCGTACCTCCTGCTATTCTATAACTGATGTCTTGATTTTCAGGAAGCTTAAAACGTTGCACGGTAGCATCAGCTGTGGCTTCAAACAAAGCCTCGCCAGCCATAGCTTGTTCAAATAAAGTTAGGTTTAACTCTTGGCACAACGCCATTAAATCCTTGTTATATTTCCAAAGCCAAGTGGCCCCTAATTCTACAGAGGTGTCATGGGTCTTTTTTGTAAAAATACGGCCACCAATGCGATCATTAGCTTCTAATATTTTAATCGTAAAACCGGCTCTTTTAAGCAGATATCCTAAATATAATCCCGAAAGCCCTGCTCCTATGATAACGATGCTTTTATTCATGCTACCAAAGATAGATAAGTTAACCGCAAACTGCCAATAATTTTTCTGAGTGAACCGACGGCAAGCTGAGGTGAAAATTAATAAATTTAAAGAGGCACTCAACTTTAACCCTAAACCATCAAAACAAGCTTTAGAAGCAGCACTTAGGTATTTAAAAATAGACTAAAAAGAGCTGTAAATCTTATTATTATAAATCATAAAACCACTTGGCGAAGGCTTAGTGGTTGCTGTGGTTGCTACCGTTTTATGCTTTAGGGTTTTACTAACACGGTTTACCGTAAACAGTATCATTTAGAGGGTTGTAAACTAGCGGTTGACGAAGCACAGCTGTACGTAACGTTACATATCGCTTTTTTTAGAAAGAGGATTAACTTTAGGACTCATGACTTTAAAGGTTGAAATCATTTACTATGACCTTCTTAGCTTGTAGGATGGGATAAAACACGATATAACCGTGCCATAACAACACTATAAGCATGACATAACCACGCTATAACCTGTACTTTATATATCTGCGTTTTGGACCTAAACACCGCCTAATGTTTGAATAGAAACACTTAATTAATGGTTGACTGGACGCTAGGATTTGCAGTAAGTAAATTTTCTATAAATACTATTACTACAAGTGTACCACACTACTAGTAATTTTTATAGATGAACCGACAACAAGCTTAAAAGCCATAAAACAAAAGACATCCTGTAATTAAACACCTACCCCCCTTTATAGCAGACCAAAACTATAGCATTGAAACTATTTAGCCCACGTTGTATAAAAAAAGCGGGTTTGATCTGTATAGGTTTTTGAATGTTATGCGTTGGCTATTACGGTTTACCGTAAATGATTTAGAATAGAAAGTTTTAACTTGGCTCTTGACGAAGCGTAGCTGTACGTAACTTTACGTATAGATTTTATTAGAAATACAATTAACTTCGTGGCTAATGACTTTAAATATTTAAAACACTTGTTATTACGTGATTAATTTGTGGGATATGAGTGATAGAAGTTATGATATAACGAGTTGTAGAAAATACAAACCGAGTAAATAAATGAGACCAAGAATACATTATACAATTTACTAAATGGGGAGAGATATTACATTATACCCGAAAAAGGCAAGTAAAAAAGAACTCAAAGATTATTTAGAAAATCTAGGATTTGTAAAGTGTGAACATTTATGGGAATGGTCAAAAGGAACGTTAAATTATTCTTGGTTTGAATTTGAAGATTTTAAATCAATTGTTGGAGTTTCTGCAGATATATATCCAGTCGAGAAAGAAGAAAAAGAGTATACTGATAACGATTGGGCATTACACGTAAGAAATGTATATAGCGCTAGTTGGCACGATGTTAAAATGCTTAATGATGTATTGAAGAATGCAAGAAAATTATTTGGAGGAGATATTTATGGTGACTATGGAAAAAACCGATACGCACCTCTATGGGAAGACGAAAGTACACCGTTAAGTAGAGGAATAAAAAGCATTTATGAACACGTTGACTCTAACATTCAAGCAGTAATTTATTCAATGCCTGAAGCATCAATAAAAATGCCTGAGAATACAAAAGAAAACACTCAAATGCTTGAATTATTAAGTTTGAATGACCCAAGCAGAGTTATATACAATGGTTTAGTTCCTTTTGCTGTTTCTATGTTTGAATATTTCTTTTCTCAATGTTTTAAAATTTTAATCAAATACGATGAAAACGCTATAAGTAAAAGAGAAAAATTTAATCAAAAAATTGACTTTCAAACTGCAATTGAACTTTCAAAAAATAATAAAACTATAGAAGAAGTTATTGCAAGTAATTATACATTTCAAAATCTAAATCAACTAAATAAAGCATATAAAGAATGGCTTAATATTGACGTAAGAAGTATTTTATATAAAAAAAAGAAAGTTGGTAATTCTATTAAATATCTTGAAAATCGAATAGCCGAAATAATACAATACCGACACGGAATTGTTCATCACTTTTCGTTGGACAGAACTTTAACAAAAGAAGGATATATAGATATTTTAAAGGCAATTGAAAAATCGATTGATGAAATAATCTTATTTATTGAAACAAAATATGATATTAAAATAAAGGAAGAAATATAAAAAAGTACTTTCTACAACACCGTATATAATCCATTGCTAGTACTAGCCTACTTACGAAAATCCTCGCAGATTTTCTATTCGGTTTTTATTTGCTAAATTACGTGCTAAACCACGCAACGTATCATATACAAACACGTTGCCCACAATTTAAGAAACATCGAGAAACAATAAAATATGGACTATTTTTCAAACGATAAAGTTAACGAAGATGACAGAAGAGATATAGCATTTCAACTTGTTAATGCATTGCGAGAAGTTGTTAGTATTTCTAGAAAATTGAACCAACCGATTTCTTACGAACAAACAATTGATTTAGTGCAGGATTTGAATCCAGAAATGTACGAATCGATTACGGTATTGCTGGACAGAAAAAATGAAAGTGATTGGGTTAAGTACTACAAAGAATTAGCAGATGTTCAATCAACACCTGAAAAAGAAGTAAATCCAGTAGACTTAATCGAAAAAGACCTGAAAGACTTGGATAGCCTTGCTTTAAATGAGGACAACAAGAGATTTCTAAAAAAACGCATTAGAGACTATAAAAGTGCTATTGAATATTTTCAACCAAGAAAAATATCAGAACATAAAATCTTAAATAGAGATACATATTTAGCAGACAGAGAAGACTTAAAATTAAAGCATAAAATCTATGAAAGAGAGGAATTTGTTGATTACAAATTAGATAGTAATAATGTTCTTCGTTTAAGGCTTCTACATCCAGATAATGCAGAAAATATTATCGGTGCTGATTTAATCTACGAACATTTAGATACGAAAAGTGGACAAATTCGATTTTTGCATATGCAGTACAAAACTTGGAACAATAAAAGTTTGAATTTTAAAGCTGGTAGTTTAAGTGCTCAAATAGAAAAGATGAGTAAAAATTTGTGTCAAGCAGGTTATTGTAGCAACGAAAAAGGCAAAAAGAATATTAAAGGGTATAGACTTCCTTATTGTTGTGCTTTTCTGCGTCCGACAAGTAAATTGCAAAGTTCAGATAGTAAAATGGTAAGTACTGGATTACACGTTCCAATCTGCGAAGTAAAGAAGATTATGGAAACGGAAAAATCACTTAACAAAAAGAACGTTAGCGGAAAAAATGTTTCATACAAGATTTTTGACGAACTTTTTAATGCAAGAATGATTGGCTCAAGATGGTTGACTTATGAAGAGCATACGAACTTTTATAAAGAACGAAATTTGTTAGATGTTGACCATATAATTAGGTTACACGCTCAAGAAATCATCGTATAAAAACTGTGAGCAACAACGTATACATCTCATAGCTAGTTAGATGATTAATCAAAGTTAAGGCGTATTTGGAAAGTCTCCAAATTTTTAAATTTGACGATTTCCAATAAAAAGATAAATAGTAAAATTTAAAAATCTGGCTTGTGCTTAATCCTAAAATAATTTTCTAATTTATACGCTACGAGCCATATAAAAGAACGTTGTAGCTAATTAACATCAACCAAATTAATGACAAGTAAATTAAATACAAATCTAGGATTTTCTAGAAATCCATTTTCAAAATTTTCTGCTGAGGAAGAAATGGAATTCCATAATGAAATTTTTTATGAACCAGCTTTCTATCAAACCTTATTGGATGATTTAAAATCTGGTACTAGTAGATTTATTTTAGGTCAAAGAGGACATGGAAAATCTTCAATTATTCATAAATTAAAAACAGATTTAGAAAAAGAACAAGTTCTAACCATTATTATAGATCGCTTTGATGAAATATCATTAACTGATAATAAGATTGAATTGTTGAATTTAATTTTACAAGAATTTGTAACTAAATATGTTCTTTTTTTGGATAAAAATAAAGTTTATTTAAAAAAGTTAAATCAAGAAGATAAAGAAGCTCTTTGTTTATTAATTAAACTTTTCTTTCAATCTCTAACTAAGACAGAATACGAAACTAGATTTGATAATATAAAAAGTATAAAAACAAAAAATTGGTTTATTAATTTATATAATAAAATTGTTAAACCAACTAATTCATTAATTGGTGCAGGTGTTTTAATTACATCAAAACTAATTGCAGAGTCTTTAAATCTTAACAATTTCGAAACGAATACTGCTTATACTGAATATTTATCTGAGATGGATAATATCAATATTTCAGCAAATTTACAAGAACAAGAACTAAAAAAGAGTAAACGACATCTTAAAGAACTTTTGAATAGATTGAATTCAATCACAAAAAAAACATATTATAAATCTTCTGTAGTTCTGTTTGATAAAGTTGATGAATTTCAAGATTTAAATCAAGAAATAAGCAAAATAGCAAGTTTCACGGAAGATATTTTAACAGACACTGAACTACTATTACAAAATGACATTGCAATAGCGTTTAGTTTATGGTCAGAAGTAAAACCTACTCTATCTAAAAAAGTTCGTTTTGATAAATTTAAAGAAATAGATATTAGTTGGAGAAAAAGTGATATGGAGCCATTAATTGATAAACGGATTTTACATTTTTCAGGAAATACAAGAAGTTTTTCAAGTCTTTTTTCAATCATAGCTGACAAAGAAAACGTTATTAATATGTCAAATAAATCACCAAGAGATTTAATTTCATGCTTATCTGACATATACGATTATCAAACTTCTAATAGTAATTCTACAACTTTTGATACTGAATCTGTATCTAAAGGTTTAATAAAATTTTCTAATAGATATGATTACTTATCTATGTATCCATCAAGAACAGGTAAAAATAAAGATGTCATTAGTATGATAAATTTAATATTGAGAACAAGAAAAATTTATATTACCATCTTAGATTTAAACACCACTTTTAATCAAAAAACAAGATGGAGTACAGCAAAATTGGAATCCATGGTAAAATACAAATTATTAGAAGAAGACTCTAAATTAGGTCCAAATAACGAAAAAATTTATAAAGTTTTAGATCCAAAATTAATACACCTAATAAAAAGAGGTTTAACAAGTTTAGAAAATAACTAGCCCTAACACCGTATATAATTTATTGCTAGTCCTAGCTTACTTACGAAAACCCTCATCTTTTTTCTATTTGGTTTGAAATTGTAAAATCAAGTGTTATCGCGAGCTATTATTTTCAATCGAAACCATTCAACTAAAAACTAATTAAACAACCAAACAATATGAAATTAGAGAAAATTTTAGATAAACTCGGTTCCATTGAAAAGAACTCATTCATTAAGATAATCGATAATATCATATCTAAAAATCCAAAAAACGCAAAAGACATCCAGAAAATTTTAAGTTCTTCAGATAAAGGCTTAAAGTCTGTGGATAATCAAAATATTTCTAGAATTTTTGAACTTACGTCTGGTGAGTTTCAAGAACACATTAAATGTGAGTTTCAGGAAATAACGTCTCAATTAGATATTTTAATTGATATTATAATTCGTGATGGCAACTGTATAATGAAACAAGATTGGTTTTCACGTTTGTACGAAAAAGAAATAAAACACCTGAATAGCAGAATTAAAAATCTCAGTACTGATTCTACTAATGATAAGTCAGAATTGAGTGAGACTAAAAAAAGAGATTATAAAATTTACAAGGCTTGTTTACATACAGCCTATCATAACGATATTGAAAACAATAGGGATGCAAAAATATCCTCTGATGAATTATCAATAATACTAACACTTTCAAAACAATTAGGACTTTCCCAAGAAGAAATTAAACTGATTAATTACTCTATTTTACCTGCCAAAACAATAGACATTCAAGAGGTCATTAAAGGACTAAAAAATATAGGGATCATTTTCTTTTCAAATAAAGAGAATACCATCTATGTTGCAGACGAAATGGTTAGAATGTTACGTAGAGTAAGAGAGAAAGAAGTTGCAGAAAAATTTTACCGTAGAACGTTAAAGCTTTTAAGAGAGCCCATAATCAACCAGATTGCGAGAGCACATAATAGGGATAGAAAATTATCTTATGCTCAAAAAATAGAAGAAATTATAAAAGAAGGGGTTTCATTTACAAACTTGCTTTTAGAAGACATCTACAAACCAGGAAGTACATTGA
Source organism: Winogradskyella wichelsiae (assembly GCF_013403925.1). GTDB lineage: Bacteria > Bacteroidota > Bacteroidia > Flavobacteriales > Flavobacteriaceae > Winogradskyella > Winogradskyella wichelsiae. The sequence continues at coordinate 347,799 of NZ_JABFDJ010000003.1, forward strand.
CAGAAAAAAAGAAAACCCTAAACGAGCTCTGTGAAAAAGGTTTAAACATTTCGAATCTAAAAGGAAGCGTTTTAGAGGATAAGATTAATAGCCTTATAGAACATTTTGAAAATGTTGAACGCGATGAAAAGGTTGGAATATCTTTAGATGGTTTTGACAAATTATTAACTGAATTAAACCTATCGCTTCCCAAATTAAATAAGCAAATAAAAGAGCAGTTTGAGCTGCAAGAAGAGTTTGTATTAAAAGCAGATTTTCTACTCGATTACAATATTAAACCCAGAGATATATTAGATTTAATCGTAAAAACAGACTTAACCAAATTTATAAAGGACAATGCTATAAAGCAAAGAGGCGATGATATTTTAAATATTTTAGAACATTATAAAGATGTCGAAAATTTATATTTAGAAAACTTTGAAAATGTGGCTTATAGAAACTTAAACTTATTAAAAGAAAATGGTATTACTATTAAAGAAAGTGAACTCGGAATTAAATTCGAGGAATTAACTAAGGTAATATTTACAGGTTTAGGATTCAACGTTGATGATGAATTTAAAAACAACCTGAATACAAAAAAGGATATGATTGATATTCTTTTAAATTTGGATAACAATGAAGTAATAATTGTAGAATGTAAAACGAATAAAGAAAGAGGGTATAATAAATTCAGTACCGTTTCAAGACAGTTGAAATCTTATCAAAATTTAGCCTTAAAAAATGATTTACGCATTGTAAAAATATTACTTATTGCACCAGAGTTTAGTGATGATTTTGTTACAGATTGCGAAATGGACACAGAAATGAATTTATCATTAATTACCGCCTCTACGTTATTAAACATTCTAGAAGCTTTTAAAAATTCGAAATACACGGCATTTCCACACGTTTTATTCCGAGATATAATAATAAACGAGGAACGCATAATTAAAGCATTGAGTAAGTAAGAGGAAAAACCAGTGGCTAACACCGCATATAATTTAGGGCTAGCCCTCCCCTACTTAAGCAAAGCCACACAGATGCCCTATTCCATTTTAAGCGACTAAAGTAGCCGATTAATCACCTAGAGACCTATAGGCAACACGTCCTATCCTGGGGACAACGTGAAGACATAAAAATCAAGTTTTCTGCCATTGATCCTAACGTTTATCGTTAAAGTTAAATAGCGAATAAAGCAAAAAGAGCTGAAGCCAGAAAACATGTAACGCTTATCTACCCTAAACGCTCAAAACAAGCTTTAGATGAGGCATTAATCGACTTAAAAATGGACTGGAAAGTGCCGTAAAATTCATAGTTATAAGATATGAATACAAAACCACTTGGCGATGGCGTGGTGGTTTTTGTGGTTGATATCCATTTATACTTTAGATTTTTGCTAGTACCGTTTACCGTAAACGATATCATTTTGAAGGTGTTAACTTAGCTATTGACGAAGTGCAGCTGTACGTAACATTATGTATGGATTTTTTTAGAAATAGCATTAACTTTGGGACTCCTGACTTTAGATCTTTAAAAACACTTGCTATTACGTGGTTAATTTGTGGGGTATGAGTGATAAAAATTATGATAAAACTAGTTACCCAACATTTAAACCTGAAACCTTTAAAAATATTTATGAATCAATTTCTTACTCATTATAAAATTCAATTTAATAATATATTGATTCTTTTTCTATGTATATTTTTTCTTCAATGCAAGAACCAAAATAAATCAATAAAAGAAACTATTGAGACAAAAAAAATTAGACAAGACTCATTAATAGAAAAATATGTAACTAATTGTGCTAAAACCTATAATTATAGATTTGAAATGCAAGAATGGCAAAACTGCTTGAATCAAGGATTAAAAATTGATAGTACGGTAGCTTATTTTTGGCAACAAAAAGCTATGCCATATTTTAAAGCAAAAAAATATGAAGTAGGTATGGAATACTTAAATAAAGCAGTAATGTATAATTCAGAAAGATGGTTAAGTTATCGTGCTTTTATCAAGTGTATATTTTCTAAAACATATAAAGATGCTATTAAAGATTTTGAAAAATGCATCGAAACCGAAGGTAATTCTTATGTTATGGACCACACTTATAAATTTCATATTGCTTTATGTAATTTACAACTAAATAAATATAAAAAAGCAGAGGAAATTTTTAAAATAGATATTGAAGAACAAGAGGAAGAATGGGGAGAAGCACATTTTATAGATTTGTTTTATTATGGTATTAGTAAATATGAACAAAATAAATGGGAAGAAGCCATTGCTATATTCGATAAATCTTTATCCTCATACCCTAATTTTTCTGATGTAGAATATTACAAATCCATTTGCTTATTACGTTTAAATAAAATTGAAGAATTTAGAACGTTATATGCAAAGGCAAAATTAGATGGAGAAATGGGAAACACAATATCTGAAGATAATTCTAAATACGAAACATATCCATACCAAGTAAGATGGTAAAAAAACACGTTTTCATTTTATAGAAATATTTAAATAATAAAAAACGTTGGGTAACACCGTATATAATTTATTGCTGGCTTTTTGCTTACTTACGAAAGTCCTCGCGGACTTTCTTGGTCGATAATTATTTGCTAAATTAGTTGCTTAACCACGCAACTAACCATATACAATTCCGTTAGCTTTAATATGAAAGACGCAATCGAACAGAATAAAATCAATTGGAAAAGGATATTGATATTTTTCATTATTGCTACTGCTATATCCAATATTTTCAGATTTGACATTTTCGAACTCAAATCACAATTAGAACAATTACCAACTTGGCTTTTTATACTGACTGTGGTTTTTCTTGAAGGTAGTGGAGTAATTATTGGTGCGTTAATAGTTATTCCTTTTTTGAAAAAGAACAGAAAAGCAGAGATAACACTTTTTGGAACATCAAAATCGAAAAGTATAATAATGGCAATTATTCCAATTATTATTTTGACGGTAATTGGAGTGAAAAATAAATTTGAACTCTAATCACATTTTTATGGGCTTATAGCTATAATTGGAACTTTACTCTATTGTATAATGGAAGAATATGGTTGGAGAGGTTATTTGCAAGAAGAATTAAAAACATTAAAACCTTGGAAAAAATATCTATTAATTGGAACTATATGGTATTTATGGCATTTGACATTTTTAACGAAAGCCACAGTTGGAGAAAATCTTTTCTTTTTTGGAATGATGATAATCGGAAGTTGGGGAATCGGACAAGTAGCTGAATTGACTAAATCTATTATTGCGAGTGCTTGTTTTCATTTGATAATTCAAATAATGATGTTCAATCCTTTAATAAAAAATGGAATTAACGGAACTGAAAAGTTAATCATTTTAATAATTTCAGTTGGAATTTGGATTCTAATAATGAAAAAGTGGAAGAAAGAAAATACTATTGCCAACACCGTGTATAATTAATTGCTAGGTTCTAGCCTACTTGCGAAAATCCTAAACGATTCCCTATACGATTTTTATTTACTAAATTAGGTGCTTAAATACACAACACCCGAGCGTAGCGAACAGACGAAGTAAACCACATACAACAAATTCACACACAAGCTGATGACAGAAATATTTACAACAAAAAAACTAGAAAAGTTAATAAAAAAAAGAATTGAAAATAAAACTCTGAATGTTGAAAATATTTTCGGTAAATGGAATGCTTCTGTATTATATATTGCAAGAAAAAAATGTTTAATTTTTATTAATTCTAAAAGTTTCTATTCTGTTATAATTCCGAGATTTTCGACGACTGAACTAGATAAACTTCATTTATTCTTCCTTGAAAATTTTTACGCACAATTAGATTTTGAAAAAATTAAGACTGATGCAGAATTTCTTGTTGATAATATTGGAGAGTTAAAATTCTACGCGACTGATAACGATAAAAAAATGACAGGAATCATCAACTATAATATTTCAAAGATAGACTACCTTAAATATGACTATGAGGCTATTAATTCTACTGTGATTAGAGAATTAACAGAGAAATTGAATTTGACACCTTTTAAACAGTTGAATTGGAATCTACCGAAACAAGTAATGAGTGAAATTATAGAAAAAGCTAGTGTGTAACACGGTATATAAATTATGGCTAGTTCTGGTCTACTTATAAAAATCCTTACGGATTTTCTATCTATGATTTATTTACTGAAAAGTTAATTACAGATAACGATTTTTTGTTGACGTCAAACAACGAAAAAAGAAGTAAAACCAATTGTCCATATTGCCAAACAGGACATTTAGTAATTAGACAAAATTCATATAAGAAAAATCAGTTTCTAGGCTGCTCACATTACCCAAGTTGTGATCAAATATGTAACAACATAGACATTTTAGAAAACACGTTTCTATGTTCAGGTTGCAAAAGTGGTTTCATGGTAAAAAGAAGTGGACGATTTGGAAAATTTCTAGGGTGCATAAATTATCCGAAGTGTAAAAACACGATATAATTACAATGATACATACCAAACACGCAATATTACAATGCGTTATAAGCCTTAGCCTACTTACGCAAATCCATACAGATTTAATTTTTCGTTTTTATTTGCTAAACTCCGTGCTTAACTACATCACACCCGAGCGCATCGAACAGACGAAGTCAAGCATATAAAAACACATTGGGGTGCATTAAAGTAACATTTCAGACAATCAAAATTCATCTTTCTAGCTACCAGCAACTTATATAAAATAACATGTGAATGAGGAAATCCGTAAGGAATTCTTCAAGAAAAATATTTTATTTACAAAGTTGGGAATTAGCCGAAAAGCCAATGATAACCTGAAGTAGGCAATTAATAATTACATTACAAATGAAGAGTTTAAAAATTACGATTGGCTTATTTAGCACATTATTATTAGCATCTTGCGGAAGTACAATCGAGAGTGACGCTCAGAAACTTGCCGACTTAATGTGTAAATCACAAAAGATGACGCAACAAATTCAATCGGGAGAATTAGATGCGTCTGATGCAAATAAAAGTGCTGCATTTGCCATGGAAGCTGCCAAATTGCAAGAAGAAATTGAGGGTAAGTATTCTTCAAAAGAAGAACTGAAAGAATTTGAAAATGCAGTTTTAAAAGCAATGAAAAATTGCGAATAAATCATTGAATCGAATTAAAAATTAGCGTAATTCATATTATGAATAATGAATTACGTTAATTTTTATATTATCAAATTTATTATTAAAAAAAATTATGTTACAAATCGAATATTATTTGAGACAAATGCGAGCGCAGAAAAACGACACACAACAATATACTGTGGCAAAAAAAAATTAAAACACGCAGCACATCCTTTGGAAGAATAAACTAACAACATACAAAGTATATAATTTAGGAAAAATACTAGCCTACTCACAACGTCTTTAGTCTTAGTAGCCGTTATGGCACTTTTTACAGCATGCTATGATGATGATATTGAAAGTAGCGATACGGATACTACAAGAGGAACAGACACCTATACCTGTATTTTGGTAGTGGACCAAACAGGGCAAGGTGTAGATATAATTAATCATAATGGTGACGAAATATTTAGTTGGGACTTTGATGCCGCAATAGGAAATGATGCCAGTCTACTAGATGACGGTAGTATGTTGGTATGTCTAAAAGTCTACGATGCTGCCATTACCTTTGAAGGGTATGGTGGTGTATTTCAAAAAATAAATGCCGACCAAACAACAGATTGGGAGGTGTCTTATAGCACCACCCCACAAACAGCTCATCATGATGTAGATTACTTATCTAATAGAAATATAATATTCCCGGTATGGGAACAACTTCTGGTAAGTGATATACGCTTATTGCAGAAGGTAGAGACGGCACCGTTTAGGAAGTTTCCGATAGCGGTGAAGTATTATGGAAATATGCCGGATACAATACCCTCTGGAGAGTCTAAACCATACCTGTAGATGACGGGGTGCTGGTAATGTAAATTCCGAACAACGCACTCAACACTTTCCATATATTAAAAAACAATTTTCATTTTTTTTGTAACAATTTTTTGTTTCCAATACTTACCTAACGAATTAAAAAAAAAACAAAATAATGAAACATCTTAAATCAATTATCGCAATATTAGTATTTACATTAACTTTTAGTTTTTCTCAAGCTCAAAATAAAGTAAATTTGGAAAATTCTGTGTTGTGGAAAATAGAACATTCAGAACTGAAAGAACCTTCTTATGTTTTAGGAACTTTACATGTGATGTGTAAAGACGACTTTGAAATTTCTAAAAAAATAACTCAAACTCTTCAGAATGTTGATGCATTAGTTTTAGAAATAAATTTATCTGATCCAAAAGAGATAAAAGCAATGCAAGAATTAATGAAAAATCCAAAGAAAATATCTCAGGAGCTATCTGAACAACAATTCGAAGAACTAGATACGCTTGTAACGAATGTAATGGGTGTACCTTTATCAAATTTTGACTCATATGGGCTATCTATTCTAAATACCATAATGATTCAAAAAATGCTACCCTGTAAAGAAATAAAATCTTTAGAAATGGAGCTTATGACATTAGCGACAGAAAAGCAAAAGTCAATTTATAGTTTAGAAAACGTTGCAGAACAGATGGAAATAATGAGAACGGCTTATCCGACAGACTTTGCGTTAAAACAAATACTGTTATTTGAATCTTATAAAAAAGATTTTGGTGAAGCCATAATCGCCTATAATAATGAAGATATTACAACTGCAGTAGATTTAGTTTCTAAAGATATTTATATGGACGAGAATGCCACAACTATTATGCAAATAAACCGAAATAAGAATTGGGTAGAAAAAATGCCAGAAATGATGACCGAAAGAAGTAATTTATTTGCTGTTGGCGCCGCTCATTTAACCCACGATTATGGCATAATTCATCTTTTAAGACAAAAAGGGTATACTGTGACACCAGTATTTAATTAGACGGAAATTTATGCAATTAACGGAACAAGAATTTTTAACTGCAATCAATACTCATAAAGGGATTCTTTATAAAGTATCTAGAATGTACTTTGATAATACTGAAGACCAGCAAGATTTATTTCAAGAAATCATTCTGCAATTATGGAAATCGCTAAGGACATTTAAAGGGAATAGTGCCTTTTCTTCTTGGATGTACAGAGTGGCATTAAACACGGCAATTGTATACTTTAAAAAAGAAAAAAGAAAACCAGACAACTATAATTCTAAAAAAATTGATCCTATTGCACATGAAGATTATAATAATGAAAAAGACCAACAGTTAGCTTGTTTTTATAAAGCGGTAAAAGAATTAAATAAAATTGAAAAAGCATTAATCCTTCAATTTATTGATGGTTTATCTGGAAAAGAAATAGCCGATAATTTAGGCCTTTCAGAAGTTAATGTTAGAGTAAAAATAAATAGAACAAAAAGTAAATTACAAGAAATAATAAAAAATCAAGGATATGAATTTTGAAAATATTAAACAAAAAATGAATTCCGAAAGTATGGATGGCAGTAAAATTCCAGTAAGTATGAAAGATATAGAAACTAGCAAGATGCCTATCCAAAAAGTAAGGAAGAGTATGAAAAGTGAAATTATCACACAACTCGTTTTAATTGTAATCTTTTTTGCCGTCCCAAGTTTTCTGGAAATGCATCGATTACCAAAAACTGTTTACTACATATTTATGTTCATAACCAGTCTTATTACTTTGGGGTATTTAGCAAAAATGAGTTGGTTTTTAACCAAATATATCAGTTTAAACAATAATAGTAAAGAAACTGTAGTAGCCTTTATTTATGACCTCAAATTAACACTAGAAGTATATAAGACCGCAATAATTTCAGGGAGCCTGTTACTTCCACTAGCTATGGCGAGCATATTTCTTGGTTCGGTAAAAATTGATGAGAAAGTATATAATGATTTAATCCTATTAAATATGGCAAATACAACACTTATTCTTTATATTTTTGGATATATAGTAATAGCTATACTTATATATTTAATGACAGTATCTTGGTCTAATAAATTGTACGGTGTGCATATTAAAAATCTTGAAAAAATCTTGAAAGAATTTGATGTTGAATAATAAAACACACCAACAACCCGTGTATAATTAATGGCTAGGTTCTTCCCTACTTGCGAAAATTCCTGCAGAGTCTTCACGGGTTCGTAAGTGTTTATTAAATTAGTTGCTAAACCACGCAACACCCGAGCGCAGCGAACAGACGAAGTAAACTATACACAAACGCGTTGTGCATAATTATGACCCTGAATTTTCCTGAAATAGGTTGACTAAAAATTAAACCGTTAATTACAGTCATTTATGAAAACACAAAATAAACACTGGCGAAAAAAAGTTATCAAAAAGCAACTTTAGAAACCAAACTTTTAGTCGTTAACCAAATATTTAGCAGTCAACTATCTAACATCCAATTTTCTAAAGAATATAACATTCCCAGAACAACTATCTCCTGTTGGTTAAGTACATACAGAATCTTAGTACAACAAAATACAGATATGAATAAAAACGATGAACTGCGAAGCTCATCACAAATACCTTTAAAAATAGAAAATAATGAATCCATTAAAAAGTTAAAGGAAAAGATTGAAGAACTTGAGTTTCAAAAAGATTTTCAACAAGACATTACTACTGATATGCAACTCATTACAGGTGTCGATATGTCAAAAAAAGCGTTACGCAAAACAGTAGCAAAAGAGATAGAGCAAAAGAAAAGACAGCGTATAAAATAAAATGGCTCTATGGATGTTTTATTCATGTAATTTATACTATTTTTTATAAGAATTCATGCATCTGCTACGCTTAAGTGGGATATCTAAATAAACCTGCTACAAAAGACTAAAAACGCAACAGGAAAAGTAATCTATTCTCAAAAAATGATTAAGGACTACCGTAAAAAAAATAGGCTCTAAAACTGGTAGAATTAAACGACATACAGAACTTAAAGCTAATTTTAATGAGGCTAATATTAAGATTGGTAGAGACAAGATTTACGGCGGCTTCTTTACAATTTACCAATCTTTAAACGTAAAAAGCAGGTCACAACAACCAACGGTAATTGTTTGAGATCTTAAAATTAAAGCATTTTACACGAATTGAGTAGGTATTTGGGCTATTTAAGTAAAGTAAAATGACCTGGTATACTTATTTTTGATATATATTTATAACCCCACTAATATCATGACGAAACAACTACATTACTTTACACCTTGAGCTTTTATTGGCTGAGGTAGTTTTCAATTAAAGGTACAAAACGAAACTTTTTTGCAGAACCTACCGACTCGCTTTTGCCCCCATAATGCACCCTGAACAATACAATGAATAACTGCAATTTACGACAGACAAGCTAAATTAGGATTATAAAGCCTTTTGGAGAGGTCGAACACCACAAAAAATAGTAATATGAACATTTTTAATACAGGAATTTATAGTGTTGAATTGAAAATTAAAGCACAAAATCAAGGGCTTATTTTTTAAGTAGAAACATTAACATCTGTGAATTAATAGTAAAAAATTAACAAAAAAACATTTGCCATAATTTGCTATAGTATGACTCAAATTTAATTTATTTACACTCGGAAGAATAAATCATTTAAAGAACAACCATTCAATAATCACGTTATGACCATAAGGCGATCATTCTGAATAATTATATTAAAACAATTCCCATATGCATTATCAAAACAGAACAAACCAGTTCACTTATTTTTCGATCATTTTATTACTTTTCTCAACCGTTTATAGCTGTAAAAACCAAGAGGGTAAAACATCATTAGAATCTGAAACCAAACCAATTTCAAAAATAGAAGCACCTGAAGGCATGGTATGGGTTGAAACAAAAACCTTTTTACAAGGAGCAAAAGATGCGGATCAATATGCTATGCCTAGAGAAAAACCGGCGCATTGGGTTACTGTTGATGGTTTTTTTATAGATATTACTGAAGTTACTAATAAGCAATTTAAGGCGTTTGTAGAGGCTACAAATTATATAACCATAGCAGAGCGTGAGATTGATTGGGAAGAAATTAAAAAAGAATTACCCCCCAACACACCAAAACCACATGATTCTATTCTACAGCCCGGAAGCTTAATTTTCAATAAAAGTGTAAATGCTGTGGTAAACATGGAGAACTATGGCCAATGGTGGACTTGGAGAACAGGAGCGAATTGGAGGCATCCTGATGGACCAAACTCTACGATTGAAGGTCAAGATGATTACCCTGTAGTCCATGTGGCCTACCAAGATGCTATAGCCTATTGTGAATGGGCTAATAGACGTTTACCAACTGAAGCAGAGTGGGAATCTGCGGCCCAAGGTAAAAATACAAATACCATATTTACCTGGGGCAATGATGCTGCAAAATTAGATGCGAATGCGAATACGTGGCAGGGGGTGTTTCCTACAAATAATGAGTCTCAAGATGGTTTTGAATTTATTTCTCCAGTAAAATCGTATCCTGCAAATAGTATTGGGTTATATGATATGGCTGGAAATGTATGGGAAATGACCAGTGATTTTTTTAATGTAAAATATTATAGTGAGTTAGATACGTCTCAACCTATTGTAAATCCTAAAGGCCCTGATACACATTTCAATCCTAATAATCCGTATCAAGTAGAACACGTGATGAAAGGTGGCTCTTTTTTATGCCACGCCTCGTATTGTGCAAGTTTTAGAATTTCAGCTAAAATGGGGGTTTCAGTAGATTCAGGATCCGATCATATGGGCTTTAGAACAGTTGCAACATCAAAGATGCTAGCATCTAAAGAATAACACACTTTACTCACATGAATAACTAAAAAAAGGGAACGCTGGCGTTCCCTTTTTTTAGTTCATAAAACGATTTACAATAACAATTGTTCTGTAAAACGTAATCTATAGAATGGTTAGTCTATCAAAGAAAAGTCTGTTGATACTCTAGTTACTTTAATATAAAACGCTCCCCAATCTTCATCTTTAGCGGTTGTAAACCATGCACTCATATCGGTTTCTCCTTCAGTAAAATTACCTTTGAAACTTATGACTTTTGCATCTTTTTCTACAGTCTTAGTTTGTTCCCAAGCTCCAATTTTTACGCCACCAGATTTAAAATTCATCGTTCTACCTTCTGCAATTGCTTCTGTAGAAATGGTACCTTCTTTGCCTTCTAAAGCCGCATTAATGGCTAAATTAGATTCAAAAGGCCATCTACTCAATTCAATCGTATAAGTTCCTGACTGTTCAAAGGCTACGGTAAATTCACCTCCAACAGGATTCTTTTGCGCTTCCCTAATATAATTCTGATTCCACGGAATTTTAGAATCGTGTACGTGTGTATCATGACAGGTTAATTCTATAGGATTTTGTTGATCTGACCCCAAAACAATAATAGGAAACTGATTAAACTCTGTAGAAACAGAACTCCACCATTCGTTATAATAGCCTCGCATTTGTTCTACTTTTTCAGGAAACTGTGCAGCTAAGTCATTGTCTTGACCTGGATCTTTAGAAATATCATATAATTCTTTACCATTCACCAATCGCATTTTATCTGACATCACGGCACTTTTTCTCCATTTTATAGGACTTTGCACACGCTGAGAATCGGTAATAAGATAATCTCTACCAATGGTTTCTTCAGTGCCTAATATCAATGAAGAAATATCTGAGCCATCCATTTCTTTTTGTCCTTCAGGCAATTCTAAATTACACAAGGTCGCTAAGGTGGGCAAAATATCTAAATGCGCGGTTAAATCGGTAACATCTCTACCGCCTTCAACCTGCTTTCCAGGGTACGATATAAAAAATGGCACGCGGTGTCCACCTTCATATTCACTATTTTTAGTGCCTTTCATGCCTGCATTAAAACCGTGTTTTTTACCTCCTACTGTTTTATAGCCTGAAGCCGTTCCGTTATCCGTCATAAAAATAACGATCGTATTATCTGCTATTTTTAAGTCTTCCAATTTGTTTTGAAGTTTTGCAACGTTGTCATCTACATTGGTAATCATTCCATAAAATATCTTTTGAAACTCAGGAATGTCTAAATCTTTATATTGATTATAATAAGCTTCCGGAACGTTATAAGGAAGGTGCGGTGCATTTGCAGAAATATAGGCGAAAAATGGTTCGTCCTTTTTATCTTCAATATATTTTATAGCTTCATCAAACCAAACATCGGTGCAATAGCCCTCAAACTTTGTAGGTACTCCATTTTTAAAATAGGTATCATCAAAATAATCATTATCCCAATAATCTGGTGTCTGACCTACGCCTCCTCCACCATGCGTAATGGTGTATTTAAAACCTTTATCTTGTGGTCTAGAAGGATAGGTGTCTCCTAAGTGCCATTTACCAAACATAGCGGTTTCGTAACCATTTTCTTGAAACACGTCAGCCATAGTAACTTCATCCTCCCTTAAAATAGATACACCACCGATGGTATGCCAAACCCCAACTCTATTCGCATAGCGTCCGGTCATTAAACCCGATCTTGAAGGCGCGCAGGTTGGCCCCACATGAAAATCTGTTAATCGTACAGATTCGTCATGAAATTGGTCTAAAGCAGGCGTTTTAACCAAGGTGTTACCGTGAGCTCCTAAATCCCCATAACCTTGGTCGTCTGTAATAATAACAATCACATTAGGTTGTTTTGCTTTTTTCGTTGTTGCTGTTTTTTGGGATTGGGATGTACATGACAAAGCAAATCCCATAAGTGCCATTAATACAATTATTTTTTTATTCATTTTAATTCTATTTTTTAAAAGTAGATGATGTCTATTCATTTGTACAAAACCGTTTTTATCTATTGGGGCAATTCTTTTTTCCAATCCATCCATAAGCTTTTAAGCTCACTTACAAGTTGCTCGTTATTTTCTGCGACATTAGTTTTTTCAAACGGGTCTTTAGAAATATTATAGAGTTCTTCTTTATTAATGGCGTCATTAAATAAGAGTTTCCAATCGCCATTTCTTACGGCTCCTTCTGCCCAATGATCTGTTTTTACTTTTGGAAAACGCCATTCCCAAAATAAAGGTTTGGTGCGTTCAAAACTTTTATTCTCTAAGATTGATGTTATATTCTCTCCATCAATACTATAGTCTTTTGGTAGCGCTGTTTCTGCTAAGCTAGCAAAGGTTGGCAATAAATCTACTGTAGACAATACACTTGTCGAATCTACCTTATTCTCTTCCACATGATTTTTCCATTTTACAATAAAAGGCACCACAACGCCACCTTGAAGAATATCTACTTTTCGACCTCTTAGACCTGCTGTGGAACCTGCTTCTTTAGAAGGTCCCCATCCTGCAGGACCATTATCACTAGAAAAAATAATTAAGGTATTATCATCTAATCCCATTTCTGAAATGGACTCCAATAAGCGTCCAATATGAAAATCAGCATCTTTCAAAACCGCATAATAGGTTTCCTTACTTGGTGATAAGCCTTTAAAATCTTTGCGTTGCTCCTCTGAAGGCCATAATGGTGTGTGCGGATCTTTTAGCCAAAGGTTAACAAACATGGGTTGTTTGCCTTTATTATCCTTTATAAAATCAATCGTTTCATCTACAGCTATTCGACTTGAACTTTGTACCCATAAGGTATCCGTATCCATAAATCGTGTGGTTGGCCATTTTTGATCTCCTTTCCATGTTGGTCCGTTTCCATTCCAAACTCTAGCTTCATCATAACCGTAAGTTTTAGGTTCTGGTGCTGAAGGATCTCCATGAGGTTGACCACCACCTCCTAAATGCCATTTTCCAAAATGTGCGGTTTTATACCCTGCTTTTTGTAGGGTTTGAGGTAAATAAACGGGTAAGGAATCATTTAAATAATTCGGCATGTTACGTCTGGCATTGACTTCATTTCCTGCAAAATGGGCATGAACGCGATGTCTCGCTGGAAAATGACCTGTGATCACCGAAGATCGACTTGGTGAACAAACACCACTAGTCACATGGAACTGTGTAAACCGTGTCCCTTCAGCTGCCATTTTATCAATGTTTGGAGTCACGACTTCCGTGTTTCCATAAACACCTAAATCACCATAACCCCAATCATCTGCAAAAATAAAAATGATGTTTGGCCTTGAATCTTCTATTATGGTACCTTCTTTCTCTGCTACAATTTCTTTTTTAGTGTTGTTGCAAGAAAGCATCGTCATAACTACGACACCTAACACAATGTTTTTTAATGGGTTTATGCGCATTATAAAATTAATTTTTAAACGTTTCTGTTTTCTGTTCATTGTGCAAGTCTGTGGCCAGCTCCTTGACCTTCTCTGGGAATTGACTTGCTAAATTTGTGGTTTGACCAATATCGTCTTTAAGATTGAAGAGCTGTACAGTATCCTTAGCCGTTTTAAAACGTTGTCCTTCAACAAACCATTCTGGTATTCTGGCGTGATAGCCATCTTTATTATTGATATACAGCCAATCTCCTTTTCTAACGGCATATTTGGATGTAAATGTATTATGAATAATATTCGCTCTTACAACCTTTTTATTTTCTTCCAACCACAACTTAGAAAAATTATAACTGTCGTGTTGAAAACCTTTTGGTAAATCACTATTTGTAATAGATGCTAAGGTATTTAGAATATCAATTTGACTAAATAACTGAGAACTTGTAGTCCCTGGTTTTATTTTATTTGGCCATTTTACAATAAACGGTACATGGTGGCCTCCTTCGTAAACATCTCTTTTTACTCCTCTAAATGGATGAGAACTATCGTGATTGTAGTTTTTAATACGATCGTAAGCATAACGCTCTGAGCCATTATCTGATGTAAAAATGACAATGGTATTGTCATCTGCACCAATGGATTTTAAAGCTTTTAAAACCTGACCTATAGCATCATCTGTTTGATATACAAAATCGCCATAAGGACCTGCTTTACTTTTTCCTCTAAATGCTTCGTTTGGAATTATTGGTGCATGTGGAGACGGAAAAGGCAGATATAAAAAGAACGGTTTTTCCGCTTTTTTTTGTTTTTTAATAAAGCTGACTGCAGACTTTGTAACCGTAGGTAAAACGTTATAAAAATCCCAACCTTTAACTGCTGGCCCTGGTCTTAGCTCCCAGTTGCCTTCTAAAGCAAAATCTTCCTTTGGGTGTTCTAGCGTTATTGTTGGTGCTTCTGTAACCTTATCATTTTCAATCCAAGTATAGGGTGGAAAATTGATAGTACCATCGCCAAAATAAGAATCAAAGCCTATGGATAACGGGCCATTAGGAATAGGTTGATCCCAGTCGTAAGCCTGAGCTGGCCAAATTTCGACATCCCTCTTTCCGTGTTTCGCTTGTATTTTTTCAGTAACCTCTTTTTTTCTGATGGATTCCCAGTTCCAACCCAAATGCCATTTCCCAATAGCTGCGGTGTGATAACCGTTATTTTTAAGAATCCGAGGTAAAGTCACCTGATTTTCTTTAAAAACAGATTCGCCCATGGCATGTACGATATCGTTAAAATCTCTCCAATGATAGCGACCAGATAATAAGGCGTACCGACTTGGGGTACAAACCCCCGAAGAACTATGAGCATCTGTCATGAGCAGCCCTTCTCTAGCGAGTTGATCTAAATTAGGTGTTGGGATTTTAGATTGTGGATTTTGAATCGCCAAATCACCATACCCCATATCATCGGCGTAAAATATAATGATGTTGGGTTTATTGACCTTCTCCGTTCGTTTTGTTTGTTGTTGCCAAGATGTTAAACACATCAGTATGAAAACATAACAGTAGGTACTAATCTTCATGGTTTTTTTACTTTATTTATGGTTTTTCATGCTTTCCAATCAATGGTAGCTTTCTTGTTTTCTAAATCGACCCAAACACGGGCATGTTCATAATCTCGTGTTAAAATCCATGCATTGACTTGCATCTCGTTCAAAGGCTTCCCTAATGGTTTATCAAATTCTGGATACCATAAAAGTGATCCCATACTTAAGCGATACCCCCAATTATAGATAATATACGAATGTTTTTGTGCACCAGCTAAAAAAGAAGCCAACGCAAAAGTTAGGTGTTCTTTAGAAATTTCCGCTTTTTCTTTATCAGATTTAGCCATAAACCCTTTGTTTACCCATGCATTTTCTGGCCAAGTCTTAAACACTACAATTTTTCCGCTCTTACCTGCTTTTTCCATCTCTTGAATATCTTGAAGCATACTCTCTTTTGTTTTGCTATTAAAATATCCAAAATGCTCAATCATAATGGCATCTGTAGAATCCGGAAAATCATTACCACTATTTCTAACAGGTGTTGAACGTATACCGTTATAAACGATTAATTTTTCTTCACCAATTTTAGCTCTAGTTTCTTTAATTAAATCTTTTAACCCTTGTTGTATGGCATCAAATTTTTCAGTTCCCCATAAGCGTTTATTACCTGGATTTGTAACCTGAACCAAGGCATCAAAGAAAACACCATCAATGTTATCATTCTTTAAATTGTCTAACGCAATATCAGACCACCAATCTCTAAGTTCGGAATTAGATAAATCATAGCGCTTTAATTTATCATCTTTTAAATCTAGTTCCCCTGTTTTTGTTTTAAGCCACCAATCTGATTTTGTTTGATAATCTTCATGCGCTTCATACATATTATAATCTAAAAAAGCATTCCAATAGAATACCACTTTCATGTCTGGATTTAAATCTTTTAACACTTTTGCATCAGCTGCAATAGCTTCTTCTGAATATTTGTATTTTGGAAAACCATGTGCCTTTTCTAATACTGTGAAGTTAGAATGAGAGGCTACAAATTTTGCTTCAGATTTTGTTAAAAGGTTTCCTTTTTTACCAAAATGAAAAGCTACAGGAACTTTGTCCCAACTAAACTTTGGATAATGCTTATCGCTTTGTGAAAAGGCTGCTTGTAATAGAAACAAACTGAATAAAAATAAACTTTTATGCAAAAAGGTTAACTTCATGATGCTTACATTATTTTATTGGTAAAATTTTAATAGATTTTAGACTCGATGTTTGCGCATCACCCTCAACCAAAGACGTTTTTATTATATGATTACCTGCCGTTTTAAATTCTAAAATTCCCATTCTGCGATAGGCATACTTATCGGTTGCTGCTTGCTGATTTTGAATTTTTATACCTTCATCTGTTGTTGTTTTCCAAACCAATCGTCCTTCTCCTTTATATTCTAAATCTAGATAATAATAACCTGGTTTTTGAACATTAACCTCCCAACAAACCATGCCGTCTTCTTCCCAATTGCTTACTTGATTGGCGTGTTTCCATTCGCCAAATTTTTCCATCCAACGTACGTTTTTTTGTTCTGCGCCTTCAGCTTCTCCAAATTCGGTTAATAATCTGGTCGGCACATTGGGGTAAATACCTAAGTTTGTTTCTACAATAGGTTCTGCGTCTTTAAGCTTAACTTCAATTACAGATATTAACTCGTCTGGTGCTTTATAAGGCACATCGATAACTAACCAATCTTTAGCCTTAGAAAATTTAAGCGGACTGCTTTTTTTTCCATCTAAGAGTGAAATGCTTTTTACTTTAGACTTCAATCCAGGTAAGTATAATTTACCATCCGTTGGCCATTCACTTACAGACAAATAAAGAGATTCATCGTTTGTAGTGACATCTCCCCAAGGCAATGCAAAACCCCAAGGCGAACTGCCTGCGTCATAAATAACTTGTGGATATTTTTGAATCCAACGACCAGATTCTTGTAAAAACTCAATCCCTATATTTGGAATAGCACCATTGCTATCCGGACCAACATTAAATAAATACGTACCTCCTCTAGCGACGGTTTCAATAACGCGACCAAGGATTTTCTTAGGACTTTTAAAATTATTATCATACCAAGCATATGACCAAGAATCGTTATTGGTGTCTGCGGTTTCCCAAAGGCCTTCAACATTTCTAGTTGGCACTTCCATATCTCCGATACTCGCATAGTCTCCCATACCATAACCCACTCTACTACACATCATAGCATTTGGTTGTAACTCTCTAACCATATCGGCTAATTCTACAACGTATTCTTTTGGCATATCTCCAGGAGTATCAAACCATACGAAATCTATATCACCATAATTGGTACAGATTTCTCTAACTTGAGGTTTACACTTATTATAGAAGTAATCTTTAAAATCCATTTTGTTGCCTTGCGCGTCAACTTCAGGACCTCTAGTACCACCTGGTGCTGTCCAGTCTTGATTATGAGAATAATAAAACCCGAATCCAAGTCCTAATTCCTTACATGCCGCAGACAACTCGTGCATGGGATCTCTACCAAATGGTGTGGCATCGACAATATTAAAGTCGCTCGCCTCAGAATCGAACATCGCGAAACCTTCGTGATGCTTACTAGTAATGATAATATATTTCATACCAGCATCTTTGGCTAATTGCGCAATCTGTTTAGCATCGAATTCCGTAGGATTAAACGTTTTTGCCGTTTCCATATAGTCTTCTGGAGAGATATCGGCCACACGTTTGCTCATTAGCCATTCCCCAATGCCGTAATAGGTTTTATCTTCCCATACCCCACCTAGGTTTGAAAATAAACCCCAATGAATAAACATGCCGTAGTTGCCTTCATCGAACAACTTTGCTTTTCCACTTTTTAAGGCATCACCAGTAACGCTAGTTTCACCCCACATTTCTTCCATTCCTTTTTTATCCTTCTCTTGAGAATTTATGTCCAAAACACTAATTAAGATTAGTAAAACGGAAACTATAAAACATCTATTCTTTAACATATACGTACTATTATTAATTTTAAAACTTTTAGAAGTCTTTTCCAGACTTTCAATATTTATGGCATTGATATAGTCTTGAGAGTCATTTATATTTATCAACCTAATGATCCTCAAAAATTATTATTAAAACTTATATCTCATCGTTAATTTCCAAATAGGATTTCTACTATAATAAGCTGAAAAATTTCGAGTATCACCTCCTTGAAACCTACGAATATCCTCACCTGTAAGGTTAGATACGCCTGCACTAAGTTGTAATTTTTTATTTAATAAACTCTTTCTAAGGGTAATCCCAAGGGTTGTGCTTCCTTCAGTATAGTGTGGTTCATCTGCACGTGTATTTCCACCGATAGCGCCTAAATTACTCAGGTAATCACCTCTATAAGCAGCCGTAAACCTTAAAGAAAAACCAGATCGCTCATAATACAAAGTTCCATTAGCATTATGCTTAGCTGTACCAGGAAAACCATCAGCTTGCTCCCCTAAATCTCCATCAAATTCACTCTCTACGTAAGAATAATTAGCTTTTATACCAAAATCTTTTGCAAAACCAGGTAAAAAAGAAAGGTGTTGATTAAGGCCCACTTCAAAACCATAAATTCGGCCATCTGTAATGTTTATTGGTGTGGTTATATCAAATAACAAACCAGTCAAATCATCAGTACCACCTGTGCCATCAGGTAATGGTATCCCTAATAATTCTTCACCTGGATATGTTTGATCTGGTGTTACTGCTTTTACTATATAATTTTTAAGATCTTTATAAAAAGCACTAAAAATAAAAGCACCTCCGTTATTGGTATAAAACTCTAAAGTAGTATCATACATCCACGCTGTATAAGGTTTTAAGTCAGGGTTACCAGAAACAATAGTTCCTCTTAATCCCGAATTAGCTAAGTCTGCTGCATCTGCAGGATCAATATTGGTTAGAAAAGTAATCTCATTGTTTGGAATTAGATCAACAAACTTTGGTCTTGAAACTCCTCCATAAGCACTTAATCTTAACTTAACATTCCTTTTTAATGATAAATTAGCATTAAAGCTAGGTAATACGTCCCATCTTGAAGTTTCTACTTCATAGTAAAAATTCTCTGTTGAAAACTCATCAATATCATCACCAGTATCTGCATCTTCAAATGTTACTCCACTAAATCCTCTTGATTTATTTTGTGTTCTTACAGCTCTAACTCCAAAATTTAAACTTACAGGTAGCTTAAAAATCGCTGTCTTAACGTCCATTTGTGTATAAAAATCGGTGCTAGATTCATTCGCACCATAAGATCTTCTAGCATCAAAACCTAAATTATTTTCTTCTGCCTCTACGTCTTTTAAATCTATATCAAAATCAAAAATACTCCCTCCATCGATATCAGCATACCCTGGTAATAAATCTAATACAGCTTGTCCAGGGACTTTAACCCATCCGTTTTCCAAACCAGCAACATTGCCTTCATTAAAACCTACGCCTGCAATCTCTCCTAAAAGATCACTGTAAGCACCACTTTCATTTAGTTCCGCTACAATACCTCCATACAGACCACCTAATTGATCACTATCAGTATGTGAGGAAGTTGTTTGTCTAGCTTCAAAATCAGTTACCGCATATCTAGTTCCAAAAGATATTTTTGATTTTTTATCTAACTCATATTCAAAATCCAATTTTGTAGCATAATTATACCCTTTAGTTTTAATAAGTCTGCGTGAAACTCTATTAAGGTCGAAAGAAGCTGGATCAAAAGCCTCTGCGGGTAATCCATAACTAGGAAGTTCCCCTCTCAAATCAATATCTAAACTTGTTTGATCATATCCTCCGTTACGTCCTTGAACTCTGTGAGTTATTTGTGTTAAATTTTGAAAAAAATCTAAATCTGAATACGAAATATCTGAAATGATTTTTAATTTATTTATTGGTGTAAATGTTGTATTTAAGCCAATTATATTATTGGTAGACTCATTATCATAAAATTGATTTGCATTCGTAATGGTAGTCCTAGCATTGTCCTCTGAAGAAGGACTTATATACGTTAATATATTTCCATTAAAATCAAGATCTCCTTCATCAAAAATATGGTTTCCTCCTAACAATTGAGTAGCTCCTGTACTACCCAAACCTATCTGAAATTGCTGTCTATCCGAATTAGCTTCTACAGTGGTTCGGGTATAGTCTAATACCATATCTATTTCTTCTATTGGTCTCCATTGTATAGCTGCAGATGTTGCAAAACGCACTTCATTTTTTCTTAACAATGAATTATTAATGGTTCTTCCCACAATTACATCAGAATACTCTGTCCCATTTTCATCCGTAAGATTTATACCCTGTGTAATTCCTCTTAAAGAAGTTTCATCTTTTATATTGTCTTCATCGGCATAAATAACTGAAACAGCAATACCCAGTTTATCATTTATTTTTGTTCCATAAACACCTGAAAATCTTTGACCAAAATCAAGGTCATCAATTGGTGTATTAGAGGCGCCTCTTACATTTATACTGGCGAAATAATTCTTCTTTCTATATCTTGCGTCTAACGGTCTTATAGTTTGAAAATCTACAGAACCTCCAATATTCGTTGTAACTTCTTTTGCCTGGGCTGTCTTATGAATTCTTGCTCCCGAAATAATTTCGGTAGGAATAACATTTAAATTAAACTTTCTAAAATCAGACTTACCTTCATTACCTGCAGATAAAGGTGTACGACCATTCACTGTTACACCAACAAATTGTGGCCCTATACCTCTAATAGAAACTCTGTCTCCAGAAACCCCATCAACATCTCTTTCTATTTGTACTCCTGCAACTCTTTGCAAAGCATCTGCTGCGTTAGTGTCTGAAAAATCCCCAATATCTTCTGGTGTAATAGCTTCTATTACAGTAGCAGCATCTCTTTTAGCTCTTACTTCTGCTAAATGCGAAGCACGTATTCCTACATTAATAACAACTTCATTTAAAGACTCAGAGTCAGCTAACATCTTAACATTGATAATCGTTTTTCCCGCTGTAGAATACTCTACAGTCTTAAAACCTAAATAGTAAAACTCCAATACAGCATCAGGAGTCTTTAACAGTATAGTATATTCACCATCCATATCAGTCGTCGCACCATTTTTAGTGTCTTTTTCTATAATACTTGCTCCTGGTAATGGGACATTGTTTTCATCTGTAATTTTGCCGGTAACAACGTGCTCTTGAGCAAAACCAATAAAGCATTGCAACAGAATTAAAAACAATAAGTTTTTAGAGTTAATTTTTTTCATGACTTGATGTGTTAGTTTTATTGGTTACAAATATGTATCAAATAACATCAATCAACTTGCTCAGTTCGTTTTAAAATTTTCTCATTTCCACCACCCCCTTTAATACTATGGGATCTCGGTGCATATGAATTTTTACAGCAAAAAAATGACGGAATAGAGAAGCGTTACTAAATTAGTAAATGGTTACTTTGTGTACCTGATAAATAATAACGTATGTTCATAAAGAAACGCGCTACCCTTCTTTTTTTTCTACTAAGTACTTGCTTTGTTTTTAGTCAAACGAAGCAGGCAAAAAAAACAATTGATGCCAACTGGGAGGCAATGGCAGAAAACTACAAAGCGCCAAAATGGTTCCAAGATGGTAAAATTGGTGTTTGGATGCATTGGGGAATTCCGTCTTCAATAGACGAAAACAGAGTTGAAGATGGATCACACTACGGAAGACGAATGTATGGTGATGAAGATTATGATGCTAGGAATGAACCAGACAGACTTAGAACGGTAAAATTAACGCAATGGCATACGGAACACTATGGGCCTCCTTCAGAATTTGGTTACGAAAAATTTATAGCAGACTTTAAAGCTGAAAACTTTGATGCTAATGCCATTGTAAAATTTGTTAAAGAAAATGGGGCGCGTTTTATAATGCCTGTGGCCACACATCACGATAATTTTGACATGTATGATTCCTTCTTTCCTTGGAATTCGGTTAAAATGGGGCCAAAGAAAGATATTCTTAGAGAATGGAAAGATGCGGCCTTTAAACATGATTTAAAATTTGGAGTATCTACACACTTATATTGGTCACCTCGCTTTTTTAGAACGGCTCGGAAATTTCAGAAAAAAGGCACACCAGAATGGGAATTCTTTAATATGGATTATGACACGAAAGAATTTGCGAGTCAAGATAGTTGGAACGAACATTGGTACAAGCGGTCTTGGGATTTAATAGAGAAATACGATCCAGATATGTTTAATAACGATTCGCCTTATCCGTCTATAAAAACAGGAAAAGGATTGGGTGTTAAATTATTTTCAGAGTATTTAAATAAGGATTTAAAAGAGAATAACGGCAAACAAACCACTGTCTTATCCTTTAAAAATGCTAAAGAGAATAAAGCTGCATTTACGTATAACTTAGAACGCGGAATGTTTGGGGAACAACAAGAGCATCCATGGATATGGGCAACCGATTTATCTGGAAGCTGGTTTTACAGAAAAGATGCTTTCACTAAAATGTCATTAGATGTTTTAATTGGTAATGCTATTGATGCCATTAGTAAAAATGGTATTGTAATGATTAATTTGGCGCTAAAAGGCGATGGTACGATTCCTGAAAATCAAATAAAAATGCTTAGTGACTTTGGTGCCTTTGTAAAAATGAATCAAGACGGTATTTACAATACCAGACCTTGGAAAACTTTTGGGGAAGGGCCTTTAGAAATTGTGACAAAACGCGCTGGTGAGAATTTAAAGCCATTCTCAGAAAAAGACATTCGTTTTACCACAAAAGATGGAAATCTCTACGCTTTTCTATTAGCACCACCAACAGAAGATATTTTGATTAAGGTGTTAAAGCAAGATGGGCTTTTACAAAAAAAGATAAAAGAGATACAGTTGTTAGGTAGTGATGAAATCATCAGCTGGAACCGAAACAAAGAGGGTTTGGCTATTACATATGATTTTAAAAACATCCCAAATCAATCTGCTATTTGTTTTAAAATAATTACAGAATAGTTGAAAATACAATTAAATTAACTAGAGGTAACAATGCGTTTAAAATCGTCCTTTTTAGTAGTTTTATTAGCCGTTTCTTTATGTGCGTGTTCAGTACAAAAACAAGAAATAGCTTTGGTAAAACAAAAATTACCTGAATTTTCTTGGGACAAAATGCCTTTGTATATGCATCTGCGTAAATCTGAAGCATTTACAAAAGAGGAGCTAACCTACCTTTCAAAATTTCCTCTTACAACCTTTGAAAAAACAACGGGAAGTAAAGCGTATGGATCCACGGAAAAAGGCACAATCAAGGCTGCCAAAGCTGTAAAAAAAATAAATCCTGATGCCAAAATATTATACTACAAAAATGTTATTGTAAACTGGGGAGGTTATAATGAAGATGAAGAATTTTTATATAAACATCCCGAAGCTTTATTAGTTAACACTAAAGGACAAAAAGCGTTGATGCCAAACGGTAGAACAGGCTTCTTTGATATCTCTGAAGACGATGTTCGTGAATATTGGTTAAACCATGTGAAAAAAGTTACCGAAAGCCCATTTATTGATGGGGTGTTTTTAGATGCGAATATTAAAGTTTTAGTCCCTATGTTTTTTAACAATCGTGTTGGAGAAGAAAAACGAGAAGCAATTAAAACGGGCTATATATCCATGATGGCAGATTTAGACGCTCAAATAGGAAAAGACAATTTATTAATTGCAAATATTCTTCGTGTGCGACCAGAATTTAAAGATTCAGGGAGAGACTACTTAAAATTCTTTGATGGTTCTTACATAGAAGGCTTTGAACATGAAAGTTTTGGCATGACTTATGAAGATTACCTAGCAAAAGGTATTGAGGCTGTTCAAAAATCAGCGAGAGAAGGCAGTGTTATAGCGATGTCTCTTGGTATTGGTAAAGGATTAGAAAATGCTGAAGCAGGTATTGATGACGCTAGAAAAAAAGTAAGCATGAATGAAAATTTTACAAAACGCTTAGATTATCTATTGGCTATTTTTCTAGTCTGTGCTGAAAAACACAGTTATGTTTACCCACATGATGGTTATGATATTCAAAAATCTGCGGTTTGGCTTAAAACGTTTCCGCAGTATGAGAATAAACTAGGAGCGCCAAAAGGCTATGCCGTACGTGAAGGCTACATTTACACAAGGTCTTTTGAATATTTAGACGTTACCTTAGATATACAAAACAAAACAGCCCAATTGGATTGGAAATAAACTAACTCTTAATTTTTTATAAATAAAAAATGAAATCACTTTTAACAGCACTTGCAATTTTATTATTCTTTTCTAATTATGGAATTAGTCAAGAAAAAAAGGATTTAATAAAACCGAATGTCATCATTTTTTATGTTGACGATTTAGGTTGGCAAGATACCGAATTAAACAATTTAGACGAACCAAGTCCATGGGAAACGCCTAACATATCCAAATTAGCAAAAGATGGAATAACCTTTACCAATGCATATTCTCCGGCACCTACTTGTGCACCTTCGAGAGCAGCATTGCTTTCTGGTTTACACCCAACTAAAACAGGGGTTACCCATGTAAGCGGAGGCGCTATACCTGCACCCGCTGGACGTTCAGATTATATGGCACCCTTTTTTCCGAAAGGATTAATGCCTGAAAACTTTACCATTGCAGAAGCTTTAAAAATGAACGGTTATAAAACGGGGCATGTTGGAAAATGGCATGTAGGAACTCTTGATATTCAAGAATCAACAAATCAGGGTTTCGATTTTGCTTACGAATCTAGAGGTGCACACCAAGGCCCTAAAAAACCAGACAACCGCCTCACTGAATTTGCAACGCATCAAAAAAATGATCCATATCAATTGAGTGATGAAAAATATCCGCCTTTTACAAAAGCATCACCTAATGGCATTTCCTATCCAAAAGATATGGTGACAGAAAAAGCACTTGAGTTTATTGAATCTAATAAAGAAGAGCCGTTCTTTCTATATTTAGCACATTGGTTGGTACATGCTCCTATTCATACTAAAAACAAAGAATTACTACAATATTACAGTGATAAATTAGGAATAGAATTCCCTAAGGAAGATATTCCTATAAAAACAGAAGGGCAAACCAACCCGTTTTATGGCGCTATGGTAACGACTTTGGATTGGAGTTTAGGACGTGTGGTCGATTTATTAAAGAAAACAGACGATCCTAGAAATCCTGGTAAAAAATTATATGAAACGACCTATATTATTTTTTCTTCTGATAACGGAGGTGTAGAAAAAGCCAATGGAGATATCGTTACAGACAACTTTCCTTTAGATGAAGGTAAAAAATATGCTCAAGAAGGTGGCATTAGAGTGCCTATGGTTATTTCTGGTCCAGATATTCCAAAAGGAAAAACAAAAGAGGCATTAATCAATCAATTGGACTTTTTTCCAACCATTTTAGATCTTACAGAAAGTAAAATACCTGCTAAATACAGTTCAAATTTAGATGGATTAGATATCTCAAATGTGTTGTTAAGCAATGAAAGTGTTGTGAAAAATAACAAAGGAGAAACTAGAGAAGAGTTATGGTGGCATTTCCCACATAATCAAGATCACCAAATGCAATCTGCCATAAGACGTGGAGATTATAAATTATATAAAAACCATATTGAAGGTAATTATGAATTATACCGTTTGTATAACGATGGAAAACGAGCCGATTTAGAAGAAATGCATGATATTGCAGACAAATCGCCAGAAGTCGTAAAAGATTTATCTTCAAGATTAGAAAAATATCTAAAAGATTACAATGCGCAATATCCTTACAAAAGCCCTTCAAAATTTAAAAGTGAAGGAAATAATGGTACTGCAGCATCGATTCCAGTAATTGTTAGCGATGCCTTTGACACGAATTCCCGTAAAGTATCTATAACCTTAGAAAAAGGAAAAACTAAGGTGATTGAACCTTATGCCTTGGTAAAAATAGCAACCAAGCTTAAAAAGAAAAAGAACGGAAAGACAGGCAAATATGGAAAACATGATACGACCTACATAAAAATACCTTTAGAATCAGGTAAAAACAATTTAGAATACACGTTTACTGTTCCTGAAGGCGTCATAGAATATGGGGTTATTTTAATAGATGAAAATCGATTTATGGTACAAGGTGAATTTCATAAAATCAACTAAAAACTCAAGCTTTAAATAAATAATGAAAACTAACAACACATTTATAATCCTAGTATTACTAGCTTTTTTTTCTTCGAACTATGTAACTAGTCAGGAAAAAGACAAATTAATAAAACCTAATGTTATCATATTTTATGCTGATGATTTGGGTTGGCAAGATGTACAATTAAACGATTTAGACGAACCTTGTGCTTGGGATACACCAAACATTACAGCGTTAGCAAAAGATGCCATCAACTTTACCAATGGGTATTCGCCAGCACCAACTTGTGCGCCTTCGCGATCTGCACTCTTAAGTGGATTACATCCTGCTAAAACAGGAATCACTAATGTGAGCGGAGGAGGCATTCCTAAGGCTCAGAGGAATGAAAAATATATGAGTCCTTATTTTCCTGAAGGATTAATGCCTGAAAACTTTACCATCGCCGAAGCTTTAAAAATGAATGGTTACAAAACAGGACATGTAGGTAAATGGCATGCAGGAGCGCTTGAAATTCAAAAATCCACCAATCAAGGTTTTGATTTTGCACATGAGTCTAGAGGAGCGCATCAAGGTCCAAAAAAACCGAATACGCGCTTAACAGCTTTTGCAACTCATGATAAAAATGATGCTTATCGCTTAAGTGAAGAAAAGTATTTCCCTTTCACTAAGGAATCGCCTAAAGGCATTTCATATCCAACAGATCCGGTGACTGAAAATGCCTTAGAATTCATACAAAATAACAAAGAAGAACCCTTCTTTTTATATTTAGCACATTGGATGGTGCACTACCCTATTCACACAAAAAATCGTGAATTACTAGACTATTATGTTGATAAATTAGGCGTAGAACTTCCTGAAGTAGATACTGAATGGACTAAAGAAGGTCAGAATAACCCTTATTTTGGGGCTATGGTAACCACCTTAGATTGGAGTTTAGGTCGTGTGATAGATTTATTAAAGAAAACAGATGACCCTAGAAATCCTGGTAAAAAATTATACGAGACCACTTACATCATCTTTTCATCTGATAATGGTGGAGCGGAAACTCGTAAAGCAGAAGTGATGTCAGATAATGCCCCTTTAGACAAGGGAAAAAAATATTCAGAAGAAGGCGGTATTAGAGTACCGATGCTCATTTCTGGACCAAAGATTCCAAAAGGAAAAACACACGATGTTTTAATTAATCAGTTAGATTATTTCCCAACCATTTTAAACCTTACCAATAGTAAAATTCCTGCTGACTATCGTTCAGATTTAGATGGTTTGGATGTTTCAGGTGTCTTATTAAATAATGAAAGTGAGGTTAAAGATAATAATGGAAAACCTCGAGAAGATTTATGGTGGCATTACCCTTACGGCGACGAGACTAAAAATCAATCTGCTATACGATCTGGCGACTATAAATTATATAAAAACTTTATCACCGGTAATTATGTATTGCATCGTTTGTATAAAGATGGGAAGCGCTATGATTTAGAAGAACAGAATGATATTGCCAAAGAAGAGCCAGAAATCACGAAAGCCTTAGCTTCAAAATTAGAAAACTATCTGAAAGACTATGATGCCAAATTGCCTTATAAAGACCCTTCTAAATTTAAAACCGAAGATGGAGTATCAGCCATTCCGGTTATTGTGAATGATGTTTTTGATGCAAAATCTCGTCAAGTTGCTATTCAATTAGAAAAAGGAAAATCGAATGTGATTGAAAGCTATGCGCTTGTAAAAATCTCAGACAAGGCTAAGGCTAATAAAAAAGGTAAGAAAAGTAAAGTAAAATCTACGTATATCAAAGTACCTGTTGCAGTTGGAAGCAATAATTTAGAATACACCTTTACGGTTCCAAAGGAAGCAAAAGAATACGGCATTATTTTAATCGATGAGAATCGATTTATGGTAAAAGGCGAATTTCATAAAGTTAAGTAATTAAATGTTGAAGATAAAAATAGGAATCATGAAAAATGTGGCTACCAACTGTTGTTTGTGTTTCCTGTTTTTTATTCAAATGGGCCATGCCCAAGAAAGTACTAATACGTTAAAAAATAGCAAGCCCAATATCATCTTTGTAATGACGGATGATCAAGGCATGGGCGATTTGTCGTGCATGGGAAATGAGGTTGTAAAGACTCCAAATATTGATGCGTTCTATGAAAAATCAACACGATTTACAGAATACCATGTAAGTCCTACTTGCGCTCCAACACGCGCTGCTATACTAAGTGGGCGTCATGAATTTAGAGTTGGGGTTACCCATACCATTCTAGAGCGCGAACGCATGGCTTTGGATGTGTACACGCTGCCTCAAGCGTTGCAATCTGCAGGCTACAAAACCGGACTTTTTGGGAAATGGCATTTAGGAGATGCTGAAGACTATCTACCACAAAACAGAGGGTTTAACGAAGTGTTGATGCATGGAGGTGGTGGTATTGGTCAAGTAAGTTTAGGAGATTTCCCACCGAATAAAGACAATGTTTATTTTGATAATGTTTTACTTCACAATAAAACCATTGTAAAAACCAAAGGCTTTTGTACGGATGTGTTTTTCGATGCTGCTCTGGCTTGGACAAAAGAACAGATTATTACAGAAACACCTTTCTTTACGTATCTCTCATTAAATGCGCCACATGCTCCTTTGGTAGCTCCTGAAAACTATAAAAAACGTTTTTTAGAATTAGGCTATGATGAAGGCACTGCCAGTAGATATGGCATGATTGAAAACATCGATGACAACTTCGGAAGATTGATGAGCAAACTTAAAGAATGGGATGCCTTAGACAATACGCTAGTCATTTTTACCACAGATAATGGGGCCACACATTTAAGAGGCACTTTAAATGGAGAAAAGGTAAAACATTTTAATGCTAATCTTAAAGGTGGAAAAAACTCACCGAACGAAGGTGGCGATCATGTGCCGCTTTTCTTGTATTGGAAAGGTGTTTTAACCGAAGGAAAAGACATTAACCAACTTACCGCACACTTAGATTTATACCCGACCTTTGCGGAATTAACTGGAGCTAAGCTACAAGAAACAATGCAGCCTTTAGAAGGCTTGTCATTAATCCCTTTATTAGAAAATACAGCGGTAAATTGGGAAGACCGTTTGCTATTTGTGCATTGCGGACGTTGGAAAACCGGAATGGTAACCGAAGCCAAATACACTAAAATGGCGGTTAGAAGTCAGCAATGGCGTTTTGTTAATAATGAAGAGTTATACGATATTAGTAATGATCCTGGAGAGCGCGAAAATGTGGCTTCAGAACATCCTGATGTGATAGCCAAATTTCAGCAACCTTATAACCAATGGTGGTCTGCCTCTATTCCACTTATGATAAACGAAAATCGAAAGCGCGTAAAACAACAACCATTACATACCAAATATTATGAGCAACTAGAAGCCCAAGGGATTCCTAATTGGAGTCCGAATAATGGGATTGCCGAAAAAAACTAAAAAGCTGAAATGTCATGATTTCTAGCGCATCTAAAATGATCTATTTATTTAAAAGAGATATCTTTTAGGTTGAATTAGATATGAGGTTAATCTAAAAAAAATTGCAAATTAGTAACCTTGAAAATTTTTATCTCGTAGCAAAACGATTTGAGATTCTAATGAATTTATCAGGACACAACCATTCTAAAACTATGATTGATACTATGAAAAAAGACCACGGTTTTTCTAAAGACCTCACCTTTCTAAAAAAACATACCGATATTATTGTTTTGCAAGAAAGACAGAGTGCTGTAGTTATTGCACCTCAATTTCAAGGACGTGTTATGACGAGCACTACAAATGTAGCTGAAGGCGAAGGTTTTGGATGGATTAACAAAAAAGTCATTGAAGCTGGGTTTCTTTCAGAAGAAGAACGTGAGGGGCGCTTAGAAAATCAGATTTATGTATTTGGAGGTGAAGAACGTTTTTGGTTAGGTCCTGAAGGAGGTCAGTTTTCGCTCTTTTTTAAACCAGAAGACGATTTTGAATTTTCAAATTGGAAAACTCCTGCAGTAATAGATACAGAGGCTTTTACCTTGGTTTCCCATACAGATCATTCGGCGACGTTTGAACACCATTGTGAACTCATAAATAAAAGTGGAACCATTTTTAAAATGGGTATTGGACGTTCGATTTCTATTTTAAATAAAGCATCCATTGAAAATACCCTTAGAACACCGTTTTCCGAAAACATTGAGTTTGTAGGCTACCAAACCAATAATCAAATTACAAATATTGGTGATCAACCATGGCTACCAGAAACGGGGTTACCCTCTATATGGATTTTAGGAATGTATAACCCCTCACCAGAAACGACTATGATTATTCCTTTTAAAGAGGGAAAAGAAATTGTGTTAGGACAAAAAGTAAATGACACTTATTTTGGTAAGGTGCCTAAAGACTATCTAGAAGTAAAAGAGGATGTATTGTTTTTTAAGGGAGATGGGACCAAACGGAGTAAAATTGGTGTCAACTCAAAACGCTCAAAAGGAATTGCTGGAAGCTATGATGCATTAGGTAAAGTTTTAACTTTGGTGACTTATAATACCCAAGAAGCACCTCATGGCTATGTGAATTCAGCATGGGAGCACCAAGAAGAACCTTTTGCAGGAGATGTCATAAATGCTTATAATGATGGTTCTCCAGAACCAGGTGTTCCGCCAATGGGACCATTTTATGAGTTAGAAACCTCATCACCAGCGGCAGCATTACAACCAAATAAAACCATGGTTCATATTCAAACTACAATGCATTTAAAAGGCGATGAACACGAATTAAATACCATTGCAAAAGCTACTTTAGGTGTAAGCTTAGATGTTATTATAAAATCGTTATAATCATGAAGCGATTAAAAATCAACACAGTACTTATATGTTCGCTCTTTATAGCCTTAATCGTACAATATAGCTGTACAACAAAAGAAAAAGCTAATGTATCTGAAAACAAGCGTTTCAATCAAACTGATAATTGGATCGTATTAGACAAAACAGATGCAGACCAAGACGGAACTACTTTTTCTTGGAATTTTAATGTAAAACAGCCGTCTGATTATGTCCTTCAAATGGTTTCAACTGAAGCATCCTTTAAAAATAATGAATCTGTAAAAATAAAAATAGGTGAACAAGAATTTGAAGCATCCTTATTGAAAAACTACGTTATTAATTCGAATGACATAGTTTCAGAATTCAAAAACATATTCTCAATAAAAAACACAGAAAAACAGACACTTTCTATAACGACTGATGCCGATTTTAAAAGCCTAAGAATAATTCCACATTATAAAAAACCTATTGGTTCTGATAAGTATCATCAAGAATGGTTAGCCATGCATCAATCCAAAGAAAAACAAGAGGCATTAAAACGGTTTAAGGAAGCCAAACTTGGCATGTTTATTCATTGGGGATTATACTCACAAGCTGGAGGCATTTGGAAAGGCACTAAAATTAACAACGCACCACATCCAGGACCAAAAGTTGCAGAATGGTTGATGTATGCGTTTCAAATTCCTAGAGAAGACTACAGAGAACTAGCTAAAACCTTTAATCCTGATAAATCCTTTGCGCAAAATGTGGTAAAATTAGCCAAGGATGTTGGTATGAAATACATCGTTATCACCTCAAAACATCATGATGGCTTTGCCTTGTTTAATTCTAAACATTCTGAATTTGATATGGTTGACGCCACGCCTTACAAAGCAGACATCATAAAAGAACTTTATAACGCTTGTTTAGAAGAAGGTATAGATTTCGGAGTGTACTATTCTCATGGTAATGATTGGATGGATGGCACCGATGGGAATTACAAGACCATCAAAAAAGTAAACGATTCTTTAGGGATTTATACACACCCAAATGGTAAAAATTTATGGGATCCAAGTGAAAACACACATGAATCATATCTGGAAAACAAAGCCTATCCACAAATAAAAGAATTACTAACCATGTTACCTGAACTGCGTTTAATTTGGTTTGATGGCACAGGTTTTACTACAGAAGCACAAGCCTTTCAGTTTTATAAACTCGTTTATGATAACAATCCAAACGTTTTAGTTAACCGAAGAGTGGGTTATGCATTTGGAGATTATTTAGATGCCGGAGATAATAAGATTCCTTCGGCCTCCGAAACGTTAGAAAAGTATTGGGAAACTTGTGGTACTACGAATAATTCTTGGGGTTATAAATCTTATGATGACGATTGGAAAAGTCCAAAAGAATTGCTGTATTATTTTGTAGATATTCTATCTAAAGGAGGAAACTATTTATTGAATATTGGTCCTGACGGAAAAGGACATGTGCCCGAAACTAGTGCAGAAAACCTACGTGAGATGGGCAAATGGATTCATCAAAATGCAGATGCTGTTTACGGAACAACCCGTTGGAAAACACCAAACGAAGGCCAAGAAGAAACATTATTAGATGGTACAGGTCATAGAGCTGCCAAAGGTTTTCTACGAAATTTCACGTCTAAAGATTTTTGGTTCACGACTAAAGGAAACAAGGTTTACGCTATTTCACTCACCAATACAGAAGGAGAAATTCTAATAAAATCACTAAAAAAGGGTGAAGGAGATATTGAACAGGTAAAACTATTAGGAAGCGATAAGATCCTTAATTGGAATCAGAATAAAAACGGCTTACAAACCACAATAACAGGAGTGCCTAAAGACGCACTTGGTTACGTTATAGAAGTGACTTTAAAAAATAATTAAATAAAATTATGAAAACTAAAACAACTCAAACACTTATAATTAGTAGCTTATTATTGGCATCACTTTTTATGCTTACCAGTTTTGATAATAACGATACTACAGAAGAACCAAAACCCCAAAAACCAAATATCATATACATTTTGGCAGATGATTTGGGTATTGGTGATTTAAGTATTTATAACGAAAACAGTAAAATACAAACACCTCATTTAGATCAAATGGGTAAAGAAGGCATGCAGTTTACAGATGCACATACCTCTTCTTCTGTGTGTACACCAACACGATATGGCATCTTAACAGGAAGATATAATTGGCGTACACCTTTAAAGGAATTTGTGACTTGGGGAAATTCACCTAGTTTAATTCAGAAAAACAGATTAACAGTGGCACAGATGCTAAAAAATAAGGGCTATAAAACAGCAAGTATTGGAAAATGGCATTTGGGTTTAAACTGGACGATGAAAAACAACAGCAAAGAGTTTGATCATTTTTCAGAGACATCAGATCGCTTGAATTTTAAGGCTATTGATTATAGTCAACCTTTAAAGTTTGGTCCTAATGATATGGGCTTCGATTATTCATATATGATTTCAGCATCCCTAAACATGCCACCTTTTGTGTATATAGAAAATAATAAGGCCACCATGGTACCAACAGGAATTTCGGCTCAAACCAAAAAACAATCACCATATGCCACTTGGATTAGAGGAGATATTGCGGATGATTTTAAACATGAAGACGTACTGCCTAATGTTGTAGATAAATCTATTGCTTTCATTAAGGAAAATGCCAATAAAGACCAACCTTTTTTTATGTACATTCCTTTGCCTTCTCCACATAATCCCGTGTTACCAATTGCACCGTGGAAAGGTCAAAGCGACATTAAAAGTCCTTATGCCGATTTTGTAATCATGATAGATGATTTAATGGGTCGTATTTTTGAAACACTAAAAGCACAAGGCATTGACGAAAACACATTAGTCATCTTTACAAGTGATAACGGTTTTGCTACTACTAACGATTTAAAAACTTTAAAAAAGGAAAAACACAGTCCAAGTTATATTTATAGTGGTTATAAAGGAAGTTATTTAGAAGGAGGTCACAGAGTCCCATTTTTAGTGAAATGGCCAGGAAAAATAAAACCAAATTCGGTTTCAGAGGCCACCATATGCACTACGGATTTTATGGCAACATGTGCAGATATTATTGGTTATGATTTTAA
This sequence comes from Winogradskyella wichelsiae, assembly GCF_013403925.1. GTDB lineage: Bacteria > Bacteroidota > Bacteroidia > Flavobacteriales > Flavobacteriaceae > Winogradskyella > Winogradskyella wichelsiae. The sequence goes on from NZ_JABFDJ010000003.1 coordinate 382,517, forward strand.
GGATAATGAGGCCGAAGATAGTTTTAGCATGATGCCTTTATTAACCAATGAAGGAGATTATTTAAGAGATGCCACTATTCATCATGACAAGTATGGTGTTTTTGCGATTAGGAAAGGAGATTGGAAATTAATTGTATCTCCAAACTCAGGTATTATGGCCTCTGGCGAAACAAAAATACATAAAGATGTTACTGCGGAAGAAATTCTATACAATTTAAAAAAGGACGTTAAAGAGAAAAATAACGTTGCCAATCAATTCCCTGAAAAGGTTAAGGAATTAAAAGCAATTCTAATCCAACACATACAAAACGGCAGAAGTACACCTGGAAAAGTTCAAAAAAACGATCCTATTTCAGGAGAATGGCCTCAAGCAAAGTTTGCTTTAAAAAAATAATTTAAGCAACAATAATTATATTAAAAGAACGAATGAACATATTACGATTCCTTTTCATCTTAGCTTTTATAACTTCTTGTAAGGCTCAAACCTCTAGCGAAAAACAAGATGTTACGACTAAAAATACAGCGCCAAATATTGTATATATTTTGGCCGATGATATGGGATATGGAGACTTGTCGTCATTAAATCCAGAATCCGGAATTCAAACTCCACACATGGATAAAATGCTATCAGAAGGAGTTCATTTTACAGATGCACACACAAATTCTTCTGTCTGTACACCTACGCGATATGGTATCATTACTGGACGTTATGCCTGGAGAAGTTCCTTAAAAAAAGGGGTTTTAAACGGTTACAAACCTGCTTTAATAGAAGAAAGCAGGCCAACAGTAGCTTCTTATCTTAAAAGTAATGGCTATACCACAGCATGTATTGGAAAATGGCACATAGGCTTAGATATGCAACCAAAAGATGGAGATAAGACTATAAAAGCAAAAGACGGAGTTAGCAATGTAGATTTTAGTAAACCCATAAAAGACCCTAGTTATTTAGGCTTTGACTATTCATATATCATTCCTGCATCATTAGACATCCCTCCTTACTTATATATCGAAAATGGAAAAGCTGTTGAATTACCTACAGCATATACAAACGTAAAAAGAAAGGGTCGCGGTCTTAGTTGGAGGCCAGGGGAAAAAGCACCAAATTTTGTTTTTGATCAAGTCTTAGACAATTTTACAAAAAAATCGGTTTCTTTTATTGATGATCAAAAAAATACAGACCAACCTTTCTTCCTTTATTTTGCGTTAACTGCACCTCATACACCTTGGTTACCAGTAGGTGATGCTGTTGGTAAATCTGAAGCAGGCGATTATGGTGATTTTGTAACCATGGTAGATGATGCTGTTGGTGCAGTTGTTACTGCCTTAGAAAAAGCAGGAAAACTAGATAACACCTTAATTATTGTGACTTCTGATAACGGCTCTAATTGGACCGAAAGAGATAAAGAAAAATTTGCGCATCGTGCCAATTATATATACCAAGGTCAAAAAGCCGATATTTACGAAGGAGGTCATCGCGTGCCATACATTGCACAGTGGCCAGGTGTCATTCCTGCAGGATTGGAATCGAATCAACTCATGTGTACAACAGATTTGTTTGCGACCTTATCTGGTATATTAAATCAACCTAACGTGGAAAAAGGTGCTGAAGATAGTTATAATCTTTGGCCTGCTTATACCTCTAATATAGAGACTCCAATTAGAGAAGCCGTTGTGCATCATTCCATGTTTGGTGTGTTCTCCATTAGAAAAGGCAAGTGGAAATACACTCCCGAATTAGGTTCAGGTGGTTTTACAAAACCAAGGTCTATAGAACCAAAACCAAACGAAGCTCCTGGGACGTTATTCGATATGATTAATGATCCTGAAGAAAAGAATAATCTCTATAACGAACATCCTGAAGTTGTAGCAGAATTAGAACAACTTTTAGAGACTTATAAAAGCCAAGGGTATAGTAATAAATAAGAATACAGCAGAGTTATGACAAAATTTAGAAGATTTAATTTTAATGTTTCATTAGTAATTCTAGGTATCACATTTCCTTTTTTAAAAGGAATTGCGCAATCAGAAGACCAATCCAACGGAGCGTATCGCGATGTTTACATTAACAAAACTTGGGAAAGATTAGATGTAAACAAAGACGGTCAATTTACAGAGGAGGACAACAAACGCCTATGGAAAAATTTAAATAAATTATTGGACAGTAACGGAGATGCCCTCGTTAGCTTTGAAGAATTTTCGGCTAAAAAGCAAATTCCATACCTAAAGACAGAAGGAAAAAGAAAGTTAAATGTGCTTTATAAAGTTACCGAAGACGAGGATTTATACTTAGATATTTATTATCCTAAAACGTCAAAGGAAGGAGAGAAATTACCCGTAGTGATATACACACATGGAGGTGGCTGGGCAACCGGTAGCCGACACGGAGCAGCTAATGCTTCTTTTAAAACTGTGCATACAGCGCTTTTAGAAAAAGGATTTTGTGTGGTATCCGTGAGTTATAGACTTTGGAAAAAAGACGGAACTACGACCATGCGAGATTGCGTAATAGACAGTAAAGATGCTATGCGTTATTTGTCTAAACACAGTGAAACATTAGGCATTGATGCCAATCGGTTTTTCTCTTTTGGAGACTCTGCAGGTGGTCATATTTCCCAAATGCTATTATTAAGTGCACCAGAAACTTTAAAAGGCGATCCTGATTTGGCTTCTTACAGGTATAACATGGTCGCTGGAGTATCTTGGTATGGTCCTTGCGATTTTGAAGATATCAGTTTATTCAATCATGATGATAGCCCCAATTTTAAAGATCGATTTGGTGCTAGAATAACAAAACCAGATACCAAAACTAAAGATAAATTAGCGCTGTATAAGGAAATGAGCCCGATTAATTATTTAGATAAAAACAGCGCTCCGTTATTAATGATCCAAGGCGATAAGGACACCACTATCCCAGTAAAACACGCTTATTATATGGCAGAAAAAGCGAATAAAGTTGGCGCACCTGTAACCACATTAATTGTAAAAAACGCAGGTCATAATTGGCGAAAAGTTGGAGCCGACATTAATCCAACACGAGAATCGATAATCAAAACAACAATAGACTATTTTAATTCATATTTAAAATAAACGGAATACAATAAAGATTCCTTTAAAAAATTTTATTTCACAACAATACTAAATTAATATAACCATGAAAAAGCAAAAACTTAATACCCTAAGCTTAATTGTAATACTATTCGGCACCTTTACTTGGTTTGCAAACGCACAAGAAAATGCAAAGAAACCTAATATTGTCCTGATAGTCTGTGATGATTTAGGCTATGGTGATGTACAAAGTTTAGCTCCAGAAACTAGTAAAATTAAAACCCCTCAAATAGATCAATTAAACCAAGAAGGGATGACATTTACCGATGCGCATTCTGGATCATCTGTTTGTACACCTACGCGTTATGGGATTATGACAGGACGTTATAGCTGGCGTACAAAATTACAAAGTGGCGTCGTATCTGGTTTTGCTCCAGATTTAATTAAAGAAGACCGACCAACAATTGGAAATTTTCTTAAAGACCAAGGGTATCATACAGCTATCATTGGAAAATGGCATTTGAATTTTCAATATATAGATCCTGTTTCACAAACAACCATTCGTAAAAAAGGCAGAAACTTACCACCTGTGGGTGCAACGATACCAGATGGGCCAATTCATAGAGGATTTGATTATTATCATGGTTTTCACCACGCGGGTAGTATGAAAGCAGTTATAGAAAATGACAAAGTAATTATTCATGATGAAGTAATTAATATGTTACCGCGTTTAACAACTAAATCGGTAGAGTATATTAACCAACAAGCAAAAAACAAAGACGAAAAACCTTTTTTCTTATATGTGCCTTTAGGATCTCCACATACACCAATTGTACCTTCTAAAGAATGGCAAGGAAAAAGTGGACTTGGTAATTATGCTGATTTTGTAATGCAAACAGATGCCACTGTGGGAGCTATAACTGATGCGCTAAAAGCAAACGGATTATCAGACAACACATTGGTGATTTTTACTAGTGACAATGGTGCCTCTAAAGCTGCAAATATCAAAGGGCTTGCAAATAAAGGACATATTGTAAGTGCAGGCTATCGTGGTTCAAAATCCGATTTATGGGACGGCGGCCATCGCATACCATTTATTGTAAAATGGCCGAATAACATAGAACCTAACACCACAAACAATGATTTAATTTGCTTAACCGATATTTTCGCTACGTTTTCCGAAATAACAGATGTTGCTATGCCAAGCAAAAGTGGAGAAGATAGTGTGAGTTTTTTACCAGCATTACATGGGGAAGCTATCAATAGTACTAGAGCTGGCGTTATTCATCATTCCATAAGTGGCCATTTTGGGTATAGATTAGGAAAATGGAAATTGTTATTATCTAAGGGATCAGGAGGTTGGAGTTTTCCAAAAGAAGATGATCCAACATTAGATACGATGCCTGTTGCGCAATTATATGATATGGAAAATGATCCTGCCGAGACTACAAACTTATATACAACACGTCCTGAAATTGCGGAACAACTTTTAAAGCAATTGGAATTAGATATAAAAACAGGAAGAAGTACTAAAGGAGAATTTTCTGAAAATGATATGGATGATATTATTTTATGGAAAAAAACAGCTGTTAATGGAAGTAAGAAAGCAAAAAATAAAAAGAAAGCAAAAGATTAATAATCTAATTTATTCACCTTAAATATTATATAAAGAACAAAATATTTTTTTAATGAAAAGCAGTTTCGTTATCAACAGCGTATTATCATTTTTTTTATTGTTTTGTTCATGTGCAACAGTTCAACCCCCTTATAAAATAAGTGATGGTAGTACTTTTGAAACAAAACCATTTTATCCCAAATTTAATTGGAAAACGACCCCAATGTATTATATGTTTGGTGACCCAATAAGAGTGTTACACTCAGAAGAAGTCAACCATATTGCAGAACGCACAGATTTTATTTGTATTGAAAAATCGCATGGACAAGGACAATTAGGTGCTGCAGAATTAGGTGCAAAGCATGAGGTAGCAGCTTTTAAAAAGTTAAAGCCAGATATGAAAGTGCTTTTCTATTTTAATTCAGCTTATGCATGGCCATTTACATCTTATAATGAGAATTTTACGCATCAAAACATTAATAATCATCCAAAGCTTAAGGCGTTTTTAATAGAAAACCCTGAAACCAAAGCATTAGAGGAGCGAAAAAACGTTTTTTATTTTGATGTTTTAAATCCTGATTTTCAAGAATGGTGGGTAAATACGGTAGCAGAAGGCGTTGAGTTTTCTGGTGCCGATGGTGCTTTTATAGATCAAATGCATGGTTTTTCATGGTTACGCCAAGATAAAGCCCAAGACGTTCAAATAGCCATGGGAACTATGATGAAAGCATTAAAAGAAAAATTAGGTCCTGATAAAATATTGCTTGGTAACAATGCAAATGCTAAGCTTGCACAACATGTTTTCCCTTTTATAGATGCCAATATGTTTGAACATTATGGAAATGACTTACTAAGTAAAGAAAAACTATTGAAGGATTGGGAAGATATGCTTAGAATTTCTAAAGCAGGAAAAATGTCTATATTTAGAATTGGTGTAGAGTATGACAGCCTAGCTGTTTCAGACCCTTCATTTTACAAAGGAAAATTTAGAAATGAACGTTTTGCAAAACTTTCTAAAGAGAAATTAGAGTTTTATCACGCTTGCTACTTAATTGGGGCTCAGCCATATTCTTATTTTCAATATGGTTGGGGATGGCAATTGGCTCATGGTTCTTTAATGGATTATCCAGAATTGCAAAAACCATTAGGCGCACCTAAAGGTGCATACCATAGAACCTCAACGACAGGTTGGGAGTTTACGCGCGAATTTGAACATGCTTCCGTTTGGGTTGATACTGAAACTAGACAAGCTAAGATAACTTGGCATTAAAAAAATTATAGTAATAGAATTTCAATTTTAGAAGTAAGTATCTATTTTTATAAAAAAGTAATGTGGTCAAAATTATTTACAAAACTTCTTTTCTACGAATATTAACGCGCATAGTACCTTCTATTGGCTTTTCAGAGACCAATATTAAATAGCCACCTCCGCCAGCACCTGCTAATTTCCATCCCAGTGCTTTGTCTTTATATTTATCAATCTCTGCCTTTATTTTCGGGTCAACCATTGCAGGAAACATTTTAGTTTGTGCTTCAAATGATTCTAAAAATCCTTCAGCAAATTTTTCCAAATCTTCACTTTTAATGGCGTCCCATACCTTATCTGCAGAAACAGAAAGCGATTTTACATTGGTTTCATTTATATCGGTTTCTTTTAACAGGTCTAGCTCTTGTGCTCTTGGCCAAAGCAGCACCATACAAAGATGATCTTCTAACCATGAAAGCGTAGATTCAGAATGAATGGATTCGAATTTTGTTGGCCAATACCCATTATCATAATGATGCCTAACTACTCCTGGCATACATATGCCTATAGCATCTTGTGCTCCTGAAATTAATGCTGAACCAGGAGTATTTTCAAATTTAAAAAGTATTTCAGCTAATTTTTCTGGTTTATCAAAAGGCAAGTAATGTGGCCATATTTTTTTTGCCGCATTTCTTGTTGATGTAGACATACCACAACGTTCATTATACTCTATGATTGGCTCTAAAGATAAGGTTATAGCCCATCCTGGATGATACTTGGAAACGTATGGCTGGTCTATCCATGTACCTGCTAAGTCTATTCTATATGGTAATGAACAATTCCCTGTCGTTCTAATGGCAGTGGTTGAGCGGGGAGGTAGATCTGCATCAGGAACCCGTTTTAAAATTTTTAATTCAATACCCAAAGAATTACAAAACTCTTCTTTCATAGATGAAAAACCATCTTCATTCACCACAAAGAGATCTGGATTTAATTGTTTCAATTCCTCCTTAAAATCTAAAATTCCTGAGCTACTATTAACGAAAACCTCTTTTACATACTTTATAGAATCAATCATGTAAAGTCGTTCTTGTTCTGATGTAATGGTTTTACGACCCTTGAATTTTTCTATTGTCGCGTCTGAACCTATTCCTACATATAAATCGCCATACGTTGCCGCTTCTTTAAAAAAGGCAACATGCCCACTATGTAGCATATCAAAACATCCTGAAACAAATACTTTTTTAGTCATTCTTTTAATCTATATTATGAGATGTGAATCTAGAAAATAATAGGGTTTTAAAGCACCTAACTATACTAGTCTCCAAATTTCATACATTTTTTGATAAATAAAGATTAATCCTTAAAAAATCTGATTATTGAATTCTGATACACCTTTTAGCAGTCTTCTTATTACATATTATTTGTAATAATACATATACACTTAAGGAATGCTTACCTCAAATACCTTAGTACCATAATCTCGCACCGCAGTAATCGTTACGGTTTGGCCCGAATATGTTTTAAGGAACTTCTGTAAATGTGCAATATTTGAAATCTTATGCTTATTTAATTTTTGAATCACCCAATCCTTACCGAGTCCAGCATCTAACCACATTTGTCCTTTTTTAGGATCCAAAGACTTAATGTAACAGCCAAAATTATAGCCACCTGTGGCATCTATTAAATCTGGATCGTCTGCAATATTAATCAACAAAGCGCCATGTATTTCTTTTTCAAGTGCTTTTCTGGTTTTTGTAATTTTATCCTGATTGCTACTATCTGCCTTAAATTCACCAGCAATTAAGGTGCTTAACCAACTTGGATATGTAACTGTTTTTACGTTATTAAAGACGGCTTCCGCAGTAAATCCTATTGCAATGCCGTTAGTATTAAAAGTTCTTGCTTTTATTACGGTAGAGTTCTTTATTTTAAATGGTGAAGAATATACTGTTGAATTCCTATTGGGTTCTGAACCATCTGTGGTGAAATAAACCTTAGAACCCTTTTCGGCTCTAATATCTGCTTCTAAACTAACTTCAAGCTCATTTTCAAAATCACCTCCAAAAGGCAAAATACGTGTCATCTGATGACCAAATTCATCCATTGGGAAATTCTTAAAACCTAATTTTAAAGCTGGTGAGTTCTCTTGAATTTGATAATTACCGTTTACTGGATCCACAAAATTAGGATTGGCCACAATAGAACTTAGGTCATACCCTCTCCTATTCCATTCCTCCATATTCATATCTTGTGTCATATTATAACCTTCAGGATTATTAACATTCCAATACAGGTTTTTATCGTAATTGGTACTCCATTTAACATCGGTTGGTAAAGCAACTTCACGTATAAAGTTATTTGTAGGCGTCGTTTTTCCAGGTAAAGTTCCAGCGATCACAAAAATATTTTTATAAATTTCATCTTCAGAATTTTTGGGCCATACATGCCAACCTAAAGGCACCGCACTTACGGTTATGTTGTTATAAACCTTTCGTCCCATACCATCTCTTAGTTTAATGGTAGACCCTAAATTTAAATTATTATAGATCTCATAGTAACTAGAGCCATCATCTAAATCAATCGTCCAATTTCCTGCACTAATAGATTTACGGTAATTAGCGATTCGGTTATTTCGAATAACCACATTGTCAATAGCATCCAGTCGCGTCAATTCCTTTATAAAGTGCTCATCGGTTCCTCTACCTCCTTTCCATTGTCGCTCTCGTCCCCAAGAATTAAAAGGCCCATGCTCTCCTGTTTCTCTTACGGTTTCCCAGATATCATTAAATTCGATAAGGTGTCCGCCCCAAGTACCATCATTAATACATATGCCTGCACGTGGACAGTTATAAATGGTATTGTGAGACGCTGTTATTTTATGACTCATAGAAATGTAAACACCTGCCACTTGTTTACCAACATCACCAAAATCGTGCATAATGCTATTTTCAACAATGCAATTCTTTGGATAATCTGGAGTTTTAGGACCGGCTTCTAAGTCCATATTCTCGCGCATGTGATTCCAGTTTTTTCCGTCCATTAATCTATCATCCCAAGTTTGATAAAACCGAACAGCTTCCGGCGAACCGACAAAACAAACTGCACTTTCTCCGGTATGCACAAACCGGCAACCAGTTACTTTATTATTACGATTGTAGGCACTCATAAAAACACCATTTCCACCTACATATTCAAAATTACAATCTGCAATTAACAGGTTTTCTGTACCTTCCATAAAAATTGTGCCGCCTCTGTGAATAGCCCAATCTCCACGAGCAACCGGCTCATAAGCCTCCATAAACGTGTAGTTGGTTTGTGTAAAATTGAATCCTTTAAATTGAATATGTTTTACAGGTGCTTCTTTAGTACCCTTCAACTGAATCATATCTTTTATAACAGGAACTTCAATTTTAACGTCACTTAATTTTACGCCTTGCATCGGATAATAGTAAAGCGTATGGGTTTCTGTATTTAAGAACCATTCCCCAGGAACATCTAGTTCTTCAAAAATATTTTCAACAAAATAGTAAGACGCATGACTTTTTTTTCCTCCAATACCATGTGTTCTTTGAAGTTGCCAACCACCTTCGTTTAGAAAAATTTTATTTTGTTCTCTATTAATTGATTTAAGTCTGTACTGCATATTTCCCCAGTTATGACTTTGGAAACCATGCACAATTCCTGTTTCTGGATGCTCCCATGTTTTATCTGAAAAAGTTTCAGGATCATAGGAAAACCATGTATCATAACGCTTATCTGTACCACCTGTGACTTGAAGGTATCCTTTCCCGTCGCGAAGTGGATTCTCATAATCATAATTAGGGAATCGTGCTCTAACTTGGCGTTCTTCATTAACAAATAATTGATCCATAGACAAGCCTTCAGGAACTTGCGTTTGATAAATACCATTTTTATAGGCTTTCCATTCTAGATGCTCTAATCGCTGAGAGCCTTTGATAATTACTTTTGCTCCAGGTATAACTGAAAATACAACGGGATATTTTTCCGTTCCAGAATAATCACTACCTATCTCAATGGTTTTATTAAGATAATAGTCTCCAGAAGTAAACCAGACCGTAACGGCTTCGTTACCTGCATATTTTTTTACCTCTTGTAAGGCTTTTTCAAAACTTAAATAAGGACTGTTTTTTGTTCCGGAATTAGCATCGTCTCCTTTAGATGATACATAAATAGCTTTGGCAAAAGCGTTTCCAAACACGAACAGTGCGATAAGAACGGTTAATATATTTTTCATCATCTTATGAAACTTAAATTCGGTTTTAATTTTTTATTTCTTAAACGACACAACTACCTTATCTAAAATTGGTTTTGATTCATTTTCTGTAGTATCCGTCATTTTAACCTCAAATTGAAAACCATAGCCTTTAGGTAAGTCAGAAAAATTCAACTGTGCTGGTGTTTTTTCAACCTGCTTAGAAAAACCTTTGATATAATCATATTGTTCTTTTACAACTTGCCAATCACTCCACTCATTAACCAATCCATCATTAGTGGTATCTACACCCATTCTTACTTCTACAGTTTCTACCCAAGGACCAGTACTTACATAATCGTTTCTAGTTTGCGTAAGCAAGTAATATTTACCTTCTGCAAACATGATATCTGGATCTGGATGGCCTTGACCTATACTTCCACAAAATTCAAATTGTTTATTAATATCATCAGACGTAAACCAAGCAACACTCATATGCTTTCCTCCAGTCTTACCTGCTGGATCATAATCTGCGAATAAATAATATTGACCACCAATAGAAATAGAAGCCCAATCTCCAAAAGAATTTTGTTCTGGCTCATGGATTTCGTATTTACCAAAAGCAACGACGTCTCCTTTTTTGATTTTTTGTCTCGGTATATCAATTGGTGACGGTTTTCCAGGATAATTATCAGGGTCTTCCTTAAACCAATGTGGATGTGCATATTCCGCAAATTTACCAGTTGGTTTGGTGCGTTCATCTACAGGAGGGTTTAAAATTTTAAAATCATTAAAACCGTCTTTACTAACTGCATGCGTTGCTAAGGGCGAATCCCAAGCATGCGTAGAAGCATCAATAGGCGACCAATCTTCAGCTATAATATGAAAATTACCATCTAAATCTCTAATGACTGCACAATCAGAACCATCTGAGGGATCGTTAAAAGCCATGCCCATCTTTTCCCCAACAAGACCATCAGTTAAGTTGTCATCAATAAGTAAATGCGGATCTTGATCGTTTGGAAAATCGTAATAAAAATAAAATTTTCCATCAATATATTCTGCAGAAGTTACCCAACGTGAAGACATGTCTGATATAGGTCCATAATGCACCCAGTTTTTCATATCGATACTATGCCAAGCATGATAGCCCTTTAGCGATTTTTTTAATCCTGATGGCGCATCAAATTGGTTTTGAAGATGTGTTGTTTTTAACACCACATCATAACCTTTTAAGATGGTATCCTTACTTTTAAAATCATTCGGTCGTTTATTATTCTTTCGAGTATCATATTTACCAAACATCCAGTAATTTCCATCTCCTAACTGCAATGCGACAGGAGCATCACCTAAATTTGCTGGTGCTGCAGTAGGGATTTGTTCCCAATTTAACCATTCTGGTGATTGAGAAAATGTAATGGATTGTGCAGCTCTTTTTTTTGTAAACTTTTTCATGGCGCTTTGAAAAACGGCTTCCTTTTCAGTAGGAATTACTTTTCCATTGGTGATTTCCAAATTTGATTTTGTTGCTATATTCGCTTGCCAGTCTTCTTGAGACGCAATAGTCCAAGTATTTTGTGCGTGTAGCATTCCGCTTGCTGTCAATAATAAAAATGTAAGTGACAGAAAAAAGCCTTTGTTTACTTGTGTTCTATGGTTTGTTTTCATGATTTTTTTAGATGAATTATAGGATTTATTTTTCAAAAGAAAATGTTTTTGATTCTTGATGTCTCCACACTTTTACGGTATGTTCATGGTTCGCTAATTGCTTCATGTTTTTAATAAAATCTTGTTCATTTGCTATTTTTTCCGAATTTAATTCAAATACGACATCATCCACTTTAAATCCCATTTTAGCCAATTTACTATCCTTAGGAACAGAAACCAATAAAACGCCATAGGTGTCAAACATTCCCGTTGCTGTAAGTTCGGCTTCTGTTTCTAGCGTTTTAAACTTAGCTCCAAATAATCCTTTCATCTTTTGCTCCACATACACATTGGATGCGACCTCTTTTGGTGCATGTATTTGAGGTTTCATCGCTAAACGCTTCAATTTACCTGAAGTAACACCAAAACCAGACATTGGAAAGTTTTTAAATCCAAGTTGTAATGCTGCTGATTTGTTTGAAACTGTAAAATCGCCATGTTGAGGATCTATAAAAAGAACATTTCCATAGAGACTTTCTGCATCATCTAATGTTTGCTGCTGAACACCGTAAGCAGGAACGACATCTTTAGCGTCTGGATTGTGAATGAAATTTTTATTGCGTATGCCACCCCAAAGCGTTGGATTACTAGATTTGTATACTGTTCCACCCCATAAAATGTTACTTTCAAAAATATCGTGCGTTGGTTTAGGGTATGGTACATTACAGGTGTATCCTCTACCTAAGATTACATTATTAGTAACATTACGATGATAGCCTTCACGTGTTTTAATACCACCTGAAAGACTGATATTATTATAGATTTCATAATTAGTGGAACCATCATCTAAATCGATATCCCAACCATGATCGCATTGCATTCTGTTATTTCGAATTGTTGTTGTTTGATATGCATCCCATAAAGGCATATTTGGATACTTATCTATATAATTACTAATCATAGGCTTTCCATTTTCATCCATTAAATCTGGTCCTGATGGGCCAGCTCTAAACCAAAAACGATCTCTTCCCCAGGAATTAAAAGCACCATGATCGTGCGTTTCTAATACAGTTTCAAAACAATCATTCCATTCTATAATATGACCTCCCCAAGTTCCATCACAAATATTTATGGCGGCTCTTGGTGTATGACTAATAGTATTGTGAGCAATTGTAATTCTTGATGACATAGAAATATTGATTCCTGAGGCTTGTTTTTCAAAACGACCACAACGCATCATTAAATTATTTTCAACTATACAATCTGCTGGATATTCTTCAGATTTTGGACCAATTGTAGTGTCTATTTCATCTATTGGTGGTGGAAGATGTTGAAAACTAAATGAAGGATCACGAACCGCCGCAAAGGAACCAACCAAGTTCACATCCGTAGAACCATTATTCTGAAAAAAGTTGCTTTTAATTTCTATATGACGATTATAACTATCAATAAATACAGCGTTTCCTCCCAATTCTTCGAAAGAACAATTTTCAACAATAATATTCTCCGTACCACGTATATGAATAGCACCTCCACGATATACACACCAATCACTCCTCAATAAAGGTTCAATGGTTTCTTTTAAGGTTCTTTTTGTCCCTGTAAAGTGAATACCAGAAATTTGAATATGTTTTACCGGATTAGTCGTTTCGTAGTTTTTAACAACGGTTTCTTTTTGTGCATTACCACTTTTGTGAATAACCATTTCTGCAACAGGTAGTTTATGATCTCCGTAAATTTCAATAAGGTGTTTAATTTGAAGGACGGCTTCAATCTTTGTGTCGTTAAGATTTATATGGGCTTCTGGCATATAATATAACCAACCGTCCTTAGTATTATGATACCATTCTCCTGGAACATCTAATTCTTCAAAAACGTTTTCAATCATGCGATACCCTTTGTGAGGCGGAGCAGATCGGTTGTTTTGCCAACCACCTTCGTAAACCAATTCTCCTTTATCGTTTTTACCCGTTACAAAATAATGCTGACTTCCCCAAAGCCCTCTATGCATTCCATTTAAGATGGCGCCTTCTGGATTTTCCCATTCTGCCGCTTTTTTAGCATCCCAAGCGTCTGGCGTCGCTCCTGAAAAAGGAACTGTGCCTGCTTTTTTACCACGTACAGAATCATCACCATCTGTAGGTATAAATCCTGCGTTAAAATTTGGATACCTAGCCATATGTTGTCTGGTATGATCTACAAAAAGTTGATCGATAGCATTTAAATCACCAACGTTAGTTCTATAGATACCATCCTTAAATAATTCCCATTTAGAGGAAATTAATTGCGCTCCAGTAATTACGACCTCTTCATTTTTAGCTGCAGCATACATAACAGGAAATTGTTCAGTACCACTATCTTCTGTTGTAATCTTTAGAGGCGTGCTTAATCTATAAGTGCCTTGATGAATTATGATTTGACAAGATTCTTTACCTAAACGTCCACTAGCTCTTAATTTTTTCTGAGCAGCTTCAATAGTTAACAAAGGCTTAGATGCCGTTCCTTCATTAGAATCTGAACCATTTGTAGCGACATGGATATCTAGTGCATACATTGGTACAATAGATAAGATTAATAATAAGGTAATTAAGTTTTTCATTCGTTTACATATTTTTTTATTGCTATTTAAGCTGTAATTTATTTTGCTTTATCTTCTGCATATATATTGATGTCTCTATCATTTTTTTGAATTTCCCCAGGTGTACTTCTTCCTTTGTCAACATAAGATTGAAGTAGTTGGGTTAATTCTTCTACTTTTTCAGGGTATTTATCCTGCAGATTTGTTGTCTCAGCAATATCGTCTGATAGGTTGAATAACTGCACACTAGGTGATCCTTCTGGAGTTTGCCCTGCTCTTGGCGTACTCCACCCACCAGACCCTGGACAAAGTGCTAGTTTCCAATCTCCTTTTCTGATAGAAAAAGAACCATTAATACTATGGCTAATAATGTCTTCTCTATTTGTTTTCTTTGGATCTTTTAACGTTGGTAAAAAAGAAATGGCATCGACACCAGATGTATCATCTAATTTTATACCTGTAATATCAGAACAAGTAGCAATAAAGTCAGTCATACATGTTAATCTATCTGTTTGTGTTCCTGCTGTTATAACTTCTGGCCAACGAACAATAAGAGGAACGCGATGGCCACCTTCGTAAATATCGGCTTTATTTCCTCTTAGATTTCCACTAGGTGAGTGTCCTTTCTTTTTTAAAGCAGGAATTTTTGCAGCAGGCGAACACCCATTGTCCGTAGAAAATATAACAATGGTGTTTTCGGATAAATTATGTTTATCCAAAGCTTTTAAAACTTCTCCTACAACCCAATCTGTTTCCATTAAAAAGTCTCCATAAGGTCCTAATTCAGACTTTCCTCTCCATTTTTCACTAGGAACAATAGGCGTATGTGGTGAGGTTAATGGCAAGTATAAAAAGAACGGTTCTTTTTCTTCAGCTCTCTCATTTATATAATCCACTGATTTTTCTGCAAAAACTTGTAAACATTCACCTGATTTAAAACTTGGTGCAGAAGGCCCTTTTCTAGAACGTATCTTTGGGTCATTCATAACAGAAGGAAGTTCTGTCACTTTTTCATTTTCAATATAAACATAAGGAGGCATATCTAAAGAAGCTGCTATGCCATAAAAGTAATCAAAACCATTACTTGTTGGCGTTATCGCAGGTTTAGTATAATCGATATTCCATCCTCCACCTATTTGCCATTTTTCCTTCTTATAATTAGGTAACAGTTCCCAACCGATACCTAAATGCCATTTACCAATCATTGCGGTATGATAATCTGCTTGCTTTAACAAACTTGCTACGGTTGTTTCACCTTTTTTAAGCAACGGTTTTGCAGTCGGTTTATGGATGACCCCTTTAGATAAACTTGTTCTCCAATTATAACGACCGGTTAAAAGTGAATAGCGAGACGGTGTGCAAACGGAAGATGAGGTATGTGCATCTGTAAAACGAATCCCTTCTTCTGCCAAACGATCTAAGTGTGGTGTCGCCGCTTTTCCTGTGGTATGAGAAACATCTCCTATTCCCATATCATCGGCAAAAATAAATATGATATTTGGACGACTAGTATCTACTTGTTCTTGTGCTCGTATATGTTGGCTAAAACATAATACAAAAATTGCAATTATAGATTTATACATTTTGATCTGGATTGGATATTGGAATTAATAATGTAAAACTATGCATTAATGCTACAATGTGTTTTCTGTTATCGACCATTTTCTTACTCAATTTAAACTTGAGCAAATCATCGCGCGTCATCATGGACGTTCTTAGGGTCAATTCAATTTTTTTTCCTATACGGATTAGTAACCAAAAGGGTTCCATATTTAAAATTTGGTTTACGCACTACATATTTTCCGAATGCTGAAATAAAGAAAGTAATTGCAAGATTAGAGAACAACTTTCTTTAGTTAATAAAATATATTTGTTATTCATTATCTAAACAAATAATAGTCCATGTTTCGATTAAAATTAGAAATACGTATTCTTTATCTTTTTATTCTTGTTTCGAGCACCTTATTTTCTCAGAATAATCAAGTCGATTTTAAAGTAGATTACGAATCCTTTTTATCTAAGCACGACCTGCTTTGGGATCTTGTTCCAGACAAATGGCAAACCGCGCCCTATTCAGGAAATGGTAATGTTGGCTTTTTATTGTATCAAAGTCCAGAGGAAAACGACAATGTCATCTCATTACATATTGGTAGACATGATTATTACGATCATAGAGAAGCTGAAACAAAGGCGGATGAAATGCTTTGGATTAAACGAAGCCGTTTACCATTAGGTCATTTTAAACTGAGATCTAAAGGAAAGATTACGGGCATTGATATGCGTTTAGATTTATGGGACGCAGAATTAATAGGTACTATCACAACGTCTAAAGGAAGTTATAACATTAAAGGGTTGACACATAGCACCACTGATATCATTTATTTTGAAACAGATACAAAAGATGAAGCCATAGAAATCACATGGCATGCTGAAGATCCTATTCCACCTGTATACGAAGTTTTAAAGAGTGGTGGAGGACCAAAAGGAGGTACATGGGATAAAATGAGGGCTGTAACTTTAGAAATGGCACCCAAACCGACGTTCAGTGAGAAAAACGGTTACAAATTCTGTTACCAACCCTTGTATGATAATAGAGGAGAAACTACTACAGGTTATAAAATAACAGGTAATCCTTCCGGAAAACAACAATTAATAGCGAGTGTACACCATTGTTTTCCTGATCACAATTCATTAGAAATAGTTACAGAAAATTTAGAATCTGCAGAAGTACTTATCCAAAAAGACAACTTTGTATCTACCCATCAAAAATGGTGGCACGACTATTATCCATTAAGTTTTTTAACCATCAATGATGCGGAAAAAGAATCATTCTATTGGATACAAATGTATAAACTAGGCTCTGCTTCTAGAGGAAACGGTCCAATTTTAGATTTAATGGGACCTTGGTATAACCGAACGTTTTGGCCAATGGTTTGGGGCGATTTAAATGTGCAACTCATCTATTGGACGCATTTAACAGCCAATAGAATGTCTATTGGAGAATCTCTACCAAACAACATTGACAAATATGCTAAAAACCTAGAAAACAATGTGCCTGGAAGTTGGAAAAATAGTGCTGCCGTTGCTGCTTTAATGCCGCAAGACCTCATCGCTTTCAACGGAGCAAAAGTGCCAGATATGTTGGCATGGATGTTAAACGATTATTGGTTGCATTGCCAATTTGCAGGCGATGATAGTCGTATGCGAGATAAATTGTTTCCGATTTTAAAAAAGACGGTAAATAGCTATCTGAATTATATTAAAGACAATCCTGTAGAAGCAGAAGACGGCAAAATTCATATTAAATACAGTTGGTCGCCAGAATACAAACCTGGTCGTGGTCAAGATATTAATTTCACGTTGGCCTTAATTCGTTGGAGCTGTCAAACCCTAATTGATATTGATGAAAAGCATGAATTAAATGACCCGCTTAAAAAAGAATGGAAACATCTGTTGGATAATTTAGTGGATTTTCAAATCGATGAAAATGGTCTTATGGTAGGAAAAGATAGACCTTTTGCTAATCCGCACAGACACTATTCGCATCTATTAGCCTTTTATCCTTTGATGGTAATCACACCAGAAAAAGAAGAAGATAAAAAACTACTGCGCACGTCGTTAGACCATTGGTTGGATGTTACGTTTAATAGTGGTAAGAAAATCAAAGCCATGCCAGTTACAGGTTATACAGCAACTGGAGCATCTTCTATGTATGCCAATTTAGGCGATGCTGAAAAAGCGTATTATTATTTAGATTTTCTAATTAAGCATAAAAATATTTCGTCTACTACGATGTATTCCGAAGGAAAAATTAATCCGGTTATTGAAAGTCCGCTGTCTTTTGCCACAAGTTTACACGATATGATGTTGCAAAGTTGGGGCGGAAAAATACGCGTATTTCCTGCTAGTCCGAAAAAATGGAAAGATGTGGCGTTTCATGATTTAAGAACACAAGGTGCATTTTTGGTCAGTGCTAAAAAAGTAGAAGGGGTTACCGAATTTGTATCTATAAAAAGTTTAAAGGGAAATGCATGCGTCGTTCATGTAGATTTTGAAAATCCTAAATTTTATATCGATGGGAAGTCCGTTTCTATAAATCAATCCGAAGATGGTTCTTACAAAATTGATTTAAAGCAAAATGAATCGGTTATTATTACTTCCAAAGAAATAAACAAAACAGATTTAAGTATTCAAGAATTACCAAAATCGGAAGCAGAGCAAAATCTATTTGGTTATGGTGAAAAAACAAAACGATTACCTGGTCATAAATACTACAGTTCTTATTAAATATAAACTCATGAAAAAATCTATTCTATACAGCATTTTTATATGCGCTTCGTTTATAGCATGCAAAGCACAAGAACAACAAAAGAAACCGAATGTCATTTTTATTTTTTCAGATGACCAACGGTATAATTCTCTGAGCATGACAGGCGACCCAATAGCTGAAACACCCAATATCGATCAGTTAGCAAAAGAGGGCATCTTTTTTAACAACGCCTATATTACAAGTCCTATTTGCGGTCCAAGTAGAGCCAATATCTTTACAGCACAATGGGAACGAAAAAACAAAATTGGGTTTACCTCTGTTTCTAATAATGTGATTTCAGAAAAGTCATATCAAGACAGTTGGCAGTCGCAATTAAAACAAGCGGGATATTCCACGGCTTTTATTGGAAAACACCATACCAAAATTGGAGATAAAAGAAATACACCGTTAAATAAAGGTACTGACTTTGCTTATTATGGTAATGGTCATTTGGGGTTTTATCCTGCAAAAAGACACAAACAGTTTGCTAACCTTAAAAACAAAACACAAATAGAAGGGTTCTTAGAAGCGACCAAAGCTTATTTGTCACAAGATGAAAACTATGATTACTTTTATAAAAACGCAGACCCATCTATTAAAAATCAATTGAAGAAAAGAGATCCTAACAAACCCTTTTCGGCATGGATTAATTTAAATCTTCCGCATGCCTCTAGTATTGGTGGTATGGGATCGGAAGACACAGATCCAGAGTATTATAAAACAAAATACGATGATGTAAAGCATAAAATGGAATTACCAGATGACTATCCTCAAGATATTAGTTTGCCTAAAGAAGTGTATGCACCATCCGATTTAATGAAATATTATGTCACGTCTAATAAAGGCAAATTATTAAATGAAAAGCTAAAAATGGATCGCGCTAATTATGCTATCGATTTAATGGTAGGGAATTTACGCGCCTTTTTAAAGGAAATAGGAGAAGCAGACAATACTATTATTGTATTTTGTTCCGACAATGGTTTGTTTTTAGGCGAACACGGATTAGGCGGAAAAACCATTTTGTATGATGAATCGGTGCATGTGCCGATGATTGTGTATTCGCCATTTTTCAAGGATAAAACAAAAGGAAAAGTGATTGAGGAATTGGTTGTTGGTCAAGATATTCCTGCAACTATTTTAGAAATGTGTGGTGTAAAAACACCGGAATCCTATCAAGGTAAAAGTATGCTTCCACTAATTGCCGGTGAAAATACAGATTGGAGAGAAGACATCTTTTTAGAAAACTTATTTACAGATCAAGGTTACCCTAGACAAGAAGGAGTACGCAGTAAACAGTTTAAGTACATTCGTTCGTTTGGTAAGAAAAACGACCGAAATAAATATGTTCCAAATCAATCTACGGAAACGAATGAAGCCCCAATTTACGAAGAGCTATTCGATATTATAAACGATCCTAAAGAACAGAATAACTTAGTTGGGAATAAAGCCTATTTAGAGATTTTAAACGTGTACAGACAAAGATGTAAAACCCTTGTGTCTGAACTAAATTAGTTTTATAATTAAGTAATAATCATCATGAAAAAAGTATTTCTATTAGGAATGGCTTTTTTAGTTACGTCAAGCAGTTTTGCACAAGAAAGACCAAAAAAGCCAAATGTAGTATTAATTTTAACCGATGATTTAGGTTGGCAAGACGTAAAATGCTATGATATTGACGAGCCTTCTCCATTCGAAACTCCAAACATTGACAGATTAGCTAAAGAAGGAGTTTTATTCTGGCAAGCGTATTCTCCTGCAACGACGTGTTCTCCGTCTAGAGGTGCAATCTTATCTGGCCAACACCCAGTGCGTCTAGAAAGAACTAGTGTAAGAGGTGGACATCCACCATTGCCTTTTAATCATGGATCTACCTTGATTAGTCCTTGGATGCGCGGTGCTTTAGATGCTTCTAAAGTGACGATAGCTGAATCCCTTAAATCAAATGGCTATAAAACAGGACATTCAGGAAAATGGCACGTTGGTATTGCTGTAACAGACTATCCTGAACCTAAAGATCAAGGATTCGATTTTTCAAAACATGGTTTTGGCGCTCATAAAAGAATGACCGATCGTACAAAAGGATTTGCAACGACGGATTCTTCAGATCCATTTACACTAGACGAAGATGGTTTTCCGTTTGATGACATCACTCAAGACGGTATTGACTTTATGGACCAAAACAAAAAAGATCCATTTTTTCTGTTTTATGCTTCTCGATTAGTACACACGCCTATACAAACAAGAAGTGAAGCTTTATTGCGTAAATACTATGAGAAATTAGGATTAGAATATCCTAAAAAGAATGACATGTGGGACAAAGCAGGTCAAAAAAACGCCTATTATGCTGCCATGATAGAAATGATAGATCATTATACAGGTCAACTGATTACATATCTTGAAGAAACAGAAGATCCAAGATGGCCAGGACATATGTTAATCGAAAATACCTATGTTATTTTTACTTCAGATAATGGTGGTATGGAACAACATACAAAAGAAATTATTACAGACAACTATCCTTTAGACAAAGGAAAGATAAATGCAAAAGAAGGTGGTGTACGAGTACCACTAATCATAACAGGACCAAATATTGCTGCAAATACGGAATCTAATGTTATGGTAAATGGTGTGGATTTCTATCCTACGATACTAAG
This sequence comes from Winogradskyella wichelsiae, assembly GCF_013403925.1. Classification (GTDB taxonomy): domain Bacteria; phylum Bacteroidota; class Bacteroidia; order Flavobacteriales; family Flavobacteriaceae; genus Winogradskyella; species Winogradskyella wichelsiae. The sequence goes on from NZ_JABFDJ010000003.1 coordinate 403,827, forward strand.
TTGGACAAACACTCCAAAAGATGCAAATCAAATATTCGATGGTGCTGATTTATCTACATTACTAGATAAAGACCCAACAGATGCTAAATTAGTTTTAGATCCTGAAACTGGAAAACCAAGAAATACGATGATGTGGCACTTTCCAAACAGCGCTATGCAATCTACATTACGAATTGGAGATTTTAAACTTGTACGTGAATATAAGGCTACTGAAGAAAATACCGATTTGGCCTTATATCAATTGTACGAAAATGGCTCTAAACGTGTCGATATTGAAGAATCTCAAAATCTAGCAGAAAAAATGCCAGAGAAAACAGAAGAGATGAATCGTCTTTTAACAGAACGATTAGAAAAACTAAATGCGAGATATCCTTATTTAAATCCAACTAGTAAATCTGCGTTACCTAATAAATCTAAAATACCTACTGTTGTTGAGCATGGCATAGATGGAAAAAATGTTTGGTTAAAATATCAAAACAATGGATCTAAGGTGGTAAAAGCAGAATTAATTTATACAACTAATGGTGGTGTACGTGGTGAAATTTGGTTTCCTGTTTCTATGAATCTTAGGAATGATAATGTTTCTGTAGCATTGCCAAAAGGAACAACGCATTACGTCTTTAATTTAATTGACGAAAACAATTACTTAATAGGTTATCCTGATGGAGGCTACCAAAAAACGACTAAAGTATTTGCAACTAAAGCAATTGCCGTTAAATAATTAAAATTATTTCATATTTAAAGAAGCACTATAGGATTAAATTCTATAGTGCTTCTTTTGTTATTTATACATATTACCTCAAAATAGCACTATTCCACTGTATAACGTGAAATTGGTAGTATAGAGCAATCATTTAGTGAATGAGAGAAAATGTAGTTAAGTCTCTAATCTTATTTTTACATGGTCTTCAAAATATGAACATGATGATTCATTTGGAGGCTATTAAGCAACTATCGTTATGCCAAAGTTTTTCTATTTTTTTTTATTTTCAATATCATTTCTACAGATATCTAATGCCCAGTTTCTATGGTTACAAAACGAAACAAATACACGAAAAATTGAATTTGTTAGCGAAGAATATATAGAGTACACTGAGAATGTAACAAACCCTAATACTTCAGGAATTAATACACACACTATTGTCTCTAAATTTAATAGAGTTGAAGGTACACAAGATTTTTTGGAATTTAATTTATTCAATTACGTAACAGATTTAACCGATTATACAGTTACGTTTAAAGCCTATATTGATATACCTACTGATGAGCTAACTACAAACAATTCAAAATTAAGAGTGTTTTTTGATAGTTCTGATGAAGGACAACGTGTTTATGAACAATTGAATTTTACAGTTGGACAAGAATGGGAAATGTTTACGTTTCATTTTGAAAATGTTGTGGTTCCACATGTTGATGGCTATGATCTTATGACAATAGGTTTTGCTAATGGTAGTGTAGAAGAACCTGCCATGACTTACTATATTGATGAGATATACGGATCAACAGATCAAACAGCTACTGTAGGAAATCATCCAGCGGCTTGGTTACAAGGTTCATGGGGAGTTACATTTCCTGTTTTTGGTGGTGAAAGGTTAGATGCAGAAGTTGCTACAGGCCATGATCCATTAGGAGGTGCACAAGAGGTTGTTGCAGAACTTCCAGCTGCAGGGCATGTTATTACAAACCTTAGTTATTTTGCACACTCTCATTATTTTACAATGAGAGATAATACTAATGTAGATGTAGCTACAGAGATACACGAAAGTTTAGTTCCTAGTGCAGAGAATCAACAAATCATGCTGGACGTTTTGCAAACATTTAAAGATGCAGATAAGAAGATTATTTTGTACATATCTTCTAACTATTTAGATAGAGCAAGTGATGAAACGAAAGCGGCTTGGGTAGATTATTATACAGCTAATTTTAATGGAGATGAATATTTAGCTTACAGAAATTTAGTTCAAGGATTTATTCCTGCGATAGCAGAGTATGCTGATGGATATTGGTTTGATACAACAGGAGCACTTCTTGACGATGGAAATTTAGAAGATTTTGTTCAAATGTTTAAAGATGCCGATCCTGAAGCTGCTATGTCAGTGTCTGAGTTTGGTCATAAACATTATATAGATGGCGTATTAGTTGCCGTTGATTCTGATGGAGTTGATGATGAAGATGAAAGCGACTATGATGTATCAAACTTTAGAGGAAACAATACTTCTCAAGATTTTACAAGAGGACATGTCTCTGCGTTAGCTGGTGGTGCTCCGCCAAATTCTTGGGGATACGAAGAGTTTACATTACCTGCTATGGTTGGTAATCCTTGGTCAATGTATGAAAAAAAACAAGTATTAAAACATGCATGGTTTCCTATTAGAGATAAATGGCATGTTAGTTCCGCAAATTTAATATTTGGAATAGAAGATGCTTACAGATTTTCTAAAATTCTAATAGATGCCAATGCTGGCGTTACATTTGCAACTACAATATCTAATGCTAATGCTGATGAAGGCCATATGATGGCTGATGAAATGCTTATTATGAAAGCAATTAACGATAGACTTCTTTCTAGTCCTGTACCCGATTTTGAACCATATGTAAGACCAGATGGAGCTTATCTAGTCGGTGAAACGCTTAGTACAAATTCATATGAATTTACTAATCAATCGGATGTTAGGTTGTATCCCAACCCAGTAGCTGATCGACTCACAATTTCTAGAACAACTACAGATATAAATAACATAACGGTCCTAAACATACTAGGAACTAAAGTACTGAATAAAACATGGACTAATGGAACGACCACCACACAATTAGACGTGTCTACTTTAAAATCAGGAATTTACCTTATTAAACTTTCGAATGGGAATAATTATAGCATCACTCGAAAAATAATAGTATCCAAGTAAAAATAAGTAATACCAAATGAATTATAAAATGAGACTAAAATAATTTGGATTATAGCGTTCACAGACGACTAATAAAATCTAAGCATAAGTCTACGGTTCTATTTTATTATGAAGTATGTGAGTGATAGAAGCAAATTATTAGGCTTATTTTATGGTTTATTTGGTATAATCGCAACTAATGTAACTTTTGATAAAACTTTTTTAAATAAACTAATTTCATGATGAGAAACACGACGTTACTTTTATTATTCAGCATTCTTTTTTTACCACAAACAAATGGTCAAGAGATAATTAAACCAAATATCGTTTTTATTTATGCAGATGATCTAGGCTGGCAGGACACCCAGTTGAATGATGTTGGAGATGTTGTTCCTTGGGAAACACCTAATATGTTAGCATTGGCTGAGGATGGAGCTAATTTTTCACAAGCCTATGCTTCAGCACCAACTTGTGCACCGTCAAGAGGAGGTACAATGAGTGGTAGAATGCCTCTTAAAACCAAAATGACTCATGTCGCAGGAGGGCAAATACCTAAAGTTAAACTTTCAAATAAAACTATAGAGTCGTATTATCCTGGCAGATTACAACTCGATGAAGTGACCATAGCTGAAGCATTAAATCCTTTAGGATATGTATCTGGTCATGTTGGTAAATGGCATATGGCAGCTAATCACAATATTTATCCAGAAGCTGTAGATCAAGGGTTTGATTACCAAGACACTGATAGAGGAATTACGAGAAGTATGGGAGACCGATCAGTGGACTTTGCCACAGATGCAGAAGATGATCCTTATCGATTAGACGCAGATGGAAGACCTTATGATGCTGTAACAGAACTAGCATTGGATTTTATGGATGATAACAAAGAGGAACCCTTTTTTCTATACATGGCTCATTGGTTAGTTCACTCACCTATACAAACAAGAGATTTAGCATTACTAGAATATTATTGTAATAAATTAGGAATTCCTGTGCCTACAACCGATGCAAACATTACGACTCCAGGCCAAACAAATCCCTATTATGGAGCGATGATTGCGAGTTTAGATTGGAGTTTAGGGAGAGTAGTAGATTATTTAAAAGAGACAGATGATCCAAGAAATCCAGGGATGAAATTATTTGATACAACGTATATCATATTTGCGTCAGATAATGGAGGTGCAGAAAATCATGGGTCAGAAATTATTACAGATAACTTTCCTTTAGATTTAGGTAAAACACACACCAAAGAAGGCGGTTTGCGTACACCATTTGTTATAACTGGACCTGGTATTGTAGAAAATCAAGTATATGATAACATAGTTTCTCATTTAGATTTTTATCCTACAATTATGGAGGTTACTGGAGCAGATGCCGTTCTTGATGCAAATGTTCTGAATAATTTAGATGGTGTAAGTTTATTTCCTTTTTTAAGTGGCACTGAAACAGAAATAAAAAATAGTGACAATACTGAAAGAACAGACCTTTTTTGGCATTACCCACATGGACAAGATGAAAGAGCATCTTCAGCTATTAGAAGTGGAAATTATAAATTGTATAAAATCTATGATAACGGAGATTATTATAAAGCTTACCAATTATATAATGACGATGGATCTGACAGTGATATCGAAGAGATGGTGGATGTTATAGATACCATGCCTGTATCGCTTAAAAATGAAATGATCTTAAACCTAGAGACGCTTTTAGCTGAAAACGATACAAGAACACCACATTTTAATCCAGATTATAGTGGTGATCCTTTAGTTAATCAAGATATTGTTCCTTCTATAACTTCAACAGTTTATGATGAGAATACAGGTGTAGCCACAGCAACGCTAACTACTAATCCTGGAGATGCAATTATTGAAACCGCTTATTTGCTTTATAGGATAGAAGAAGTAGACACACCAGAAGAAGAATGGTTTGAACTTCCTGCAACCATAGATGGTAACGTGATTACAGCCGATGTGCCAGAAGTAGCGACAGGAGTTGTGTTTACGTTAATAGATGAAAATAATTTTGTAGTCATATCGGATGCCATATCAATATTTAACCCTCATAAGATAATACTTGCTAACGCTGTTGGAGAACAAGCTTTTAAAGTAGTAGATGAATATGCTGAGTTAATTGGGAATACAACGATAGGTGGTACAGCTTATTTACAAGCAAGGACTGAAGAAGGCGGAGATGGAGCAAAATTTTATGTAAAAGCTCCTGCTGATGTTGAAACTATAACTTGTGATAAAATTACATTAGGAATTATATCTCAATCAGCAGATACTGTAAATGTCGATATTATTATTGATGGAGAAACACAAAGTTTTACGTATACAAGTACAAATAATAATACTCCAGAATTATTTGAATTTGATACTCCAGTGACATTTACACAGTCATCTAAAGAAATACAGGTCATAACAACCTCACTTTCTAATTCAGGTGGATTAACACCAAGAGTAAGATTTGTAGATCTCTTCTTTAATGTTTTAGGAGCTACACAACCACTGAGTGAAATAACGCTTAATACAACGGAAGAAGAACAACAATTTGAACCAGAAAGTACAGATGTATATGCAGAATTGATAGGAAATACTACTACTGGTGGTGCATTTGTACAAATGAGAACAGAAGGCGGAGGCGATGGTTTTAATATCAATGTAAAAGCTACTGAATCTGTATTATGTGAAAAGATAGTATTTAGAGTGCGGTCACTTGCAGGTGATACGGCAAACTTTGATGTTACCATTGGTGGTGAGACCCAGAGTTTTGAATACACAAGTACTAACAGCACAGCTGATTTATATTATGAATTTGATATGCCAACAACAATAACTGAAGCGGCGCAAACTATGGATTTTTTAGTAACTAACCTTACCAATGCCACCGCAGGTACTACACCAAGATTTAGAGTTTACGCTGTTACATACCATTTAGATTTAAGTACATTAGGTGTTAATGAGGTGATAGATGCTAGAGAAGCACTTAAGTTATTTCCTAATCCTGTTAAAGGTACTTTTAGTCTTTCAAAATCCGTAGCATCAGGCATATTGTATAGTGTACATGGCGCTAAAGCATACGAATTTAATAATCAGTATCAAGACATCGATATCTCAGAGCTCAAAACAGGCTTATACTTTTTGCAAGTCATACATGAAGATGGTAGTAAATCGACTTTAAAATTATTGAAGGAATAAGCTCAATTTTATAGAATTAAAAATTGCCCTTTTGCATCGAAGAGATACGTCGTCTGAAGCGAAAGGGCATTTTTTTTTAGTGTCAATTAACGATTCTAAACTTGACTAAATAAAATGATAATATGTAATGTATGAATAAAACTAAATATTTAGTGGCACATTACTTGGATTAAAAATGGTTCAATAACATCATCAATTAATATGCCTTTTTTTTCGCCATAATTGCAAGATCGAGAAACTAAAATTGCCGAGGTATTGAGTACTCCAGGATCTGTTTGCTTCTTTTGGTATACATCAAATTTAGACACTATAAAAAAACTATAAACTAGCGTTTTACACGTCATAAATGAAGGCGATAGTAAACCGACTTTAAAATTATTGAAGTAATAAGACTACTTTCTATTGTTTTCTTAGAATTCTAATCGTTTTGTTGCTTTCGGTTACCTAATCGATAAGTGTAGCTCAAGATCATATAGCGTCCTAAACTTTCTGAGGTGGTTTCTTCAAAAAAGTTAGTCGTGCTTCGTCTTTCGAAATCAACGTTTTTATCAAGAAGATCTATAAAAACCAGTTTAAGACTATTATGGCCATTTCCAATACTATAGGAAATAGCCATATTCCATATAGGAAGTTGCAAATCTGTAGCAAACTGATTATCTGAAAACACGAAATAATCAAATTGGGTATTAAAATTTAGTTTCTCTGTAAAATCATAATCTATAGCGGAATAGTAATGTTGCTTTCTATAGGTTCTATTAAGGTTTTGCTCTATAGAAAATGAGGTATTATTAACACTGAAGTTGGTCCCTAGCTTTAAATCTATAACATTCTTATTCGCGTTTTCTAAAGATAACCCCATTGAGATATCTTTTGAAACCACATCGTTAAGTTGTAAGTTAATTAATGACGTTGACGTATTATAAAAACTGCTGTTGGTTATAGCGTAGCGAATTCCTAAGCCTTTTATTTTTTTACTAAAATTAAAATAAGCGGACAATTTTTGTCGCTCTCCACTATTGATATAGCTTCTCGTTTTAACAAAGTCATCGTCTATAGTAATGTTTTGAATAATAGCATCCTTTGAAAACTGATACTTAATCCTACTTGTAAAGTTTAATGATGATTTGTAGTTGAAGATATTAGCAATTAAAGAAATAGCGTCAGTCTTTTCTATTTTTAACTGAGGATTTCCTTTTCTTATATAGAAAGGATTGAGATCATTGATAACTGTTGAGCTTTCCGAAGTTCGTGGGCTGCGTATTTTTCTATTATAGACCAAACGGTATTTTACACCATTTATAGGTTTGTATTGCACTATGGAAAACGGATTAACGTAAAATTGGTTACTAGTAAAACGATCTTCTGTAATGACACCAAACGATCGATCGAGCTCTTGAAGCTCAATACCAGAAAATATATTCAATTTTTTAGTGCTATAACTATAGCCAAATCGATTTTGAAAACTACTTTCTCTATGGTTGTATTTATAGCCAAGGAGTTCATCCTCATCGTCATCAGATGCAAAGGTTTTAAATTGATAGATATCTTCATTTTGATTTAAGACTCTTAAAAAGAATTGAAACTTTAAGTAATGATTTCCGACTATGGGTGCTGTAAATTTAAAATTGAAATTATACAAACCGTTATTAAACACTTCATCTCTAAGCGCAAAAATGTCTCTATTTGAAGGATTATCAGTGTTAATATTCCTAGTTATAAAAGTGGTCTGCTCATTGTCCTTACTTTGCTCGTATATTTTGGTTTTAAACCCAACACTAAAACTACGCCCTATTTTAGCTAATTTTTGATAGAAATTGATGTCAAAGTCGAGTGACTTTTTAATGGTGGTATTACTATAATTTTGTTTATTTGAAGTTACTAAATCACCATCTACTGTAGAATAAAATCCATCTCTCATTGAATACTGTGTTACTGCATCCGAATTTAAACGCCCTTTAATAGTAAGGCTGTTACTCCTACTCGATTTGTTTTTATAATTAAAATTAAAATTGTGATTATTTGACTCTTTATTAAACCTATTATCAGCTTCATAATCATAGTTATTAGTATTGGCAAAAGAAATTCTTTTGGAAAAGGATGTGCCACGATTATCCGAAAGATTATAAAAATAGTCCGCATTTAGAGACTCTTTCTCTTTAAACTCATGACCTATATTAATGCCAACAACACCTGTTTTTAAATACCCACTTAAACTTTTTGATTGAGCAGCAGTACTGTTATCATCATCAGACTCATCAGCAATACCATCAGCATTTTCTAAGAATCCCTGAATATTAGAGCCTGTAATATTGATGTTATTGTATTTACTAATAACTGCCAACTGTGTTTTTGGCGAAAATTTATTATAGTTAGCATTGCCAAAATAGCGGCTATCTAATCCCATACCTGCGGATACCTTTCCGAAACCTTGATTCTTTTTCGTCTTTTTCAAGGTAAAATTAATCACAACCTGTTTGTTACCGTCATCGACTCCTGTCAGTTCTGCCTCATCACTTTTTTTTATCAATAATTTCAATTTTTGCAATGGCATCTGCCGATAAATTTTTTAATACAATAGCCGGATCTCCGCCAAAAAACTCCTTACCATCGACAAATATTTTGGTTACTTCTTCACCTTTTGCAACGACTTCCCCATTAGATTCAACCTCTATACCTGGTAATTTTTTTAAAAGCGTTTCTAGATTATCACTTGGGTTCACTTTAAACGAATTGGCATTAAAAGCAATTGTGTCTTCTTTAATTTGAATAGGAATTACTGCAGATAGCGTTACGACATCTAATTCATAAGCATCTTCTTTAAGAATGACATTACCAATATCTATAGGTTGGTTTTTATAATGAATAGTCTCAAAATGCGTTATATACCCTAAATATGAAAATTGTAGTAACAGGGAGTCCTTTGGAGTATCAAAAATTGCAAATTCACCTTTAACATCAGTAAGCGCATAATTGATAAATGTAGAATCCTTTTGCTTTAGAAGCGCTACGGAAACCAATGCTATAGGTACCCTGCTTTCATCATAAACGATCCCTTTAATTGGCGGTTCAGACTGAGCAAATAAACTATTAGACAAGGTCAGAAAAAGTAGTATTAAAAGTTTTGATGTGTTCATTACTAATTAAATCTCTTAAATCTCAAATTAGAGTGCTTACTATGTTTTTTAAAGCCTTTACCTTGCATATGTTTACTTATAAAACAAGTAGTATAAATATGCTTTGCAGAGGTTGTAGAAAAGTAAAAAAGTTCCATAGTTAATGTAACTAAGGAACTCTTTTATGATTTAATTTGTTATTTAATCAAATACTTTAATTTTTCACAACTCTTATTGTTTTAGAGCCAAATTGCGTTTTAATGTTAGCAATATAAATTCCTGTTGCTAAATCACTAATATCATAATTAGTTACTTCACTAAACGTTTTTAATAACTGGCCTGTAATATTATAAAGTTCTACGCTATCGATGCTGTTATTAGAATCTATTTGAAAACTGTTAGTTACAGGGTTAGGATAAACATTAATAGAAGCACTATTTAATTCAAAGTCATTTGTAGATAATGTGGCTCCAGCTGGACCTTGAAAAGCATCTAAATAATATATATTTCCTGTAGCCAGAAAATCAGCATCTGGTTGATCAAATAATAGGTTTACAGTACTATAAGATACACCTTCTGTAAGTGTAATTCCTGTAAAATCAAAGGTATACTCTTGCCATTGATCATAAACAGTAACATCAATTGTTACATTCTTTTGTCCTACTGTTTCAACTCCATCTCTTAAAAACAATCGTAACCTTCTACCAGAACTGCCATCTACATTCGTTGACGGTGCATAAGCTCTTATTTTAAAAATAGCAGCTGATTGATTTGCTGAGGTAATTACAGCTGGTAATTGGAACTTTAATTGTGAGTGTACATCATCTCCTTTTGTAAACTTGGCAACAAATGGACTGCTGTTTCCAGTAGTTGTTGGTGTAGCAACGGCTGATGCTTGTTCTAAAAACTCACCACCTTGTACCTCATTAAGTGATGCGTTAAATGTATCTGGGCTATAGTTATGGTACCATTCATTTCCAGCTTCTAAAACAGCTTCTGCATCCAAAGGTGGTTCAGGCACATTCTTATCAGTAACGTTAAATTTATATAATCTGGCTGCAGTTATTGATGGTGCAGTACCTAAATCTAAATCTGTAATTTCAAATCTAATAGGCGTTGGAGTAGTTGAAAATGTAACAGCTCCAACATAAGTAGCCGTTAACTGCTGGTAGGTACCAGTACCTCCATCGGTAGCGCTATACGTAAATGTTTGTGGTGTTTCAGTCCCAACCGTAATTTTTATAGCCATTGTATTAAATTCTCTTTTTCTAAAATCAAATGAAATAGTACCGTCAGTAGTACCTGATGAAGTTTGAGCAATAAGATCAAACGTTCCTGCAACATCATCAGAACCAGCTTCATCTGCTCTTATTTGAGTATATGCTGATGGATTTCCTCCTATAGTAGCAGCCGTACCAGTAGAAACAGAAGTTACCAAAGGGGAAACCATATTGAAATCTTGATCTACTGCATCCACTGTTATAATAGCTTGTGCAAATGCTAACGTAGTGGCAAACATAAAAGACATGATAAATAGTAATTGTTTTTTCATAATATATAGTTTTAAAATTTAGTTTATCAAAGTTCGTTATACAAGGTGGTTTCGCTTTGCTCATTTCAACCAAAAACTTTTCTATCAAAACTATTATAGTTAAATAATGGGTTTATTGCCTAATGAAGGGCATTCTCAAAATGAGTCTTAAAAGTATAGGCATTTGACAATTTATTTTTGGATAAAACTGAGATAACAATATTTTGTGATGTTGTGAGAAAACAAAAAAGTTCCTTCGTTAAATTTAACGAAGAAACTTTTTTTAATCGATTTATAACAACAACGTTCGTTGCTTTAAAGACTTGAATACAGAATCTTATTCTTTTACAATTCTCATTGTTTTAGAACCTAATTCCGTCTTAATCTTTGCAATATAAATACCTGTTGCTAAATCACTAATATCATAACTAGATTCTTCGCTATATGTTTTTAATAGTTGGCCAGTAATATTATAAAGTTCTACACGCTCAATACTGTTGTTAGCATCTATTTGAAAGCTATTTTTTGTTGGGTTAGGATAAACTTTAACACTTGTCTCTTGTGTTTCAAAATCATCTACACCTAAAGTTTCATTAGAAAATCTAAGCCAATAGAATCTAATTCTAGCGCTATTAGAAAGGTCTTGTAAAATATTAATATCCAATGTTATCGTTTTAGGAACAGATGTAATAGTAACATTTTGCGAAAATGTTAACGTATCAAATGTCTCATAGGCATTAAGATTGCTTGCACTAGCGTCAGCAGCTAAACTAATCGGTGCGTCAGTTATGCCATCAACAGTCATAGTTACACTCCCAGAATTACCAAATAATTTTCTTACGTGAAAAACAATTGATGTTTCGAAATCTGCTCCAGAAGAAACTACATCAAAACTAATAGATCCATTAAGAACTTCTGGTTCAGTTGCATTAAGATGAGCACCATTTCCGTTTGGTTCAAAAGGTCCCCCAGTTTGAGTAAAATTTGTACCGGCTACACTAATTTGCTGTGTTTCAGAGTCCAATGGATCAAGCACTGTTGCTTGCCCAAATGTAAGACCTGTAGCAAAAAGTAAAATTGCTGTAAATAGTAATTGTTTTTTCATAATATATATGGTTTTAAAATTAGTTAATCAAAATTAGTTATATTATTTTATTTTTCTTTGCTCAATTAACCCAAAAGTATGCTCATTTTCTGCATAAATATTAAAAACACCTAAAAAACAATGGTTTATAATTTTATTTCCAGCTAAAGATAACTGTTATCAACTTAATAGAAAACTTAATTATATGCTACTTAAAGCATAGTTCGAATATTTCTTTTTCTCCTCTTTTAGAGATTTAATCGTAGGCATTTCAGGATAACTAACTAAGAAATTATTTGCATCAATTACATTAATAATATAATGTGTTGTGCCGTTAAGTAAATTAGCTGTTATGGTACCATCAGCGTTTATCTTAGCATCGGTTTTAAACCACTCTTCATAACGATGCCCACCATTGGTGGTATATATTAAATCAGCTTTTACCACCTCAGCTCCATTTTCTTTGTATTTAAAAGTGACTTGGTTATGGTCTTTTGACGCAAATAACACCGTAGGAACAGTTTCTTTATGCTCCATATCACTTTTGTAAAGTGGATTATAAGACGGGTAACTGGCGTTCATTTCTGTTAAAACAGATGTCAATTGCGCATTCATTTCCTTTGTTTTCTCAGGATTAGACATCGCTAAATTATTTACCTCCTCAATATCTACACGTTCTGCGACTCCATTATTGGTGGTATATAATTTGTATAACTCAAATTCTGGTGTTCTAGAATTGTTTTTGTAATCATAATTTCTAATGAATTTATAATCACCGATTCGCAACGTACTTTGGTATGAAGCATGTGGGAAATGCCACATCATCGTCGTTCTTTCATTGCCGTTTTTATCAAGTACCAATTTAGAATCGGTAGGGTCTTTTAATAACAACGTCGATAAATCTGCACCATCCAAATGTTTGTCTTTTGGTTTCTCAATTCCTAATAAGGATAGGATTGTTGGGTAAAAATCAAGTCCGTTTACAACAACATCAGATTCTACTCCTTTTTTAATGCCTGGACCTGAAATCAATAAAGGGACTCTTGTTCCCCCTTCTTTAGCGTTTATTTTTCCTTTGTCTAATGGATAATTATCGGTTACGATATCGCCATGCGCATTTTCCATACCCCCATTATCTGAAGTAAAAATGATATAAGTGTTTTCACTTAGTTTATGACCTGGCCAGCGTGGATCATCGGTAGTTTCTAAATAATCAAAAACTTGTCCTACATAATAATCTAACATCTCTACCATGGCCGCATAATAAGGATTGTTCTGCCCTTCTACCTCCCAATGATTGGGGTCTGTTGGAAAAGGCACCCCTAATTTTTCACAATACTTCTCTAAAAGTGCTTTACTTCTCGTGTGAATGGGAGCATGCACAAGAAACGTAGCGTAATATAAGAAAAAAGGATCTTGTTTATTTTCTTTTAAGAAATTTAAGGCATCCTGACTGTTTTGATGGTAAGGAAACCCATTCTCATCTAATCGGTAAGGATCGGAAGCATCAGTCGTTGCAAAGTCGGTTAATCGGTGTGGTTTTTGAGGAACTGTTGCTCCACGATCTGCGGTAGAAACATCAAAGCCTTGATCTGTGGGTTGCGGAAATGCAAAGTGGTTAATAGCCATATGCCATTTCCCTGTATGGCCTGTAGTATAACCTTTTTCTTGCAATACTCTCGCTAATGTCATTTCGTTTTCTGGCATACGTCCGCTATACCAAGGATCCATAATACGCTGCGTCTCTTTACTAGCATAAACCGTAGGAGGTGCTCCACCAACCACATGTGTCTTTTGAGCTCTTGCCGGATGGTTTCCACTCATGATGGCACATCGACTGGGTGCACAAGTAGGCGCTGGAGAATACGCCTGCCAAAACTGAACTCCTTTTTTTGCTAAGGCATCTAAGTTTGGTGTTTCGTATGGAGATGGTTCATCTATATCGTACACCTTTACGTCTTGCCATCCTAAATCATCCGTAAGTAAGAGTAGAACATTGGGTTCTGGTCTATCGGTGCTCTGAGTATTTTGATGAGTTACTTTTGAATTTTGTGCATTACAGCTAAAACATAAAATTCCAACAATAATACATTTGATATAAGCTTTATATTTCATCTCAGGGTTATTGAATTATTTCTTTGCTCTTAAAAGTGTTATTGACATTTTATTGACTTCAGCGAAATAACAAAATGATACCGTAATAGTGTTACTTATATTACTTAAAACCTTGCTTTAATCCACCAATTTATCATTTTTATTACAATTGGATGTACAGATTACTAACAACATCTTTCCAAACTGACAAAACCACAAACAAAACAATAAAGCTATAACAAGCTTATTCCCAGATATTTATAAATAAATTATTGTGAAGGATTACAGTAAGAAGCTGATGGATTAGAGAAACCACAATAATAGCCTGTCCATTATCTTTATAAAAAATTAAAAAGCATGATTAACAAAATTAATATAATAATTTTATTTATATTTTTTAGCTTAACTCCAGTTGCAGCACAGCAAGTTTGGTACGAAAATTCAAGTCAAACAAATAACATCCAGTTTTCTAACACGCAACAAGGACTTTTTACTATAGATGAAACAAACCCTGAGACCAATGGCATAAACTCAAATGCAACTGTTTCTAAATTCGAAAGAAATGGGCAAGAAAATTCAAGAATTATTTTTGATTTATCAGTACCTATAACAAATTTGTCCTCATATACGATAGCGTTAAAAGCATACACATCCATACAAACTTCTGATTTGAACACCACAAATAGTAGAATCAGATTGTTTTTAAAAAACTCAACTATTGGAGGTTCAAGCAACCTATACATACAAGCAAATTTTTCTGTAGGGGGAGCTTGGGAGTCTTTTTCTTACGATTTTGATCAAGAAACAATTCCTTCCGATGTTTTAACTGCTGGAGGTTACGATCAAATAATGATTGTATTTGCTTCTGCAGATACTAGCGGATTAACATCAACCTATTATATTGATACTATCTCTGGTTATTCTGAACAAACAATACCCCTTGCTACATTCTTATCTGGTTCGTGGGGAGTAAGGTTTAATGTTCACGGTGGTATTCGATTAGATAATGATAGTGGAGATGATTGGGTTGCTGGGGCACAAGAAATTGTAGACAATTTACCTGCCGTTGGGCATGTCATTACAAACTTTACGCACCCAGCACATGGCTATTTTTATACGTTAAGAGACAACCCTTATGTAGATATTGCTAATGAAATTCATCCAGGAATGGTGCCGTCTATAGAAAATGAGCAGATTATTCTCGATGTTATTGACGTTTTTAGAAATGCTGGAAAAAAAGTCATTTTATATGTTAATGGAGCAGGACCTGCAGTTATTCAAGGGAATGTTGATGCCACTGAAGCTGGAATTATTATAGGATGGGAAAACTATTACAATACTAGTTTTGGTGGAGATGAAGGTTTGGCTTGGAGAACTTTAGCTAGAGGTTTTTTTGAACGATTTAACGATTTAGTTGATGGCTATTGGGTAGATAATGTATCTAATTTACCGGGAGACTTAAATGCTTTTATCTCCATGATTAGAGAAGTAGACCCAAATGCGGCTATCGCCACCAATATTACCAAGTCTTATGTATTGGATGAGGATGGAGCTCAGATCTACGTAGATTCAGACGCAATTGATGATGAGGACCCTAGAAATTATAGAGTATTCTTCTTAGAAGCTAACGACCCTTATATGGATTTTACAGCTGGCCACCCTACTCCATTAGCTCAAGGTGCACCACCCAACTCTTGGGCTTATGAAGAGTTTTCTTTTCCTTTAATTACTGAAAATCCTTGGTCTTCTTATGATGGTAGTAAGTTAGCATTAAAACACTATTTTACACCTATCAGACAGCAATGGAGTGTATCTAGCGCCGATTTAGTTTTTGGAACTGAACAAGCCTACCGCTTTGTGAGAACCTTTACGGATGCTGGTGCAACTATGACATGGAGTACCACTATTGCAGATGGTTTTATTTCTGACGATGAAATGGCTATAATGCAAACCATAAACGACAGAATGTTACAGTCACCAAAACCAGACTACGAACCCTATGTTAGACCTGAAGGAGCTTATTTAGTAGGTGAGACCTTAAGTATCGATTCTAATGAGGACTTTAATACACTTGTTTTATTTCCTAATCCTGTAAAGCAAAACTTTAGATTATCAAAAGAAATTGATTCTGCAATTATTTACAATATTACCGGTGAAAAAGTTTTAGAATTTCATAACAATCAAGCGACCTTTAACGTTTCAAAATTAATCGAAGGAGTCTATTTTCTAAAAGCCTACTCAGAAACTAATGAAATTCAAGTATTTAAATTCATAAAACAATAAAAATCATTTCTGCTATTGCCTAATCTAAAAGAACATTAATTTTAAAAAAGTATAAACCGCCCCCTCATATTATAAAAAATAAATTAGTTAGAGACGTACGTTGTAAAAAAAATCATATTCTATACTATCTTATTCATGTTCTCTTTTTCTTACGCACAAGTTGGTATTGGAAACACAGATCCAAAAACCACGTTAGATATTACAGCATCTAATCAAGCAACACCTTCAAATGAAGATGGCATCTTAATTCCTAGAATAGATACCTTCCCTGCAACAGATCCTACTGCTGCGCAAGATGCAATGCTTGTTTACCTAACCACTACGGTTGGTTTAAATTCTAAAGGTTTTTATTACTGGGATCAAGCAACAACAAGTTGGATTCGCTTTTCGAGTATTGAAAAGCTAAACGATCTTTCTGATGCAAAATCTGATATAGATGGCACTAATGACGGTTCTTCTATTTTTATTGGTATAGATCCAGGATTAAATGATGATGCTGATCACAATCAAAATGTTGGTGTTGGTTTTAACGCATTAATGTCAAATGTAAATGGTGATGCTAATTCTGCTTTGGGATTTCAAGCCTTGAGTTTAAATACAAGTTTAAATAACTCTGCTTTTGGCTTTAGAGCCTTAGCCAGTAATTCCAGAGGACGAAGAAACTCTGCCTTTGGTCATAATGCACTTAGAACTAACATATCTGGTAATAATACTGCTATCGGTTCATTTGCAGGAGATTTGTCTTCAAGAGCGGGTAATGTTATTATCGGTCAAAGAGCTGGTAGCGAATTAGCCGGAACAGAGAATGTACTTATTGGTGTTTGCTGGCTATGAATCAGTTGGAGATTATAATGTGTTAATCAGAAAAGATACTGGTCGCTTTACAGCGGGAGATTCTAACGTCTTTATTGGTTATTCAGCGGGTTACAATACGGCTTTTGCTTCGGTTAGTAATACATTATTAATTCAAAATGAAGATAGCGCTATTCCATTGATTTAGGGAGATTTTACCAATGATAGAGTGGGTATTGCCAAAATAGCAACGACACATGCTCTTGAGGTTGAAGGTACAACTGAGGCCACTCAATATAAGCTATCTATATTAAATACAGCACCTGCTAGTGCTACTGATACTCGAGTTGAAGGTGAAATAAGAGTGACTGCTACACATATTTACGTATGTACAGCAGCTAATACTTGGGTAAGAACAGCTTTGGCAACTTGTTAGATATAGGTTTATGTAAGCTTTCTAAATTAGAAAACAGATTGTAATGATATGCCTAAAATCAATTCCCTTAAAGAGATTTTAAAATGCCAATAGAGGTGACACCTTAATTAATTTTTCAGCCTAAGGTGATACCAATAAAATTTAAAATGCTTATGCCTAAAATAACGTATAACCACACTACTTTCATTTAGTGGATTATATATTACCATTAGTTGATACTTCTATAGTAAATGGATTAAATTAAACATCAGAAAAAAGTAATTACTAATTCAAAATATTATAAATCTAACATTTAAATTATCATTTATAACGACATTCTATATGTCATTACTCCTACAAACAATACTGTAACGCTTTTATCTAAAAGAAATATTTAATGTAGTTATTAACCTTTAAAACAAGACTATGCTACCAAAAAATATCCTTTAAAAGTATTCATTATCTGAATACTTTTAAAGGATATTAAACTTGTCAATTTCAATAAGAGAGTACTCTTCTATAAACTTGAATGCTTTTAATCTATTGCAAGTGTTGCACCTATTTTATAAATAGGTATGTAGAGTTACCACTTATAAAAGAATTTACTTTTTCTTCTTATTCTTTCTGGATGCCGCCTTTATTTCTTTAGCTCTGTCTTTTCCAAAGGCTTTATTAAGAGACTTAGAAAATTCTTTATTACTTTCTTTTCTTTTTTCTTTTAGCTCTTCAGAACCTTTTTCATACTTAGCATTAATTTCAAAAGTAGCCTTTACCTGTGCCTCTTTTAATGCTATTAATGTTTCCTTTTCTTCACTCGTTAGTGTTAACTCACTTTCTACAGCTTCTACATATGCACTAACTTTTTGGTCTATTTTTTTATCTGCATTTTTTTGAGCAAATAATGAACTGCACATGGCGATACTAAATACAAGTAATACTATTGTTTTTTTCATAATTTCAAAATTGTTAAGGTTAATTAATTATTGTTTACAACAAACTTAATTAATATCTACTTTAATGGCATTCTATAATGCATCATTTCATTGCTGAAAACTATCATTTCTGCCTTTTTGAGTACTCTGAAGGCGATATACCGTGTAGTTTTTTAAATGAAGTAGAGAAGTAAGAATTAGATTCTATACCGATTTGATACATCACTTCTGCAACGTTAAAACCACTATTGCTAGCTAACAATTCCGCTGCCCTTTGTAACCTAAAATTACGTAAGTAAGCATTGGGAACTTGTCCCGTAAGTTGCTTCAACTTCCTATAGAAATGAGAGGAGCTTAATCCTGCTTCTGTAGACAATTCTTCGACTCCAAAATTTGAATTAGATAAGTTTTTTTCTATTATTTCAGTGATATTCTCTAAAAATTCGAGATCCCTTTTGGACAATCCTAATTCCTTTTTGTCTTTTGGGGGGAAACTATTCTTTGAAAAATAAGCCTTGATCTTAACATTATTCTCTATTAGTTTTTTCAGTCGAAGTTCTAAATGCTTTAAAGAAAATGGTTTACTAATATATTCATCAGCTCCAAATTCTAAACCTTTAATTAAATCTACATTATCCCCTAAAGCGGTTAATAATAAAACGGGAAGTTGACAAGTCTCGGGATTAGCTTTGATGCGTTTACATAGTTCAAATCCATCCATTTCCGGCATCATCACATCACTTATTATAGTGCTAAACTCTGTTTTTTTAATTTCTTCTAGTGCTTCTACTCCATGGTTGGCTATGGTGATATTATATTTATCCGATAAGGCACTTTTTAGAAAGTCTTGAATATCTAATTCATTTTCAACAACTAAAACGTTATGTTGTTTTTTACTTTTCTTAGCATCATCAAGCTCTTCAGTAATATTGCCTTGTAATGGTACCCAATTTTTTATGAATGTTTTTTTCACGTCATGGTCTTCCGTATTAACGTCTTCAATTTTTGAAGATGGAATAATAACTCTAAAACGCGTTTCTTTATTTGGTTTACTTTTTACAGAAATGCGACCATCAAATAAATCGACCAAAGATTTACAAAAAGATAAACCAATTCCTCCTCCACTAACATTTCCATCTTCGTTTCCTAATTGATAAAAACGTTCAAAAATATTATTTAAATTTTCCTTCGGAATACCTTTACCTGTGTCTATTACATCAATTTTTATATTTTTAACATTATCTTTAAATACAATTGAAGCTTCAATACTTATAGTGCCTTGAACCGGTGTATTTTTAAAAGCATTAGACAATAAATTAAAAAGAATTCTTTCCAATTTTTCTACGTCAATAGCAATCTCTTCATTTGGAGAACTTATTTTATAATAAAAATTAATATTCTTTTCCAAAGCATAATTTTCAAAAGCTTCCGTTGTCGGATATAAGAAATCTCCTAAAGTAGATTTTGTAAAGTTTAAATTTAAATACCCTTGCTCTGCTTGTCTAAATGTAATTAATTGATCTATTAAACTTAAAAGCCGATGCGTATTTCTCTTAATAATGGCTAAGAAACGCTCGCTCTCTGGATTGTTATTATTTTCTATAACTCTATCTAGAGGACCAGAAATTAATGTTAATGGCGTTCTAAACTCATGAGATAAATTGGTGAAATATTTAAATTTACCTTGGTTAATAACTTCTATTTTATCTTTATCCAATTGCTCATAGATCAATTTTTGTTTTAATTTTTCATGTTGAACAAAATAGAAAACAATACCAACTCCTGCACCCAAAAATACAAAAGCGATTGCAGCATAACTCCACCAAGTCTGATACCAAAGCGGTAAAACGACTAACGTTAAAGTTTTGGTAGAATCACTCCAAATACCATCACCATTAGCGGATTTCACTTTTAAGGTATACGTGCCAGCAGATAAATTAGTATACGTTACAGCAGATTTACCTTCGCCTGTCTCTACCCAGTCTTTATTAAAACCTTCTAGTTTATAAGCTATTTTATTTTTTGCAGGTGCAGAGGTGTGCTCAGCAACCAAATTAAAGGAAATGATACGCTGACTTTTAGAAACCGTTACAGTATCCGTTTCCGAAATGGCTTTTTCAAGAATCGTAATATTATTTAATTTTTCACCAATCTTTATAGGTTGGTTATTTATTAGTAACGACGTAATTAAAACTCTTGGAGGTCGAGTGTTTAACGCTATTTTTTGTGGATCGAAAATAGTTAAGCCATTTAAGCCTCCAAAATACATATAACCAGATGCACCTAAGGCATATGCAGACTGTCTAAAATTATTTTGGATTAAACCATCACTAACATCAAAGACATTTACTTTAGTTGTATCTGTATGAAACCGAACCAATCCCATATCGGTACTGACCCATAAATTAGCACTGTTCTTTTGTGGTAAAATTCCATAAATAACATCATCTGGTAGGATATTATTTTTTCTGAAATACGCTATTCTCAATGGATTACCGTCAGTATCTAATTCCAGTTTATTTAAGCCTCCACCAAACGTACCAATCCAAATATTCTTTTTATCATCTTCATGAAGGGTGAAAACACTATTGTAACTTAGTTTACGACTTCCTGTCTTATTGTTGTCATATTCTCTAATAATTTCAATTTTTCCATTTTCATATTGACATTGCATTAAACCATTATCTGTACCAAACCAAAATTGACGATGACTATCATGCAAAAAACTCTGCACCTTACGACCTGTTATATTTAAAGTCGATTTAATGTTGATTTTTGGGTGCTCAGATTCATTAATTGATTGCCACGGATTTTCGATAACGATAATTCTATTTCCTGCTAAAACAATTTCTGTTTCACTAATTTGCGCAATTTTTCGAGTTAAAAACAGAGGGGTCTTATCCCCTTTTGACAAGAACTCAATGGTTTTAAAATCTTTGCGCATTGGGCTATAAACAATAACTTTCTTGTCGGTACCAAACCAAATATAATTTCTTTGATCTTGATAGATATAACGTATCACATCAGTATTGCCGATGGGCAATTTACGTTCTAAATCGGCAAACTTAATATTATCGATATTGCTTTCATTAACGGCTTCTATACTTCTAAACAATTTTTTATTATAGCCTGAAACCCAAACCTTGCCAGTGTTATCCTCTAAAATTGAAGTGATTAAATTATCTCCAATAGAAAACTTATCATAAGGGTTGTTAGTATAAGAATAAAATGGCTTTTGATAAAGATCTAATTTATTAATTCCTCCTTGTGCGGTCCCCAACCAAAGCACATCAAAACTATCTTGATATACCGCATTGATTTGATGACTACTAATGCTGTTTTTATTCTTTGAGTCGTAATTAAAATGTTTAAAAGAATTTAGAATTGGATTAAATTTGTAAAGTCCATCTCCTGTCGTTCCTATCCATATGGCATTAGCAATATCCTTAAAAAGGCTATTAACATAGAACTTAGAAGCTTCGTTAGGAACGTTTATTTTCTTGACTAAATAATCTGATTGGGAATCTAAATTAGAACTGTACAACCCTTCTGTTGTACCAATCCAAAAGATATTATCTACTTTTATGATTTCGGTAATCTCTTTAGCTTTAAAAAAGTCAAAATTATTAAAATCTGGAAGTACCGATTTTAAAATTGAACCGTCTGATTGATACGTCACTTTTGTTAACCCTTCAGTTGTACCTAATATAAGCGATGACTTAAGTCCAAATGTAAATGTGTTAATCTTTAGAGGTTTTCCTTTTAAATCAAGAAGATTCTCCGATACCTCAAAAATACCATTGCTAACATCTTTTAATTTGCACCGTATTAAATCCTTTGAAGATGTTATCCAAACATACCCGTCATTCTGAGAGGCAATCTTATTGACATCGATGTTATAACCAAGTGGCACTGTGAAAAACCGTTCTAACCAAGGCACATATATATTAAGACCAACATTGGTACCTATCCAAAGTATACCATCTTTATCGTTAAATAAATAAGTAACATTATTACTAGATAGGGCTTGCTCACCTTTAGATTGGGTGCTGAATGTTTTAAACTCATAGCCATCATAACGAATTAAGCCATTGGGGGTGGCATACCATAAAAATCCATATTTATCCTGTGCTATGGAATTAACCGTATTCTGATTAAAGCCTTCTTTATTAGAAATTCTTTCAAAATTCTGAGAATAAGCTTGTTTAGTAGAGAGTGTAGTTACAACACAAAGAAAGCATATAATTCTAAGCATGTTATATATTTAGTTTGATACAAGAATATACGTATTTTAATTTATTGACGAATAAATTCAAGTATTTTTTTATCTTAAGAAGGACTTCCACAATAAATAGGAGCGTGCTCATGGATATGTTTAGAGACGATACCTAATGTACTTTTCTAACCATCAGTTGCAATACCACAAACAATAGTTCTATTTTTTAAAGATGGAATTAATGTTTATGGGCAAAAACATCTAATTTTTGCTGATGCTCACCTTGTACATTAACAGCACCAGAATCGCAAAAAAAATCGACTAAACTCGTTTTATTGACTTCATAATTAACCACTTTGGCAGCTAAACGTAAAGCATTTAAAAGAGGGATAATTCTCCACTAAAAAAGGGAAATAAAGCCTGGTGATTAATAATAAATTCTCCTAAAGTCGGTTTTTAATGACTCATAATAATCTTTTATTTTTTTAGATATATGATTTCATCATCAATGCAGCACCTAAAGCACTTTCATTTTTACAATCAGAAATTTTTATTTCAATATCATTTTTTAATAGCTTTAAGAAAGCTATAAATATGAGATTTTTATTAAATCCTCCAGAAATATAGATGTCTTTAATTGCCGAATTTTCATCGGAAATTAAATGAATACCTTGAATAACTTTTTTGCTAATTTCAAAAACCAATTGGTAATAGGCAGCTTCGTAATTACTGTAATTAGTTAATAAATAAGGATGTGCTTCAAAGTCACTATCAATACCTTCCGCTAAAAATACGCGTGCATTTGTATTCATAAGCTCACGACACAATGTTTCATTTAACGCTAACCGTAAATGGGTATCGATGTCCACTTTAAAATAGGTGCTTAAAGTAGCGATATACACTTCATGAATTTTGCCAAGAAACTGCATAGACGATTTTACTTGCTGTTTCTGAGGAGTCATAAAACACAAGCAATTATTTTTTAACTGGAGTTGTGTTAAGGTTTCCTTACTAAAAGGATTCATGGCTATAATCCAAGTGCCTGTAGATAGTAATATAAATTCGTTATCCTTTTCTGTTTCTAGCAAGGGAATAATAGACGCTGAACTATCATGCAGCCCCGTACCTATCGCTATGTCTTCTCCATTAAAGGTGGTGACTATAGCTTTTTTACCATTTTGTGGTGTAGGCAAATTTAATTTGTAATCAGAAACCCATTGATGATATTGCATCGTATCAAAATCCCAAGTTGCTGTGTGTGCACCTACAGACGTAAAGTCTGCGGTAATTTGTTTGGTAAAAAGATAACTTAAGTATTGAGGATAATGTAAAATCGTCTCTACCTTATTCCAAAATTCTGGTTTTTCTTTTTGTAATTTTAATATTTGAAGTCCGGTATTTAGCATACCATAAGCCGGAGATGCCGTCTTTCTAGAAAATTCTTCCTGACCTCCATAAGCATCATAAAACTCATGATACGTGTCTAAGCTTAATGGTTTTAAATAATTATACAACGGTGTAATTCTTTGGCCTTGCGCATCCAAATAAATAAGGCTCGCACCATGCGTAGAGAAGTTAATCGCTTTTATAGCATAGTCTCCTTCAGCTTGTATGCTTTTTATTTCATTTTGAATCCAATTTTCAATCGATTCTATATCATCACAAGGATAGTCATCTTCATCAACAACCTCATCAAATCGGGTTGAGTTTCGGTATACAACGTCAAACTCTTCGTTAAATAAGAGTATTTTTTTATTCGTTTTCCCTATATCTATTACAGCAATTACATTCACCATCACAGTTCAAAAATTAAAAAAAGGGTGTTTAGTTATTAAGCCAAGCACCCTTTTGAGTTATTCTAATTAGTTTTTAAATCCGTACAACGGACCGTAATTTTCACAAGCTCTATAATCAGCTCCTTCTAAGCCTTCTCCAAAAGCAGACCATGCACTTGGTCTAAAGACGTCGTCTTCATTAACATTATGCATATTAACAGGAATACGTAACATAGCCGCTAAAGAAATTAAATCGGCACCAATATGGCCATGTGAAATCGCTCCGTGGTTGGCTCCCCATTTTGCCATTACAGTATAGACATCTTTAAAGAAACCTGTACCTGTTGTTCTTGGCACAAACCAAGTTGTTGGCCAAGTTGGATTCGTTCGCTCATTCAAAATTTCGTGAACATCCTCTGGTAACTCAACACTCCAGCCTTCTACAATTTGTAAAACTGGCCCAATCCCTTTTACCAAGTTTAATCTACACATGGTCATTGGTAATTCACCTCTAGTTTTAAATTGTGATGAAAAACCACCACCTCTAAAATATTCTGCAATTGCAGCAGGCCACTTTGTATTATCTAAACATTTTTGAACTTCCTCTTCTGTAATATCCCAAAATGGTTTCATGGTAGGATTTCCTTCAGCATCTGTTTGTTGTGCCGTTGCATCTAACGTTGTAGAACCAGAATTGATTAAGTGAATAATGCCATCCTTAGCAATGCCTGTTAATTTCTTACCAGTTACACGCTCTACAGACTCAGGACTCCAATACGTACGTACATCAGAGAACAATTGCGCTTTGTTAGTCAACAAGTGTCCAAATAACATAGAAATAGCATTTAAACAATCGTTTTCTGTTGCGAATGTGTACGCTTGACGAATTCCATTCCAGTCGAATGAAGAATTTAAAATAGATTCCGTATAATCCGCGTTTGGTTGGTAATCGGTCCACTGACGTTGTCCTTGGAAACCTCCCATAATGGCATTTCTACCTTTAGATTCTTCACCGAATCCCATGGCTTTCAACTTAGGATTTCCGTTCATTAAATCTTTACAGATTAATGTCATTTTTACAACCTTTTCCCATTCAGCATCTTTAACTTCTGCCGATTTTTGAGCTTCAGGACTGTTATAATCTTTTCCTTCTATACAGTTTTCTTTGGTCCAAGCTAATGCTTTTTCGAATTCGTCATGGTCATAAATACCTTCATCAATACGTCTTAAAAGCTCTACCGATTCTACAAATTCTGCCCTTACTCCTAAGTAATCTTGTAAAAAGTTAACATCTACCATAGATCCTGCAATACCCATAGAACTGTATCCTATAGACAAATAAGATTTACCTTTCATTTGGGCAACGGCTAAACCTCCTTTTACAAAACGCAATATTTTTTCAGATACATCTTGAGGAATGCTTTGATCTCCTTCATCTTGAACTTCCTTACCATAAATTCCAAAAGCTGGCAATCCTTTTTGAGAATACCCTGCTAATGCCGCTGCTAAATACACAGCACCTGGACGTTCTGTTCCGTTAAACCCCCAAACGGCTTTAGGTGTTAAAGGGTCAGTGTCCATAACTTCTGTTCCATAACACCAGCATGGCGTTACAGTTAATGATACTTCAACTCCTTCTCTTTTAAATTTATCGGCACAAGCTGCTGCATCTGCAACACCACCAATAGTTGTATCTGCAATTACAATTTCTATTTTTTCACCACTAGGAAAACGTAAGGTGTCTTGTATTAATTTGGCTGCTGCTTTAGCCATGTCCATAGTTTGAACTTCTAAAGACTCTCTTACTCCTAATTCACGTCCATCAATCACCGGACGAATGCCTACTTTTGGTAGTCTACCTATTAATCTACTCATGATTATATTTTTTATTATGTGAATTGCTCTAATTCTGTTAATTGATCATTTGAAAGTCCTGCGGGTTGAAAACCTGCTGCCCAACACATCATTAACATTTTAGCTCCTTTATTGGCTACATCTAAAAAGTCCCATGCTTTCATTACATCTGGTGCTGTTGCTGTTGCTCCGTGCTTTTCCCATAAGGATACGTTTCTTGTTTTAAACGCTTCCATAGTGACTTCTGCTAGAGCTGCTGTACTAGATAAAGCATAAGGTGTACAGTGAATGCCTTTAGGAACAAATACTTTTACCTCAGGACACATCATCCAGATTTGTCGGTTCAATTCTTCTTCATTATCAAATAACTCATGATGACTCATACAGATTAATTCTAAGGGATGCGTATGCACAACCGCTAAGTTTTCTGGATGATGAATAGAGTTAAATAAATGGATACTTGCATGAGAAATTAACTCACACGTTGGTCCAAAGTTTTCACGCTTACCTCCCCAAATAACGGAATAAGCTGTAGCGTCTTCATTGATATAAAGAATACAAGATGCTTCTTCAAGCTTATCTACTAAATCTCTTAAATAACAACCCGTACCCGTAATGTAGATTACAAATCCTGCAGCTCCTTTTGGAAATTCAAATGGCACTTCTGTCCCAATGCCTTGCACTTCCTCTTTTGTAAAGTAAGATGTTAAGTTCATTGAAATATTTCCTGCGTTTCGCTCTGCCCATTCACGTTGCCATAAATAACCCGCGACTTCGGATACTTTTTTTAATTCTGCTTCTACCTGTACTGGAAGTTTTATCGTTTTCATGTGTTTGTGTTTATTGTTTTAATTTATCAAATGGTACATCCCTATTAAGCATCACATTTAAGATGACGTTTGTAGTTATGGTGAGAGCATTTGCCAAATAAAATTATGGTAACAAAAATAGAGACAGAATACACCTTATTAAATATTCAAAATCCGTATTTTTGTATCTAATTCAAACATTAGTGCTTCATGAAGTTTGTAAAAGAAATTGAATTAGGCGATCCATCTGCAAATCACCAAAATTTTATTGACCTGAAATTAAAGATGTTATGCTGCAGATACTGGTTGTTAGATTTATGGGATTGTCATGAAATGGTATTTCCGTTTTGGAGACTATATTGGAATAAAAACACAGGTGGTCAATTAATTCATCAGGATACTATTTTTGAAATGGATCCGAATTATATCTACATTATTCCTCCGTTTACTTCATTTTCATCACGATACACTAAAAACCACATTCACACAGAAGGTATTCATGTTTCAGGAAAACAGCTGAATATGAACCATAATGAAGCGGATTTAGAAAATATGTTCTTAATTCATTTCTTCGCTCACTTTAATTTAGGAGTGCCTTTTGATAGTGTTTATCCTGGCATTTTAAAAATTGAACTCACCGATTATTTAAAGGATCGATTAAACTATTTAACTGGCCGCTTAAAAATTGAAAATAAAGATTTCAAACTCACCTTTAATTTAAAGTTACAAGCCTTCATTAAAGAAGCACTTACCAGTATTGGTCCCGAATTATGGAAAACCATTAATATAGACGAACGGGTACTAAAAGTGATTCGCTATATAGAAGTTCATATTGATAAAAAATTAAGTAATACTGAAATGTCATCGCTGGTAAATATGGCACCCAATTCATTTGCCAGATTATTTAAAGATGAAATGAACGTTACATTACATCAATTTGTTCAAAATAGAAAAATTGCAAAATCTTGTGAGCTATTTGAGCACACCAATAAATCCATTGAAGATGTTGCTTTTAATTTAGGTTTTTCTGATCGTTACCATTTTTCGCGAGTGTTTAAATCGGTTACAGGATTAACTCCGGCATCATACAAATCGGGTAAATACACCTAGACCTACCTTTCAAAATGTTTACATCTTAAGCCTAAATATGAGTGTTTTTAACACTATGAAGATTTTGAGCAAGCAATTGACGGATTTGAGAAACGCACTCTATCCTTTTCTTTCATTCTTTGTAAAGAACTAATACCATTAAGTTAGTCGGTTAGCAAATTTCTATGACAATACATAGGGTTTTCAGCATCAAATAAAGTTGAAAATCGAAACATAGAAACGCTTCCATGTTTAAATTATACATATTATTGATTAATATGGATAAATACCAAAAACACATTGTTATATAAGTTTGTCAACCATATTGGCAAATAAGAATTCGAACTATTGTTTATTTATAATAAAAATATCGAATTCATTAAACATATTACAACATAAACTAAACGTAAACACTCATGAAAGAATTTAATCAATTTATAAACGGAAAGTTTGTAAAATCTACTTCTTCAGAAGTAACTAAAGTACTTAATCCATGTACCGAAGAAGTATTATCAAAGATACCACATGGTTCTATTGAAGATGCAAATAAAGCTTTAAATGCAGCAAAAGAATCACAATACGCTTGGAAAGCTTTAACAGCCATTGAACGTGCGGGCTATTTACATAAAATGGCTGGTGTAATTCGTGAAAATCGTGTGTTTCTAGCTAAGACCTTAGCTGCAGAACAAGCAAAAGTGATAGGTTTAGCCCAAGTAGAAATTGATGTTACTGCAGATTATTTTGATTATTACGCAGGTTTTGCAAGACGAATTGAAGGAGAAATTATACAAAGTGATCGTAAAAAAGAGCACATCTTTTTACACAAGGCACCAATTGGAGTTGCAGTAGGTATTTTACCTTGGAACTTCCCATTTTTTGTAATGGCAAGAAAAGTGGCAGCATCCTTAATTACAGGAAATACGTGTGTCATTAAACCGAGTTGTATTGCACCAAATACGATTATGGAATGGGTAGATTTAATACAAAAAATTGAATTACCTGCTGGAGTATTAAACTTTGTGTGTGGTTCTGGACCAATAGTTGGAAATGCTTTATCTAAAAGCCCAATTACAGGTATTATCAGTTTAACTGGTAGTGTTTTTGCTGGTCAGAAAGTTATGGAAGCGGCTTCTGAAAATATCACGAAAGTATCTTTAGAGTTAGGAGGAAAAGCTCCGGCAATTGTTTGTGCTGATGCTAATTTAGAATTGGCCGTTAATGCCGTTGTTGGTTCTAGAATTATTTATAGTGGACAAGTATGTAATTGTGCAGAACGTGTATATGTTGAAGAATCGATTCACGATCAATTTTTAGACATGGTTACCGCTAAAATGAACGCTTTAAAAGTAGAAGATGCTTTTTCTGAAAACAATCCTGACATGAGTGCATTGGTTTCTAAAGCGCAATTAGATAAAGTAGCCGAAATGGTTGAGTTTGCTAAAAAAGAAGGTGCAGAAGTTTTAGTTGGAGGCCAAAAATCTAGTCAGTTTGATAAAGGTTATTTCTACCAACCGACATTATTAACTAATGTAAGACAGGATATGCAGATTATCCAAGACGAAGTTTTTGGACCTGTATTACCAGTAATGAAATTTAGCACTTTGGATGAGGCAATTGCGCTAGCAAATGATTCTGAATATGGTTTAACATCATCAATTTTCTCAGAAAACTTTAATAAAGTAATGCACGCTGCAGAAGAATTAGAATACGGAGAAACTTACATCAACAGAGAACATTTTGAAGCGATTCAAGGATTCCATGCAGGATGGAAAAAGTCTGGAATTGGTGGAGCTGATGGAAAGCACGGTATGGAAGAATACCTTCAAACGAAGGTAATCTATGCTCAATATAGATAGAAATTAAGATTAGATTATCAAAGCACTATTCATTTTTAGATATTAATTTGAATGGTGCTTTTTTTTCATTGTAACTAAAATACTAAGACGAAATGACGAATTCAACAAAAATACCAGTAGTATCTAAAGAGGTCATAGTACCATTTGTACTCATCACATCTTTGTTTGCACTTTGGGGTTTTGCTAACGATATTACAAACCCTATGGTAGCAGCATTCGGAACTGTAATGGAAATATCAACGGCAAAAGCCGCTTTAGTACAATTAGCTTTTTATGGTGGTTATGCTACTATGGCTATTCCTGCGGCGCTTTTCGTCAGAAAATACAGTTATAAAAAAGGAATTCTTTTAGGTTTAACGCTTTATGCAATTGGGGCTTTATTATTTTATCCGGCTGCTAAATTTGAAGTTTTCGGATTCTTTTTAGGGTCTTTATATATCTTAACATTCGGATTAGCTTTTTTAGAAACCACTGCAAATCCTTTTATTTTATCGATGGGAGATGAACGCACGGCAACGCAACGTTTAAACTTAGCACAGGCTTTCAATCCTATAGGGTCATTATTTGGCATGTTTGTAGCTTCAAAATTTATCTTAATCGCCTTAGATTCTGATATACGAAATGAAGCAGGTGAACTTGTTTTCAACACCTTAAACGAAGCTCAAAAAGCGGTTATTAGAACACACGATTTAGGAATCATTAGAAATCCGTATGTTATTCTAGGCTTTGTTGTTATAGCAATGTTAGTTATTATAGCAGTTACTAAAATGCCTAAAAGAGCAGTAAGTGAAAATCCAACGAGTGCAGCATCTTCATTTAAAAGACTATTCAAAAACGGAAAATATAAAGAAGGAGTTTTAGCACAATTATTCTATGTCGCCGCTCAAATTATGTGTTGGACATTTATTATTCAATACGCAGGCCACTTAGGCATACCCAAAGCTGAGGCACAAAACTATAACATCATAGCAATGGCCATCTTTTTATGTAGCCGATTTATTAGCACCTTCTTAATGAAGTATGTCAACTCTAGAAAACTGCTAATGATTTTTGCATTGTGTGCTATGGCAACGATGTCTGGCGTTATCTTAATCGAAGGTATTGCAGGACTTTATTTACTAGTGGCAACTTCAGCATTTATGTCTTTAATGTTCCCTACCATTTACGGTATTGCATTAGATGGTTTAAGAGCAGACGATACTGCTATTGGTGCAGCTGGTTTAGTAATGGCGATTGTTGGAGGTGCTTTAATGCCAATTTTACAAGGATTAATGATAGATACTGAAAAAATAGGTCCGTTTTCAGGAGTCAATTTTTCTTTCATTCTTCCATTTATTTGTTTTTGTTTTATTGCGCTATACGGTTATAGAACTTTAAAAATATATAAAGACCAATAAGGAGAAGACAGCTCATTTTGCTTTCAATGAAAACAGAATACAAATAGATAAAATTTATCAACTATAAGACGCATAAAAAAATGGCTATAGAATTCAACTCAAAATACCCATCAGTAGATGATTTAAGAACAAAAGCAGAAAAAATGATTCCCAAATTTGCTTTTGAATATCTTGATGGTGGATGTAACGAAGATGTTAACCTTCATAGAAACACCTCAGAATTAAGAGATGTACAATTAATTCCACAATACCTAAGAGATTTTAACGGAGCAAGTTTAAAAACGAAATTGTTTGGTATTGAGTACGATGCCCCATTTGGGATAGCACCAGTGGGACTGCAAGGTTTAATGTGGCCAAATGCTCCAGAAATCTTAGCAAAAGCAGCACACAAACATAATGTGCCCTTTATTTTAAGCACAGTAACAACTACAAGTATAGAACGTGCCGCAGAACTAACTGAAGGTAAGGCTTGGTTTCAATTATATCACCCAGCAGAAGATCGCTTAAGAGATGATATTATAAATAGAGCTGCTGCTGCAGAATGTCCTGTATTAGTTATTCTATGCGACGTGCCTACTTTTGGCTTTAGACCAAGAGATATTAGAAACGGTTTAGCAATGCCTCCTAAAATGTCTGTTAAAAATATCATGCAAGTTTTAGGAAAACCAAAATGGGCCATGAATACCTTGCGTTACGGTCAACCTAGTTTTGAAACATTAAAACCATACATGCCAAAAGGATTAGACTTAAAACAATTAGGCAAATTTATGGATGCTACATTTTCAGGGCGTCTAAATGAGGAAAAAATAAAACCTATTCGAGATATGTGGAAAGGTAAGATTGTACTTAAGGGTGTGGCTTCAGAAGAAGATACTAAAGAAGCAATTCGTTTAGGATTGGATGGTATTATTGTATCTAATCATGGTGGACGACAATTAGATGCAGGAGAATCTACAATTAGGCCTCTTGCAAACATCGCTGCGAAGTATGGTGATCAAATTGAAGTAATGATGGATAGCGGTATAAGATCTGGACCAGATGTTGCCAGATCTCTTGCTACTGGGGCAAAATTCACGTTTATGGGACGCTCATTCATGTATGGTGTTTCTGCCTTAGGCAATAAAGGTGGTGACCATACTATTTCGCTCTTAAAAACAGAATTAAAGCAAGTTATGGAACAATTGTGCTGCGAACGAGTAGAAGATTTACCAAAACATTTACTTATAAAATAAGGCCTATAATTTAGATAATACACATAGAGCATTAGGGAAAAATGTTCCTCAAAAAATGGAGTAATCCATAGTTATTCAAGATGAATGAGCCATCTGCTTTTATTGTTTTTATTTAATTGATAAAAAAGAAGTGTGAATGTTAATCATACATAGGTGTTAATGCATCATTTTGAATCTACCATAACTTTAAAATAAATTTTACTTGTTGCTAGGAGCTCTGTATCTAAAAACTTAAATCATATATTAGAGATCAGAGATTAGTAAAAAGGCCAGAGAAATTATAAAATGTAGCAATTAGCATATGCTAATACCTATCGCATAGTTACAAAGCAATCAATAAGACAACCTTAAATAAGAAGAAATTATAAGAATGAAAGTGTTGAAGGCCTGCTGATCATGACCAAAAATAGCTTTCATAAAATTTTTTTAAGTGAAGCAAACAACCTTCTTTTAAAACCCATACAAAAGGACCATAAGCTACCCCCAAAAAAAAAATAAAAAATAAATGTATAAATAGCTTGAGCAATTCATGAGGTGAAATACAATAACAGCATTACTAGGAGCTGCGATTTCTTACATAAGTGACAATACGTTATTTTATGCAAAGTTGAAATTGTTCGCTCTCACAGAGTCTCTAGAAATAGAACCCGTGACTTCAGAATACACACTTGTACATAATTCCATCATAAAAGTTAAACGGTTATGATAAAGTCAATTGCTGCTCAGTTAAAAAGTTGATTTACGGTAAACACGTTATGTCAATCGCAATTCAATAAAATTAATAACACCCAAACATCAAAATAGAGTACAATTATCACACCTAATTAAAGGCTTAACTCTAGTGATTTATCAAAATTATAGCAGCTGTTATGAGGTATTGTTATGGGAGCACTTTCATTCCTAAAGTAGGCACCTAAATAAGCAAATCATAGTGATAGAATTAAATAGGAAACAAAAAAGCCGCTTTGCTGTAACAGTTAACAACAAAGCGGCTTTTGTTCAATAAGTGTTAATCATGTGCTTAATACCCCTAATTAACCTTTTCTTGTCTGCGCATAGAGGGCAACGCAGTTAACACTAATAATTACAAGCCCAATACCCGCAACAATTCCAGAATGAATGGCGTTCAGTATTATAAAATCTATATGAGCGCCAGATAATATGGCATACCACAGAAAAGGGCAAAACACACCAATTAGCGCAATGTTACGCCCTGTTTTTATACCAGATTTAAAAATCTGTATTTTATTTTTTATAGTCTTATCGGTATTTGGCTTCTCCTTAAAAGCACTTATACAGTGCTTTCCTAAAAGAGAATAAGGACAGGCTTTAATTATGGATTTAAAAAAATGACTTAGAAATTGCATACCCTATTTTTTAAAAGAAAATGTAAAATATAAAACCACCTACTATAGCCATAGTCATAACAGAAAACACAAATGCAATGATGGCTTTAAGTTTTAACATGGAAGAAATAATGGCTATTTCTGGCAAACTAGCTCCAGTACCTCCTATAATTAAAGCCATAGCAGCCCCCATGCTCATTCCTTTAACAATCAGCGCTTGTAAAATAGGTATCGCCATCTCAATACGTAAATACAACGGAATACCTATAGTTGCCGCTATAGGAATGGCAAGCGGACTATCATTCCCAAGATATGTTTCAACCCATGCATCAGGGACAAACACAGCAGATACGGCACTAATCACCGCACCGAGTAAAACATAAGGAAAAATACGCTTAAACAATGCCCAACCAAAGTTAAAAGCTTCTGTTAGTTTCGGATGAGACGCACGCGTTTGTGCAGCTAGTCCCGAAGAAAATAAGTGCGAAGAGGTATTTGGTTTTGGAACAGTTCCGCGAGAGTCTTCAGACAGACTTGAAACAGCTCTGCACCCCACTGCTGCTTGAGAACCACAGGTGGTTTTCTGTGTTTTAGATTTTAAATCTACAAGTTTTACACTGTTTTTAAGAGATGTATTACCGGCGATACTTCCAAATAAAACAGACCCCATAAATACAATGAGAAAATAAACTAAAGCTACTTTCCAACCGAACACACCAAAAATAAAACCAACAACAACAAAATTAGCTAATGGAGCAGAAAGCAAAAAGGAAAATACCATTGCAAAAGGTGCGCCCATTTCTATCATCCCCATAGACACAGGTACCATAGAGGCACTGCAAAATGGAGTTGGAACTCCCAGTAAGGCTCCCATGAGACCACTATATTTCCCTGTTTTTGATAGCCGCTTCTGAATTGTTTCTTGTGGTATAAATGCCCTTATTAATCCGGTAATTATAGATACAATGGCAATAATTAAGACGAGGACAACGCCAACATGTATAAACTCGTCTAATGCTAAATTCAATTTTTCGTTCATATTATTTATTTTAAGGTTTAAATTACATATGCGCAAAAACACATGTGTTTTTATAAAAAAAAGCAAAAGCTTATTTTTTTTTGTAAAAAGTAGAAATAGATTTTATTTATCGCGTTCTTTAAGTAATAGTTTACATTTATTAATTTCTTGATGCAATTGCCCTTCTGGAATTAATTTTATGGCAGCTTCAATTAATTGTCTAAATTCGCTTTTAACGGGGGTTAAATAGTAAAACACCCACTTGCCTTCTTTAACCTCTTCGACCAACTCAACATTTTTTAATAATTTTAAATGGCGCGATACATTGTATTGATACTCATCTAATACGTCTACAATTTCTGAAACGCAAATTTTTTCATCAATATGAAGGAGCAACCAAATAATTTTTAATCTTGTCGGGTCCGATAAGGCCTTAAATATCTTAATTTGTTTATCCATTCATCATTTAATTTAACATATGTTATTAAGTACATATGATTAGAAATGCAAATATATAAAATAGTTTGAGATACAAACATCACTTTAAAGTTTTAAAATTTTAAAATACATCAAATGTAAAGTATGCTGCAAACAATTAACGAGTTAAGGCTAAAAGAAAAAATAAAGAAAACCTTCTCTGCCACGCACCAGGATTCAGTTTTACAAGGAATGCAGATCCCAAAGGCAAAATTTTAAGCGATCTAAATAAAGTAAAACTGAATGCCAAAAAAGAATAGGTTATTGGTGAGCATTAAGATCTCATATGCTAACAAAGTACTGTGGCAAAAAACAAGTGAAAAGGTATTAATGTTTCACCAAAGTACTTTTATAATTTCCATCATATATTAATCCCGATTTGGCGATGGCAAAGGCCTGCTTTAGTAGATTACTACAAACCGCTATTGATACTATATTTTTACGCTTTCCTTTGGCAACGATACGCTCATAAATTGCTTTGCAAGCCTGGTTATATTTGCAAGCAGTAAAACTGCGCCTAAATAATAAGTTTCTCAACTTTTTATGCCCCATTTTACTTATTCGTGGCCTACCTTTTACACTACTTTAAACAATTTTATTAACGATATTGTATGTTTTTCTGCGGTAGAATTGTGGCATAAAAAAGGCGGCAAAAATGCCGCCTTTTTATTTATTAAGAAAGTTTAAAAAGCCCGAACTGCGCGCACATTATATCCCCAGCCCTTAGCTGCAGAGCCATTATTAGTTAATTTACTTATCTCCGCTTTCTCAAAATTAACCTCCGTAGAACTCCAGTAGAAAGTAGTATTAAAAACAGCACCGCCGTTAGCCGTTGCTGTAGCTTCTATAGCTGCTCCATTTAGGAATATTTCTTTCAACTCATCGTCACTCGGTAAAAACCAATCGTTAAAACCACCTCCTGTATAAGCTTTTGCTAAACCTGCTGCATAATTGGTTTCTGTTGCACCTTGTGCTGTAATAATAGTAGCTGTATTTGCAGCACCAGTACCAATTGCTACACCTGTAGCTCCGGTAACTATGTAAGAACCATTAGACCATTGTATTGCTGAACTTTGGTCTGCTATGGCGCAAACTAGCCCATGGGTATTATCTGTAGGGTCTATCCAGAATACCACGCCTCCATATCTAAAGTCGCCTATAGTTGGTAGCGGTTCCAAAGCAATAATCCGTGCATCCAACGCCGCTATTTGCGCTTGTAATGCATCTACATAAGCTTTTGTTGCAGCATCTTGGGCATCTGTTGGGTCGGTTACGTTTTTTATTTGAGCATCCGCTGTATTACCTTCAGTAAGTACTTCTGATAAATTTTGAATTTCGTTACTAATATCACTATCCGCATCATTAATAAGTGATGTTAAATCTACTGTTCCTCCACTATCAGATAGTGTTAAGTTAGGTGATGTAAAACTTAATGTTTGTGCAATACCTACTCCATCGGCTCCATCATTACCTGCAGGACCTTGTAGTCCTTGTAACCCTGTAGCTCCTGTAGCTCCATCCGTACCGTCAGTACCTGCAGCTCCATCTGCTCCGTCAGCACCATCATTACCTGTTGGACCTTGTGCGCCTTGTGGCCCAGTAGACCCTGTTGCTCCTGTTGCCCCATCCAAACCGTTAGTGCCATCTGCTCCATCTGCTCCATCAGCACCATCATTTCCTGTTGGACCTTGTGCGCCTTGTGGCCCAGTAGACCCTGTTGCTCCTGTTGCTCCATCCAAACCGTTAGTGCCATCAGCACCATCGGATCCGTCGGCACCATCATTACCTGAGGGACCTTGTAGGCCTGTTGGACCAGGCGTAGAACTACCTGATGTTTTTGCATATAAAGCGTAAGGCACACTCATTAATTGGCTAGTGCCGGTAATAGTGTAACTACTTCCACCCGTTGGATCGGTTTCTGTTTTTATAAAATACGTATCAGCAGACCAATCTATAGTTGCAAAATCGCCACTTACAACACTTCCTGTACCTATTTCTAAGGTTACTAATCCGTTGATATTCGTTGTTGGCGTTTGTGTTTCTACATAAACCGCTGTTCCTGTTGCGGTGGTTTGCAAAATACTTATTTGCATCCCTATGGGTTGGTTAGCGACTAAGTTATCACCACTGTCTCTTACAACAGCTTGGTAACTCATTTTTTCTGGCGTTTGGGAAAAACTGGTTGCCGTTAGTAATATGGCTACTAAAAATATGTATAATTTTTTTTTCATATTTAATATTTTAATTTCAAAATTATCTAAAAACGCATTTATAAACGCTGTTTTTTCTTGTGCTCTGTTGGCTCTTTAAATACAACGCATTAGCACCAATACAACGCACTCCATAGCTCTACCCAAACTATACTTATTATTCTTCGGGGAAATATTTGGTGCTTATAAAAACTTCTAATACCAGTTTACAAGTATTTCTGTAAACCAGTAATTCCGTATGTAGTGCCATTTTTAAAAAATAAAAACCGACCGCTTACACGGCACTATTTAAATTGATAAATAACTAAATGGTTAAAAAGCCCGAACTGCACGCACATAGTAGCTGATGTACTTAAAGAAGCCGAGCTTATTGCCATCGGCGAAACTCTGGTACCATGCGTAAGAATTATTGACCTCCGAAGAACTCCAGTAGTAATCGTTATAAAAAACAGCACCTGAATTTGCGGTTGCTGTAGCTTCTATAGCTGCTTTATTTAGGTACATTTCATTTAACTCATCTTGACTCGGTAAAAACCAATCGTTAAAACCACCTCCTGTATAGGCTCTTGCTAAACCTGCTGCATAATCGGTTTCTGTTGCACCTTGTGCGGTAATAATAGTAGCTGTATTTGCAGCGCCAGTGCCAACTGCGGTACCTGTAGCTCCGGTAACTATGTAAGAACCATTATTCCATGGTATTACTGAACTTTGGTCTTCTATAGCGCAAACTAGCCCATGGGTATTATCTGTAGGATCCACCCAGAATACCACGCCTCCATTTCTAAAGTCGCCTATAGTTGCTGGCTCTAAAGTTGTAATTCGAGCATCTAAAGCTGCTATTTGCGCCTCTAATGCATCTACATAAGCCTTTGTTGCAGCATCTTGGGCATCTGTTGGGTCGGTTACGTTTTTTATTTGAGCATCTGCTGTATTACCTTCAGTAAGTACTTCTGATAAATTTTGAATTTCGTTACTAATATCACTATCAGCATCATTAATAAGTGATGTTAAATCTACTGTTCCGCCACTATCAGATAGTGTTAAGTTAGGTGATGTAAAACTTAATGTTTGTGCAATACCTACTCCATCGGCTCCATCATTACCTGCAGGACCTTGTAGTCCTTGTAACCCTGTAGCTCCTGTAGCTCCATCCGTACCGTCAGTACCTGCAGCTCCATCTGCTCCGTCAGCACCATCATTACCTGTTGGACCTTGTGCGCCTTGTGGCCCAGTAGACCCTGTTGCTCCTGTTGCCCCATCCAAACCGTTAGTGCCATCTGCTCCATCTGCTCCATCAGCACCATCATTTCCTGTTGGACCTTGTGCGCCTTGTGGCCCAGTAGACCCTGTTGCTCCTGTTGCTCCATCCAAACCGTTAGTGCCATCAGCACCATCGGATCCGTCGGCACCATCATTACCTGAGGGACCTTGTAGGCCTGTTGGACCAGGCGTAGAACTACCTGATGTTTTTGCATATAAAGCGTAAGGCACACTCATTAATTGGCTAGTGCCGGTAATAGTGTAACTACTTCCACCCGTTGGATCGGTTTCTGTTTTTATAAAATACGTATCAGCAGACCAATCTATAGTTGCAAAATCGCCACTTACAACACTTCCTGTACCTATTTCTAAGGTTACTAATCCGTTGATATTCGTTGTTGGCGTTTGTGTTTCTACATAAACCGCTGTTCCTGTTGCGGTGGTTTGCAAAATACTTATTTGCATCCCTATGGGTTGGTTAGCGACTAAGTTATCACCACTGTCTCTTACAACAGCTTGGTAACTCATTTTTTCTGGCGTTTGGGCAAACGTGCTTAGCGTTAATAAAACCGCCGCTAAAATTGTGTAAAATTTCTTCATAATTGGTTACGCTTAGTTTTTGATGATTTTAAAGGTCTTTAGTTCTTTTTTGTTGTGGCTTACCTTAAGCAAATAGGTGCCTAATTCTAAGGTTCGCATGTCTATTTGCGTGTTAGATTGGGGTGCTTGACCTTGTGACACCGCTCTACCTTGTAAATCATAAAGAACATAGCTCAAACCTATAAATTTGGCGTCGCTTATGGCCAATACCACATAATCTGATGTTGGATTGGGATAGGTCACCACCGACAGCTTTACGGTGGCTAGTTCTGGGTTGCTCAAGGTAAACAGTTCGATACTTTGTTGTACGCCCTGTGTAACCGTGCCATTTCCTGTATTGGTGGTATACGCCAACTGGCCAACTGAATAACTGGACGAACCGCCACTGCCAGTGGCATCGCCTCCGGAGGCAGGAACGTTTTCTTGTGAATAAATTAATGGTGTAGCAAGTAATAGACAGGCTACGAGTGTAGTGTTTCTCATTTAATTGATTTTTTTTAGATTCGTCTTAAATCAACTCAATGAAAAGGGCAGAAAAAAGTCTAAGAAGAAAGTCTAACTAGATTAGTTGATGGCGAATATAACAAAAGCATTTGAATAATAGTAACTAATAGCAACACAGCGTATAAGACATAGCTATTAAAAGCTTTCTAAGAGGTTTTTACTATATTTACAAGGTACGCCCAATTATAAATTTGGCTCTTGCAAAATCCGAAAAGTTAGTGGGCTTCACACGCTACTTTTCATATATGAGATCGCGACCAACACTATGAAAATATCCATATCTACATGCGTTTTAGTTCTATTTCTTTTTTCATTTATGCTCTGTAAAAGTCAAGAAAACAAAAAAACGGAACGAATTCAAACACCAAAACACTTTAAAATTCTCGATAAAAAAGAAGGAGATTTAGATAACGATGGTGTTTTTGAAAAAGTTATAGTTTACGATACCGAAAAAGAAACGGATATGGGCACGGAAAGGCAAATATACATTTACAAAAAGAACCATAACAAATGGGAATTGTGGAAAAAATCAGTCGGAGCCATATTACCAAGTGAACACGGAGGAATGATGGGAGATCCTTTTGAAGGAATTTCCATTAATAAAAATTGTATTGTAATTAATCATTCAGGAGGCGCTCGTCAAAGATGGCATTATACGCATAGGTTTAGATTTCAAACCGGGAAATTTCAATTAATTGGAGCAACTTGGAGCAACAGTAAACTTTGGTTCCCCTTGTGATAATTTCTTTAATTTTGATTATAATCTATCAACCGGCAAGGTGATTTATCAAGAAGAAACATCAGATTGTGAGAAGGAAGATTCCAAAACAGAGAAAAAAGAAACAATCAGCAAACCCAGCACCTTGCCGACTATGGCTAACTTTTATCCTGGAAATAACAAATTTACCTTTCCTAATTCTGAAACTATAATTTACTATTAACTAAAAACACTGTTGGCAACACCGTGTATAATTAATGGCTAGGTTCTTCCCTACTTACAAAAATTCCTACGGAATTTCCAACTTGGGGTCTACTTGTAAAGTTAAGTGCTAAATCACGCAACTACTCATAGCCGAGACCATTATCTATTATTTAAACAAAAAATATACTCAATACAAAAAATACATTTTCTTAATCAAAATTATTGAATATACTTTAAAGATTACTGTGGTCTAAAAAACAGCGTGTATAGTGTTCCAGTTCCTCCTGCACCTCCTCCAATATTGATAGCAATTGAGCCATCACCTCTTAAATCTCCAACATATGATATTGAACGAGAAAATCGCTCTTCTGAATCTAAAGTCAAATTAAAACCTCCATCAGTATTATTTATTCTTGTAAATGATTTAACGGTCTTATCGGCATTTAAATACAAAACATAAGCCCAACCTTCATTTTGCTGATTGGCTCCTGTAATTAACTCGTTAATGCCATCTCCATCTATATCTCCGGCAGCACACATTGCATGACCAAACTGCCCACCAAAAGTTCCGTTAGGGTTTAAATCGGTTACGAGCTCATCGGTAAATCCGTTCGTACCTTCAGTAATTTTAACTTTAGATTCTACATTAAAAGTAGTGCTGTTTAAAGATAAAATCCAAATGGCACCTTTTCCTCCATCAGACATAAAAGCGCCTACTGCCAATTCTTTAGTGCCATCGTTATCGATATCACCAAGCATAGCAACTTCTCTCCCTCCAAATTGGTCCCCATCTTCAAGACCCACTCCAAAACCTCCTTGTGTAGAATTTATAGTAACCGTATTTGTATACATTATTTGCGATGCTTCATTTAAAAATAAAATATCAATAGCGCCACGATTAGTTCCACCAACATCAGATCCTGGATTACAAGCTACTAAATCTACTCGATGATCTCCATTAATATCACCAATAGCCGTTAAACCATTTGCTATAATATTTTCATTTTTCACATAATCTTTAACAGTACCATCAACATTAAGGTGAATAATATATAATGAATTATTCGGTGGTACTGGAGAAGATACTGCAATATCAGGAATTCCATCCAAATCATAATCTCCTATGCCTGCAACACCATAACCAAAAAAGTTTCCTACATTTAAAGTTTCTGTAAAACCACCTTCAAGCATCGATATTTTTTGGTTGTTTTGCACAGTTCCGTCACTATTCATAAATAAAATATAAACAGCTCCTGTATCAACACCACCATCATCGTCTGATCGTGCACCAATAACAAGATCTATAACACCATCTCCATTAACATCTCCTATTTTATCGTGATCTCTACTAAATCTATCTCCACTTTCTAAATTTGCGAAAAAACCTCCGGAACCATTTTCAATTTTCACAAATCCTTCAGCTTGATAAGGCAATGTTGGTATGGTAATTAGCGCTTCGTCAATATCAGAATCATTATTGCAACTATATAGAATCGATAATAGTAACAGGATTCCCACAAAAGGTTTAAGGTTTTGAATTTTCATTATAAGTAGTATTGTTTTTCTTGTTAGACTTTGATTAGGTTAAAAGGTTTAGTTTTATGATTTATAAACTAGAGTAAATAAATTTCAGCCTGGATCTCAGAAAACCTGCTGAAGTCCATCTGAATCCAAACATCAAATACAAATCCTATCGAAAAAATAATGTAAATTTACTTGAACTTACGATTTAAAAACAGACCTCGTTCAAACTGTTTTTTTGCCTTCTAAACGGCTGAAAAAAAATCTTTTGAACGTGAAAATATGAACCAAATAGAATCAACCTATTTCTGTATAATACATATAATATCACAAATTAGTATTCGTTATTTAAATGAAAGAAAAATTAAAAGAACATATTGAAAATTTAATACCGCTTACAGATGAGGAGTTCTCATTTATTCTATCACATGTCTCATTCGAAAAATATAAAAAAAATGATTTTATTATTCAAGAAGGAGAAAATGTAAAGAATTGTTATTTAGTTGTTAATGGACTTTTAAAATTAGTTTACGATGATAAAAACGGAAAACAACATATTGTATCATTTGCAATGGAAGATTGGTGGGAAAGTGACTTTTCAGCTTATTTCTCACAAACCAAGGCTAAAATGTCTTTGCAGTGCATTGAAGACACTATAGTATATTCCTTAAGTTTTCAAAATTATCAAAAACTATCGGCTGAATTACCCAAAATGAAACAATTCTTTCTAGAAAAATCTAACTCAGGACATAGTGCTTCACAAAATAGAATTTTATCTTTTTTAACATCAAATGCTAAAGAAAGGTATGAACAACTTCTTAAACAATATCCTTTATTATTTCAACGAGTTCCCAAAACGCTTTTAGCGTCTTATTTAGGTGTTTCGCGCGAGACACTTAGTCGACTTTCCTCTTAATATTTAAGCTTCTTTATAATTGTGATGTATGTCACACTCGATTAATGCTATTATTCAAATATTTGTAGTGTAAAAACAAAATTGCAATTATGAGAAATAAATTATTAGCAATTATAGTATGAACTACGGTGTCAACATTAGCACAAAATAAAAAAGAAAAACAAATGGAAAAAAGAATAATTAACCCATGGGAATGGCAAAATGAAAGAAGTTATGTACAAGCAGTTGAAGTTACAAAGCCAGAAGGCACGCTCTATATTTCTGGGCAAACAGCTATAGATGATGATGGAAAATCAAGCACTTCCAATATGAAAGCCCAATTAATTCAAGCTATAGAAAATTTAGAAAGCGTTATAAAGGAAGCTGGATATGAATGTGAAAATATTGTGAGATTAAACATTTATGCAACTTCATCTGAAGAGCTTTTTTTGTGTTTTGATGTTTTCCAAAATTGGATAACTGAGCATAACATAAAACAGGCAAGTACTGTATTGGAAGTAAAAAGTCTCTTTGAAACTTTAAAAGTAGAATTAGAAGCTACAGTAGTAAAATAGTATTTGATTAAGGTATTCAAAAGTTAAAAAATGAATGCCCAATAATGTATAAACACAATAGCGGTTCGGTTGCAAACTTCAACCACTATTGTGTTTAATTTAATATATGGTCATCTGGAAAGCAAGCGTGTTTTAATCCGCTACTGCTCATAAAAGAAAAACGTTGGCGGTAATGGCAGACACCAACCAAAAGAAGCGAAACACATAGCCCCATATTTCAACCCCGATTCGGTTACAATCAACCTTGATTTGGAAACATTTACTTTTTAAAGAAGGACGAGTTTTGCATTGTAGAACTTAAAAAATAAAACAATCCAAAAAGTAAAATTCAAAAATTATGGCTATTTTTCATATTCATTAAATGAAGCGTTGCACCTTTCTGAGCAGGAAGCACAAAATGTTGTTGAGATATTTCAAAAAATAGAAAAAGAATACCAGCATATCGACAAACACACACAAGACATTATGCTGTCGCAAATTGATTTGCTATTAAACTATGGTAAT
The DNA here is from genome assembly GCF_013403925.1 of Winogradskyella wichelsiae. Classification (GTDB taxonomy): domain Bacteria; phylum Bacteroidota; class Bacteroidia; order Flavobacteriales; family Flavobacteriaceae; genus Winogradskyella; species Winogradskyella wichelsiae. The sequence continues at coordinate 448,213 of NZ_JABFDJ010000003.1, forward strand.
CGTTTTTACGAACGCCAATTCATTACCCGAAAAGCTGTAAACAATGATTTGCTTTCAAAAACAGAAGCACTTTTGAACGATTATTATAGTAACACAGAAACTTTAAATAGCGAATTACCAACAGTGGAATATGTAGCTAATCAACTCAATTATTCCGCAAATTATTTAAGCGATACGTTGCGTTTGCTAACAGGACAAAGCACACAACAACACATTCACGAAAAACTCATTGAAAAAGCAAAAGAAAAACTTCTAACAACAAATTTATCCATAAGTGAAATTGCTTATGAATTAGGTTTTGAACAACCACAATCGTTCAACCGACTTTTTCAAAAAGAAAACCGAAATGTCGCCTTTAAAGTATAGACAATCATTTAACTGACAACGCCAATTAAACACGCAGTCGCACGGCCAAAACAAAGCGTATAGCGAACAACAGAAAGCCACATAGCGCCAACACCTAATAAAATTAATGGCTACTTCTAGCCTACTTACAAATCCCGATAGCTATCGAGACGCAAAATTGCTATTCCGTTGGTATTTGCTAAATGAGTTTCACAAGTAAAAGCGAGTGCTGTTATAGCATCCTCTAAATAGAGATTTAAAAACCACTAGGTAAAAGCTTGGTGGTTTTGCGTTATAGAAGGGTTGGGTTGTTATAATTTGGGCATTACGGTTTACCGTAAGTTTTATAGCATAAAAATTTTAACTTAGCACATGATTTAGAGATATATACGTATAGCTATATCAATTAATAGAGTTAACTTCGTTACTCCTATCTATTTAAGATAGTAAACTTTTGTTATATCCTGCTAAATTTATGGGATATGACTGATAAAAGTTTTGATATAACGAGTTGGTAGCCATTTGACCACCGACAGAGCAAATTAATAACCATCCGACTTACGGAATCTCGAAGAAGTGAAAATAAAATTGTATATTATGCTTTGAAAAGTTAAGAATAAATACTACTAAGAAGGTCAAAAATTAACAGCTCAAGACCATTAATGGAGCATAAATTTAATTATTATGAATAAAGTAATCTTGTCTGCAGTATTAATACTCTTTTTTGTCTCTTGCTCAAATGATGATGAATACGAAGCAAATGAAGTTGTTGAAATTATCCAAAATGATTTTAAAGTAGAGAAATTTACAGGTAATACAGTGGCTTATATTGTTGAAAATCAAATTAATGTATCCGTTCCTAATGAAATGTTAATAAATTCATTCAATAAATACTCGGCTATGACGCAATTAAACAAAGTAGCTACCTCTGTAGATTTAATGGAAGTTGAAAATAAATTTTATCTAAAGTTTAATAATACAGATAAATCAGCCTCTAAAGTTGCATTGATTGAAAAAAAATCAAATAAAAATTTTAAAATATCTCAAAATAGTTTGAGTTTTATGCGTCTCGGCGGTACAGTTTGCACTTCTGAAGGTTGTGCCCATTGTTGTGGTTGCCTTCCTAATGGAGACTATTGTACTAAATGTGATAGGTGGCAACAAAATGATTGTAAAAGAACAACTTCGAGTGGACTCATTGACCACATTGGCCAATAGGTTCTTAAAGTTCTGTATTAGAATATAATTACTTTAAAGCAAATAATTTTTTTTAATAAAACGGCTACCAACAAAGTACTGTGGTAAAAAACAAGTAAAAACTTATTAATTTATTGCTAAAGTACTTCTGTAATTATTATCATAGG
>NZ_JABFDJ010000040.1 GCF_013403925.1 Winogradskyella wichelsiae
AATAAGCACGGCTGCCAACACCGTGTATATTTAATTGCTTTGTTTCTGCTTATCTGGAATATTCCTTCGGAATATTCTCAGGTTCGTAAAAGTTTACTAAATTAGTTGCCTAACCACGCAACTAAGCATACACAAACACGTTGGCAACAAGCTGAAAAATTCGTTAAACCAAGAAAGATATTGATTGAATTTGATAATTTAGTATCTTTGATAAAAAGAAACTCGAAATGAATATAGAAGCTCGAAAAATAGAATTTATTCAAGAATTCCTAAAACTTCAAAGCGAGGAAGCAATTTCCAAGCTTGAGAAAATATTGAAAAAGGAAAAAGACACTTCTGACGAAAGGCTTTTTAAGCCTATGTCCATTGATGAGTTAAACAAACGAATTGACAAATCAGAATCGGATTTCAAAAACAATCGGTTTAAAACAAGTTCTGAACTTTTAGCCAAATACGAATAATGAATTTTAAAATTATTTGGTCAGACTTTTCTGAAACTCAACTTGACGAAATTTATGAATATTACGGAAAGAAAGCAAGTTTAAAAGTTGCTACTAAAATTGTAACTGGAATAATTAAAGAATCGGAAAAATTAATCAAAGCATCCTTTATTGGACAAGAAGAAGAATTACTTAAAGATAGAGAAATTCAATATCGTTATTTGGTTTTCAAAAACTACAAAGTGATATATTCGGTTGATGAACAAAACGGATTTATAAAGATTGCTGATGTTTTTGATACTCGACAAAATCCACCGAAAATGAAACGAACAAAATAAAGCCTGATTGCCAACAAAGTACTGTGGTAAAAAACAAGTAAAAACTTATTAATTTATTGCTAAAGTACTTCTGTAATTATTATCATA
>NZ_JABFDJ010000041.1 GCF_013403925.1 Winogradskyella wichelsiae
ACGTTGGCAAACATTTAACGCAACCATATAACAAATTTAGCATCTATTAAATAAAGTTTATGAGAATACTATTTTTACTTCTTTTATTATTCAACTTTTACGGTTGCGAAAAAATTGATGATGATATTAATAATATTTGCAACTCTGATTGCACTGTTATCGAAGGAACTTTCACTACAACGAATAATATCCCTATAAAAAATGTGAAAATTGAATTAGATTATAGAGCTTCAACTGGAACATTTGGAGTTTCAGTTAGAAACATTAGACAGACCACGACAAATGATACTGGTTATTATCGAATGGAATTTTTTATAGAAGATAATGAACTTGGTGAAAGCGCTAATGGTTATTTTAGATTACATTCAGACTTTTCCAATGTTGAAAACACAAATGACTACATAATACCTAATAATGCCTTGAACGGATTAGACACTTACGATGTGATTTATTCAATCAATACGAGAGATACGATTATTAACAAATCAGTTTATATTCCAACTAAAGCAATTTTGAAAATTAATTTAACAAACTATTTTCCTATCGAGCAAAATGACTTCTTTAACGTTGTTGGAACTTATCCAGGAGGCGGATTTTCTTTTAGTGCTAATAGCCAACCTAATCAACTTTTTGAGATGGAAGTTGCTCAAAATGAAATAACCTCAATTGAAGTCAAAAAAAGAAAAAATGGTATACTGTCAATTGTTGACGAAATTGATTTATTTATACCAGAGAATGAAGTCTTAGAATTGAATTATGAATATTAAAAAAACGATTTGCCAACACCGTGTATAATTAATTGCTTGGTTCTTGCCTACTTGCGAATATTCCTGCGGAATATTCACGGGTTCGTAAA
>NZ_JABFDJ010000042.1 GCF_013403925.1 Winogradskyella wichelsiae
CATACACAAAACCGTTGGCAGTAATTTAAAACGAAATGGTAACATTCAAAATTAGCGGTCGAAAATTAACAGGTTGGAAAGCTTTTCACTCTGAATTTAAAACGGAATTGAATTTTCCAGTTTACTACGCAGAAAATATGAATGCTTGGATTGATTGTATTGACGAATTGACTGAAGGACCTACTCTACTGCTAATTGAAAACGGAAAACATTTGAAAGAAAACGCAACTGAATTACGAAATGCAATCTTCGTATGTGGAGCTTTCGTTAATTATAGGAAAATAGAAATCGGAGAAAATCCGAATTTATTAATTGCAACTGATTGTTAAATGAAAAATAGTAAAATAATTAGGTGTGTAATAATAGTGTTATTATTAACTAATTTTAGTTGTTTCAATTTCTGTAATGGAAAATGGGCTGAATATGATAAAAGCTATTTATTCAAAATTGAAAGCATTAGTCAGACAAAAGGTGCTATTTGTGTTAATGACTCATTGAAAATTGATGTTTCTTATAATAATGATAAACCTTATCCAACTATGCTACACGATTTTATTAAAGAAAATGATTCTTTGATTGTTCCTGCTAATAATGACACTCTTTTTATAGTTCGGAATGACAAAAAATATTGGTTTAAAAAATATGGAATTACTAGTTACAAATCTTATTCCGAAAATGATAATTAAAAAACTACTGCCAACACCGTGTATAATTAATTGCTTTGTTCTTCCCTACTTGCGAAAATTCCTGCGGAATTTTCACGGGTTCGTAAAAGTTTACTAATTTAGTTGCTAAACCACGCAACTAACCATACACAAACACGTT
>NZ_JABFDJ010000043.1 GCF_013403925.1 Winogradskyella wichelsiae
ACGTTGTAAAACATTTAAAAAAAATCGGAACTTCATTTAAAACTCACAATTCTTGAATAAAAATAAAGAAAAATTTGAATATGTTTACGTTGAGAAAGACGGAACAGTGCGTGAGTTAGATAATCAAGAAATTGAGTATTTACAAACTGAATTTAAACCAAGTGATGGAGCAAGACCATATATTAAGAGTAATTATGACCAACTTGCATCTGACAAAAAAATTTCAGGATTTCTACATAGAAATCAAGTTCCCAAAAATATTGAAATAATAAAAACAGAAATCCGATATGTGGAATTTGGATTCCCAATAAATATCTGCGACTCTAACAGAGTTATAGAATTACACGTTGGAATTTTTAGTGTGTATGTTCTTGGTGGTTGGGACGTTGTAGTAGAAGATTTTACTTTTACCCTTACTAATATCAAAACTGGGCAAATAATTAATCCAAGAGATACTCAATGGAGAATTCAATCTTATGAATTTGGAGATTTAGCAAAAAAAATAAAAGTTATCGATATACCCGAAAGAGGTAATTATCTAATTAATTTTAAGAATCTGGATAGTCTAAAAGTTTGGAAAGCAAGATTACCATTAATATTTAGAATTTTTAAGAAACCTATAGAAAAACAAAACATTGCGATAACCATTGTGTAAATATTGAACGAATAAAAACGTTTTACAACACCGTGTATAATTAATTGCTTTTTATAGCCTACTTGCGAAAATTCCTGCGGAATTTTCACGGGTTCGTAAAAGTTTGCTAAATTAGTTGCTAAACCACGCAACTAATCATACACAAAACCGTT
>NZ_JABFDJ010000044.1 GCF_013403925.1 Winogradskyella wichelsiae
TTGTTTTAAATCAACCGTTTCCAGTTGATTCTTACGCTGTCAATTCAATATGTTAATGAACTTATTTCTTTACTTTAACTTAACGTTGTTTTGTTAAGCGGGTGCAAATATAAAACCCTTTTTTCATTCCCACAACTTTAATTTGAAAAAGATTTTAATCTCTTTTCTAAACCAAAACTGTCTGACAATGAACGTTCCGAAACACAACTAACTGTTTTTGTTTCGGGGTGCAAATATAGAACCCTTTTTAAAACTGACAAGCCTTTTTTAGGCTTTATTTTTGAGAATGTTTTAATTGGCTTGCTTTCTGTGTTTTAAGCTGTGAATATTTATTGATTTTGTAGTTGATATCTGCTATATCCCCTACTCTGCATTAATCTTGACGCTATCCTAGTGTTCAATAAAAATCTAAAAACATAAATTACATTGTATCGTACATATTAAAATAGATTGAGCTAGTTGAAATTCTGAACAACAATATCCTAATTGAGGTCCTTTTTTTATAAATTATAAGCTTAGATAATCATCTAACTTATGTTAATAATAAAATTATCTTGCAATCATTACTTAAAATAATATTCAAGAAGAAGAAATAAATTATAGCGCATTAATTATAAGCCATACACATTGTAAAACAAAAAAAGTCCCATCTATTACAGATGGGACTGTTTTGTTTTAGGTATTAGCTTGTATAAGCCAGACTTTATAAACTCTAGAACAATGCTTTCGGGTTCTCTTTAGATAGCTCTAGTGTCTTAAACACAGCATACCTTCTAAGCTTATCAGTTTAT
>NZ_JABFDJ010000045.1 GCF_013403925.1 Winogradskyella wichelsiae
TGGCGGCGGAATTTATAATTATGATAATTCATCACCTAGTTTAACCAATACAACGGTTGTAGGGGCTATTTATAATACTGTTAATGGTTCAGTAACTTTAAATAGTAGTATTGTTTGGGGAGGTATTACAGGTGGGTATATAGCTAATTATTCACTCATAAAAGATAATAGCTCTACAGTAAATAATAATATAGACGCTACAGCATTAACTGATACAGACATTTTTACAGACCCAAGCAATGGCGATTATAGCTTAAAAGATAGTAGTGTTGCTATAAATGCAGGTAATAATGCATCTTACACTACTGCAGGCGGTGATTTGGCTAATGATTTAGATTTAGCCGGTAATGCCCGTTTATTTGGTGCAACTATAGATTTAGGAGCTTATGAAAACCAATCAATTCAATTTACCCCAGACAGCAACAACATTCTTTATGTCAATAAAGCTGTAAGTGGTGGTACAGCAGATGGTAGTTCTTGGTCAAACGCGCTACCAGAACTAGCAGATGCCTTAGTTTGGGCAAAAAATAATGAAGCTACTAGTTGGGCAACAACGCCCTTACAAATATGGGTAGCAGGCGGTACATACAACCCGCTTTATAGCCCAGAAGATGGCGCCAATTTTGGAACCAACCAAACAAGAGAAAACACCTTTTTAATGGTGAATAATGTGCAGTTGTACGGTGGTTTTGCAGGTACAGAAACTACTTTAACTGCCCGAGATTTAAGTATTACAACTAATAC
>NZ_JABFDJ010000046.1 GCF_013403925.1 Winogradskyella wichelsiae
TGCGGAATTTTCACGGGTTCGTAAAAGTTTGCTAAATTAGTTGCTAAACCACGCAACTAATCATACACAAAACCGTTACCTGTTATTTAAAAGACCCAACAAACAATTTGAATTATATGAAAAAAAGTGATATCATATTCACAATTTTGATTGTAGCCTTTGTCATGTATCTAATTATTAGAGGAATTGATTGGCAAATTAATGTAAGTAAACTAAATAAATCAGGCGTTTTTTTAACTGCCGAGATAGTTGAAATAAAATCTGGCAGAGGAAGTACTGTTGTGGAATATAAGTTTGAATATGATGAGAATGAATATTTTGGACAAAAATTTTGTAACTTAAGCTCTATAAATAAAATGAAAATTGGAGACCTTTATCTTATCAAATACAATCAATCAAATAATTTCTCTGTTTTAGACTGTGATTGTAAAATCAATAAAGAGAATTTAGGAAATATCTGGAACAGAAAACCGATTGAATTGTGTAAATGATAAAAAAACAACAGGTAACACCGTGTATAATTCATTGCTAGTACTCGCCTACTTACGAAAGTCCTCGCGGACTTTCTATTCAGTTTTTATTTGCTAAATTAGTTGCTTAAACACGCAACGAAATCATACACAAAACCGTTACCCAACATTTGAAAACCTGAATTTTCCTGAAATAGGTTGACTAAAAATTAAGCAATTAATTACAGTCACTTATGAAAACACAAAATGAACACTG
>NZ_JABFDJ010000047.1 GCF_013403925.1 Winogradskyella wichelsiae
ACCGTTGTGAGCAATTAAAAAGAACATTTGTGAAAAACATTTTTAATCTGATTTTATTACTATTTTTCTTGGTTTCTTGTGGACAGAAAGCAAATGAAACGAACGATAACAAACCTGAAAATTCTACTTTAACGAACCAAACAGAATTATTTGAATTTAAGATTCCTGACACAATTTCTCTTGGAAAACATATTGGAAGAATAACTAAATATAAACGGAATAAAAAACCGAATTATGACTATCTATTGTCCGTAATTGTAAGTAATCAATACGAGGACTCAAAAATAAAAACTGATACTTTTAGCAACGGAACTTTGAATCCGTTTTTTGGAATAAAAGGGTTTAAAACTGGAACTCAAGAAATTGAATTAATAATTGAAGAACAAATTCTTGAACCGTATAAAAAAGACAAAGACTCTTTTTTAGGAATAACAAAACTATATCACCAATATGACGCTCGAATTACAGTTGTTGATGGAGATTTTATATCTGAAACTGAAAAAGAACTATTAACTGAATTAAAAAATGAGTAAAAAAACTGCTCACAACACCGTGTATAATTAATTGCTTGGTTAATGCCGACTTACGAACATTCCTGCGGAATATTCTATCTGTGATTTATTTGCTAAATTAGTTGCTTAACCACGCAACTAACCATACACAACAACGTTGGCAA
>NZ_JABFDJ010000048.1 GCF_013403925.1 Winogradskyella wichelsiae
TTTCTAGGCATTTCGCTTTTGCTATTAAGGAGCAAAAACGTCGCGTCATCCGCTATATCTTTTTTTAGAAGATGCATTTATAATAGAATAATGCCTTACCTATATTATGGTATGTATACCATTTAATGACTTATAGAATAAAAAAAGGATGCCGCTACTACCGCTAATGCGGGGATTTCGTATAGAATAATAAGGCAGGTACATTCTAAAATTAATGCAGAGTAGGGGATATAGCAGATATCAACTACAAAATCAATAAATATTCACAGCTTAAAACACAGAAAGCAAGCCAATTAAAACATTCTCAAAAATAAAGCCTAAAAAAGGCTTGTCAGTTTTAAAAAGGGTTCTATATTTGCACCCCGAAACAAAAACAGTTAGTTGTGTTTCGGAACGTTCATTGTCAGACAGTTTTGGTTTAGAAAAGAGATTAAAATCTTTTTCAAATTAAAGTTGTGGGAATGAAAAAAGGGTTTTATATTTGCACCCGCTTAACAAAACAACGTTAAGAGAAAGTAAAGAAATAAGTTCATTAACATATTGAATTGACAGCGTAAGAATTAACTGGAAACGGTTGATTTAAAACAAGAGAATAAATCATTTAGAGTACTAGAATAATTCCTATTAGTGGTTGAAGA
>NZ_JABFDJ010000049.1 GCF_013403925.1 Winogradskyella wichelsiae
AGTCAAAAGGAGCATTGCAAATTTGATAAATTTCATTTTTTAAATTAGAATGATTTTGTTTTAAATTACTGCCAACGTTTCATGTATGGAAAGTTGCGTTTTCGAGTGCGAGGATTTTCCGCAGGAAAATCAGCCGCTATCGAAAAAATCACTAGCCAAAGTGTTTGCCTAAAATAGCAATTTTTTATACATATTGTTAGCGTGCGTTTACATATTTCACAAAAATACTTAGCCGTTCTTGTTATGTAATTTTAAAAACTCCCAGAAATTCAATCCTCTGTACAAGTTGCGCTTAGATTTGATCAGAAATTATAGATTTAGCTTTGCCGTGCAGAAAGTCAGTCCACCGCAACAGTTGCGTATTTAATGGTCAGAAATCGGTAGAGTGAGTTGTCCGTTGCGTAATCTATTAAACATCTGTTTTCGCTTCGATTCCAAGAGCTAATAGTTCTTTAATTTTTTTGTTAAAATTAAATTTTTGCGAAAGAAAATAGGGGATAAGGAATTGCTTTTCAGAGCAGAGTGGGATGCACGCTAACAATAGTATATAGAACATATGTTCTATATACACCCAAATATAAGATATATATAACATATGTTATATATATCCTTTATATATTCTTAAATG
>NZ_JABFDJ010000004.1 GCF_013403925.1 Winogradskyella wichelsiae
GCGAGAGTAGCTCAGTTGGTAGAGCGTCAGCCTTCCAAGCTGAATGTCGCCAGTTCGAACCTGGTCTCTCGCTCAAAGCGCTTCATAGAAATATGAAGCGCTTTTTTTTTCCACAAATTAAATTCAAATTACACCCTAAAAGGGACTTCACTATCTTCATCATCAAAATTTCTTTGAGGTACCAATTTATTTTCTAAAGGTTCATAGAGTTCAGATTTCATATTACTACCATTAAATTTAGACGTCCAGTACACCAATTTTTGTAGGTTAAGTTTTCTAAATTCTTCAGATACTTTTTCAGAAAAATCACAACCACTAATACTTAATACTTCAAGTTGTGTTAGTGTTGCTAATTCTACAGGTAAAATAACTTGTTTAAAATTATTTATTCCTAACACACGTAGGTTTTTTAGATTGGCAATCCAAATAGGAATTTTTTCTTCTTTATGATGTGCACTGATAAAAAGTGTTTCTAATTTTAACTCGGAAATCGTTTCGGGATACGTGCTGCCATTTTCATCTAAACCTTCTAACCAAAGGTGTTTTAAAGAATTCCAACGCGATATCACTTCAATACTTTCATCACTGATATTATCACAATGTATCAGTTTTACCGCTTCAATAGTTTCTACTTTTAGATTGTCTATGGTTTTAACAGCCACACTCTGCATTATTAATTTTTTAAGCTGAGGCAATGTTACCGCAGGAAAAGCATCAAAACCTCTGGCTTCAAATACGTCTAAAAATTCAAGGTTTGGTGTATGTGTTAATAAACGCTCTAAAGCCTGGGTAGTTCCGTTATAACTATCAATTTTTAATACTTTTAAATTTTTATGTTGGTGAGCAGTTAATGCATTGTTATGTTCCGGATTGGCTTTTTTAAACGTAATGGTAAGCGCTTTTAAATTTGCGAAGTTTTTAAGCAAGCTTCCTAATTGACTCACATCACTGGTAAAATCAAACGATTCAATTTTTTCTGGATGTCTAAATTTTTCAAAATCTAATACATTATTTACATCAACATTTCTATGTCCTAAATCAAATTTAGCAGCACTAACAACCGTATAAAATTCTTGTAAATTAAGAATTGGTGTTGCTTTAATTTCTAGATTAAACACATCAAACTGTTCTGTTCCTGCATTTATACCTTTAATTTCAGAAATAGTCAAATTGGTAATATGCTTAGGTAAATGGTCTGTGTTTACAACTAAAGCACTCGCATTTTTAATGGTAAGGTTTTCTAACTGCGTTATTTTTGAAAATACTGAAGGGAAAACTCTAACAGCTAAATTTATATCTCTAGTACCTGACTCTTGAAACCTGTATAATTCTACATTTTTAAGATTTGTACATTGCTCAATCCCTTCTAAAAGCCAATCTAGTTTATGCTCTAGTTTGTAGTTAAGCGTTGTTAAGTTTTTAAATGCAGCTAACGCTGTTTTATGTGGGGTTTCTGGTGCTTCACAATCCACTGTTATCTTCTTTAAATCAGGGAAAAACGACGCGTTATCTAACACAAAATTAAGTAGTTTGGATGAATCTATTTCTATAGATTCTCGCAGACTAACTTCCGTCATTGGTGAAATATTAGTTTCGCTATATGTAATTTCTGTTACTAATTTAGGTCTAGGTACATCTTCAAAACATCTAGACGAATCGCCAAAAAACAAGGTAGCTGATAAGGAATCTATCTTAGGTGCAATAAGCTCAAAATATTCTAATTTTGGTAAATCCTCAAAACCACTTGGTAAGCTATCTATGCTTTTAGATAAAATCTGAAACTTTTTTAGTTGCTTTAAATGACTAACATCTTTAGGTAATGCTCTTAATTCACCTAAGCAAAAAAATTCTATACGTTTTAAGGTTGCCGGAAACACGACCTGAGACATATCTTCAACACCAACATGGTACAGCTTTAATACTTTTAATTTCGTAAGATTTGTAAGCCAATTAAAATCATTTAAATTTAGGTTGTCCTTACATGCTCTATTCCAATAATCACCTTCAACACGTAGTTTTTTTAAGGATATTAGCTGAGACATTGTACTTGGAAACTTTTTTAAACAAGGAGCAACAAGTTTTAATTTTTTTAAATTTGATAAATTACCAAAATCCTCTGGTAGTTGTTCGTAATCACCTTCTAGATCTATTTCTTCTAAAGACGTTAACTTTGATATTTCTTTAATAATACTATCATACCTATTGCCTTTTCCTATTAAATGGATTGTGAATTTTTTAACACCGTTAAATCGGCTTATTATATGAGGATGTTCTAACAAGCGATCTAAAAAATGTACCGAAAACCAAAAGAAATCCAGTTCTCTATTCTTTCTCGTCATTAGATCGTGTAATTTAAGAAGATCTAAGTCTTTAGATAGCAATCCATATTCTAAAAGAGATATCATTCTATCGTCGTGCCTTCCTTTTTGTGTTATTTTTTTTCGGCTTTTAAAGGCTAGTTGCAAAGCTTCTGGGGCTTGTTTTTTTATGATGTTAGCACACTCTGCTCTATTTTTTTTATCTGTTGTTGCTTTTGCAATCGTAAAAATTTCGTAATAAAAATCTTCTGGAAAGTTTTTACCCTTTTTAATCTCTTCATAATATTCATCCATTTTATAATAGGTGAATTCAGGGATTTCTGTTGGTTTTGTCATAGTAATCTTTAATTTTTAGGGTATAAATTTCTTTTGGAAATAGGGTTTTTAGATTGCGGTTCGCTCTAATTTTTTTTTTAGCTACACCCTAAAAGGTACTTCACTATCTATATCATCAAAATTACGTTGAGACACCAACTTATTCTCCAATGGCTCATAGAGTTCAGATTTCATATTACTACCATTAAATTTAGAAGTCCAATACACCAATTTCTTTAGATTAAGATTTCTAAAGTCTTCAGAAACTTTTTCTGAAAATTCACAACCACTAATACTTAATACTTCCAGCTGTGTTAATGACGCTAATTCTACCGGTAAAAGAACTTGCTTAAAATTGTTTATTCCTAAAACACGTAGATTTTTTAAATGAGCAATCCAAGTTGGTATTTTTTCTTCTCTGTTATGTGCGCTAATAAAAAGGGTTTCTAAATTCAACTCAGAAATCGATTCAGGATATATACCTCCATTTTCATCTAAGCCTTCTAACCAAAGGTGTTTTAAAGAATTCCAACGCGATATAACCTCAATACTTTTATCACTGATGTTATCACAATGTATCAGTTTTACCGCTTCAATAGTTTCAACGTTTAGGTTGTCTATGGTTTTAAAAGCTACACTTTGCATTCTTAACTTTTTAAGCTGAGGCAAGGTTACAGCAGGAAAAGCATCAAAGCCTTTGGCTTCAAATATCCCTAAAAATTCAAGATTTGGTATCTGGGCTAATAAACGCTCTAAGGCTTCGGTAGTTCCGTTATAATCATCAATTCTTAACACTTTTAAATTGTTGTGTTTATAGGTCGTTAATACATTGTTATGTTCGGGATTGGCTTTTTTAAACGTAATGGTAAGCTCTTTTAAATTTATGAAGTTTTTAAGTAAGCTATCTAACTGACTCACATCACTGGTAAAATCAAACGATTCAATTTTTTCAGGATGTCTAAAGGTTTCAAAATTTAAAACATTATTTACATCATTATTTCTATGTCCAAGATTAAATTTAGCCGCACTAATTAGTGCATAAAATTCCTGTAAATTAAGAATTGGTGTGGCTTTAACTTCCACATTAAACACATCAAACTGTTCTGTTCCTGCTTTTATGCCTTTAATTTCAGAAATAGTTAAATTGGTAATCTGCTTAGGTAAATGGTCAGTGTCTACAACTAAAGCACTCGCATTTTTAATGGTCAGGTTATCTAACTGTTCAATTTTTGAAAATACTGAAGGGAAAATTCTAACAGCTAATTTTATATCTTTAGTATGCCATTCTTGAAATCTGTATAACTCAATATTTTTAAGTTTTGTACATTGCTCAATACCTTCAAAAAGCCAATCTAGTTTATGTTCTAGTTTGTAGTTAAGCGTTGTTAAGTTTTTAAATGTAGCTAACGATGTTTTATGTGGAATTTCTGGTGCTTCACAATCTACTGTTATCGTCTTTAAATTAGGGAAAAATAATGCATTATCTAACACAAAATGAAGTAGTTTAGGCGAATCTATTTCTATAGATTCTCGCAGACTAATTTCCGTCATTGGTGAAATATTAGTTTCGCTATATGTAATTTTTGTTATTAATTCAGGTCTAGGCCTTTCTTCAAAACATCTAGACGCATCGCCAAAAAATAAGGTAGATGATATGGAATCTATCTTAGGGGCGTTAAGTTCAAAAAGCTCTAATTTTGGTAAATCTTCAAAACCACTTGGTAAGTTATCTATGCTTTTAGATAAAATCTGAAACTTTTTTAGTTGCTTTAAATGACTAACATCTTTAGGTAATGTTGTTAATTCATTTAAGTAAAACAATTCTATACGTTTTAAGGATGCAGGAAACACGACTTGAGATAGGTCTTGCACGCCTACATAACGTAGTTTGAACACTTTTAATTTATTAAGTTTTGTAAGCCAATTAAAATCGGTTAGATTCATATTAGGAATAATTTTTCCAATCCAATAATCACCTTCTATACGTATTTTTTTTAAGGATGTTAACTGAGACATTGTACTTGGAAACCTTTTTAAATAAGGCGCAACAAGCTTTAATTTTTTTAAATTTAATAAATTACCAAAATCCTCTGGTAGTTGTTCATAATCACCTTCTAGATCTATTTCTTCTAAAGACGTTAATTTTGATATCTCATTAAGAATACTATCATAGGTATTGCCTTCTCCTTTTAAATGGATTTCTAAACTTTTTACGCCGTTAAATCGTCTTAATATATGTGGATGTTCTAACAAGCGATTTAAAAAATCTGTCGAAGAATGTAAAAACCATAGTTTTGTTCCTCCACCAATTAGGTTATGTAATTTAAGAAGGTCTAAGTCTTTAGATAGCAATCCATATTCTAAAATAGAAATCATTCTGGCTACACGCTTTCCTTTTTGTGTTATTCTTTTTCGACTTTTAAAAGCTATTTGTAAGGCTTCTGGGGCTTGTTTTTTTATGATGTTAGCACACTCTGTTCTATTTTTTTTATTAGATGTTGCTTTTGCAATCACAAAAATTTCATAATAAAAATCCTCTGGAAAGTTTTTACACTTTTTAATGTCTTCATAATACTCATCCATTGTATAAAACTTGAAAACAGGTGTTTCTGCTGGTTTTGTCATAATAATCGTTAATTTTTAAAGTATAAATTTCTTTTGGAAACAGTTTTTTTAGATACAGTACGTTGTGCTTTAATTTCTTTAACAGTACAGATCATATTTTTCATATCTGTTATCAAAATCCTCTTTTAAGATTTTATTTTTAGCTAATGCGTAAAATTTAGAGGATTTCATATTGTTTCCATTAAATTTTGAATACCTGTAAATTAAATCCTCTAAATTCAGATTCTTAAATTTATCAGATACTTGTTCTGTAAAATCACAGCCTCTGATACTCATTATTTTTAATTGGGTTAATTCGGCTAATTCTTCCGGTAATGGACAATAATAAAACTGTTCTATTCCTAGAACTCGTAAGGATTTCATTCTGCCTATCCATTTTGGTATTTGTCTTTTAGTTAAAAATCCATCAATAAAAAAGGTATCTAAATTTAAGTCTGCAATGGTCTCCGGGTAGGTTTCAAGAGCTCTACTAATGTTCTGTAACCAAAGAAACTTAAGCGTTTTCCAATGCGATGCCGTAACCATAGCATCGTAACCAAAATTGTCACACGATAAAACTTTAAAAAGTTCTATGTTGGGCACTGTTAAGTTTTCTATAGACTGTATATCATCGCTATAAAATAATTTTAGCGTTTTTAGTTTATTTAAAGTAACCTTAGGAAGATTTACAAGGCCTATACAATCGTAAATTTCTAAAAACTCTAGATGAGGCGTATGTTCTAATAATAATTTAATAACACTAGTGTCACCATTAAAATTTTTAATAGTCAAGTTCTTTAAATTATGGTGTGTATAAGCGGTTAAACCGTTGTTTTGTTTGGCATTATCTTTATTAAAATCAATGGTTAGTGATTGTAAATTACAAAGTGCTTTTAATGCCTTATCTAAACCTTTTACATTACTATTAAATATAAAATCTTTAAAGCTTTCAGGGGCTTTAAAAGTATCAAAATCTAAAGTCTCATTTTTAACACTGTTTACATCGTCTAACTCAATTTTTTTAGCACGTATTACTGAATAAAACTTTTGTAATGCGGTAATAGGTGTATCTGTTACTTTTATATGATTTACCTCAAAATTTTCAATACCCGGCTCAATGACTTTTATATCTGTAATGGTAAGACTGTCTGTCTTTATAGGTAAATAATCTGTATTTAAAACAAGTGCTTTTGCACTGTGCACTTTTAAGGTTTGCAAATGTTCTATTCTAGAAAATGACTGAGGAAAATTAGCAACATTAGCGTTCGTTATTTCAGCATCAGCTCCATTATATATACCATAAATAAAAACGTCTTCTAGCTTTTTACATTCGTGAATACCCTCTAAAACCCATTCTAAATGATGTGCTAACTTATACTTAAGGTTTTTAAGTTTTTTAAATGCAGAAAGCGTATGCGCACTTCTTCTTTGTGGTGCATCACAAGTAATTTCTATCTCTTTTAAATTAGGAAAAGACAAGGCATTATCTAATACAAAACTAAGAAGCTCTGGATGGGTGAAAACGATTCTTTTTAGCTTAGTTACAGGGGTTACTCCATAAGGCATAAACTCTGTATACAAACCTAGTAAACGTTTAATATTTGGTCCAAAAATAAAGGATGCAGGAACTTTTTTTAATTTAGATAAATGAATAACTTCTAAAACCTCTAAGGTTTTAAATTCACTAACAGATGCAGGAAAGTGTTCTAGCTCCCTCATACCACTTAGCCTTAATGTTTTTAGTTTTGGTAAGTGACCAAGTGTTTCTGGTAAAGCGGTTAGATTTTCTAACCTAAAAAGCTCTAATTTTTTTAAACTTGCCGGAAGCTCAACATCAGAGAGGTCTTGTACCGTAAAAGAACCTATTTTTAAATGCTTTAAACTTGTCAGTTCTGTAAGCCAAGTAAAGTTAACGATGTTAGCGTTAGGATCGTCATCACCAAAAGGAAAACTCCCTCTAAACTCCAACTTTTTAAGTGCTTTTAACTTGGTTATTCCTACGGGAATCCATACTAAGTTAGGTGCTGTTAGAATAAACTCTTTTAAGTTAACTAATCGTTCTAGTTCTTCTGGTATGTATTTATAATCAATTTCAAGCTCAAGTTTTTCTAATGAAGTAAGTTGCGTTATGTTGTTTACAACGCTACTAAAACTTTCTTTCTGTCTAGAGGTGCTAATTGTTAATTCTTTAACACCGTTAAACTGACTTAAAAGACGTGGTGTTTCTATGAAAAGTTCAATGACTTCTTTACTTCTATATTCAAGCGAAAGCGTTAAACGCTTACAAACAAGTGTGTATAGTTTAAAGAGGTCCAAGTCTTCTGAAAGTACGCCGTACTCTAATATAGCAATCAGTTTTTTGTTAAAAGATTGAGAATCTTGTATTGTCGTTATTTTTTTTCGACTCTTAAAGGCGAGTTGTAAAGCTTCTGGTGCCTGTTTTTTTATGATATTGGCACATTCGGTTCTAATCTGCTTGTTTTTAGTAGATTTAGCAAGTACAAAAATCTCGTTATAAAAATCTTCTGGGTAATTTTTACACCCTTTAATTTTTTCAAAAGATGTTTCGTCTTCATAAAAGTTGAAACCAAATTTGTGTTTAGCAAGTATCATAAGGCCGTTTAATTTTATGTTACAAACCTATTTTAAATGTAGCTGTGTTTTGTCACTGTATTCTGTGATTTTAAAAACTCCATCTAAATATTTAACTAAAAACATCCCTAAATACCGTGAGTAAAAAAACTTGAATTACTTTTATCTTGCCAACCATTAAGAGTAATCTTTTTTATAAAGAAATAAATTGAAACAATAATCACAACTCGTCTTAGTAGAGTAAGAGTTTAATAAGAAAAAGTAATGATTCCAATAGAAGAAGCAACTAAATACGTTGAAAAAAATAAGAAACCAGATGTAGATCGGTTTGAATTTCGTGCATATTCTGAACCTTATCGCGTTTTAGCTAAAATTTTAGGACGTATCGACAAAGGCGAAAGAAGAACCTATTATAGTGCCACCGATTACATTGCGGTTTCTGAAGATGCTATTAATAATAATCCTTGGCGAACTCCAGAAGGTATGCGTTTAGGAATGCAGTTATTTGGTATTATTCAAACGCCGTATTTAGCAGATATCTGGGATTTTATAGATACACTTCCTTACCAAAGAGGTTATGATAGAAAAGCATTTAGATCTGTAAAAACTGAAGATACATTACGTAATAAATTACAAGTTTTTACGCATTTTTTAAGTTTAAGCAGAAAGGGGTTTGGCGGATTAACATTACATGAACATTTTCAATACAGCACCTATTTCCCACACGGAAACAGCTATTTTTTAGCCATTTTATTGCATAATGGCAATGGTATGTTTGATGAACTTTTAGATGATATTCTTCAAGCAGAAGATGAAATTGGAGGTATAAGTGCAGATATCATAAAAGCCTTATTACTTTCTGAAGACGAGAAACATTGGGAAATGGTAGCCAAATTGTTACTCGCTGCGCAACGTCAAGAAGGTTTAAGACAAACCATTTTAGAAGCTTTAGATGAGTGTGGTCTTGGAGCTTTAAAATATATGATTAATGTTATTTTAGAAAATGACCTTGCTCGTTTTAGTAGTGTCACTAGTGCAGTAACTAACTGGTTTGGTATGCATTGGGGGTCGCCAAAAAAGGCCCCAATCAATAGAGTTTTAGAACTTGCACAATCTTTAATTTTTAATTTAAAAGAAGTAGACACACTTCTTAAAAGTAAAGATAATTTAGAAATTTTAGTCGCTTTATGGTCTATTGCTATTTTAGATGTAGACAAAGCCAATGCAAAAGCATTAGATATTGTTTATACATCCGAAGATAGAAATAAAAAGATTTTAGCCTTATATTTTGTTTATAGAACAGGGAGAACTAATGATTCTTTAATTGAATATTTTATAAATAACGTAGGTAAAGACTATGCCTTAGATCATTGGATGTTGGTAAACCTACCTACTATTACTTTAGATAATAAAACTTTTCAAAAATTATTTGAAGTAGCAAAATTCGCAGATGAAAAAGGGAAAAATTTCGAAACTAGAATATTCTATTATTGGAATTTTATACCTAGCTCTAATTATTTTTATAGATGTCTTTTAAATAAAGCTACAGAGCAGCAATTAGAATTAATGGCTACTGATTTAGACATACTTCCAACAGAATTTAGAGAAAGTTACATCCGTAAAGTATTCCCTAAAGATTACAGCTATTCTTTTTACAATTACGAACAAAATACAGAGAAAAAAGAACGTTTAAATTACGATGAAAACTCTTGGAAAAGAGCTTTAGCTAGAAAAGCAATCTACAACAGAAATGAGTTATTAATGGCTACAGGACTTAACTTATTTAGTAGAATGCACTTGTATGATAAAGATTTAGAGATTGCTGAAGATTTATTAAGACGAAAACATAAAAGCTTACGGACCTCATTAATTAAATTGTTAGTAGAATTACCTGCCGACCGTTTAAGAACAAGTGCTACAAATTTAGTAACAGCAAAAAGTATAGATCAGCGTATAGCAGGTTTAGAGATGTTAACACTTCTACACGACGAAAATAAACAGTCTAATTTTGTAGAAGACCAAATTCGCCTCTATAACGAACGCCCTAAAATCACCAAAAATGAACAAGTCTATTTAGATAAATTTAAAGATAACGCCGAAGAATTCGACTTCAGTAATGGTTTTGGAGCTATTGATTATGACAACTTAACACCATTATATATTCCACAATCGCGTTTTGAGAAAAAAACGAGTTTCTTCGATAAATTAGGAATTACCACTTCAGAATCTTCAGGGTTTAAATTTAAAGAATTCATAGATGCAAATAAAATTATTAGAGCAGTTAATACGTTAATTGATATTGTAACTAAAAACAGAAATCACGAATATCAAACAGAGGTATATCAAGGAGAAATAGCAACAACTTACATAGAAAAAGGCATTCGTGATATTAAAAGTTTAGGCGATGATGCAACACCAGAAGAACTGTTACATAACATTCCTTTAGCTAAAGTTTGGATCGCTTGGCACGAGCAAAGTAAGCTTAATGATTTTGAAATGTATGCTGCAATTCGCTACATTAAGAATCATAATAACCCATTTGGAGATTATAAAGATTTTGAGCCTTTTGCTAGACAGTATTATCCAGATTTAAGTGGCTTAAAATTAGATAAAGAAGATCGGTACAATTCAAAATCTGATGCCTATAACAAAATTTTAATACGTCTGTTTAATGTCTATGCAGAAGAAAGAATTATAGCTAATTTTAAGCTAGATATAATGGAAGATATGATTGCTAATTTTCCTAAAAACCTGAAGGCAATACAGTATCGAACCTCTAATTATCGCTATAATAAAAAAACGTTTAACTGGACAAATGTTATTTTACCACTTGTACCAAGTTTAAGTATGAATAATTTAGAGCTTCTCACAGAAGCACAACTTCAAAAATATTGGGGAACTTATATCTATTTAGTAGCTCAAGATATAGCTTATCCTAATACAACTGACGATGTAAAGGTAATTACAAAACAATTCAGTAGACCAGGAATAGTTCCATATCCAAGTATTGCTGTTACATTAAGACTTTACAAAAAAGGCTTAATTAATGAGGATGACATCCTTTTTCAAGCCTTAAATTCTCGTGAGTTAATGGTCATTATGGACGGTGGTTTTAATTACAGAATGAATTATAAATGGATAGAAAGAGATTGCGTGCCTAAACACGTATTAGCACCTTTAAAAATCAATTTATTAGAAACAGAATTAGAACGTGGCGATTTAGAAACTACTGCTACAGGATACATGAATGGTATTCACAGCATAGAAGGTGTCGATTATGTCTTTAGAATTTTAGAACGTTTAGGAAAAGATAATTTTGAACGTGGTTATAGCTATTACGGCGATAGTAAAAAAACAATATTTAGTGGTCTTCTAAAAAAATCAATTTTTAAAGATACTGAAAGTTATGCCGATTTTGCAGCACGTGCAGATGCTTCTAAAGTAACTAAAAAACGATTAATAGAATTGGCGTGTTATGCCACACAATGGACTGGTGTAATTGGTGAATATTTAGGGTTAGAAAAACTTGAAGATGCAGTCTGGTGGTTTCAGGCACACGCTTCAGATTATATGAATTCTGAAAAAGAAACCATTATTTCGCGTTATTCTAACATTCCAAAAAGTGATTTTGCCCTTGGTGCTATAGATGTCGATTGGTTTAATAGAGTATATAAAACTATCGGGAAAGCCAATTGGAAACTACTACACGATGCAGCAAAATATATTACAGACGGAAATGGACACAGACAAGTAAAACTCTATTCTAGCGTAATGCTAGGCGAAGTAAAAATCACCGAAACGTTGAAGAAAATCAAAGACAAGCGCGATAAAGATTACGTACGTGCATTAGGTTTAATTCCGTTAAGTAAAACCATACCAGAAAAAGATTTATTAAAGCGATACAACCTGTTGCAAGATTTCTTAAAAGAAAGCAAACAGTTTGGGGCACAACGCCAAGAAAGTGAAGCTACCGCTGTAGAAATTGGTTTAGACAATTTATCAAGAACCGCAGGTTACCAAGACCGTGTGCGTTTCAGTTGGGCTATGGAAGCAGAAGCTACAGAAATCATTATGGCAAATGCTGAAGTTTCTATAGAAGAAACAGAGATAGAATTAATAATTAACAGTATTGGCAAAACAGAATTTAAAGTAACTAAAGCCGGAAAATCATTAAAAAATATTCCTGCCAAATTACGAAAACACAAAGAAGTTGTTGCTTTAAAAGAAAACAAAACATACCTATCTAGACAATACAGCAGAACACGTTTATCGTTAGAAAACGCAATGGTAAACGAAGATGAATTTACAGCACAAGAAATTCATAATATGATGCAACATCCTATCGTTAAAGTGATGTTGAGCAATTTGGTTATGTACGTTCCTGAGAAAGAAATTTCAGGGTTTTATAACGAAGGTATATTAACAGATGCCACAGGAAAAAAACACCAATTAGCAGAAGACGATGTATTACTTATTGCTCACGCTTCACATTTATACAAAAATGTAGAATGGGATCTTTATCAAAAACACCTGTTTGCAGAACGCTTAGTACAACCCTTTAAACAAGTGTTTAGAGAGCTGTATTTAATTACCGATGATGAACGCGAACACAGCACACGTTCCGAACGTTACCAAGGACACCAAATTCAGCCTAAAAAAACCGTAGCACTTTTAAGAACTCGCGGTTGGACGGTAAGTATGGAAGAAGGTTTACAAAAAGTATATCATAAACGTGGTTTTATAGCAACCATGTACGCCATGGCAGATTGGTATTCGCCGTCTGAAGCCGAAGCACCAACACTAGAAGATGTCTGTTTCCATTCCATAGATACTTACAAAAAAATTCCGCTTACAGAGATCCCATCCGTAGTTTTTAGCGAAATTATGCGAGACGTAGATCTTGTGGTCAGTGTTGCGCATGTTGGTGGTGTAGATCCAGAAGCAAGTCATAGTACCATGCAAATGCGTGCTGCCTTGGCCGAAGAATCTGCAAGATTATTCAAACTTAAAAACATTACCGTTAAAGAACGTCACCTGTTTATTAAAGGAAAACTTGGCGAATACAGCATTCATTTAGGAAGCGGACAGGTTAGCAAAAACGGATTGGCATTATCCATCATTCCGGTACATAGTCAGCATCGCGGTCGTATGTTCTTGCCTTTCGTAGATGAAGATCCAAAATCGGCAGAAATTATTTCTAAAATGAAATTACTTTCAGAAGACAATAAAATCCAAGATCCAACCATTTTGGCACAAATTAATAGTTAATACAAGCATTAGGGCGTTACCTCGCTTAGGCGAGGTCGGGCTTTCTGTTGCAAGTCCGCGGGCTAGCGCACTGTGGGCTTTCCACGGCAATCCCTAACGCAAAAAAATCCGTATTCAAATGGAACTAACATTACAACTAAAAAGATTAGGTAAAAAAAAGGTAAAACAAGTCCCTTTTACACTAGAAGAAAACCCGAAAAATTTAGAAGATTTATTAATTGGTTGTGTAAAAAATCAAGTGGAAGCCTTTAATAAAAAACGAACAGAAGTTAATGTCATTGGGTTTTTAAGTCCAGCAGAAATTCAAGAAAAAGCCCAAAGCGGAAAAGTAGAATTTGGCGAATTAGCTAATACCGATTTAGCAAATTTAGAAAAGGCAATAGACAATGTATTGTTAGCTTTTAAAGACGGATTATTTGTTGTTTTTGTAGACGATGATGAAATTACCGATTTAAAAGCACCGCTAAAACTGACTTCAGAAAGTATCATTGCATTCATAAGAATGACGTTTCTAGTAGGTACGTATTGGTAGTTTTTAATATGGAACTCAAAAACATTCAAACTCAATTAGCAGAACACATCGCTAACCATAATAAAAGCTGGGGACATTTATTAGCCAATCTAGATTTTGGAAATGAAGCTTCCAGTTATTGGGATGTTACTTTAGAACCAATCAACATTTCTGTTGAAGTTAATAATAAATCTTTCACTTTTAAAAATGCCAAATTTATATGCGATGTAAATTCGGGTATTTCTTATGGAGATGATGTTAGCATTTTAACGAAACAAGTTTCTGGCAAAGGAAGTTGTCAATTTACAGATGACAAAACAATTCATCTTACAGAACTAAAAATTGAAGCGTAGGATTTAGAAACGAATAGAAAGTTAATGGAAAAACAATTTAAAACTAAAACAGGATTTTGTCATATTTTACCAGATAAAATTATTCTCACAAGAGATGGAATTATTGGAAATGTAGCAAAAGTGGCTGTTGGAAAAAGCATAACTCGAGTTTTAATAATTTATGGAGGAATTTCTGCTTTCTTACTTTATTCAGCATTTGATAGCTTTCAAACAGGTCAAGTTTCGATATCAATATTTTATTCAATAATTGGTTTATTTCTTATGTATGGAATATTTACAAGCATTAATAATTCTGCAACACCAATAATCGAAAGAAAAGATATTAAAAGTATCAAATTTAAAAAGGCAATATTAGGAATAACACGTTCTCGATTTGAAATCCTTTTTAAAGATGAAAACGAAAAAATTAAGAAACGCATAATTATGTTACCTGGTGTAATGCATCAAGGAAAAAAAGAAACTGAAATAGCAAAAACAATAATGAAAGAAGAGAAGTTATTAAATGAATAAAATGTGAAGACCACATTAAAAAAAGGTTATAAAAACATCAAAATAAACAAAAAAACATTACATATTATGAAACAGTATACAAATGCAATTATTTTTGGAATAGCAATCGTTGCATCTTCAATCTTCTTAGGAAAAGCCTATACAGATAGAAATAAAGTAGACGGAAAAATTGAGGTTACAGGCTTAGGTAAAACAGATTTCTCATCAGACTTAATTGTTTGGGAAGGTAGTTTCGGATCTGTAAATACCGACTTAAAACAGGCTTACATCTCTTTAGAACAAAAAAAAGCAACTATAAACGACTATTTAACTAAAAAAGGAATTAAACCAGAAGAGCTTATATATAGTGCCGTTTCTACCAACCAAAAAACAAAACAATTATACACCCCTACTGGCGATTATGCAGGTGAAGAATTTGTAGGTTACGAGCTTACACAGTCTGTAGAAATAGAATCTAAAGAAGTCGATAAAATAGAAAAAGTATCTCGAGAAATTACAGAATTATTAAATCAAGGCGTTCAGTTTTATTCGCAAGCACCAAGATATTACTACACCAAACTTGCCGATCTCAAGATTGAAATGATCTCTAAAGCTACAGAAGATGCCAGATTACGTGCCGAAAATATAGCTAAATTTTCAGGTGGTAATTTAAGCACTTTAGAATCTGCTAAAATGGGAATTTTTCAAATTACAGGTCAAAATTCAGGAGAAGATTATTCTTGGGGAGGAACTTTTAATACGGCTAATAGAGAAAAAACAGCTTCAATTACTATGAAATTGGTTTATAAAGTAGACTAATCCCCTACTCGATTTATATGTTAAAAAAGGTATGCTTATCCACTAGAATACCTTTCTTTATCTATTAAGTTCAATTAATATAAAGAACAAAAGATAAAACGAATTGAAATGGTTGAAATTACAAAAGCAAACGCAACACATTCTGAACTCATTGTAGAAATAGGAAAACAAACGTTTTTAGAATCTCATGGACATAGTGCTTCTAAAGAAGATATACAGGATTATATTTCTAGAACGTATAATAAAGCAGCCATTCTAAAAGAATTCGATAATACCAATGTACATTATCATCTTATATATTGCGATGGAGTTATTGCTGGATTTTCTAAAATAGAATTGCACACGACCAACAAAAACATAGCAGATACTAATATTTCTAAGTTTGATAGATTATATATTTTAGAATCGTTTCAGGGCAAAAAATTAGGTGCTCAACTATTTAATTTTAATATCGAATTATCTATAAAAAATAAACAAAATGGCATTTGGCTTGCCGTATGGACAGAAAACCAAAAGGCCTTACATTTTTATCAAAAAATGAATTTTAAAATTGCCGGCGCTTATGATTTCAAAATATCTGAGACGCATAGTAATCCCAATCATATTATGTATTTAAAATATTAATTTTTATCCTATAATAGACTAATTTTCTATTATCAAAAGGAGCTTTTATGCTAAGAATACTTTTTTTTTATAACTCAAAATAACATTAGCTTACTTCTTTAAGTGAATCATTAGCTCTAAAAGTTGTTAGAATAGTAATGTATTTTATAGACAAAGGAAATTAATAATAGTTTTACGAGTTTTTTATATCACAGAATACAGTGATAAAACCTATCACATACGCTTATATATTTGTTTTAAATTAATTACACCTCTATACTCATGACAGATCAAGAAAAAAAACAATATTTAGCAGAAATAGACCAAGACGTACAAAAAGCTGTAGATGGAGAATACAAACTTTATCCTGTGCTACAACCAGCAAGTTGGCCTGGTGTTAAAAATGGTGCGCTCTATAATGTAGAAGTTTATGAAGACAATGATGATCATATCCCTTTAGTTGTTAAATCTTATGCCGTAGAAACGCCAAATGGTTTGGTATATCTATCAAAGAAACATAAAGAATTCTTTGGGAATAGAAACTTATATCAAGAAGCTAGCGACAACTTAGACGAGCTTGAACAAGCATTTAATTTTGAAAAAGAATTTGATAATAAAGTGTTGAGTTCTAATGGTACTCGATTTTCTAGTGAAAGAGCTCTTAGTTATACACAGATGCGTATGGCTCATGATTTTTTAGAGTCAGAAGAATTATTTGTATCTATACCTAGACGTGGTAATATCCTTATTATTCCTAAAGATTCAGATAAAGAGCTCTTAGATATGTTTTTATACGTGCATAGACATAATTGGAACGATAAAACTAACGACAATACTCATATCGCTAATATACTTTTATACATAAAAAGTGGTAATAGAGAAGGAATCGTATATCTATAAATCTAAACGCTATATTGTAGATTTAGTAACGTTTTTTATTTCTAAGGAAACAACTTACAAAAAAGGTGTTCAATTAAGAACATTGAAACAATGAAAAGCGCAGGTCTTAAAACTACAACGGGTAATTCTTCAAAAGAAAAAAGTGACAAGAATACGTTCTTTGTCATCAATATTTTTGGTGCTAAACTTTATGAAAAACCTTCGTTAGGTTCAAAATTGATAAAGCGCATTGCAGTTGGAAAAAGAATTGTTGCAGAGAAAATTATTGAAACAAAACAATCCTTACACATTGGTGAAGGCTTTCAACTTCAAGGGGATTTTATTAAAGTAAAAAATCAAGTCTGTTCTGGATTTATTCATAGTTCAGACTTGACAACATTTAGACCCCAATTAGAGTCTATTTACGATGGTATTATGATTCCAAATTTTAAAGGAAAAATAATACATAAAACAACGGATAAGAGAATTGAAAAATTTAACGACAAGCCATTTGAAATTGAAGAAGAGATAGCAACCTATGACCATATAATTCATACCTATACAGATTTTAATGATTGTTTTGAGAATACTTACCTATATAAACATATGACATTGCATGAAGTCTACCAGCAACTACCAGTCCATAATCCTAATATTGATATCACTTCAAAAGGAAATTTTATTTTAATGCCTGAGTTTATAGAAAAGAAAGACAATAAATACATTTTTAAAGGCATAGGTATAACACGTAGTATCGCAATTATAAAAAATCAAGACGGTCTGTTTTTAATAGAGTTACTAGATTGTCCGTAAAGAACTTCAGTTTAAAACAGGCTAATTATCACAAATAATAAAGGTGTTCTTATCAACAAGAGCACCTTTTCTTTTTTTATGAAAAAGTAAAAAAAATCACTGTTTAGACAAACCATTATATTTCAAAATAGCTGAATACCGTGATAAAAAAACTGAGATGTATCTCTAATTTTGAAATAAATAAAAAACATATAATCTTATGAGTAATACCATTCATGGCCCAGAAAAAACACCTGAAGAAATAGCTAAAATAGTAGAACAAACAGAGAATAGCGATAAAAAGATTTATCCTATTTTAAAACCTGGCGACTGGGTTGGATTAAAGGCAGGAGCTTTAAGCTCTACTTTAATACCATCTGAAGATGGAGCTGAAGTCGTTATAGGATACGGTATGGATACACCTGATAACTTTGTGTTTTTAACTAAAAAGCACCTAGAGACTATGGATGCTAAACAAATTACGCAAGAAGCCTTCACCAATTTAGAAAAATGTGATCCAGGATTAACATTTGTTGAAGCTTTAGATAATAAAGCCGTTGGTGCTAACGGAAACGATTTTTCTAGTGAAACAATTCTTTCTAGAACCCATATGTTAAAAGCACATGCTATGTTAGACGCTGAAGAATTACTAGTATCTATTCCAAGAAGAACTTGTATGACTATTATTTCAAGACAAGCAGATGAAGATACCATTAATAAGTTTGCTTTTTTACACAATCATACTTGGGGAGATGATAGTTTTGGTAACGCACCAATAACAAATTCATTTTTTATTGTAAAAGATGGTAATATTGTAGGACATATTCCATTATAAATTCAATTAAAAAAAACAGATAAAAAAAGGCATTCTTAATTTTAAGAATGCCTTTTTTATGGGTTCAATGCTATATAAATAAGCGTTATAACTAATTAAGTACACTTAGAAATAGCGGAATACCGTGATAAAAAATGACAATTGCTACTCTAATTTTGCAGCAAACAATAAACACACAACACTATGAGCGGTACACTTTACGGAAAAGAAAAATCTCAAGAAGAAATAGAAAAAATCATTGAGCAGACTAAAAATAGGGATCAAAAAATCTATCCTATTTTAAAACCAGGTGATTGGGTTGGACTTAAAGCTGGGGCATTAAATTCTAATTTAATAAAAACAGAAGCTGGGCCAAAAGTAGTTATTGCTTACGGTATAGATACGCCAGATAATTTTGTGTTTTTAACGCAACAACATTTAGAAACTATGGACCAAAAGGAAATTACAAATGAAGCTTTTAGAAACTTAGGAAATTATGAAACAGAATTCACCTATTCTAAAGCGTTTCAAAATAAAATATTAACCTCTAGTGGCCATGATTTTTCTAGTGAACGCATTCTTTCTAATGCACATATGCTAAAAGCACACGCTATGTTACATGCCGAGGAATTATTTGTTTCCGTACCAAGGCGTTCTTGTATGATGGTTATTTCAAGAGATTCAGACGACGAGTTGCTTGGCGCGTTTCTAAGTATGCATAAAGATGCTTGGAAAGATGATAGTTATGGTAATGCGCCAATAGCCAATATCCTTTTTACGATGAAAGGAGGACATATTACTGGACACATAGCCTTAGATAATTTGTCTGAATACTAATAAAACATAATGCTTCAATAAAATTCAATATTAAATCCGAACAAAAAGAAGAACAACAAAAAGGTATTTACAAAAACGTGAATACCTTTTTTTATGCATTAAACAGAACAAAATTGATCTTGTAAGATATACCACTAAATAAACAAATGGCTGAATACAGTGACAAAAAAACTTCTATGTGTCTTTAATTTTGTCATAAATAATAAAACAAATAACATGAAAATTAATACACTTAATAGAAAAGAAAATTTAGCCGAGATTAAAACCATCGTGGAAAAAGCAAGCCAAGGAGAATATAAAGTTTATCCTATTGTAAAAGCAGGAACTTGGGAAGGCTTAGATGGTGAAATTCTACAAACCACAGCAATAAAAGGTGATAATGAAGAGGATCCTTCTAAAATAGTTGCTGTGTATGGAATAGACACACCAGATGGTTTTGTGTACTTAACGATGGCCGATTTAGAAATTTATGATGGAACAACACTACTTAATGACGCGTATCAAAACCTAGACGATTTAGAATCTACTTTAGAATATGCCGAAGCGTTAGACAATAAGGCACTTATTTCTATTGATACGTATTTTGCTAGTGAACGCGTCTTTAGCAAAGTAGAAATGACAAAAGCTCACGCTATGCTAGATTCAGAAGATTTATTTGTGTCTACATCTAAATATGGTGAACTAATGATTATTTCACAACACGCAGATAAAGAAACTAAAGATAAGTTTGCTTACCTACATAAGTACAATTGGAATGATGATGAAAATCCTAACGAACGTATCGCAGACCTTGTGTATTCAGTAACAAACTGTGACATTGTAGGACATATCCCTTTATAATTTTCAGAAATCAATAAACAAATAGTTACCTGTGCACACGCATCGGTGACTATTTTTTCAACTTAAAAACACAAAAATTGAAAAATCTAGACTTTAGTATCAACGGCAGAGTACAAAATTTAATGGTAGATGTCTTTGAATCGATTAGTGTTTCAAAAGAAGCAGAAGTTAAAATCAATGAACTTTTAGACACCCGAAGCATTTTTGAACTCGTTTTTGAAATCGTTAAAGAGTCTGGGTTTTACAGTCAGGATGAAAATTTTAGTCTTATTAAAGCTTTAAATATAGATACTGATGAATCTAATATTGAAGACGCTTTGTATGTGACTTGGGTATCGATGGGTGAAAACTTAAATACAGCAAAAACTCAAGAAGAATTTAATGCTAAATTCGCTTTGTTTGTACCTATTATTTTAAAACGTATGGAAGCTATTAACCGAATGTCGGCTTAAAATATCATCGCATTCCTTTTGAATTCTGTTACTAAAAAAATCAACGTTTTACTTTAGAAATTTATACAATGATCTTAGCCCCTTCCAACCTTAATCGATATTACAAGCAATTAAAAACGCAACCAAATTATCCAAAAGCTTATCTTTATGAGCTTTTTTCTGTTGGTAAAACTTCAAGAGATCCTATTATTGTTGATGAGATTTCTAAAATCTTAGAAACACACGGTACCCCAGAACTTCTTAGCGCTTTTAACACCCGTAATAAATTGCCTGCAGATGGTGAAAATTCTGCAGAAGTTTTAAAAGCATTACTCAAATACGGACTTAAAGATCCATTATTTCCTATAGGTAAAATCTACAATGCTTTTCAATTTTCATCACTTTCTATAAGACAGGAAGCGATTGCAGAAACACTAGAAAAGCAACCTGATCTTATTTCACGTTTAAATGGTATTGCTCACCTAAAAGTAAGTGATGTATTTAGCAACGGTTTACCAAAGGAAATTTGTGATATTACCTCTTTATCGACTTTAGAAATTAAAGGCGATTACCAAGCGTTGCCATTTTCTATTGGAAATTTACAACAGTTAGAAAGCGTTACTCTAGAATTACCTCAACTCGCAACATTTCCAGAATCATTTTGGTCTTTAATCAACATAAAGCAACTAGAATTAAGCAATATTACTACAGAATTTCAAGAGTCACTTCAGTTAGAAAAGTTTACAAATTTAGAAGAGTTAGATTTCATTCTAGTCAATTTAAAAAACGCATCTCAACTGCAATTACCAACAAGTTTAAAGGAATTGAATTTTATAAGATTAGAACATTTAACCAAACTACCAAGTAGCATTTCAACACTAATGCATCTCGAAAAATTCAACCTCTTTAAATGTCCAAATCTGAATGAGATACCTAGCGGATTTGATAAATTGCACAAGCTTTTTGTATTTAAATTGAAAGCAGTTCCTTTAATTAAAACCATTAAAGACAGTCAAATATTTACTTCTAATTGCGAGTATATTACGTTAGATGACAACATAGAAATAATACCTAGTACATCACCAATTTCAAATTCTGAATTATTAATCAGAGATGTCAAAATTTTAAATTACGTTTTATTGCACCCTGAACGGTTTACCGATCTAAAAAAGTTAAAAATTCATTACATCACTAATTTCTATGAGGTTACAGCTAACTTAGGACAATTAACAACACTTGAATCTATTGATATTCATCAAGGAAGTCATACCGAAACCCTGTTTCAAAATATTGAAAACTGTACGCAATTACGCTATTTAAAATTGTATGGTGTTACTATTGAAAGCATACCTGAAGGTTTAAAAGACTTACAGCATTTAGAATATTTAAGTTTTAACAGTTGTCGTGATTTAGTTTTAGAAGCTAAGAATTTGCCTTCAAAGATTAAAGACTTGCATCTATTTGACATTAAAGAATATGTTGCCACAGAAAAATTATTAGAAACAGAACAAGCTTATTTTGGGAATTTAGCGATTGAAGCACCTCAAGTTTTGTTTCAAAATTTAATCACGACATCACTTCATTTTTCGGGTATTAACGAGTGCGAAAACACCCAAGAAGATATAACACAATACTTACCAAAACCGGAAGTGTTAACCACCCTAAAAGCCTATACAAATACAGGTCATTTTCAAAATGTATTGGTCTATTGTACCAATTTAGAGCATTTACATTTAGATAATAATGAAGCTAGCGCTGTGGCTTTAACACCTAAACTCACGCCTCAATTAAAATATTTAAAATTAGACTTTTATAGAGGTGATAACCTAGAATCTATTATTAAAAATATGCCCAATTTAGAGGGCTTAAATATGGCACATTATGACGTTTCAACTACGTTTCCTAAAGTGACATTGCCGAATTTAAAAGCTTTAGATTTAAGTTACACCAGCTTTGAAAGCCTTGAAACTCTAGAAGCACCCGTTTTAGAATCTCTATATATTGCCTTAAGTTATCAATTTGGAATGGCAGGCTATGCAAAACTAAATCAGTTTAAAGCCTTGAAAAAATTAAGTTTTATGGGCATTGGCGACGATGTAAACAGCATTCCTGAAAGTATTTCAGAATTAAAACTAACCGAGTTTTTAATCAACCATAAGTTTGAAGTATTGCCAGAATTCATTCAGCAGATTAAAACTTTAAAAACCTTATCCTTAGGCGGAAATGACTTTGTAGATTTACCGACTTGGATAGCCGATTTACCTCATTTAGAACGCTTAGATATTGACAATTGTAAATTTGAAAATGCAGTTCCTGAATATTTTCAGAAACTAAAACTGAAAGAACTAAAATATTACCTCTCTGGTTTTGGCAGACATAATATGAATCCAGAAAAATACAAGAACTTAATAACGCCAGGTTATACCCAATTGAAAAAAGAGTTCAGTAAAGAATCAAATGTGTAATTTTTGATGCTATTTAGTATTTAAACCAAAGCTATGAATATAGAAAAATTAATTAGAACTCGGGAGCCTTACCAAGAAAGGTTATTTGACAGTTTCTTAATTGAAAAAATAAAATCGTACGAGGAACTTATGGAGGTTTATCAAACCTATAAACAAAATCATCCTGACAAGACTATAATTTTAACCCTTGATGATTTAGGTCAAGCCGAATATACTAGTGGGCACGCTTGTGATTACAATTCTCTGCTGGATACAGAAGGTTATGATTTATCTGGACTTGATAAAGCGTGCTATGATGAAGATAACGAGCATTTGGGGCATTTGTCTACACCATCTGAATATTTCATTATAAGAGAAAACTTTTTAAAACAAACAAAAGAAATTGATTTTGAAACCGTTTGTAAAAAAGACATTAGCAATTCTGAAGACGATGTTTTAGATTTAGAAAATATTAATGAATCCCCTTTAGCATTTTTAGACCAACAGGTTGTCCTGAAGATTCTTCCTGTAGAACAACCATACGAAGGACTTACCGGGTTTCCGAATGGTTATTTTGATGCCGACTTTAGTCCTTTTGAGAATTACGCGCTATCTAAACACTTATTTGACACCTATAATCTTGAACTTTTTGGAATAGGCGCTTCCTTTTTAGGGTTTATTAAAAATGACCCCTTAAAAGACAATGAATTAAAAGCATTGGTAACCGACTTGGCAAAGTTGTATAACACCACCGAATCAGAATTTGAAAAACTAGCAGACATCATTAAAAATAAAAAGCATTTGTTTTTAAGATACACCGAATAATTTGAGGATTAAAAATAGTAGATAACAAATATCTTCGTTGTTTATAAATCGAAAATTTTGGATAAATGGAATCGAATAAAGGAGATGGGCGTTCAGGTTCTTTAAAATTGAATTGAAACATTCATTTATTTTCGATCTAAAACTTATGTAAATTATAAATGCCAAGTTTCTTTATTAAGTAAGAAACCTGGCATTTATAATTAAATAAAAAAAATTAGAATATTTTTTAAATATTAAGACTTATCACTTTGTCGCTTTACTATAATAGCTTGTAGCCTTTGCTGAAGACTTTGATCATTTTGTATTTTTGCAGCTAATGACTCATAGTCCTCAAAGGTAATCCCAGTAGATTCAATACTAGCAATTGCCTTTTTTTCCATTTCAGGCTGCAACTCTTGTATCTTAGTAGTTACATTTCCATGCTTTTCTTTTTCTGCCTTTGTAGCATCCGATTCTTTATTTGGATCCATTTCAGCTTGTTGAATTTCATTGAAACGCTCTACCTCTAACCCTTCATCTTTTATAATAGCTATCATTTTTTGCTGAGACTTCTGATTTTCCATTTGAACCTCTGTATAGGCATCAGCAAACTGACCTAATTCCTTATCTGAAACATCTTGCTCCTGAGCCACTTGAGCCATAAGACTCATCGATCCACAAACAAACATAAATAAAAATAAACTTTTGATTTTACATGATTTGATCATAATTATTGTTTTAAAGATTGACTCAAACTTATAAGTTAAATTATACACCTCCAATTAAAACTGACCTCTTAACGTTACTTTATAATTTTTATCGCGATTTTATATTTTTTTTAGGAAACGCTGAGTCATCTAAACTAACGATGATGATCTTGAGAATATTTATCATAAAAAACAACAACTTCTTTCTAGCTTAAAGAATGAATCAACGACGGTATAGATAAAAAAAATCAACTTTTTAATTGTTCCAAATTTGATTATTAAAGCACATAAAAAAGCTCAATTATAAATTTGTAATTGAGCTTTTTTTATAAAGAATATTCTATAAATTTAAATTTATTCTGAATAGGCTTTAATAAGTTTGTATAACGTCATTTTGGTTTTAAATAAACCTCCGTCATCGTGACGAAAAATATAAAGTGTTTTACCATCGTGTATATCAACAAACAACAAATCCCCTTCTGAATTTTTTCCAATAGTGATGCTCGCAGATAACATTCCCGTCTGCCATTTTTTTCCTTTTTGGTCGTACATTGTCGGTCCCATAACATCATTTAATGTAGTGGCATAAGCTCTTAAGGCACGAGCTTCACTCACTTCCATACCATCAATATTTGTT
Source organism: Winogradskyella wichelsiae (assembly GCF_013403925.1). Taxonomy (GTDB): domain Bacteria; phylum Bacteroidota; class Bacteroidia; order Flavobacteriales; family Flavobacteriaceae; genus Winogradskyella; species Winogradskyella wichelsiae. The sequence continues at coordinate 25,058 of NZ_JABFDJ010000004.1, forward strand.
AAGGAAATCATTTTATCAAAACTATATAGTTTAAAATCTTCATCTTCTATAGTAACCGTTATCTGTTTTTCTGTAATAAAATCTCTATAATTTTTTCTAAACAGGTTCTTAGCAAGATCAATGCTTTCTATAATAAAATCTGTACTCATAATTATATTTTTTTTTAATATTAGTTCTTAGTATTTTCTTTGGTCTTTGTATCTACAATTTGTAATAGCGTTGGCATTCGGTATTTACCGTGCATACATTCTATGGCGTTACAAACCTCATCTCTATCTGTACCAATAGAGGTCACATACAATGGTTTTTTACTTTCGCCACGACACACTTCTTTAAATACAGAAGTTTTAGATACAAACTCAGATTTCGCAATTCCAACAACCGGAATTTTATGCTCTAAAGCTTGGTACAAATAGCCACCTAAACCCAAATGTTTTTCTTCTAGAATCACGTAACCATCTACAATAATTAATTCTACCTCATCTAAATTCACTTGTTTTAGTAAACTTAAAATACACGGCAATTCGCGCTTATAAAAAGATCCTGGCTCGTACGGTTCTACGCCTTCAATAATATCGGTGTAAATTTTTGTTGGTTCGTCGTCTTCCCAATCGTTAAAACTTACCGCTATGGTTTTGGCTTTTCCGTCGTAATAATAAGTGTCAAAAGCGAGTATCATAAGTTCATTTTTAGTTTTATTATTAGCTAATAGGCTTTATTAAATCAGCTTTGCTAAGCGTATATTTTATCTCTGGATATGTAAAATCTAGACTTCTATTTTCTTGACCCCGCAATTTGTAAAATTCTTTTTCTTGCGTTTCATTTGCGAGTTCCATTACTGCACTATCTTCAAAATAAGGCTTGTTATTTTTAAATTCAATAAAGGTTTTAGAGGTTCTAAAAGTGATGCCTAACCATTTGTTATCGGCTAATTTTAGTGCTTCGCGGTTTGGGTTTTCTAAAATTATTTTATGTGAATATTTAGCATTCATTTCCACAGAAAACAAAATGAAAGAATGATGCGTAAGCTTAATATCAAATTCTTCCTCGGTAGATTTATCTTTAATTCTGAGAATACGAATGGATGCATCTGTAAGCGTTTCAGGATGTTTATAACATGAAAACAAACCAATATAAGAGTTCTGTTCTAGATCTAAATTTTGATCGGAATGATAGCCCATTTTGGTATAATTCTCGTCATATATTTCAATAAGTCCACAGTTAAAAGCTGTTTTTGGTTGATTTTCGGCTTCTAATGTGTTATTAATATGATTTAAAATATCAAGATGATTTACAGTAAAATAATGAGCAGGAATACTAAACTTCGTTGTTGTTCTTACTACAGGAATACCTTTATCTAAGCACTTTATTATAGTATTTCCAACGCGTCCTTTGCCTAAGGCTTCAAAACTGATTTCTTTAGATAAAGATTCGAAACAATTGGTTTTTAAAGGAAGTGTCGTTTTATAAAACGGATACGTATTCATACAATAATGCTTTCAGATTAATAGATTGGTTTTTTATAATCTCCTGTATTCATACTAAAGTGAACTTTACCATAATCTACACGTTTTACGGTCTTGTTTTCTTCGTAATAAGACGTTCTTAAATCTTCTAGATTTTCGGAAATCATTGGTTCTAACTTAATCCGTTCGTCTTCATTTTTAATATAGGTTTGACCGTTTGTATAAACAGCCTCTAGATTAGAACAGCGTATAACATACCCCATTCTAATCGGAATTAAATCGATATCTAAAACCGATGGTCTTATCTCGTGCGTGTATAATCTGTTGGTAGACAACGGAATTAAAAACACAGAATTCGGATATAAAGTCACCGAAAATTCTTTAACTAAAGTAGCATCGTTTACAGACGATTTAAGTTTGAAAAGTAAGCGACTTAATCCGCTAGATTTGCCATAAACTCTATCAAACTTATTCGTTTTAGAAGGACTCAATTTATCAAAATTAGTTGTATCATAAAACGTACAGAAGGCAATTAAACCTTCTTTTGGCATATCTTTCGTTTTGTCGGAATGTGCTTTTATCTTCGCTTTTACATCTTTTGGATGGTCTTTATCTTTCTTTTTATTCTCGTAAATCTGAGCTAATACGTGGTTTAATTCGGTCTCTTTTTCAAAATCAAATTTTACCGCTTCATTAATTTTGTTGACTATATACGTATCTGTAGCTCTAAAATTATCTGTTGGTCCTGTTAAGTTGGTAGAACATCGTAATAATTTAAAATGAAGTTGCTCTTCATTTTTAGTCGATTTTTCTTTGGTGATTTCACTTAAATAAATGCCTTTTCTTAAAGCTACAGATTGTTTGGTAGATTCTGTTAAATGTTGAAATTGATGCTCTGTCTCTATTTTAGAAAAGTAATTCTCGTCTTCAAAAAACTGACGATAAAACACACCTGCATTGTGTACATTTATTGGGACTTGTCCTTCACTAATCATCTTCAAATTTGACGTAGAATGGTTTTCGTAATGAGAAGAAAATTCTTTGATAATGAAAACGTCTTCAGATTTAACGTCTAACAAAGTTATATCTCCCAGAGCAAAAATTCGGATTGATTTTTCTGTGTTTTCAATATCAGAAAAACGTGTTACTACACATCCGTTAAAGTTGGCTAACAAGTAATCTAATGCTTCTGATTTAGTCTCTGAAGTACTTAAATTAAGTAAAATATTTTTAGTTTTTGAGAGTGCGTTTTCTATGTACATTATTTTTCCATTTGATGTTCGTAATAACTTAATGCTTCAGCTCTCACTAAATCGGTGTAATTCGCATTATCTGCAATCGATTTTAATAAATCGATGTGTTCTATACGTTCTTCTTCTTTTAAACCATTAATAAACCGGTTCAATAAAAGTGTCGAAGTAATCGTACCGTTTTCTGTATTGAATTTCAGCAATTCAGCATTATAAATTTTGTAATCGGGTTGATCTAGAGCTTCTATGAAATGAATGAAAGAAAAATCTTCATCTAATTCTGGATCTTGACGTTTTAAAAAATTAAAAAGTGTTTGAATGAGTTGTTGCTTTTGTGAATCTGTAAAACGATTTATAGCTTCTAATTCATCGCCAATAGCATCAAAGAATTCACTAATATCATAATCTTCCATAGCGTCACTAACTTGGAAGTTTTTAATTTGTGTGATGGCGTTTTCTAAATTCATTTTATGACTTGCTTAAAGATTATTCTATTCTAAATAGCCTTCTCTTATAAAAGAAAATTCATTAGCAATCAGCATTTGTAAATAGGCTTCAAAACTATCTGCAATGACTTCAAACTCATTAGGATCGTGAAGAAACCTCACAATCTGACCCATTTCTCCTTTTTCTGAAGGACTATAATCTATATAAAGCTGAGAGGTTCCGCCGTAATTTGTGCAATCTGCAAAATGAAGCCAATCCAGGTCTTTTGCATTTGATAAGATTTTCTCATCTCTGTCTACACCATCGTATTCTCCATCTAAATAATCTTGAAAATTATATGGTGCATCACCTTGATTTTCTAAGATTTGTTGAGACGACAATAAATAATAATCAAGTTTAAACAGATCTGACCCCAATAAGGTTAACGCAATATCTTCATCGCCATACGTTCTCCAATACGTACCATCTACATACTGTAATAGATGAATTAAGGCCTCAGGAATCGCAGGACAATCGGCTTTAAGTTCATTAATGTCATCTTGAGATGCACCGTGTTTTACGCTCTCAAAATGGTCCCAAATAGCTTTGCCTTTAGCCTTATAATAGGCCTTTTTAAGTTCTGAAATGTATCTATCTGCAATGCTATTCATTCTATTGTTTTTTCAATTATAAATTCTAAGGTATCAGAATTCATTGTGTGGCTATAAGTTCCGTTTTAAAATGGATTTAAAAACTAGACTTATTCTAAATTATCCTCATTAATAAACCCTATTTCATTATCCATCATCATTTGTAAATAGTCTTCAAAACTATCTGCTATTACTTTAAATTCATCTGGATCGTGAAGAAACCGCACAACTTGCCCTTTTGTTCCTTTTTCAGAAGGACTAAAATCGATAAACAACTGAGACGTTCCGCCATTATTCATACAATCTGAAAAATGAAGCCACTTTAGATTTTCTGATTTATTGGTGATTTTTTCATCAATATCGACACCTTCATAAGCTCTTTCTATATAATCTGAATAATAGCTTGCTGCTACATTTTCATTTTCAATAATTTGTTCTGAAGACAATAAATAATACGGATATTCAGCCATGTCTGAACCTAAAAAGAACAAAATAATATCGTCATCACCATACGTTCTCCAATACGTGCCATCTACAAACGTTAGTAAATGCAATAGTGCTTCAGGAACCTCAGGAAAGATGAGTTTTACCTGATCTAAATGCTCGGATGCAGCACCGTGTTTTACGCTCTCAAAATGATCCCAAATGTCTTTTCCTTTTGCATTATAATAAGCGCATTTGAGTGTTGCTATGTATTTATTTGCTATCGTATCCATTTTAGATTTTTTAAATTTTTCACTTACTCTCAGTTACGAACTCTAAGGCTTCAGAATTCATAACATGGCTATAAGTTCCGTTTTGAAGTTCTAAGGTATTGATATTAAAGTTTGAAGATTTTATACTATAAACTTTAATATGCCCACCGTTTCCTTCTTTCACCCAGTCTTGAAAACTTCTTTTCATTGTATTTTGGTTATCCCAAACATATAGTTTTCCTAAAGATTTTTCAATAATTCCAAATTCATTATAATGTGTTGCGTCTAAAGTTCCAGTATTTACAGAGCGAAAAACAAGGTCTCCATCTATAATTTTTTTATCAAAAATTAAATCCATGCTTACATCTTCCTGATGGTTAATAAACAACCAAGAAAGTGCAAGTATGGATAAAATTCCTATAAAAATGGATGTAAATGTGGTTTTCATTTCAAAAATGATGCGTTACATTATTTTAAAACAGGTATAAGGTGTGACCAATTTAAAGCCGTAGCAAAGTCTAAAGCGGTTTTATCTGTATTGGTTTTAGCCGTTTTATCCGCGCCTAATTCCAATAAAATATCTACTGCTGTTTTGTTTCCTGCAATGGTTTCTGTGTGTAATCTAGTAACTCCATTTTCATCTACAGCCTTTACTACGTCTAGATTAGCTTCAAAATAATCTCTAGCAGGTTGTTCCATTACTTTACTCATTGGGTGTTCAATAAGGTGCTCTTCATTGTCTTCTTGCTGATAAGCCACTAGAATATTATTAGGATCTCCAAAATCTAATCCCCAAGCCTCATCGTGTTGTTTTCTTGCTTCCTCCGTCATATCCGAACGTAAGACTTGTATGGTATAACCTCCATAAGTTTTTCGGTCTATAGCTAGCATCCAATCTGATATTTCTGAGACTTTTCTAGTTACGGTATCACCTTCGGCAACATTGGTTAATAGGTTAGGTGAATTCATTAAAACACCTGTAATATGTTCTCCATCAAAAGCTATTTCGCTAATCCACATATGTTCTACAGTAGGTTGGTCATCACCTTCAGCCATTTGTTGAAAAGGAATTTTTACCAACGACAAATTATGCGCAGGAACCACACGTTTTGCTTCCCAATATATTTCTCTCCAGAAATAGTTAAACGTGTCTTGTGCTTTAAGGTAAGCCGCTTTCATTTTTTCGTTTTGTTTAGCAAAAACGATATTGTTATCTTGACTCATAGTAATTGTTTTTTATTTATGTTTTTAAAGAAAGAATGTACCTGTTTCAGACATTCCGATAGGGTGTTGCGTACGTACTGTCCATTCTTCGTTATTCAAAATAGCATTAGGTTGCATTTCTATTTTGGTATCTAAACTTTTTCTACCCACAAGTACTATTTTGTCTTCTATGTTAGATTTAGTACTGTTGAAAATTTCTAAATAGGCTTCATTAAAATGCATTAGCATTATCTGTGTTTTATTCTCAATTGTATAAATATCTAGCACTTTAAAATAAGCTCCAGAAGCAATTAAATGAAACCCATATTTTGCTACATCCGGATTTATTTCTCCTAAGTTAGAAGCCGAATTAGAGGCGATAGCAAAGCGTACATTTTTAGCTAAACCTTCTGCCTGGTTAGAGACATCTGTAAAACCACGTTCTTGTATAATTTGGTCTACTTTATAGCGCGTAACCAAATCCTCTGAAAGCTCACAATCTCTATAATACATTGTTAAACCTGAAAATGTATTTTGGTAGGCTTGTTCTATTTTTATGTTTTCCATTTTGAAATTTTCAATTAATAAAAATCGTAATACAAACTCCACTGTTTGGTGTCGTTATTTTTAGCAAACATTAAACTACCATTATCTACCACGTTAAAATTTGCTTTTTCATCTGATGAAATTTGAAACACAAACTGAAAGCCTTTTCCAAAACCATCAGCATCGCCTATTCCAGATTGACAAAAAGAAGGATAACCACCTATTTTGTGGTCGTAAATATGTGCTGTAATTTCATCTGTGATATCAAAATAATCGTCGATAACACCTTCGTCTTCTAGTTTTAAAATTTCTGCTTCATCTTCTAGAGATAAACCGCCACCATCCCATAACGGGAAATCATTTTCGTCTAATTCTGCGTGTAACGGAAAAGCATTTATAAACGAGTCTGAATTTTCTATATTTTTAATTTGAATATTTTCTAAGTTGTTATATTCTCTTATCACCCAATGGTCTCCCATATCGTCAAAACATTCTGGCCATTCTGCAGAAACAAAAACAGTGATGAGTTTGGTATCCTTAAGACTTGGATGAACGTAAGGCAAATTAGGAAGGTAAAATTGCGCCAACGGAAACATTTGATCTCCGTTTTTATCTAACGGAATGTCTTCATCTTCATTATAAGCAAAGACTTTACCGATCCAACTTTCTTCAATCGTATTTTTGGGTCTAAAGCCACCTGTGTTAAATTTAGTAACCGGTTTAGATATTTTATTTTTAAGATCTTTTACTGTCATTTTTCGTGTTTTTTTTAACCAAACATGGTGCTATCGTCAAAATTTTCACCATCGTAAGATTGCGCGATTAAATAATGATTCCCGAACATTCCATCTTCATTATAAATGACATCTATCAAATCTTTGGCGTAAAAATGAATAGCTGTTATGGTTAATTTTTGTCTGAATTCTGGCTTGCTTAATTCTGGATATCCATTGTCTTCATCGACCCAGTTTTCATTGTAATTTTCGTAAAACGCATTTACGATTTCATCTGTGGCTTTTTTCTTTTTATCTTCAAAATCTTCTAAAAATGAATTTCCTAAAGCAATCATGTCATCTAAACTAATGTCTTCGATATTTAGGCTGATATCAATTTTATTTTGCCCAAATAAAATTGTTGTTCTATAACAATCTTCGCTTCGTGGATCTTTTTTGAGCGTATCTTTGGTTATTTTCATTAGTGCATGTTATTAAAAATTACCGCTGCATTATTAACCTAAATCGGTTCTAATGTTAGAGAAATCTTCTTTGGCAAGTTTATCTTTTTCAATAAAAAACATTAGAAACTCATCCATATCCCAGTCCCAAGAAAAAACATTATTCCATCGCAAAGTAAGTAAAGACGTCCATTCATCAGTTTTACGAGGATCATAAGCTAAGGTGTTGAAATATGGGTATCCAAATAAATAGCTGAACGTTTTTTTGCTTACCATATCTGGTACTTTGCTACAAACGTAATCTAGTTGCCTTTTATTTAATCCTTTATCTTTGTATAACTCTTCTCTGTAAGGTATATCTACATTTTCGAGTAAATCAATGCGTATACAATGATCTACATAGAAGTAATCTAAATTAGGATTTACATAGGTTTTTAAGGGTGTACCTTCTTCAAAATGATAGACTTTCGCATAATCTTTTGCTCCAAAAAATACATTTTTGTCATCATCATTAGCAATAAAAAAGCTTAACATTCCTGTTTTTGGTAGTGGCGTTTCAAATTTAATTTCACTTAAATTAATTTGTAATGCAAAACGATAATCACCAAACTCGTGTTTAGGCCATTTAAAATCTTCAGGTACTTCTGGATAGCCTCCTTGTTTACTTAAACCTACATTTTCTTTACTGCGATTTTCTCCTACTATTTTAATAGAGGGTAACATTACAGATCTTAAATACGCTTCTTTTTTATATAAATCGTATTTTTCAATTTTAACTATCTCTTCAAATTTAGCTTTGTCCATAAAGTTATTTTTTATTATTGATATATTACAAAAATGAAGCTTTGCTTAGGTTTTTGAGTAACGGTTTTCAGTGATATTATAATTCTGCTTGACGTTCTTGAAGTTTATCTATTAACAAATCTATATTTTTTAATTTTTCTTCGTATTCGCTTTTAATTACTTCTTGCGAGTTTTCTATAGTTTCGTTATAATCAAAATCTAATGGCTCTATTTTTTCTTGAAATCCTTGAGTGCTTTCTGATTTTTTAGACTTAAATAATAGTACCGCTACGCCTTCTGCATTTTCTAAATCTTTAATTGAAATTGTTTTAACAGTTCCGGACTGCGCTAATGCTAAAGAATCTGAAGCAATAAACACATCTTTTAACGATAGCGTAAAATTCACTGTAGACGGACTACGATAGATAATACCTTCTTTATTTTCTAAAGGTGGTGTTGATAAAGCTTCTGGTTTTGGAATTTCTAATGTTAAGATATCTTTTAACACGCCTTTATTTTCAAAGATATGCTTTGGGTAAATGGTATGATAAATCTTATCATCTTTGATATTTGACCAACGATTTTCTTCAGAATATAATGCTGTTGGATCTATAATTACTGTGTATTTTATTTTCGATTTTTTAACGTATGGTTTAAAGTCTTCATTTAACATTTTAAATTGACTTTTGTAGAAAGAGATTAAATTTAAAGCTAATTCTGCCTGATCTTTAGTAGTAACCTTATTTAATTTATCGTTCATTTCTAAAATTGCAGAATAAGCTTCTGCTTCAATACTAGAATCTGTAAGCGAAGCTGCTGGCAATGTATTACGTGCCATTATTTCTGAAGAAGGAATACTTATTGTTTGTTCTTGAATACTATTCTTTCCATTTATTCCTGTATTTACAAATGATGTTTCAGACAATTGCTTACCGGTAACCACAAATGTTTGTGACTGATCAGCAACTAAAAGTTTTGTGATTTTAATAGGGTCTTCAATCGTAACTTTAGTAGAACTTGATGTTAATGCTTGATCTATACCATTTTTTAAAACTCTAGGTTCATTTAACGTATAAATTACTTCTAGTTTTAAAAGGTTTTTAGACAAGTGATATTTAGTTTCATTAGGTGTTAATGTACTACCTTCTTTATATAAAGCTGTATAGCTTTTTTTGCTACAAGAAGATAATAGGCTTAACATTAGCACGAAATAAAGTAGAGTATTTTTCATTTTGAATGTATTTGTTTTACAGTTCAAAATTAGAACTAATGCCATTTTATTTTATCCCTGAAACTAGTGAGATTTATGCATACTGAATTCAGGTTGTTTTATTTTTTCTCTAGCAAATAATAAAAAAAGCACGCTTTTATAGACGTGCTTTTTTCTCTAAATACGATTAGTAAAGTGAAATAATTATGGATTCCTTTTTACCATTTCATTATAGGTTCATCTTTCCATAAAATAAGCCTAAATTCTTCGTAATGATTACCAGTCCCTATAGTGTGCTTATCTCTAAGTCCCTTTTCTAATTGTAATTTATGAAGCATTCCTGAAGCAGAACCAACCCAAAGCGTCTTTTCATCTTCAGAAATGGTAATACCTGTAATTGTAGATCCTAAAAAATATCTCCAAATACAATTACCCTTGGTATCTACAGCTCTAATATACCCGAATGCATCTCCTAAAATATAGAATTCTGAAGTGGAAACGCCGCAATAAACTCTCATCTCCGAATCTATAGTTATGCTATCTTCACTTCCGTCATAAGCAGGTATACTAAGTTTTTTTAAACTTGAAGTATCTACACCAATAGTTATACCATTATAAAAGTGACACGAATTTGTAATTAACTGTTTATCGTCTTTAGAAAAAAGACAAAAATCCGGATAAGAAGATTGCGGACCAATTTCCCCAATTTCAGTTCCATTCTGATCTAAAATTCTATGATCGTAACACTGATCGCCCACAACGATATACTTATTATCATTAGAAAGCGTTGCATTTTCCATATCCAAATAAGGCTCCCACTCATCATCTTCTGGGTCTGGTAAAGGATGAATTAAATTTTCAGTATCGTTAGAAATAATATAAATACCGTCTGCTGATACTAAAAGAACTTTGAGTCCGTCGTTAAAAGGAATCAATTCTGTAATTCCTATATTTTTAGCTTTATCTAAAGTAAAAGTTGCAATAATTTCACCTTCCCAACCTTGTGTAGTTACAATCGTATTATTTGCGGCAATGGCAAAAACATGATCTTGCTTAGACTTCCCTATAGCATTAATAGATGAATCAAGCTCTAAAGTCTCACCGTCTTTAAGAAGATAAGCTTGCCTTTTTTGATAAGCTGTTCCGGTTAAAAAAACAATTTTCTGATGATCTATAAAATGTAATTGCTCTACACTTTGTCCTTTTTCTTTCATAAATTGAACAAAAGGAGTGTGTGCGGGCGGAAAATCTGTTCTAAATTGAGCAACCGTATTATTTTTGTTAGCTTCTTTTAAAAATTGATAGACCATATCTGCCAAATGATCTCTTTCATCTTTAGGTTCTTCCCCTTTCCAATTTCCCCATCCATTAGTTTCACCAAAGGCAACCATTTTATTTACATCAGAAGCATATTTACTTCCTAAAGTATTCCAGTCTTGTTTAGTGTTTTCTATATTTTTATTTATTAACTCCATTTGTCCTTTTTACTTAGAAATATCTTTAGTTTAAAGCGTTTCTATTTAATTAAAAACGATAGCTGTGTTGTTAGTGATGCTAAATTTTGAAGCATCTAAAAGTGTAGCACAAACCAATGTCTCTACCCAAAAATCACCTTTAGCTTGAATTTTCTCATTCAATTCTGGTAAATTTGAGACAATATCATCTTCGTTTAATGTAATTCCTAAATGCTTTGAAAGGCTTTTTAATTCCCTTAAAAGATCGTAGGAAGAACCAATCATTGCCCCAGGAACGGGTGCTTCATCGTTATCAAAAAGAATTTCTGGTAATTCTACAGGAATATAAAAACCTTCTGAATCTGAATGTGTTAAAAGATGACTAGACATATAAGAATAGTGATCTTCTAAAATTGAATCTGCACCAGGCTCATCATCTTGTGAAAAAAGTATTGGCTTCCAATTATCATTACCTTCATTCTCCCATACATGTGCAGCAAAACGTCTTAAATAATGCAAAAAACTATAAGGAAAACCGCCTGAGGATAGAGGTGCCCTTTCTAAAACATCTGGTTCTTGGTGAGGTGTTACATTATTTTTTGCTAATATTATATTTATATTGTTGAAGTATGTTTTATAAGCTTCGTAACCTTCTGGTTCGTTTTCCTTGAAATCTACTAATATTCCACTTGTAATTGCTAATCCCATTATCTTGTTGTTTTTATTTTACAAGACAAAATTAGAATTAATAGTTTTTTGTTTTATCCCTGAAACTAGTGATATTTATTTTTACTGAATTTAGTCTGTTTCATTTTTTCGTTACTAAAAAAAGCCTCTCACGCCTAATGAACATACTTTGCATAATCATCAATTTTAAATTGAAGCCTGACATTTAAATAGTTATTTTTATCTTGAAGTTTAAATGCAATCAAAATGGCTTCTTCGTGATAAGCTTTTATCTTTTCAGGGTTCCATAAGCTTGGGGGTTGCTGTAAATTTGTAATCCTATCTGCCAATTTTACAAGACCAACTTCTTTCTCTAAACTATTTATTCGGTTTAGACTATCAAGCATGCGCTCACTTTTAGTCGGAATGGTATTATTTTTAGTTAATGCTTGCACACCCTCGGCTATACTAAAACCAAATATAGTTTCTAAGTCATTAAAACTCGTATCAGTATCTTCAAGCGTATCGTGTAATAATGCTATTTGTATGGCTAAAGCCAAATTAAAATCTGGTTCGTTTTGATAAGCCATTAAAACTTCCATCGCCACATTAGAGAGATGCAATACATAATTTGAATTACTTCCTGGCACCTTTTGATTGTGATGTTTTTCTCCTGCAAATTGTATGGCTTTTTGATATAAATCTTGAATCATAGGCTTTAATTTATTAATATTCTATAACGATTCTGCATCAATTCCTAGTGCTGAAAACTCATCATAAACACAATCTTTAGCATAACATAATGTTGCTTTTTTTAAATTAGGAAACTGTTTAGCATCTTCTGCAGATTCTATATCCCAATACTCTACTGCCCCACCTGAAAATGGAGATAAATTCATATAAATATCGTTTCCACCATCTTGATAAATCTCCGTGATTTCTGAAGCTAAACGTTTTGGGATGGGTAAATCTTTAAAATATTGCTCTACTTCTGCAATCGGCTCGTAGCCTTCTTCATTAATATCAATGTCACGTTCTTTATACCATCTTGCAAATTCGTGTATATCAAATAGAGGTTTTAATAATCCTTTAACATACATCAGTTCTTCAATAATTGACAGTTTAAATCCAAAATCTACAAAGGTGATTTCTTCTTCATTCAGTGGTTTAATACTGTACTTATCTTCTGGAATACCTTCCCAACGGTTATAAATTTCATAAGTACTTATTTCAATGGCACTAATACGGTTATCATTAACATCAAACCAAGCACTTATATTATTTTGTACCAAAGCACCACAATCGTCACCTTCAAAAAGTTCTACGCGTTCTGCTTTGTGAGTTTTATAATAATTAACAATCTCTTCATCATTAAAATAAAATGTTCCAGAAAATTTGGTTTTCGGACTAAATTCAAAAGCATCAGGTTCTAACTCTAACGTTAGAGAATCGATATGTTCTCCATCGCCTGAATAGCCTAAAATCCCTAAATCATCCCAAGTAAAAATGGTGTTCTCTTTTAGTTTTACACTTCTGTAATTCGCATCTAAACCATCTTTTAAAGTTTCTATTGAAACTGGAAATTCTATAGACACTAAATTAATTTTTAAACCTGTTGAAGATAAATGTATTGTCGTCATAATTACATGCTTTTAAAAGACCAAAGATAACAACATCCTTAAGAGTTTAAATGGCTGTTTTCCGTGATTTTTTATTCGGAATAAGAAAGCTCAAAACAATATCACGGTTATCAGGGATAAAAAAAACAATAGCTTCTTTTAACTTTGTTGAAAACCTTTTTTATGGAAGATCAAAATAAAAGTGCTGCGTTTTTAGAATCCTTAAAACGTAATAACGAAAAAATAAGAGATGATCGTGCCAATGCTATTGCAGAAGATGCACAACTCATGTACAAACGCGAAACAGAAGATTTAGCTTTGTCTTTAAAACGTTTAAAACGTGAGCAAGAAAATATGCTAGATATGAGCCCTACAGATGCAAATAGTTTGGTCTTAGCTTCAGATTTTGATGCCAAAGATTATGTAGCCAAAGACTTAGAAATGTCAGTGAAAATTAGAAATTTTGAAATTAAATTAGAATTAGCCAAAAAGCGCTATACACACTTATTTGGTGGAATAATAAATGAACTATAATTATGGGAGGAGGAAGATTTAGTAACGACGCCTATAAGCGTTTACGGAAAATGAAAGACTATGGTAACAAGTCTAGAGAAGAAATATTTACATCCAGACACATAGATCCAGAAATGGATCCTACAAAAGCACTTGTCAGAGAATCAAGAGATTCTGAAGAGCATCCAGAAACAGTATCTATTATTGTCGCTCTAGATGTGACTGGAAGTATGGGTTTTGTACCAGAACATATTGTAAAAGAAGCCTTACCAGATCTTATTGGCTCATTAATGGAAGCTGGAATTGAAGATCCGCAAGTACTATTTTTAGGCATTGGAGATTTTATTTATGATAGAGCACCTTTACAAGTTGGACAGTTTGAATCATCAGCAGAATTGTTAGACCGTTGGTTAACACGCGTCTATTTAGAAGGTGGCGGTGGAGGAAACAATCAAGAAGGGTATAACTTGGCACATTTGTTTGCTGCACGTCATACCGCTATTGATTGTTGGGAAAAAAGACAACAAAAAGGCTTTTTATTCACTATTGGAGATGAACCTGTTTTCCCTACTATTCCAGCCGAAATCATTAAAAGATATACCTGTACAAATGAAGCAGAAACCATAACTACAGAAGCTATTATTACAGAAGCACAAGAAAAATATAATGTTTTCCATATGCATTTAGAGCATAACGAATGGTCAAAACAAGATAGTCGTAAAGGTAATTGGAAGACACTTTTGGGAGAAAACTTTATAGAAGTTCCTGATTTTAAAACCGTAGCAAAACGTATTGCAGAGGTGGTGATTCAAAATCATAAACCATATAGTGCTACAATAAATACAAATACGTCTTCTGACACTACAGAAGTAGAAAATATGCTATAAATGACAAAGTGTAGTTTGGTTATAGATTTAGGTTTTGGTGATGCTGGAAAAGGGTTAACGACCGATTTCCTGGCATCACAAAATCCTAAAGAAAGTGTAGTGGTTCGGTTTTCAGGAGGTCATCAAATTGGGCATACAGTAAGTACAGACACGCTTACCCATACGTTCAGTAATTTTGGTTCTGGGACTTTATTGGGTGTGCCAACTTATTATTCGGAGCACACTACCCTATTTCCTCCTGCCATTTTAGACGAAGGTGATTTCTTAAAAACCTACAAGCCAAAATTGTATTTTCATCCATTGGCGATGATTACTACGTTTTACGATATTGCTTATAATAGAGCGATTGAAAAACAACAAAATCACGGCTCTTGCGGCTTGGGTTTCGGTACAACCATCGCTAGAAATAAAGCAGAAGTATATCTTTATGCTAACGACTTACAATTTCAATGGATTTTAAAACAACGTTTAGAAAGTATAAAATTGTATTATGAAACGAAACTAGAAAGTCAGCCAAAATCGATTCAAGATTATTACAAAAACGAACTTAAAGATTACAACGAAGATTATTTTACTGACAGTTGTTTAGATATTAAAAAGTATTATAGTTTAACCTCTCTTTCAGAGTTAAAAAAAACATTCGAGCATTTTATTTTTGAAGGCAGTCAAGGTATTTTATTAGATACACAACATGGTTTTCATCCGCATACCACGTGGAGTTATACCACGTCTAAAAACGCTATTCAGCTTATAAAAACACATTTAAAAGCTGAAGTAGAAATAGATATTTATTACATAACGCGCTGTTACCAAACACGACATGGCAACGGACCAATGTCTAACATAAAACCTGTTTCACTTCAGAATAATGAAAATGAAGCGAATGTAACTAACGAGTTTCAAGGGGAGTTTAGAACACAAGCTTTAGATCCAGAATTACTTAATTATGCTTTAAGTTCTGATGCCATTCATCATCAAGATTTAAAACCTCAAAAGCATGTAATGATTACCTGTCTCGACCAGTTACCTGGTTTTTCTTACGAGAATTTACTTCAAAAATTAGATACAACATTCAAATCTGTTCACGGAAGTTACGGCCCTAGACGAGAATGCATAGAGAAACTTCAAAATTGATTTTATAAAACCATAATAAAAATATCTAAGAAGATATATTATAACGTATGCACAAAACAAACACTAAATCTGAAATTGAACTAAGTTCTAAAGCAAAAAACAAACCTTTGATTTTTGCACTATTTATGATAGGACTAAGCCTAATAACTCTACAAGCGACATCAATAGAAATAGTCTTTCCAATAGCATTTTGTATAATATTTTTTAGTCTATATGCCTTCAACAAAAATCTTAAAGTGTTTAAATTTTCAGAACATCACTTTGTATTTCAAGCCGGAATTATAGGTAAAAAAGAGGTGTCTTATAGTGCCCTTAAATCTTATGTTGTTGAGAGAAAGGTTATGATTATCACCTATCAAACCCCGGATGAAAAAGAAAAAAAGATAAGAATTCAGGTCAGTCAAATTGAACCAACACAATTTCCATTATTAGAAGACATTTTAAAAAGTAAGATTAGGTTTTAAACCAATACCTTCATTTTTATAAAATCACTAGTTTCAGGGATAAAAATTTTAGTTTTCTAGAGTACTTTAGCATTGCCAAAAATTAAGAAAACATGAATAATTACGTAACGTATTCAGAAGATTTCAAATTATTAAAATGGGATGATTTCAATTTTGAACCTATCAAAATAGAGACACTTCCAACTCTTGAAGATCCAAAACATTACAAGAATTCTTTTACGTTTAGAGATGCACTTTTAGAGGCTATTGAAACCCGCTCTGGGAAAAAATTATTCAAACTATCACTTATTACACCAGATTATAAATTTAATACCAAATTTTACGGAATTGGATTTTTAGAAGACAGAACTGTTGCTACTTTTGAAATAGAAAATACGCCACTATTTAAAGCATGGTTTATAAATATTCAGCGTTTTAGAAGTGATGACGTCGTTAAAAATTTTGTAGAATCTGTTTATAACTTTAGTACGAGTTTGTATAGTTCTCAGCCTGTTTCTAATTTTAAAGATATTACGTTTCAAGACAACACAGGTGCTTTTATTAATGAATTTATTCCTAATCAATTTATAGCAGAACAATTAGCAAAAGAAAAAGCCGATTTCTTAAAGCCTTTTATTCAGTTAGAAGCTGAAATTAATATGAAAGAGGTTACACAATCTTTTATCGCTTTAATTACAGAAAAAAGATTAAAGTTAAAGCCACCAATTAACAATGATGCCATTTTTGCTCAATTTGAAAAAGAGGCCGGTTTTCCTTTTCCTACAATAATAAAAGAATACTTAACGTTGCATAATGGTATTGATAGATGTGCTATAATGGGCGCAGAAGCTATATATAAAGAATGGAAACAATGGAAAGATATTTACGATGAATGGACGCAAGAAGACCTGTTAGACACCTACTCAACCAACCAAGGTAAAGCCTTGTTAATGTACACCACACCCTATTGGATTCCGTTTTTCGATTTACAAAATGGTAATTTTTTAGCTTTCGATTTTGCACCAAATACAAAAGGAAAAGCCGGACAAATTATTCGTTATGGTGCAGATCAAGAAATTGGATATATTGAAGCCGAAGATTTAAATACCTTCTTGAAAAGTTTAATGGGTAACGAAGGCGAAATTGAAGAAAACGAATGGTTTTACGTCGAATAGAATCATCTTAAAAAGAATAAAACACATTACAATATAATTTGAATAATACCCAGCACATGTCTGCGATTTTTAAAGAAAAAATAGTACCAAAATTAAAGTTAGAATCATTAGCCCCACCTGAAGTAAAAGCAATGCTTCAAGTTTTAGAGATAATGGACGCTACAGATACCGATGTTTACAGAAATACTGTAAACAGTAGTAAACACGAAGGTGTAACTGATGAATTCACAGAAAACACAGCGCAACACCTCTATTTTCACCCTAAGGTTTTTGCCAATGAACAGGAAGGTTTAGAGCTTATTGGGTCTTGGTACCCACTATTACAAAAAGGATTATTTCCTGATGAAAAAAGCACGAATAAGCTCGTCGAGTTTTTAAATTTTAGTCTAAGTTATTTACAAACCGATGCCGTTTCTGAAGATTTAAAAACACAAATTTTTCAGGTTTTAAAAATGCTCGTACAAAGTGAATCGGAAGCCTCTCTTCCTATCGCCCGCTTTTTAATCGACCGGATTTTTGATATTCGAGATGTATTGAGTTCCGATTTTTTAATTCAGTTTTGTATTAGATATCAAATTTTAAACGAAACATATTCCGTTGTCCAGTCAGATAAAACGATTACTAAATTTCCGTTCAAAATAAACAACGATTTTGTTCAGTATTTTTTTGAGAATGATTGGAGTAAATTCATCACTCAATTTCATCGTATATTACCCGTCGGTCGCGTATACGTTACTGGTGCTTACGATTTAATGCTGCCTTGGTTTACCACTGATTTAGCAGCCTATTATTATAATAGCTTAGAAGTTATTTATGAAGCACATAAAGCGATAAAAGAACGCTTGATTTTTGGAGACGTTAAAAGTTTAGAATTACTTAATTTAAAAACGGCTGAAGGTTTCTACCCATTAATTGCTGCTTTAGGTCCTAAAGTTTGGGATGCTGGCGATACCTTATTATTTAATAATCGTGATAAAAACATACCACAAGAACAATTAGACGTTTGCTATTTAAGATTTATAGATTGGTTAACTGCCGATGGCGGAAGTAATTTTTATACGGAAGCTTTTAAAGATTATGGCAAACTCATTTTCACAGAAAATACAGCAGAAGCACTTCCGCTGCAATGCATTCCGTTTTGGTTTAATACATGCCATCCAGAAACAGGTATTAAAAACCAAACAGAAACATACAATACCATTTTTTCAGATCTATTGATTGAAGAACGCCAAGGCAAACTTCCTATAATGCGTTTTGATCACAAGGGTTTTCAAATGACGGGTGAATTTTTAATTAAAAACGTTTTTCAAACTAAAGATAACTTAAAGGGGTTCCTTCATGGTTTTACTAAAGAAAGTATTAAAAATCCATTAAATCAGTTTTTAGTTCGTACGTTTTACGATGCTCGCGAGGAATTATTTAATTTATACAACGCAGAACAACAAGAGATTTTACAATTGTATTTGTTAGAAATGGCCTATTCTACCAGAGATGTTAGAGATGATATTAGAAAACAAAACTTGCCTTTAATCACAAAAACGCTCATTACGTTATGTGCGGAACCAGGAAATTATTCTCGTGTAAACGAAATTGGCGCTCTTAAAAGTATTGATGCTTGTGTGGCCAAAATTTGTAACACGTTTGCTGGCGGACATTATATCAATGAAGCGCGTCCGTTAGAACTAAATATAATTCAAGCGTGGTTTAATTATTTAGGCGATTTTTATTACAGTTCTAGACAAGAAGCCGTTTGGGTTTCTAATCTTTTAACAACCCAAGGCGTAAGGACAGCTACCTATTTTAATGATCGTGAAGATGACCTTAGTTATTTTTTAGATAAGGCGATCAATCGTATCATCACTTTTCATAAAAAATGTAAAATTAAAGCTTCTGAAAATGTCGCTTTAGCTGAAATTTCAACAGAAATTGAAGTGTATTTAACCGACTTTTTAGGGGCGTTAAAAAAAGATAAACTAAACGTAAACACCACTAAATATCTTTCTGATTATAGTCAAAGTACAATAGCCGATTTTAATGATCAAACAGAATTAGTAACTGCTATTAAAGCTTTTTATAATTTTCATTTTAAAGAAGAAACAACCACAGAAACACCCACAGCTGTTAATAACTCTCAAACCATTACAATTGAAATGGAAGTTACAGAAATTAACCAAAAATATGTAGATGCTGTACTTCATAATCTAGAACATTATAGTGAAACTGGAAGTTACGACACCGAACTTTTACAGCCTTTGGATGAAAAAATAGAAGAATTTAAAACCTGGTTACTTGATGATGAAACAGGAATGCAAGTACGGATGGGGCAAGCACTTTATATGACTTTACTAAACACCAATTTAGCGCCAGGAACAGCACAAGAAACCTACGGAAATCTTTGCCGAAGTTTATTTGTACACTTAGTAAAAGGTACTCAAATGGCAGCTTCATATGGCATGGGATTACAGGCAATGGCAAAATCTGGAGCCTATTCAGAAGATTTAACGACGGCTTTATTACAAGTCGTTGATGATTTAAACGCTTAGAAAATGACACAAGAGATCACACCCGAAATACAAGACCAATTAAATTTATCGGCCTTGATTTTAAAGAAAAATTATAAAAACGCAGATTTAACAAGTTGGTCTGGTTTCGATTTAGAAAACCAAATGCATGTAAAGCAAGCCAAACGCCTTTTAAGTTTATTTGGCATAAAATCTGGTTTGCACTTACGCAATAGTTTACAACGCTATGAAAACGGACAAATGGTATCTCATAATTTTGAAAAATTGGCTTCAGAGTTTCGTATGATTACCACAACCGATTTTGATGCCAAATATAATGCCGAAGAAAGCCCAAGAACCAAAGGCATTTATAAAATGGTATGGAAATACCGCTTTAGTCTAAAAAAAGAAAAACTTATGGGGTACGAAATGGCCTTTTATATTTTTCAAATGCGTTTAGGTCACGTATTAGGTTTTATGGATACAGATGAAATGATTTTACGTTTAGAAGAAGCTAATGACACTATAAAATCGACCTTTTCTAGTTGGAGTGATTTTCATCGTAACGTATGTTTAGGAGACGAATACGCTTTGGGAGCAACAGAACAAGATGTGAGTAAATTTCCAGGAACAGCGACGCTTTGGGACTGCTACCAACGTTTACATATAGAACATGCCGACTGGTTTAAAACATGGAAAAAATGAGTTTAACAAGAAGAGAAGTTATAAAACAAATTGAGCATGCAGAAGCACTTTATAAAGCTAACCTTTATGCGCCTTTACAATCTGTAATAAGCAATATTCAAGAAAATTTTGACGTATTAGGAGATAACAATCTTGCCGATAATGCCAGATATTATCGTATTTACATGCTTTATCTTGGTGCTTTTGAAGAAATGAATATGGACGTTATGGAGTCTTATTTACAAGCTTTAATAGATATAAATGAAGTATTACCTTCCGATTACGAATATGTTTGTAGTTACTATAAAGAGTGTAAAGAATGGGTATATGAAACGGCATTAATGACGTATTCATATAATGAAACCTTACATATCCATTACGCGTTAAAACTTCAAGAAGACAAACGATTTGAAGAAGCTATTATCACACTTAAATATGTTTTAGAATGTTATCCTGCGTTAACAGAAGCACGTTTATTACTTTGGGATATTCAATCGGCTCAGTTAGAACAGTTATGCGCATCTTCCGAAGAAGCAGATTGTTTTGAATTATTAGATTTAGCATCGGCTACCCATAATAAAACGGTTCTAAAAGGCTTACAATTAGATGATCGTTTAGATCAAGCTGGTAAAAACCTAGCAATGATACAAGTCGAGATTTGGTCAAAATGGTCGGCAGAAATAAAAAAGCTATGGGATAAAGAATGGAAACATTTCGATTTAACAGATCACACACGCTTATTATTAGCTGATTTTGCTAAGAATTTTATGAGATATGATTTTGTATCTCAAATAGTAGCAACACCGCCTGAACCGGAATTTCCAGAGGAAAACTACAGCAATTTTGAGGAGTATCAAACCTATATGAAAGCCTTAGCAAACTCAGGTTGGCAATCGGCACAGCATCAATATGTGTTGATAGGAAATGCAGGATATTATCATACAAAACACAAACCAACTATTGAGGCTTGTGTAGAACGCGGTTTAGCTTTAAACCCTAAAAACCCGTTACTTCATGTTCTAAAAGCAAAATCTTATTTCCTTGACAAAGACTATAACCAAACAGGAGTTGCCTACCACGAGGCTTTTAGAAACGGATTAAGAATGAGTGAATATTTACAATATTTACTAGAGGTTAATGGTAGAATAGAAAGCTGGCAAGGTATTTTAGATATCGTTGTACAGTTTCATCGCAGAGAAACACCAACGCTTAAAACCTTATTTTTTCAAGCACGAGCATTATTTAGATTACATAGATTTGATGAAGCGCTAGAGGTGATTAATGAAGCGCTTGCAGATTTTCCGTTACCAAAACATTCTTTTGCGCCTTGGTTGTATAATTTACGAATGAATATTCATAGAATAAACCATAATTACACGGCCTTTTTTGAAGATATGCAAGAAGAAATCAACTTTTATGAGGATGATGATTCGGATTATTTTAGTACAATGAATATGTGTATTGAAGTACTTGTAGAAATGGGAGATTACGAAGAATGCCATAAATACGCCATTTATAATTTTGAGCAAGAGCAGTTACCGACAGAATTAAAACCTGTTTTTCAATGGATTTGTTATTATACGTTTTTAGAACACCCAGAAGAATTAGGTAAAGCCACTGCCGATGATTTAATAGATAACCCAACAACATTCAGTGAGTACAGAAATAACGGATTCATTCAATGGATGTTAAGAGATAATACTGCTGGGGCAGAATCTTTAAAAATGGCAGCAGAGCTTTCAACTAACAAAGCCTGTTATTTAAAATTAGCCTTAGATTGTTTAACAGCAGGTTTTGATAATAAAACAACTATTGCCCTTTGTGAAACCATCAAAAAAGAGGTGCCAGAAGCCAGAGATTGGCAACTAGATTTTGATTATGCCAATACTTTACAACAAGATAAAAGATATAAAGATGCTAAAATTGCGTATAAAAATCTATTGCAAAGTTATCCTAA
Organism: Winogradskyella wichelsiae; assembly: GCF_013403925.1. Lineage (GTDB taxonomy): Bacteria > Bacteroidota > Bacteroidia > Flavobacteriales > Flavobacteriaceae > Winogradskyella > Winogradskyella wichelsiae. The sequence goes on from NZ_JABFDJ010000004.1 coordinate 47,494, forward strand.
AAAAACATTTATTAATTTCCCAAAAGACCAATATCATGTCATGTTAAGAGCTATAAAAAACATGGATAAAGGTTTGGATAATGTAGAAGATTACACAAAATACAATGCCATGTATTTAAGTAAAGACAATCCGTCTGAAACGGCCCTATTAGAGCATTTAGAAATTGCACAAAAACATCATAAAGAGGATATCTTTCTTCAACATAATTTACTAGAAAGCATTTCTAAACGAAATATAGAATTTGAAAACGGAGAGCTAGAAATGTTAAATGAAATGAAAACTAGAATAAGAGCAGACTATTTCGTTTAAAAGTCATTAATTTCGCTCGTCAAATGAAAATTCACTCAAAATATAACCTACTTATTTTATTCTTTTTTTTGAACGTATTTAATGTCGTTGTTGCACAAACAACACAGAATACATCAAAAATAGACTCACTTTCTATTGTTTACAGCAATAATCTATATAAAAGCCCACAAGTCGCTAAAAAAGCAGCTTTAAAATGGTTAGAACAGAGTAAAGCTTTAGAAATGGACTTACAAGTGGCTCGCGCCTTGTATGCTTTAGGAAATTTAGGAAATATTTCAGGCGATTATAAAAGTACTATAACGTACACTACCGAAGCAATTACCTTACTTAAAGCTGTTAAAGTTGAAAAAGGATTAGCAGCTTGCTATAATATATTAGCCTTAGGCTACAAAAACCTAGGGCAATATCCTGAAGCTATGGATAGTTTTATTCAGTGTTTAAATTATGCTAAACTAACAAAGAATAAAGTACAAGAATCCAATGCCTATCAAAATATAGCAACACTTTATTTACTTCAAAAAGAATATAAAAAAGCCGCAGAAAACTTAGATCGTGCAGCAAATCTTTACAGAGAGTTGGGCGATGATGATGGGGTACTTACTACCTTATTTAATTTTGCTAATATTTTAAAAGAAGAAGGGAAATTTGACCAAGCAAGAGAACATTACCAAACGGTTTTAGGCTACAGAGAAAAAGAAGGTAATAAAGCCGTAATTGCTTATGTTAATATTAACCTTTCGCAAATGCTTGTTGAAGAAGGCCGTTGTAAAGAAGCAGTGATTGCTTTACGCAAAACAATGTCGCTTTTAGAAGCCCTTAAATTTAATTCAGATCTTGTTATTGTATTAAATGATTTAGGATTATGCGAAAGTAAATTAGGACATAGAAAAGAAGCTATTGCAGCCTTTGTAAAAGCCTTATCTATAGGCCAAAACCAATCGCTTCAGCTTTATAATTCTGATATTTATAAAAATTTAGCACAACTTTACGAAGAAGATGGCGATTACGAAAATGCTTTAAAATTTTATCAAAAAGGGGTTATTACTGGAGAAGAACAAAACTCACTAGACAAAGAAAAATATGTCGCTAACATTCAAGAACGTTACGAAACCGAATTAAAGGAAACCCGCATTCAACTTTTAGAAAAAGAGCAAAAATTAAGTGATGCCGAGTTGCAAAAAGTAGAGCTGACTGTAAAACGACAAAAATTAATTAGAAATGTGCTTATTGCTGGGTTTGGCCTAGTGTTACTAACCTTAATAATTTTAAGACTTTTCTATATTCAACGTTTGCGTGTGCAAAAAGAATTAAGCCTACAACAGGAAGAAAATGCCAAGCAAAAGATTAGTGAAATGATGAAGGATCATAAACTATCTGTTATTGAGCGTTACCAAGAAGGCCAGGATGAAGAACGCTCTAGATTAGCACGAGAAATACATGATGGCATAGGAAGTGATTTAGCAGGAATAAAAATAGCTTTTGAACATTATGTTGAAAGTAATCACGATCAATCACAATCAAATAGAATAGCAAAAGCTATAAGTAGTGCTTGTGTAGATGTACGTAGTCTTTCTCATCAACTACATCCTCTCTCTTTCTCGAAAATAGGATTTACCAGTTTCTTAAATGATTTTATTGATCAAATCTCAACAAAATCACCTATCGAAATTCAGACCTTCTTTTTTCCTGAAGAAGAAATCGATCAATTACCAGAATTACTTCTTGCAGATGCTTATCGTATTGTGCAAGAACTTATAAATAATATTTTAAAACATGCAGAGGCTACACATGCAGACGTACAATTGACCAAGCATGAAGACCATTTAAATATTGTAATAAATGACAATGGTAAAGGCTTTAAAAAGAATAAAAAACAAGGTATAGGACTTCGTAATATTAAAGAACGTTTACACAAAGTTGAAGGTGATTTAGATATTGATAGTAGTCCTGGTAACGGAACATCGATTACCATAAATATTCCTATAATTTAAAGATTTTGAAGAAAACAAACATCATTATAGCAGACGATCATCTTATGTTTTTAGAAGGCATAAATACCATATTAAGCGATATGGAAGAAATTGGTGAGATACATTTAGCTACCGAAGGCAAACAAGTAATTAGATTACTCAATCAGTTTGAAATTGGTTTAATTATAAGTGATATTAGTATGCCAAAAATGGACGGCATAGAGTTACTTACCGAGATTAAGAAAAAACATACGAGTGTAAAAATTATAATGCTGAGTATGCTAGATAACCACAGAACGGTACATAAAGTCATTCAGAAAGGTGCAGATGGATTTGTACCTAAATTTACGAGTAAAGAAGAGTTACAAAAAGCAGTGCTTACCGTTTTAGGTAATGAACAATATTTTTCAGAATTGATTAAGCAACGTTATATGGAAAGTGTTTTTGAACGTAAAAAGTATAAAAACATAGAACTTTCGCCTCGTGAAAAAGAAGTATTAGCGCTTTTGGCAGATGAGCTAACGTCTAAAGAAATTTCAGAAAAGTTATTTATTTCTGTTAATACCGTAGAGACACACCGAAAAAATATTCTTTTAAAAACAGGCTCTAAAACCACAACCGGAGCTGTAAAATACGCTATAGAATCTGGATTATTTGATTAATATAAAAACGGCTTGAATACCACTTTCAAGCCGCTTTTATTTACACTAAAAGATCATTTATTTTGTTCTTATCCCCTCTGCTTCTACCGTCTTTATTAATTGTCTTAGTTCTTCAACGTAAGAATCTTTATCATTTTCTTCTGTTAGCAATTCTCCTCGATAAATAAATTTGGTATCTAAATCAAAATAGACAACATAAATTCCGGTCTGTGGATTTCTCCATTTCTCTTTTCTATTATTTACAATTCTTTTATCTTCTAAATATTGTATCCAAGCACCTCTAGACAAAGAAGATTTATCCATATAAATTTTGCTGCTTTCAGTAATTTTAAAATAAGGGTATGGTATTTCTATTTTTGCCTGTATATTTTTTAGAATCATTGTTTTTAAAGTTTCAAAACCCACTGCTTTTTCGGACAATAACATTGGGTTAGCTTGCCATTTACTATCTTCAACTTCTAGCGGAATGATCATAAAACCTTCTGGATGACTCGCTGTTCTAATCCGTAAACTAAATTGATATGCAGAATCTAACTCTTCTATAGATTGACTTAACCGATCTATAAAACGTGCCACGATAGCTTCTAGTTCATTTGGTTTTACATCTGCCTTAAAATTTAAATCAATAATTTCTGTAGAAAAATGTATTTCAGGAATTTCATTTTTAAAATCGGCTTTAACAGCTTGTCTCGCTTCATAGCGCTTTACGGCACCTTTATATAAATCGTCAACAGTCATTGAATCTACAGTAGGGTACATTGGCAAGCTGTCGTTTTCTAATATGTTTTTTAGATTAAGATGTGTATAAAATTCAATTTCAGGGATGTCCTTATCATAGATAAGCATACCATACATATTAGGATCCATAGTTGCTGCATTGAAAAACAAGCTTAAATCACTAAAGGTAAGTCTTCCTTTATATTTTTTTTGTAAATATTCTTCTAAATTAGCAGCAGCTTTCTTTTTAGGAATTCCGATGTAATTTGCACAGCCTGCAACAATAAGTCCTATAATTAGAATACAAATAATACTTATAATTGTAATTTTCATCCTTTCTTTGTTTAAAAAATAAATGTAGCATAACACGCGTAGCAAATACTCACGGAATTCAGTGAGTTTGCACATTCCCTTAATAGTGGTGTTTTTACTATTAATACATCCTATACCTTTGAGACATTAATAAAACTAAAAACCACATATTATGGGATTACAGGAAAAAAGAGCTGCAAAATCAATAGAAGACCAATATTTAGGAAATTACCAAAAAGAAATTAATGAGATTGTTGGTAAAGAATTACCAATAAATATCAATTGGGATACCTTTGAAATGGATTTTATTAAATTTGTACCAAGTGTATGTTTACAACGCCTTACAGACGGACTAAAATTAGTTTGCAAAGACGACATGGGAAAAGAAGCTGTCGCAGAAAGTATAAACGCTATTGAAGTCTATTGCATCCCAAACGAAGGTGCTGAAGCTAAAAAAGAATTAAAATTAGAAGATGGCGTATTTTCATTAACAGCATGTTGGGGAGGGCACCACAGTGGTTATTTTATAGATTTAACCATTCGTGAGTATTTAGAAAACAACTTATAGAATTATATTTTTTTTATAACGTCTAAGTATCAATACAAAAAGGGAAAACGTAATACGCTTTCCCTTTTTGTATACTTCAATATTTTTTGATATCTGAAATAAAAAAGCCTTTAAGATTTATCTCTTAAAGGCTTTTTTTATTGTAATATGTTGTGCTTAATTTAGTTTTACATCATTTAAAACGACACCTGTTAATATCGCACTAAAGTAATAATCTTGAGACTGTACATTGTTCTCTGAAAATGACTGACTGTAATTATGAATTATAGCATTATCAAATACAAAACTAACAACAGGTTCTTCTTGGTTTTGATAATAAATTTTCAAACTACCTGACCAATCGCCTGGTTTATGAGATAACCATTCTAAAAATAGCGTGCTCATCTCGTTCCTCATAGCGCCAGATAAATTTACATCTACCCCTCTTTCTTGTTCTTCGTTTGGATAGTATGTAGACGAAAAGCTATAATCACATTGCGAAAGCTTAAATAGCTCTTCTTTATGTTCGTCTTTTTTAATTCTTAATTCTATACGCTGAATTACATTTAATTCTTTCATATCATTCGTGTTTTTACAATTGCTTTTCTATTTGTGTTTGTAATTCTTTTGCCTTCGGGAAGCTTTTTAAACCTTTAGATGTATCTACAGTAATCGAAAGTACATCTTTTTCTAAACTTGATTTATTTTCGCTACCTAAATTAAAATTTATTGTTGAAATAGATTCTGAAAATGCTTCTTTTGCTAAATTATCAGCTGCTATACTAGAAAGCGTTTCTTTTAATAACGAAACTATTTTTAAAGCATAAAATTTATCAAGATCTTCGGGAGTACCTTCATGGATATAAACTATAGAAATTTCTTTTTCTAAAACTGCTTTAACTTCTAATTCTAACGCTTTTATATCTTTTTTAAGTTGAAGTACAGTAGGAATTTCATCTGCGCTTGGTACGAAAGGAATTTTCCCATCCGATAAAAGGTAACCATACTTATTAATGTTACTCAAAGAGATCGAAGAAATTGAATTTACTTCTATATATTGAAATTGTGCATCACGATCATAAATATCACATAATAAAACAACTTTCTTTTCGGCATCATGATTTACAAAAAAACCAGAAGCACTACCTGAATGTGTAGATATTGAAACTTTAGGCATACGAGGTCTATCTTCTTTTCTTTCTATGTCTGCTATTTCTTGAACTATCTTTAAAACGGCATTAGTATCTAATACTGGTAATTGTAACATTGTTTTAAAATCCATAATTGTATTTTTTTATTTTATACAAAGTTGGAGTAATAGCGTTAAATATTTCTAACTGTTTTCAGGGATATTGTAAACATGTAGAAATTAAAAGTGTTTTAGAAAGAACGAAATATTAATAAAAAACTTAAAACACACTTAAATCTTAACATTTAGAAAACAATTATTAAATAAATTAATTTTTTAATCAAAAGTGTTAAAATTAAATATTCAATGTCAAGATCATTTAAGTTAAAATACTTAAATTAGTACTACATAAAATAGTCCATTAAAACACACCCTATGTTGTTAATAAATAGTAACCCTGAGTTAGCCACAGAAATCCCTCTTTGGCCCTCAATTCCTTTTTTTATAATCTTATTAGCAATAGCCGTCGGACCATTAATTGCTGAGCATTGGTGGGAAAATAATAAGAACAAATTAATTATTTCTACAGTGCTGAGTGTACCTACAATATACTATCTAGTACACATGGATCTCACTGAACATTTAAAGCATCAGATATTGGGAGATTACCTGCCTTTTATTGTGCTATTAACATCTTTATTTGTGATTACAGGCGGTATACACCTAAGTGGAGATATAAAAGCAAAACCAAAAGTAAATACCTTTTTTTTAGGAATTGGATTTCTTCTCGCCTCTTTTATGGGAACTACTGGTGCTGCCATGTTATTAATTCGACCTGTTATAAATATTAACAAACAAAGACAATTTAGTGTACATACTATTCTATTTTTTATAGCTGCAGTAGCCAATTGTGGTGGGCTTTTAACTCCGCTTGGAGATCCTCCATTACTTATGCTATATTTAAGAGGCGCTAGTTTTACTTGGTTTTTTAGTTTATTACCAGAATGGGCTTTTGTAGGTGTATTATTGCTTACAGCTTATTATTTTATTGACGCTTACTATTATAAAAAAGAACCTGCAGCAAACTTATCTGCTGATGCAACCGAAATAAAACCTATACGTATTACAGGTGCTATTAATTTCATTTTTTTACTAGGTGTTGTTTTTTCTGTAGCCTTTATTAATCATGATGTAATTCCTGAAATGGGTGAAGAAAATGCTCCCTATTGGCTTAAGCATTTAAGAGAAATTGTTTTAATAGCATTAACAGCACTTGCTTACTTTACAACACCAAATAAAATACGAGAAAGTAACAAATTTTCTTGGGGACCTATTGTAGAAGTTGCTGTTGTATTCATTGGTATATTTATTACTATGACACCAACCCTAATATTTCTAAGTCAACACGCCCCAAATATGGGACTTACTGATCCTTGGCACTACTATTATGCTACAGGTTTTCTTAGTGCCTTTTTAGATAATACACCAACGGCTGTAGCTTTTCATAGTGTAGCTTCAAGCATTCCTTATGCTGATAGTATTCCATTGGTTGCTAATGTAGCAGAAAGTATTCTAAGTGCTATAGCGACAAGTGCTGTTTTCTTTGGTGCATTAACCTACATTGGTAATGGACCTAATTTTATGGTAAAATCTATTGCCGAAGATCATAAGATTAAAATGCCCAGCTTTTTTGGGTATATGATTAAATTCTCATTAATTATTTTATTACCTATATATATACTTACGCAACTTATATTTATGTAGTAGTGATTATAATGCAGAACGTTTATAAAAAAAAGCTCCTATTTTTCATATGAGCTTTTTTTATCTATTTAAGTGAATTAATATTAAATCAATAAAAATCGAATTATTCTTGAAGTAACAACAAAATTTGAATAATCTATCTAAAACTTTAATAATCTATTACGGTGTATTCCGATGGTTATCTTTGAAGAAGAAGTTGCATTGTTTTTTAAGTCCTTGTGAAATTAAATATAGTATATAGAACCACAAACTATATGATATAGAAAGGAACCCTATTCTAAATAATGAGATGATCATTACATAAAATGGGTTCCTAATCAATTTCAGTTCTTAAGTGATACAAAAACTAATAAGCTATAAAACTTTTAGGGAAAGCTTATAACACTAATTAGACTTTAGTAATCGCTTAGTAATACTACCTTTAGTCGTTTTTACATTTACCAAATATACTCCTGGTGATAAATCACTAACATTAATCTCATCATTAGGGTTCTTAACAGTTTTAACGTCTTGACCAGTTAAAGTATAAATAGTAACAGCTATTACGTTAGCATCACTGTGTACTGAAAAGCTATTTTTGGTTGGGTTTGGGTATAATTGAATTGGGGTATCATTTAATATTTCAGAATTAACGGATAAGGTTTCTAAATCAATATCATATTTTATTAAACCTAAATCGTGTACTCCCAAATAAACACTTACTGCATCTTCAGTAAAAATAAATGCAGAAGACTCTGTAAAAGGATAGTTTAACCTCCCTGGTGATATTTCAGTCCAAGTACCTCCTAAGTCCGTGCTGATGATAATTTTTGCTTTGGCCACTGGCAACGGCACGTTAAATCCATCAGAGTAATGTGTAACTCCTACTATGGTATTCTCTGTAACAGATGAAAAGGCAACGTTATCCGTAAATTCTGTTGAAATAGAAACCCAAGAATCTCCTTTGTCTTCAGATAAATAGATACCTGCAGTAGTAGATAACAACAACTGATTTGCATTTAAAGGGTTTTGCTCTATATCGACTATTAAATGATCACCAACTTCTAAAGCTTCTAAACCAACAGTACTTATATTCCAAGTGGCACCATCATCAGTCGATTTATAAAAATCAACACCTTGTGCAATGAAAATAGTAGTTGCAGCATCACTATCTACTTGTACTGCCGTTATAACCTCGCCTAAATCAGGGACAGCAATATTCTCATCAATAATATTATCCAAATCGGTTAAATCTACTTTATGTACTTCTATACCTGTAGATATCCAACTAATATTTGGGTTGGCAATAGATGTAGATACGTCCTCTAAAATTAAGAAGAACATTGAACTCGCAATCAATTTTAAATCTGCACCATGTGCTGAACTCACGTTAATATATGATGTATTCGATGATCTATTACCGATAAATACACGACCAGGTACAACAGGATCAGCAAACACTTTTACACCAGATCCAAATCCTTGAGTTAACGATTGAAGAAAATAGCCTTCTTCAGTATCATTTTGTAAATCTTTATGCATGTAACCTAAACGCATACCGTGATAAACGTGATTTTCGCTCTCAGAAGAGAAAGCGGCAATAGTTCCTGTTGAATTAATAAAAGGGTTTTCTAATTTACTAAGCGTTAAACCTCCATCTGTCGTTAAGAATGGATAAAAATTAGTTGTAATTAAGAGTTCATTAGCCACAAAAGGATTATAAGATGCTGCTAGACCATAGTAATAGGCTTCTGGATCTATTTCGCTATAAACATAGTTTTCCCAAGTAGCTCCATTATCTGAAGACACAACCATTTCATTTTCTTCTAAAACGATGATTTCATTAGCATTGGTTGGGTTAAACTCAATCTTATTAATATTATCAGTAGACATTGTGGTCCACGTAATAGGTACAATGGCCCAAGTAGATCCGCCATCTAAAGAACGGTATAAGTTTTCTATATGAGTGTCGTAACCATAACCCGTTCCCAATAATATATCATTTGAATTATCTGGGTTAAAAGCTATAGCATCATAAGTGTTTCCTGGTATTTTATTTTCCCAAGTTTGTCCTGCATCTAAGGAAACAAAGACTCCACCTAACTCTCTAGTTGTAGAACCACCTCGCATAAGAAATAGCTTGTTATCATCACTAGGAGAAATACTTACATTGTTTACAGCAACATGATCGTTAATAGTACTAAAATAAACAGAGCTCCAGTTTAAACCACCATTAGAAGTATAAAACACCTCATGAGTATAGGCACCTGCCAAAGAATAGGTCGTATGCATTAACACCACATCATTATTAGAATTTGAAATATCATAGGATTCAATTAAAATATCAAATTCATATGAGTTTGGTGGTGAAAACGTCTGCACAATAGAAGCTGTAGCTAAATCAAATATGATTATCTTGTTGTAATCAGTACCTTCTGCTCTAACATTAAAACTTAATGCAGCCCCTTCATTAATAAGTTTAAGATCTAATAATCTTGCATAATTATCTAAAGGGTCTGAATACAAAACAGTCCAAGTATCACCACCATCCGTAGACGTTACAATATGATTCGTTAAGGTAAGCGCATAAATGACATCTTCTTGCGTTTTACTATAAGTAACATCAAGTAATTGTCCATAAGCGTTTGCTCCTTCAAATTCAATTTGAGCAGTGGCTTTGATTGAAATAATAACGCTTAAGAAAAAAAATAGTAAAGTAATTCGTTGTTTCATAATATCTTGTATTTAAGTTAGGGCGATAAATATAGATACAACGAATCGTTAGCACCCTATTTTAAGCGTGACATTCCGTGACACTACTGTTCTTTTAGTGTGACACAGAAATTATATCATGGATAAATAGTTATGAAGTGTAGTGTTACCGGGAATATTTAACTTATTAGAAAGTCGCTCCTTACGTTTCCTGCAAGATTGCGGTGTAATGTTTAAAAGCGATGCAATTTCTTTATTTGATAAATTCATGTATAAATAAGTGATATACCGAATATCACTTGGCGTCAGTTTATCATGTTTATGCTTCAGCCTATCTAAAAACCCTTGATTAATTTCTTCAAAGTGCGTAAAAAAACTATCCCATTGGGTATCTGTTTTAAGGTGATTCTTTAACTCTCGTATCTGTTTTTTTAATTCAAGGTTTTCCACAATCTCTGTATTCTGAGATAGCGACTGTAGCACTTCTTCGATTAAATCATTCTTACTAGACAAATACAAAGCTTTAGCGGTAAGTTTTCTATTTTTAACTTCTAATTCGTTTTTAAAACGTTCTTGTTCCAATAGCGCTAAAGTTTCTTGTTCATGCAATTGTTTTTGAATAAGCAAATAATCGCTTTTCTCTTTAGCTAACTCTAATTCTACAATGGTTTTCCGTTGTTTATGTTTTATGGAATTACTTCTAAAAATCCACAAGATAAACCCCATACTGAGTAATGTGATTCCGATGATACTATAAAAGAAGCGTCGCTCTTGCTTTAAGACTTCTTTACTTTCAGAAAGTTCATGTTGATAATTTTGAATTTGAAACTTTACTTTTTCAGTTTCAAACAGTTTACTATTTCTAATATCGGCTAGCGAATCCGAAGCAATAATTACAGAATCTTTATAAACTAGAGCCTTTTCGAGTTGTCCTTTTTTACCATATAAATTAGACAAATAGCTATAGACTTCTTCTCTATTCTCAACGCCTGGTTGCGTATTCCGAGCTTCAATACCATAATAAAGCGCTTTATCTAAACGGTTTTGATCTTCATTAATTTGTGCTAAAACCAATAGAATAAAAACTCTATTTTCTACTTGTGATATATCTTGAAACTTGGGTAATAAATTGAGAGCAATGTCTTCAGATTTGGCATATTGTTTTTTTAAGAGAAACATTTCAGACTGCGCCATCTTTCCTGTTACTAAAACTTTAGGCTCATTCTTCAATAAAGGTAAGGCCTCCTCAATATAAATTTGAGCCGAATCAGGAGCTTTCATTTTATTAGACACCAAAGCCAAATTCACCGCATAATAGCCCACTTTGACCTCATCTCCTACTAATTTTGCCTTTTGGTACGCTTTAAAGAAATAATTCTTAGCCTGTAATAAATCTTCTTCTTGAAAATAAAGAATACCAATATTATTAAGCACCGTCATTTCCTGTCGAGAATCTAAATGTTCAATGGCAACTTCATAGGCTTTTAAGTAATATAAAACAGCTTCACCATAATCTGAAAGAAAATAATAATTAGAACCTATGTTTAACGTGGATCTAAAAACTTGTTCATACCATTGATTTTTTTTTGCTAATGCTTCTGTAGTGATTAATAACTCAATAGACTGAGAATGTTCTTTTTGAAACATCAACTCAATACCTTTATCTATCTGGTCATCTAAAGCTTTTGGAGAATCAACTTGAGAGTAACTAGCTATTGTAATCAATAAAACAATAAGCTTTATATATAAATGTAGTTTTGTAAGCATTAAATCTTAGCCTTTTCAAGGCTAAATGTAACTAAAATTTGAGGAATACTGAATTAAAACCTTTTGAACAATATAGATAATGGTTATCTTAATATTAAATTTTAATACTAAACGCTACAATTATTCTAGGCATTAACTCCAGACTCTAATATCTCTATTTGAAAAATTCATTTATTCTATCTCCTACTTAAAAAATTTGAAAGGCGACCTACTTTCAACACAACATGTAATTCTTCAATATTGACATAAAAATGAAATGTTTATAGGCTACGGATGTAGTACAAATAGTAAGTAAATAATTATCGTTTTCTAAAAAATATTTTCACTAATAAACCCTTTTCTACTGTTTGTTCTGAACTAAAAAAAACTTTATAATATACAAATTTTGATAATCTCATTAAAGATTGGAAAGCATCGTATAACTATTCTATCTTCGCTTTTTTTTAGTCTCTTACTTTTTTTGAAATACCAATGACATTCGGAATCCTCCAAAATTGATTGTTGTTATCATTTTCATTGAAGCCCGTTTCATAACTTCCCATTTTTTCTACAGTTGTTTTGTTATGATTGAAGTAAAAAGAGGCTTCTGGTCCGCCTTCTAAGTACATTAAATTATGTAGGTTTAATGAAGATTTAGAGAGTATATCAATAAAATCGTGCACCGAATATGGCGACCGAGAAAAAATAAAAAGGACATTATCTTCTTTATCCTTGCCTATAACCACCATACTCCATTTTTTACTTTGCTTACTCCATCTATTTTTTTGGTTACAATCCATCATCCTAATAGATTGTGAGAATGAATTGTATTGTGTTTTTAATACGTCCCAATCTTGACAGGTTAAATCAATGATTTGAAATTCTGGAACACTATCCGTTTTTCTATTAAAAGCAGCAACAGTATTATCGCTATTTAATCTTCCATTGTTTACGAAGTTAAAATTCTTCATATAGCCAATATTTGTAGCATGGTCTGCCATATACATGCCTGCATTTATTACAGCAATTTGATTTTCTTGCTTAGACCAGTCCTTAGCTGTTTTAGAGCTACCTCCTTTTTCTTTGGCACTCAACAAATTGAAATCATATAATTTAGAAGAGATTTTTAAAACATCTATTTTACTATCACTATGACTCGACTTTATTGGCGCATTACATGTTGTATAATACAAACCTTCATCAATTTCTTTCCAAATTATTTCACCTTCAATAAACTTACTCGACAAAAGCAGACATCCTATTATTACAGCAACAACGACATATAAAACATTTTTCATCTTATTAATTATTATATAATTCAACTTTATTATTATCTGTAATTGATGTGCTTTGACTTAGAAATTAAACCCTATTAATTATATTCTTTTTCAGAGATTATTTTATCGTTTTTGTATTCTATCTCTTTTTCAATTTTCCCGTTTAATTTAAAGTATTTCCATAAACCAGTTCTTTCATCCTTTGCATATAAACCTTCACTATACACATTACCAGCGGCATTGTAACTTTTATAAATACCATTCTTTTTACCATCTACAAAAGTGGTCGTATTTTGAAGCATTTGGTCACTTGTATAAGCGGTCCAAACACCAGTTTGATAACCAATTTTATATTGTCCTTCTAATGTTAAATCGCCTGTTATAGAATATTTTTTGTAAATACCATCCTTGTAACCATCTTTAGAATCTACAATTTCTTTTTTATTTCCGTTGGCATAAAAATTAGTTTCAGATTTTAAATAACCTTCTGCATATTTCTTTTCACTCAACAAAATACTTGAAGAATCAAAATACATACTAACACCATCTAACTTACCATCTTTATAGGTTTCTTCCGACGCTAATTTGCCGTTAACATGGTAATCTTTCATTACATAATCTTTGGCTGCTGTGTATTCTTTCTCCCAAATCATACGACCATCTTCAGTCTTCTGTGACCAAGAACCTGTTGGTTTGTCATTTTTGTAAAACGTGGTTTCAATTAATTTTGTTCCTAATCTTGCATCCTTTAAATGCACCACCCATTTCCCTTCTTTTAAATCATTTTTATAAGATTCTGTTCTCTGTAAGTCTCCTTTTTTATTATAGGTTTTCCATTCGCCTTCCTTTAAACCATCCTGATACTTAAAGTCTTCGTTTATGCTTCCATCTGAATAATAAGAAATGCTTTTTCCGTTAGCTTGCCCTTTATCATTAAAAGTCATTTCTTGTTCTATGTTTCCAGACATATCGAAATCCTTCTTGACACCTATCATTTTACCGTTCTTAAAACTGACTTCGGTATAAGCGCCACTATTCTCAGCAATTTTGTAATCGCCTTCTAAGAATTTATTATCGTTTTTAAATAAAACATCTTTACCAAAACGTTGGGTTTCGACATCATTCCACATTAAATAGGTGTCTTGAGCACTTAATTTTGTTATGGTAATTAAGCAAATTATTAAGATTAACTTATACATCTTTTATCCGTTTAGAAATTTATAATTGATACTGATGTAAAGATATGTGAGTTAAGACAAGAAGTAATTAGCCAATCTATATTCGTTAGCATTGCGTTTATATTAGTAAGATATAATTTGGGTACTCGTTAAATCTAGATATTTACTGATAAAAAAACGAGTTCAATTGCCAACAGTCTTGAATAAAATAAATCATCATTATACTTAAAGACAGGTGTAACGCTTTATTTTAAATGCTACTTTTTACACACTCCAGACTCCTTAAAATGAATTTAAAAATCCGATAATACTAAATAATATGGCTACGTTAAATTGAAAAGCTGAATCGTCATAAAAACGATCGTATTATGAGTGATTATATGAGGCTAGATTACATTAGACAGAATGATGTTTAAGAGTATTAAAACAACCAGAAAAACATAAAAATACATAGGGTTGTAAAAAACATTCTGATGAGAGGATTGCAATCCGTTTTTTCTAGAATTAAGAATTTTAGTTAATATAGCCTCTGAGCTCTCTAAAATTTTCATTTTTTTTATCAAAAAAATAATACCGATTAGTATAAACACCAATGAAAATGAAATAAAAAAATAAAAGAGTATTATTTTAGATTGTTGAACTACAATTGGGGCTATGATAGCTAAACACAATCCGCCTAATAGAGTAAATAGCCCTTTAAGAATTAAAGTTTTATTATTAATATTCACATTTTTTTTACTCATAAACAATGTTGAATTCACCAACTATTTTAAATGTTACAATTTGATATTATATGATTATTCGTCAACTATTATTTTAAATAAAGCCAATCCCCTGAAGACATACGCCCCATAATTGAATCTTTAAATTTATTATTAACAATAAACAACCTCGTATCAATAGTTGGTTTTTTCATGGTATCAAACTCAACGTCGTTATCATTGATGGTTATTCCTATTTTGAGTAAGTTCTTTTTATTATTATACTTAGAATTTATAAGTATTAACCTATCATTTGTAAGCCAACTGTAATTATAATAATCTCCAAAAAAATTATATTTTGACACTTCTGGCTTGCCATGTTTTTTAACTAAATACGCTAACAATTCTTCAAACTCAGCATCACTATCGTCTTCACTTTGAGTAGAAAGGGCTATGAATTCTCCGTTGACACTTTTCATCATATCTATTTTATGAAAACTCATTTGATTAAAATCTGCTATAGAGTCATTTTGAGACCATGAAGTCATATTGTATTGTATACCGATAACTCTGTAAGGATCGTCCAAAATTTCATTATTTCGGTAATTTATGGTATCAATCTGTATATGTTTTATATCCCAAAACTCTACTAATTGATCACCAATCTCTTCCTTAGTTTTTCCGTTTAATATCTCATCTTTTTGCCTTTCAAAGATTTCATATTTTTCAATTTCACCTTCATAAAAATCGGAAACATTAAAACTTAAATTAAAACCTTCTAAGTCTAATTTGTCTTCACCCAATTTAGACTGTTGACATGACGTTAATATTGAGAGTATCATTAAGAAAAAAAAAGTACTTTTCACTTGGGCTTGTTTAAATAGGTTGGCTATAAAAATATAATACTAAGCGCTCAAAGTAAGCAACCAATCTATATTCGTCAGTGATGTCTTGATATTTGCTCCATTAATCTTATGGTAGCCAATTAAATTTTTACCCTTGCCAGTAAACAAATCCCATTTTAAAATTTTCAGAAGTATTTTTTCTATGATATTACGGCTAAAATCACCTTCTACTTTCTAGTAAATCCTAGTACTTAATTAGACCCAACATTTTTTTATACTCAAAGTTTTTATTTAAAAGGCTTAATAATAACTTCTTCCGTAATGCTTTCGTTCTCTTTTGTGTTACAATAAAACAACACCGCTTCAATATCACCATAATAACAGTTATTTATATAATAATGGTATTCAAAGTTAGTATCTGGTAACTGCTCCATGGCTTCCATGAGTTGTGCCTTTGTTGTAATCTCTTCAGTATCTACTTTATTTTGTATGGTTTTTATAATTTCTATAGTTTCTTTTAACTCTTTCATTGAGCTATCACTAAGTACTGGATGACTAGAACTAGAGATCATTTCTAAATTTTTCTTAGACTTATGTATAGCTCCAATTTGTTGTGAATCATCTAAGCTTAAAAATTCAGTGTTTTTTTGGGACACTATAATCTGAACTTTATTTTCTTTGAAACGGACTTCAATACTTTCATCTCCTTCCGTTATTTTTTGATAAGCTTCAGTTATTTTATAGACTTTGAGTTTTGGGTATTCTATAGTCAAAGTCATTTTTAGCTCTACAATCTCTTTGATTGTATCGATTTCGAAACTTAGGTCATTAAACACGATTTCATCTTGTGAGCTAGAACCATCTTTATATGTAATGTTATGAATTGTAGTTTTAAAAGCTATATTAGAATATTCTTGATTAGCAAATAACATCAGGTTTTCAACATTTAAAATTAGCTGAACTATAGAACCATCCATTCCAAAAGATTGCTGAAAAGAGATGTCTTCTGAAATATTAACAATCAATGAGACTGCTTTTGGTTTATCAAATGTAGTCGTCGTCTCAAAACTTTCAGTTGTAAATTTTGGTTCGTCTTGATCATTATCTTCATTACATATAAAACCTCGTTTCCGTGTTTCATTTTCTATAATTGAAGGTGACCTATCTACAAAATCTTTTTGAGTTACTACAAATTCTTCAAAACTACTAGACTTTAAATCATTTATCAACTCTTGTTTAAGTGTTGGTCTTTGTGCATTAATGGTTGTGAAGCCAAAGAAAGCGCATATTATACCTAGTTTAACAACATTACTAAAATTGAGGATTTTATAGACTATGCTGTTTCTGTTCGTATGTTTATTCATAGTATTTTTTACTAGTTTTATCTTTATTTTAACTGATGATATGTAATGGTTTCTTTAGATTGGTCACAGCTGTGTTCTTTAATCTCTATGACGTCATTTTCAAATATTTTAGACTGAACACCACAGTAGGCATCACCTTTCATCGTTGAAGAATAAACAAGAATAGGTGCGTCATTTTTATTTAAAATTAAATAGGCCAAAAGCCTATGTTCTTTCCAGTTTTGAACAATTACCAATTGTTTATTCCCTTTAAAATTATCGGTTATAAAATAATTATCATGTCTGTTTTTTGTGGTATAAGCGTATGGAATTTTATAAGTACTTAAATCTTCTTTTGTTATTTTTTTAGCCTCATGCATTTCATGCATTATCGTAGGGAAATCTACAGTAAACACATTACATGGACTAAACCTTTGGTTTTCGTAATTCTCTATAAGCTTTTTTAATCGCTTGTTTTCTAATTTTAAATCTTGATGAGCCATATAATCTTCTACTATAATCTTATTTATTTCCTCCATTTTACTGCTGTCTTTATGGAAATACATAAATCTTAACTCAACAAGACCTCTGTCTATTAAACTTTTTACAAAGGGTTGAGCATATTCTGGATTGTTTAAAAGTTTAAAATTTTCATGTACATCTTGCAACGTACTCAGCATTTCGCTCTGCCTTTCAGCCTCTAATTCTAGTAATTGAGCTCGTTCTTCAAGTTGATGATTTTTCAAAAAATAAACACCTATTGCTGTGCCTATTAAGACACCAATAGCCAGTATTGTAAATGTTAGTTTATTTTTCATGTTAACAATTGTTTTAAGAGATACAGCTTACATAATTAGGATACTTCACAATATGCTAAAAAAGCAATTGCTTATTATCTACAAATAATTTATAAAACGTTGGTGTGTGGTAATGGTAACATTCACTTGCGTGCATTGTTACAGTGTATAACAACAAGAATATATCTGTGATTTTAAAAATGAATTTCATTTCAATCCTATTTTAAATAAAATTAATGAAATGATGTTGTGACTTAAAGCTCCAATATATATTCGCTAGTATTCATTCTTTTTTTGATGCTTCTTTATGTGATGTAAGAGTTCATTTAGGGTATTTCCTTTTATAAAGTTTTCATTGATACGCATAGTACTGCCATCTAAAAATTTTAATTTTACCTTTCTAAACCGTAAATAGTTACTCCTTTTAGCATAAATAGCCAAAACAAAAAAGGCTTTGTTAGATATTGAAAAATCTACAGGTTTTATTTTAAAACTGACCAATGTACTCAACTTACGTTCTTTTGTAATAAGACCTAAAAAACGATGAATTTTAAAACAATTATCTTCAATCTCGTAGGTTCTAATATTCCAAAGACCAAATAAAACAACTATAACACCTAAAAAACACCACCAAAAACCAACACTTTCTGTTTTAAAGAATTCAATAGATAATCCTATGATTAATAAGATAACTCCAAGAATAATAAGCTCTAACTGAACGTTATAATCTATTTTAGTTTTTACATGCGTTTTGGTGACCTTCATTGATTAATCAAACTCGAGGGTTATATAATGATACTCATTCTTTTCAGGGTTTACTACCTATGCCTCGTTTTTTCTATCACTTTTCCCTTTTCGTTATATAACTTCCAAACGCCTTTCTTTTCTCCTCTTTCGTAGAACTTTTCTTCTTTTATGGTTCCGTTTTCAAAATATAAGATCCACGGACCATCGGATTTAGAAAGCACATATTTTCCTGTTTTTTCAACTTTTCCATTTTCATGATATCTTATTAAAGTGGACGTACGTCCTTCTTTATAACTCACACCAATAAAGCTCTCCTTTAGAATATTACTTGGGTAGTAATACTCGTACTCCTCAAAAGAACCTAAGGCTTCACCATTATTGTAATTTTGTTTTTGTTTTAGCTTGCCATCTCTAATATAATAACTCCAAAGCCCATCTTTTTTATCCGCTTTATAATGGCCTTCTGCTTCTAATTGACCATTATCATAATAGCTTTGATATAATCCTTCCAATTCACTATATTGGTTATAAGTGAGCTTCTTTTTAGTTTTAAACTCTCTTAATTGCCCGTTTTCGAAGAAATCTTTATTTATAGTAGTACCAAAAAAAGATTCATTTTCATTTAATGGATTTAGTAGTTTATCTTCTTGAATTATTATTGAAGATAGTTGCCCTTCATTTCTATAGTAATAGTCAATGCTTTTTGAAGGAAAACAACAATCACCAGAATAAATATCGTCGCTTACAATTTGTCCGGCTTCATTATACTCTTTCCAATTACCACTTTTAACGCCTTCTTTTCTATAACTAACAGATTCTAATTGTCCGCTTTCGTAATATTCTTTTATCTCTCCATGTAAATTTCCTTTTTTATATGAAGCACTGAATTTTAATTGGCCATTTGGGTAATACATCTTTTTAGAACCTTCCTCTCTTAAAGTATTATACGCTGTAACAGACTTTAGGTTTTTACTCTCTTTATAGTATTCCTTTTTGGTGTCGACATGAGATTCTTCATCAGAAAAATCAACTTTTTTTGTCAGTTTTCCTTTGCTGTCAAACGTTTTCCAAATACCAGTTTTAATACCATCTTGGTAAATTCCAGATTGGATAATAATTTTGTTTGAATCCATTTTACCTAAAGCAACAACCTTTTTATAATCTTGTAAATAGGTTGTAAACTGTCCCGTTAATTCTCCTTGTTCATTGTAACTACCTTCTTCTAAAACATAGACTTGTGGATTAGCACCTTCTGTATTATAACCTTCTGGTGTGTATTTAAAAGCACCTACTTTTTCTCCGTTTACATAATTGTATTCATAAAACAACAAACCATCATCATTAAACTTTGCGTGCTTACCATTCTTTATGCCTTTGGTATAATTTATGGTCTCTTTTAATTGACCCTTATAATTATAAAATTCTTGAGTGCCTTCTAACGTGTCATTACGTTTGCGCTCTATTTTCTCTATGCTTTCATCATTATCCTTGTATGTTTTCTCAATGATATCACCTTCTGGAGTGTTTAATATTTTGGTTTCTATATCATTGTAATCACCATCTATTATGGTATACGTTTTCTTTAATTTCCCTGTTTTTAAATCATAACTTTTTAAGGTTCCGTTACCATTTTTTAAAGTTCCGTGATTTAACTTATGACCTTCTTTATCGAAAAATGAAAGTATATTATAAACTTTACCTTCTTTATAATTAGATGATTTATGCAACTGTCCGTTATTAAAAAAAGTTTCTGAAACTCCTGCTTTACGATCATCAATAAAACTTCCGGTATTTGCTATTCTTCCGTTTTCGTGATAATAAATAAAAATGCCATGCGCTTTACCTTTATTAAAATTAAAAGTTCCACTTAATTTCTCTTGCGTATCAAATAACTTCCATTCTCCATGTTTTTGACGTGGTAAAAGCCGACCAAAAAAGTCATATTTATTCTGTTTTAAAAAAGGACCTTTAGCAGATAGTTTTCCTTTTTCATCATAGAGCAATATGTCGCCTACCTCTAATGCGCCTTTAGTAAAAATGGTATCTGTGGTAAATATGGTTTTCTGTCTTATTACATCATTTTTATAATAAAGTAATTCTACTTTTGCTGAACCATAGACTTCATGATCGATAACTTTAGTCTCTGAATGCTGTGCAAAACTCGCTGAGATGCTAAATGCAAACAGTAAAATGAAAAATATATTTTTATTGCTGTTTTTTAATTTCATACGATTCTTTTTATCTAAAATTATTAACACAAAATTTGTTCTGCTAAAAGACTCACAACAAAACCTACTATAACCATAAGACCTGAAAAAACAGTATAAAGTATAGAAACTATTGTTATAAAAATGGCTGACTATTTATTATTTCGAAATATGGCTTTTTCACTTAATTGTAATACCTCGACCACCATATAAATGAATAGCTAACAAACTAAACTCTTTACCTAGTTCTTCTTTTTTTAACTTATATCTTCTACTGTTTTCTATAATCAATTTCTTTATTTGGCTTGACTTAGATATTGCAATACCTGCTATTATAAAAACGGCAAGGATAATAACACCAACTATAGACAGCTCAACAGCCATAATAGTATCATAAGTATCTATAGCATAACTATTACCTGCAATAAATATATTGTGGATTAAAACTAGTACAAATATTAGTGCAAAACATAATTTGGCATAAGTTTCCATGTCCATAGATGCTCCGTAAAGGTCCATCATTTCTTGAGTTTTCTCCTTTGGTAAAGCTTCTAAAGACTTTAATTCGATTACTTCTGTAGTTTCGTTTTCCATGATATAGTTCTTTTGAAGTACGAATGTAGAACAGATATCACTTATAAAAACTAGAGGATTAATATTTGATAGGGTTGAGTCTATATTCGTGAGATAAATTCACAAAGTTCAACTATAGTTTGCTTTTCAAAATTAATTATTAATAGAATTGAGACTCTTAAATTGAAAATCAATATAGATATATCAAAGTGCTTTAGCCTTTAATTAACTTAGAAACAAAATCGTCTTTTCTACGTGAAGCTACAGGTATCTTTTCGCCACTCTTTAAATAGATATACCCATTTTTATCATATCTATCTACAAAAGTCATGTTAACGATGAAAGATTGATGCGTTCTCACAAAATTTTCTTCTGGTAATTGACCTTCATATTCCTTAATTGGTTTTGAAGCTAAATAAGATTTTCCATTAGATAAGAAAAACGTGGTATAACCTTTATCAGATTTACAATA
This sequence comes from Winogradskyella wichelsiae, assembly GCF_013403925.1. Taxonomy (GTDB): domain Bacteria; phylum Bacteroidota; class Bacteroidia; order Flavobacteriales; family Flavobacteriaceae; genus Winogradskyella; species Winogradskyella wichelsiae. The sequence continues at coordinate 69,482 of NZ_JABFDJ010000004.1, forward strand.
CAATAACTCTTTAAAATCAATAACTTGGTATCCTTCTTGCAAACTCAATACCAGTTTATTTTTGTCTTTATTTATTAACTGATCTTTTACAATTTCAATTTGTTCTTCGAGTATTGGTTTACCTACAACTAAAGCCTTATCTATGGCTTGCTCTAGCTCATCTATATCTACTGGTTTTAAAACATAATCAATAGCTCCATTTTTTATCGCTTGCAAAGCATATTGCTCATAAGCGGTAATAAAAATAACCTGAAAATCTATAGTACCAACTTGTTCTAAAAAATCAAAAGCATTACCATCTCGTAAGTTTATATCTAAGAATATAAGGTCTGGCTTGCAAGCATTAGCAACCGTTACTGCTTCTTTTACAGACTCACATTCACCTAAAATTGTAATATCCTTATCTAAACTATTTATCATAGTTAGAAGTCCTTTTCTAATGTATAATTCGTCTTCTACTATTAATGCTTTCATCATGAAGTTTATATTTTATACGGAATCATTAATGTTACTTGAGTTCCCTTTTCATTATATTTTTCTCTGTCTTCTAGAATAAGATTTGATTCGATTTTAAAATCTTTAGACAACATTTTTAAACGCTCTGAAGTAATCTTTGTGGCAAGCGAGTTTTTGTGGCTTTTAGTTATATTCTTAGTCGCATTTATACCAATTCCGTTATCTTTAATGGTGCAAATAAGCACACTTTCTTTGGCTGATAGATGTATTTTAATTTTAGGATCGTCTATCCGTTCTTTAAACCCATGTTCTATGGCATTTTCTATAAAAGGTTGAATTAACATTGGCGGGATAAGTATATCTTCCTCATTAACAGAGTCATCTATTTCAACCTTATATTCAAAAGGTTGTAATCGGCTTAAATTCTGTAACTCTACATAACTTTGCAAAGCCAACAATTCTTCTTTTACAGCGACTAATTTTTCGCGTGAACTTTCTAAAATTAGCCTCAGTAATTTTGAAAATTTAGATAAATATTTAACTGCTTTTTTATCTTCTTTATTTAAGATCATCCCTTGAATTACAGACAACGAATTAAAAATAAAATGAGGTGTCATTTGCGAGCGTAAAAGTTGTTGTTCTGTTACAGATTTCTCGTGAGCTGACTTCACGTTTTTATATTTAAAGTAGAAAATAGTACTTATAAAACCTATTAAAGCCAATAAAGAAACAATAGCTCCCCAAAGTGTTTGCTTTTCGGAAGCTCTCACCTTTTCTCTTAATTGATCTTCTCTAGCATTAGAAGTTTTTAAAGCATCTATTTCTTCACTTATTTTAGTTCTATAAATTTCCTCATTTATTTCTGAAATTAATTCTAAATAATTGAAAGCTTCCGTTTGCTTACCTTGTACTTGATATAAATGAAAATAATTAGAATACACTTCTTTTATGGTTCGTAATTGACTGCCACTATTTAAAACACTAGCGGCAGAATCTAAATATACTTTCGATTCTGCCCACTTCCCTTGATTCATATAAACAATTGAAATATTAGAATAGTTTACATTTAATCTGTCAGTATTACCACTAGATTTATAGGTTGCGATAGACTTTTTTAAATATAATAAGGCTTCATCCCATTTTTCTAAACCTATAAGCGTTAATGCATAGTTATTAGTAAATAGGTTTAATTCTCTAAATTTTGGTAAAGTAATTTTATTGTAAGTTTCATATGCTTTTTCATATTCGCCTGTATGATAATACATCATCCCCCATTTAAAACAAAGTTTTTGCAATTCAATAGAGTCCTCCTCTCTAAAAACACGACTAGCTCTTTCACAGAAAACAACACCACCTTCAAATGCTCCAGCATCTATTAAGTTTTCTGCTTTTAAATTAAATGCAATGACCAAACTTGCAGTGTCTTTCTCTTCTAGACTCCTCCCAATCATCTCATTAGAATAAACTAAACCATTAGAATATTGTTTGTTACGACCATAAGATTTTGTTAATAAATGATAGTCACGTAATGTAAGTGATTCTTTAGCTTCCTTTTTACTTAGAATCTCTATAACCTTAACGTAGTCTCCATTTGTAAAAAGTTCTTCTACATTACTTTGTCCGCTTAATTGTGTTGCAAAAAGCAATATAAAACAGATTATATGATATTGTATTTTGACTTTTAAATTGGTTTTAATAACCATATAAGTTTTTATTGCTTTCAATACTTCGATTAATATTCTCCATTGTTCGTCTAGTTTTACTCGACTGACTTTCTACAAAGGGTTTTGATTCTTTTGCGCCTTGTTCCTTTAAATAATCTATCACCTTAGGGTTAAATGTAGATTCTGCAATATAGAGTGCATTTTCATTGTCTTTATTAGTGTAATTAAGATTTGCATTATTAGCAATCAGTAATTTTACACATGCCAAACTATTTTCTGCATTTTTATCTTCACTACCTTCAAAATTTTTTAAAAAAATGTCATTCATAGATATTTCAAAACCTTCAATCTCTTGATTGATTATCAATGGATCATATAATTTTGATGCTTGCATTAACGGACTTCTTTTTCTAGCACTTATTTTATTAATATCTGCTCCATTTTCTATTAAAAAAGCTAACATATCAACATTTCCACTAATAGCTGCATTATTTATTGCTGCGTAACCATATTGATTTGAAACCGTATTAATATCAATTCCATTTTTTAATAAAAAAGCAGATATATTAGGATATTTGGCAAATACAAACCCCTCTTTTAATGTCTTTTTTAAAACCCATTTTTGGCCTAACCATTGCTCTAAATTAGTTGTTACACTATCTTGAATAATGGTATTGTAAAGTAAAACATTTTTTTCTTCATTTGAAAAACTATCAAAATACATATTTAATATTTTAGTATTAACAGATTCTAACGCTAACATTTTTGCTGTATTATTATTAAAATCTGTAATGGTATCTATAGCCTTTTTAGAATTAAGAAAGGCGACAAGTTCAGCATTTTCCATCTCAATACTTAAATGCAATGCTGTGTGTTCTGTAACTGCTGTTTTAGAATTAATATCAGCACCTTTTTCTACCATTCGTTTTACCAAATTATTATTCTCTTTTAAAATAGCATAATGAAATGGTGAATATCCATTATCATCCAAAATATTTAAATCGCTACCATTGTTTACCATTAAGTCAGCTTTTTCATTATAATCTTCTAAAATTGCGATATGCAAAGCTGTATAACCATAATCATCTGTTGAGTCTTGTAGCTTAGAATTTTCTATTAAATATTCAGACACATTAGTGGCACCTCCTAAAATAGCAACTTGTAAAATATTTCTACCTTCCTCGAATCTTAAGGTATCTATATCTACATGCTTTAAAAGTTGCTTAACTTTAGTGATGTCATCTTTCCACAAAGCATCCTCTAAAGCGTGTTCTGTATATTTAGTTTCACAAGCCGTAAATAAACCAAAAAGTAAGATTGCTATAAATATAAGCTGTGATGTTTTTAATGTATTCATAATTATTATATTGATTTATTGAACGCTTTATCCCTTGTTTGTTTTTGTATTTAGTTGTTCGTTTAATTTCACAATTTTATTGTTCTCATTAAACGTTATATTCAATTTAATTAAACTGTTATCATCAGTTTCAATAGTGATGACATACTTGGTTTTTAAATTTTCTAATTTATAAGTATTAATAGCATTGTTACCTTTAAGGTGGTAATAATAGGTTATAAAATTAGAGACTACTTTAGAGCTTTCAGTATATGTGATTTTCCAATTTTCATCAAAAAAACTTCTTAGGTATTCATTATAATTGTCGTGATCACTATTAAGTGATTCCTCTAAAACTTCTTTAAAAGTCGTAAACAGTATATAGCGCTTTTCATCTCTACTTTTCTCCTTTACAGGCTTAGTAAAACCATCTATATAGTTTTGAGAATTAAATGAATTGTTTGATATATTACAATTTATAAAACGTGTAGGATGTTGATATAATTTCTTGTAAGAACCATAAACAAATTTATTGGATGTGTTACTTGTTATAAAACAACTTTTAAACACCATACTGCTTAAGTCTGCGTAAATTAAACCGCTTCCGTAATCACCAATATTATAAATTTCGCAATTAAAAAAGGTGACACCAAAAGAATTAAAAACAGAAATAGCACTAAAATCTTTATTAGAAATAACACAATTATTAAAGGTTGCATTATTAACTCCAATCAATTTAACACCATATACGGTGTTGCCGGAAAAAGCACAATTGTTAACAATGATATCATTAGATAAACTGACAAATAACTCTCCGCCTTTAGAATCGCTTGGCGTGTGGTAGATGTTTAGATTTTCTAAGACTATGTTATTGCATTTTTTAAAGTTTAAAACTACCCTATAATCATCATTAGAAATAATATTAGTATTCTTTTCCCCTCTAATGGTTAGATTATTAAACCCATACAAAACGATGCCATAGTCTAAATAATAACTTTGAGGCACTCTTTTAATTGGATCTACACGACTAGCCCAAAACTCGCTAGTTTCTTCAATGTTAAGCTCTTTTTCTAAATTTTCTAATGTAAAATCTAATGTTTCACACGTAATTACAACTTCTGTGTTATTACCTAAAGCTGCAAAAAATTCTTTAACATTATTAACCTTTTTGATCGTTTTAATTTCACTTGAAAAAACCTGAAAACAATTTAATATTATAAGAATGAAGCCTATCGATTTTCTCATGATTTTATGTGAAGTTGGTTATTTAATTAAGTAAAAAGTGTGCCCATTATCAATTTCCATTTTTAAAATATAAAAATTTTGATTTAGCCCTTCATACACATCTAAAGGCATTTTGCGAGCAGAATCATCGACATACTTTTTAGAGTAATGTTGAATCTTTAAAATCTCGTCTTTTATTTTTAGATTTAAAAAAGAGGTGCCAGTCCAATGGTCTGGGTCTTTACCGTTTATGTACAATGTAAAATCAGGAAAATGGTCACCATACCAGTCTTTTTTATAAAAATATACTAGTTCCCCAATATCCTTAAATTCTAAATCGCTGTTAGAGTAATACCTATTAACGGTTAACTGTAAATCGTCTTTAGTGTAAAATTGAAACCACTCATTGTGCTTATAAACAACATGTTTTTTAAAACGTTTCTCATTTTCAAAATCATTTCTGTTTTCATAAAAGTAATCAGAGTTAGAGTAAACAGCATCTTTTAAATAAACGTCAGCTTCCTCTTTTTCTAACAATTTTCCTCCTTCAATTAAACGAAATGGTTTTTGAGTGACATCTCCATCCATTAACCATGTTGAGTAATAGTTTTTATCTTGATTAATTAAATACGAATCTATATTATCAACGTATTCGTTTCTAAAAGTTATTGAATCCATAAGTTCCCCTTTTAGGTTTATTTTATACCAAGAAACGTTTGTTTTATCTGTTAAACTATCCTTTGTATGCACTGTTATAGCAATGAGACTATCATTTACCCAGACTACTTGTTCATTATAAATACTCTTAAACTTATCTGTTTCTAATGTTGAATTTGAGAAAGCATCATCCAAACTATATAAATTTGAATAGTTTATATATTCTTCTGGTAAGTGCTGAAACAGTAATTCAATATTTCTATAAATTGAAACTGAATTTCCAATTAAGTAGATAAGAGAAAGAACTAAAATTATTACCATCCAACGTTTTTTCGGGGTTTTCATAACGAAAAAAATCAAAATAATGAAACCAAAAAGCAACAATAAGAACGTCATAGTTTTCTATTAATTTAATCCTTATCTTCTTCTAATATCAGTTCACCTTTATGGTTATATGTTTCTTCATTATATAGATTGTAAATAGCTGTATTACCATCAATAGATAACGTCGTATGGTATGATGTATCTGGTAGCGCTTTAAACATTTTGCCTTTTTTTGTAATAATATATGCCCTATCACCTCTTTCTACATAAGCATACTCTTCTTGAAAATAACCTGCCTCCTCACAGTAACAAGGAATAACAACTTCTCCCTTAGTATTAATATAACTCCAATAAGAACTAGAACCACTTGCTGATTTGGTTTCTACAGCAGCTAAACCATTTGAAAATACGTTAACATTACGATAATCAGAAACATCTAAAACAATCTCTCCTTTTGGGTTTATAAATGCCTTTTTTATGGTAGTGATGTAATCATTCTTAGCGTCTTCCAGAATAGCTAAGGCTAAACTGTCTTTGCCAAATTCGCCAATATCAGACCATTTTTCTTTGGTTATATTTTTACCTTTTTTTGTAAAAATATCAATCATTGAAACGTGTGCTTTGTAATCTTTTGTGGCATAAATATAACCTGCTTTAATTTCAATATATTTATAAATTTCAGGAATTATTTTTTTACCAGTTTTATCAAATAAGCTTGATTTATTTTGCCCATTATTTGTAGTAAACATACCATCGCTATATCTAACAGAACTATATGTCATTGGTATTATCATCTGGCCTGTTTCTATATTAACCAAACCTTCAGGACCATTGGTCTCTTGTTCTGTAATCATAAGATTACCATTATAAACCTCAAAATCATCAAGTTCATAATCTACTTTGTTTAATGTATTATTCCTAGTGTTTAACCAATATAGCTGATTGTAATTCTCTATATAGTCCACAGTAAAGTAATAACTATTAATTCTACGCACATTATTGTAGTTAGGCCCTACTACCCAATTTCCTTTTTCATCGAGCAGGCCTTTTTTTTGAGTTACAGAATCTAAGGCTACAAAATAATTAATACTTGGTTTTGGGGTGTATTCATCCGTTTTTAAAACGATGTTGGTATCAATGTTTTCAGAAATTTCAGCCTGTAATAAGAGATTGATTTTATCAACTTCTCCATGGAATGTATATGTAGCGTAAGTATATTGCTCGTTTAAAGGCAAAGGTGTTAACTCTTTTTTTAATTGTTTTTTTAATTCTTCAATCGTTTTTATTTTATTCTTTTCAATCTTTTTTACGGTCGTTTTAAAAACCTTGCCTGTATTCTCCAAGTAGGCTAACAATTCTTCTGTTGGTTTTGTTTTACTGTTGGTACTTCGTTCTTTTAAAGGTTTTCCGTTTTTATGGATACCTTCTATACCAACAATACGATCTTGTAATCTATTTGGATAACTAATAACAACGGTATTACCCGCTAATTCAATGAGCTCTATACGTCCATCATCAAAAGTAAAATCATCTCCTTTATGTAATAATTCCTCTTTTTCTAAAACAGGATATGTGTAGTTTATTTTTGCCACGATGCTATCAATGTATTTGGCACTATTGATTTCTGCCGATAATTGAGAATATCGACTAGCTACAAATGATGTTCCTGGTTGGTTAGACACTGAACCGTCTGCAAAAAATATTTTATTAACCGTAATCTCAGGTGTGTTTTCTGATTTCGTCCAATGTTCTTTAAGCGATTGATTCTTTAAATCAAACAAGGAAAAAGACAAAATAGCATCTGTATTTGGATACACAATATGTTTTTGAAACCCTTGACTTTTAATAAATTGTTTAACATGATTAACTATAGAATCTTTAGGGAAAATAGTAATAAGCGCATCTTCAAATTGAGTTTCTGAAGATTCATCAAAATCACTCGTTTCTATATCCATACCAATATCTAACGAAGAAAAACTTAGCATCAACGCTATGCCTCTTTGATCTTGAATTAGTAATGCTTTGGCTTCATCTATAGAAAGACTATCTAATGCGGAATACAGGATATTTTCCTTTGTAGTTGTTTGTCCGTTACACGCAGAAAATAATGTAGTAAAAAGCACTAAAGTGACTATTGATTTTTTCATAAAATAGATTTACATATAAGCATTTATAGCGGTTTGTCCTTTTTTAAACTTTTTATAAGTCCAAAAAGCTAACCCAAGTGTTATTGCAGTACCTAATAAGATGGTGTTTAATGTTCCTAAATATTCTGCTATAGCAAGCATAATTCGCTTTAATCCTCGTCTCCTACCTGAAATAGTAACTCTTTTACCTGCTTCAATATCTTTAGCTGTCATCGCAATTGCCAATGTAAAAAACAAAGACACTAAAGTATAAGTTGCTTGTTTTATCCAAGTCGATATTGACTTACTTTGTATAGTTTGTAGTGATAAATGATTGGTCTTAGCTATTATATATTGAAGTGTTTCTGTATATTCTTCAATAGAATTTAATTCTAAATAAGTTTTCTCTTTTTTCTCTTTTTCAACAAAGAAAAGTTGAATTCCATTTTCGTTTTCAAAAGGCACTATTTTAGTTATTTTAGAATAGGCAATAACATGCTGTGTATCTAAAAAGCCTTTCTTTTCAGCATTTATCTTTTCTAAAAATACATCTTTTGTTTTGTAATCTTCATCCGACAGTTTTAAACTATCATCCGTAATTAAGATGTTTTTTATTAAGGTCGCTTTTGTATTAATTATAAACTTTTCCATTTTAGTTAAGTTTTACAGATTCTTGTTGTTTCAATTTTTCTAAAATCACAAAAGCAACTGTCGCTGATATTAAAACGGCAGGTATCATAACAACTAAAATACCATCACTGTCTACATCAAAAAATGCAAATGCAATGATGAAAATTAATATTTCAATGGCAAACCAAGATATAAACGTAGCTGCGATCCACTTACCTGGTTTAATCCCTTTTTCTTCTGCTATTTTTTTTATTTGCCTAGCAAAATAACTCAGTGCTAAAATTTCTAACATAATATTTGTTTTATTTTAATACAATGTTACAATACTATGAGTGCGGTTTAAAGCATCAACATTTATTCGCTAGGATAGAGTTAATATTTGATTAGGGTTAAAACTTCAATGCTTATTAAACTTCAATTTTAAGGTGCAATTAAGCTAATGGACAACTACTTTTTTGTAAATATTATGTCTAAAAGTTAATGAGCTACCATTAATTAATTTTATATTCATTAAGCCTGTTTCTTCTCTACTTAATGTAATACTCAATTCATCTATATTATTTTTAGAGTCAGTGAAGTATAATTTTGGTATCGTATAAGCTCCTTTTTTAGTTCTCAAAGTATCAATAGTAACGCCATTATCATAACTTGTTGAAGTATTATTTTCAGATTCTGGCAATTCAAATCTTTTCAGAAAATGTAATCGATATGGTGTAAATAGATGAGACCATTTTAAAGTAAAACTTTGAGATTTCAGTGCAGCGTCTGGTATTAAAAACTTTGTAAGATCATTCTCTTTCTGTGGTTTTATAAAAGCGAGCGCATGTTTGGTACTGTCTGGTAATATAATTTCAAAATAGTAGGATGCTTTTTTAGATAAACTATCAGTAGTGTAAAATGATGTTTTTGTGTAATACAATTCATCTTTCACATACAATTCCATAGGTATATTGTTCACCAGAATTTTTACTTCGTCGTTAATAATTTGCTTATCCCCATCGGATAAAGAAACTTTAATCCTCCTTAAATCATCTTTCTTATTATCGGTTTCTATTAAGATGGTCGCTTTATATTTAGACAAATCATTTGCAGATTTGCCTCCAAGTGTTGAAACATCACAACTACTAAAAATCAGTAATAAAAGTAATAGCTTTAAATTTTTCATTTCTATTTATATGATGAATAAATGTTTAAAAGTGATTTAATTCACCTTTTGAAATTGTTTAGATTTCTAATCTTAGTTAAATATTTTTATAATCTAAATCGTTTATTGTGTGGTTTACTGAATTTAAAAAGATTTTAAGAACACCAGGTTTTTCATAAATTACTTCATATTTATGTTCTGGTTCGTTAAGTTTTGTACTAAATTGTTTATCAATATTCTTAAGTTTAAGTACTGTATTGAAAAGAAGCGAAACTGCTTCGTGGTTAAAATCGCTTAACTCTTTATCTTTTAATTCTATAACGTAACCTTCGTCTTTATTGCCTAAAAACAAAGCGTAATATGGAACTCCATTACTTGATTTATAAAGATATGTTTCTGTGTAAAAATCCGGAATATCTGCAAGAGCTGCAATCATAAACTTATCCATAATACTATCATAATCGGGTGTTCTGTAAGTCGTTAAATGACCAGATCCAAAATGAGAAGATTTATAAGTAAATATTACCGGAATGGTTTTTAAAAAATCATTAATATTAATTGCGTACGTATCACCAAAAGAACAATAATCTCTCGCTATTGCATAACGTTGATTTATTGATAAATCTTCTTTTAACAATCCTGCTTGTTTGGCTTTATTTACAAAGAGATCTAAATCTAATTGCAAAGTATAACGCTTTTTATTTTCTAGAATAGCGTCTAAATCTATTTTGAGTTTTCGTAATCTATTACTGATATTCTTTTTAGTGATTTCATCTATCTCGTTAAAACGAAATAAATTTCTAAATGTAGGTTCAACATCTTCTTTAAAATTATCAATTAAATGAGAACGTGTTAGATTTTTCAAAACATAACCCGTAGTTTCTAATATTTCATCTATATGTTCTAATCCTTTTAAGCGTGTCATTTCTGGAGCAACGTACTGTATATAATCTTCTAAACGCGCTAGTTGTACTCGTTTTATTTGAATAGTATCTATATCTTTTCTTAATTGTTGTAAAGTATTATAGTAAGTATCTGAAGTATCATCAATAAAAAATGGTGCATAATCAGGAAAAGAATACACTCCCATTCTAGGTATTCTATCTAAAATTATTTTTTTTGTTTCTTGTTTTATGGAGTCATTACCGTAAGTTATAAAATAATCGAATGGTCCTTTAGATTTAAATAAATTTAATCCATAGATAAGTACATCATCACCGCTATCACTAGAGTTATCCGAAAAATATTTTACGGTTGCAAGTCTATCCTTCATAGCACCTTGCTTACAATAATCTCTAAACTGAGGCCCTAAGTCATTCATGCGCTCTCTAATAGTCATATCTAAAAAAGTAGCTCTATTATTAATCTTATCTTCAAAATTCTTGATTTTTGCTGCTGACCACACTTTTACAATTGTGTCTTGTGCATAATTAGAATTAGGATTTTCTAATTGAAAAGAAAATGATCGTTCTGTATTTTTTAATTGAAATTCGTAATACAGTGTATCCAAATCTTTCTGAGACGTAAAATGATACACAAATTGATCTTCTGCTACTTTTATTGGTGCTAAACTTGGTATAGTATTCGTTTTTTCTTCTTGCCCAAAACAAGAAACTAAAAAAATAATTGGCGCTATAACAGTTAGAATTAATTTTATTTTTCTCATAATTTGTATTTAATATTAGCTACTATAAACTAGTAAACCTATAGCTAAAGCAACTATCGTAATTGTAAAATAAATTAGAGCTGTAACCATTTTACCAGAAAGTTTATTATTTGTTTTATCTCCTAGTTTTCTTAATACTTTTTTTTCGCCCTTAGAGTATAAAAAATGTTCTTTAAAAAAACCACTAAACACCAATAGGACCATAAAAACACCAGCAAGTATCTTCTTAATCGGTAGCGTATTTAAAAAATCTTCCATAGCTTTTGATCTGTTTAAACAATAAAATTTTAATTAAACATTATACAATTCTGGATTGTATGTAAAAAAACCATAAATAAACAGTAACACTGCTAAAAACGATATAAAACCAAATACTATCCGTACCTTTTTTCGTCCAAAAACGTCAATATAATAGGCAATATTAAAATAACCACCTCCTGGTTCTAAAACCCAATCCCAATCTAAAATAAGTCCAATAATTATAAGTAGAAATGCAGCTGCACCTAATAAGTAACCATATTCTGGATTAAGCGCCATAAAATTTGTAAATTCTTCTACCATAGATTTGTTCTTTTTAATGTTTCAATAACACCTGATTATTTATTAGGTATCGATATATTAAATATTTCCATTGCTTTTTTAAAATCTACCTTGAGTTCTCCTCTCCAACCTGCTAATGGCATAACTATATCCGAACGCGCTGGCTGTTTATCAAATTTGTCTTTATGTGGCAAGATTTCTAAAATTGCTAGAGTTTGTAAAATCCCATACCTTTTATACTTATCTGTTTTAGGTAGTAATTTTTCTTTTCCTATTCTTTTTTCGAGCTGACCTGGCGTTTCATTATCGTTCGCCTTTTCTATAAAAAGTAACAATAGCACAAGCATATCTTTATCTTTCTCTGTAATTTCTGGAATTGGGTATTGCATAATATCTTCTAATTCTGCAACAAAGTGTTTAGGATACTCATTCCAAGCATGACCTAGATAATAGGTAAATAAGTTATGTGTTCTATCGTCTATTGTTTTTTCTGGTAGACCACAAATTTCACAATTAGAATATCCTTTTTGAGATATATAGTCATGAGTGCTAATATCTTGTAAATACAAATAACTAATTAGGGTTTGCCTAAATCTTGGAAATTCGCCAGTTAGTCCCTTAATAAAGAGTGCTTTTGCAAATTCTAAGCTTAGTTTATCATTCTTTTTTAATTTCAAAAAATCAGAAACTAAACTGTTGTGCGTATGTGTTTTAAATTGATTAGGCTTTAGATTATTTTCTTCTAAAATTTGCCATTGATCTTTGGTGAGAAAATCTGTTTTATACCCCACTTCCCCCAAATGAGTTGTATCATAATCTGTATTAGTGTAGTGGTAAACTTTTTTTAGAATTTTTAAGGCTTTATTCTTGTTTTTTAGCATCGTTTAAGAATTTATACAGTTATTCACTTTTGTAAAAATAATAACAACATTATTTTTTATACCAAAGGTTTGGTCTTTCTTCTTTTGCCCTATAATTTAATTAAAAAGCAACGTTAGATAAATAAGTGCGAGAAGCAATTTTTATTCTCGTATACTCTAAACGGTATTCTCTAGTGATTCCTTTTTTAAAAATAGATTTCTATAAGTTGTCATAATGTATCTATTCATATTTCTGTAAAATCAATATTAACCCTTTATCTCAAGTCTAAAGAACACCAATTGATATTCGTTGGTTATGAGTTAATATTTGAAAAAAAAGGGATAAGACCTCATCTTAAAACATTCAATATAGACTTACATCTTTAAAAACAAAGCTCTTAAGCCTTCTGTATACGCCATAAACGATTATAAAACGGACACATCGTCTATAGATTTAGAAGCATTAAAGTAGGCTACGCATATAAAATTCAAATTAATATTATCAAATATAGACTGATAACTAACGAATATAGATTGAGGCTATTATTCTCTTAGCTATTCATGTAATCTTGTACCGAACAAATAAATATAAGTCAACAATTATTGAAATACAACAATTAATCATCAACCATTTAGAGTTCAAAACAAAAACACATTATTAATTTAATCGCTAACATTTTAGTGAAAACAAACTAACAATTATGAAAAATATTTTAAAAACCTTTTTAGCCGTTTCAGTATTAACATTATCATCTTGTGGTATGGATTCTTTAGTTCCAAAAAACTTGAATGACGCTGATGACATTGCAGAAATTAAAGCTACCGTTGAAGAAAAACTTGGAGCTGACAAGATGGTTAACAAATTAACTCTTAGAGCAGATGATTATCTATCTAGCCAATTTGAAAGAGCTCAAATAACCTATATGAGAGATGGTAAAGAATATTCTCAAGATTACTTTTTAAAAGTAGTTAATGACCCTAAAAAATCAATGTTTCAAAGAAATTTACATGATGGTGCTATAAAAATATCTGAATTTAATTTTGAGCAGGTTCCTGCAAGTTTTAATAAAGCCGTTGAAATGATAAAAGCAGAAACGGATGAATACCATGATTTTGAAATGTACGAATGGGAGTTTGTTGTTGACAAAAACAATGAAATAACATCAACTTTTACGCTAAATGGAACTAAGAAATCTGAAGGAAGCCATATGGAAGGTAAATCTATAGTAACAAACTATTATGAATTTAAATTTACGTCTGACAAGGATGGTAATCTACAACTTAAAATGTAAGGTTAAACTCTGTTACTATAAATTAATTAAAACTAGAATTATATGAAAACTACATTATTAGCCAGTTGCGCATTTCTATTTATTCTTCTTCAATCTTGTGGATCAGGAGGAAGCGATACTTACCTACTAAACAACGCAGAAGGCCTAAAAGGACTGCAAACTAACTTAATAGAAGAATTTAGTGGTGACAGAGCCGTATATGGCTTAGGCTTAACAACAAAAGACCACTTAACAAGTGAATTTGAAATGGCAACCATAACGTACGTCGAAAATGGAAAAGCTTATTCTCAATCTTATATAACGGGTCCATATGGTGTGAAGATAGAACCTACAGAAATTAAAGATATTGTAAAAAATGAATCATTCTTTAAAGACAAAAAAGGGAAAATAAAGATTAAGGATTTAGATTTGACAGTAATTTTAGAGAACTACAACAAAGCCATTAAAATGATTGAATCTACAACAGACGAGTTTTCTAATTTTCACATGAAAGATTTCAATATCGATGTTACAAATGACAATAAGGTAAAGGTTAGATTTGTTATAGAAGGGGAAAAACCAGATGGTAAAACTACGTATTATGGAGAACGTGTAAGAAATACTAATGCTTTTCAATTTGAATTTAAAGCAGATGAAAATAATGTTCTAAAATCTACCGAAGGACTAGAAGGCTAAGAAATAAACAATTACAAACTAAAAAACATAAGTATGGGATTTAAAGACATGTTTTCAAAACTATTAAAAAGCGTAACTCCTGAATATGATTTAGAAGAATACTCCTATGAGAAGTTAAAAGAAATGGAAGTTCAAGGCTTTGATGTTAAAGAACTCCTTGAAAAATACGAGAAAGGAGAAAATAAAAATCAACTTTTAGAGCGCATCCGATTTGAAGATGTTAACATAGACGCTAGTAAAATCCCAAATGCTACAGATGTTAGTTTGTTAAAGCCTTATATAAATTCTAAACTCGATCCAGATTCTGACATCGTAAAAAAAAGTATGTCTGCACCATTAATGGGAAAAGATAGCTGGAAACAAAAAGTAAAGGATGGCGAAGTTATAATAGCTACAGTTGTGCAATGTGCTCCACAATTATGGGATACACACGAAGCTGTTGGTTATGGCATGTTAGTTTGTGCATTGGTTGAAAAGAACGAATACAAAAACAATCCTTTATTTTTAAAATCTATAAGTGGACTTCTTAATAAATTTAGGGATGAGGACAAATTGCCAATAGGTTTATCACAAAAAATGACTAAACTTTACAATGATTTGGATAATCCAGATTCTACATTCGATATTAATTTAGATCAAAGTTTGTTAGATGCTTATAGTTTTCAATTTGAAAACAAACGCGTAATGTCTACAGATATTAGAGTTGCTACGATTGGTTTTTCTGATAGCCAGAATGATAAATTGCCAAGAAAAGCAATTGGTTCTGATGGCTTATTGCCATTTATAGCTTTTGATAACAGAAACGAATTTCATGTTAACAATTATAAAGTAGTAAACGGAGAACTTTACAGCATCTAAGTATTATTACTTAATTAAAAAATTTAAGTCTCATAAAATAAAATTTATGAGACTTTTCTATATCTATAATTAATCAAATAACTCAACATCTACGCTATCTACCTAATCCTTTTTACCTTTAGAATATTAAAACTTAAGAATATCAGTCTGTTTTTTTTCTGTCTGAATTATTTAGAAATCTTATCACTTGTGCGTGCATAAAGATCTATTTTAAATGCCACTTGTCCTTTTTTATCATATTCATATAACCAAATCCCAGATCCTCCTTCAATCTCATCAAGCATTTCGTATCTATATTCTTCTCCTTTTTCTGTTATAAGATGTCACATAAGAATATACATGCTCGTTATTTCTATATCGTTTAGATTCAATTTCTTGATTTTGATTATTGTAAAAATAAATTTGTTTAGACAAAGGATCTTCACTTCCATATTCTTCAGAATACAGTAATCCGTTTTGGTAAGTAACTATATATTAATAATTACCACTGGTATAAGTTGTTTTTATTAATTGGTTGTTTTCATCATATTTATAACTAATCTGATCAGAAGTTTTTCTTTTCTTATCTGTTTCAATCTTTTCTGTTTCAATCTTTTTTATAAGTCGCTCTTTTTTATCGTAAATATATTCTTAGCTTCTTTTCATATTCTAAAATTATATCGCCATATTTATTTATTTTTGAATTATAAATGCACTATCCTTTCGATTGTTATCGATAACTTGAGTAATTACTATTGTAGTATCATATAGGTAATTATAAGTATACGCAATGAGTTGTTTATCTTTACATGAAGGTATTTCTGTATATTTATAAGAATTACTTATGGTAAGTGGTTATAGCCATATTCAAATTTAAAAACCAATTTATGATCTTCATTATTATAACCCGTTTCTTTAATCAACTGTCCATAATCTGAATATTTATAACGTGTTAAACGTCCTAAAACATGCATATCTGTTTCTAATTTAAAGGCTTTTCTTATAGTTCTGGGCTTTAGTTTTATATAAGCTATAATTGGTGTTTTGGTCTCATCTTGGTCTAATGATGTTTCTTTACCTGAGCCACAAGATAATATTGCAAAGAATACGACTAAAAGTATCTACTTTTTATTTAAATTTTTTGATGCTCTAAATTATAATAGGAATAATTATCATCTATAAAACCGAAAAAATAATAATTAGAAAATTCAATTTTTTTAGAATCCGTTATAACGTTATTGTTTTTGAGTAAGCCTATTCTAAACTTAGAAGAATGGTATTGGTTGAGAAGTATTGCAGGTATAATATATCCTTTTCTATTTTGTTCGAAATAACCATTTTTAATTCTACCTTTAATTATATAAGATTTTATAAAGGTTTCATTGACAAATAATGTCGCATGAATCTTCTTTTTATCGATAACCTTAAGCGTAATATTATAACATGGGTTTTCTTCTAGTTCCATGTGATAAATAAATTTGGATTCCTTGTTTTTAAAAAACGAACCCCAAAAATAATCTAAATATCCAGTGCCTTGACTGTCATTATTTTCATAAGTACCATTTACTAAATGTAAATTTTCTTTAGTTATTTTTATTCTATTTCCTAGGACTTCATTAGACTTAAATGTTGCACAAGAAGAGATTAACAATAGTAAACATAGATATGGTAGAAGTTTATGTAATATCATTTCTAAATTTATTTATGTTCCAATTAAGCTTTTAGGTATTCAATTTAATGGATAAGAAATTGTAAATTTTAGAATAGTAAAATTAGAATTAACGCATACTGAGAAACCTCAACTAATAGATAATTTAGTTGAATGGATTAGGAGTGATTTACTCATAATGTTAGCTAGCTTTTAAGAACGTAATAATACAGGTTTTGTTATTAAAAGTTTAATACCAACTTATATTCGTAATAGATGAATTAATTTTTGTTCATTTTAATAAGGTAATATCAATTTTTATAGAAGTTCAATCAACATTTTTGTGGTAGTCTTGTACTAAAAACAAGAGTCTTTTGTTACTTTCCGATACAATATTTAACTAACCCTGTATTCATTGGTGCTATTGTATTTGGGCAACAAATAGCATACAAAAAATGGATAATAAGAGAAGATTAGTAACAACTATTAATAAATAGAGCAACAAATATAGCATAAAAAAAACCGCTCGATTAGAGCGGTTTCCAAATAAAAACACCAAGCATTAATTAGCTGTACCAGAGCCTAAATAAATACTGTTTGATACTTGACTACCATCAGCAGAAATAAAAGCCATAAATAGCTCTACTGCATCTCCTGCATAAGTTGTTGGGATTGGAATAATTTGAGAACCTACTGTTCTGTCTGCTCCATCAAGTAAAGAAATGGATTCCTTTTTTGAAGGATTGTAAACCAATAACATCGCCTTGTCAGTAGCATTTGCGTTACCTTCAGCAGAGTTATCATCCCAACCAAACGTTACTTCTCCAGCAGTTGCTAAATCAGTCGTTGGGTTTAGCACACCAGATAAACCTCCTCGACTTACTAAAGCGTTTGGATAGTCAACAACAAAGTTAGGTTCAGTACCTGTAATAGCATTATTCAATACATACGACATTGCAGCATTAAATTCTGTTTTCTTAACAGCTAACCCTTTATAACCTAACTTAATAAAAGGCTTTACAGCCTGTAAAAATTCTAAAGTGGCAGTAAACTTGGTTCTTTGGTTTACTTGACCAACAGTTCTTGGATTGGCTACACTTGAAGGTTTAATTCTAATGTAATCAATTCCTTTCCAGCTTCCACCGATAACGTTACCAACCTTACCTGAAAGACCTCCTAAAATACCTTGAGCAATTTTACCCATAACATAAATAATTTAAATGAAACATAATTTTCTTCGGACTTGGTACGGACTTAACACGAAGTTGTACCTTCCGTTGAAATATATGGCAAGTTTTATGCTATTCTTTTGATATGGATTTTGTTGCTTTAGATTGCTTCTTTTTGCATTTTAGAAAATAAACTTTGGATATATGATACTTTCAAATCTGCCATTTTTGAAATAATTTTATGAAGCTCCTTTTCCTTTTTATTAATTGCTGACACAATATTAATATGTTTTTGCAACTGAATTGCATCATAAAACAATGAGCTGTAGCTGTTTTTCAAAGTGTTCCTACAATCATCTATTGAAATAAACGGAATAACACTACCTTTTAAATAGTAAGCGTAAAAACCGCCTATTTGCAACATCATAGATAAGTGAAAAAGTGTGTGTTTTACCTCTTCTGTTGTAGTAGTGACAACGAAACAGTTAGCACAGGATTTTAAGAGTGGTTTTCCGCTGTTTAGACCTTTGTTTAGAATGAAAAAATGAGGGTTCGAGTAAGTCTTTCCGACTTGGTGTGTTTTCAGTTCAAAAGTTGACATAGCTATCCAATTTAAAATTGCTCGCTACGCTTCGCTACATTATTTTTTTTGAAAAGAATAAAAAGATAGCCATAGTTGTTGTGGCGTGGGTAAGGCTGTCAAGGTTTTTGGATAAAAGTTTTTTGAGTTATAATGTTTAATGAGAAAGAAAAAAGCTTGTGAAAAAAGTTTTATTCAAAACCCGTAGGGCTTGACCTTTATAGCCTTGTGCGGCTGGCAGAGGAAGCCACATATATTTGCCATTTTTTTTTATTTAAATATTTCAAATCGGTTTAAACTTGATTCAATTTACTTTTAACTTTTCTGGGGAATTAACACTTAAAAAAATAGGTTTCAGTTCGTATTTGAGCGTTGGATGAAGCGTTTGTATATGTAGCGTTTTAAATAGTTGTTTGATAAAACAGCATTTAAACAAGCTACTTATACAGGACTTTTAGACAATAGCTTATTGCTTTTTTGAGGCACGATAAAAAGTAATGTGCTATGGCGTATTACTACATATTCTAAACCTATTTTTTTATATCCTATTTCTTGGGTGGTGGGGAAAAGTGGACATTAATATTTGTTAACGAAATGAAACAAACAAAGACTTGAGGTAAGGAATACTTGGACTTAACGATGGTTTTGTGCAGTTGAATGAGATAACGAATATTATAATAAATTAACGTTACCCTTTGAATGTTCGACTGTTTAATGTTTGTTGAAAATGTAGTTAGAAGTTCGGATGTGAGCGTTGGAATAGCGGATATTTTACATAATAGCAGTTATAGCGACGAAAATATAATAAAACGCCGTAGGCAACCATTGAAAGGATTTTTGCTCCTATAACTTCTATTATGTAACATAGCTTGGGATTGGTTTTTTGGCGTAATAGTTGTTTGAGCATTGGCAATAGCTCTTTGCTTTTTTATTGTACTAATTTATTTATATAGATACTTTTAAATAAAACAAGTAATGTGCTATTATAGCGTTGGATACAAGTATTATGACATAAAACCAATTATGCATTGGCGAGCGGAACAGCACAAAAGACAGAGGATTTTGAGGTACGAAAAAACTGGGTTTTGGGTTGTGGGGACAATTACCAACTCATTCGTTGTAATCTAACTGCATTTAAAATTGCTAATAATGCTACTCCTACATCTGCAAAAACTGCTTCCCACATTGTAGCTAAACCACCTGCTCCTAAAATTAAGACAATAACTTTAACACCAAATGCTAAAATGATATTCTGCCAAACAATTTTACGTGTAGAACGACTTATTTTAATGGCTCTTACTACTTTTGAAGGTTGGTCTGTTTGAATGATAACATCTGCTGTTTCAATAGCTACATCGCTCCCTAAACCACCCATTGCAATACCAACGTTACTTGCTGCTAAAACTGGTGCGTCATTAATACCATCACCTATAAAAGCTACTTTGTTTTCAGGATTTTTCTTTAAAATTTCAACTTCGTTTAATTTATCTTCTGGTAGCAAACCACCTTTAGCATTTTCGATGTTCAACTCTTTAGCGACTTGTTGCGTAATGGAATCTTTATCACCGGAAAGCATCATAATATTTTTAATGCCTACTTTATGTAAATTAGTAATTGTTTCTTTTGCATCTTCCTTTAATTCATCTGCTATTACTACAAAACCTGCAAATTGATTATCGATTGCTACCAACACTATCGATTCTACAATAGATTCCGTTTCCGTTGGAACATTAATATTATTCGCAGTCATTAAGGCTTTATTACCTACTAAAACTGTTTTACCATTTACAATGCCTTTTAAACCTTTACCTGCAACTTCAGAAACGTCTTGTGCTTCAAAATCTTCACCTTCAGCTTTGTACTCTAAAATGGCTTTAGCAATTGGATGCGTGGATTGTTCTTCCATCGCCATTAAGTATTGCATAAATTCGGTTTCATTCCAACCAATTGCTTTTACTTCTTTGATTTTAAAAACACCTTTGGTAACGGTTCCTGTTTTGTCCATTACCAAAGTATTTATCTTGGTCATTGCATCTAAAAATGAAGCACCTTTAAATAAGATTCCATTTTTTGAAGCTGCTCCCAATCCACCGAAATATCCTAATGGAATTGAAATCACTAACGCACAAGGACAAGATATTACCAAGAAAATTAATGCTCTGTATAACCAATCTCTAAACACATAATCATCTACAAAAAAGTAAGGTATAAAAGTAACACCAATAGCTAAAAACACTACAATTGGTGTGTAGATACGAGCAAACTGTCTGATGAATAATTCTGTTTTAGATTTACGTGCTGTTGCATTTTGAACCAAGTCTAATATTCTCGCAATAGAACTGTCTTCAAACTTATTGGTTACCTCAACTTCAATAACGCTTTCCAAATTAATACTACCTGCGTAAACCTTTGCTTCTTTTTGAATGGAATCTGGTTTGCTTTCTCCTGTTAACGCAGCTGTATTTAAAGATGCTTTTTCGGATAATAAAATGCCATCCAATGGAATTTTTTCACCTACACGAATTTGAATTTTCTCTCCAATATTGACAACTTCAGGCGAAACACTTTTATAATCTCCCTCACGAAATACATTGGCTTCTTTAGGTCTAACATCTAATAATGCTTTTATATTTCCTTTTGCACGATTTACAGCAACACTTTGAAATAATTCGCCTACTGCATAAAATAGCATTACTGCAACACCTTCGGGATATTCACCAATAACAAATGCACCAATGGTTGCTATAGACATTAAAAAGAACTCTGTAAAAACATCACCTTTTTTAATACTAATCCAACCCTCTTTTACAACAGGAAACCCTACAGGAAGATATGCAATACCATACCAAGCAATACGAATCCAATCCTTAAAGAATGAAACATCAAAATAATCTAAACCTATACCAATGATAAGCATTGTAAAACTTATTATTGCAGGCACGTAGGTTTTGAATGCACTTCCATTACCGTGATTATGACCATCATTATGCGTGTGTTGCACTTCTGAATTTGGTTTTAAATCTCTTAAATTGACTTTCTTTTTTTTCATTTAATATCTAATAATTTTTCAATGTCATTGGGAATAGGCATTCGTTTTAATGGTGGCACGTTTGCTCCACCAGTATTACCAAGTGGAACGTGATTTATAAATGATTTCCAGCCACCCACAAGCAACCTAATTATTTGACCTATTACTTCTTTCGTATCTTTTTGTCTAAATCCAAACTTTAGCATAAGCCAATGTGAATAGGTATGTTCTATAGGATAAGATTGTCCTATTATATGACTACGTTCTAAATGATACCAAGCATTACCAAACTGCTTATTTTCTAAACAGAAACTGTATTGTTTTAATTCTTGGTTATACGCCTGTTTTAGATGTTTAGGTATTTTAGTATTAAACTTCATATCCTCTAATTTTGGATAAATGTACTTTAATAGTAAGTGCAATGGAAGTGCAATAATTAGACACTACACTTATCGCAAATACCTTTTACCACCAAATTTACATTCTCTGACACAAAACCATCTGGCACTTTTATTTGAGGTATTTTATGTTCTGTTAAGCAAATGGTTTCATTGCAATTATTACAATGGAAATGTAAGTGCAAATCGGTTTCAATTTCACAATTACATCCCTTTTCACATAATGCATATTTTGTAATCCCTGTACCATCGTCTATTTGATGCACAATAGCCTTTTCTTCAAAGGTTTTAATAGTTCTGTATAAAGTGGTTCTGTCTGCTTTTGAGAAAGCATTTTCAATATCACTTAAAGTAACAGCGACCTCTTTTTCTGCAAGAAACTTATATATAAGCAAACGCATTGCTGTAACACGAATATTTTTTGACTCTAATACTTGTTCTATTGTTTCCATAATTAATGTGCGTGTTCTGCTTCTCCTTTTTTCATTTCTGCGTTAAGATAATAAGCATTGTTATAAGCAAATTTTGTATTACTTTCTATGTTTTCAGTAAATTGAACCGATACCCAATCACCATCTTTAGTGCCTAACACAACTTCAATAGGTTTAAAGCTCCAATCGTCATTTTCTTTTTCTACTGAAAACACATAATATCTTTCGCCTTCTTTTATAATTGCACTTTCTGGTAAAGCTTTTGTTTGGGTATTATCTACTTGAATTTTACCTTGAATATACATACCAGGAATTAAGTTACCTTTTTTGTTTTCTATTTCTGCGTGAACGTGGACTGCTTTTGGGTTGTCCTCAAAGGTTTTGCTTACGGAATAGATTTCTGCGATAAGCTCTGCATCTGGTATGGATTGTACCGTAAAGTTAACTTTCTGACCTTTCTGTACTTTATAAACATCTTTTTCAAAAACCATTAAATCGGCGTGAACGTGATGCGTATTTACAACTTCAAATAATTCGGTTTGTGGTTCTACATATTGACCTGTTTTTACTTCAACTTTTTGTACAAAACCCTCTATTGGACTTCTTAAAGCAATGCGTTGCGAAATTGTGCCATTACGAACAGAAGAGGTATTGACATTTAATATTTTTAATTGTGCTTGCATACCATTTACCATTGCTTTTGATGCATCATATTCTGCTTCTGCCTTTTGAAAATTAGCACCAGAGCCAACACCTGCTTCATATAATTTTTGTTGACGTTCGAAATTCTTTTTCAGAAAATTACTATTGCTATATGCGTTTAAGTAATCAGTTTGAGCTTGTATAATATTGGGATGCGAGAGATAAGCCACAACTTGACCTTTATTAACCTTGTCACCTTCAATCACTTCAATTGAAACAACATTTGCACCAATGACTGTGGTAATGGCTGCTTCATTTTGTGGTGGCACTTCTAACGTTCCATTTGCCTCAACATAACCGCTCATATTGCGTAATGCTAACGTATCTATTTTCATTTTTAAAGCATCGAATTGTTGTTGTGAAAGCATTACTTCTTCGCTTTCATTATGTTCTTCTTTAATTTCTGTTTTTTCTTCCTCATCGTGGGAATGACCATCATTTTCGTTATGATTTTCTTTATTTCCGCAAGCTGACACAAAAATGGTTAACACCATTACGATAAGGATTTTATATGTTTTACTTTTCATTGTCTTATTGATTAAAATATTGTAGTTGAAATGTGCTTTCTAAATAGTTTACTAATGCTGTTTGTGCTTCCAATTCTGACTGAATGGCTTCTTTTATCAACTGCGTAAATGCAGTATAATCTATTTCGCCTTCTCTATATGCCAGTAATGCACCTGTTTTTTGCTCTTTTGTTAATGGTAAAACTTGGTCTTTGTAAAACTCCCAAGATGTTTTCCATTTCATATATTTTTCTTTAGCCAGAACAAACCTTGATTGTACTTCCTGTTTTTTGAACGCTACATTGGTTTCGGCTATGTCTTTATCAATTCTGGCACTTCTAACTTGTGCTTTGTTAGAACCTGATAAAAACGGAATGGAAATACCTGCTTGATAGGTGTAAAACCCTGAATTGCCATTTACTTTTTGTAAACCACCTTGTAGATTGAACTTCGGTAAATTATCCGCCTTTGCAGCTTTATATTTGGCTTCTGCTTCATCTACAATGTTCATCGACATACTGTACAACGGATGATTTTCAATACTAATCGTTTCCACATCACTATCTATCGCTACATCAAATTCATCTGAAACCGTAAAAATTTCTTCTGAAACTAACCACAAATTGAATTGCTGTAAAGCAATATGATAATCACTATAAGCTTGCGCTTTTTTATTCTGAATTTGAAACGCTTGATTTTTTGCTGCTGAATATTCTAATTTAGAAATAGCTTCTACTTCATAATTTAAAGCTGCTGCTTGTTCAAATTTGGAATATATGGAATCCAGTTCTTTATACAAATCATAGTTTCGTTTCATTTGATAACATTTTGACCACGCTTTTTTGACTTCCAATTCTAATTCCAATTCGGAAAGTTGAAAGGCTTTTTGTGCCAATTGAATGCGTTGTTCTTGTAACTTCTTTTTAGAAGCTATACCAAATACATCGATATTTGATTGACCAATACCAATGGTTGTATAGATGCCATTTCCATTATCAATTTCTTCTCCACCTGTAAAAATTTGAGTCGTTCCGAAATCATAGGCAGTCGATTTTAATTGTTCTTGTTTTGTAATTTCCAACTGCTTTTGCTTCAATAATGGATAATTACTTTTTGCGAGTTTAACAGCTTCCTGTAATGAAATTTCGGGAATTGTATCATTCAACTCTTGTGCATTACTTTGTGGTGAAAAGCCAAATAGTAATAATACAACTGCTGTTGCTGTTACTAACTTTTTATTTGGCTTAAACGTAAAAGATTTGTTTTCTACCCAATGATATAAAATTGGTAAAACAAATAAGGTAAGCAAAGTTGAAGTTAATAATCCACCAATAACAACCGTTGCCAATGGACGTTGTACTTCTGCACCAGCTGATGATGAAATAGCCATTGGTAGAAAGCCTAATACATCTGTAAAAGCAGTTAGCATAATAGGTCTGATTCTTCGTTTAGTACCTTCAACTATTCTATCCTTTAGATTGGTTACAC
The DNA here is from genome assembly GCF_013403925.1 of Winogradskyella wichelsiae. Classification (GTDB taxonomy): domain Bacteria; phylum Bacteroidota; class Bacteroidia; order Flavobacteriales; family Flavobacteriaceae; genus Winogradskyella; species Winogradskyella wichelsiae. The sequence continues at coordinate 94,863 of NZ_JABFDJ010000004.1, forward strand.
CTTCTTCTTTTAATTCGTTGAGTCCGCTTATCATTACCAAACCATTTAAAACTGCAACACCAAACAGCACAATAAAACCAACACCTGCCGAAATACTAAATGGCATATCACGTAACCACAACGCCACAACACCACCAATAGTTGCCATTGGAATAGCTATGTAAATCATTAAGGTCTGTGGTAAAGATTTTAATGCAAAATATATTAGTATAAATATGAGTAACAATGCAATAGGCACAACGGTTTGTAATCGGTTGCTGGCACGTTCTAAATTTTCAAATGCACCACCATAACGAATAAAATAACCTGATGGTAATTCTAATTGTGCATCTAATTTTGATTTAATTTCAGTTACTAACGATTTTACATCACGTCCTCTAACATTAACACCTACATAGGTTCTTCTATTGGTGTTATCTCTACTGATTTGCATTGGTCCTGCTTTATAGCTTACATCTGCAATTTCACGTAAAGGAATTTGAGCACCCGAAGGTAAATTGATATACAGGTTTTGAACATCTGAAATATCCTTACGGTTTTGATCGCTTAATCGTACTACTAAATCGAAGCGTTTTTCACCTTCAAAAATTACACCTGCTGTACCACCTGCAAATGCAGATTGTACGGTTTGATTAAGCGTATTTATTTGAAGACCATATTGCGCCAATTTATTCCTGTTGTAATTGATTGTCATTTGTGGCAAACCTGTTGTGGCTTCCGCTTTCATATCACCAATACCTTCAGTACCTGCGATAATTTTAGATATTTCTTCGGCTTTTTGAGATAGAATATCAATGTCTTCACCATAAAGTTTTATAGCAATATCTTCACGAACACCTTCTAATAACTCGTTAAAACGCATTTCAATAGGTTGTGTAAACTCATAATTAACACCAGGAACCATTTCAACTGCTTCTTTCATTGCTTCAATCAATTCATCTTTTGATTCTATAGTAGTCCATTCACTTTTAGGTTTCAGAATTACAAAAACATCGGCAATATCCATAGGCATCGGGTCGGTTGGAATTTCGGCAACACCAATACGACTCACAATTTTATCAACTTCTGGAAATTTTGCTTTTACTATTTGTTCTATTTTGGTAGTAGTTTCAATAGTTTCTGTAAGTGAACTACCTGGTTTTAAAATAGCGTGAAATGCAATATCACCTTCATCGAGTTGCGGAATGAACTCGCCACCCATTCTTGAAAACATAAAAACGGTTATTCCGAACAACACAACTGCAATACCAATTACCCATTTCCCTTTTCGCAAGGCTCTAACCAATAAAGGTTGGTATTTATCTTCAACCCAATGCACAAATCTATCTCCATAAGATTTTTTATCGTTTTTAGGTGCTCTTAATATTAAAGCTGACATCATTGGCACATAGGTTAAACAAAGTACCATTGCACCAATCATAGCAAAAATAAAGGTCAAAGCCATTGGTTTAAACATCTTTCCTTCAATACCTTGTAAGGCTAAAATGGGTAGAAAAACGATAAGGATAATCAACTGACCGAAGAAGGCAGCATTCATCATCTTTTTTGAAGCATTAGAAGCAACTTTATCTCTTTCTTTAGATGTAAGTTGTTTCTTTTTCAAAACTTGTGATGCTATAAGAAAAACAGTGCTTTCAACAATAATTACAGCACCATCTACAATGATTCCGAAATCAATTGCTCCTAAACTCATTAGGTTTACCCAAACATCAAAAACATTCATTAAAATAAAAGCAAATAATAAGGATAATGGAATAGTAGAGGCAACTATTAAACCTCCTCGCCAATTACCTAATAAAAAGACCAACACAAAAATGACGATTAATGCACCTTCAATAAGATTAGTTGTTACTGTAGAAGTTGTTTCGCCAATTAATTTACTTCGGTCTAATAATGGTTCAATAATTACGCCTTCTGGTAACGACTTTTCAATTTGAGTCATTCGCTCTTTTACATTGGCAATAACATCATTGGAATTAGCTCCTTTTAGCATCATTACCAATCCACCTACAACTTCTCCTTCACCATCTTGGGTTAATGCACCGTAACGAATTGCAGAGCCAAATTGTACCGTAGCAATATCGCCAATAGTGACAGGTATATTATTAATATTCTTGACAGTGATTTTTTTAATGTCCTCTAAACTTCTCACCAAGCCTTCACCACGAATAAAATTGGCTTGATGGTTCTTTTCAATATATGCACCTCCTGTATTTTGATTATTGGCTTCAAGTGCATTAAACACATCTGTAATGGTAAGGCCAATAGCATTTAAATCGTTTGGGTCAACCGCTACTTCGTATTGTTTTATTTTTCCACCAATAGCGTTTACTTCTACCACACCAGGAACCATTGCCATTTGACGCTGTACAATCCAGTCTTGCATTGAGCGTAAATCTGCAATGTTGTATTTGTCTTTAAACTCTGGTGCAACTTTTAGTGTGTATTGGTAAATCTCTCCTAAACCTGTTGAAATAGGACCCATTGTAGGTTCGCCAAATCCAGCAGGTATTTGCTCTTTGACTTTGTTTAGTTTTTCGGCTACTAATTGGCGAGGTAGATATGTTCCCATATCATCATCAAATACAATAGTAACCACAGATAAGCCAAAACGAGAAATTGACCTTATTTCCTGAACATCAGGAAGATTGCTCATTGCCACTTCAATTGGATAAGTAACAATTTGCTCAATATCTTCAGTACCTAAATTGGGGGATTGTGTTATAACCTGTACTTGGTTATTGGTAATATCTGGAACAGCATCTATTGGCACTTTGGTCATACTCCAAATACCTGTTCCGATTATGGTAAGCGTAAGCAAACCAATAATGAATTTGTTATTGATTGAAAAATCAATGATTTTATTAATCATAGAAAATGTATTAATTCAGTTAAACTATTCGATACAATTCTGATATAAGAAAATAGAATTACACAAAATGAAATGAACCCTTTAGGCTCAAAATTGGATATAGCTATCCATTAAAAAACTGAATTATACTTTAGGTGGCTGGAAAAGTGATTCCAAATATCTGGAAGTGAAGTTTACTTTATGTAAATTATATTGTTTTTTCTCTTCAAACTTTAATCGATTGGTTAAAGCCAAATTATTGTTCGCAATAATTAATACCAAAGGGTGACAACATTGATTATGGGAATGGACTGGTGTATTCTCCTTATCTGGGTTATGATGATGCTCTTCATTTTTAGCATCGCTCTCAATGTAATCTTCAACTACATATTCAAAGAAAGAGTCTCCATAAACTTTATGGTCTTGATAATGGGTAATTACATTTGAAATTTCTTTAATTGGACCACAAAAGTCCATATCTATGCTTATCCCTTGAAAAAAGAATAAAATAGACATTGATATGGAAACAAATATTTTCATATAATTTATACAAATATACAAATTATTGAATGCAATGGTGTTGCAAATAAATTGATTGGTAAATTACAAAAACCATAGAGCATCTTTAGCATCGTCTGGAACCCCATTATTAAAATGTGGTGCTATTTGTGCTACCATTTCTGGATATTTTATTGTGATTGGTACATTTTGTTGTCGAAGCGATTTCCAATATAATCTGCTAAACTGATACACTTGTGTTAATAATTCTAACACTACATCTGCATCTTCAAAAGCATCTTCATCTGGACTGCTTACCTTAATTTTTATTGGGAACGGATAACCATCTGTATCTGCATACCGCTGTGAATTAGGGTAACGTGCATTATTAAACAACAAAAAATGATTTTCGCTAATACGTATGTATGTACCACTTACAGGCATTAACTTTTTGTTCCAATTAAGGTCGTAAGCAATAATATCTTCTGCTTCTGTTTTATTGATATTTAGAATGTAGAGCGGAATTTTTAACCCTAATGTATGCATCCCTCTAATAATTGGTTTTAGTTCCTCGTAACTCATTTCCTTATAGAAGTGAATGACTACTTTATCTGCTTCTGCAACCGATGTAAAATCTCTAATGGCTTTACATATACTTCCTGCCAATAGTTCTGTTTCGCTTTGGTCAAAATATTCGAACTTTCTAAATAAGCCATTGTTTTGAAAACTAAAGGCACTTGCTATATAACGTCTGTTTTCGCCTTGATTGGTAAATGCACCAACACCTATTACTAATTCTTTTTTATCGGTTACTGCAAGTTTCCAAGGTGCGCCACCTAATTTGGCGTGAATAGCTAACGCCATATTTTGCAATGAAAATTGGAAGTTGTATTGATTCTCGATATTGACCACCATTTTTTCATAATCTACCACTTGTGTAACAATGCCTTCATTTAAAAACAGTTCTTTGATTTGAATATAGATTTCGCGGTCTTCGGGATTTTGTGTGAACTTATCGAAAGGACTTAAATAAAAAGCTGCGTAAAGCACATTATCGTGGTCGAAGGTTAAACTCTCTAACTTTTCAACTATTTCTGGTATTGGGTCGTTTTCGTTGGTAAATTCAATGAAGTGTTCTTTGGATGATGATGCTTTAATGTTCACATAGGCTTCTAATCCTTTATAATAATTCTTTTCTGTATTTACACCTTCCTTTAAATTTTGATAGAAAGACAATACCGAATCTTTATGAGAAGTATGGCAAATGAAAAATATCTTGATATTTTGATTGTTTGGACGTCTGTAAGGGTTTAGGATATTCATTGCCTTTTTAGGCACTAAATGGGTTTTCTTGTTACCGTATTGGTCTTTACCAAATTCCAATAAACCTACTTGTGGGTCGATATGGTTGATACGATTGAGTGGCACATCTATAAACGTATCAGTTTTAAATGGAAATATGACTTTAAAATCTTCTTTAAACAGATAGTTGGTTGCAAAATTATTAATAAGTGCTACGTACTTTTGATATTTATTAATTGGTCTTATAGGTTCCTCAATAGGTATATCTAATGCTCGTGCTAATGACAAATTAAAAATTGGGTATGCTTGGTCAAACTGAATAGCATTGTAAAATTCTTGTTTTTCCTCTGTATCGAGGTCCATTTGGTAATTGAACGTTTTTTGACCATATACACAACGCTTTATTAGCTCTGAATCCTCTATATCCTTAACCGACGTTGTAAGGACTTTTGAAGTACCATCGTATGATACAATTAACTCTGGTAAGTCTGTGAGTTTTGCAAACTGTATCTTAAATGAAAATTTATAGTAGAGGTTATAGTCTGCTGTATTCCCTTTTTTTGAAGGCATCCACACTTGTACATCGCCAACAAAGTTTTTTACTACTATATAGTCTTTAGATTTAAAATAGCTTCTTAATTGGTGTTTAAGGTATTGTTTATATATTCTCAATTCTCTACCATTTACTAAATTCAGCTTAATGCTTGGTGCATTGGGTATTTCTGTAATAAATGTTGTAAATATTTGGTCTGTATTAGATAGGTCTGTGTCTGGAAACACCTCTTTAATCTGTCTTGAAAATTTAGATTTATGAATGGGATGACTGCCTTCAATATCCTCTAATGATAAAAATATTGTAGGCGCACTATTAGGCCATTTAAAATTAAGTATGTTGGTTTTGAGGTGTTCTTGCATTGGTATTGTAATTTTCAGTTTTACATAAAATCTATTTGAATTGCTCTGTTATTTTTAATCCTTTTTCAATAACTAAATTAATATCATTACTGTTATTTGATTGTGCGTTTAGAGAGCCTAAAATTTTTAAACTTTCTTCTGTTTTATAGTCAATATCTTGTTTAAAAAACACTTCAATAGCTTGTTCTATTCTTTCTTGTATAATTTTAAGTTCTTTTTGTTGGTCTCCTTTTTGTTCTGCTCTGGTAAGTGAATAGTATTCACCTTTTGAAGGTCTTTTAATTCTTTTATCCAAATTATATGCTCTATTTAAAAATGCTTCCAAACGCATTGCTTTTATTTCTTCTGTTGCCATATTTATTTAGTTTTCATCAATCTTACTAATTTTTTCTTTAGCTATTTTGAGGATTTCCGTACGTTCTCTTTCATTTTTAAGCATTAGTACAATTTGTTCGGACATCCATAGCTTAATTAATTCGTTTTCGTCTTCTTTTAATGCTTTGGCGAATGCAACTACTTGTTCACGTCTTGCCATCCGATTTCCTCGTTCTATTTTGCTTAAATAGGCAACGTCCATATTTAGGTTTGCAGCCATTTCCCTTAATAGCAAATTGCGTTTTTCACGCAATGAGCGTATGTACTCCCCAAACTCCATAATAGAATTATTTAGACTTGTCAAATTTTGTCTAATTTAAGTAAAGGAAACTAAAGGAAAAGAAAAAGATATAAGTAGTTATTAACAGATAGTGAGGATATTAAGGATTTAAGGAAGTCATTTAACCATATCCCTAAATCCTTAATATCCTTAATTACGTCCTTGCAGGATTTGAATAGTTATTGTGTGCTTCTCTGTGAATTAATCCTGCTTCTACAAATTTGGTAATATAACCTTCTGCGGTTTTATGTGGGATATTCTGTTTTGTGGATAAATCTAAATACTCTTGTCTGCTAAATTGCTTTGGCAAACTTTCTAAAAAGCGTTCTTTTCTATTTGAACGTTTTGTTGCTCTCTGCTCTATTGGTAAATCATTAAATACTTTACTACTGTGCTTCACTAAAATTGAAATTATGGTTATAGCGTTTTCAAAATCTATATCCTCACATTCTTTAGTTGCGTTTACATCACCATCTTCCATAATGCGGAATGCTGTGAATAGCATCATTATTCTAAATGCAATTAAGCCTAACCGCCTTATTGTTGCAATGTATTCTTCGGGTTGTAGGTTGATGTATTTGGTTTGTAAGGATTCAAAAAACGTATTGAATTGCTGTTGTTGGCTTGTGGTTAATCGTATTTCAATCTCTGGGTTATTTTTAAGCGTTTTATACAGTTCTAAAAACTCGCTACCTAATTGGTTATAGTAATCATCTAAACCTACTTTATTGCTGTTTTGAAACACGTTTTTCCAAGTTGGTTTAATATTCATATAGTAAAACATAAAACGACTAAACAAACCATTTTCTGCGTTGGGTATTAGAGTCGCCACTTGTTTAGGTGTACCTGATAATACTGTTGATAAACACGGTTTTTCAATATCTACATATTCTCTATCTGTTCTGCGATAATAGCTTATAGTTTCGTGATGAAAGGCTTTACGAAAACCATCGGAATAATTACCATAATCGCTTTTAAAGGCTTGTGCTAACGTATCGCCTTCGGTTTCAAAAATTAAACCTCTGCCTTTATTATCAGAAATTAATTGATATACGCCTGTTACACTATTGTTAGCAGGAATGAACAGCATTCGCTCTGGCGGTTTACTCGGTTTTTCCAAGTTTTCATCTTTGCCTTTGTTCATATTGTAAGTAGCGTTTTCTGATTGAAATTGTTGCTTTAATACTTTGGCTTGTTCTCGTTTTAATTTGTGAACAGGCTCTACTAAATTTTTAATTTGGTTAAGCCTTCCTTTTCCTGCAGAAGCAGGTGCGGTTACAAATAAATATAAGTTGCTGAATACTTTACGTTGGTCATAGATTCCGAAGAGTTTAGGAAAACACGCACTAAATGCTGTTAATGCGCCTAACAATAAAATGTCCTTTTCTTCCTGTCCATTAGCAGGGTTTACAACTTGTTGTAAAAACTGTGGCAAATTCTCATATACCGTTTCTGGTATTGTAGGCATTGCTTGGTTGGGTGTATCGACAACAGTTGCAACGTTTGTTGCAACTTCGTTGTTGTACTGTTGTTTAGGCGGTTTGACACCTGACTGATGTGCATAGTGATAAAAGGTAGCAATTGTAATTCCGTGTCCTTTTGCGTTTAAGCATTTATTGAATTGTGCATCACACTCTTTAGCATCGTAACCTGCATAATTTTTACTTATTCGGTGGAAATAATCTCTTCCTGCTTCTCCGTATTCTTCTGCTAATGCAAAGCCTAAATCTCTCCAAATAGCGTAACTTCCTGTTATGTCTGTACCTGATTGCTCGATTACTGAAATGTAGGGTTCAATGTCGTTATCAGCAACAGCAACAACATTGGTTGTTGCTGTGTTGCTTTTTGGTTGAGGTTGCTCTTTAGGAACTTCTAACCAATCTTTTGGATTAAATATTTTACTCATAATGCTTGATGTCTTTTATGTAAAAAGGCTGTTGGGTCGTATGGTAAAAAACACGCTCTGGAAACGTCTTTACCTGACTGGTCAACCTCAATGTTATAATTGTGTTTAATGTAATTTGCAACTGCTGTGAAATATTCTGAATGTGTTACTTCTGAAATATCTATTCTAATAATCCATTTTAAACCATCACCAGATGGTGATATGAATAGCATTTCGGTTTCAAAATATTCATCATTTAAGAGCTGTGTTCTTAACTCTTGTAGATTCTCTAAATGGTCAAAATCAATGGTTAATAAATTAGAATGCTTTATCAAGTTGTTATCGCTTCGTTTTTCAAATGTTCCTGAAAGTGTTACGTAATCAAAGCGATTCGCTTTGAATTTACGTGCTTCTTTTACATTGGTAATTGCTCTTAATTCTTCAGTAATGCTTTTGTATTTATCACTTGTGATTAATGCAAACACTTGATGCAATCGCAAGGTTTCCGAGGGAAACACATTGCGAACAGGCGCTTTAAAAAAGCTACAGTTGGCATACCAGGTATCGTCTGGTTCATTCAACCATTCTAATTCGTCTTTTTCCTTGACTTCTAAATTTAGATGTAACTCTTGATTTATCTTCTGGTACAAATCTTCTTCATCGGTTATTCTAAAATGGTATTGTGCAAAATCAAATACATCACCTTTAAAGGCTTCTAATTCTGTATCTCGATGTGTTGCTATTACACCATCAATATGAATCCGTAAGGTTTCTTTACCACCATTAAATGGATTGCGAGTTATCCCACAGTCCCTTCCTTTTACAGAAAGGACTGTTTGATTAGGATAATACTGTCTCAACACATAGGCATAGATTTTTAAACCATAATGTGTTTTGTCTAAAATTGCTTCTCTACTTATTTCCATCTCGCTTGAAATTATGGTTGTAGTAGTTGTCTTGAAGCAACTGCTCAATGTCAGCAACTCTATAGTAAAATTTACCTTTTACTTTGCTGTAAGGCAAAGTGCCATTGGTTCTTAAAGTTTGTAGTGTTCGCTTACTTATATGTAAGGTCTGTAATACATCTTGATTGTCTATCCACGTATCTTTTAATACTTCTGCTCTCGATTGTCGTAACAATTCGATACGTGCTTTAATGTCCTTTATTTCTTGAGAGAGCGTTAAGAGTAAATCGATTATTTCAGTCATAACTTCACCGCTCCTTTCTTAATTAGGTAATCGGCAGCTTGCTGTTCGATTTCGTCTCTTGAGTCCATACGGTTACGCAGTAACCAATGGTCTAACTCTTCTCGTTGGAAATAAATCTTTTTACCATTCGGTTTATAATGTGGAATGGTTCCCGTACTTGTAAGTTTATACAAGTGAGATTGTGATAATTCTAAATACTTGCAAGTTTCATTAAAGTTTAATACTTGCTTTTGCATTGTTTGTTGCTCTAATAAGAGTTTTTCAATGCGGTCTAACTTTTCGATGATATTTGTGTCCATCGTTTATTTTGTTTTAAATAAATGAGGACATCTGGCCAAATGTCATTCTTGGTTTTCAAGAACAGGACAAAGGTTGAAAATTGGCTTCCCGATTTTAGTAAGAGTGTAAAACAAGGGTAAGACAACAGTAAGATTTCTTACTATTCTTACTGTTTTTTATTGCAGTTGTTGGATGATTTTATCTATTTCTTCCTTTTCTTTAGGATTATGAACTTTGTTTTTGTGAAGATTATTCGCCTTTAGTGGTGTATCTGTTTTAGTAACAAATTTTTCAGAACGTTCTATTGATGTAGGATTAAAACCATTAAAAAATGGCTTTAGTTTCGTTACAAGATAACTAAATTGTGTGGTCTCGCATTGAAGATAAATTTGCGATTCTGTATTGGTAAAATCTTTTGCTAATAAGAGTTCGTGCAACTGTTCAACAGTTGTACGGTTATCTAACAAATCTATTTTTAGATTTATTTGTTTGAGCACAGTTAGCAAAGTTGAAGTGTCGTTGCTTTTATATCCAAAAGAGGTCTTTGGTTTTGCTTTAGATATTGATGTTTTTTTGGTAGCAACTTTTTTAGTAGTGCTCTTTTCTATTAGGCTAATATCAAAAGTTTCATCATTAAAGTATTTTTCTCCAATTTCAGCAATTGAGAATTTTGTGTTTACGGAAAACTGACCGTATTGCTCTTGTAGTTCAGCATACAACCTTATTACAGATACTTTTAAGTAGTTTATGATATAATTGTCATCATTGTTGAAATCTGCTGTTATTCCTCTTTTATTGATATAAGTTGAAATGTCATTTAAGTACTTATCAAATTTATTAAGTAGAATAGTATAGCTGTATTTATTTTCTGGTGTAGTTGCATTTTTAGGAAATTCTTTTACAAATGATGCTACTGTATTTTCTGTTTCATTAAATATTAGCTTTTGGCAGTATTCTTTTTTCGCATTTAAAGGCTTTTTAAAGTTTACTTTAAAAACTGCGTTATTAGCTTTTGGATTCAATTTAAAATCAGACAGTAAGTATTTAAAATCTTTTTCCTGTCTATTATCCCTATGTAAGCCATTGGTTATTGAAACTAATCTTGAAAATACACTTCCTTTCATTATAAATCCAGTTGAATACGGTTAGCAGCTTCTTTCTTTTTATCATCAATTACTTTGGCATATATCTGTGTAGTGCGTAACTCTTTATGACCTAATAATTTTGATACTGTATAAATATCTGTACCCAAAGTTAATTGCAAGGTAGCGTAGGTATGACGCGCACAATGAAACGTAATAGTTTTAGTAATACCTGCTTTCATCATCCATTGTTGTAATTTTAAATTAGACCAGGCACTATAATGTAAGCCATCAAATACTTTATCGTCTGGATTATCTTTTTCTCCTAATAGATTTCTTGCTTGGTCTGATATTGGTAAGGTTTCGACACCTTTAGTTTTCTTTTGTCTAAATCGGATATAATATCCCATTTCTTTTGAGTGCTGGATTTCTGACCATATTAGTTTTTCAATATCTGACCAACGTAATCCGGTTAAAGCTGAAAAAATAAAAGCATTTTTTAAAATAGGTAGTTCACATTCTGTATTAACTGCCTTTTGTAATTCATCAAGCGTTAAAAATTCTCGTTGAGGTTCACCTTGTTTAAAATACTCTACACCATTTGCAGGATTTACTTTTAATATGCCATCTTTGACCGCCTGTTTTAATGCAGCTGAAAATTTACCATAATACGAATATTTAGAATTTTGAGACAGTTGCTTACCTGCTCTACCTATTGCATCTTTATCTAAATACTCTTTGAAACGCTCAACAAATGATTTGTCTATATCTTGAAAACTAACATCTGTTGGACAAAACTTTTTTAAATGTTTTAGCATACTATTCCAATTACCATAATTGCCAGAGCTTGTATTTTTCTTTTCTGCTAAAGCTGTGATATAAGTAATAAAACTGCCTTTTAGCTTTTCAATATCTTGAAAGCCATAAATACCATTTTGAATTTCTATTTGTCGCTGTGCACATATAGTTTCAGCCAATTGTTTGGTTTTCTTATTTACCTCTCTTTCAGTTTTGGTTTTAGGATTAGGCGTAAGGTATAAGCGTAAGTATTCTGTTTTACGTTTGCCTTTATGATAGTAATCTAAATACAGGCTTATTTTGTCGTTCTTCTTGCGTTGTCTTAATGTTACTTTCATAATGTAATTAATTAAAAAGGTTTTCTATTTGCCATCTGGCCACAATACGCTTTCTACCAAAAGGAACTGCTTTTAAACGTCCTTGTTGTATCATTCTTTGAATGGTCCATCTACTTACTCCAATAAGTTGTGAGGCTTCTGTAACACTTAAAAAATCCTTGTTATTTACTGCATTAGGATTATGAACCTCAACAATTTCTTTTTGTTGTTGCATATCTTCAGTAAGAGTAGCTTGAATTTTTTCTTTTCGTTTGCGTGCCTTATAGGCTCTTTTTGCACAAGTATCACCACAGTATTTAGTAACTGTTGTGCGTGCTGTAAACGCATTACCGCAATGCTTACAAGTTTTAGGAATGAATAAATTACTGCTCATAAATGGTGCTTTATGTAGCGTAATGGTGCAACGTGGTGCGTTATGGTGCATCATTTCGCCAATATCTTCGCCAACAGAAATGGGCAACAATTCTATATTTTAGGCAACAGATATACAACAAATTTAATCAAAAAAGAGCAAATAAACAACAAACAAAAGAAGATAAAATACTATAAAGTCAACAATAACAAGGGATTAACAAATAAAAGAAAGTAAGTTACTTCCCGATACAGAAATTAGCAAAAATATTACCTAACAAATCATCATTAGTAATCTCACCTGTAATCTCACCAAAGTGGTATAAAGCCTGACGAATATCAATTGCCAATAAATCACCTGATAAATCGGTTTCTAAGCCATATTGAACTTTCTGAACTTCTTCAAAAGCTTTTAACAACGCATCATAATGACGAGAATTTGTTACAATAGTTTCGTTATTTCTTAAAGCTCCTGTATTAATTAAATTGAGTAATTTGTTTGTTAGTTGCTCCACTCCAAATCCTGTTTTAGCAGAAATAGGAATCACATTTGAAGCCTTTGACTCTAAAGCTGTAGTAATCGTTGCTAATTCAGAATCTGTAATCTGATCTATTTTATTCAGAATAACCAACAACTGTTTTTGAGGAAACTTGTTTTTTACTTTTTCGATTTCAATTAAAAAGTTATCAATAGCTTTACCTCCAGCCGCTAATTGTGGACTTCCTATTAAAAACATCACAACTTGTGCTTGCTCTATTTTTTCGAAAGTTTTCTTAATTCCAATGCTCTCTACAACATCTTCAGTTTCACGGATACCAGCAGTATCTATAAATCGGAACCCAATACCTCCTATTGAAATTTCATCTTCAATTGTATCTCTAGTGGTTCCTGCAATTTCAGAAACGATGGCTCTATCTTCATTTAACAAAGCATTTAACAACGTTGATTTCCCAACATTTGGCTCACCTACAATTGCAACGGGGATCCCGTTTTTAATTACATTTCCAACGGCAAAAGAATCTATTAAACGTTTCAACACAAAATTGATACGCTCTATCAATTGTTTAAATTGGGTTCGGTTTGCAAACTCAACATCTTCTTCTGCAAAATCTAACTCTAATTCTATTAGCGATGCAAAGTTCATTAGCTCTTCACGTAATTTTGCGATTTCAGACGAAAAACCACCACGCATCTGCTGCATGGCTATTTGATGAGATGCTTCATTATCACTAGAAATTAAATCGGCAACTGCTTCTGCCTGACTTAAATCTAACTTGCCATTTAGAAAAGCACGCAATGTAAACTCACCTGCAGACGCCATTCTACAGCCCTTTCTTAAAAATAACTGAATAATTTCTTGTTGAATATAAGATGATCCATGACAAGATATTTCAATAACATTTTCTCCCGTATAAGAATTAGGATCTTTAAATACAGAAACTAAAACTTCATCTATAGTTCTGTTATCTTCAATGATATGACCTAAATGAATGGTATGTGTTGCCTGTTTCTTTAAATCCTTATTAGAAATCGATTTAAAATAATTAGACGCAATAACTATGGCATCTGGTCCAGACAAGCGTATAACCGCAATAGCACCACTTCCAGATGGCGTTGCTAAAGCTACAATAGTATCATTATGCATGTTTTAATTCTTTGATGCAAAAGTATTGTAATTTATACGATTGTTTAAATATTATCCTCACCAACTTTGAGAGTTATGATTTAGAGGTTTGCTATCTAAGCTTTGTTTTTATATTTGTAATATATTAAAATTATAAAATAGCTATCTATTATGAAAAGACTCGTTACAATTGCAATGATCAGCTTACTTTTTTTAGGTTGTAAATCAGAACCAAAGCGAACCGATTTTATTATTAACGGAACTGCCAAAGATATCTACAATGGAGTACGTGCCTATTTAAAAGTAAAACAACAAAACGGAAGAGCTAGAGTGATTGATACAGCTATTGTTGTTAATGAAAAATTTACTTTTACAGGTAATGTACTAAATCCTACACTTTCATTAATAGCGATAAACTCTGTAAATGGTGAGTTAGATTTTATGTTAGAAAACAATCAGATTGATATAAACATTAACAAATCTGATATTAAACAATCTACAATTATTGGTTCTGAATCTCATGCAGACTATAAAATTTATAGAGATAATATATTAGAATTAGTTAAAGAAACTAAGCGCTTAAAAATGCAATTAAGAAATAGAAAAATAAGAGATTCTATATCTAAACTTCACAAAATAGCTGAAAAGAAACAACAAGAAGCACCAATTAATTTTATCGATACGCATAGAGATAGTTATTATAGTTTAAATTTAATGGAACAAGAAATTTCTAAAAATAATGCAGACATTGAAGCTTATCTTAAAGCTTTTAATAACTTAGATTCTGATATAAAATCTTCTACAAAAGGTAATGCTATTAAAATAAATCTCGAGAAATCATTGGCTGATTACTTAAAAACAGCTCAAATTGAAATAGGTAAAGTAGCACCAAATTTTGAAGCTCCAAATCCTGATGGTAAAATGGTTAGTCTTAATGATGTAAAAGGTAAAGTGACCATCATAGATTTCTGGGCAGCTTGGTGTGGTCCTTGTCGTCGTGAAAATCCTAATGTGGTTAGAATCTACAACAAATACCATGATCAAGGCTTAGAAATTATTGGGGTGTCTTTAGATGGAACACGCAATCAAAAAGATCCTAAAAACGCTTGGCTAAACGCAATTAAAAAGGATAAACTAACTTGGACACACGTTTCTAACTTACAATATTTTAAAGATCCTATTGTAGAACTTTACAATGTTACAGCTATACCGGCCACTTTTATCTTAGATAAAGATGGTAAAATTGCAGCTAAAAACCTTAGAGGAAGAGCATTGGAATTAAAAGTGCAAGAACTTTTAAAATAAACATCAAAAAAAGCCTTTAAAGAAAATTTAAAGGCTTTTTTTTTATATCAATAAGTTAATAAAATTCTAAATAGAAAAGTTAAGCCAATTCTAATTCGGGAATTTTAACAGCTATCAATTCTTCTTTATTTATCTGAAGTTCTTCTTGAATAGTTTTATATTCTGAAGTAATTGATGCTACAAACACATCTTGATAGTATGCAATACCATCGAATAAATGGCTTTTAAAAGCATTCCATTTTTTTATTTGTTTAGCAGAAAGATCTTCAGACATAGTCTCTATTTCATTTTTTAAATAATCGATATACATCTTTAATTCTTTAACAAACATATTAGGACGCTTAACATTAGAAAGTACAGATGCATTTCCATTAATATGCTTCATCATTTCAAACAAAGAGACTTCCTTATCAAAATAAGCTAAATTAGGACCAGGGCATATAACAACGCCTTGCTCCTGCCCTTTTATGCTAATCTCATTTTCTAAATAAGAGGCATTTGCTAAACCTACACAAAGACAAGCTTTCTCGGTTATTTTAGCTTTTGCATTAGCATAAGCTTTTGAAGATAAATCTGCTTTTTCAGATTCTAATGCTTCCAATTTAATATCCTGATATTTCTTAGAAGCTGTACAAATCCCTTCGGCTCCAAACTCTTTACTTAGAGCCAATAATTTTTTAGGACAAGAACTTCCTGCTTTATCATTATCAATACGTTTTTGTTTATGAAATTCATTAGATGTGCCTTTAATAGTATTAAAAGGAACTCCTAAAGGTGATATTCCGCTTAAATACAAATCTTTTTCTTTAGCGTTTGCTAATAAATCTCGTGTTACTTTATCTACAGAGGTTGCTTCTGGCACTAATAAAAACGGTGTTCCCCAACCTACAGAATCTACATTATAATTATCAAGTAAAAAAGATTGCTCATCAGCAGTACCAACTCCTCCTTGAACAGTAATTTTCAACTCTAAAGGTTGCTCTGGTATTACCAATTCTTTTTGACTTAAGCCTTTTACATAAACTTCATAAGTATCGTTTATTAATTCTGATTTTTTAGTTTTAAATTCCTCTAAAATAGGACCTAATAAAAAACCTTCGGTAGCAAAAGCATGTCCGCCACAGTTTAATCCCGATTCTATTCTATATTCTGAAACCCAAAGTCCTTTTTTTGCTAAAAATTTTCCTTGAATCGTTGCAGAACGATAATCACTAACTTTTAAAATGATTTTCTTTTTTAATTGTCCATTTCCATCAGGAAAGAAGTCTTTAAAGTTCTCAAAATAACTGTACAGTCGTGGATTCATTCCTGCAGAAAGTACTACAGAAGAACTTAGGTTACTATTAGCAAATCCTCTAAGTGAAGCATGAGCATCATTAAACGCGGTTGGAAGTTGTTCCCCTTTTTCAAAATTATCTTTATCAACTTTGGTCATGATGTTAACATCAATATCCCCTGCTTTCAAATGTGTTTCTAAATAAGCTTTAATGTGGTCCTTAAACGCTGCTCCTTCTTGTAATAAGTTAGAAAGCCCTTCTTTAAAGTCTGACTTATGCGGTAAGGTTGAAATAAAGTTTTCTAAAGCCAATTTACTTTCCGATAATTCAGCTTTAAACTTTGAGAATTTGTCTTTTACAATGGTATCCGCTAAGTTTAAATAGGACGTAATACGTTCTGCACGATAGTCGTGTGCCTTTTTTGTTATTTCTTTATATGGTAAGTTGAATTTCTTACTATAAAAAGCATTCATTTTTTCTACAAGCTCGTCATCTATAATAGATATTACAGACGAAATACCATATTGAGCCACTCTAATTGGGCTATCTATAGTATAAGCTAATCCCATAACTGGGATATGAAAATTATGTGTTGGGTGAGATGAAGCCATCTTTTTTATTTTTAAAATTAGATAAGCTACGAATATAGACTCATCACTTTCTAAAAAACATGACAATTGTCATACAACCTCAACCTTTATTTAATAAGCTAACACTTAATTAAGTTTCCCTGTTTTATAGAGTACAAAAAGAATAATGATAGGGATTGCCAAAATACCAACATGTAATAAATCGGTTTCAAATAGGCTTGGCATCATTATTAATGTCACCACATAACCACCAATAGCACCACCAAAGTGAGCATCATGCCCTATATTACCAATTCTATTTTTCATTCCATATATTGAATAAAGCAAGTAACCAATACCAAAAATATAACCTGGAATAGGGATTGGTATAAACATCATATATAAACTCATTTGTGGCTGAAGTAAAATAGCGGCATATAAAATTCCGGTAACAGCTCCACTAGCTCCTATTGCACTATACCAATCTTCATCTTTATGAAAATAAAGCGAAAGTAAGTTTCCAAATATTAAACTCGCCATATAAATAATAACAAATTTAACAGAACCTAATTGCATAATTACAGCATCTGCAAACATGTAAAGTGTAAACATATTAAACAATAAATGTGTAATATCTGCATGTAAGAATCCAGAGCTAATCATTCTTATTTGCTCACCGCGTTTTATGCTCCCAACATTAAATTTATAGCGTTCAAAAAACATACGATCACCAAATCCTTTATAGGAAAAAAGAGCGTTTGCAACAATGATTACTATTGTTACGATACTTAAATTATACATAAATTCTAAATCTTATAAATCAAATATAATATATTTGCGCCTTAACACTAACATAGTTTAATGCAACTTATTGCTTACATCATAATCTACCCAATTCTTTGGCTAGTTTCTATATTACCTTTTAGATTACTCTATGGGCTTTCTGATGTTATTTACTTTTTAATTTACAGAGTTATAAGCTACCGTAAGTCTACTGTAAAAGAAAATCTAAGATTGGTTTTCCCTGATAAATCAGAAAAAGAAGTCTCTAAAATAACGAGTCAGTTTTACCACCACTTTTGTGATATGATGGTCGAAGCTATAAAATCATTAACAATTACAGAAGCGCAAATGAATAAACGCTTCAAATTTACCAACGTAGAACTTATTAGTGATTTAGAAGCAAAACAACGCAGCATCATTTTAATGTGTGCACATTATGGAAGCTGGGAATGGATTTTCATTTTACAAAAACACGTAAAACATAAAGGTTATGCTGTTTATAAACGTTTAGCCAATAAGCATTTTGATAAATTAGTAAAACGCATTAGAGCAAAATATAACTCAGATCTTATTACTACAAAAGAGACCTATAAAGTTCTTTATGATAGTAAGAAAAAAGGTGAATTAACAATTAACGGATTTGTATCTGACCAATCTCCAAAAGCAACCAAAGCCTTTCATTGGAATGAGTTTATGGGTATAAAAGTCCCCATGTACGTAGGTGCTGAAATATTAGCAAAAAGATTGGATATGGCTGTTGTATTTTTTAGTGTAAAACGTATTAAACGCGGTTATTACGAAACAACTTTTAAAACAATTACAGAACACCCAAAAGAATTTAAGGATTACGAAATTACCGATCTATTTTTCAAATTAGTAGAAAAAGAAATTCTTGAAGCACCTCAATATTACCTTTGGACTCATAAACGATGGAAACACAGAGATAAAGTACCTACTAAATTCCTTTAATTAATCCCTTTACAAAAAGAATCTAAGCGTAATTCTACTTATAAGAGGCAAAGACTATTTTAGTATTTAAACTAGGTTTTCTGCAGCAGTCTCGGGTTTCTGTAAATTAGTTTTTCATTTTAAAATAAAAAATCAAACTTTACTTCTTATTTTTTTTCTCCGTACTTCTTTGTGTAAACTCTAAGAATCTTTGTGAAAGTATTTTTCTCAAAAAATATCAAAGTAAAAAGCTTAGTTCTTACAACTCAAACCAAGCATCTACATTAGTCGCTTTACAATCTACATTAGCTATAGACTTGTGAATAAATTCATTATTGCATTTAGAATAATCATAATCCTTAGCCCAATCAATATGATTTTTAGCTAAGTCTGCAATACTATTGCAAACATATTCAATTTCAGAATTTGTAGTTGTTGGATGAATAGACATACGAATCCAACCTGGCTTGCGTACTAAATCTCCAATAGAAATCTCATTAGTTAACTCATGCGACATTTGCTGATCTACATGAAGTAAAAAATGACCATAAGTACCAGCACAACTACAACCACCACGTGTTTGAATACCAAATCTGTCATTCAATATTTTTACAGCTAGATTGAAGTGTAAGCCATCGATGTAAAAAGAAATTACACCTAGGCGATCTTTATGTTGACCAGCAAGAATATTGATATTAGAAATACCATCTAACTTATCAAAAATAATAGCGACCAACTCATGCTCGCGCTTTAAGATATTATCGACTCCCATTTGTTCTTTTAAACGAATAGAAAGTGCTGTTTTTATAGTTTGAAGAAATCCTGGTGTACCACCATCTTCACGGTCTTCAATATTATCGATATATCTGTGTTCTCCCCAAGGATTCGTCCAACTTACAGTTCCACCTCCTGGACAATCGGGAACCATATTTTTATATAGTTTTTTATTAAATACTAAAACACCTGAAGTTCCTGGTCCTCCTAAAAATTTATGAGGTGAAAAGAAAATAGCATCTAGTTGTGCTGCTTCATCTTCAGGGTGCATATCCATAGCAACATAAGGTGCAGAACAAGCAAAATCTACAAAACAGACACCTCCATGTTGATGCATCAGTTTTGCCACATCATGATGAGGAACTTGAATTCCTGTAACATTAGATGCCCCAACAACAGAAGCTATTTTAATGATACAATCTTTATATTGATGTAATAATACTTCTAAATTCTTCAAACAAAATAAACCATCTTCATCTGGCGGAACCACTTCAACTTTAGCTACAGTTTCTAACCATGTGGTTTGATTAGAGTGGTGTTCCATATGCGAAATAAAAACGACAGGTCTCATTTCATCTGGAATCGTTGTAAAGTTTTTTAAATTCTCAGGAATTTTTAATCCTAATATTCTTTGAAACTTATTAATCACTCCAGTCATACCATTTCCTGAGCAAATTAAAATATCATCCTCATTAGCATTAACGTGATCTTTAATAATATGCTTCGCTTTATGGTAGGCTTTTGTCATTGCTGTACCAGACACTGTAGTTTCGGTATGTGTATTGGCCACAAAGGGTCCAAAATCGTTACATAACTTTTCTTCAATAGGTCGGTATAAACGACCAGAAGCTGTCCAATCGGTATAAATGATTTTTTGTTCACCAAAAGGCGATTCAAACATTTGATTTTGACCTATAATATGTTGTCTAAACTGACTAAAATAAGTTTCTAATTCAGTTACTTTGTTTGTGTTTGTTTCTAAAATCATCCTTCTATCACTTTACCAATTAAGACCGATCTTAATTTTTTTTATTACTCTAGCTTTAATCTAATATCTCAAGGCTAGATATTAGCAATCGTTTTAATTTCTGCAATAAAACGATCAGCTAAAGTATCTGCAGCTTCTTGGCTTGGCGCTTCTGTATATATTCTTATTATAGGTTCTGTATTACTCTTACGTAAGTGTACCCAACTGTCTGAAAAATCAATTTTTACACCATCAATAGTCGTCAGTTTTTCATGACTATAATTAGCTTCCATAGTACTTAAAATTCCATCGACATCTAACTCTGGTGTTAATTGAATTTTCTTTTTACTCATATAGTAGTTAGGATAAGAAGCACGTAACTCACTTACTTTTATCTGTCTTTCTGCTAATAAGCTTAAAAATAGAGCCACACCAACTAAAGCATCTCGTCCGTAATGTGATTCTGGATAAATAATACCGCCGTTACCTTCACCACCAATCACAACATTATTTTTCTTCATTAATGTTACAACATTTACTTCGCCTACAGCACTAGCTTCGTAAGTTCCTCCATACTTTTCTGTAACATCTCTCAACGCTCTTGTAGAACTCATGTTACTTACTGTATTTCCTGGGTTTTTACTTAAAACGTAATCTGCACAAGCAACTAAAGTGTATTCTTCACCAAACATTTCACCTGTTTCATCCATAAAAGCCAAACGATCTACATCAGGGTCTACAACAATACCAAAATCAGCATGTTCTTTTACAACTGCTTTTGCTAAATCGCCTAAATGTTCTTTTAAAGGTTCTGGATTATGAGGAAAATGGCCAGTTGGGTCACAATATAATTTAACAGGCTCTACACCTAAACGTTCTAATAACAAAGGAATAGCAATTCCTCCCGTAGAATTTACGCCATCAACAACCACTTTAAAGTTAGCAGCTTCAATAGCTTTTTTATTTACTAATGGTAATTTTAAAACCTCATCAATATGTAAATCAATGTAAGCTTCATTCACCGTAATTTTCCCTAAGTCATCGACCTCAGCAAAATTCATGTTATTAGAATCTGCTATTTCTAAAATCTTTTGCCCTTCAGCTCCGTTTAAAAATTCACCTTTAGCATTTAAAAGCTTTAAGGCATTCCATTGTTTTGGATTATGACTTGCTGTTAAAATAATTCCTCCATCTGCATGTTCCATAGGCACAGCAATTTCAACAGTAGGCGTTGTAGATAAGCCTAAATCAATAACGTGAATTCCTAAACCTACTAAGGTATTCATTACCAAGTTCTGAATCATTTCTCCAGAAATACGAGCATCACGACCAACAACCACAATATAATTGTCTTTACTACGCTGCTGCTTTAACCACGTTCCATAAGCTGCTGCAAATTTAACCGCATCAATTGGAGTTAAATTATCATCAACAGAACCTCCAATAGTTCCACGAATTCCTGAAATAGATTTTATCAATGTCATAAAGAATATTTTTTTACAAATATAAAGAGATATCCCCTTTTTAACGATTTTGTTATTATGAATTTGTAATTTCGAAAGATGAACTTTCTAGCCCATATATACCTCTCAGGAGACCACAAACTTATCACTATTGGAAACTTTGCTGCTGATGGTGTGAGAGGTAATAAATACAAAACCTACCCTAAAGAAATTCAAGCGGGTATTATGTTGCATCGGCATATTGATACTTTTACAGATGCACATCCTCTTTTTAGACAGTGTACAAAAAGACTACATAGAGGTTATGGGCATTACAGTGGTGTGATTGTCGATATATTTTTCGATCATTTTTTAGCTAAAAACTGGAAAACGTACTCTGACGTTCCTTTAGAACTTTATATATCTAATTTCTATAAAGACCTCCTTGAAAACCTTGACAATTTACCTCCAAGATTTCAAGCCTTAACTCCAATTATGATCGAAGATAATTGGCTACTTAGTTATGCGACTATTGAAGGCATTCAAAAAGTATTAAATGGAATGAATAAAAGAACTGAAGGCCGTTCTAGAATGAATGAAGCAACTAAAGAACTCAAAGATTTCTATGAAGATTTTGAAAAAGATTTCACCATGTTTTTTGAAGACTTAATGGTATTTAGCACTTTGAAGCGTAAAGATATACAGCAACAATTTAACCTTTAGAAATTATATAATTATTGTTTTTATTAAAGCTCTTTTGTTAATTACCTTTACACTTTAAATTAAATCAATACAATTGTGGCTAGAGCATTCAACATAAAAAAAGCATTCAAAATAATAAGTGGTATCATTGTCTTTATCACACTACCTACCCTTCTACTATATAGTTTTGTATATTTTAAATATAATGAAGCCTTACCCTCAGGACAACAAGGAATTAAAGCAGATCAATTAGCAGCTCAAATGTTAACGGCTTTAGATGAAGCTTCTTATACAAATACAGATTATTTAGAATGGACATTTAGTGATAGACATCATTACAAATGGTACAAATCAGATAATAGCTGCGAAGTTAGCTGGGATCAAATCACTGTGATTTTAGACCTAAAGCACCATGACAACTCTAAAGTATTTGTCGCAGAGCAAGAGTATAACGGCGTTGAGAAACACGATTACATTCATAAAGCAGAAGGATATTTTAATAACGATTCCTTTTGGTTAGTAGCTCCTTATAAAGTGCTAGATGCTGGTGTAGAACGCAGAATAGTTACTACCAAAAATAATAAAGAAGCCCTTTTAGTCACTTATACTTCTGGTGGATCTACACCAGGTGATTCATATTTATGGCATTTAGATGATAACCATAAACCAAAAAGCTTCCAAATGTGGGTAGATATATTGCCTATTAAAGGCTTAGAAGCGACTTGGGATAACTGGATCACTACCGAAAGTGGTGCACAGCTTCCAACCTTTCATAAATTACTTGTATTAGGTATTGAAATAACAGATGTTACGGGTGTAAAATTATAAGGTAAGCATTCTCCTAAGCTTTGTAAGCCTTATTATAAAATCGTTATTTCGAGGCTTATTACAAACAAACCCAAAGGCATCAATCTTGAGCAATCTATTTAACCATTTCCACATTCTATAAAACGCCCTCAATATCACCTTAATATTAAGGCTAATAAGAAGGCGTATTAAAGTAAGCTAAAAT
Source organism: Winogradskyella wichelsiae (assembly GCF_013403925.1). GTDB lineage: Bacteria > Bacteroidota > Bacteroidia > Flavobacteriales > Flavobacteriaceae > Winogradskyella > Winogradskyella wichelsiae. The sequence continues at coordinate 118,430 of NZ_JABFDJ010000004.1, forward strand.
GATAAATTTCATACCCATTGATCAGTACTAATCAACGTTCTAATTCTCTTTAAAAATTTCAGCTTTTTATAGCCTAACACAATAACAAATAGACGATTATAACAAATGTTAAGAATTACTAAAAGCATTAAGTTAACACAAAAAAACTTAGTATTTTTGATAATAACAACAATTTAAACACAATTAATTATGAAAAAACTACTTTTTACAATTTTATGCTTCGGGCTCTTTCTAACAGTTTCAGCCAATAATAATCCAAAAGTTGGTGATGTATTAACGGTAAAAACACCAGCTACAGAAAGCTTTAAATACATTGATTTTCCGAAGGGAAATATCTTAATAAAAAGAGGTGTGGTAACACGCTATAAATCCGTAGATAATGAAGCGGTAATTATACATAAAATAAGTACAACAGACAACGGATCTACATCTATAACTTTAAAGAAAAAAGACGGTTCTAAATTCTTTGGTTTTTTAAATGCTGTAAAAGCTGATTACGAAAATGCAATAGATGCAGGCGAGCTTACATTCCTTAAATAATTTAGAGTTACATATATAAACATTAAAAAACCTTAAGCTATAAGTATAGCTTAAGGTTTTTTTATAAAAATTTAGTGCTTTTTGTAAATCTAAATGAACTAAAACCTAGTATTTATCATTTGCGCTTTATACTTTTTTAGGTTTCTAACCTACTCTTACTCCTTTACCACTCTAAAACTGTGTTGTCCTTCTTCAGATAATAATTTTACGATATAAACCCCTGAAGTGAACTCCGATAAATCTAATTGCAATTGAGAAGCTTCTATATTTCTACGTAGAACTTCTTGCCCAACAACATTGTAAACTGTTACACCTGTTAAATTAGATCTGTAATCGATGTTTAAAACATCTTTTGTTGGGTTAGGATAAACCGCTAAAGCATTACGCTCAAAAGTCTCAGTACTTAATGTCGCTAAGTTTAATGTAAAATCTAATGCTTGACCGTAGCCTGATTGTGAACCAAATCCGAAGGGATTAAATTTTATACCACACGGATCAGTCACCGCCGTAGAGACGTCATCCCTATATGTTTTAGTAATTCTAATACGCGTTTCACCTAAAACAGCATCTGTTGGCACTGTAATATCTAAAGAGACAGATATACCATCGGTACCATCGGTATTAAATAGAGTTCCTACGGCGTAAACCTCACCATCATCGTCTAAAATATCATTCTGGTTCCAATCTATAAAAGCGACAATATCAGTTTCAAATTCTCCTTCTGTATTTCCCCCTACTTCAATAGTGTATATTTCTCCAGGAGATACGCTAGCCACACTAGACGTGGCATTTATCAAAACAGCACTAACATCTGTATTTACGATGCTAGCATCTGCAAAGCTCACCGTTGTGATTTCCTCTATAAGCACATCTTCTTCATCTGCGATCTCGCAGTATGGAGCTGGAAAGGTTTGGGCTTGTGCGCCTATAGCTAATAATAAGGCTGCTGCTAAAGTAATTTTCTTCATATATAATTCGTTTTAATGTTAGCTCCCAATTTAGACTAATAAAAACAGAAACTTGTATGTTATTATTTTTTTTAACAAATAGAAAACGAATTGTAAAATTTAAAAGACCTTAAAAACATAGCCCAATAGCCAGTACAATATTATAAAGACCACAAAAGTACCTACACAACCACACTTGCCACCACCTATTTTTTTAGCTCCCCATGCGGCTCCTATAATTCTCAGTAATTTTTCCATAGTGTTGTTTTTATATAGTGTTGTTTTTATATAGTGTTGTTTTTATTTGGATATATGCGTCCTGTTTTAAGTCTCTTTTAGTTAAACTTAATTATTTGTTTGAAGCAGACTATTCTATACAGTTTATATTACCAATTTTAAATTATGGTCTTCGTATAGGATTGTTACAATTCTTCTAATTACTTATTCTTATTACGCTTTGGTTTTTCTTCATTAAGCTTTACATAGATTAATTTTGAACGTCCTCTAGAATCTTCGCGACGTTCTATTTCGAAAGCCGTAATAGAGTTAATTAAAGGGGTTAGTTTCTGAAAGCCATAGTTACGCGAATCGAAGTTCGGTTGTTTTTTCTGTAATAAACTACCAACATCACCTAAAAATGCCCAACCATCATCATCAGCTACATCATCTATAGTGGTGGCAATAAAGTTAATTTCTTTTTGGGTAATAGTATCGTAATCACTTTTGGGTGATGTTGGTGCTGTGCTTGATTCTGATGGTCGTTCTTCACGTTGGTTTTTAAGAATCTCGATATAGATAAATTTATCGCAAGCCACAATAAAGGGACTAGGAGTTTTCTTTTCACCGATGCCATAAACTGCCATTCCTGCTTCACGCAAGCGGGTAGCTAGACGCGTAAAGTCACTATCGCTAGAGACTAGACAAAAACCATCTACTTTTTCGGAATACAGGATGTCCATAGCATCTATAATCATGGCAGAATCGGTTGCATTCTTTCCTGTTGTGTAACCGTATTGCTGAATGGGTGTAATAGCGTTTTCTAATAGGACATTTTTCCATTTTGATAAATGAGGCTTGGTCCAGTCTCCATAAATGCGTTTAATGGTTGGGTTTCCATATTTTGCAATTTCTTCCATCATTTCCTTTACGTAAGCTGATGGTATGTTATCTCCGTCTATAAGCACGGCTAGTTTTAAATCCATAAATGTTGGTTTGTATTTTAATTGTATTTAAAGATAAGTGCTTTACTATAATAAAACCAATCCTTTTGCTTTTCATTTTAACTCATAAAGATTTAGATTATCTTATTTTTTACATTGTATATTTAAAGATTCATTGTTTCTGTTTTATTTTTCTGACATAAGATTTAAACATAATATTTTAAAATCTTTTACTGACCCGAGGCTTACCCGACGTACACCCGACGTACACCCGACGTATACCCGAGGGAGCTCCTTTTTAAAAATGCTCTAATTTTAGGTTTTATTTGTAGGTACTTTTTGAATAAAAAAAATATAAGCCAATATAATTACACCTCTTTTACCAGAACTGCTCTTATTAAAGACTTATTGTTTAACCAGATGTTTGAAAATTATCGATTGCCATGGGCTACAAACATCCAAAATTTATTTATTGAGATTAAAAAAAATCATCTATAGAAAGTTATAATGATTTATTAGGAAATTACTGAAGCCTATTTATTGTATTAATTTGGTTCTCATTAATACAAATGCATTTGTCTACCTAGCATTTACAAATGCTTTACTAATAGAGGTGATTATTATAGAGTGGCTTAATTTGGATTCTTATGTTTAGTTATGGCGCTTTATTTCTGAAAATATTTGTTTCTGACTGCGCTAGAATTAGGGAAGTGACCGTTTGCTAACTATTGACTTTGGGATCTTGTTTTTATTCTTATACTTTACACGAATCTTTTGAGCACCCCCAACACGGCACAGACCAAAATTATAGTCTTGCTAATGGAGTTAGAGCCATAAGGATTAGTCCTCATCATTAAATAAACAAAAACATGTCGTCATCGTTAGATGCTATATTTGTATCTGATGGATCTGTATCATTAAAAGGATCGTTAAAATCCTCTTCTTTAAGGTCTAATGTTGTTTTTTGTAGCCTGTTTCTAAATTCTTCTAGTAGTTTCATAATGCTTTGTCGTTTTATTTTAAATATACGACATTATGCATCATTTTGGATGTTTAAAAACAACATAAAACACCACATATCAAATATTTAGTATTCTATTAACATTTAGATTGCGTTTTAGAAACAATCAACGTAAAAAATGAACAAAAACACAAAACTAAGAAGACTGAAGTCCTGTTTCGGTCGTTATCTTTTTCCATATCAACTCGCTATTGAGTAGAAAACTTCCGATATAATCGAAATTACAGTCCGTAGGTGCTATAATGGATAGAAAAGGTTCTTCTTTCTTATCGCGGTATAAATGATAAGTTTCACCTATAATAGGCTCAAAGGTGTAACGCGCATTATAAACCAAATTATTGTATTCTAGCTCTTCCATCATTTTGTCATAGGCTGCTTTAAGCTCTAGATACTTGGCTCTTATTTGCTTATTAGCTTTGTGAATATTTCTAGTTTTCCAAGAAGAGTTGTCTGTTACTTGAATTGCTGGGGCGCCTACGCTAGTTCCGTACGGCTTTAAAGCTGCATCGTATTGTTGGGTATCTTCATTAAATACAACTTGATCTGGTTTCTTGGATTTAGACATATCTTAAAAAGGCTTTTCACAAAGATAAAACTCATTTAGGGCTCATAAAAAGGAATAGGCTATCTTTTTTTTATTAAATTTAAAGTATTAATATAATTTACCCAGAATGAACTTTACAAAAAGAATAGGTCCCTTAAACCTTTTTATGTTAGCACTATGTGCATTAATCATTGTGGTTGCCGAGTATTTATTTTTAAGAGGAGATGAGCTTCATGCCATCTTTATTGGACTATGGGCACCAACAATATTAGGATTCGCAATCTTTATAAAACAAATTTTAAATGGAGGCAAATGATATCATTTTTTCTTTTTCAATCTTTGTCTCGGTGTGTGTGATTATTTGGGCCATATTGATTATCCGTGCCTATAATAAGATTGACCGTAAAGAATAGTCACTTACTAAACTTTATATTTTAGTAAAAAAAAAATGTGGCACTTCAACTTGAGCACCACATTTTTTTTTCGACTTTATATTTTAAGGTTAAATCATTTTAAAATCTAAAAGCAACTCTCCTTCAATAGAAGCTTCTAAATGATCGCCTTTTTCTACTAAACCAGTACCACTAGCAGGAGTTCCTGTAAAAATAAGATCGCCTTCCTCTAAAGTCATAAACGAAGATACATAAGCTATAATTTCTTTAAAACTGTAGATCATAAGTCCTGTGGTTCCTACCTGTTTTTGTTCACCGTTAATTTTTAAATCGAAATTAATTGCTTTTAAGTCTGAAAAATCTGTTACAGGTTTAAATGCTGATATTGGTGATGCTCCATCAAATCCCTTAGCTAATGCCCAAGGTCCTTTATTTTCCCTACTTGCACTTAAAACATCTTTAGCCGTATAATCAATACCCACTGCTAATTCAGAAATGTAAGACTCTGCATCCTCTAAAGTTATATCCTTACCTCGCTTACCTATTTTAGCCACAAGCTCTACCTCATAAGCCAATTGATTGGTGATTTTAGGAAATTCTATATCTTTATTCCCTACGACTAAACTAGAATCTGGTTTGGTAAATATGGTTTGAGTGCCTGTTTTTATAGCACTTATTTCAGATAAATCGTTGACGTAATTCTTGCCAATCCCTATTATTTTCATGTTGTTTTTAGTTTTAAATTAACAGGACTAAAGGTAAAAAAGAACTTTAAATGAACGCTATAAAAAGAAGGAAAATACACCTTTAAAAAAAGAACTATTGCTAAGGTGAAGCCTTAAGAAACACTGCTTATTAAAATGTAGAATAAATATTAAAACGATTACTCTACTCTGTTTGCAATGATTTTATAAATCAAAAACTTAGGTAAAATCAACAAAATAGGAAATTATAAAATAGATTTGCATCACCGCACCAATTAAACATCTTAAGATGACTAAAACCATAATTATCCTAACCCTATTGCTGATCATTAGTTTTAAAGGCAATACTCAAGCTCTAATTGAAAGCCCTAGAGCACTGAAAACCATAGAAAATATTTGGGATTTAGACAAAGCCAATAAACAAGGGACTTTTAAGCTTACACCTTACAAGCCTATATATGTTACAGCTGCAAGATGGTCTAACAGCCCAAACAAATTACCTTATAGCGAAAATCCAGATTATTCATTAACAGAGCCTGTAGATTACAACAGTTTTGAAGCTAAGTTTCAGCTTAGTTTTAAAACTAAGATTGCAGAATCTATACTCTTTGGTGAAGGAGATTTATGGCTTGGTTACACCCAAATAGCCCATTGGCAAATTTACAATACCGATATCTCGCGCGCTTTTAGGGAATTAAACTATGAGCCCGAGTTGATTTTAACCTATCCACTTAATTTAAAATTTGCTGGGTTTACTATAAAAATGGCGCGCTTTAGTTTTAACCACCAATCTAATGGTCGAGACCTACCACGATCGCGAAGTTGGAACCGCTTTATATTCAGTCTTGCTATGGAAACTAAAAACCTACAATTAGAGATTTCTCCTTGGTTTAGATTGCCTGATGACGAAGACGAAAACCCACTTATTACAAGTTACGTTGGCAATGCCAGCATTACAGCCACCTACAAACTAAGCAAACATACTTTTTACGCTATTTTTAATAATTCATTTAAGCTCAATGATAACCACGGTAACTTACAATTTAACTACCTCTATCCGCTCAACGAAAATTTAAACTTACACGCGCAATTATTTACAGGTTATGGTGAAACGTTAATAGATTATAATCACTACCAAAATACCATTGGCTTAGGACTTTCGCTTTATAATTGGTAACCCTTATGGAATTTGTATACTTTAACAGTTTCTTAGTGTGAATAGCCTGATGCTACGTTGAAAATAATATTATTTTTGACCGCTTAGAACCCTAACAAACGTACGCTGTAATGAAAAAGGTTAATAATAAGAAAACTCTACTGATTAAAATCTTAAAATGGACCATAAGTATTATTGCGCTACTAATTATTAGTATGCTTGCTATTCCAAGCCTTTTTAATGATGTTATTGCCAATCAGATAAAAAAAGGGATTAACGAGAACTTAGCAACAGAACTTCAATTTAAGGACTCTAATATTTCATTTTTTAATCATTTTCCGTCTCTAACTTTTTCATTTGAAGATGTTAATCTTTCTAGTTCGCAACCTTTTGAAAAAGACTCTTTAATAACGGCAAAAGAACTTGGCTTTGGCATTAATGTGTTTAAACTTATTTTTTCGGATAAAGTGGTAATTAATGAGACCTACTTAACTGATTGCCATATTAAATTAGTTATAGATAAGTTTGGCCGAAATAATTACGATATATTTAAAACTACAGACACACTTGCTGCTTCTAAAATAGACACTAAAACAGATACGACTGCACTAGGCTTGAATCTGAACTTAAAACATTTAAAGATTGACAATGCCGTAGTGCATTATGAAGACCAAGACCTTGGTATTACTGTAATTTCTAATGGATTGAATTATAATGGTAAAGGTGGACTTGTTGAAGGGAAGTTAGAATTAGGTTCTAAATTAGACATTACGAGTATCGATGTGGTTTTTGATCATGTAGATTACTTAAAAGGCAAGAAATTAAGAGCACGTTCTTTTACCATTTACGATACTGAGAACCTCTCAATTGCATTAGATAAAAACACCATTGCCTTAAATGAATTAAAGGTAAATTTCCATGGGAAACTAGAAGTTTTTGAAAACGGGTTTGCATACAATTTGGTATTTAACACCGAAGCCGGCACACTTGAAGACGTTGTAAGTGCTTTACCCCCAAAATACACCGAATGGTCTAAAACCGTTTCGCTTAACGGAGATCTAGATGCTAAACTACAGCTTACAGGCTATACAGGTATTGTTCCTAAAGCATCTGAAATAGAACGGACCGATGTTGAAGTGAATATCTATGATGGTAAAATAAAACATATCGATGCAGACCAAGCTATAGAAAATCTATACCTAAATTTTAAAGGTGATCTTACAGGCAATGAGATAAAAATGAAACTGGATAGCCTTAACTTTTCTTTGAATAATGAAACAACCTCAGGACAAATGCTTGTGCAAGGTAAAATGGATTCATTGTATATAAAGTCTAATCTAAAATCTAACATTAACCTCAGTACTTTAAATACAACTTTAAAACTTCCTGATCTTCAATTTAATGGGTTGTTAATCGCAGCTATGGCTGTCGACGGTGTTTACCAACCTTCGCGCTCTAAATTTCCAAAAACAAATGGAACATTTAACTTATCTAAAGGCTATCTATTAACATCAGGCCACCCTGAACCAATTAAAGATATTACCTTAAATGCCGTTGTTAAAAATGAAGGACAAACCTATGTTTCGTCTTCTTTAACCATAAATGCCTTAAATTTTAGTTTTCTAGAAAATCAGTTTACAAGCAGTGGCGTTTTTAAAAATTTTGATAATTTAGAATATCTTATTACAGGGAAAGGAAAAATAGATTTCACAACCTTAAACCGAGTTGTTAAACTACCTGTCTTAATAGCTAACGGACAACTTACGGCGGACTTAAATTTAAAAGGACAACTTAACAACCCAAAAAACGATAACGCACATAGCGGTACACTTATACTTAAGGATATCGAAATGAATGCAGATGCGCTTCAACATCCTGTTTTTATAAAAGATGGTCAATTTTTATTCTTGAATGATAGAATGGCTTTTTCTAATCTTAATGTATTGCACCAATCTTCAGATATTATAGCGAATGGTTATTTTCAAAATTATCTCGATTATGCCTTATATGAAAAAGGTGTATTACGAGGAGATTTAAAATTAACCTCTTCTAAAATTGATATCACAGAATTCTTTCCGAAACAAGAACAATTACAGCAGCAAACGGATCTAACCTCAACAAACTCAGTAGAAGCAGTGGTAAGCGGAGTAATGCAAATCCCTAAAGATTTAGATTTAGCAATTGAAGTTAAAATAGACACTTTACAATATAACAAGTTAATGATCAATGCGCTTTCTGGTGATTTAGGCGTAAAAGAACAGAGTTTATTCTTAAAAAACAGTCACCTAAAAATGGCAGATGGCACAGCAGATCTTAGCGGATTCTACCAACCAACCGCTGTAGACCAAGCTTTATTCGCTATGGCTATTAAAGTTAAAAATCTTAATATCGAAAAAGGGTACAACAGTATTGATTTATTTAAAGAACTAGCACCAGCGGCAGCCCAAGCCTCAGGGATTGCTTCAGTAGATTATAAATTAACAGGAACATTAGACCAAGAAATGCTCCCCGTATTACCTGCTTTAAAAGGAGAAGGCGTTTTAAAAGTCCATAATGTAAAATTTGACAATTATAAACTGTTGGGTAAAGTCTCTGAAAAATCAGGATTTGAAGCCCTAAATGATCCTAAAATATCAGAAATTACCATCAATTCTAAGTTAGATAATAATGTATTAGAATTAGAACAGTTTAAATTTAAAGTAAGTCCATTTAGGTTACGATTAGAAGGACAAACAACTTTAGATGGCATGTTAAGTCTAAAAATGCGAATAGGATTACCACCACTAGGTCTTATCGGAATCCCGGTGGTTATAGAAGGTAATAGCGATGAGTTTGACGTAAAGCTAGGTAAAAAATCATCTGACCTTAATTCTGATGACAATGACACTTCAGATTATACTGAAGATGATATTGTACGCATGTCTATCTTAAAAGATTCTATTAGAGAAGGCATGTCTATTGATGAGATAAGCAAAATGCAAAAAAGTATTCAGAACATTAATCTCGATTCATTAAAGGCTCAAAAAGTAGACACGCTTAAAATTAAAAACTAAGGCAGCCATAAAACACTATTCTTATAGCGATTTAAAAAGCACAAAAAGAACCTCTTACTACCATAACGGCCTATTAAAAGTAAAAACTATAATTTGTACCTTTGCAAATCTGTAAGTTTTACAGAAAAAGTTGCACAACATAAAAGAAAGATTTTAACCTTATATGAGCCATTTTAACGATTCTATTGAAGTACAGGGAGCACGTGTTCACAACCTAAAAAATATAGACGTTACCATACCAAGAGATAAACTTGTCGTTATTACAGGCTTATCTGGTAGTGGGAAGTCGTCTTTAGCTTTCGATACCATTTACGCTGAAGGTCAACGCCGTTATATTGAAACCTTCTCTGCTTATGCCCGTCAGTTTTTAGGCAATTTAGAGCGCCCAGATGTGGATAAGATTGATGGCTTATCTCCAGTGATTGCCATAGAGCAAAAAACCACGAGTAAATCTCCACGTTCTACAGTCGGTACCATTACTGAAATCTATGATTTTCTGCGTTTATTATACGCGCGTGCATCAGACGCTTACAGTTTTAATACTGGTGAACAAATGGTGAGTTATAACGACGAACAGATAAGAGACTTAATTTTAAAATCTTACCAAGGCAAACGCATCAATATCTTATCACCAGTAATAAGATCCCGTAAGGGACATTATCGCGAATTGTTTGAGCAAATTGCCAAGCAAGGCTTTGTAAAAGTAAGAACCGATGGGAATATTGTAGATATTGAAAAAGGCTTAAAACTTGACCGTTATAAAACCCACGATATAGAAATTGTTATTGATAGACTGAAGATTGATAATACGCAAGACAATGATAAACGTCTTATGGAAAGCATCAACACCGCTATGTATCATGGTGAAGATGTGCTCATGGTAATTGATCAAGACACTAACGAACCGCGTTTCTTTAGCCGGAATTTAATGTGTCCGTCTTCAGGAATATCCTACCCTAATCCTGAACCCAATAATTTCTCATTTAACTCACCTAAAGGAGCTTGTTCTAATTGTAACGGTATTGGAGAATTGTATGTTGTAAATGACGCTAAATTAGTACCAGATGAAACACTGTCTATACAAAATGGTGCCTTAGCACCACATGGCCCACAAAAGAAAAGCTGGATTTTTAAGCAATTTGAAACCATAGCACAACGCTTCGATTTCTCACTGAATGATGCTTGGAAGGACATACCCGAAGAAGCTAAAAAAGTAATACTTCACGGAGGTAAAGATAGCTTTACTGTTGAAAGTAAATCCTTAGGAGTTGCTAGAAACTATAAAATTGATTTTGAAGGAGTCGCTAATTTTATTGATAGTCAATACAATTCTGATTCAACCTCATTAGTTCGTTGGGCAAAAGAATATATGGACAAAGTAGAGTGTCCCGTTTGCGAAGGCTCACGTTTGCGCAAAGAATCGCTCTATTTTAAAGTAGACGGTAAAAGCATTGCAGAGTTAGCCAACATGGATGTTGTAGAGTTAGGGCAATGGTTAGACGGTTTAACAGAACGTCTATCTGATAAGCAACAGCAGATTTCAGCTGAAATTATAAAAGAAATAAGAAATAGGGTTCAGTTTTTATTAGATGTAGGTTTAACCTATTTATCTTTAAACCGAAGCTCAAAATCGCTTTCCGGCGGTGAAGCACAACGTATTAGACTAGCCACGCAAATTGGCTCGCAATTAGTCGGTGTACTTTATATTTTAGATGAACCAAGTATTGGTTTACACCAACGTGATAATGAAAAACTCATCAATTCTTTAATTTCACTAAGAGATGTAGGTAATTCTGTTATTGTGGTAGAACACGATAAAGATATGATAGAACGTGCCGATCACGTCATTGATATTGGGCCTTTTGCTGGGAAGTTTGGCGGTGAAATAATTAGTCAAGGCACACCTAAAGAACTGTTAAAACAAAATACTTTGACGGCGGCCTACCTTAATGGCGAGCGCGAAATTGAAATTCCAAAAGAAAGACGAAAAGGTAACGGTAAAAAATTAGTCCTTAAAGGCTGTACAGGAAATAACTTAAAAAATGTTGATGTAGAGTTTCCTTTAGGAAAAATGATTGGAGTGACAGGTGTTTCAGGAAGTGGAAAATCTACACTTATTAACGAAACCCTCTACCCTATTTTAAATGCACATTATTTTAATGGTGTAAAAAAACCAATGCCTTACAAAAGCATTAAAGGTTTAGAACATTTAGATAAGGTAATAGATATTAATCAATCGCCTATAGGACGTACACCAAGAAGTAACCCCGCAACTTATACTAAGACTTTTGATGAAATAAGAAGTCTATTTGCTAAGATCCCAGAAGCATTAATACGTGGTTATAAACCGGGTCGTTTTAGTTTTAATGTGAAAGGAGGACGTTGCGAAACTTGCCAAGGTGGTGGATTAAGAGTCATAGAAATGAACTTCTTACCTGATGTTTATGTAGAATGTGAAACTTGCCAAGGAAAGCGTTTTAATCGGGAAACTTTGGAAATTCGTTATAAAGGAAAATCGATTAGTGACGTCTTAAACATGACAATTGAAGAAGCTGTTGGTTTCTTTGAGCATATACCTAAAATTCATAGAAAACTTAAAACGATTAAAGATGTTGGCTTAGGATACATAACACTAGGACAACAAAGCACAACCCTTTCTGGTGGTGAAGCGCAGCGTATAAAATTAGCTACAGAATTAAGTAAACGCGATACTGGTAATACTTTTTATATCTTAGATGAACCAACAACAGGTTTGCATTTTGAAGATATTAGAGTGTTGATGAAAGTCTTAAATAAATTGGCAGATAAAGGCAATACAGTATTAATTATTGAGCACAATTTAGACGTTATTAAAACCGTTGATTATGTTATAGATATTGGTTATGAAGGCGGAAAAGGTGGTGGAGAATTAGTTGCTAAAGGTACACCTGAACAAATTATTAAAGATAAAAAGAGTTATACGGCTAAGTTTTTAAAAAAGGAAATGGTGTAAAGTGTAAAAACTAATATTTCTTATATAAAACAGTCTAAAAGCGTCACCAATAGTGATCTGTGACTTATATAATCTTATTATTAACTCGATTAAACCAAATATTTTGTAGTCGTCTACTTATTTTATAATTTTAAGATATTAACAACAAAATCTTAAAAATTATGAAAAGTATTCTTTGGTTAGTCGCCGTTATATGTATAGTCGTTTGGTTACTTGGTTTATTAAATGTTATTCCAGGCATGAGCAGCAATAGTCTTATTCATATTTTATTAGTTATTGCCGTAATTGTTATTCTTTACAATATAATATCCGGAAGAAAACCATTATAACCTTTTATCATATATTAATTTCAAGCGTATCAATTCACTTTGATGCGCTTATTTTTTTAGATTACATATTAATTTCAATCAATTTAACTTAACTTTGAGGAACAATTAAAGTAAAAATGAGCCATATTAATTTATGGCTTTTACATGTTATAATTAGAATAAACTTATGCGAACAGAAAGTAATAGCAAACGCTGGAATGAAATAAAAACAAATGATTCTTGGGCAATCTTTAAGATCATGGGAGAATTTGTAAATGGATATGAAAAACTAAGTAAAATAGGCCCTTGTGTTTCTATCTTTGGATCGGCAAGAACTAAGCCAGATCACAAATATTATAAATTAGCTGAAAATGTTGCCACGCAAATTGTTGAACATGGCTATGGAGTTATTACTGGTGGTGGACCAGGTATTATGGAAGCCGGCAACAAAGGTGCTCATATTGCTGGAGGAACTTCTGTAGGACTAAATATAGAATTACCCTTTGAGCAACATGATAATCCTTACATAGATTCAGATAAAAGCTTGGATTTCGATTACTTCTTTGTAAGAAAAGTAATGTTTGTAAAGTATTCTCAAGGTTTTGTGGTTATGCCTGGTGGTTTTGGAACCTTAGACGAGTTATTTGAAGCTATAACCCTTATACAGACCCATAAAATTGAAAGTTTTCCTATTATATTAGTCGGTACTGAGTTTTGGGGAGGTTTGTTAGACTGGGTAAAAACAACACTTGTAGATGCTAAAAATATCAGTGCAGATGACTTGGATTTAATACACCTAGTTGATACACCCGGTGAGGTAATAGCGATCTTAGACGACTTTTATAAAGATTACGACCTTAGTCCAAATTTCTAAGAAGATCTTATTTTCCATTTACTATTTTTTTATCAGTTAATAAGCAATGGATATAAAATCATTCAATTTCACAAGGTATTAACTTGGACACTACAATAACAAACCATATACTTGCTGTCCAAGTTAATAAAGTGATTTTAAAACACACTATTAACTAACAATAATTATTTAGACTTAGACGTTAAAACATTTAAAAGGAATTCTAATCACTATTTTAATGTTTTAAGCTTACAAAATGATTTACCCAAACATAATGCACCTAATTCTTTAAAATTTATCATTCTATAATTGAATAAACTACATTACATATCTGTTTTTTTTGTTTTCTTGAGCACTGCGCTTATGGCACAAAATACAATTGATATTAACGCAAATGTCAATGTAGACACTAAAACGATTGCCATAACGCAAACCATAGTTTATAAAAACGAATCTAAAGATACTTTACAAACAATTTATCTTAACGATTGGAATAACAGCTACTCTAGCAAATCTACACCATTAGCAAAACGTTTTGAAGAAGAATTTAGCACCAAATTTCATTTAGCAAAAGACGAGCAACGCGGATTCACCACTGTTTCATCCATACAAAATCCTGCCAGTGATTCTCTAGATTATGAACGTTTAGAATTACATCCAGACGTTATAAAGGTTAAGTTAACGCATTCTCTTTTACCAAGTGAATCTTATCGTATAAGCCTCAACTATCAAATTACGCTTCCCGATGCTACTTTTACCAACTACGGCTTTACTAAAGATAAAGATTTCGACTTAAAATATTGGTACATTACCCCTGCTGTTTACAATGGCAAATGGAATTATTATAGTAATAAAAACTTAGATGACTTATTTGTTCCTAAAGCAGATTTAACGCTGAGCATTACGCATCCTAGAAATTACAAGATAACATCTGAACTTGATTTTAATGCCACTAGTTTTAATGACAAAGCACATACCCAAACCACTATTTTAAAAGGAAATAACCGAATAGACACGTATCTCTCATTATATAAATTACCATTATATAATTTTATACAAACAGATGATTTAATACTTATAACTAACATAAAAGAGAAAGGTTTAATTGGCCCAGAAAAAGCTTTAATTACAGATAGAATTACGCAATACTTAACTAAAAACCTTGGTGAATATCCACACAAACAATTATTAGTTACTTCTATAGATTATCAGAAAGATCCTCTTTACGGATTAAATCAGTTACCTGCTTTTTTCAGACCTTTTCCTGAAGACTTTCAATACGAATTAAAACTTTTAAAAACAGCCTTAAAGAAATACATTGATAATATTCTACTACTTAACCCAAGAAAAGAACATTGGTTAAGTGAAGGGCTTCAAGTTTATTATTTGATAAACTATGTTGAAGAGAATTACCCAGACATGAAACTCTTAGGAACGTTAGCAGACGTTTGGGGTATTAGAGCTTTTCATGCTTCAGATTTGGATTTCAACTTTCAATATTTCCTATATTCCATGGAAATTGCAAGAAAAAACAGAGATCAACCTCTAACGACCTCTAAAGATTCGTTAACCAAATTCAATACAAATATTGCCGGTAAATATAAAGCAGGTGTTGGACTTGACTATTTAGATCAATTTACTGATGATATTAATTTATCTGATGAGCTTACAGAATTTGTAAAAACAAATCAGCTAAAACCAATTTCCATCAACGATTTTGAAACCTTCATTAGCTCTAAAACAAAAAAAGATATCAGTTGGTTTTTTTCTGATTATGTTAATACTCGTAAAAAAATAGACTTCAAAATTTCGTCAGTTAAGTCATTAGAAGATTCTTTACAATTAACACTAAAGAATAAACGCGATAATACGATGCCAATATCTGTTTTTAAGCTAAAAAATGATTCAGTCATTGGCAAATTATGGGTAGAAAACATTCAAGGTACCAAAACAATAACTTTACCTAAAGATAGTACAGATAAATTTGTTTTAGATTATAACAATGTTATCCCTGAATATAACCAGCGCGATAATTACAAGGCCGTAAATGGCTCTTTTCTAAACAACAAACCTTTACAATTTCGTTTATTTAAAGATATAGAAGACCCTAATTACAATCAAATATTCTTTATGCCATTAGTAGAATTTAATAATATCTATGATGGCTTAACCTTAGGTACAAAAGTATACAACAAGACTATCTTAAGAAAGCGTCTTAATTATAGGTTCTCACCACAATATGCAACAAAATCGAGAACACTTACAGGCTCTACCTCCATTTCTTATAGCCATAATCTTGAAGATCAAAACCTCTATGATATTACCTATGGTATTTCTGCAGGGTACCAATCTTTTGCTAGAGATGCTTTTTTTACAAGTATAAGGCCTTCTGTTTCATTTAGTTTTAGAAACGATTCTCACTTTAGATCTAACCAAACAGATCAACTTTCTGCTAGATATGTAAGTATTGAAAGAGAATTAGGCAACGATGCTACCGTTATACTTGATGAACCTAATTATGGTGTTTTCAATTTAAGATACACACACTCTAGTCCTGGAGTTATTAATTATTCAAAATTATTTACGGACCTACAAGTCGCAGATAAGTTTAGTAAAATTGCTTTTAATTACGAATTTAGAAAACTCACTAAAAGCAACAGAAATATTAATTTTAGATTTTTTACAGGTTATTTCTTACGTAATAATACAGAACCAAATTCTGATTACTTCAGCTTTGCTTTAGATAGACCAACTGATTATCTGTTCGATTTTAATTACTTAGGACGTTCTGAAGCCGCAGGTCTTTTTAGTCAACAAATTATTATTGCAGAAGGAGGTTTCAAATCTATCTTAGACACTCCCTACGCTAATCAATGGATGACAACTGCTAATTTTAGCACCTCTATATGGAGATACATACAAGCTTATGGAGATGTTGGTTTAGTAAAAAGCAAGTTTACAAATGCTAAGTTTGTTTACGATTCTGGTATACGTCTTAGCTTAGTAGAGGATTATTTTGAAATCTACTTTCCTATATACTCTAATTTAGGTTGGGAAATTGCACAGCCTAATTACGATCAACATATTCGCTTTATGTTTACCGTTGATCCGCAAGTACTTCTTGGTCTCTTCAGAAGAAAGTGGTATTAATAGATTCTTATTGAAACGTTAAAATAAAGCCTCATATTATATTATTCCTAATAAAAAAAACAAAATACAAAGAATTATTCAATAACATAACGCAGTTCTATATTGTTTAAAATTTTTATTTTTTGTACTTTTGCAAGAGCTAGATAAATTACAAAATACAGGTTCTAATCCTAAAAGTCGTTTTAGATTAAAATCAAAAACTCTAATCTATATCATAGGTTTCATTTCGTTTTAAGCGAATTGACACCTTAATGAAAGATTTATCTAATGACACAAAAAAAAACATTTCCAATAATGAATACAGACTCTAAGACTAAAACAGAGATTACTTTTGATGATTTTAAAACGGAAGTTTTAAGCGATTACAAACTTGCAGTAACAAGCCGAGAATGTAGTTTATTAGGTCGTAGAGAAGTACTCACTGGTAAGGCTAAATTCGGAATATTTGGTGATGGAAAAGAAATCCCTCAAATCGCTTGGGCAAAAGCCTTTAATAATGGTGATTTTAGATCGGGTTATTATAGAGACCAAACCTTTATGATGGCTATAGGGCAACTAACCATTGAGCAATTTTTTGCTGGTTTATATGGAGATACAGATTTAAATAACGAACCAATGTCTGCAGGTCGCCAAATGGGAGGCCATTTTACAACGCATAGTTTAGATGAAAACGGACAATGGAAAAATCTTACTGAACAAAAAAATTCTAGTGCAGATATTTCACCAACAGCTGGACAAATGCCAAGACTTTTGGGGCTAGCGCAGGCTTCTAAAATATACAGAGAAGTTAAAGGCATTGACACCACTAAATTTTCTAAAGAAGGTAATGAAATTGCATGGGGAACAATTGGTAACGCTAGTACAAGTGAAGGTTTATTTTTTGAGACAATAAATGCTGCAGGTGTTTTGCAAGTGCCAATGGTCATTAGCATTTGGGATGATCAGTACGGAATTTCAGTACATGCAAGACACCAAACAACGAAAGAAAATATTTCTGAAATATTAAAAGGGTTTCAACGTGATGATGAACAAAAAGGTTATGAAATCTTTAGAGTAGACGGTTGGAATTACCCTGAACTAATTGACACATACCAACGTGCAGCTAAGATTTCTAGAAAAGAACATATACCAGTAATGATTCATGTTCAAGAATTAACACAACCTCAGGGTCATTCTACTTCAGGATCTCATGAGCGCTATAAAGGCCCAGAACGTTTAAAATGGGAAGCAGAATACGATTGTAACGCCCAAATGCGTCTTTGGATTATTGCCAATAATATTGCAACAGAAGAAGAGCTGACCATCCTTGAGCGTGGTATTAAAAAAACAGTTAGAGCAGGTAAAAAAGCTGCTTGGGAAGCCATTATTAACCCTATTATAGCAGAACGAAAAGAAGCCCTAGTGCTATTAGAAAACCTAGCAACTTCTAGTTCTAATGGTGCGTTTATTACAAAACTTAAAAACGAATTAGAAGGTTTTGATGAGCCTTTAAGACGTAATATTCTTACTGCAACTAGAAAAGCATTGCGCTATGTTGTTTCTGAAAACTCTTCAGAGAAAGTAGCCCTTCAAAATTGGATTACAAATTATATTGAAACAATTCAACCTAAATACAGTTCGCATTTACATAGCGCATCGCAACAAAGTGTTTTAAATCAAACAGAGGTTTTACCAACTTACGATCCTTTAGCTGAAGAAGTTGATGGACGTGTGGTTTTAAGAGAAAATTTTGATGCTATTTTCAATAACTATCCAGAGGCCTTAATTTTTGGTGAAGATGCTGGTTATATTGGAGATGTTAACCAGGGATTAGAAGGTCTTCAAGAAAAATACGGTGAACTTCGTGTTTCAGATACAGGAATTAGAGAAGCTACAATCATTGGGCAAGGAATAGGGATGGCTATGCGTGGTTTAAGACCTATTGCTGAAATTCAGTATTTAGATTATATCATGTACGCGCTTCAAATTATGAGTGATGATTTGGCAACCGTTCAATATAGAACAAAAGGGCGGCAAAAAGCACCATTAATTATTAGAACAAGAGGTCACCGCTTAGAAGGTATTTGGCATTCTGGTTCTCAAATGGGGGGTGTTTTAAATCTCATTAGGGGAATTCACGTTTTAGTTCCGAGAAACATGACTAAAGCCGCTGGTTTTTATAATACACTTTTAGAAAGTGACGAGCCAGCCTTAGTCGTAGAGTGTTTAAATGGTTACCGTTTAAAAGAAAAATTACCAAATAATATTGGTGAATTTAAAACACCGATAGGTATTGTTGAAACCATTAGAGAAGGAAGCGATATTACATTAGTATCTTACGGTTCTACATTACGATTGGTAGAAAAAGCAGCCAAAGAATTAGTACAAGTAGGTATTAATGCCGAAATAATTGATGTACAATCCTTATTACCTTTCGATATCAACCATGATATTGTGAAGAGTATCTCTAAAACAAATCGTGTTATGGTTATTGATGAAGATGTTTCTGGTGGAGCTTCTGCTTATATTCTAGATGAAATATTAAACAAGCAAAAAGCATTTCAACATTTAGATGGAGCACCTGCAACATTAACAGCAAACCAACACAGACCAGCTTATGGCACTGATGGGGATTATTTTTCAAAACCATCTACAGAAGATATTTTTGAAGCGGTATATGATGTCATGCACGAATCAAATCCTGCAGATTATCCTAAATTGAGATAAAATTTAAATTTATTTTTATATTAGAACCTTCTTTTAAATTAAAGGAAGGTTTTTTTTTGCTTAGAACAATACCTCTCAGCAAATCATTAATTTAATTTTTATAACTTTCACAATCCATAACCAACCCATAATATATGCTTACAGAAGAGATTCTTAATTCATTTAAACGAAAGGCCGATTTAGTCGATTACATCGAAAAACACAAAGAAGATAACCCAACTTTTAAAACAGCCCTAGAAAAATACAACTATGAACAAGAATTACTTCCTTTACAAGCAGAACTCGTAGATTTTCAACATTGGGTACAAAAAGAAAACAAAAAAATAGCTATTATTTTTGAAGGTCGAGATGCCTCAGGAAAAGGAGGAACTATTAAGCGCTTTACCGAACACCTCAATCCTAGAGCCCGTAGAATTGTTGCCTTAAATAAACCTACTGAAATTGAGAAAAGCCAATGGTACTTTAATCGCTACATAAAAGAATTACCTAATGCAGGAGAGATTGTCTTTTTTGATAGAAGTTGGTACAATAGAGCCGTTGTAGAACCTGTTATGGGGTTTTGTACCAAAGAGCAATACAATAGATTCATTATTCAAGTTCCTGAATTTGAACATATGCTCTATGAAAATGGCACTAAAATAATTAAATTTTGGTTTTCGGTATCAAAGGAAGAACAGCAACGTCGCTTTGAAAAACGCTTAAAAAACCCCCTTAAAAAATGGAAATTCAGTCCTGTTGATGAAAAAGGCCAGGAACTATGGAATGAGTTTACAACTTACAAAAACCAAATGTTCTCTAGAACCCATAACTCATTTAGTCCTTGGGTGGTTATCAAATCTAACGATAAAAAACGTGCTCGATTAGAAAGTATTAAATATGTTTTAAGCCTTTTTGATTACGACAATAAAGGAAGTAATTGCAAATCACTTTTACCTGACCCCAATATTGTACAGCGTTATTTTAGAAACACAGATCAACTTGACCAATAATAAAAATTCTCTTTAAAGATGACCGAAAAAAACTTACAACTTCTAAATACAAAAAAGGGAATTGAAGCCTTATTGCGCCAAAGGCAACTAAATATTGAAAAAACGCTTAACAATGTAAAATATGAAAAGCGCTTAGAAAAATTGCAAGAAGAAATGCTAATTCTTCAACAATGGGTGGCAAAGAACAATAAGAAAGTCATCATTCTTTTTGAAGGAAGAGACGCTGCGGGAAAAGGTGGTGCTATAAGACGTGTTATTCAACATTTACCGCCACGGGCCATTAGAGTTGTAGCTTTACCAAAACCAAATGAAACCGAAATGGGACAATGGTATTTTCAGCGCTATATACAACGTTTACCTAATGATGGAGAAATTGTGTTTTTTGATAGAAGTTGGTACAATAGAGCCGTTGTAGAACCTGTTAATGGATTTTGTACTAAAAAAGAATACACTATTTTTATGAGTCAGGTAAATGAGTTTGAGAAAATGATACAAGACTCTGGTATATATTTACTTAAACTCTACTTTTCTATTACAAAAACGGAACAAGAGCGTCGTTTTAAAGACATTGTAAGTACACCAATAAAAAAATGGAAATATAGCGATGTAGATAAACGTGCTATTTCATTATGGGATGACTACACAAAGTATAAGGAAGTAATGTTTGAAAAAACACAAGTCGCTGCACCTTGGAAAATTATAAAAGCTAACCGTAAAACCAACGCAAGAATAACAGCGTTTGAATATATTTTAAAACATATTCCTTACGAAACTAAAGACGTAGAGAATATTACTCATAAATCGATGAAGAAACTTTTAGAAGACTAAACCAATTTAAAGAAGACTTTTTGTCTCCTTTTTTTTCAACGTTAATCTTATAACATGAAGATAGAATCTATTGTCACTATAAAAAAAGAATTAAAACATCGTTCTCAAGAAGAGCTCTTAGAATTGTGTTTACGTTTAGGAAAGTTCAAAAAAGAAAATAAAGCACTACTCACCTATTTGCTATTTGAATCTCATGACGAAGATGGTTATATAGAAAGCGTAAAGTTGAGTTTAGATCAATTATTTAAAGGCATTAATACAGATAGTTACTTCTATATGAAGAAAACAATCCGTAAAATTCTGAGAGAAATTAGAGTCTACAGTCGCTACTCTTTAAAGAAAACTACAGAAGTAGAGCTTCTACTCTACTTTTGTAAACAAATGAATGATTTAAAACCTTCTATTCATAAAAATGTAACCTTAAGTAATCTTTATGAACGCCAAGTGTTATCTATAAAGAAAAAAATAGGTGTATTGCATGAAGATTTACAATATGACTATAATCTACAACTAGAGGAATTAGAAAACTAAAATAGATTTCATTACTAACACAACTATAGCATAAACATATTGACGAATCACTAAAATTAACAAAACGATTCCTCTAAAACTAAAATTGTAATGTGATTACTTATTTAAGACTGATTAGCCTGCTTCTTTGCCTTCTTACTTCCTTCGTACATTTCGTATTTCACTAATCTAGCTTCAAGTTTAGCATTAAATACTTTTATTTTTCTTGAAGGTCTTAATCCTACAAATTTTAAAGCTTCAAGATTAGAAGTGATTAACCAAGCATTGGTATTTGGATAACCATGCTTTAAAGTAGAACCAATATCTCCGTAAAATTCTTCAACATTTAAATTATCTAAACGTTCTCCATACGGTGGATTAAAAACCATATGTAGTTTCTCATCACCTGATTTTTGAGTTTTGAAGAAATCTTCATGTTGAATGTGCACAAATTCATCTAAATGTGCATTCTTCATATTTTCTTTTGCTTTAACCACAGCAGAAGGAGATTTATCGTAACCTAATATTTTATGATGAAAATCTCGTGTTTTCTTTAAAAGCGAATCTTCAATCGTTTCAAATAACTCTACATCCCAATCTGCCCAACGCTCAAAACCGAATTCTTTTCGCATTAAATTTGGTGGAATATTACAAGCAATCATCGCTGCTTCTGCCAACATTGTTCCACTACCACACATCGGATCCATAAAATCAGATTGACCATCCCAACCGCTCAACATTATTAATCCGGCAGCTAAAACTTCGTTAATCGGTGCAATATTGGTAGCCGATTTATAGCCACGTCTGTGTAGTGATTCCCCAGAGGTATCTAAAGAAATCGTACAGCGTTGACGATCTATGTGAACATTAATTTTTAAATCCGGAAAACGTAAATCAACATCAGGACGCACACCTTCTTTTTCTCTAAAACGATCTACAATAGCATCTTTAGTTTTTAAAGCTGTGTATTGCGAATGTGTAAATACGCTATTATGAACTGTAGCATCAACAGCTAAAGAACCAGTAGGCTTTAAGTAATCTTCCCACTTCATGTTCTTTACGTTTTTGTAAAGATCCTCTTCTCTTGTTACTCTAAAAGAATGGATAGGTTTCAATATTTTAATTGCAGTTCTAAGACCAAGGTTTGCTTTATACATAAAGCCTTTATCTCCTACAAAACTAACATTTCTAACTCCTACTTCTACTTGCGTAGCACCGAGTTGTGTTAATTCTTTCGCTAAAATATCTTCGAAGCCAAATAAAGTCTTGGCTAACATCTTGTAATTATTGTCCATGAGTTCCGTCAAATAAATTGCAAAAATACGCTATTTTTGCACGATGGCATCCTAAAATATCAACAAGGACTTATCATTACAAAACTTAGACCTAAAGTTATGGCAACCTTTTTATTTATAAAAGATGTTATAACATAAGTTATAAGCGTAATGATTACAAATTATTTTAACTAAAAACACTCCTGTTTTCATGGGAGATAAGTATGACAAAATCAACAGAACATTGGTACGCATCATGGTTTGACACACCTTACTACCATATTTTATATAAAGATAGAGACTATACAGAAGCTCAAAATTTTATGGATAATCTAACCGATTATCTTAACCTTCCTGAACAAGGTGAAATTTTAGATTTAGCTTGTGGAAAAGGAAGACACTCTGTTTATTTAAATTCTTTAAGCTATAATGTTACAGGAGTTGACTTATCAGAACAAAGTATTGAGCATGCAAAGCAATTTGAAAATGAAACATTAGAATTTAAGGTTCATGATATGAGTAAACCTTATCCTAAAGATTTTGATGCTGTTTTTAATCTCTTTACTAGTTTTGGATATTTCGATGATGAAAATTGCAATCTAGAAACCATTAAATCTATCAAATTAGAATTAAATGAATTTGGTTTTGGAGTGATTGATTTTATGAATACAAATTATATTATTGAAAACTTAATTTCTGAAGATATTAAAACTGTTGACGGTATAGATTTTCATCAAAAACGATCTGTAAAAGACGGCTATATTCTAAAAGATATAAGTTTTGATGCTGATGGACAACATTTTGAATTTCAAGAACGTGTAAAAGCATTCACTTTAAAAGATTTCGAAACGTTATTTGAAAAAGCAGGTGTCTACTTACTTGATGTATTTGGAGATTATAAATTAAACAAATACCATGCTCAATCATCGGAACGCATGATTATGATTTTTAAGTAAATTAAATGAATAGTTATTTATTACCTCTAATTGCTGTTATAATAGGTGTTATTATTGCTTTACTAACAAAAAAGCAGAAGCCTGTTTACACCAAATTACTTCTATCATTTAGTGGTGCCTTTTTATTAGCATTAACACTTTTTGATTTATTACCTGAAGTATACCTTCATATAGAAGCCAAACTTACAGGCTTGTATATAATGTGTGGTATTTTGCTTCAAATTATATTAGAATTCTTTTCTAAAGGAGCAGAACATGGGCACGTGCACATACACAAAAATGATAAAATGTTTCCTTGGATGCTATTTATCAGCCTGTGTATTCATAGTTTTTTAGAGGGGTTTCCTATTCACCAACACAACGACATGGTTTACGGTGTTTTAATTCATAAAATACCGATAGCCATATTAATTACAACCTTTTTGCTAAAATCTAGTTATAGCAAATTTCAGATTGTAACTTTTTTAGTCGTTTTCTCAGCTATGACCCCAATTGGCACATTGATCTCAAATCATTCTGGTTTAATGATCAATTATATAGACGTTATAAATGCCTTTGTTATCGGTATCTTTTTACATATTTCTACCACTATTTTGTTTGAAACTGGTGAAGGTCATAAATTCAACTTATCTAAACTTGTAGCTATTTGCTTAGGAATATTAATCGCTTATTTTATTTAAATGTTTTCAAAAGAAGAATCAAGACTATTAAGACAAGAATTCTGGATTAGTTTCGGAAAATCATTTCCTCGAAAATGGCTTTTATACGACACTAAAATTAAAGGCTTTTCATTTAAATTTCACTTCGATACAAAGTCTGCTTTAATCGCATTAGATATTGAAGACGATTTAGAAAACCGAATTGAATATTGGGAAAAACTCACCTCCTTAAAAGGCATCTTAAAGAATGATTATCTTCCCGAAATTATTTTTGAAGAGGAATATCTGCTTGAAAACGGTAAGGAAATCTCTCGTATTTACTTACCATTAGAACAAAAAGTGTCTATTCATAATAAAAACACATGGCAAGATGTTATGGTATTCTTCAATGAAAACATGGATCTGTTAGAAGGCTTTTTTCATGAGTACAGCGACATCATAAAAAGTTAACCTACAGTCTATATAATACTTATGAGAGCTTTTAAAATAGTAGTCCATGAGCTTTACATTCTGTATAAATTATAAACTGTATTACTTTTTTTTAAGAAACATTTATCATTTCAAACTTAAAAAATAATCGACCACTCTTTGGTAGTATAGATCTAAAGATATAGTTTTGCCTACTGAAATGAAAAACACTTTCAATAAATATCTAACATTAGTTGTTGTTCTATTATTAAGCACATTTGCTAATCTACAAGCTAATGATACTAATAATCTTGCAAACAATACTGCTATACATAACTTATGTGTGCAAGAAAGCATTGCAGATCAGTTAGGTGATAATTTTTTAAGAAGTAAAACTATTACTCCTATTCATCATAACTCTGATCACAGACGAAATGTTGAAATTATTGAAAGTAATAATCTTGAAGACGAAGAAGCTTCCACAAAGAAATTGTATTATAAAGATATTCTAGAAATAGCTTTCATTAATGCATTAGTCTTTGAACACGCTTCTAATTATCTTCAAAAAAGCATATATCGTCCTCAAAGTGCGATTAATGAACCTAGTCTTAGGCTTCATATACAATTCCAAGTTTTTATAATTTGATAATCTAAAGCAGACCTTACTTCAAAACGTCTGTTGTAATTTTTTTGTTTTTAAAGTTTAGACCAAAACTTTAGAAGAACATTTCCAATGGGGTTTGTTCATAACTTATATCATTTTATAAAATATTTAAACACGTGAATATCATAAAAAAAACAACCGTTTTTGCAGGCCTAGTTATGCTTTTAGGTTTAGCAAGCTGTAAAGAACACAAAGAAGAAAAACATGAAGTCGTAACTTTTTTAGTTACCAATCCTGTAAAAAAAGACACTTCTATTACAAAAGACTACGTGAGTCAAATTCACTCCATCAGACATATTGAATTAAGAGCTTTAGAACGTGGTTACTTAAAAAATATTTATGTAGATGAAGGACAACATGTAACTAAAGGGCAACGGATGTTTCAGATTATGCCAAACATCTACCAAGCAGAATTACAAAAAGCAAAAGCAGAGTCTAATGTTGCAGAAATAGAACTTACAAACACGCAGTTATTAGCTGATGGAGATGTGGTTTCGCCAAATGAATTAGCAATGGCCAAAGCCAATTTAGACAAAGCTAATGCAGAAGTTTCTTTAGCGCAAACACATTTAGGTTTCACAAATATAAGAGCACCTTTTGATGGTATTATGGATCATTTAGAAGCTAGAGAAGGAAGCCTTTTAGATGAAGGAGAGTTACTGACAACATTATCTGACAACAGTAAAATGTGGGTTTATTTCAATGTTCCTGAAGCTGAATATTTAGATTACATTATGAGTGATGCTAAACAGAACAACAAAAATGTTGAGCTTTTAATGGCGAATAATAAACGTTTTAATCAAAAAGGAATAGTTGAAACTATTCAAGGAGAATTTGATAGTGAAACTGGAAATATAGCTTTCAGAGCCACATTTCCAAATCCGGATGGTATTTTAAGACATGGTGAAACAGGAAGTATTCTAATGAGCGTTCCTTACAAAGATGTTGTTATTGTACCGCAAAAAGCTACGTTTGAAATCTTAGATAAAACTTATGTTTTTGTAATAGATAAAGATCAGGTTGTTCACCAAAGAGAAATTACTATTGGTGCAGAATTACCCCATTTATTTATTGTAGATAAAGGTTTAAGTGAAAACGATACCATACTTCTTGAGGGTATAAAGATGGTGAAAGACCAAGAAAAGATTCATACTGAAACTGTAGATCCAGAAACAGTATTATCTAACCTAGCGCTTTACGCAGAGTAAATCTCATTTAATCTACAAACATCATGTTTAAAAAATTTATAAAAAGACCCGTCTTGGCTATTGTCATTTCGGTGATCATTATATTTATAGGTAGTCTTGCCATAAAGCAATTACCTATATCTCAATTCCCACAGATTGCACCTACAACAGTCAACATTTTTATTGCTTACCCAGGTTCTAGTGCAGATGTGTTGGTTAATTCAACATTAATTCCCTTAGAAACAGCGATCAATGGTGTACAAGATATGCGCTACATTGCTTCAGATGCTACGAGTGCTGGTGAAGGAACTGTACGTGTTATTTTTGAACCAGGTACAGACCCTAACGAAGCCGTAGTAAGAGTAAAAACTAGAGTCGATCAGGTAATGCCGCTATTACCAGAATTGGTACAACGTGAAGGTGTTATTATCACTCCTGTTCAGCCAAGTATGTTAATGTACGTTAACCTATCGAGTGAAAATAAAGACAATGACGAAAAGTTTCTATACAACTATGCTTATACTAAAATAATTCCAGAAATACAGCGTATAGACGGTATTGCGAGTGCTCAGATTTTAGGAAGTAGAAAATATGCCATGCGTGTGTGGTTAAAACCAGACCGAATGCGTGCTTATAATATTTCTGCAGAAGAAGTACTAGAAGCCATGGAAGACCAAAGTATTTTGGCGAGACCTGGTCGTTTAGGTCGTAGTTCTGGGCAAACCGCTCAATCTTTAGAATATGTATTAACATATCAAAACAGATATAATGAGCCAGAACAATACGAAGAGATAATTATTAAAGCCAACAAAGAAGGCCAAATTGTAACTCTTGCAGATATTGCCGATGTAAAATTAGGAAGTGAATTTTTTGATATTTACTCTAACCTTGATGGAAAGCCTTCAGCCTCTATTGTTTTAAAACAGACCTTTGGCAGTAATGGTAGCGACGTTATTGATGCTGTAAAAGAAAAACTAGACGAACTAGAAGTTGATTTACCACCAGGAATTGATTTCCAAATTAGCTATGATGTTTCTAATTTCTTAGATGCATCAATCGACCAAGTTATAGATACCTTAAGAGATGCATTTATTCTTGTAGCCATTGTTGTATTCTTGTTTTTAGGAGATTGGCGTTCTACATTAATCCCTATTATTGCCGTTCCGGTTTCCTTAATTGGTGCTTTTTTTGTGATGCAAATGTTTGGCTTATCCATTAATCTTATTACGCTTTTCGCTTTAGTATTAGCAATTGGTATTGTAGTAGATAACGCCATTGTGGTCGTAGAAGCCGTCCACTTAAAAATGCACGAAGAAAATCTTACGCCTTACAAGGCCTCTTCTGAAGTTTTAGGTGAAATTGGTGGTGCCATTGTTGCCATTACTTTGGTTATGGTTTCTGTATTTATTCCTATTTCATTTATGACAGGCCCAGTTGGTGTCTTCTACCGACAATTCTCAATCACCATGGCTGGTGCTATTGTAATTTCTGCCATTGTAGCATTAACGTTAACTCCAGTGCTTTGTGCCATGTTATTGAAAAATAACCATGGTAAAAAACGGACGTCACCACTAGATAAATTTATTGATTGGTTTAACGGAGGTTTTGATAAATTAACTGGTGGTTATGTTAAGATTTTAAATAAAATAGTTGCTAGACGCCTTATCACTTTTGGAATATTAGCGGCATTCTGTGCTGGTATTTTCTTTACAAATGAAGTATTACCTGCTGGGTTTATTCCTAATGAAGATCAAGGAATGATCTACGCCATTATTCAAACACCACCTGGTGCTACCTTAGAGCGTACCAATGAAGTCGCAAAAAAACTTCAAAAAATATGTGAAGATACTGAAGGTGTACAATCTGTTTCTTCTTTAGCGGGTTATGAAATAATGACTGAAGGTCGTGGATCTAATGCAGGTACCTGTTTAATTAACCTTAAATCTTGGTCTGACCGTGAGCATTCTGTTCATGAAATCATGGAAGAGCTTGAAGAAAAAACCAAAGATTTAGGAGCAATTATAGAATATTTTGAACCACCTGCTGTACCAGGCTTTGGATCTTCTGGAGGTTTTGCCATGCGATTATTAGATAAAACAAACTCTACTGACTATCATCATTTTGAAAGCGTGAATAATGAATTTATGGAAGCTTTGTCTGAACGTGAAGAGCTCACAGGTTTATTTACATTTTTCTCAGCGAATTATCCTCAGTACGAATTGAAAATAAACAATAAAATTGCCATGCAAAAAGGGGTTACGATTGGTAAAGCCATGGAAAACCTCAACATTTTAATTGGTAGTACCTATGAGCAAGGCTTTATTCGTTTTGGTCGTTTCTTTAAAGTGTACACACAAGCTGCACCAGAATACAGACGCTTACCTACGGATCTTGAAAAGTTATTTGTAAAAAATGAAGAAGGGGAAATGGTGCCGTATTCTGCTTTTATGAGTATTGAAAAGAAATTAGGACCCAACGAAATTACGCGTTATAACCTTTACAATTCAGCTTCTATTAGAGGGTTGCCTGCACCAGGATTTACAAGTGATGATGCTATTAAAGCCATTAAAGAAGTGGCTGCAACGCAATTACCAA
Source organism: Winogradskyella wichelsiae (assembly GCF_013403925.1). Lineage (GTDB taxonomy): Bacteria > Bacteroidota > Bacteroidia > Flavobacteriales > Flavobacteriaceae > Winogradskyella > Winogradskyella wichelsiae. The sequence goes on from NZ_JABFDJ010000004.1 coordinate 148,026, forward strand.
AAGGTTATGATATTGCATGGGAAGGTTTAAGTTTTGATGAAGCCCAAAGAGGTAACGAATCTATTTATATCTTCATGGTAGTCCTCATCTTTGTGTACTTTGTACTTGCCGCTCAATATGAAAGTTTCTTATTGCCTTTAGCCGTTATTTTCTCCTTACCAATTGGAGTCTTCGGATCTTTTATTATGCTAAAAGGAATGGGATTAGCCAATGATGTTTATGCTCAAATTGGGGTGATAATGCTGGTTGGTTTGCTTGGTAAAAACGCCGTGTTAATTATAGAGTTTGCCGTACAAAAACGTAGGCAAGGCGCTACCATTTTAGAAGCTGCTATTGAGGGTTCTAAAGCCCGTTTTAGACCTATTTTAATGACATCATTCGCTTTTATAGCTGGTTTAATTCCATTGCTTATGGCTTCTGGTGCTGGTGCTATTGCAAACCGAACTATCGGTAGTTCTGCTTTAGGTGGTATGCTAATCGGTACATTATTCGGGGTTTTAATTATTCCTGGTTTGTATTATATTTTTGCTAAAATGGCAGATGGTAAATCATTAATTAAGGATGAGGCTAGTGAGCCTATTTCTGAAGAAATGATGCGTGTTAGTGAAACTAAAAATCAAAGTGAAGCTAATGCTGAAAAAATCAGCAAGCTTACAAAACTTTTCAAAAAACTTGGTAAAAAGAAAAACGATGAATAATATAAGAACGATAAGAAAATCGCAGCTATTTGGTGTGTTTGCCTTACTACTACTCTTTTCTTGTGTACCAACGCAAAAGGCCATAAGGGAAGAAAATAAGGCAGTTCCTGAGCAGTATAAAAATGAAACATCAGATTCCACTAATACAGCAAATGTAGAATGGAAAACGTTTTTTTCTGATCAAAAATTAGTTGCTTTAATTGATACGGCTTTGGCCAATAACCAAGAGCTTAATATTATGCTACAGAAAATTTCGATGGCTAATAATGAAGTTAAGGTTAGAAAAGGAGAATATTTACCTTTTGTAAATGTGTATGCTGGTGCTGAAGTTGAAAAAGTTGGTGAATACACTAGAGATGGAGCTGTAGAGCATAATTTAGATATTCGTGATGGCGAAGAATTCCCAGAACCTTTAACTGATTTTTCTGTAGGCTTAGATTTTTCATGGGAACTCGATGTTTGGAAAAAACTTCGCAACGGTAAAAAAGCGGCAGTTTTAGAATATCTAAGTACTATTGAAGGTAAGAATTTTATGGTGACCAACATTGTATCGGAAATTGCCAATTCCTATTACGAGCTACTAGCTTTAGATAATCAGTTAAACATTATAGAGCAGAATTTAGAGATTCAGAAAAATGCTTTAAAAATGGTGAAACTGCAAAAACAAGCCGCTAGAGCGACACAATTGGCTGTTAGACGTTTTGAAGCTGAAGTTTATAAAAACCAAAGTAATAAATTTGAAATCCGTCAAAATATCGTAGAAACTGAGAATAAAATCAACTTTCTTTTAGGCCGTTATCCACAGACAATTGATAGAGATTCTGCTGATTTTATTGATCGCCCTATTGATGCCATTGAAGCCGGTATTCCATCTCAGCTATTAGCGAATAGACCCGATATTAAACAAGCAGAATATGAATTAGAAGCTTCCAAGCTAAATGTTAAAATAGCAAAAGCAAACTTCTATCCTTCTATTGGTATACAAGCTGGTGTTGGCTTACAAGCTTTTAAAACAAAGTATTTAACAAGCACACCTGAATCTCTTTTATACTCTTTAGTTGGCGATGTTGTAAGTCCGTTAATTAATAGAAATGCGATTAAAGCAGAGTACAGTAATGCAAACAGCAGACAATTACAAGCCGTTTTTGAATATGAAAAAACGATTTTAAATGGTTATATGGAAGTAGCAAATGAATTGTCTAACATTAATAATTTGAAAGAAAATTATGACTTAAAAGCCAAACAAGTCGATGCCATGACAGAAGCTATTGAGTTGTCTATACAGCTTTTTAAATCTGCAAGAGCAGAATACACGGAAGTGCTACTTACACAAAGAGAAGCTTTAGATTCAAAAATTGAAATTATTGAAACCAAAAGAGACCAATTTTTGGCAAACGTAAAAATTTACCAAGCCTTAGGTGGTGGATGGAATTAGTTAATTAGTTAAAGAGTGCCCTTAGTTTTTGAAGCCATTTTGCAGTATTGCAGAATGGCTTTTTTTATTAGAACTGAATCTTAATTACACAAATGCATCTTACATAAAAATAATGATGAATATCGTGTATATTTATATCCTTGTAACCAATTGAAACAAATTTAAATAATCATTGAAAAAATTAGAGAAACTTATAAATAGAATTACGGAGTTTGGAGTTAATAAAAACGTTCAGTCGGCTAATAAAGAACTTGAAATTCAACAACTCTTAGTAGGGATTTATTCTGAATATCTTAATCTAGACGTAGAATTTGATGATGAAGATTTTGAAGGTGATCCGACTTTTGATTATGACTCAATAAAGAAAAACATTGAGGCAAATTTTCCTGATATTGGTTGGTATCATTCAGTTTTTGAATCTCACTTAATAATACCAGATGCGTACTTGGTGACAGGTGATGCAATTGACGATTTAAGTGATATTATTAAGGATATGTTAGAAATTAAATGGCAATTTGAGAACGCAAGTGAGAAATATGCAAAATGGCGTTTTAAAGATTTAATGCAAAATCATTCAGAACAACATATTGTTGATTTTTTGAAATATTTAAAAGATAAAAATGGCTAACAAATTACTGGTATTAAAAATATACGGATCATAAAGCAATTAAATGTGTGTTCTTTACTTAAGTGAGTAGGTTATCTATTAAATAATTATTTGTTAACTTGTCTGCTAAACCATTAAATTAACGCCACACAAAAACGTTACCTACAATTTAACAAAAACTTCTAATTGAAAAAAATCACGAAAATAATTTACTTTATTTTTGACAAATCAATCGATAACAAAAAATGATTTCTGCTAAATTACCACATAACGAAACTGAGCGACTAGAAGTTTTAAATAGTCTTAAAATTTTAGATACCGTTGCAGATGATGATTATGATAACATAACAGAACTTGCAAGCTTTATTTGTGGTACACCTGTTTCACTGATTTCACTAGTAGATAAAGATAGACAGTGGTTTAAATCAAAAAAAGGATTGACAGCTTGCCAAACTTCACGAGACGTATCCTTCTGTGCGCATGCCATTCTAGATCCTTTAGATATTTTAGAAGTGCCAGATGCAAGAAACGACATACGGTTTATAAATAATCCGCTAACAGAGCAGGAAAAGCCTGTGGTTTTTTATGCAGGTATATCCTTAAAAACAGAACAAGGATTGCCTTTGGGTACACTCTGTGTTATAGACCATAAACCTAATTCTCTTAATAACGAACAAAAAGAGGCATTAAAGAAATTAGGGGCTCAAGTTGAACGACTCTTATTATTACGGACAAAAAATAATGAATTAACGATAACAAAAGAAAGCCTTAAAAAACATAACGGACTTCTTAAAGAGTTTGCAGGTGTAGTATCGCACGACCTTAAAATGCCATTGGCCAATTTAATACTTACTTCAGATATTGTAAAAAAGAAATACAGTAATTTAATAGATGATAAGGGAAAAGAATATTTAGATTATTTAAAAAAATCGTCCCTTTCTATGAGCGATTATATTACAAAAATATTAGACCATTACGAATGCATCTCATACGATATAGATGATACTCAACAATTTGGAATTAATGATCTATTAGAAGGCGTTATAGATTTAATGAACATTAAAGATAACTGTGAAATCTTAACTCCTGAAAAAAACATTGACATCAATTGCAATAGTACAGCGCTGCAGCAGATTTTTATAAATCTAATAGGTAACAGTCTTAAATATAGTGATAAAGAAAAAACTATTATAGAAATAGAAGCAAGCACTGATGACAAGTTTTATGAATTTAAAGTTCGTGATAACGGCAGAGGAATAGAAAAAGACAAAATTGAAACTATTTTTGGATTATTTGTTACGACAGGACATTTAGATAATACTGGAGAAAAAGGACACGGTATAGGTTTATCTACGGTACAAAATCTTGTAGAAAGTTTAGGCGGTAAAATTACAGTATCATCAGAGTTAGGTTCTTACAGCGAATTTGTATTTACAATTGCTAAAAGGGCATAATTTTAGGTCCGTTACAAAGAAAAACGAAGAACAATACTCTATCTAATTTATTTTAACCCTATCCTGAGCACCAAACATATCATTTATTTCTCACAGATCTAATGTCTGCTTTTCCTACTCTATCATTTGTTCAGATTTATTGGTATATTGATAATTAAAACAATGCGAGAATGGGGTTTATCTCATAGAAATAAAATAATAAACGAGTAATATTTATAGCTGTAAATAACAACTAAAAATGAAAAAATACACATTAATAATCTTATTATTTTTCATAATCTCAAACTCTGTATTTGGTCAAACTGAAATTAATAAAGAAAAAGTCAAAACATTAGAACCTTACATTGGGTTAGGAATTTTGGACAAACAGAACTCAGATAAATCAATTAAAATTGATCATCTAGATTATGATGAAATACCTAAATCTCTTGATTTTAAAGGAACCGTCGTAGAAGCCTCTAAATGGACAGATTCTAACGGAGAAAATATTTTAATTCAAACAGTCTCTGGAAGTTTCAATTGGAAAGATTACAATAAAAATTCAACTGAATTTAAGCTGCATGACAAATCTGAATTATACGTCTATTTATTTGAAAAAAGTAATTCTGAAAAAGTGTTTAAAAAAAAGTGGAGAGTTTATGATTATATCGAGTGTTTTGGTGAAGATTTCTCTGTCGGTTTTACACCAAAAGCAACAACAATCACGGATTTAGACAATGACGGAATAACTGAAATATCGATGACATATGTTTTAATGTGCCGTGGCGGAATGGACCCTGGCTTATTGAAAATAATAATGTTCGAAGGACAAACAGAATATGAGTTAAGCGGAGAAACGATGATTGGTTGCGGGCATATAGATAATCCTTATGGTGGCGAGTTTACTGCTAGTGATAACTTACAGAAAGAACAAGCGTTTAATAAGTTCTTAAAAGAACATTGGGATCGAAATAAATGCGAGGAGTAAAATAGTATTAAAATAAATAGTACATACCGCTTCAGCGCAATCCATATGACAAATAGACTAAAAGTAAATTACACTTCTGAAGTTCCTACGGATCAAGAAATTGTTCAAATGTGGAAACACATCACTATTACCGAATTAAATGATTGGTCTAAAAGTGCAGAAGAATTAAGAGCTAAATTTTCTAAAACACATATTAATGGCGGTATCCAGCTTCACAAATATTTAATATCAGACCATTATTGCTTCCAATGGTTTGCTTCTAGAAATAGGCTAAGTGAAATATTTTTTATCAAAAGATTTTTTAATAGACCAGAATTAGCTAATTACCGAGCTGATTTAGAAATTGAAAACGATCAACCTAATTGTGAACAAAAGGAATGGTCTAGTGATATTTTTGATTTATCAGGAATCATTTCTAGATTACTACACCACGGTGGTGCTTATGGAAATTTAAAAGTAAAAGACGCTTGGAAAACGGCCATAAATTTTGTGAAAGATGAGTATGATGATAGGTTTAATGAGATAAACAGATTCACATATCACTTAGAGGATTCAGCATGGTTTTTTCATGTTCCTTGGGATTACTCTATAGTACTATTTGATAAGAGAACCAATGAGGTTATCGTCATAAATATTACAGATACAGATTAAAAACACAGAGTTGCAATACTATAAATATAGTTTGGTGAAATTTAGATTAAATTCATATTAATAATTCAGTTTTATCCTTTAGAATCTGCTTCTAAAAATCTTAAGATATTCCCAATCACTGCTTGTTACCACTTAAAAACATTAATTTTATAACTCTAAAAATTATGAGTTTAAAAACGTACTATTCATTACTCTAAACTCATTTTAAATTATTTAAAAATTAAAAATAATTAATTATGAAAATCAATAATATTTTAGAAGGTATTGGTAACACTCCTGTAGTGAAATTAAATAAATTATTCCCGAACGCAAATGTTTGGATGAAACTTGAAAAATCTAATCCTGGTGGAAGTATAAAAGATAGAATTGCATTAGCAATGATTGAAGATGCTGAAAACAGAAATATCTTAACTAAAGACACAGAAATTATTGAACCTACATCAGGAAACACAGGTATTGGTTTAGCTATGGTAGCCGCAGTAAAAGGATACAATCTTACATTAGTTATGCCAGAATCTATGTCTGTTGAGCGTAGGGCTTTAATGGCTGCATACGGGGCAAAATTAGTATTAACACCAAAAGAGTTAGGTTTAGGAGGCACGATTGCAAAAGCGAAAGAGCTTGTTGAAAATGACAAAAATGCGTGGATGCCTTCTCAATTTACAAATATGGTAAATCCAAAAATACACGAAACAACAACCGCCTTAGAAATTGCTAACGATTTCCCAGAAGGTATTGATTATTTAATTACAGGTGTTGGTACTGGCGGGCATATATCAGGTATGTCTAAAGTGTTGAAAGAAAAATTTACAGGCTTACAAGTATTTGCTGTAGAACCTAGCGATTCACCAGTCATTTCGGGTGGAGAATCAGGTCCACATGCTTTACAAGGGATTGGCCCAGGATTTATTCCTGAAACGTTTAATAGAGATTCAATTGATGGAGCTATTAAAATAACAAAAGAAGAAGCCTTTGCAGAAGTTCAAAATATAGCAAAAACAGAAGGTATTTTGGTTGGTATTTCTACAGGAGCATCTTTAGCCGCTGTTAGAAAACAATTAGCAACAATACCAAACGAAAAAATAGTAATAACGATGAATTATGATACAGGAGAACGTTATCTTTCTATAGATGGCCTTTTTAAAGCGTAATTTAGAATCACATAAAAATGTGATAAAATTAAAATTGATAGCAAGCTATATCAATTGAATAGGTCTTACCATTAAAATGAATAGATTCGCTAAAAGTTCTATAGTATGGGCTGTTACATAATATTTAAATTATGTAATATTAAATGTGAAAAAGAATAATGCTTTTTAATTCAATTGATTTTGCTATTTTTTTACCAATTGTATTTGTACTTTATTGGTTTGTTACAAGTAATAATTTAAAGTCACAAAACATTTTAATTGTTTTAGCAAGCTATCTATTTTATGGATGGTGGGACTGGAGGTTTCTTTCCTTAATTTTATTTAGCACCATTGTAGACTATACTATAGGTAAACAATTAATAAAAGCGGACAGACAGTCTAAAAGAAAAATATATTTATGGACTAGCATATTAGTAAATCTAGGGTTTTTAGGGTTCTTTAAATATTACAATTTCTTTCAAGAAAACTTCGTAGAGGCTTTTTCTTTTTTTGGAACTAAAATAAATGATAGCTCATTAGATATTATTTTACCTGTAGGTATTAGTTTTTATACGTTTCAAACCTTGAGTTATACTATAGATGTATATAAACGAAAACTAGAGCCTACTAAAGATTTTATTGCTTTTTCTGCGTTTGTAAGTTTTTTTCCGCAACTAGTTGCGGGCCCAATAGAAAGGGCAACACATTTACTACCTCAATTCTATAAAAAAAGGATTTTTAATTATACCAAAGCTGTTGATGGCATGAGGCAAATACTTTGGGGGTTATTTAAAAAAGTAGTCATTGCAGATAATTGCGCACAAGTTGCTAATGAAATATTTAACAATTCTGAAAATTATTCAGGAAGCACGCTGGTATTAGGTGCTATATTTTTCTCCTTTCAAATTTATGGTGATTTTTCAGGATATTCAGATATTGCAATAGGAACATCTCGACTATTTGGGTTCGATTTGATGAAGAATTTTTCTTTCCCCTACTTTTCTCGAAACATTGGTGAATTTTGGAGACGTTGGCACATTTCATTAAATACCTGGTTTAGAGATTATTTGTATATCCCATTAGGCGGAAGCAGAGGTGGTCTATGGATGAAAATCCGTAACACATTTATTATTTTTATTGTTAGTGGGTTTTGGCACGGTGCTAATTGGACCTTTATTATTTGGGGTGCGCTAAATGCGCTTTACTTTCTACCTCTTATGCTAACAAATAAGAATAGAGATTATATAGATATAGTTGCAAAAGGAAAAATATTACCTTCGTTAAGAGAATTATTTATGATGCTATCTACCTTTGGTTTAACCGTATTTGCTTGGGTCTTTTTTAGGGCAGAAAACATTAATCATGCTTATCAATTCATAATTGATATATTTTCTTATTCACTTTTAGAAGTCCCTTATTTCCCTATCTTAGGTAATCAGTTTTTTATATTTTTACTTATATTTTTTATAATCGAATGGATTTGGCGAGAAGATAATTATCCATTAGAATACCTTTCAAAAAAAATAAATTCTAATGCTATAAGATATTCGCTTTATTTCTTTTTAGGTATTACTACTTATTACTACGCTGTAAGTGTTAATTCTAATCAATTTATTTATTTTCAATTTTAAATATGAAAAAATTTATTTTAAGAATAGTAGTCTATTTTAGTATAGCATTTTTTTTTATTTCTTTATTTCAGATTTTCATTTCTCTTAAAATAGAAAATGAAATTATCACAGGCCATGATAATTTTAAAACAACTTCAAATGTTAATTCAGAACTTGTTTTGCTTGGAAGCTCAAGGTGTTTCTCACATTTTGATCCTGCTTTTTTTCAAACAAACTTTAATTTAAAAAGTACCAATATAGGCGTTGATGGTCACTCTCAGATATCAATGGCTTATTTTAGGCTTGTAGATTATTTAAAACATAACAACAATCCTAAGTTTGCCATTTTAAACTTTGACCCATTTATGACTCCAGGTTCTTTTACAAAAAATGGTGGAAACTTAGTACATAAAGATGCATTTGCCAGGTATGCTTTTTTACCATTAAATGAAAAATGGAAAACTGTTGAGCATTTTGACTATAATATTCTCGAAAAATACCTTCCACTCTATTCTTTATTTAAGTACAATCAACTTGAATATAGTTTTTTTCCAAATAATAGTAATTATGAAAAATATGGATTTAACAGAAATGATTTAGAATGGAAAAATGAGAAACCTGATACTTTGGTTAATTTTAAAAGTAAATACTCGATTAACCGTCATAAAAATGAAATAAAAAAAGCACTTAAGTTTCTATATGAGTTTTGCGATAGTAATGGTATAAAACTAATTTGTATTCAATCGCCTGTGCATGAGTCTATTTATTATGAAAATATATTTGAAACACCTCAACAAATATGTTCAGATTTAAACATACCCTATATCGATGCTAATTATAAATCTATAAGAAAAGATTCAAATAATTTCTATAATTCTAATCACATGAATATTAACGGTATCCATTTAATGAACGAAAAGCTAAAAAAGGAAAAAGTTTTAATTCAACTTTTTACAGAATAATTAATCTATACATAACAAAAGTGGTATAAAACTTACCATATCACTTTTGTTTTTCGATAATCTGTATTCATTATGAATAAAAGCATAGTTTCTAATATTAACTTAAATACTCAAAAGTATATTAAAACTTCCGCATCTTTGTCTTAAAATTAGCACTGTGAATTTTAAAGAAAAAGAACTTATTATATTCGATTTTGACGGAACATTAATTAATAGTATTCCAGATCTTACTTTAGCAGTAAATAAAATGTTATCACATTATAATTTATCTGCTTTAACCATTGAGCAAGTCACCCCTTTTATTGGTAATGGCGCAAAACCCTTGGTCAAAAGAGCTCTAGAAGCATCTATGTTAAAACAAGATTTATCGGAAGTTTTATTTACTGAAGCTTTTGCTATTTATTTAGCAGCTTACAAAGATATAACTTGTCAAGAAACATTTATGTATCCTGGTGTTTTAGAAACACTAATAGATTTAGATAAAAAAGGTTATAAAATGGTTATTTGTACCAATAAACCTTTCGCGTTTATAGAACCGATATTAGACACCTTAAACATTAAGCAATTCTTTAAATCTTGGATTGGAGAAGATTCTCTATCAGAAAAGAAACCAAGCGCAGTACCTCTTATGCATTTAACTAAAGAGATGAATATAACCATAGAAAATAGTATTATGGTTGGCGATTCTAAAAATGACATTCTGGCTGCTCAAAATGCAACGATGGATAGTATCGGTGTTAGCTATGGCTATAATTATAACGAAAACATTGCAGATTATAACCCAACAATAGTGGTCGATAGTTTTGCAGATTTACAAGAACTTTTTTAAGATGAATAAAATTTATAATGTTGGTGTTATAGGTGGAGGTGTTTCGGGTGTTGTTACAGCTTTAGAATTGGCCAAATACGGAATAGATAGTGTTTTATTTGAACAAGAAAAAAGTGTTGTAAACGGACCACCATTTTGTCACTTGCATGCAGGTGGAAACCTCTATCCCGATATTTCTGATGAGCAATGCAGAATATTAATGAAGCAATCCATTGATATGGCGCGTTTATTTCCGGAATCTATAGACAAAAGACCTACATTTATTAGCATTCCTAAATCGGAAAAATACGCTGTAGATATCATTCAAAATCGTCTAGATATGCTGGTAGCGTATTACAAAACATTAATAGACGAAGATCCATTAAATGAAATTCTTGGTAGCCCGGATGATTATTATAAAATTTATTCTAAACAAGATTTAATTGAATTATTAGAACAACCCAATGTTGAGAGACCGAACACTCCTGACGAGTGGATTTCTAATACAATTAAATTAGTTGATTACGAAAAATTAAAAACTCCGGTAACTTTAGTTCAAGAATATGGATGGAACCTTTTTAGGTTAGCTGCTCAAGCTCAATTAGCCCTAAATAAAACTGAAAAATGTGATCTAAATACCAGTACTGAGGTTATCGACATTAAAGATGTTACAAATGAAAATGTAGATTACAACTGGGAAATTCACACAAAAGATGAAATTTACAGAGTGAATTACTTGGTTAATTCTTGTGGATTTAAAACGGGGAAATTTGACGAATCCTTACACATTAACACAGAGCGTTTAATTGAATTTAAAGCTGCCTATGTCTCTAAATGGCAGCCGATACCCGGATTAATTCCTGAACTTATTTTTCATGGAGAACGTGGCACACCACATGGTATGGTACAGTTAACCCCTTATAGTGATGACTATTATCAGATTCATGGCATGACAGAAAATATCACGCTATTTAAAGACGGATTAATACAGTCTAAAACTAATGAAGCACAGCCTCAGTTTGGAGAAGATATTAATCAGAAATTATTTCGTGGTTGGAAAACAGATGACATCAATACCAGAACAGAAAATGCAATTGAATCTGTTACAAAATTTGTTCCGTCATTTAAATCTGCTACTGTTGGTGGTCCACCTCTTTTTGGAGCACAGCAAATACCAGGAGACGATCCAAGCTTAAGAGTTGGAGAAGTAAGTTTTCCTTATAAATCTTACGCTAGAAGCGAAATTGTTAAAGCTTCTTCTGCGCTGACTGTTGCCAACCAAATTATAACTAAGATTCAAGAAGAAAAAATTATTCCTGTAATAGCTCAAAGAACAAATCACAACTTATTATTAGATTGTATTTCTAAAGACGAGATTGACCAATTGGCTTCGCAATTAACTGTTGAGCGTGGTTATCCTGAAGCATTATCAAAACTGATTATTGAGAATTAATAATTAGAATTATAAAGTTTATTATCCCCATGATTCTTTAATAGAATTTATGGGGATTTTTTTATTACATTACCAAAATGTGTTCAATATTAGCTATACCAGAAGATTTTCGTCTCGATAATAGTCTCTAATTGATATTCATATTTTATGCATAATCTTAACGCCAATTAATTTTAATAAAGCGATCATTTTTTACAAAGCCTTTAGGTATTTTGTCTAAAACCTCTAAACGTATGGCATCAATTAAACTATCTTTTGCAAACGAATGATGCACTGCTATACTTACTTCACGTATCGGTTTTGGTTCTGTAAAATTAATATTACAACCGCTGTCGTTTTTATTAATGGCCATTTCAGGGACTAATGTAAATCCACCATAATTATCTACCATTTTCTTTAAAGCTTCTATAGATCCACTCTGAAATTGAATATTCTGTGGATTTGTGCTTTGCGAACAAATATTTAAAACCTGATTTCTAAAACAATGTCCATTTTTTAAAAGCCACAAATTATCTAAGTTTTCAATTTCACTGGCAGAAACCTCTTTCTTGTCATTAAATGTTCCTTTCTGTCCGTAAAATACAAAAGGTTCATTGTACAATTTAATCTCTCTGATGAAAGGTTCATTAAGTGGTGTTACTAATATTCCAATATCAATTTCTTTTTTTTGTAATGCCGAGATAATTTGATCGGACTGCATTTCTTCAATAATAAGTATCGTATCTGGATATTTTTCAGCAAAAGATCCTGAAATTAAAGGAATTAGATAAGGTGAAACCGTTGGTAAAACGCCTATTTTATATTCGCCTACTAAGCTATCTAATTCGGTACTTACCATATTTTTTAACTCATTAACTTCTCGTAAAATTATTTTAGACTTATTAATAAATAATTCGCCTAAAGCTGAAGGTTTAAAAGGAGACTTACTCTTATCGAATATTAAAAACCCAATTTCATCTTCTAATTTTTTAACCTGAATAGTAATAGTGGGTTGCGTTACAAAACATTTTTCTGCAGCAGTTACAAAATGCCGATACGTGTCTAAAGCGATGATGTATTCTAATTGTTGAAGTGTCATTATATAGATTTTATTAATGTAAATATAAAAATTATTAATTTGATTAATACCATGAATCTATCCATTTTTGCACTAACAAATAAAAAAAAGAATTCATGAAAAGAATAATTACAACCTTAGTCATCCTATCTATAGGCTTGGTAAGTTTTTCACAAAGTGAGAAAACAATGACAACCAACAATGGTGCGCCAGTTGGAGATAATCAAAACTCTAAAACAGTTGGAGAATATGGTCCTGTTTTATTAGAAGATATTCATTTAGTAGAAAAATTAGCAGCTTTTGATAGAGAACGTATTCCTGAGCGTGTAGTTCACCCAAGAGGCGCTGGAGCATCTGGTTATTTTGAAGCTACAAAAGATATGTCTGATTTTACTAGAGCTGTATTATTTGCTGAAGCAGGTAAAAAAACTGATTTAGCCGTACGCTTTTCTACCGTAATCCACGGAAAAGGTTCACCAGAGACAGCAAGAGATCCAAGAGGGTTTGCTGTAAAATTTTATACAGAACAAGGTAATTATGATATTGTTGGTAACAACCTTCCTATCTTTTTTATTAGAGATGCCATTAAGTTTCCAGATATGGTACATTCTTTAAAACCTTCACCAGAAACCAATAAGCAAGATCCAAATCGTTTTTTCGATTTCTTTTCTCATGTACCAGAAGCAACTCATATGCTTACAAGATTGTACACCGATTTAGGAATTCCTAAAGGGTACCAATTTATGAACGGTAGCAGTGTACATGGCTACAAATGGATTAATAAAGCAGGAAAAGTAACTTATGTAAAATACTCTTGGGTATCTAAGCAAGGTGAAAAAAATCTTACTGCTGAAGAAGCATCAATTCAACAAGGAAAAGATTGGCAACATGCAACGGTGAGTTTAAGAAAAGATATTGATGATAAGAATTACCCTCAATGGGATTTATATGTACAAATGATAAAGCCTGAAGATATCCATTCTTTCGATTTTTGGCCTTTAGATGCTACCAAAGATTGGCCAGCAGATAAAATTGAAAAAATTAAGATTGGCACTATGACTTTAAACCAAAATCCGGTAAATTATTTTGAGCAAGTTGAAAGTATTGCTTTTTCACCAGGAGCTTTAATTCCTGGAGTAGAACCTTCAGAAGATAAATTATTACAAGGGCGTTTATTTTCTTATTTCGATACGCAGAGACATAGATTAGGTCCAAATTTTCAACAGTTAAAAATTAACCAACCGCTAGAAGATCCTAAAAATTATAATTCTGATAGTTGGAATAGCGCTGGAAACAAAAGATTTGAAAATCCGGATGTAAATTATCAGCCAAGTGAAAAATCTGGATTAGTTGAAGATGAACAATACAAGCAGTCGGAAACAACATTAACTAACGTAACTATCACACAAAAGAAAATTACAAAAACTAATGATTTTGCACAACCTGGAGATTTTTACAGATCTCTTACTAAAGATCAACAAGATAATTTAATTAAAAATTTAAGTGGTGATTTAGGTCAGGTAACGGATAAAAACATACAAATGACAATGATTGGTTATTTCTATCAGGCAGATAGAGATTACGGAATGCGTATTGCAGAAGCGTTAGGTTTTTCTGCTAAAGATTTTATGAAAAAGAAATAGTACATGGTTGATGAGTAGGGAGGGAGCTGCCAGTGCAACCTCTCTATTTGTTTTTAAAAAAGTAATACAATGAAAAATATTTTACTCATTCTTACCCTAATTTTAACTTTAGGTAGTTATGGACAAACTGTTTTTGAAGTTTCTAGAAATGGAGATTTAGAAAAACTTAAAGCATTATACACTTCAAATAATGCAATTATCAACACTGCAGATAGCAAAGGTTTTACTCCCTTAATTCTTGCTGCTTATAATGAACAGACTGAAATTGTTACTTACTTAATAGAAAAAGGCAGTGACATTAACGCTAAAGATTTATCAGGTAATACGGCTTTAATGGGAGTTTGTTTTAAAGGTTATTTTGATATTGCAAAAATTCTAGTAGAAAATGGTGCTGCAATTAACCAACAAAATTATAATGGAGCCACTGCTCTTATTTATGTGAGCACATTTGGACATACTAAAATAGCTGAATTATTATTAAATAATGATGCAAACCAATCGCTGCAAGATGGAAGAGGAAATACAGCATTGAAACATGCGGAAATGCAAGGCAATGAAGAAATTATTGCGCTCTTAAAAAAGTAGAAGATAAACTTTATCTACTATAAGTAAAATGACTTATTAATTGAGACCGTAATCTTGTCTTTTTAATAAGTCATTTTATATTTAAATTAAAAATTGATAAATTTAAATTGATTGACTTACCAGTTCATTAACCTTCATAGTTCCCTTCGTTTTTAACTGCGTGTGCCAGCTGAACGCTTTTTCTAAAATATGAGGTGTTTGGCCACCAATACTATAAGCTTCTTCAAAATAATCTAGCATTTGATCCTTATATTCTGGATGTACACAGTTTTCTATTATAAGTCCTGCTCTTTCTATAGGTGCCAATCCTCTTAAATCAGCTAAGCCCTGTTCTGTTACTAAAATATCAACATCGTGTTCTGTATGATCCGTATGAGAAACCATTGGCACAACATGAGAAATACGACCTTCTTTAGATATCGAAGGACAAGCAAATATGCTTAAATAACCATTTCTAGCAAAATCACCAGAACCACCAATTCCGTTCATCATTTTAGTACCACCAATATGTGTAGAATTTACGTTCCCATAAATATCAACTTCTATTGCTGTATTAATACCTATAACACCCAAACGGCTAATTACTTCAGCAGCATTACTTATGTTTTGAGGTCTTAATAAAAGTTTATCCTTATACTGCTCAAAATTATTAAATACTTTATTAGAACACGCTTCAGTAACCGTTATAGAAGATGCTGATGCGAATAATAATTTTCCTGAATCGATAAGCTCAAAAGTACTATCCTGAAGCACTTCTGAATACATGGTTAGATTTTTAAACTTAGAATTTGTAAACCCTGATAGAATAGCATTCGCCGTTTTACCTATACCTGCTTGTAACGGCAATAATGATTCTGTTAGCCTCCCCTCTTCTACTTCATTTTCTAAAAACTTGAGTATATGACTAGAGATTGCTTTTGTTTTTTCATCTGGATCTGCAATCACAGCAGGACTATCTGGTACTTCTGTATAAACGATAGCTGCTACTTTACTTGGATCTATCTTTATATATGGATCTCCAATCCTTGTATCAGATTTCATCACAGGGATTATTTCACGGTTCGGTTGTTTTTTTAAAATCTTAACATCATGAATACCAGCTAGAGTCTCTGGAAAAGTAGTATTGATTTCAATAATAATTTTATCTGCATTCTCTGTAAAAATAGGCGAATTACCTACTGAAGTTGTTGGTACTATGTAACCTTCTTCTGTAATAGCCACCGCTTCAATGATAGCAATATCAATTTTGAATTTGTCTATTTTTTGAAGCATATCTGCTGTTTGCCCTAAGTGTTGATCTACATAAAGAACATCATGGTTATTTATACTTTTTCTAAGTGTTGGATCTGCTTGAAATGGCATTCTTTTATATAATGCTCCATTTTTTGCTAAATCGGCATCTGTATCATAACCTAAAGACGCACCACTTAGTACTGTAATCTTTAAATCTTCGTAAAGTGCTCTTTTAGCAACTTGTGGTAAAACAGTTTTACTATCTCCAGCCTTAGTGAAACCACTAACCCCTACAATATTATGGTTTTTAATGAGTAAAGCGGCCTCTCCTGCAGACTGTATTTTATCTAAAAAAGCAGAATATTTAATTCGTTGCATAATATTAAGTATTTAGTAAGTTTTAGGTAAAAAAATTACCTATTTGATTGTTATATTTAGTTTATTTAAGTTTTTCACAAAACTAAGATGCAATTTATGCAAGATATTGATTGTCTATTTATTAATATAAGACAATATTTTATTAATTTAGTGCAACAAAGACGCTATTCTACAAATTATGAATACAAAGTATTATTTAACTGAAGTTGATAAGAACCCCCTGAGCATATTTTGTTACCATAATTTAATGGGAGAAAAATTTATAGAACCGCACCGTCATGATAAAGGTCAATTTCTATATACCGAAGGTGGTGTTGTACATGTTAAAACTAAAAATAGAATATACTATTTGCCCGCAAGACACTATATGTGGATTCCGCCGGGAGTAAAGCATGCCATCTACCCAAGCACACCAAAGGTTATTATGAGAAATTTATATTTCCCTATGCCTAGTAATTCTTCAAAATTTTATAACACAGAAGGTATCTACCCTATTAATAATTTATTAATGGAACTTCTATTATTTACTAAAAATTGGAAAGGTGATATCGTAAAAGCGCAAAAAAACAAGTATGCTATTGTTTATGCTTTTAAAGCACTTTTAGAACAAACAGTCTCTAAGTCCTTACACTTAGAGTTACCGCAACCAACAGATAGTCGCTTAACTAATATTATTAACTACCTAACAGATCAAATACATCAAGAACATTTATTACCTCAGCTCGCTTCAAAATTTAGCATGACGGATAAATCCCTTTATCGCCTGTTTAAAAAAGATGTAGGCATGTCTTTCATTAAATATTACACACAACTGCGCATATTTAAGTCTTTAGAGTATTTAATGAACTCTGACTATAACATATCGGAAATTGCAAATATGGTTGGCTATAGCAGCTTACCTACATTTAGTAATACCTTTAGTAAGGTTATGGGAAAACGACCTTCAGAATATAGAAAATCTAACGAAATATATTTAGACTCTTAACAAACAACAGCCTAATTATTCCTTTCCATCTTCTAAGCCCCATTGATCTAAACTTCTTAAAATAGCTTCTAAAGATTTTCCTCTAGCACTTAATTGGTATTCTACTTTTGGTGGCACAACAGGGTAAACTTTTCTAGTAATTAATCCATCATGTTCTAGCTGTCTTACGGTTTGCGTAAACATCTTATTAGAAATTCCTGAAATTTGTTTTTGTAAGATATCAGAACGCAATCCGCCTTCTAATAAATGAAATAAAATTAAGGGTTTCCATTTTGTTCCTATTAAATTCATGGTATAATTCAAAGGACAATTATTTTCTTTATTCAAAATAAAAAAATATATAATTAAAAATCAACATTTTACTCGTTTAGGTAACTACACCACTTTTTGGTAAGTTATTGCCTAATAGGCAAATATAAATTATTTTTATAATCTAAAATTAAGTTATTATGAAAGACACCAAACATTATCCAAAATCATTTTCGCACATAGGTATTACGGTTCCTGATATTAAAAAAGCTGTAAAGTTCTATTCTGAAGTTATGGGTTGGTATATTATTATGAAACCTTCTACAGTTAAAAAGGAATCAGAGACGGCTATTGGCCAAATGTGTATTGATGTTTTTGGTGATGATTGGACAGAATTTGAAATTGCACATTTAGCAACTTCTGATGGTATTGGTGTTGAATTATTCTCTTTTCCACAAGGAGTAAAAGAAGCTCCCGAATTTAATCCATTTAATACAGGACTCTTCCATTTTTGTGTACAAGACCCAAATATTGAAGACCTAATTGAAAAAGTAGTGGCTTACGGTGGAAAACAAAGAATGCCCATTAGAGAATATTACCCAGAGGATAAACCTTTTAAAATGTGTTATGTTGAAGATCCTTTTGGAATTGTTTTTGAAATCTACACACACAGTTATGAGTTAACTTATTCATCTGGTGCTTACGCTAAATAGATTGAAATAAATTATAGCTTGCAGATCTAAAAAGTGGTTTTACACTTAAGATAGGCAAGCTATTATTCTTTTACTTTAGTATGCAAAAAATGTTTTAGCGTACAAAACGCCCAGATACATTACCTTCTAAAATAGACATTACATCTTTGGCGTTGGCGTAGTTAACATCACCCTCATAGGTGTGTTTTAATGCACAAGCAGCACTAGCAAATTGCATAGCTTTAAAATCATCATATTGTTGCAAAGCATGAATTAACCCTGCAGCAAAAGCATCGCCTGTTCCTATTCTATCAACCACATGCGTAATATCTAAATCTTCTGATTCTTTAAATTCAGTACCATTCCACATTCTGGCTCTAATTTTATGCCACGAAGAATTTAAGGATGTTCTAATTTTATCAAATACTTTTTCTATAGAAGGAAATTTTTCCATCAGCTCTTTACTCGCTTTTAGAAAATCTTCATTAGAATAACTATAATCTGTACCTAATACTTCATTAATTTCATTGACACCCCCTATAAAAATATTAGAATACTCTAATAATTCTATTAAAGATGATTTCGCTTCTTTGCCATACTGCCATAAACCACTTCGATATGTTGGGTCTGCAGAAACCGTGATTCCTTTTTCTTTGGCTAAAACCAAACCTTCTTTTAAAGTTTTAAAAGCACCTTCACTTAAGGCTGGTGTAATCCCCGTCCAATGCAACCAATTTCCTTTATTCAATGCTTTATTCCAATCTACCATAGAAGGCTTTATTTCTGAAAAAGAAGAATGCGATCTGTTATAAGAAATTTTACTCGGACGCATTACCGCACCAACTTCTAAAAAATAAACACCTAAAGGTCTGGACGAATATTCAATTGAAGATGTACTGACACCAAATTTTCTAATATAAGATAAAGCGGTCTCTCCTATAAAATCATCAGAAACAACACTGATATGCTTTACTTTACCACCAAAATTAGCAATAGAAATACCAACATTTAACTCGGTACCACCAAAATAAAATTCAGCAATATTAGATTGCATAAATTTTTTATTTCCTCTAGGTGAAATTCGCATTAAAACTTCACCGAATGTAATAATTTGCTCCATTTAAATATGTTTTTTTTAAATCTCTCAAATTCAACTTTAATGTCTTAAAACTTTATGAAATTTTCAATTTAAAGCTTTGAAAGATAAAAGATACTGACTTAAATTTACTTAAATAAATTTATCCTTAATTAAGTCTCAAATATTTTAAAACAGATATAAATACACGTTTATTTTTATGACATACTCTCATAAAAAACAGAACCTCTTTTCAGAGATTCTGTCCTCAAATAAACATAATATAGATTAGAGATACTGTTGTTTACTACTGCATTAATTTAAAATTAATGGGCACACTGTAAGGCATACTTACAGCCATATCTCTTTGTTGACCAGGAATCATTTTAGGTAAAAGACTAATAATACGCTCTGCTTCTGTTTCTAAAAGTTGGTCTGGGCCTCTAGATTTTATTTTAGAAACTCGCCCGGTTTTGTCTATTAAAAAGAAAACGTAAACTTTACCTTGTATATTTAAGTCTGAGGCAGCTTTTGGGTATCTAAAGTTTTTCTGTAAATGGGCTTGCATTTTTTGTTCAAAACAGGCTTTCAATTCTGCATTGTTTCCCTTACATCCAGGGAACTGAGGTACTTTCTCAATTAGTGCAAAGGGTACTTCTACATCTTCTTCAACTTCTTCAACTTCAACTTCCTCAACTTCAACAACTTCTTCAATGATATCATCTTGACCAACTTCTGTACTCTTAATTACAGTTTCCTCTACTTCTTCTTCATCCTCGACTAACGTAATTGCTTCCGTAACTACTTGTTTTGGTGGTGGAGGTGGTGGTGGAATATTAATTTTTGTAATTGGTATATCCTCATCGTATTGATCTTCTAACATTAAGAGGTCTATTTTAATTTCTTCAGTCTCATAGCTCTTATGTTCAAGTCCTATATATGTTATAAGTAACATTACATTTAAGCCTACAGCAAAGTATAGATTACTGTTTCGGCCTACATTAGCTTTTGGGTTTTTTTTGAGTTCCATGACGTTTAATTTAATAGTATAAAGTTAAATCTTATACTAGATTTAAATTATGATATTAATCATGTTTAACTTAAAGCCAGCAACTTAGACTTTACAAGTTATCTAACTGATTCTCATTACCATCTTTACTAATTGTCCAGAAGAAACCAACAAAAAAGAACTGATCTGCAGCTGGCGTTAATGCTCTTCTATCAAAATGACCATTGAGATTTGGTGTGTCTGCATATTGATAACCATTTATATTTTTAAAACCTAAAACATTATCTACTGAAATATATAAAATTTTTTGTTGGTCTATTAAATAAGACCAGTTTAAACTAAGACTATTAAATGATTTTGTCTGCTCACCTAAATAGCTATTAGTATTGGGATTTGTGTAAGGTCTGCCTGAAGAAAAACTATAAGACAAACCTACCTGACTTTTCCATTTATCAATCCAATATTTACCAACAACAGACAGATTATGGTTTGTTGCATAATTAGGTTGTGCTGAAGTTTCAAAATTTCTGTAATTACGTTCTGTATCTAAATACGAGTAACTAACCCAATAATCTATGGCTTTAATACTTGTATTATCTCGCCAAAAAAGATCTACACCTTGAGCATACCCGTTTCCTGTTGAGCTGAAGTTACTATTGTATTGTTCTAAATCGGTATCAAATTTTACTAAATTATCATAATCTTTTCTATATGCTTCCGCTCTAAAAATTTTACCATTATCTACATATTGATAATTAAGAATGTAATGAGAGGTTTTCTGAGCTTTTAAAGCGTCTTCAAATTTTAAAATAGAAATATTTGGGTTCTGATAAAAACTTCCATAAGCTAAAGAAAATTGACCATTTTTAGAACTTTTATAAGCAAATGCTGCTCTTGGTGCCACATCGATAGTTTTAAATATAGCGCTATAATCTGCACGCAAACCAATTTTTAGAGCTAATTTTTTAGAAAATAAAATGTCTCCTTCTGTAAAACCAGCTGTAATGTTATTATTAAATCCGTAAGTTTCGTTTATAAAATCTTCAGTAAAATTCTCTTTAAAATCTGTTATAAATTGTTCTACACCAAAGCTTAGCTTTAATCTACTACTGAACCGTTTTTTTAATTTCAACTTTAAATGTGCTGAATTCTCAGTATCTTCTATTCGCTGAAATTCACCCCCTATTTTATCCTTGGCGTAAGTATAACTTACACCCGAAAGTATGCTCCAACTATTGCCTAAGCTTCCTTTGTAAGACGTATTAATGTAAAAATTATGATTATTTAATTTAAAATTAATGGCTTCATCGTAATTGATATCTTCTTGATTTAATTCTAATTTAGTCGCGTCAAAAGCGGCGTAAAACTTAAATATTCCTTGATTTAACTTTTGCCTAAACACCGTCTCGCCTTGTGCAACAATAAAAGGAGTTTTCCAATCATTTTTATCTTTAAAAACCGACAAATAAGGGGAAAGGTTTACATAAGATGCCTTAAAACTTAAAGACGTTTTTTCCCATTTCTGAGTATTTCCAAAACTAGCACCTAAACTCATTATACCTATATCCGTTTTTTCTTGATTAGGTTCATCTATCGTATTTAAAAGCAACACACTAGATAAAGCTTGTCCATACTCTGCAGAATAACCACCTGTAGAGAACGTAATTCCATCAAACAAAAAAGGTGAATAACGTCCTCGTGTTGGTGTATTACTTGTAGAAGGTGAAAATGGCGTAAACACACGGATGCCGTCTATAAATATTTGTGTCTCATCTGCACTACCACCTCTTACAAATAAACGACCGTCTTCGGCCACATTAGATGTTCCTGGTAACGTGTGTAATGCACCAACAAAATCACCTAAAGCACTTGCTGTAGTTACAACATCTAAAGCATTTAGTACTGAAACCTTACTATTATCGTTGGCTTCAAACGTCCCCGCACTAATGATAACAGCATTTAGACTTTCTACATCTTCTCGTAATCGAATCTGAAGATTTTTAAATTTTGAAACATTATCAGTTATCGTTTTGGTTTCAAATGATAGAAAAGAAATTATTAAAGTTTGAATTGCTCCTTCTTCACTTGAAAAGTTAAACCTTCCCGCTTTATCTGTTGTTGCTCCATCGTAAGTTCCTTCTAAATAAACATTGGCACCAATGATTGGTTGATTCTTAGAATTTAGAACTTGTCCTGTAATATTAGTTTGTGCATTACCTAAAGAGATTAAAAACAAGATGATTAAAGTGATTGATTTGTACATGAGTTGATTGATTATAAAGCCCAAAAGAGAATTAAGCTTTAATTACAATACAAACTTGACATTTAATTATCCCTAATAAAATTCCTGTTTCCTGAACTGTTAATTATCTATGACGAATTGAATATATTTAAAGAATCTCTACTTTAAACGGGTACTAAGTAAACTAAAAACGATTAATTTATGCCGTCTAAAATCGAAAAAAACTTCAGTATTATTTTTTTATTATTGTCTTTCTTGAACTTTTAACAGTCAGCTTTGAGTCTCTTAAAATGGTTCACTATTCTGTATAACCCGCTATTGTTATTAGTCTTATTTTATGATTCGTAAGAACCTCTAAATCCAAAACCAAACCAACAAAAACATTTATATTAGCTGCTTTAGTGTGCGCTGTTGTTGGTGACCTCTTTTTAATGTTTGTTGCGCAATCTGAACATTTTTTCACCTTAGGTCTAATCGCTTTTTTAACAGCACATATTATGTGTATTTTAGTGTTTTTAAAACATAGAAATACTAAGAAATTCCCATTTAAGTTTACGGGTCTATTGCTTATTTATGCCATAGGCTTATTTTATTTATTAAAAGAAGGTTTAAATGATATGCTAATCCTAGTAATCATTTACATCTTAGTGATATTGTGCATGGTAACAACAGCATTTTGGAGAAGAGAAAATATAAACCATCTTAGTTTTATTCTAGTATTTTTGAGAGCAATATTCCTTATATTATCAGATGGTATTTTGGCCATTAACAAGTTTTACAAACCACTACCCTTTTCTAATATAAGTATCTTGATAACGTATGCCTTAGCTCAGTATTTTATGGTTATAGGCATCCTAAAAACATAAAACCTCAGTTGGTATTAAGGAATAACAACTGAGGTTTATATATTAAATGAAGGTAATTTAATACCTACTTCTTATAAGGTCTTATAATAAGGCGTGCTGCTTTATCAAAATTAATATAATTATAAACCCAATTAAAAAGAACAATCACTCGGTTTCTAAATCCTACTAAAGACATTAGATGAACAAACATCCAGATAAACCACGCAAAAAAGCCACCAAATTTGTAGTGTTTTAAATCTACCACTGCTTTATTTCTACCTATCGTTGCCATTGAACCTTTGTCTCTATAAACAAAGGGTTTCATTGGTTTATTATCTATTAATTTTAATAAATTTTTTCCTAATAATTTACCTTGTTGAATTGCAGGTTGAGCAACTTGTGGATGCCCTTTAGGATAAGCTTCTGTTTCCATCAACGCAATATCTCCAAGCGCAAAAATATTTGTATAACCTTCTATTTGGTTAAATCGGTTGACATTATAACGGTTAATTCTATCTAAAACAGCTTCTGCCTTTAAACCCTGAACTGGAGCACCTGTAACTCCTGCCGCCCAAATTAAAGTTTCAGATTCTAATACGAGATCAGAATTGGTTGTTACTGTTTTTCCATCGTAATGCTTAACAAAAGTATTGCAATGCACTTTAACCCCTAATTTATTAAGAAACTTTAATGCTTTCTTAGAGGCATGCTTGCTCATAGGTGGTAACACACGATCCGCACCTTCTAATAAATGAATGTGCATATCATCAGGGTCTAAATCTCGATAATCTCTAGGTAAAATATTATTTTTCAACTCTGCTATTGCGCCAGCAAGTTCTGCTCCTGTTGGTCCTGCGCCTACAATTACAAAATTCAAAAAGGCTTCTCGCGCCTCATTAGAATCTGCGATAGCTGCTTTTTCAAAATTCTGTAAAATAAGACTTCTTATATTAAGTGCTTGCGGAACAGATTTCATTGGCATACTATTAGATTCAATAGCTTTATTACCAAAATAATTTGTTTTTGTACCTGTTGCAATAACTAAAAAATCGTAAGTTAAGTTTCCTATTGAAGTAATAATTTCATTACTATCTGGTAGAATTTGCTCTACCTCTGCCAAACGAAAATAAGTTGTATTATGTTTTTTAATAACCTTCCTTAAAGGATAAGCAATAGAATCTGGTTCTAATCCCGAGCTAGAGACTTGGTATAATAAAGGCTGAAACGTATGATAATTACGTTTGTCAATAAGTACGACCTGAACATTTTTATTTGCTAAAGATTTTGCTAAGTTAATACCTGCAAAGCCACCCCCTATGATGACAACTCTTGGTAGACTGGACTGAGGAATATTCATTAAATTAAGGTTGAGATTACACCCACAAAAGTACAAATTATAAAAGCCGAAATAACCTCCCTAAATCATGAAATCATAGAATTCGCTTAAAAACAATAAAGAGGTCTATTTATTCGGGTATTTTTAAAAATTTGATAATTAATGCATTTATAAAATCACAATCGGGTAATTATTTCACTTATTTTTAACATGCAAAATCTTTCAAACTGTACACTGATTAAATGTTTAAATATAATTATTTCTAAAAAAATTATAAAACTTGTAACAATACAACAACTATTACTACTAATAAAATAACCAACCATTATAATAATTGAATAAAGAACTAGAACATAGTTTTGTAGAACAATTGCAAAAGCATCAAAATATTGTGCATAAAGTGTGCCGTTTGTACACTAACAATGTTGATGCTCATAACGATTTGTTTCAAGAAATTACCATACAATTATGGCGTGCTTATCCTAAATTTAGAGGTGAGGCAAAGTTTAGTACTTGGATGTATCGTGTTGGGTTGAATACGGCAATTACATTGTATAGAAAATCGAAAAGGAGCATTAACACGCAAGAGTTTGATACTGTTGAGTACAAAATAAAGGCTGAAGAATATGATGATACAGAAGAGCAACAATTAAAGCTCTTATATCAAGCTGTTCACCAGTTAAATGACATCGAAAAAGCCTTAGTGTTCTTGTATTTAGAAGACAAAGACTATAGAGAAATAAGCGCGACATTAGGTATTAGTGAAGTCAATGCAAGAGTGAAAATGAATCGCGTAAAAAAGAAATTAAGAACCATACTAAATCCGTAACATTATGGATGAATTAGATTTATTAAAAAAGGATTGGAAAAAATCCGACAATCAATATACCTCATTTACCAATAGCGATATTTATAAAATGAGTCACAGAAAATCCTCTACCATTGTAAAAACATTGTTTTACATTAGTATGGCAGAATTAGTTTTTTGGATATTGATAAATTTTCTACCTTTTGTACTTTCAGATAGTATGAAAGCACAACTTGAAGCAATAAGCCATAGTTGGGTGTATGTCGCCCTCAACATCGTTAGTTATATCGTTATTGTTTTATTTGTCTATCTTCTTTGGAAAGCACAAAAGGCAATCTCTGTAACTGACAATGCTAAAAAATTAATGAAGAGCATTCTAAAAACAAGAAAAATTATAAAATACTATGTTCTATATAATCTTTTTTTAGCACTGGTAACTATTCCTATTTCGCTTTCATTTTCTATAAGTGAACATCCTGAGCTTTCAGAAAAAATAAGTACAGCTTCATCTGCTCAATTAGCGGTAATGCTTTTAGTAACAATAGTTATTACAGCTATTTTCTTAACGCTAATATGGTTATTTTATAAGTTAATTTATGGCATTTTAATTAAGCGCTTAAATAAAAACTATAATGAATTAAAGAAATTAGAGATCTAAAAAAATAGGAATAAAAAAAGTCAGCAATCTAATTGCTGACTTTTTTTTATATTAAAACTTAAAACCTACATATCTCGTAATTCTCTATTTAAACGCTCATTTTCCTCAAGTACGGCTTGCGGAATCACTTTTAAGAATGAAGGGTGTTGCTCTATTGCATATTCAATTTTTTCAACTATAGAATCTATCGACTCATTTTCATAGTCGATTTCTAAAGGTGCTTTAATTTCAAAAGATTGAAAGATATTTTTCTTTTTAACACGCAATCCTTTCTTATCAAAAGAACGTCTAAAACCATCGATAACAATAGGTACAACTACAGGTTTATAACGTTTAATAATGTGTGCTGTCCCTTTTCTAATAGGTTTAAAAGGTGTTGTTGTGCCTTGCGGAAATGTAATTACCCAACCATCATTAAGCGCTTTTCCTATACTAGAGATATCGCTCATTTTTACTTGTCGGTTAACATCTTTCCCTTGAGATCTCCATGTACGCTCAATACTAATAGAACCAACATAAGCCAAAATTTTTGGCAAAAGACCAGATTTCATCGTCTCTTTTGCTGCAACGTAGTATACATTAAGCTTAGGATTCCATAAATAACCTATGTTTTTAATAGAGTCTTCGCGATCACTTAAACTAGCATTAAACACATGAAACATAGAAATTACATCTGCAAAATAAGTTTGATGATTAGAAATAAATAGAACATTAGTTTCTGGTAGGTTTTTAATAATTTCAGAACCTTCAATCTGTAATTCATTAAATCCTCTAAAACGACGATGTGTTAAAGCACCTAAGATTCTAATCAACCATTTTTTGACCCAAAGTATATGTCCAAAAGGATTTCGTTTAAATAATCCCATAATTATATTTACCATTTATCTTGACCACAAATGTAAACATAATGTTAAATTATAGAACTATTTTTAACAAGTCTTTAATCTCACCAAGCATCATCGCTGTTGCTCCCCAAACAATATGACCATTAAATTTAAAAGCAGGCACATCGACTTCTACGCCTAAAGATGTTGGCACAGTTGTAGTTAAAGTACAGCTTTCACTTAAAAAATCAGTCAGCTTTACCTCAATAACAGCTTCGACTTCTTCATCTTGTTTTGTAAAAATTAAATATTCTTTAGACACCCCAATATAAGGATAAACCATAAAGTTACTAGGTGGTATATATATTGGAGACATCGTTTTTAAAACATCAAAATGCATCCTAGACACACCTATTTCTTCTTCAGTTTCTCTGATGGCCGTTTCTTTTAAATCGTTTTCATCTTCATCTTCATATTTTCCACCAGGAAATCCTACTTGAGCAGAATGAACCCCTTTATAAGTTTTACGAAGAATAAGAACCAAGTAGGTTTCATCATTCGTTTTAGGGTAAAACAATGCCATAACACCTGCTTTCCTGGCTGTTTCTGACTTGCTTTTCATTTCTTCTGCCAATTCTAACCTATAAGGTGGAGACATTTTAGCATGAGAGTCTTCGCCAAAAAGCTCAAGATGTTTTATTTTTACTACAGATTCTAAAAACCTATTAAATAGCATTTATGAGATTTCAATTATTATTTCCAATGGTTATCACCATTGGGTTATTACTAATGAATTGTGAAGATAAGCAAACTTCAAAACATAAAAACACCTCCGTTGCAAAAGATTCTACCATTTCTAAAACTGAAAGTCAACCCAAACCGAAAACAGAGCCAGAATTCCCGATACTTACTGACGATAATGCTATGGAATTCTTTTTAAAATATGAAAAAGAAAACCCTGAAAACAAAATTAGAATCACTACTGATTTTGGAGTTATTGAAATTCAATTGTATGATAAAACAAAATTTCATAGAGCTAATTTCGTTTACCTCACCAAACGTAATTATTTTAAGAATACCCAATTTTACAGAGTCGTAAAAAACTTTGTAATTCAAGGGGGTAGTAGTGATGATTACAATATTGCCAAAAGACGACAAAAGATTGGGCATTACCTACTACCACCAGATACCAAAAGAGGTTACACACATAAACGAGGTGCTGTTTCTATGCCCAGTAGTGAAATTGAAAACGCTTATAAATTAGCATCACCTTTTCAGTTTTTTATTATTCAACGCGATGGAGGTGCTGATTATTTAGATGGAGATTATACTGTTTTTGGTGAAGTAACCTTGGGGATGGACGTTGTAGATGAAATTGCTAACGTAAAAACAGATGAAGGAGATTGGCCACTAAGTAATGTTTATATCAGAAATGTAGAATTGATTAAGTAACCATAAAATCCATAAAGAAGTTAATTTATAATGAACTGTTCTCTGTAAAATTTCATATATAAATGAAAGCGTTAAATCTGCAGGAATTATTAACTATTTTAATATTGTCAATTGTAATTTCAGTATCTTGTTTCCTTAATATAATTCAACCTCTATTTAATATTCCAAAACGATTACACATGATAAATAAATCCATTACAACTACCATTATTTGCAGTATGATTTTTTTAGTAAGCTGCAAAGAAGATAGTAGCCCTAAAACAACTGAAAAAGCTATGAGCGATAACGTACTTATCCAAGAATGGACAGGACCTTATGATGGTGTTCCTGCCTTTGATAAAATTTCTGTTGAAGCCATTAAACTAGCAATGGAAGAAGCTATGAAGCTTAACTTAGCAGAAATTGAAATTATTGCTAACAATACTGAAGCCCCAACTTTTGAAAACACAATTGTTGCTATGGAAAGTGCCGGTAAAGCCTTAAGTCGCGTAAGTGCTTATTATGGAATTATGGGAGGAAATGTTTCTTCAACAGAATTTAGAGCTGTACAAGTAGAACTAGCACCAAAACTTTCTGATTTTAGATCTAAAATTTCACAAAACGAAAAACTATTTCAACGCATAAAAGCAGTTTACGAAGCTTCTCAAAAAACGCCTTTAGAATCTCAAGCACAGCGTGTCGTAGACTTAACCTACAAACAGTTTGAGATGAATGGTGCCAACCTCGATGCAGAAAAGAAAAAGCGTTATGCAGAGATTAACAAAGAACTGTCTTCGCTTTACACCGATTTTGCTAATAACGTCTTGCATGACGAAGAAAACTACATCACTTATTTAAACAAAAACCAATTAGGTGGTTTAGCTGATGGTTTTATAAAATCGGCAGCAAAAATAGCAACCGATAAAGGGCAAGAAGGAAAATATGCTATTACAAACACACGCTCTTCAATGGATCCGTTTCTTACCTACTCTACTGAACGTGAATTGCGACAAAAAGTATGGAAAAATTACTATGCTAGAGGTGATAATGGAGAT
Source organism: Winogradskyella wichelsiae (assembly GCF_013403925.1). Taxonomy (GTDB): domain Bacteria; phylum Bacteroidota; class Bacteroidia; order Flavobacteriales; family Flavobacteriaceae; genus Winogradskyella; species Winogradskyella wichelsiae. Next base: position 177,906 of record NZ_JABFDJ010000004.1, read on the forward strand.
GAATTTGACAATAACGACATGATTGCGAAAATCCTGAGACTACGTAAAGAACGTGTTGGCTTAATGGGCTATAAAAATTATGCAGAATGGCGTTTACAAGATCGTATGGCAAAAACGCCAGAAAATGCTATGGATTTAATGATGGCTGTTTGGCCAGCTGCAACTGCTAGAGTTAAAGAAGAAGTAGCCGATATGCAAACCGTTGCTAATGAACTTGGTGACGCTATTACTATTGAACCTTGGGATTACAGATATTATGCAGAAAAAGTGCGTAAAAAGAAATACGATTTAGACAGCGACGAAGTCAAACAATATTTACAATTAGATAAGCTAACAGAAGCGATGTTCTTTACAGCTGGTGAATTGTTTAATTACAAATTTACGCCTGTTGCAGAAGGTTCCGTTACTGTATTTCATGAAGATGTAAAAGTTTGGGAAGTAACAGATAAAACGTCAGGTAAACATATTGGTTTATGGTATCTAGATCCTTACGCGCGTGAAGGAAAACGTTCTGGCGCTTGGGCAACGACTTACAGAAGCTCAACCTCTTTTGAAGGTGACACCAATGTATTAGCTTCTAATAATTCTAACTTTGTAAAACCAGCACCAGGCGAAGCTGTTTTAGTATCCTGGGATGATGCCACTACGTTTTTCCATGAGTTTGGCCATGCATTACATTTCTTTTCTGCAGATGTAAAATACCCAACTTTAAATGGTGGTGTTAGAGATTATACAGAGTTTCAATCTCAGTTATTAGAGCGCTGGTTATCTACAGATAAAGTCATTAACAACTATTTAGTGCATTACAAAACTGGTGAGCCAATTCCGGCTACTTTAGTCGAAAAAATAAAGAAAGCCTCTACGTTTAATCAAGGTTTTGGCACTACAGAATATTTAGCTTCTGCATTAATGGACATGAAATTACATTTAGCGGATCCATCAGATATAGATATTGACACTTTTGAACGTGAAACTTTAGACGAATTAGGAATGCCCAAAGAATTACCAATGCGTCATAGAACACCACAATTTGGACATGTGTTTTCTGGTGAAGGTTATGCCACTGCTTATTATGGTTATATGTGGGCTGATGTTCTAACAAGCGATGCTTCTGAAGCATTTAAAGAAGCAGAAGGCGGATTTTATGATAAAGCCGTTGCAGATAAATTATTAAAGTATTTATTTTCGCCCCGTAATGCAATGGATCCTGCTGAAGCATATAAAAAGTTTAGAGGTCGTGACGCCAACATTGAGGCTTTAATGAGAGATCGAGGATTCCCTATACCTGAATAAATTAAATTATGTAATTTTTACTTAAATCATAGTTATCAAGATCTCTTTAGCTCTAAATAACTATGATTTTTTTTATGTAATAAGCTATTTATCAACTAAACACAACGTCATAATTCTATGAAAACAATCCTAGCCACAATGGTTTCAATAACATTCATGAATTATATACAAAAAACTGTGTAGGAAAAAGGTGTTCTAAAAAATTATTCAAGAATACTAAGACCTAATCGCTTCTTTTTTGATAAATCTGTAATAGTTCATATTGAAAAAATTAAAATACTATTCAGGCATTCAACAAATATTAAGACAGAAAATCATTCTTCTAATTGATAAAAACTAATACTTACACCTATATAATCAATTGCTTTTTTTTAATAAAGCACAAAAAACAGAAGGATTTTCTATTTGGCTATTATTAGTTAAATTAGTAACAAACCACACAATTAACTGACACACAAATATGTTGATTGTAAAAAAAAATGACCATCAAAAGAATTAAATATCATATATGAAAATATTATTTATCTCATTAAGCATAGCACTATTATCGTTAACAGCCGTAGCTCAAGATAACCCAAAACAAAACGCTGCCTCAACTGATAATGCTACTCTTACGTTTGGCTCTGAAGAGAAAACAACTTTTAAAATAGACACCTTACGTATTGCTTCCGGTAAATCTTATTTGATTTTAATTGATGTACAAAAAGAATACGACGACCCCACTGTAAGTATAATGGGAGGACCTGTAGATGATGAAGAAAAAGAACTTTTAAAAAATTTTGAAGAAGATTCATTTGAAATTATAAAACAATACCAACATACTTTAATACTCTTTGAAAATGGACAAAAATTAGACTTATCGTCTTTAGCCAATACCTTTCAAGGAGTAGCTTATTGGAACGGGAATATAGAAGACGATGTACAATTTAAAAATATAATTAAAAAGAGTACCGAATTTGTAGCAGAACAAATGGGACTCAACACACAATCGTCTTATGTGATAAATAATGAAAAGTACAAAGAAGCACTAGCGTTATTACAGAATAAAAATAATTTTACAGAAAAATCAAGACTAATAATGAATTCTTTTTTAGATGATGTATATAAAGCTTTTCTTAATAATCGATTAGGTCAAGATGCTAACTTATTCAATACCTTACCAGAAAATTTAAAAAAAATGAATTTATCTGTGAGCATTGGTAGCGAAGAAAAAATGCTAAAACGTAGTATTGAAATCAATAAAAAAGGACAAATTGATAAACTAATTTTATTTGATAGAGCTGGTAAAATATCTAGATCTATACAGTATATCTATGAAAATGACATTTTAAAAAAGACAATTAATGATCAGGGCACAACAACAATATTTAGTTATGATGATGATAAAATGATCTCTTTTCAAAATATTGGTGATGCCAATGAAACCAACGTATACTATCTAAAAAATGACAAAAAAAATATTGAAAATTATATAATTATGATAGATGATACATACGCATCTCAAAATTCATTATCCAAAACTATAAACGAAAAAAATTGTGAAATACGCTATATAAATAATGTTGTTTGGACTAGAAATTGTTTTACCGATCAAAATGTTTTTCCATATTTACATACTTACACCTCTTATCAAGATGGAGAAGTGTTGCAATACCGAAAATTTAAGATAGAAAAGAAAAACAAAAAAACGTATCATAAATATTACTCTAATGCTCAACAAGACACCGATAAAGATATGTATGAATTAAAAGGTATTTACCAATTAAACGACGATAACTTGGTTACTAATTATACTATTACTGATGATGAAGAAAAAGTAAATTTAGAAATAGAATACATTTATAATCACTAAAACCACCACAAAACCACATAACATAATATTAAACAGACAGTTGATTATATATAAAACGTAAACAATTTCTAAATTAAAAAATGACTACAAAAACCGAAGATTATTCTAGACAACTAAAATATTTACTCGTTTTAGGTGATGAAATTTTAAAAGAAGATGGAATCTTTAAAGAAGGCACTTTTTTCTCTAAACTAAGCCAATTTATATCATTTTATAAAGAAATAAAAACACCACTTTATGAAATTATTAAAAGCAAAAAAAACAATGAACTACCAAATCACGTAACATACCTACAAACTAATTTAGTGTTCATTAATTATCAATATCCAGCATTACCTATTTTTATATTAATGTTGGCTTTCCCTTTATTTGCAATAGGCTATTTTATTCTAAAATATCTTTATGTAAAAAAAATAAAGGCAAAAATGCGATTACTGCTACAAAATCTTTCTTCAATTCATTTTATAATTGACAATAATAAACACTAAAAACCTATAAATAAGATGCTTATAAACAACAAATTATCTATAAGCCTGTAAAAGTAAATAGCTAAGCCTAAAAAGATAGGATAACTATCAAATCGTTTTCTTTAGATTTTTCACATAGTTTCCTGAACATTAGAACCTTATATCTAAATTTCACAACCACTTATTACTCCTTTCAATATTATTTCAAATTTCTCATTAGATTTTTAATTACTAAATTAGTTACTTCAAAATCATAGAAACACAGCATTTTAATATTTAATTATGGGTATAAAAATTACTTTATCACTTCTTATCATCTCATTTACAGGTGTTATCAATTATAATTCCGATCAAAAATCAGAAATGCTAAATAATTATTTAGTTGACGCAGGAGAACAAAAAATATGGATTGGTAACTTAACCACTAAAAACCTAGAAGAATTTGCTTCTGGAATGTATACAGAAATAGATGGCTCAATTATGATAGAAAATTATGATGGATTAAATTTAATATTACTAAAAACATTGCAAAAATGTGCTGGTAACATAGAAATAGGTAATAATGAAAATTTAGAATCTTTAAAAGGATTGGAGAATTTACAAATAGTGGGTGGGCGATTTTCAATACTTAACAACCCTGAGTTATATAACTACTGTACACTTCAAAAAATACTTATAAATAAAGGCATAAAAGGTGTAGAAATTAGTAAAGACATCATTGAAAAATGGGAAATAGAAGACAATGGTTATAATCCTTCATTAATGAATCTACAAAATAAAAATTGTTCTATCCCAAAACTACCTGATTTCTGTTTCTCTTGTTAAAACCTTCGAAAAATGAAAAATAACTTTATAAAATTATTTGTTCTACTATTATTTACAGTCAATTTAACCGCGCAAGATTCTAACGTATGGGAAGGGGACCTCTATCCTAAGGATTTTGACAGTTTTCAATCAGGATCTTATAGCACTTTAAGGGGCGACCTAAGAGTTTATAATACAGACCTTAGAGACTTAAAACAACTACAGTCTCTAAAAATCATTAATGGTAATGTACATATTGGTATTGATAATTATAAACAAAATTTGAAAGGAGGGAATAAGGCTTTAATTTCCTTAAATGGCTTAGACAATTTAACAGAAATTTCTGGAGAGCTAGAAATTAGAGATAATAAATTACTAGAAAGTATCACTGCTTTAAAAAATTTAAAAAAAGTAAGTGAGCTCAATATTTCTCTAAACCCAATGCTGGTAAGTCTCGATGGCCTTAACAAACTTTCCAGCACGATACCATTAGGTTTAACTATTTATAAAAATAAAAGATTACAAGATATTTCACAATTATCCGGAATTACTTTAATTGGTAAGCATCTTGCTATTAGCTCTAACTTATCACTTAAAACTTTAGAAGGCCTACATAATATAGAAGCTATAGAAAACGGGTATTTAGACGTAAGAAGCAATACATATCTCGAAAATTTAAAAGGTCTACGTCAATTAAAAACAGTAGATAAAAACGTTGTTATAACAACTAATCCGGCTATAAAAAATCTTAAAGGCTTAGAAAAGCTTTCTAGTATTGGCGAAATATTACGAATTTCAGAAAATGGAAAACTTTTAAATTTAGAGGGGCTAAAATCTTTAAAAAGCATTGGAAAAGATTTTGAAATTAAAGCGAATAGTGAACTAACCTCTCTAGATGGATTAAAAAAACTAACAACTATTATTGGTGATATAGATATTGAAGACAACTCTATATTACAAAACATCAACGAATTAAACCTTATAAAAGGAGAAATAACGAATATCTATATCTCTAAAAATAGATCTTTAAAAGAAATATCAGGTTTAAACAATATAACTACTGTTAAAGAAAACTTTGTTTTTTCAAACAATCATTTAGAAAAAGTGACAGGTTTTAATAATCTTAAAACCATAGGAGAAAGCCTTAGTATTACTTGTCATTATTTAAAATCAATAAGTGGTTTTAGCAATCTTACAACCACACAAGATTTTGGAATAGGTAGCGAAATAGAAACTTTAGATTTAACTAATTCATTTAAAAAACTAACTGTTATTAAAAAAGGGTTTTATCTTTTTAGTAATAAAAAATTAGAGCATTTTAAAGGTCCTAATGCGCTGACTAATATTGAAAAAATGACAATTAATACAAATGAAAAACTAATTTCCTTGTCGGGTTTCAATGGTCTTAAAACAATAACTGAAAAAATAGAATTTAAAGATAATACACTATTAAAATCCATTGATGGCTTTAATAGCTTAGAAGCTGTAGGTGACATAAACATAGAAGACAACCCTGTACTAGAGCACATTAAAGGCTTTGAAAAAATAAACTTTATAGATAATCTATTTATAGATGAAAATATTAAACTATCTGATTTAAGTGGGTTTAGCAACTTAAAAAGTGCGAATGAAATATATTTAAGAAGAAATTTTGCATTAGAAGACCTAACCGGGTTTAGTAGTTTACAAAAAGTAAATGAAGAAATAAATCTTCATTATAATTCAGAATTAAAATCATTAAACGGACTCGAAAATTTAATATTTATAGGAAAACAACTCGATTTTACTGGTAATAGAAAACTTACAGATTATAATGCCTTGCAAGAAACGTTTCTACAATCTATATCAAACAATAATTTGTTTTTTTCAGCAAACGGATATAATCCTAACAGAAATCAGCTTCTTATTCATACAAAACTAGATACAAAATTAATCCCAGAATCTTATTTAGAACCACAAAGCAGATGGGAGCTATCTCTTTTACGTAATGAAATTTTTGCAAGAAAAGGTTACGTATTTGGCAAAGGAGAATTAACTGATTATTTCACAAAACAAGGTTGGTATAAACCTATAGAAGGTATAGAAATTGTTTTAAATGATATAGAAGAAGAAAACGTTAGACTCATAAAAACACACGAAAAAATACGTACAGACATGGCTACTAAAGCCTTACAAAATTTAAAACAACAATACTTAAACACTATAGATTTTTCTGGTGATTACAAGCAGTATTACCCTGTACTCATCAATTTTATTAAAGCTATAGATGTTAATAATGTAAAAAAATCAAATAGACTTTCTTTCTCAAAAGAAGCCGATTTTGACAAAAATGTTATTGGCATAGAACGTCAGAATGACGATGAATTAGATCATATTTCAATTTATTTTGATTATATAAAAAGAACCCTCAAGATTATTATTGAAGATAATTATTTAGAACAAGACGATTATGACAGTTGGCTGACAAATAAAATTATTGATTTCAAATTTAAAATAAACGAGGATCTTACCGTAGAATTTGAAAATGCAACAGACGAGTACAACTAATAAAAAACTTAATAAGCTGCTTTAATGATAAACAAAATAAAATTTTCTATTCTCTTTTTAATATTGATATTATTAAGCTGCAAGAGCGAAAGCAAGCCTACGAGAGAAGATGATATTGATACCTCTGTTTACGATATGTGGAATGCTTTTAAAGCATCTAATCCTGAGTTTAAAAACGAAAATTTACCAGATTCTGATTTTTTTCATGATAACGAAGTAGATGCAAATCGTTTAGCTAAACTCATTGTAAATAGAGAAAAAAAAGCCTCTTCTAGTCTATATAATTGGTATAAAGCGGCAAATGCAAATTTACCCCAAATAGGAACCAAACTTATTGTAACCGATTTTAATGGTAAAGCACAAGCCATAATTAAAACAACTAAAGTAGATACTATTCCTTTTGATAAAATCACTGCTGACTATGCGGAATTAGATATGGGAACTAATAATAAACCTTTAGAAAAATGGAAAGAAGCCCATTGGACGTTTTTTTCTAATACCATGAAACAAAACAACAGAACACCAGCTAAAGATATGCTTGTTGTTTGTGAATGGTTTGAAACCATATGGCCTAAAAAAGATAGTGCCATCAATTTATTGACAGACATAAATCCGGTTGCAGCAAATGGTGATATTAATGCCATCATAGAAATCCCAGCAGGTACAGTTGACAAATGGGAGTTAAATAAAACTACAGGAAACGTTGAATGGGAAATAGTAGATAATAGCCCTAGAAAGGTTAATTACATTGGATATCCTGGTAATTATGGAATGATTCCTAAAACATTATTACCAAAAAATAAAGGTGGTGATGGTGACCCTTTAGATATTTTAGTTCTTGGTCCTCCTGCAGAAAGAAATGAGATCTTAAAATGTAAAATTATAGGGATCCTCTATTTAAGCGACCGTGGAGAACAAGACGATAAATTAATCGCTGTTTCTAGTAATTCTTCTTTGTATGCAATTAACACCATTGAAGAATTGAATACAAACTATCTTGGCGTTTCGGAAATCGTGAAGTTATGGTTTGTTAATTACAAAGGTCCAGGCCAATTAGAATCTAATGGATTTGGTAATAAAGACGCTGCACTTAAAGTCTTAAATGATGCAATTACTTATTACAGCGAATAACAAAAAAAAACCTTTAAGTTGGTATTTGTTGTCTAAATTTCAATGGTGACATTTTATAATTCTCGCTAAATAACCTACAAAAGTGTGAGGTATTATTAAACCCAGATTCATAACAAATTTCGGTTATATTTTTACTTGTAGTCATCAATAAGTGTGAAGCATGCTCTAATCTTTTAGCACGCAACCAATTAGCAGGCGAGTCTTTATATTGTTTTTTAAATTCCCTTTTAAACTGCGATAAACTAAGATTAGAAAGTCGTGCTAAGTGATCTACATTTAGACTGGTGTACATATTGGTCTTAACCACATTATCTAAATTAGAATTGTTCTCTATCAAGCAATTTTTAAGAAAACTCATAAAATAGCTTCTTTCTTGTCCCGAAATAAGTAACAATAATAACTCTCTAAATTTATGTGATATCAGCTCTTTAGTTGGCGGTAAATCTGACAATTCAAAATAAGACAAAACGGAATGGACGTATGCATTCATCCATTTATCAATAAAGAATTGATAAGCACCTAGAGAGTTTATATCTAATAACTCTGAAGGCGCTATCATTTGTAAATATTCTTTAATAAAACGCTTTAAAAAATCATCTGTAAGAAAAACTAAAAGGCATTCTAGGTTTTTTCCATTACGTAATTTTTCACAAACTATAACAGATCCTTTTTTTACAAAAATAGATTCTCCAGCTTCTAATTTATAAAAATAATTAGGCGTTGCTACACTTTGATTTCCTTCAAGAACAAACATAAGCATGTTGTCTTTTATAAACAGCCGATCGCGCTCACTTGAGTCTTCTATTGAAAAATGCACAATAGCTTGATTTTCTGCTTCTAAAATTTCAAATTTGTCTGCTTTTTCAAAATATGTTATGAGCTCTTGATCTATCATTCAACATTAATTAGAAGAACCTAAATGTAGTCATAAGATTTATAAAAAACAGCAAAACAGGCTTAAATATTATATTTTTCTTGTTTATTTAATAAATAATTAAATATTTGATAATTGATTATGCTTTAGCTTCAAATAAAACATAATCAATTAGTTAGTTTCGTTCAAAATAAAAACTAAGCGTTGATACTTTGCTCTACTTCATTTAAAGTACTGCTCAATACTATATCCTTTAAAATCTCTCTATTACTAGCAACATCCATCGTTCGTATAGCATCTTTAATTCTAGGTATTACGGGTCCAGACATACTATATTTACGAAGTCCTATTGCACTTAACAAAGCCGTAGCCTTTGGGTTACTCGCTAACTCACCACAGAGACTTACATCTATTCCTTGGGCATTTGCACCAACTATTATTTTAGAAAGCGCATTTAGTACAGCGGGGTGTAAAGCACTGTAATGCTTAGATAATAACGTACTCTCTCTGTCCATTGCTAATAGGTATTGTGTAAGATCGTTTGTGCCAATACTTAAAAAATCGAGATGTTTAGCTAATTGTGGTAAAATGAAAATAACGGAAGGTACCTCAACCATAATTCCAATTCTCATATCCTTAGCGTACGCAATCTTTTCTGCATCGAGTTCCTCTCTCACTTCTTTTAGTAATGCTTTTGCTTCAATAACCTCTTCTAGCATCCCAACCATTGGAAACATAACACTTATATCATAGTCTGCTGATATTCGGCATAATGCTCTAAGTTGTGCTTTAAATATACCTGTGTTTTTAAGGCAATAGCGAATACCTCTTAAACCCAAAAATGGATTTGTCTCTTCTGGGATACCTAAATATGGAATCGGTTTATCTCCCCCTACATCTAAAGTTCTAATGGTAATAGGCAGTCCTTGCATATTATTGCAAACCTGTTTATAAATTTCATATTGTTCCTCTTCGCTTGGTGGTGTTTCTCTATTCATATACAGAAACTCAGTTCTATATAAGCCTATGCCATCTGCACCATTAGTAAAGGCAATTTGCGCTTCTTTAGGACTACTTATATTAGCGAGAATTTGAAATTCTACACCATCACTGCTCACAGCTGGAAGTTTTGCTTTTGAAAAACTTTCTTGAAATAACTTTTCTTCAATTTGCTGTTTTTCGCGTAATTCTTCGATTTTTTTAGGATGTATTTTTTCTAAATAAATAATACCCGTACTGCCATCAATACCAATGACATCTCCATCTTTAATTATGTCTATTTTATTTTCTAATCCTGTAATAGAAGGTATACCTAATGATCTTGCCAAAATAGTAGCATGCGATGTTTCTCCACCTGTTTTAGAAATGATTCCAAGTACCTTATCAGTATCTAAACTTAAGGTTTGAGCCGGACCTATATCATTAACAACTAATATTGAAGGCTCTGTAAGTGTAATTTTCATTTGCTGCGAACCAGAAATTTCATCAATTACTTTATTTCTAATCTCTACGATATCTGAAGCTCTTTCACGAAGATATTGATCAGACATACCTTTGTATTTATCTTCTAAATCAGAAAATACTCTAAACCAAGCATAAGCTGCACTAAAATGATTTTCAGTTATTAAATTTTCTACTTCACTTAATTTTTCCTTATCGTTGAGGAGTAATAGGTGAAAACCGAAAATTTCAGCGTTTTCACTCCCATAAAGATTCATCGTTTTATGCTGAATTTCTTCTGTCTCCAAAACAATTCGTTTTACTGCTTTTTTGAACTTATTTATTTCCTCGAGGCTATGATCTACAATTGTTTTATCTACAGAAATTGAGGCATTTAAAAACACTTTAGCTTTACCTATAGAAATCCCTTTAGAAGCAGGAATTCCCTCAATAAAATCATTGTTAGTAGCGCTAATCTTTAAAGGTTTTTTACGCTCTTCCTTCTTAACAACAACTTCTTTTGAATCTCCAAAATTATCTAATTCAAATTGTTTTAAAGCTTTCTCAAACTGTAAAAACTCATCTCCTACAACTTTAAAAATAAGTGTATCTCCTTGTTTTGCTCCAAGTGTACCAACTTGACTAATACTTGTTGCAGACACAAACGGCTTATTATTAACACTTACGCTAACCTTATTATTAAACTTATTGGTAATTTCTACTAGTCTAACAGCTGGTCTTGCATGAAGCCCTAAATGATTGGGGACTGTTATGTTAATTTCTTTACCATCAGTAACTATTGTTTCATCTAAACTTTCAACCTCCTCATTTTCTGCAGTACATAACAAACTTGCTTTACCTTCGATACCATTTCTTGCTTCCTTAGCAACCGCTTGTAAATTAGCCCCAACCATAGATTGTGCAGCTGCCGCAATAGCTCCTTCTACTAAAGGTGCTTCACAAAGCAATACTCGTTTCATTATTTCTTCAGGAAGCATTTCAGTTGCTAATTCGGCATTCATTACCGCACTACCAATATCCATTAAGACTAGAATACCATCTTCAGAATCTACCAATTCTATCGCTTCCATTATTTTAAAAGCATCTGTACCAATAGGACTAGATTCATCATCAAGACCGCCTGCTGCTGCGATCTTGACTTTATTTTGTGACATTTGTTCAGCTAATTCTTTAACGCCTTCAGCCAATTTTTCGCTATGCGATACAATAACAATACTTACCATATTTGTTTTTAAGGATTCTTTAATTAATGCTTTCTTTTAATGCTTTAAGAATAAGATAACTAGAGGTTGCCCCAGGATCTTGATGCCCTACACTACGCTCTCCTAAATAACTTGCTCGTCCTTTAGTTGCAAGCATATTTATAGTGGACTTCATACCCGTTTCTGCTACATTTACCGTATTTTCAAGCGCCTCATTGATAGTTAAACCCTTTTCTGTAGATGTAACTAAAGATGTTACTACAGGTTCTAAAACATCTATCATTGTTTTTTCACCTAAACTAGCTCTACCTCTAGACTTAACTCCTTTTAATCCATTTTCAAAACTAGCCTTTAAATCTTCTAAGGTTAATTCCTTATTTCCTTTGAGAACCATGCTCGCTTGTAAAAAGAATGTTCCATAAAGTGGTCCAGAAGCCCCGCCAATACTAGAAATCAAAGTCATTCCTGTACCCTTCAATAAAGCTGCGGCATCTTCACTTTGCTTTAATTCTTCAATTTTACCTATAACTTTATTGAAACCTCTTTCCATGTTAAAACCATGATCGGCATCACCTATAGCAGAATCTAGCTCGGTTAAATATTCTTTATTTTCCTGCATATATTTTGCAGTTTTTTCTAACCAGGTTATTAATTGTGATAATTTTATTGTTTCCATTATACTTATTTAATTAGTCTATATTTTATCTGAAAAAATTATTAAGCCCAATGTAAAGCAGGTGTATTTACTGTAGCATCCCAAAATTTAAGTATTTCTTCGTCTGCACGTACAAGTGTAATAGAACAGCCCTGCATATCTAATGCGGTAATATAAGACCCCACTAAATTTCTTGAAAGTTCAACATTTTTTGTCTTACAAATTTCATCTAGTTTACGATAAACACAGTACAATTCTGATAATGGCGTACTTCCTAAACCATTAACTAGGGCAATCATTTTATCTCCTGAAGCAAAAGCTTTACTAACCATTTCTTTTTCTTCCCATCCGTTGGTATTAAAATCCCATTCTCTTAATAGCCGTGAATAATCTTTATCATCAAAAATAGCATCTACTAAAATTGATGTTATTTCATCTGCTGTAGTATGTGGTATTCTTTTTCTTCCTGGTTCACCATGTATACCAACTCCTATTTCTATTTCATCTTCAGCGATGTCAAAATTTGGTTTTCCTGCTGCTGGTACAATACAAGAAGTCAGTGCCATCCCCATAGAACGTCCTCTAGAATTCACTTTTTCTGCTAGGGCCGCACATTGTTCTAAGTTATAACCTGCTTCTGCTGCTGCACCAACTATTTTCTCCATGATTACAGTTGTACCTACACCACGTCTTCCTGCTGTGTAAAGACTATCCTTTACTGCAACATCATCATCTATTAATATGTTTTGTGTTTTAATACCTTCACCATTTAGCATTTCTGCAGCCATCTCAAAATTCATGACATCACCTGTGTAATTTTTTACAAGAAATAATACACCTCCTCCATTTTCTACTTTTTTAGCACATTCGTACATTTGATCTGGTGTTGGTGAAGTAAATACTTCTCCAGGACAGGCTGCGTCTAACATACCAAAACCAACAAAACCAGCATGCATAGGCTCATGACCACTTCCGCCACCTGAAATAATAGCGACTTTACCTTTTTTTGTCTCTTCAGAACGCCAAACGTATTTAGGATCTAAGTTTATTTTAATATTAGTATGTGCTGCTGCCATACCTTCCATTTGTTCTGTTATAACGTCTTCTACTTTATTTATAAGTTTTTTCATAATATATGTTTATTTAGTTCTTTTCTGTAAGTAAAACCTTTCTTTATTGAGATAATCTCATCTTTTTTAATGAGCCTTCTACAAAATTAGAATATAGAATCCTTATAGCATTTTCTATTTAGACCATATTATGTTTTATTTGGATCGATTTTGTATATTTAACACTAAAAATAGAGATAAATTAATTATTCCTTAAATAATACAACATATAATTACGAAGTCACAAACAACAAAGGCTGTTTTGTTTAAGAATTATGATTCATAGATTTCATATAAATGAGAGAATCACTTCAATTATTTTACCTTTTTACAAGTTGTATAAAAATTTACTTTTTCAGCTTTGTGAATAACGTATTACTATGAAGAATATTAAATGATGTGTATAAAAATAGATTAACTACTAAAAGAAGATTTTGTAGTATGCAGAAATTAATTTTCAGTAAAAAAAAATTGATTTTTTATTATCTGAAACGAGATCTATTGTTGGCTTTAAAATTTAAAAAGTAATTACCTTAGTTTTTCATAAAAAAATAACCTAAGATTATTTATCACTATTATACAAACTTGGTAAACTAATTTTAAACCTTACAGCAATAATCCGGATTATGATAACCACTAATCCTGCTATTATAAATAGATAGTTCTTGTTATCGAAAAAATGTAGTAAAATAAAATAAGTAATTCCCCCTAAGATACATGCCGTTGCATAAATTTCTTCTCTAAAAATCACAGGGATTTCATTACATAAAGTATCTCTTACCACACCACCGAAACATGCTGTCATTGTGCCCATGGCAATACAAATTATAGGATGTAAACCGGCTACAAGTCCTGTTTCAATACCTACAACAGTATAAAGTCCGATACCAATTGTATCAAATAAAAATAAAGACTTAAGCAAGTAACTAATTCTATTTCTAATGATTACAGCAAAAGTTGCAGAACCAATTATAACGTATACAAATGTTATATTTCGCATCCAAGAGACAGGCTCTATACCGATCATTACATCTCGTAAAGTTCCTCCTCCAACGGCTGTAACAAAAGCAATTATTAAGACACCAAAAGGATCCATACGCTTGTTCATTGCTATTAATGCACCTGATATAGCGAAAGCTATAGTTCCTAATAAATCTACAATTTGAATAAACATTGAATATTAAATTAAGTGTTGATACGGGCTAGATTTTTCATTAAAATCTATCTCTTTAAAATGACCTTACAATTACATATTTTGAGTATAATAATTATAATCTTTTATCACCTTAGATACAAACGTTATAGGTTTTTCTTCTGTTTCAATAGACATTACTTTCAGTAAACGATGGTGTAAATTCACTATAATATTATGATTTCCTTTCCTAATTGCATCATCGTACAAATTTTTAATTGTTTGCATATCCTGATCATTAAACATGGTAACTTGGCTATAAGTTGGGGCATAATCTAAAGGAATATCTTTTAAAAGCGTATCCTTTATTGTTAAACGTTGTTTTTCACTAATTACTGTTGTACCCGCAGCGATATCACCTAAACGTTGTCCATTTCCTTTTAATAAAATTGTAAATGTAGCAACACCACCAGAGGTTAAAACAACATCCACAATTCTTAAAATCCAACGAACAAAATAACTTGAAAAACTGGGTTTAGAGCCATCAATTTTTACAACTCTGGTTTTCATTAATGTTTTCCCTACTGTTTGCCCATTCAAAAATGTTTCAAGCAAAACATAATATAAAAAAGCAGGTAAAGACACCAATAAATAAATAGCCCACATTTCTCCCATATCCATATTTAAAGTTGTTAGCAATAACATAACACCAATTGTATATAGCAAAATAATTGCGCTATCTATAAGATAACCAAGCATTCTGTCGCCAATACTAGCTACATTTTGATTGATCCCTACATTTTGAGCTGTTTCTATTTGAAATTCGTCCATATTTTCTTTACTTTGAAAGCCTAAAAAGGGATCATAATGCGCGAAGCCGCTTTTGTAAAGCAAAATAAAGATAAATGGTTAGAATTTGAAAACATTCTTACAAATAAAACACAATTAGATCCCGATTTACTTTCAGATCTTTACATTGAAGTTACTGACCATTTAAGCTACGCAAAAACGTTTTACACAAATAGTAATACAGAGCGTTACCTTAATCAGTTAGCATCTAATGCTCATCAATCTATTTACAAAACAAAAAAGGAACCCAAAAACAGGTTGTTTTCATTTTTTAAAACCGAGTTTCCAACACTATTTTATCAACATCATCGCGAACTACTTATTACATTTCTAACATTTGCTTTCTTCGTCTTTATTGGCGCATACTCTACTGCTACTGATGTAGATTTTGTAAGATCCTTTGGTTTAAATGATGCTTATGTAAACATGACTTTGGAAAACATTGAAAAAGGCGATCCAATGGCTGTATATAAAGAACAAGGGGAATTTGATATGTTTCTAGGCATAACGCTTAACAACATAAAAGTAGCCTTATTTGCTTTTGGTTACGGTATTTTGTTTGGTGTAGGCTCACTGTATTTTATGATGCAAAACGGTATTATGCTTGGCGGTTTTCAGTACTTTTTTTATGAACAAGGTTTGTTATGGGAATCTGCACGTACCATTTGGATTCATGGTACAATTGAAATTTCTGTAATTATTATAGCCGGTTGTGCTGGATTAGTAATGGGGAACGGCATGCTATTTACAGGAACCTTGCCAAGGCTTGAAGCTTTTAAGCGTGGTGTTATAAATGGTTTAAAAATTCTAATGAGTACCATTCCATTTTTTATTATCGCAGGATTTTTAGAAGGTTTTGTTACCAGACATACCGAAATGCCAGATTGGCTGGCTATACTAATTATAATAAGTTCTTTAGCTTTAATCTTATTTTACTACGTAATTTACCCAATTCAATTACACAGAAAATTAAAAAAAACATTAATAACAAAAAACATCATAGAACTCAACCTTAACCCAACCAACCACAAATGAACAAATCTTATATAGAATTCCGTAAGCAACGAGATTTTAGCGCTATACTTACAGATACATTTGGCTTTATTAGAAATGAATTTAAACCGTTTATAAAAACAATCTTTAATATTGCGGGTCCGGCAATTATTGTTTTTATGCTTTCGCTTGCGGCTTATAACTATGTTGCCGGTGATCTCTTAAATATTACTCGATTTGATGAATCTAGCTTAAACTCTAATAATATTTTTATTACCATTATAACGGTAATAATCTATTTAATTTCGGCAATTGCGGCCTATATTCTTACCGCGGCTACAGTACTTTTTTATATAAAATCTTATGTAGATAATAAAGGGACTATAGATCCTATAGAAATAAAAAAGAATGTGCATCAATCCTTTTGGTCATTTTTTGGACTTAGTTTTTTAAAGGGAATGACTCTACTTATAGCAACAATGCTTTGTGTGCTTCCTGTATTTTATGCCATGGTTCCAATGGCTATTGTATTTAGTGTTTATGTTTTTGAACCAAAACGTTCTACTACAGATGCTTTTAGTGAGAGTTTTAAATTAGCAAATGCTGATTTCTGGACGGCTTTTGGTGTTTTTCTTATTCTGGGAGTTATTTATTACATTATAAGCTTAGTGTTTTCAATCCCTTCAATCATTTATGCATTAATTAGTACTGGTATTTTTTCAGGAGAAATTGATCCTGCAAATCTTAATAATATGTCTTCCGATCCAATAGTTATCTTTCTCAATGTATTTAATACTTTCTTTCAATTTTTATTAAATACTATTTTAATGGTCGCCGGTGCTGTTATTTATTTTCATTTACATGAAATAACAAACTTTACAGGTACATACGATCGTATTAGCGAAATAGGTAAAACTGAAGAATAAATGCAGGCATTAAAATGGCTACTTTTTTGTTTTTGTTTTGTGCAATTTTCTATAGCACAACAAACGCTGCATGCTGAAAAATTAGATGATACTATCCTAAAAAAACAAAGCATTAGTGAAGATCATTTAAAACCCTATAAATCAGATAAAGACTTTAATTATAAAGAGGTCGTCGCCGAAGAGAATTTCTTAGATAAAGCTTATCGATGGTTTCAAAATTTGTTGAGAAAATTTTGGGAAGCCATTTTTGGTGTTGGCACAGCATCGGGTTTTTTATATTTTGTTTTCAGTGTTCTACCTTATTTATTATTAGCCTTTTTGATCTTTTTATTAGTACGTTTTTTCTTAAAAGTAAATTCTCATAATCTTATCACAAAAGCTAAAAAGCAAGGCTCTATCTTATTTACAGAGGAAGAACAAATTATTAAGAACGAAGACATTCCTGGATTAATACAAGATGCCATTAATCAAAACAATTACAGATTGGCTATTCGTTATTATTATCTATTAGCTTTAAAACAACTTACAGAAAGCGATAATATCTCTTGGAAACCACAAAAAACCAATGAAGATTATATTAATGAAATTAATAAAGCTTATTTAAAATCTGAATTTAAAAATATTACTAGAATATATGATTATGTTTGGTATGGCGAGTTTAACATCGATGCCGTAAAGTTTGAAACACTTAGACTTCCCTTTGAGCAACTTAATAATACAATTAATAAACATTGAGTAAAAAAGGTAAAATATATATCATCCTTGTAGCATTTACACTTTTAGCTATTGTTGTTCTAGAAATGAACAAACCGAAGGCTATTAATTGGTTTCCGTCCTATGCTACACATCATAAAATACCATTAGGTTCTTATGTTTTTAATGAGCAATTAAAACGTATAAGTCATGATATTACAACTGTAGACCGACCACCTTTTGAGTATTTACAAAATGATAGTATCCATGGAACTTATCTATTTTACAATGGTGGAATTTCATTTGGGAAGCAAGAGTTAAACAGTCTATTAGATTGGGTAAGCAAAGGAAATACACTCGTTGTATCTGCTGTAGATTTTGAAGAACAATTACTAGACACCTTAAATCTAAGCACAAAAAGCATCAACACCTTTGAAAATTTTAATAACGAATATCAAGTCAGTCTTGTAAACCCAATGTTAGATAATACTAAATCTTATAAATACGACAGACCAAACACATTTCATTATTTTAATAAAATAGATACTTTAAAAACTTCTATTATAGGCTTTATTGATGCCTATAGGGGTAAAAACAAACCTATCGAAGACTCGTTAATCAGCAGTGTTAAACAACCTTTTGGAAAAGGTGAAATATTACTAAACACATTTCCACAGGCTTATACAAATTACTTCATACTTCAACCACCAAATCAAGATTACACAGCAGGGCTTTTATCTTATTTAGATACCACTAAACCCATTTATATAGACACCTATTACAAAACAGGAAAGACATTTTACACCTCACCAATGTATTTATTTTTAAATACAAAATCATTGAAGTGGGCTTATTATATGATATTAATAGGTGCTTTAATCTATATTATTTTTGAAGGAAAACGTAAACAACGGGCCATACCAATTGTAAAACCCTTACAAAACCACACTGTCGATTTCACAAGAACGATTGCAAATATGTATTATGAAAGCGGAAAGCACAAGGATATTTCCGAACATAAAACACATCATTTCTTAGAGTATATTAGAAACACTTTACACCTTACAACGTCAGAAATAAACCCTAGTTTTATAGATAATCTGGCAGCAAGAAGTAATAACACAATAGAAGATACACAAACCTTATTTAAGGTTATTGAAACAATAAACCAGAAAACGGAAATTAATTCTATAGAATTAGAACGTTTAAATACCTTGATAGAACAATTTAAATCCAACAATCAATGGAAGAAGAACAAAACAATATAGAGCAAGATAACTTAAGCTTTAATAATAGAATTCAGTTAGAGGACTTAAAAAATGCTGTTGAAAGCATTAAAGCCGAGTTAAGAAAAGTTATTATTGGACAAGATAATTTTGTGGAATTGCTCATCGTAGCCTTATTAGCCGATGGACATGTTTTAATTGAAGGAGTTCCAGGAATTGCAAAAACCGTAACCGCTAAACTCTTTGCTAAAGTTTTAAAAACGAATTTTAGTCGAATTCAATTTACACCAGATTTAATGCCTAGTGATGTTTTAGGAACTTCAATTTTAAACATGAAGTCTTCTGAATTCGAATTTAAAAAAGGACCAATATTTTCTAACATTGTATTAATAGATGAGATCAACAGAGCACCTGCCAAAACACAAGCTGCTTTATTTGAAACCATGGAAGAACGGCAAGCAACTATTGATGGTACAACTTACAAGTTTGATAACCCATTTATGGTTTTAGCAACACAAAACCCTATTGAGCAAGAAGGAACTTACGCTTTACCAGAAGCGCAATTAGACCGTTTTATCTTTAAAATAAAAGTAGACTACCCGAGTTTAGAAGATGAAATTAAGATAATTACATCGCATCACGAACGTAAAGGACAAAAACCTCAAGCGTTAATTAATGCAATACTCGATACAGCTTCACTAGAAGATTACAAGAGTAAAACACAAGAAATTCTCGTCGAAGAAAAAATCATTAAATATATTGCTGAAATTGTCTCAAAAACTAGAAATCATCCACACTTATATCTTGGTGGTTCTCCAAGAGCATCAATTGCCATTTTAAATACAACTAAAGCTTTTGCTGCAATTAACGGACGTGATTTTGTAATTCCTGAAGATGTAAAAAAAGCGTTAAACCCAGTACTAAATCACCGTATTATTTTAACACCAGAACGTGAAATGGAAGGCATGACCACTGAAAATGTTATTGAAATGATTGTGCAATCCGTTGAAGTTCCTAGATAATCCCAGTAAGCAGTAAGCAGTAAGCAGTAAGCAGTAAGCAGTAAGCAGTAAGCAAATATGAATTTTTTAAAATCATTATACATACACAAACAACTCTATATTTATATAGCAGTGGCTTCTGTGTGTTTTCTTTTGTCTTATTGGTTTTCTATTTTCTATCCCATTGCATGGATTACTACAATTATAATAGCTGTCTTATTATTGATAGATTTGATGTTACTCTACAAGTCTTCAGATGCAATAAATGCAAGACGAATATTACCAGATAAGTTTTCTAACAGTGATAACAATTTGGTTCCAATTGCCATTACTAATAAATATAGTTTTAAAACTTTTATTGATGTTATAGATGAATTACCTGTACAATTTCAAAAGCGAGATTTTACCTACAAGACCTCTTTAGGTCCTAATGAAAATCACGATTTCGATTATTTAGTAAGGCCTGTAGATCGTGGTGAATATTATTTTGGATACCTCAATGTGTTTGTATCCTCTGTTCTTAAGATTGTAAAACGAAGGTATCAGTTTCATAATCAGCAAATGGTTATGGTTTACCCATCTATCATTCAAATGCAGAAATATGATTTTTTAGCCGTAAGCAATGCTTTAACTGAATTTGGCCTAAAAAAGATTAGAAAAATCGGGAATACTTCAGAATTCGAACAAATAAAAGAATACGTTAATGGCGACGATTTTAGAACTGTAAATTGGAAAGCAACTGCCAAGCGTGGTCAATTGATGGTGAATCAGTTTCAAGATGAAAAATCCCAACCCATCTACTCTATCATTGATACAGGAAGAATAATGAAAATGCCATTTAACGGATTAAAACTGTTAGATTATGCCATTAATTCTACATTAGCCTTTAGTAATGTTGCCCTAAAAAAACATGATAAAGTTGGTATGCTTTCTTTTTCAAAAAAGATTGAAAACTTTCTACCTGCCATTCAAAAATTAACCTATCTCAACCGTATTCTCGAGGCTTTATATAATATTGATACACAATTTACAGATAGCGATTTTGGTTTACTTTACGCACAGCTAAAACGAAAAGTAACACATCGTAGCTTAATTATATTGTATACTAATTTTGAACACATCAGCGCTTTAAAACGTCAGTTACCATACCTACAAGCCATTTCTAAAAAACACATGCTTGTTGTAGTACTGTTTAAAAACACAGAATTAGACACCATTATTAATGAGAAGGCAGAAGATTTACAATCTATTTATCATAAAACTATTGCTGAAAAATTTGCTTTTGAAAAACGATTAATGGTCAAAGAGCTTCAAAAACACGGTATTCAATCTATCTTAACAGCTCCAGAAAATTTAACCATAAATACCATTAACAAGTACTTAGAGATTAAAGCTCGTGGTCTTTTGTAAATACAATTCCGCATACTAGTCCTGGCTTCTAGTTTCTTGCGAAAAAACACAACTCATCCAAATAAAATTACAGTTTGGTATTTTTAATCGTTTAAGCTTGTTTATTTATAAGATATTTGAATTATCAATAAAAACAAACAGTATTACACCAACTTTAAAAGCATCAACATTATGAAAAAATTAATTTTATCATTGACAATTGCACTAGCTTCATTCTTAGGATTTTCTCAAGACTCAGGTGTATCAATCACAGTGATTGTAGACAACGTGACAAATAACAAAGGCAAGGTTTCCATGGCTCTACATACCGCAGATACATTTATGAAAAGTAAAGGTATTATGAGTACTGAGACTGATATTAAGGACGGAAAAGTAACTTTAACTTTTAAAAACGTACAAGCTGGACAATACGCCATAATGGTCTTGCACGATGAGAACAATAATAAAAAAATGGATTATATGGAAAATGGGATGCCTTTAGAATCTTACGGAATGTCTAACAATGCAATGACTATGGGACCACCTCAATATGATGATGCTAAGTTTGAAGTAGAAAATGAAGATTTAACATTACACATCCGCTTCTAGCTTTATCTTAATAATATTTTAAACTAAAAAAGACTGCTCTTCAGCAGTCTTTTTTTTATCTATGTATTTAATCTTAGACTGTTTCGCCTAACCAAGCTTTCATCATCCAAACTGTTTTTTCTTGTTCAGTAATAAAATCACTCATCATTGAATTTGTACCTTCATCGTTAGCATCCCCTGCAAACTCTAAAATAGCACGTTCCATTTTCAATAATTCACTTAGGGATTCTACAATTAATTCTACAGCCTTATCATCCTTAGAAATATTTTTTCCTACAGGAACTTTAGCTGCTTTGGTATAATCTTCAAAAGTATGTAATGGAGTTGCACCTAACGTTAAAATACGCTCTGCAATCTCATCTACTTTTAAATTGGCATCTGTATATAATTCTTCAAATTTAACGTGTAAATCAAAAAATGCACGTCCTCTGATATTCCAATGTATTCCTCTTAAATTTTGATAATACAATTGAAAATTTGCTAGTAGCTGATTTAAATCGTCAGCTAATACTTTCGTTTTCTTGGTATCTAAACCTATGCTATTTAATGTCATAATATCTGTTTTTTATTATCTCAAATTTACGGATTTTTAGGCCAAAAATATCATAGTAGTAATGAATACTTTTTATACTTTTATAGTCTAAATTAATAGTTATGACGATTACGCAACTGAAATACGCTTTAGCCATTGCAGAACATAAGAATTTCACTAAAGCAGCAGAAAAATGTTTTGTTACGCAACCAACCTTAAGTACTCAGATTCAGAAGTTAGAAGATGAATTAGATATTATTATTTTTGATCGAGGTAAGAAACCAATTGAACTCACTGAAGTTGGTAGAAAAATTGTTTATCAGGCTAGAAATATAGTAAATGAAGCAGATAGAATTCAAGATATTGTAGATCAACAAAAAGGATTTATTGGAGGTGAATTTAGATTAGGAATTATACCTACCGTTATGCCTACACTGTTGCCAATGTTTTTAAAGAATTTCATTAAAAAATATCCGAAAGTTAAATTAAAGATTGAAGAGCTAACAACCGATGAAATATTAATTCGTATTAGCGATGGTCACCTAGATGCAGCAATTGCAGCTACCCCTTTAGAAAGTGATAATATTAAAGAGCGTGTACTATACTACGAGCCTTTTGTAGCCTATATACCAGATAATCATAGATTAAAAGACAAGAAAACTATTGAAACCTCTGATTTAAGTATTGATGATATGTTGCTCTTAGAAGATGGTCATTGTTTTAGAGATGGTGTAATTAATCTTTGCAAAACGTTTAAGGACCAAGCTGACGAAACATTTCAACTTGAAAGTGGAAGTATTGAAACCCTTATAAAGCTATCTAATGAAGGGATGGGAATGACACTTTTACCTTATTTACATACTTTAGATATAAAAGAAAAATTGAGTCCTCACTTAAGATTCTTTGCAGAACCATCACCGGCAAGAGAAGTGAGTATCATTTATCATAAAAGTGAATTAAAAATGCAGATCATTGATGCCATGCACGATGTGATTTCTGGAATTATACGTGGAGCAATTGCTTTTCAAAATGTAGAAATTATCAGTCCAAAAGCTAAATAACAAATTCTATTAAATAAGAACTCATAAAAAAAGCGACTCAATATTGAATCGCTTTTTTTATTATGCTTTCAAATAAATCATACATTGATTTAATTCTGGATTTTGATGGATTAAGGACTCAATAAATATTCTAAGTTCCTCTAGTTCATGCGGTAATAATCGTCTCGCAGCTTTTTGCACTTCTTTGCAAAATAATGTCGCATCAAAACTCACTTTATTGAGTACAGTTTTAGTGTACTCATACATTGCTCGCGCCATAAGTATTTTAAGTTTTTAGGTTAACAAAGGTAATTTTAATCTATACGCTATGGTTTCAATATCTGATTTTAAAGATAGTATTTTTTTTGAACTCAAGTTTATTAAACACAAAAGTTTAACAGCTTATTATGTTAAAAACTGGAAGTAATTCCTCGAAAAAAACAGTAACAAACCGCTACAAAAAACCAAACACAAACACCTAAAAAATAGATTATTAAGTTAATTAAAACCGATTATCCCCATCTAACAAATTACCTAAACCACCAAGGACGCTACCCTCTCCTTTAGACTTACCACCATTAGGTATAGATGCTAATACACGACCAGCTAACCTACTAAAAGGTAGGGATTGTATATAAACTTTTCCTGGTCCTTGTAGCTTTGCAAAGAATAAACCTTCGCCTCCAAATATCGAGTTTTTAATTCCACCTATAAATTCAATATCATAATCAATACCTTGTGTAAACCCAATAATACAACCTGTATCTACGCGTAAGATTTCGCCAGCCGCTAATGTTTTTACTGCTGTAGTTCCTCCTGCATGTACAAAAGCCATACCGTCACCCTCTAATTTTTGCATAATAAAGCCTTCACCGCCAAAAAGTCCACGACCTAATTTTTTAGAAAACTCAATACCTATACTAACACCCTTTGCTGCGCATAAAAATGCATCCTTTTGGCAAATAAATTTACCACCATATTCTGTTAAATCAATTGATATAATTTTTCCTGGATAAGGTGAAGCAAAAGAGACGTTACGTTTACCTGTAAGATTATTATAAAAAGCCGTCATAAACAAGCTTTCACCGGTAAGGATTCGCTTCCCGGCACCTAATATTTTACCTAGAAACCCAGTGTCTTTTTGAGAACCATCTCCAAAAATTGTATCCATTTTAATGCCATCATCCATCATCATAAAACTCCCAGATTCGGCAATAACGCCTTCTTGAGGATCTAATTCTATTTCTACATATTGCATTTCTTCTCCGTAAATACGGTAATCTATTTCGTGTGATGTCATGATAAAATATTTAGTTGTTTAAATATAAGTTGATGAAATTGATAATTTGTTACAATTTATTTTGAACCTTCTGCTTATTATTTATTTATCATTTTAAGATTTAACCTTGAGTGTCCACTGAAAATTAAAAGAAGAAACTTCTATACCTTCTTCATTTATGCCATTAGAGTTAAGCCATACAGTCTGACCTTCCCCAGATGCTATCGTTTTCTTTATAGCTTCATTTATTTTTTCTCCTTCGTTACATGTAAATGTAATAACGCCTGTGGCTTTTTTAGTAAATGTGGCATTATTACTCGCAACTAACATCGATATCTTTTTATCACTTTCTTTAATTTTTCTCATAACTAAAGCTCCTGTTGTTAACTCAGCTGCCATGCCTTGTACAGCCCAAAACATAGACCTGAACGGATTTTGGTTTACCCAACGGTGTTTTACAGTAACAATGCATGTTGTGTTATTTAATATTTTGGTTCTTACACCTGTAAAATACGCTGCAGGCAGTTTTATCATTAAAAATTTATTGAGCTTAGATGGTGATATATTCATAGAGATTTATTTTTATCTCATTAAAAAAGAGATACTATTTATATTAATTTTCACTAAAATAAGTGAAAATGATAGACTTAACTAATGTTAAATAAATGTTAATATTAAGTACTATGTGTAACATACTACCTTTTTAAAGACATATATTTGTATAAGCAACTATTATATACTTTATAAAATGATTGATAACCATCACAAAAACTTAGCGACATTTATTCATTTGTCTACCTTTTCGAGATTTGTAATTCCTTTTGGAAACTTTATTGGACCTATCGTTTTATGGGCAGCCAATAAAAACAAATCAGAATTTGTGGATCAACATGGTAAGCAAGCTATTAATTTTCAAATCAGTGTTTTGCTCTACGCTATTATATTAGGAACGTTGAGTGTACCGCTTTTTATTTTTAAAATATTAAGCGGATTAGATGTTATTGACTTTAATGGATTTCAGAATTTCAATATTAATGTTGGTGAGCCTTCTGCTCTACTGTACGTTGGTGGTGGATTAGGTGTCATAGCCATTATTGCCTTTATAGTAGAATTAGCACTCATTGTCAAAGCGAGTTTATCAGCTAGAGATGGAAATGATTTTAAGTATCCATTTACCATCAATTTTTTAAAATAATCAATCCTGAATTTATTCAGAACATCATATTTCATCAATAATCAAATCAATCAAAAAATGAACAGTTTAATTAAAATTAAAAGACTTAAACTAATGTGCAATCCACATAAAGTCTTAACACATAACAGACAACATATATGAAAATAGAAAACACAAAAGCACAAATGCGTAAAGGTGTTTTAGAGTATTGCATATTATCTATACTCGCCGATGAAGATGCTTATGTTGCCGAAATTTTAGGCACACTAAAAGACGCTAAAATGCTTGTAGTTGAAGGTACAATATACCCCCTACTAACAAGATTAAAAAACGCAGGATTACTTAACTACCGCTGGGAAGAATCTACCTCTGGACCACCAAGAAAATACTACGGACTTACTGATACGGGAAAACTATTTCTTACCGAATTAGATACCACTTGGAGTGAATTACAAAATGCCGTTAATCTAGTTACCAACACTAAAACACCAAAAAAATGAATAAAACAGTCAACATAAATTTAGCAGGGATTTTCTTCCATATAGATGAAGATGCTTACCTCAAATTATCACGCTATCTTGAGGCTATTAAACGTTCATTTACAGACTCTCAAGGTCAATCTGAGATCATTTCTGATATTGAAGCAAGAATTGCTGAATTATTTTCGGAGCGCATTCAAAATCAAAAACAAGTTGTAGGTCTTAAGTTGGTAGACGACGTTATTGCCATTATGGGACAGCCTGAAGATTACTTAGTAGATGACGAAATATTTGAAGACGAACCTCAACAACAATCCAAAAGAAAAACGACTGCGACACGACGTTTTTTTAGAGATACAGATAACTCTTATATTGGTGGAGTCGCTGCTGGTATTGGTCATTATTTTGGATTAGATGCGTTATGGATTCGTCTTCTGTGGGTGATTTTATTTTTTAGTTTTGGTACAGGTATACTATTATATATTATACTTTGGGCATTAATCCCTGAAGCTAAAACAACGGCTGAAAAGCTTACCATGACCGGAGATGCAGTAAACATTAGTAACATTGAAAAAAAAATTAAAGACGGTATTGATACCGTTTCTGAAAATTTAAAAAATGTAGATTTAAAAAAACATGGAGATAAAATAAAAGAAGGTTTTGATCAGGTCTCTGAAACCGTGAAGGGTGTCGATTTTCAAAAGCAAAGCAGTAAGTTAAAGTCGAGCTCACAATCCTTTTTTGAAACGATAGGAAACATTATTATGTTTTTCTTTAAAGTGATTGCTAAATTTATTGGAATCTTACTAATCTTTATTGGTCTTAGTTGTATTATAGGTTTTATAATCGC
The DNA here is from genome assembly GCF_013403925.1 of Winogradskyella wichelsiae. Taxonomy (GTDB): domain Bacteria; phylum Bacteroidota; class Bacteroidia; order Flavobacteriales; family Flavobacteriaceae; genus Winogradskyella; species Winogradskyella wichelsiae. The sequence goes on from NZ_JABFDJ010000004.1 coordinate 205,473, forward strand.
TTTTTTTACAATAGGTATAACAAACGCTGTCCATTTTCCTGGATTAGATTTTATAAATGCTTCTAACGCCGCAAATATTCCTATTTGGTTAATGTCTTTATTATTGTTTTTTGCCATTGCAATTCCTTTCTTTTTTATATTCTATCTAGGATTGAAGATTTTAGTTAACAACTTAAAATCAATTGGAAACATTGCTAAATTCACATTATTAGGAATTTGGACTATGGCTATAGTAGGACTCGTTGTTGTTGGTATACGCCAGGCAACAGAGCAAGCCTATGATGCAAATATTGTACAATTTGATGATAGTTTGAATATTAAATCGGGTGATACCTTAAAGATAAAAATGATAAGCCACGATAGCTATAATAAACATTTACAAAGCAATTATTATAATTACAGAATAAGCCCTAAGGATAATAACAGTAGTATTATATCTGCAAGAGACATTAGACTTACAATAAAATCTACTACAGATTCTTTAGCCCATTTAAAAGTGAGTGCATTTGCTAGCGGTAGCAATTATGAATTAGCAAGAAAACGTGCTGAAAATATTAATTACAATTTTAAAACTGTTGGCAATGAACTAAGATTAGACTCTTATTTAATTACAGAGGCATCTAATAAATTTAGTGACCAACATATAGAAATTACTTTGTATTTGCCTGAAGGAACTGTTTTCAGTCCAGATAACTATGCTTCACGTTTTACAAGACAATATAATTCACCTAATAATTTATTAAAGCGTGAAATGCAAAACAACTATTTCAAAATAGTTGAAGATGATGTGGAATGTTTAGATTGTATAAAAGAATCTAAAATTGAAGATGCAGAAACTGTTGAAGAAAAAATGATAGACACTGATACAGAGTTGTCAAATATTAATAAGACGACTAAGGAAACATCCGAAATTAGTATTAAAATTAATGACGAAGATGGGGTTAAAATAGAAGTTAATGACAATTGAGAATTAACTTTTAACAACTCATCAAATTAAAATATATAAAAAAGTTTAATCGACTTAAATTTATTAAACAAACCATTCATCAATCAAAAAACCAACAGAAAACATGACTACATTAACTAGAATTATCGCAACCAGTATTATTAGTGCACTTTTATTATCTTGTAATTTCACAACTGGTGTAGAAGGCAATGGCAATGTTGTAAAAGCAAACCGCACTATTAACCAAAACATTAACGAGATTAAAATAAGTAATGGCTTAGATCTTTACATTACACAATCTAATAACCAAGCGTTGTCTATTGAAACTGACGAAAACCTCCAAAATCTTATTATAACAGAAGTTGTTGATGGTACTTTAAATATCTATACTAGCGAAAATATCGGAAGAGCAACTTTAAAAAAAGTGATGCTAGATATTAAAACAATTTCAAAGATTACAGCCACTAGTGGTAGTGATGTTTTTAGTAATAACACTGTTAAAGTTTCTAACTTAGAGCTAAACAGCACAAGCGGCGCTGATATAAAATTAAATGTATTAACCGAATCTCTAAGTTGTAATTCTACTAGTGGAAGTGATATAGATGTAAGTGGGTCTACTATGAAATTAGTTGCATCTGCTACAAGTGGTAGTGATATTGATGCTTCTCAATTAATTGCAGAAATAGCAGACGTTAGTGTAACTAGCGGTGCAGATATAAACGTTAACACCACTAAAATATTAACAGCCCAAGCAACAAGTGGTGGTGACGTTAAATACTTAGGAAACCCTGAAACAATTAATAAATCCGATAATTCAGCTGGAAGTATAAAACGATATTAAAATATTCATCAATCAATCAATCAATCAATCAATCAATTCTGAAACATCTCAAACTCTAATTAAAGTTTGGGGTGTTTTTTAAAGTTCAATCTTGTGAGACAAGGCTTTATACAGTTTTTCGATTTCTAAAGGTTTCCATAGAATAGCATCAAACAATTTTCTGTTTTCTTCGTGCTCATTTGTTTGTACATCAGCTGTTACCGCAAATATTGGTGTATCACTATTCTTGTTTTTAGTCGCCTTTATCTTTTTAGTTGCTTCTACACCATTCATAATAGGCATATGGATATCCATTAAAATAAAATCGTATTTCTTAATGGTTGATGCTTCTAAAGCTTCTTTACCATCTTTAACGATAACCGAATTTACGTCCCATTTCTTAAGAACCTTTTTCATAAGTAAAGCGTTAATTAAAGTATCGTCTGCTATAAGTGCTAATTTTCCTTTAAGCTTACTATAATCTATTTCTTCGGCTTCAATAACATTATCAACCCTCTTAAGCTGAAGCGTAAAATAAAACTCAGAACCTTCATTTAGCACACTATTTACTAATATTTCCCCCTGATGAAGCTCTACCAACTTTTTAACAATGGCAAGTCCTAAACCTGTTCCGCCTTGGTCTCTTGTTATAACTGGTTTTATTTGAGAAAAACTATCGAAGATGACTTGCAAATTTTCTTTAGAAATCCCTTCTCCGGAATCTTTTACACTAAAACGAATGGTATCGTAAACCTTATCTTCATTTATTAAAGCCGTCTCAAGTACAATATCTCCTCTTTGCGTAAACTTTATAGCATTGCTTATAAGATTACCTAAAATCTGGCCTATTTTGGCCTGATCTAACGAATAATACCTATCGCTTGGTATATCACTTTTTAAAACTAAATCGAGATCTTTTAGTTTAGCATTATTGTTATGCAATGAGATAATATTAGAACATAATTCTTTTAGGTTAGCATTACGTACTTCTAATACTGATTTGTTAGAGTCTAATTTGGTAAAATCTAATGTATCATTTACTGTATTAATTAAATTTTTAGATGCAAATTGAAGACTATTAAACAACTCTTTATCAGCGTTTATAATATTATCTTTTAAAATTGAGATTATCGTTGTTATAGCATTTAATGGAGTTCTAATTTCATGACTCATAATAGATAAGAATTCCTGTCTTAACCGCACAGCTTCTTTCTCCTCTTTATTTATGATTTCAATAGCCTTTTGTTTTTCCTTATTAATTCTTGCTTCATTTTCCAAATTATTCATTTGGTTAATTAGATCATAATGTTCTATAACTTTTACGGTCTGCGTATTTGTAATCTTATCTTTTTCAAATACATAAAGCTCTAAATATTTAAGCGCATCTACATGGTTACGATTGCCTTTGTACATCATTGACAAAAGATTATAACCTTTAATTTTCACCATAGTAGAGTTTATACTCTCTGCAATTTCTACACTAGCTTTTAAGACGTATTCTGCTTTCTCAAAATCTTGAAGCATATTATACATTTTACCAAGTTTAGATAAACACATTGCAGAACCAAATTGCTCATTTAACTCCATATGAATATCTAAAGCTTCAAAAAAATCTCTTTTTGCTTCTTCGTATAATCCTATTTTTAAATGTATTTTTCCTCTACCATAAATAGCAAAACCTAAGCCTCTTACATCATTTGTCTGTTTCTTTAAATCTATAGAGCGACTGATCTTCTCTTTAGCTAGATTTATTTTATTCTTTTTTAAATATAACCCAGATAAATTATTTAGAATATTAGCTTCTAAATTTTTGTCTGATAGTTTTACAGCAATCTTTATAGCACTTACATAAGTTTTATGTGCATTATCATTGTCACCGATATATTCGTAAATGGTACCTACAGCTTTTTCAGTTTTGGCTATTCCATGCAAATCACCCGCTGTTCTATAAATCTTTAAGGCTTCTAATAATTGAACTAAGCCACTATAAAAATCATTAGTTTTGTAAAATACACTTCCAATATTATAGCGTGCATCTGCTATACCTACTTCTACATCTATAGATTTAAATATGGAAATGGCTTGTTTAGATAATTCTTTAGACTTTTCAAACTCAGTAATAATCATATAAAAAAGCCCTAATTGATTTAAGCTTTTTCCTATTAAAGCCTTATCATTAAGTGCTTCACTTAAATCTAGCGCTTTTTGAGTTAACGCTATACTATTAGAAATATCTCTAGTTCTAAAAGCATAAGCTTGGTCTAATATTTTATAAATTTTTTCTTTGTTGTTCGAAATCATTTAGGGGTAAATTTCTCTTCAAAAATATCAATATTAATTTAGGAAAAGCATTGTTTTTAATAATTATACTTATAAATTTAGCCTTGTAATAAATATGATACAAGCCTTAGACATAAAGCTAAATAAGAAGAATAAATCATTAAACAATTTACCATTTTTTTATTGAAATAAAATTTAAATCTTAAACTAAATTAGGACCTGAAAATGTGATTCTTACGTATAAATAAAGTTTGGGATGATTTTTGCATATCTAGTTTAATAACTTTTAATTAACTTATTTTAAACAGAAATCACTAATATTGACAAACAGAACACAGCTTAGATAATTAAATATTTAAAAGTGACTTATTTAAGGTGTTTTGTGTCTTTAAGACAGTAAACATTTAACATGAAAAAATTAGTATTAATTTTACTTTTAATGGTTGTTGCGACTCCATTAGCGACTGCGCAATCCGATGAAAAGATTAAAGGGGATAGAAACGTCACCATTAAACAAACCTATATTGATAATTTTAATTCAATTATAGTTAATGCTGATTTTTCTATTGAAGTTGTATATAACAGTAAACCTTCAGTTAGTATTGAAGCTGACGATAATTTGCACGAAGTTATTCAATTTACTGTTGTAGATGGAGTACTCACCTTTGCAGAAACTACAAGGATCACCTCTAAAAAGAAATTAAATATTACCGTTAATTATAGTGACGGACTTAACCATATAGAAACACGAGGTGACGGAGAAATTAGATCACTAACCTCTATGGAGCTTGGTGATGTTACTTTAATTACTGCAGACAATTCTAGAGCTTACCTTAATATAAATGCTAAAAACTTTATCTATAAAAGTACAGGAAAATCTAAAACACGTTTAAATCTAACTGCTAATAGCACCAAAATAGAATTAAGTGATAACACTAAATTAGATGCCTTAATTAATAGTAAGGTTGCTGATTTTGATTTGTACTTACGTTCTGATGCTGTTATTGAAGGGAGTGCAGATAGCTCTGTAGTTAGAATGGATAACTCTTCGAACTTCAATGGCTCTAAATTTGATGTAAAAACATCTGAAGTTACATTAGAAGACAATAGTGATTTAACTATTTCTGCTATAGAAAACATATCTATTGCTGCTTCTGGTAATAGTGAAGTTTATCTTTTTGGAGGAGCAACCATTACAATTACAAAATTTGAGGATACTGCTAAGTTGCAGAAAAAACAACGATAATAAAGTAGTAGATATTTAAGACTCTAAAATCTTAAGTGAAAATTGGATTTCAATTTCAGAGGACACTTTAACCATACCCAACATTTTTGTAGGAGCTATTAAATTGAAATCATTGATATCTAAAGGCATAACTCCACTAACATGCAAATCTTGATCTTGAGTAATAGAGACAGGTATTGTATAAGTTTTTACAATATTACCAATTGTAATCTCTACTGTAGCTTTAATTGAAGTATCGTGAGATTTTATTTTAGAAATTTCTTTTAATTTAAGTGTTATAGCAGGATACTCATCTGTATTTAATAATTCCTTAAAGTCTTTATTAATAACCCTACCACCACAATTAAACTCTACATTAGGCAATATCAATTTAGTATCTACAAACTTAATTTTTTTACCATAATCTTGATAGCTAATTTTAATAGCTTCCGAGAAGGCATCCATATCAAAGTGACACTCAAATGTACTTACATTAGTTTTTCCTATAATTTTAAGAAAGCTTTCTGAAGAAAAAACAATAGTAGCCTCTTTTGCATCTAATACTTCATTAGACACAAGATGAATTGAGTTAGACCCGAATAGAAATAAAGTAAAAAATAAAAATGCTCTTATCATAACTTAAAATTAAATAATAAGGCCTTTATTTCAAAAATAAAGGCCTTTTAATTGACTAACTCTCTTAGAAGCTTATTACTGCCTCTACCATAACACCATCAAATTGACCATCCTCAAGAATATCTCCTGCTGCGTAATCATTGTATTGTTGATTTACGTATTCAGCCTTCATTAAAATATTTCTAGTTAAAAACCAACCAGCTCCTAATTGAAATCTATTAATAGTAACATCATCCCCACTTGCTAACTCAGAGCTAACAGTATTGTAACGTCCTCCTACAAATATATTTTCTTTATCACCAAATCTGTAAATAACTTCACCTGCATATTGTTCTGTATTTCTTCTTTCTGTTTCTGTTGCTAATCTTCTTCCTGAAGTTAATTCAACTGTACCAAACACTTCTAAACCACCGTACTTTACAAAAGGGTTAATCATTACTGCAGTAATTTGATTTCCGTATGAAGGATCGAAACGACCTGCTCTAAAATTATCACTTGTAGATGTTGCATCCTGCATTATATCATAATATCTAGAACCGGCTCTATCTGCAGAATATAAGTATACATTTTGCGCGTATCCTGTGTTATATAAAGATCCTGTTAAACGTACTCTTAAATCATCTGAAAGTTGCTTGTCATAACCTAATTTTGCTAACAATGCAGCACCCCCGGTTGTTCCGTTAGACTCTTCTACGCTTTGGTTTAATTTACCGTTTGTAAATCCTAACATTCCAAAAAATCCATTCCCTGTATTATAGTATACTTCAGCACCTACTTCAGTAGTAAATGAATCCATAATTAGGTTGCCAATAAATGGATTGTGAATAGCTTGAGCGTTATCACTTCTTCTAAAGTGCGTATCACCATAGTTATTTTCCATATGACCAATTTTAATCGTCACATGCTTCATTAAGTCTTCCATAAATCCTTTAGAGATAAAGTCTAATTTATCAACTTGAAAATAACCACCTTTTACATAAGGTTCGTTGTGGTGTCTAGATGATAAATAAGTTCTTAAGTGCATGCTTACACCATCATAAAGTGCTACATCTAAATCTAAATTTGCTGTTGCTAAGTTAAAATTAGTACCAACTTCTTTTAGAGCTACTGCACCTGAGTTTTCATTATCTAAAGCCTGAAATTGAAGTGCAAAAGACCCTCCCATTCTTACGTGTAAATTTTCGAAAGCTGTAAGCGTATCTTTTTGTGGTTCAAAAACATTTACACCTCTTTGGTCTGGTTGTCTGTAGTTATCAAAATCTCTTGGATTAACAGTTTGTGCAGATATAGAATATCCCATTGTAAGAACAATGCCGAGGATTGCGAATTTCTGTATTGATTTCATAATTAATTGATTTTAAAGTTATAGTTGTTTTGTTTGTTTTTTATTTTTTTTCAAAAACTGAATTGAAAGTGATTTTTATGTCATCTCCCGTTTTAATAGTTCCTAATAAAGCTTTAGGTGGGTCGATACCAAAATCTGTCATTTTAAAAGATTTTTCACCCTCCAATAGAACTTTATCTCCTTCTAGTTTTACAGTAACACCTATAGTAATTGTTTTACTAACACCAGAGATTGTCATTTTCCCTGAAGCAGAAACTTTAAAAGAGTGATCAGATAATTTATCTACTTGCTTTACAGATGTAAGATTAAAATTCATTGTTTTATGATCATCTGTATTTAAAGCTTCATAAGTGTTATTATCCATTGAAGATTTACCACTTTTTAAGCTCTCTGCTTCTACTGTAATAGTTAACGTACTAATCTCTAAAGTTTCAGAAACAGCCATAACCAGCTTACCAGATTGTTTTTCTGTTTCTAAAGTCCAATCATGTAACGACGATGTACCATGTACTTCTAAAACAGAACTACTATTATTTAAAACATAATTTTGAGATGATGCTATCTGAAAAGAAAATAGACTGCTCACTAATAAGGCTAGAAAAAATACTTTTGATTTAATTGAATTATTCATAGTTGAGTGTTTTACGTTTCTGCAAAGATTTACATAAAAAGACACTTAAATTATGACAAAAATCAGTAATCAAGATTCCTATAAAACATTAACAATTTCATAAAGATTATGACAAAAAAAAAGCCGAAGTAATTAACTTCGGCTTTTTTTTAAATAATAAAAATCTTAATTATAAGTAGGCGTTGCTACTTCAAAGTCTGCATCTTTAGCAGCCAAATAGCGTTCTGCATCTAAAGCTGCCATACAGCCCGTTCCGGCCGCTGTTATTGCTTGCCTATAAACATGATCTGCTGCATCACCACTTACAAAAACTCCTTCAATATTAGTTTTACTTGTTCCTGGTGCTGCATTAATAATATAACCTGTTTCATCTAAATCTAAAATATCTTTAAAAATATCTGTATTAGGTTTATGACCTATAGCAACAAAGAAACCAGTAGCTTCAATATCGTGCTTTTCTTTTGTTTTGTTATTAAACACTCTGACTCCTGTAACGACCTGACCATCTCCTAAAACTTCATCCGTTTCAGTATTGAATAAAATTTCAATGTTCGCTGTATTCTTAACACGATTAGCCATAATTTTAGAGGCTCTAAACTCATCACGTCTTACTAACATTGTTACTTTTTTACAAAGCTTAGATAGATAATGCGCTTCCTCGCAAGCAGAATCTCCTGCACCTACGATAACAACTTCTTGATTTCTATAAAAGAAACCATCACAAACTGCACAAGCAGAAACACCTCCACCTAATTTTAAATATTTTTGTTCTGATGGTAAATTCAAATATTTTGCAGATGCACCTGTTGATATAATAATAGTGTCTGCGTGAATTTCTTTTTCTTCATTAACCCAAGCTTTATGAACATCACCTGAAAAATCAACTTTAGAAACCCAACCATGCCTAACATCAGTACCAAAACGTTCTGCTTGCTTTTGTAATTGCATCATCATTTCTGGCCCACTAATTCCTTCTGGGTATCCCGGAAAATTTTCAACATCATTTGTTGTTGTTAACTGACCTCCTGGTTGTTCTCCTTGATATAAAACAGGTGCCATATTAGCTCTAGCCGCATAAACCGCAGCTGTGTAACCTGCTGGTCCAGAACCTATAATTAAACACTTTACTTTTTCAATTGTATCTGACATATCTCGTTTTTTTATAATTTCACTATGCTTCTATTCTACTGATTTAAAATTTAAACAAACAGTTGAAAGCAGCTAAAACAAAAGTAGGTTTTTTCATTAAATCCTTACTCATAAGTTATTAACAGTAACTATAGTGGTATAAATATATTAAATACACTTCACTTCTGTCTTTAATTAGTAATCCATAGGACTCTAATAGTAAAAATACAGATAAAATAAGATCCTAAATCTTAAGTTTAAGACGTGCTTTTGTGTTTATATCTTATTGCAAGGACAAACCAAACGATTTCTGTAACAATTAAAGTCCTAGATTTTAAAGCTGAAGTTATGGCTAAAATATTACCACCAAAAAAATAGTATATAAATGAGTTAGAGCCTTAAAAATATGGTATAGATAGATTGCATTAAATGAAGATAATGCTATAATTTATTCTAAAAATGACAAATGTATTTAACAATATAAAGTCGTTATAAATACAAAGTCTGCGAGCACCATAAAAATGATGTTACGCAGACTTTACTCCTAAATAAATGTTATTTTGTTTTATTTCAATGTAAAAATAACTTCTAATGTTACATATTCTGAATCAGTATTTGATGATTGCCAATATGTAGATGCATTATAATCGCTACTAACTATTGAGCATATTTCCCCAATTTCTTCACCACTAATAGCTGCTAACATTTCTGCTTTTTCACGAGCATTTTCTAACGCTAAAGCCATTAACTTTTTCATATCTGCATCAGATGTTTCAGTTTTTATTTGAATATAAGCAGGCATGACTTGTGCCATTCTAATACCTGTTAATTTTAAGATTTCAGCCTTATTATTAGTTTCAAATCTAAGAACAGTTCCATCTTTTCTGTATCCTGAAGAAACATATGATAATTCATCTACAGTAAATTTTGACTTATCTATATTTAGTTCAGCTACCTTTTCATAGTATTTAGCCAACAATTCATCCAAGCTGTTGTAAGGACTGTCACCATAGTAACTATTTTCTAAAGTCAGTGTTACATCTGTTCTATAAATAGTAGTTTGAGTTGTTTTTTCGGCTACACCATAGACACTTATAACGCGCTTACCTGCTGTGCTTTGAGCGATTCCAAATGTTGAAATACACAATAATATTGCTAATGCAAATTGTTTCATGTTAATGATAATTTATTGTTATTAAGAATTGATTGATTCAGAAATTTATATTGTAAATAAGAAAGATGCTGCAATCATCCAGCCACCTACTACTAATCCTAAGATTCCAAATTGACCTAACTTTGGTGCTAATTTTTCTCTTAACGCTGCTCCTTTTGCTTGGGCTGCCTCGTTTTTACTTAGAATCAATTGGTTTATCATACCAAATCCTAACATAAACCCAAGTGCTGCTTCTACTACACTACCAGCTAATAAAGTAATCCACCAAACCGGTGCTATTGATAACCATCCTATATTAAGTAAGGCAGAAATAACTCCCCAAACCCCAACGATGCAAAACACAAGCCCAATCCAACCTTGGTAAGGTGCTACTTTGTCTAACAGCTCTTGTGCGTTAGGTTTTTTTGATAAAATAAGTGATGGTACTGCGATGATGCTTAAAAGGATTAAAGTAATTCCGTAAATCATAAGTTCTAATTTTTTAGTTTTAGTTATTGTTATGATGCAAATTTCGGATTATTACTCCTTATGAAATGTACTGTAAGTAGTAAAAATACTTACCCTGTTTTCAGGGATAGACAGTTTTATTGCTATAATTTAGAAAATATATGAATATAAAAAAACATGCTTATTCACTCATAAAATCAGCGCATGATCTTCTATGAGTTATTCTAATAACCTGATATTTAATTAAATTATTAAAAGAAAGATGTAATTAATCTAGCATTCCTTTTTCTACGGCATAGCGAGTAAGACCTGCTAAATTACGTACACCTAATTTAGAAATAAGGTTTTTACGATAACTCTCTATAGTATGTTTACTTAAAAATAATTGATCTGCAATTTCTTGTGTTGTAAACTCTTGAGCTATAAGTTTTAAAACCTCTGTTTCACGCTTACTCAGTGAAATTTCTGGGTTAGACTTTGCCGAGAACATAGCTTCCATTAAGACTTGTTTAATACGTGGTGAAAAATAATTTTTACCTTCTAATATCGATTTTATAGCTTTTAGTAACTCTGTCTTCTCAGCATTTTTAGAAATGTAGCCATTTGCATTGGCTTCGGTAAGTATTTTAATTTTTTTAGCATCCTCTAGCATACTAACCACAAGGGTTTTTATTTGAGGAAACTCTGATTTAATAGCTGCATTTAATTCTACACCATCCATTTCTGGCATATTAATATCTGTAATTACCAAATCTATCTTTTCGTCCGTATTAATTCTTAAGTATTTTAAAACCTGTGTTCCTGTCTTAGCGGTAAGAATAATATTAATAGACGCTTCTTCTGCCAAAATACTTGTTAACCCATCTAAAAACATAGCATGGTCATCGGCAATAATTATAGAAAATGATGTACTCATAAATTAATTTTGTGGTAAGCTTATACTTATTACGGTTCCTCGGTTTACTGCTGTATCTATAGAAATTCTACCTTTAAAATTAGCCACTCTGGTTTCCATATTCTTTAGACCTATTCCTTTATTTGTCTTATTTAAATCAAAACCAACTCCATCATCTTCATACAGAAGTTCAATGCTTTTAGCTTCTGGAAATGATGTAATTTGAACATTAATTTCTTCTGCTTTGGCATGTTTTAAAGCATTCGTTACTAATTCTTTTATAATATTAAATAACGATACTTGAAGCGATACCTCAATCGCATTTACCTCATCATTAGGATACGCTTCAAAACGTAAATTTACGGAAGCATCTTTACTTATACTATCTAAATAGCTATTTACTAAATCTGTAAATGCAGAGCCCTCAAATTCTTTAGGAATTAAACTGTGTGAAATCTCACGAACCTGATTGTAAGTTGCGTCTAGTAAATTTAATATTTGTCTAAACTCTGGCTGATGATCACCCAAACTATTCATCTTTAATTTTATACCCGCTAAATTACCACCAATACTATCGTGTAATTCTCTTGCTATTCTGTCTCGTTCTTTAGATTGTACTGAAATCGTATTTTTGGCCAATTCTAATTCTTGAGATTGCAATAAAGTGGTAACCTCTTGTTGATTAATCGCTTCCTGTTGTTTATTTAATAAACTTTGGGTTTGCAACTTTTGATAATAAACTATTAGTAATAATATAATTGGAATAAGAATCACTAGAAAGCCTATTAAGAAAGCATATTTTATAGTTTTTTGACGTTCAATTTCTGCTTGTTGCAAAATTTGATCTTCCTGCAATTGACTAATCTCCTTTTCCTTTTTTAAAGTTTCGTACTTTAGTTCTAAATCTTTTACTAAACGTTGATTTTGCTTATCCGCTATTTCTTTTGTAACCCTTTGGTATTGCGTAATTAAATTATAAGCGTTTTTATAATCTTCTTTTACTTTATAGAGCTTCACTAAATCGCCTATAACTTTTTGTTCTAACTCTAATCGGTTCCATTGTATGGTGTTTATATAAGCTGTGGTTAGAACCACTTCAGAAACATCATATTCTTCTAACATGGCATGGCTCAATCCTATATCTAAAGTAGCTTCAATATATACATCATAAAAACCATTATTTAATGCCGTAGTTTTAATCCTATTTGTCTTTTCTAAAAGACTTTCAAAATGACCTCGTCTAAGTTCTATTTTAGATAAATTGAGTTCTAGTTCTAATTTTAACTTTTGGTAATTATCGATAAATTCTTCAGATAAAGCTTTATTTATCATTATTTCGGCTAGGTCCAAGTCATTAGATTGGATTAAATACTGACTTTTAACAACTTCATTTTTTAAATAGAAATCATTAGGTGTTTTTTTTTGCGGTAATTCTTCTAATAATTCTTTAGATTTTTTTAATTCGCTTTTAAGCAAATAAGTTTCTGCTAACTGTAATTTTAAATACTTTTGAATAGATTGTTCTGAATTTGAGCTTTCAATACCTTCAATTAAAGATTTAATTGACTCTTCTAATAATCCCAGTTTTTGAGCTGCAGCACCTTCAAAATATAAACCACTAAGCTTAATCTCATCTCTATTTTTAATATTTCGCCCCTTATAAAGCGCTTCATTTTTAATAAGGTGTCCATAATGCATTAAAGAATCTGCATGACCAGATTCTAAATAAATCATAGCAATAGTATCTAAATATTTAAATCTAATTTCTTGATTTTCGGAATATTTTAAATTTTCATAAAGCTTATAATCCACCATTCTAGGTAATTCACCAAAAGCTCTAAAAGTATCCTTTTGTTGAGCGAAGCCAACAAAACAAAGCATACTTAATAAAAGATAAAACGTGTTTTTAATTTGCATTTTTGATTTTTATATCTTTTTACAAAAATAGTATATAGACTTTCTAATTTCTAAACATTAGATCGTAATACTATTTTAAAAGGTTCAAATGCAATTTAAACAAACACTATAGGCTTTTAGTCACTGATTTCAGTGAAAAAAAAATAGCCTTAAGAAGTTTTTACGCTTCTTAAGACTATTAATAATATTATATACTGAATTATTTATTTCTTCAATACTCCTTTTAATAATGATAATACAAAAAGTACTATAAAAATAAAGAAGATAATTTTAGCGATTCCTGCTGCTGCTCCTGCTATTCCTCCGAATCCAAGTACGGCTGCTATGATTGCTATTATAACGAATGTGATTGTCCAACGTAACATATTTTTTGGTTTTAGTTAATTAGATTAGAACTTCTAACCTTCATTACAAAGATGGCCTATATTAACGATTTTAGTTTGCTCAAATGATTTAGATATTAACCGAATTACAATGTAATTCTATAATTTTCAGAACATAATAAAAACCCATCTAAGATGAGTTTTATTATACATTACCAAAAAATATTAAACTATTTTAAAGTAGCCATAGGAAAATCATTATAGTGCGCTGGCTCTAAAATGGTTTGATACATGATTTGGTTTTTATAAAATTCTTTAGAAATTGTATGCGCTTGCAAATCTACATGCCCTATTTTTCCATATCCAAAAGTTGCCAAATCAACATCATATTCTAACCAAGCCTTATAATGATCTGAACTAATAACAATAGGAAACTCTGAACCTAGATTATGAATCTCTTTTATGTCATGTTTTTTGGCTGGAGTTGTAATAAGACTAAATGATAAAAAACCATCACTCAATCTAGAATAAATACCTGCAAGAGCAAAAGGTTTATGGTCTTTTTCATATACATAAAAGGGATAAATTTCACCGTTGTACAAATAAGAGGTAAAAAAACCAGAAACGATAACTACACAACGTTGTTGTTTTATGCGCTTACTTAACCAGTCTGCAGAACCTAAGTCGTCAATAGAGGTATTTAATGTATTTGTTAAATTTTGAAAACTTTGCCAATCTTCCTTATAATTTTCTGGAAGTAAACCCCAGATAGCATAGTCTATAACTTCTGATGTTTGCTTTGTTATTATAGGTAATGACTCTTCTAAAAGACCATTAATAATTGCTGTTGTTCTGTAAAGCAGAGGATATTTAAATTTAGCGTCAAAATCACCCTCTAATTGAAGTATATCAGTCGTATTTGATAATTTGTAGAACATCTTTCTTTTTACTGCAAGTAACTAAAACAAAGCCTTATCCATTATCTGATACAAAAAAAATACTAGCCCATAACCTAATCTATTTTTTTTAAATGCCTGGTGTACAAACGAAAAAGAGCGTGTATTTGTTTTTATACAAATACACGCTCTTTTTAATTAATTAAGTCTAATTTGAAACTTATTTTAAATTTTCTAAAGATTTCACCTCAGATAAATCTGTTTCGATATTCTTTTTTTGAGATAGCAAAATCGATTTTGTACTACTAGGCAAGCTCGTTTCCATTAATACATCTTGGTATTCATCTACAGACGCCTTTTCTCCTCTGATAGCTTCTTCTAACATGGACTCTTCATTGTCTTGAGACAACCAAGATTTTACATCCATCCATGTTCTGTGAGCAGATCCTGTTATACTACCTCCTTTATCTACCTCTTGTCCAAATGTTTTAATCTCTGATTTAAGATCATGTCCAAAAGTGCGCCTTTGTTCTGCTTTACGGTTAAAGTAATTTTTAAGACCTAAGTGATTTACATTCTCTGCTGCTTTCTTATAGCCCTTTTCTGCGTCATAATTTTTCTCTAATAAATTATTTAATTTACTCCCTACTTCTTCTGTGTATGTTGCCATTTTTTTATTTTTTTTTAATTAACAGTAATTTCTTTAATGATGTTTACCATAATACATCCTTAAAATCTAAGTTTTCACTTAGCTCTTGTTCAAATTTAATGAGGAAATTCAATACCGATTAATTCAATTAGAGAATAGATTAACGTTATTAATCAACACTAAAAACCTTAACACTATTTAAGAAAAACCAGCTCAAAAGAACTAACTATCAGCACATAAAAAAAAGAGCTATCTCATTTAAAACCCAATAATCAGTTTTGACACTCATTTTTGAAATTTTAAAAGGATAGCTCACCAACCTAACCTAAAACGATGCTATCTATGTGCTTTCATATAATCCACATATTTTGTAGCTAATTCTTCTTTTTCTTTTTCGGTGAACACCTTTCCCGAAAGCTGAAAAAAACTATGTTCTTCATCTTCTAAATGATGTTCTACTTTATGTTTTAAATCTTTCGCAATTTTTAACCAAGCAGAAGAGTCCATATCTGTCTGTTCTAATCTTTCTATAAGTTCATCAATCTCATGGTGTTCAGCAATTCCATGTCTGGCATGTTCTTGCATCATATCTACAGGAATTAACGGCTTATAAAAATGACGTTCCTCCGCGTTGGCATGTATCGAAAGTTCTTTATTCAATTTTTTAAATAAATCGCTTCTTGTTTTAGTATCGCCAGAAGTATCTACCAGTTGCTTTAAAAGGTCGCGTTGTATATCGTGATCATTGCGTATAGCTTCGTAAATATTCATGATGTATTGGTTTAAATTATTTCTTGATTCTTCTCAAAGGTAGATCTTACACTAAGGAATCATTTGCTCTATTAAGATGAAGCTTAACGGATTTGATAAACCATCGTAAAACAAACAAATTATAACGTTTTTTTATATTTTTTTAAGAGCTACTCTTTTTATTTAAACTATTTTTACCTTTAAACGAACACAAACTATGCTAATCTGTATACCCGACATTAGTGGTTTTACTAAATTTATGAGCGAGGCAGAAGCAGATCTGAGTGCTAAAGTTGTTCCTGCTTTACTTAATCAAATTATATATTCGAATGAAATTGGATTAAGAGTCTCTGAAATTGAAGGAGATGCCGTACTCTTTTATAAAAGAGGAGATTTACCATCTTTAAAAATATTGATTGATCAGTGTACTTTATTCTATACCGAATTCTATAATCAGCTTGCTACTTTAGATAAGCGCTTTAAGCAAGAAACAAATGGTGAACCGATTATAACATCTCTAGGTTTAAAAATAATTTTACATTACGGAGAAGATGTCGAAGCTGTTAACATAGGCAAACACATTAAGCTTATGGGCGAAGATGTTATTATAGCCCATAAATTACTTAAAAATACCATTAATAAAGACGAATATATTTTATTCACCGAAACTTTGCTCGATCAATATGCACACGAAGAACTAGACGAAAGATTATTCTGGGCCAAGCTTAAACAAGGGGATGAAAACTACGAACATATTGGAGACGTAAATTACGCTTACGTAGATTTAACACCTCTAGTATAACCAACGAATTAAATAGAATGATTGAAATTATAATAAATCCTGAAAACACTAGGGACATTTTAACTCAAATTAGTGCTCATTTGGGCGGAACAATCGAAGAAAAATGGGGTGAATACACCATGACATTAGATAATAATAATGGGAAAGGAAAAATCATCTACATCCCTTTTGATTGGGGAGTTAATCTGCTTGATTTCAATATTACCTTTAATAAAGAATTTATCCTAAAAATTGAAGCTGAAGAGTTTAACCCAATTAGATTTATGTACAATCTAAAAGGTTATTTTTCTCACCGCTTTGGAGAACAAAGTACAGAAAGAAAGACTGAACAATTTCAGTCTGTAATATTTACAAATAAATCTGACGGAATTAACTACCTCCATTTTCCTAAGCATGAAAAGTTAGAAGTAAATATTATTCAAATTGTAAGGAAAGAATTCATGAAGAAGCGAACTACTAATGTGGCTTCTTTGAATAAGAAATTATATGAATTGTTTGTAGACAGAGATTATGAAAATCGATACATGCATTTTGGCGAGCTTAACCTAGGAATGGCTGACGATGTACGAAAAATTCATAAAATAAAGGCAAAAGGAATGTTGCGCGTCTTAAAAATTGAAGCCAAAGTTTATGAAATCTTATCCTTACACATTCAACAACATGAAAGACAAACTGCAGGTAAAGAATTACCTAATTCATTAACTAAAAAAGAATTAAAAACAATAAAAAAGATCTGCGATTTAAT
Organism: Winogradskyella wichelsiae; assembly: GCF_013403925.1. GTDB lineage: Bacteria > Bacteroidota > Bacteroidia > Flavobacteriales > Flavobacteriaceae > Winogradskyella > Winogradskyella wichelsiae. The sequence continues at coordinate 223,082 of NZ_JABFDJ010000004.1, forward strand.
TCAAAAAGAACCGTCTAAGCAATATTCTCTAGATCAATTATCTGAAAAATATGGTTTATCCCAAGTAAAACTTCAAGATGGCTTTAAATTTCTATATAAACGCACAGTGACTGAATTTATCCGTCATATTCGTTTAGAAAAAGCACGAAATTTTATTAAAACTACAGATTTAAATATTTCTCAAATTGTATATTCAATAGGATTTACAAGCCGAAGCTATTTTTCTAAAATATTTAAAGAAAAATACGGCATTTCACCAAATGAATTTAAGAAACAAATTGTATCTAAAGTAGAAATTTAAAAATTTATTTAAAAATCCATTTTTTAATAAGCGCAAAAAAGCTGTATTTACCAGTTAATTTTAATGCAGAATTTAACCAATTCAAAGGGTTAAGATCTTCTTTAATTTCACCTTTTACTAATTTAAGCTCTTCCCAAGCAATATCACGCTCAAGCTTGTGTAACTTTAAATCGTTTTCAATTTGTTCAAATGATGTATAAGTTCTCATATACTGATTTTATAATTATTTAAATTAGAATGTTTTAATTAAAAAACTTATGACCTGTTTTTTTAATAATGTAGGCATTGAACTTAGCTCTTAACAAGTATATAAACATTGCTAATACTAAGTAAATGGCACCGATTAGCAAAAATCCAAGGGCATAACTGTCTACGGCATGGCTTAACTCAATTGCACCTGCAATAGAAACAAACACGAGTCCTCCAAATATAAAAGCACCAATAACCATCACTTTAGCTACCATACTTAATGATAACGTTAACTGCTGGAATAACTTTAATTTAAAATATTGGTGAGACGCCCTTACATAGCGTTCACCAATATTTGATGCTTTATCCGTTGTGCGATTAATATCTTCAAATACACTCATGAATTAGGCTTTTTTCTGTAAATTTTTATTTTTATCTTTTAATTCTTTTAATCTCGACTCTAGCGTTGTGATTACGTCTTCAGCTTTATAACTCGCATTAGACACAATAGCTTCAACCTGATGATCTAAATTTTCCTTTTGCGTAGAAATTGTATTACCTAAAGAATCTCTTAGCTCTATTGCTTTTTCTGCCATTTGATCTCTTTTAGTTGCCGCTTCCTCAGCTATTCTTCTTCTTGTCTCACTTCCTTTGTCAGGCGCAAATAAAATTCCTAAAACTGCTCCTACTGCTGTTCCTGCTAAAATTCCTAAAACTGTGTTTCCGTTATTACTCATGATGTTATTTTTAATAATTTAATTGATATAATTTTCAGCACTTTGCTGTGATTCAAAGATACATACTTAACTGCTGCACTCTTGACTCTTTACATACCAATATTAGCTGTAATGCTATTTTTTATTCGCGTTAAATATTTTAGTAATCAGAGCAAGCAAAACCGCATATAACATTTAACTTTGAGCGACTTAAAATTAAATTATGAGTACAATAGAAACTAGTAATCCTTATAACGGCAATTCTTTAAAATCTTACAAGTTAGACTCTAAAGCATCAATAGATAAGAAGCTAAATTTGGCTAATGAGACATTTGCAGATTGGAAACAATATGAAATTGAAGAACGTATAGATTTACTTAAAAGTTTAGCTGATGAGTTACATCAAAATAAGAATAATTTAAGCAAGTTGATGACTGATGAAATGGGAAAACCTATTCTTGAGAGTAAAGCTGAAATTGACAAATGTATATTCCTCATCGATTTTTACATTAAAAACGGTGATCAATTTCTAGAAGATGATCTTATAGATACGGATGCTAACGAAAGCTTTATTAGTTACGACCCAATGGGTTGTATATTAGCTGTAATGCCTTGGAATTTTCCTTTTTGGCAAGTCATGCGCTTCGCGGTTCCTACATTAACAGCAGGTAATGTAGCTCTATTAAAGCATGCATCTAACGTTACTGGCTGTGCTGTTGCAATAGAAAAATTATTTAGAGATGCAGGTTTTCCTGAGGGCTGTTTTCAAACACTTATTACAGATCATAAAACCATCGAAACTATAATGTCTAATGATATTGTGAAAGCAGTCTCCTTAACAGGAAGTGAAAAGGCAGGTCGAAAAATCGCTGAACTTGCAGGTAAAAACTTAAAACCTTCACTTTTAGAATTAGGCGGAAATAATGCCTGTATAATTTTAGAAGATGCCGATTTAGACAAACACATCGGTACCATGGTGAAAGCACGTATGCAAAATACCGGACAAAGTTGTATTGCTGCTAAACGTTTTATTGTTGTTGAAGCTATATATGATCAATTCTTAGAGAAATTCACAACTAAAGTGAAATCTCTAAAACCTGGAAACCCAATGGAAGAAGGCACTACAGTGTCTTGTTTAGCTCGTGAAGATTTAGCAGAAACTTTAGAACAACAAATTAAAAAATCTATAGATTTAGGTGCGAAAGTATTTTACGGTAATAAACGCGATGGCGCTTTTTATGAACCTACTATCCTTACAGAAGTAACACCTAAAATGCCTGTTTTTAAAGAAGAAACCTTTGGTCCTATTGCTGCTATTATAAAAGTTAAAAATGAAGATGAAGCTTATAAAATGGCCTCAGACTCCCAATTCGGATTAGGAACCATGGTATTTACCAAAGATTATGATGCCGCAACCGACCGTATAACAGAAATTGAGGATGGTGGCTTTTTCATTAACGAAATGGTAAAATCAGACCCAAGATTACCTTTTGGTGGTACAAAAATTTCAGGATATGGTAGAGAATTATCAAAAGAAGGTATGCTGGCATTTGTTAACAAGAAAACCGTATATATTAATCATTAAAAATAGAAATTATGAAATTCATAAAAGATGACGACGAAGAAAGAAGAGATTACATATTGCAAAAAGATACTAAAACAAAGTTTGGAGCCAAATTTATCATTTTAGTACTTATTATACTTGTAGGAGCTGTTGTAGCTTCTGCTATTCATTTTGAATTATTCTAACTACTCAAGAGAAAAAGAGCGTTAACAATTAATTCACTAACTTCTCTTTTTCTCTTGAAGCTATAATGCTAATCACAAGTATTTGCGTCGCATGAAACAACATTAATGGCAACAACATAATGCCTAGAGTTGCCATATTCCCAAATAATATTTTAGAGAAAACAGTACCATGCACTAATGATTTTTTAGTACCACAAAACTGAGCTGTAATTTGGTCTTCTTTGTTCATGTATAATTTTCGAGAAATAAAACCAGTCAGCCAAAAAGCAAGTCCAAACAATACAACCACACCTATAAAGAGATAAAGCAAGTCTAAAAGTGAGACAGCACTAAAAATGTTGTTATAAAAAGATTCTGCAAAACTTTTGTAGATGATTAACAAGATAATAGATTTATCAAATAAGGTTAGCTTACTACTATGCTTACGTGCAAATTCCCCAAAAAAGCGTTGTAATAACAGTCCTAAAATGACTGGTAAAATAATCTGAATTATTAATTTCAGGTAAATTTCAGTAAAATCAAAATCGGTTTGAGAGTTGTCTATGAATAAGCCCATCCAAAGTGGTGTGAGTGCAATTCCGATAATTCCTGAAATACTTGCGTTAAAAATTGCAGCTGGTATATTTCCTTTTGCCATAGATACCATGACAACAGATGAAGATACTGTAGATGGTAAAGCCGCTAAGAAAAAAAAAGCTAGCCAAATGGTTTCTTGTTCTTCATTTTGAATAAATGGTCTTAGAATTAAGACTAATAGTGGAAACATTAAAAATGTAGAACCTTGAACTAAAAGGTGCAATTTCCAGTTTTTGAGCCCTGCTCTTAATTGCGTCGGACTCAATTTTAAGCCATAAAAAAAGAAAATAAGTGAGATTCCTATGGCACTAATCGTGTTTATAGGAATTTTACTATTCTCGATTCCCCATTCTGGAAAAATATAAGCTATTATTATTACAACTATTATGGATAATACAAATTTATCAATCTTCATATTTATGTATAGAGGCTATTACCTTAGTTTAAAGCGCTAAAATAATATCAAATAATCACTTAATAGACAAGTGCGTTATCTTAATTTTTTTCAAACCTTAATCGTTTTATTTTTAACAAATAACAGATTTAAAAAATTAGGAAAATTTTAAAAAAAAGAAGACCTTTGAGCTGTGAAGATAGCAACACTCTTTCTAGCATTATTTATGCTTTTGAAGCCTACTATTCCATTTTTGGAATACGCTGCCTTTTATGATTATATTAAAAATGAACTTTGTATTAACAAAGAAAAACCAATGTTACAATGTAACGGTAAGTGTCATTTAAAAAAAGAATTAGCTAAAGCTTCCGATTCAGAAAATAGTAAAGACAAAAATCACTCATCATCTTCAGAACACCAAGTTGTGTTTTTTCATGATGCTTATAAAATTCCTCTTGTTTCTTTTATTAAAGAACAAAATTCTAAAATAGTGACTTCATACAACAGAATTTATAAATTCCATTTTACAGATTCTATTTTTCATCCACCACTAGTATAGTTTCAACATAGAGACTCTTTTTTTTAAGAACTTGTATTTAGCAAAATGATTTTTCATTTCGCCAAATGATGCTATCTATTATTTTAATAAGGAATAATTCATTCCTCTTAAAATGTGGTATAAAATAGCCACAACAAAAGCATTGCACACCGTTCTCTATACACGAGGTTTCTATCCTTATTTCTCATAGTTATGCTTGGTTATACAATTATTGTATTGACCTTAAAACCAATATGTCTAATAATATTTTAGACATCAATAGTCGCAACTATAATTTTAAGAGTTTTAAATTAAACACTTTATTAGTTATGAAAAAGATTTCTTTTTTTATGACTGCAATGCTATTTGCAGTTACCGCATGTACCTTAGACAAAACAGATTACGAAGATGAAATAAACACCGTAGTTACAGAATACATTGATTACGAAGAGGTTGTTTCCATCACAAAAGGTCAATATTTAATAAATATAGTGGCATTAAACGGAACATTCTATAAAGGTTATAACGAAATCCGTTTAAATATCACTAATACTGATACCAACGAAAATGTAAACACCTCTGATGTTACATTTTTACCACTTATAACTAATTATAGTGGAAATAGCACATCTTGTCCACATCAATACAACTTAGATTACAATACTGCTGACGATTATTATTTAGGATATACAGTATTCACTGAAGAAAGTAATGATTCTCAAAACTGGGAACTTTACATCACTTTTACTGATAATGAAGAAACACATTCTGTAACACAAGCTATTACAGTTGAAGAGCAAACTAACATGAATTTAAACATGACGTCCTTTACTGCAGATGATGGCGAACAATATTTTATAGCTTTAGTTGCACCACAGAAACCTGCAATAGCAGAAAACGAATTAGTTGCAGGTATTTATAAATACAATCAGCCCACAAATGAGGCCGGAACTTTCCCTGACCCTACTCAGTTTTCATATACAGAAGTTACTGATTATACCCTATTGTTAGACCCTAGAATGCCAGAACCTTCTATGGGAAATCATTCGTCTTTAAATAACGTAGACCTTACACAACAAGATGACGGTTTATATTATGGTGTGGTGAATTATACGATGACAGGCAACTGGACTTTAAATTTCATTTTTCAAAATCAGTTTGGTGAAACTATAAAAGGAACTGAAGTTTCAACAGAATTTACACCAGGTATTGAAGGTGCTAGAAGTGAATTACACATCGATATATTATTTTAAGAATGAAGCGATTACTAATCATATTTACACTTTTAATTTCTAATATTTTTGTCAACGCCCAAGACACTAATAAAAAGAAAGACAGCATTATAGCGTTAGATGAAGTTGAACTAATTAATGTTGTTAAAAAGAAGATTGAAACCGAAATGAAAATGGCCGTTTCAGTTGATGAATTTTTAGCATCATCAGATAATATTAGTTTTATAAAACGTGGCGCTTATGCTTGGGAACCGTTATTAAATAACATGAGTTCTGAACGTTCTACCATTACCATTGATGGCATGCATGTTTTTGGTGCGTGTACCGACAAAATGGATCCCATAACCTCTTATGTAGAAAGCAATAATTTAGCCGCTATTGATATAAAATCTGGACAAGAAGGTAATATGCATGGTGCTACTGTTGCCGGAAGCATCGATTTAAAACGAAGGAGCACGCCTTTTAGTTTGACTAAAAAATGGAAAGGTGCCTACCAAACTGGTTTTGAGATTAATAACAAGCAGTTTTTCAACTTAGCAAATGCTTCTTATTCTAGTAATAAATTTGTAGCCGATGGAAGTTTGGCCTACAGAAAAGCAGAAAATTATAGTGATGGAAATAACGATGAAGTTAATCACTCTCAATTTACAAAATTCAACGCGTCATTAGGATTAGCTTATAAAACCAGTGAATTATCTTCTTTAAAAGTAGAAGCAATTTATGACCAAGCCAATGATGTTGGTTATCCTGCATTGCCAATGGATTTATGGTTATCGCGTGCCTTAATTACCTCAGCAACGTATAAGCAATTATTTGAAAATGGACTATTTAAAGCCTTAGATACCAAAATCTATTTTAATGCTATTGAGCATTATATGGACGATACCACACGTCCTGAAAATTTAGTTCATATGGATATGCCAGGTTGGAGTACAACTTACGGTTTGTTATCTAAAGCTAACATTAAAAAAAATCGCTTTAGTTCAGAAATTCAGCTGAATGCTTACAACAATTTATCTACTGCAGAAATGCGCATGTATCCGCAAGACCGAAGTGAACGTACCATGTTTGCTTACAGTTGGCCTGGAGTTACAACGACATTTGCAGGTTTATCTATAAACAACGCTTGGGAAATCTCGGATCAAAGTTTACTGAATTTTGGTGGTTCTTTAGGTGTCAATTATAACCATTCTAAATATGTAGAATTCAACTGGATTTTTCACCCAGGAACACCACAAGAAAAAACAAGAATACTGCCTAGTTTACACGCAGGCTATCAGTTAAACATTGATAATTTCAATTTTTCTGTAGGAGGTGGTTACGGACACCGAGCGCCATCAGTTTCTGAAGGTTATGGCTATTACATCTATAATAGTTTTGATCGTTACGATTATATTGGAAATCCGGATCTAGAAAATGAAATATCATACGAAGGAAATGCAAGTGCTGGCTACGCTAATGATAAATTTAGCTTACAAGCCAATGTAAATTACTTCTACATTGAAAACTACATTATTGGTCGTATTTTAAGTTTAGGAAGTCCAATGAATTATCAATCAATTGGTGTAAAAGGTTATACCTCTTTAGATTATTCAACCTTATTTAATTTTTCATTAAATGGAAGCTATTCAATTTTAGATAATTTACATTGGAAAGGGACTTTAACCTACGCGAGAGGAAAAGATGAGAATGAAAACAATTTGCCATTCATTAGACCATTAAGTTATCAAACCTCATTACACTATCAGTATAACAAACTTAGTTTTCAAACGTCTATTAATGGTGATTTAGAACAAATTCATTACAGTCCAGAATACGGAGAAGACCAAACGCCATCATACACTATATGGAATCTATCTGCAGATTACACCTTCAAAATTAAAGATTATAAAACGGTAGTTCAAGTTGGTGCAGAGAATGTATTAAATGAATATTACAGTACGTATGCAGATTGGGGAAACATTCCACGGATGGGTCGTAATATTTTCACTTCTTTAAAATTCAATTTCTAAAATAGATGAAAAGAGTTTTTAGTTTACTTATAACATTTCTGTTTCTGCTTGTGATTTCACAACGCGCAGTCGTTATGGTGCACTTTAAACTCAACCAAAAAATTATCGCCAAACAATTCTGTGTTAACCAAGATAAACCCGAATTACAATGTAACGGAAAGTGTTATTTACATAAAGAATTACAAAAAACAGAACATAAAGATTCCGAAAAAATAATTAACACAAAGAATTTTGATTTGGTTCTCAATCCAAATTATGAATATCATATAGACATAAAAAAAATCATCAAGAAAAAAGAATTAGTCATTTACCAAGAAACCCAACACAAAGAACCTTATTTAGAAATTTTAGTGCCACCACCCATATATGTTTAGTTTTTTGTAGCATACTAAAAATAAAAACACGCATATCAATAAATACAAAATTTCAAAAATGAAAAATCTTAAAAATTATATTTTATCAGCAGCAGTATTAGTCGGTTTTATGTCATGTAGTAGTGATGATAACGATGCCGTTGCAAACAATGTGACATTAGAATTTACAAACACGTTTAACAATACAACAATTGTTCTTGGAGATGCAACTTCTGCAGATGCCACAGAAAACACTTCTGAAATGGGACAAGTTCACCATTTTTCTGAATTAAAATATGTTGTAAGTAACATTCGTCTTATAAAAGCTGATGGAACCGAAATTCCTTATAATGTAAATGATTTAGACAATGGTGCAACAGTAATAAACCAAGCAAATACTGAAACGTTAAGCTATGTATTAAGTGATATCCCAGTTGGAGATTACACTGAAATAAAGTTTGGTTTAGGTGTAAAATCTGATTTAAATGATTTAGACCAAGTTAGTTTCCCTGAATTTTATGATAACGCAGGATCTAATGAAACACAAATGCATTGGGAATGGGGAACAGGATACCGTTTTACTAAAATTGAAGGTTTCTACGATACCGATAATAAAGAATTGTCTTTCCATTCTGGAAGTACTTTAGAAGGAGAAGAAGGTAATTACACACAAGGTGTTGATGCTTATAGAGATATCACATTAAGTCTTCCTACTACAGCAACTGTTGGTAATAGTGCACCAACAATTGCTATTAACGCTAATTTTGATTATTTATTAAGTGGAGAAAACTATACTATAACATTAGTTACTACTGAAGATATTACTAATAACGCTACACCTAGTGCTCATACAGCAACTGAAATGATGAAGTTTGTAGAGAATATTGGAGGCAACGGAACAACTGATACAACAGGAATGTTTTCTATTACTTCTGTAGAAAACTAAATCTATATTTTATGAGTCGGTTTTGATGAAAAACTCAAGCCGACTCTTTTTTAACTATTCTTCATCATATATCTTACAAATGAAAAATCTCATAAGAACCTTACTTATTGTACTGTTATTGTCTTCGTGTAGCAATGATGATTCAGAGCTTGTTTCTTATAACAATCCTGAGGTGTCATTAAATATCCCTAGTGATTTCCCTGAACTAAACAGTTCATTTTACACCAATATACCTACAGAATTTGGTGTAGAGTTAGGTGAAAAACTATTTACTGATGTACGTTTAAGTACAGATAATACGATTTCGTGCTCTAGTTGTCACATACAAGAAAGTGCCTTTGCAGATCACAACCCAAAAGGAATAGGTATTGAAGGACGAATAGGACTTCGTAATGCACCACCAGTTCAAAATATGGCATTTATGCAAGTTTATAATTGGGATGGAAATAAGCTTCAACTCGAAGATCAACCATTAGTCCCTATTATTACACATGAAGAAATGGACTCTTCTATTTTAGAAGTTATTGGTAAAATTGAAAATGATGAATCTTATATTGAATTATTTAAGAATGCCTTTAATGGCGAAGGAATTACTGCAGATGGAATTTATAAAAGTATAGCACAATATGAATACACACTGATTTCAACAAACAGTAAATACGATAAAGTAAAACGAAATGAAGGTGAAACATTCACAGAAAGTGAAGCGCAAGGATTTGTAGTTTTTCAAGAAAAATGTATCAGTTGTCATAGCACAGAATTATTTACAGATCAAACCTATAGAAATATCGGATTTCCTATAAACCCGGATACTGAAGAAGCTGGACGTGCAAGAATTACGGGTAGTACTGAAGATTACATGAGTTTCCGTGTGCCTAGTTTAAGAAATATTGAATACACAGCACCTTACGGAAGTTTTGGTCAATTTGCGACTTTAGAAGGTGTACTCAATTATTTAGATAATGGTGTTTTAGAAGCTGATAATCTTGATCCTATTTTAAAAGATAATGACAATAGAATTCCACTTACAGCACAAGAAAAAATAGATCTGATAGCGTTTATGAAAACTTTAAGTGATTCTGAATTTGTAGGTCTTGATGATTAAGAACAATTCTTACAAACCCCAGTTAAAACACAATTTACACTTTCAACCAAATAACCATCTGGTATAGAAAAATTAACTTGATTAGGAAGACATTCTACGGTATCGCATTTTGTACATTTAAAATGAAAATGTTGATGTGTTGCGGCTTTGGTGTCATAAGTTTCACACAAAGCAAAATATTGTTTACCATCTTCCGCCATGACTTTGTGAAGTACACCATCATCACAAAATCGATTTAAAACACGATAGATGGTTGCCCTATTAATATCAATAGCAATTTCTTCCTCAATCGCATCTTGACTCATCGCTTTGCCAGCCTTAGTTATAACACTTAAAACAGCTTGTTTACTAGGAGTATTTCTTCTTTTCATTACTAATGCGATTTATTTGCAATAATTTACTGCAACAACATTGCAATATTATAAATAAATAATATATTTGCAAAACCTTATAACGCGACAATATCGCTTTAACAAATTAATGCAAGTCTAATAAATTGAGTAGAACAAAAAATAATCCCCTAGATATTATAGCAATGACAAGTTCATTAGTTTGTGCTATTCATTGTGCTTTTCTGCCAATATTGCTTTCGTTTTCATCTTTTAGCAGTTTATATTTTTTAAATAACCCAATGATTGAGTGGACCTTTATTTGCCTTGGCCTTGTGTTTATATTCACTTCGCTTTGGCCTAGCTATAAAAACACTCACCATAACAGGAAGCCTTTAAAAGTCGCTTTATTAGGTTTTTTACTTTTAGCAATAAGTAGACTTCACTTAACGAATTTATGGGAAGTTAGCAATACAGCTATTGGCGCTACTTTAATCGCTTTTGCGCATTATATTAATTGGAATTTATTAAGAAGAATAGCGAAACAAAAACAGTAAATCACAACTTTAGCACATTTTAAACCATTGTAATAAACTCAAAAACCTTAAATATTTCTAGTCTTAAATGAAAAACAGCATCACATATTTCTTTATTATTCTTTTTCTATCCATTAAGCTGGTAGGACTTCATGCATTAACGCATGAAGATGATAAAGATGATGCTACACATTGTGTTGTTTGTGATAATGCAACAATTCATAATTTAACGCCTGCTTTTATACTAGAACCTCAAGAATTTTCAATTGAAAATACCGAGCTAATCATCAATAGAAGTACAATAAAGCATTTCTCTTTTGTAACTTCTAATACCATTGCTTCTAACCAATTATTTGGTCGGCCTCCACCCTATTCACTATAAATTATCCTATACTTTTTTATTAAAATAAGTTTCGTTTAACTACTTAACGCTTCAAGCTACATTATAGATTTCAACAACGTTGATTTTATAAATTATTGTAATTGATGCAACTATTTGATACGAATAAATATAGGCTTTGTTAAAGTTCAATCTTAAGAACAGTTAATTAAATTTTATAGTATTTCATTATGTTTTACAGAACACTGAGTTTATGGCTATGCTTTAGCCTAAGCCTCATAGGGTTTGCGCAAGATTCTTTTCAAATAAAAGGAATTGTAGCAAACGCAAAAACCTTACAACCTATTGAAGGTGCCAATATTATTGGTAAAGGTTCATTTTCTACATCATCATCTACAGGATTTTTTACTTTAAAGAATATTTCTGAAGACGACTATACTTTTACCATATCGCATTTAGGTTTTACTTCTAAGACTATAACTGTTAACGTAGGAAACGATCAAGAAACACATAAAATTTTCTTAGAAGAATCTACCACTGCGCTTGATAAAATTGAAATTAATGGAAAAACAAAAAAAAGAGAACGTAATGAATCACCTGTAGTTTCACAGCTAGTAACTAAAGAATTTCTTTCTAATAACAGAGAGAATAGCCTGATGCAAACGCTTAGTAAAATTCCAGGTGTCAGTACTATTAAAATTGGATCCGGACAATCTAAACCTGTCATTAGAGGTTTAGGTTTTAACAGAGTGGCTGTAGTTCAAAATGGTATAAAACACGAAGCTCAACAATGGGGAAATGATCATGGGTTAGAAATTGATCAATATGGAATTGAAAATATACAGATTGTAAAAGGGCCTGCTTCTTTAGTTTATGGTTCTGATGCTATTGCTGGTGTTGTAGATATTCAACCCAATAAAGTACCCCTTATTAATTCTTTTAGTGGTGAAGTAAATGTATTAGGTGAAAGTAATAATGATTTATTAGGAATTTCAGCAGGAATCCAAGCAAGAAAAGAAAAATGGTTTTATCGTGGACGTATTACATACAGAGATTATGGCGACTACAAAGTACCCACAGATAAAATAAATTACGAGAATTATATCTTTGAGTTATACGATAATAATTTACGTAATACAGCTGGACGAGAAGCTAACGCTAGTATAAGTCTCGGTTATGTCACTGATAAATTCAACTCAGAAACGACGATTAGTAACGTTAACGCTAAAAACGGTTTTTTTGCCAATGCACATGGTTTAGAAGTTAGAACATCTAGTATAGACTATGATAGCTCTAACAGAGATATTGACCTTCCCTATCATAAAGTTAACCATTTTAAAATTACAAATAACACCTCATTAGCTTTAGACAAACACACTATTCATGCTGATTTAGGCTTTCAAAATAATATTAGAGAAGAACATTCAGAACCTGTACCGCATGGTTTTATGCCAACACCTTCTAATAGCAAAGAGCGAAGTTTTAATAAAAACACATTTTCTCTAAATATTAAAGACGCTTTTAAACCTAATGAACAACACGATATTGTTGCTGGTATAAACCTAGAATATCAAAACAATACGATTGGTGGATGGGGATTTTTAATCCCTGAATATAACCGTTTTACCATTGGTTCTTTTGCTTTTGATCAATTCGAAATCAATTCAGATTTACACCTTTTAGCAGGTGTACGTTATGATTATGGTCAAATAAATAGCAAATCTTATTTTGATTGGTATCCGTCAACCATCAACAATGCCAACGGTTCTACATCGTATGTGTATTTACAAAGAGCACAAGATAAAATTCTGAATTTTGGAAACATCAGTGCTTCTTTAGGTTTAAGTTACCTTGTTAAAAACACAACTTTCAAAATAAATATTGGTAAAAGTTTTAGAATGCCATTAGCTAATGAATTAGCTTCTGATGGTGTTAATTACCACATGTACCGTTATGAAAAAGGAAATCTAGATTTAGATCCTGAGGAATCTTATCAATTAGATATTGACATAGATCATACCACAAAAAACTACAGCTTTGGTATCAGTCCTTTTGTTAATTTTTTCGAAAACTTTATTTATTTAAATCCAACGTCTAACTATTACGAGACATTACAAATTTATGAGTATACTCAAAACAAAGTATTTAGAGTTGGAGGAGAATTAAGAGCAAGCACCAACATAATCAACAATCTTCAATTAAATGCTTCTGCAGAATATGTCTACTCAAGACAAACTAGTGGACCAAAAGAAGGCTTTACTATTCCGTTTTCACCACCATTATCAGGATTATTTTCTGCTAATTACCAATTTAAAGATTTATTCTTTTTAAAACAACCACAACTTATTGCTGACTACAGAATTACAGCAAAACAAAATGAAATTGTTCCGCCAGAAGAAAAAACGGATGGTTATCAAGTCTTAAACATGTCGCTTTTAACACAAATTGAGCTCTTTAAAACAAAACGTCCATTAGATGTAAAGTTTAAGCTCAATAATGTTTTCGATACTAAATATTATGACCATACCAGCTTTTACCGCTTAATCGATGTGCCCGAAGCAGGTAGAAATATTTCAATTGCATTAACACAAACCTTTTAAAACAATCAATAATAAATTAACAACCATGAAAACAAACATTAAAACAAACATTATGAAATCAAATTTTAAATTTCTAGCGATTATCGCTTTTTTCGGAATCCTTTTAAACTCATGTAGCAGTGATGATGACAACGGATCATCTAGCTTAAATGCACCAGAAATAACCGGTTTTGAATACGGTGAAGGCAGCGTACACTCAACAGACCAAGTTGCTTTTAAAGGTTCTGACATTCATTTAGAAGCAGAAATTAATGCTGAAGCTGTAGTTAGCAGCATTACGCTTTCTATCCATGCACACGATTTAACGCTTGCAGATGGTGAAGTTGAGTGGGATTTTTTCCAAGAATACACAGATGCTAGTTACCTAGTAATAAACCCAACCTTCCACGAACATGTAGATGTACCAACAGATATACCAGCTGGTGAATATCATATTGAATTAACTGTAATAGATGAGTTAGGGAATAGCACTGAAATTGAAGGTCATTTAGAAATTTTAGATCACATTACATTAAGTGATTACTCTGTAGATACTACAGCTGCTAAAGGCACTGATTTTCATGCTGAATTTATGATAAGTGCTTTAAACGGCATCCATAATATAACGGTAGATATTCACGCTCATGATCTTCCTGTTGGTGATGGTGAAATAGAATGGGATGAAGAAATTGTATTTTCAGAAGGTTACCATGACCTAACAGACGTTGAATTCCATGAGCATATTGACGTACCAGCAACTGCACCTGCCGGAGAATATCATGTTACTTTTACTGTTGAGGATGAAGATGGAAACACAAAATCTTACGAAACACACATAGATATTACAGCGTCTTAATACATTATTATACCGCATAGTATACTAAATATGCTATGCGGTTTTATACTCTATAAAATGAAATTAACATCAACTTATTTTTACTTCGTATTTTCTATAATGTTACTAATTACATCGTGTTCTAGTGATGATAGTATTAATATAGATGAAGAAAAACCAACAATTACGATTAACTACACAGAAGGTTTTCCACAGGCATGCGAACAACTTGTAAAAGGGGAAACTTACACTTTTAAAGCACAAGTAACAGACAACAGATCGTTAGCTTCTTACAGTTTAGATCTTCACCATAATTTTGACCATCACACGCATGATGACCAAGGTGAAACATGTGATTTAGAACCTATAAAAGTAGCTGTAAATCCTTTCATATATATGGAGAATTTTAATATTGAAGAAGGATTAACCACTTATGAAATTGATATCAGCATAACTATTCCTAATGATATTGACACCGGAGATTACCACTGTGCTTATTCCGTAACAGATGTAACTGGTTGGCAAAGTAGAACCTCTATTGATATTAAGATTATTGAATAACAAAACTACCCCTAGTACAAATATAATTTGAATTAGTCCATTTTATGTTTACTTAAAGTGCCAGTAATAAAATATTGGCACTTTTTTATTTATAAATTAGTCATCATAATCAAATCACCTCAAACACTGACCTAGGTCATATTTATTGTTGATACTACAACGTAATTTTACAAAAAATTCATTATTCAATTTTGTATCAATAAGACATATATGTTTTCAAAAAAAACAACTCAAATTCTGCGTATTAGCCTTATTACTTTGCTCTGTTCCTATTACACTTACGGACAAGAAAAAGTAACAAGTATCTCTGAGGCCTTAGAAATAAGTTACAACAACAATGAGAAAATAAAACGTTATGAAGAACGTGTTCAGCAAAAAATATTTGAAGATAAAGCTGCTAAAGGAAACTTTTTACCTTCCGTAAATCTTATAGGTGGTTACACGTACCTCAGCGAAAATATGGAAATTAACACCTCTCAAGTTAAAAGCTCTATTGATGACTTGGCTGGTAAATACGGAACCGCTTTTATTAGTGCTTATGGTGAAGAATTAGGCTTAGCATTACCTGCAGAATCTGCTTATAGCACAATTGTTAGTTCTTTATCTCAACTGCCTTCTTACAATTTAGTTGTCGATAATCAGAACATTCCAACGGCTGCTATTACAGCTACACAACCCATTTTTACAGGTGGAAAAATTATTGCCGCAAAACGTTATGCAAAAGCAGAATTAGAATCATCAGAAATAGAATTAAAACAAGTTAAAAACGAAATAGCTAACGAACTGATAGACCGTTATCTTACCGTAGTCCTTTTAAAACAAGTGATAAAAACACGCCAACAAGCATATGAAGGCATGCTAAAACACCAAGAGCAAACCGAACGCGCTATTGAATTAGAAATCCTTGCCAAACATGTTTTATTAAGAGCAAAAGTCGCTGTAGCCAATGCTGAAAAGGATCTTAACAATGATAAGAACAAACTTGAATTAGCAGAAATGGCATTGCGTACAACAATGAATTTACCCGATTCTACAGTCTTAAAAACAATAGATAGTATTGGTTATCAAAATCTATATTTTGATTTCAGTAAGCTTTTAGAAACTGCAAATACCAATCAACCTGCTTTAGAACTCATCAATCAAAAAGAAGTGATGGCTAAACAATCTCATGCATTAGAGAAATCCAAATTCATGCCTAACATCGCTGCTTTTGGTACTTATAATATGTTTCGTGAAGATTTACCCATTATTCCTTCAAAATTCATTGTTGGTGTACAAGCGCAAATCAACATTTTTAATGGGTTTAAGGATATTAATAAATTAAAGGCGAGTAAACATCTTCAAGAGGAAGTAAAAAACGCAAAGCAATACGCTACCCAACAAATTAAACTTCTTGTTGAAAGTAATTATAGGAATACACTTAATCAACAAAAATTATACAATAGCCAATTAACAACCGTAGATTTAGCAGAAGAAAACTTTAGAATAAACAGAAGACGTTTTGAAGAAGGCATAGGAAAATCTATTGATGTCATTGATGCTTCTCTACTCTACGAAAAATCTAAAATAGAACAACTCGTTGCTCTTGATGGTTATTATAAGGCCATCGCTAATTTATACACTGCCATAGGCGAACCCGAAAAAATAATCCCAATTTTAAGTAACCAATATTTACCATGAAAAAATCGTACATCGTATTATCAATTCCTATATTAATAATCATCTTCTCTATTGTCTATTTTTTAATAGGCGCTACCACACCTAAAGAAGACGTATACGTTGGTATGCTTGAGACTACAGAAGTAAACGTTGCTTCTGAAATAGCAGGCCGAATCAATACTATTTTAATAGAAAAGGGAAGTACCGTAAAAAAAGGGCAAGTATTAGCTACTTTAGAAACCGATGTTTTAGATGCTAAAAAAGGACAAGCTGAAGGGATGGTTAAAGCGGCACGATCTTTAATTGAAAAAGCAGAATCTGGTGCACGTAAAGAGGAAGTCAATGCTCTTAAAAACCAATATTTAATGGCGAAAAGTCAATTTGATTTTGCCGAAAAAACATATAAAAGATACCAAGCACTCTATGATGACAGTATTATTTCTAAACAAGAAATGGACGAAATTCAATTTAAATATGATGCTGCAAAAGAACAAATGAACGCTGCTGAATCTATGTGGAACATGGGAAAAAGCGGTACAAGAAAAGAGGATATTAAAGCCGCTTATGGAAGCTACGAAAGCGCTCAAGGTGCCTATAGTGAAATGGAAGCTTTTTATGATGAACTAGAAATTGTTGCCCCTACCGCAGGTGTTATTAGCAATCAAATTGCTGAAGAAGGTGAAGTTATGGCTGCTGGTTATCCTATTTTAACCATTCAAAAACCTGAAGATATCTATGCTATTTTTAATGTTAGAGAAGATCATTTGGCAGACTTTAAAATGGGAACAATCTACAAAGCTAAAATCCCAGGATTAAGCAATGACACCTTAGAATTTAAAGTGACATATATCTCGCCAATGGCAGATTTTGCAACGTGGGTTCCTATAAAAGCAAAAGGAGAATATGAATTGAAATCTTTCGAAATTCACCTTAAACCACAAGAACGTATTTCAGAATTACGTCCTGGAATGTCTATTCAAATAATAAAATAAGTCCCAAAAAGCATGAATTTGCCTTTTTATCATATTTTCAAACGAGAAATGCTCAGGTTAGCACGCCTAAAATCGACTCGGAATTTATTTATAATAGTTCCCGTAATAGTTTTCTTTGTGCTAGGCTCAATATATTATAAAGGCGCATTAAGAGAGGTTTCAGTAGCTGTCTATGATAATGATAATAGTGAACTTAGTAGAACTTATATTCGATATTTAGAAGCTTCACCAAATCTAAAAGTGAGTTATTATATGTCTTCAAACGATGCTATTGAAGATGTTTTTGTTAAAAATGAAGTTCAAGGTATATTTTATATCCCTAAAGATTTTCATAAAGATGTCCTTAAAAGTATTCCTGTTCAATTAAAAATATATACCAACTCTACCAATATTGTTTTCGGAAATCTTCTGTATAAATCAGCTGAACAAATTACACAATTAGTAAGCGCAGGAGTTGTGGTTAAAAGCATTGCACCTTTAGGAATTAATCCAGATAAAATATTAGGAACCGTTTTACCAATTAAAGTTAACACCAAAGTTTTAGCCAACCCACAATATAATTATGTCTATTATTTATTACCTGGATTAGCTACCGTTTTATTGCAAATGATCATCTTTTTTGCTGCCACAAGAGCTTTTAATAATGAATGGAAAAAAGGAACTTATGAAGATTTGCATCGTACTGCTAACGGCAATATATTAGCTATACTTTTCGGAAAATACTTAGCTTATATGATTTATAGCTTAAGTTTATGTGGATTAATATTTGCTATTGTATTTCCTGTTTTCGGTATTCCTATTTATGGTAACATAGGCTATTTATTACTCTTATTATTACTATTCCTTACGGTTAATATATGTCTTGGTTTCGGAATTTCTTTAATTTTTAAATCTGAAGTTATTGCTTTAGACATGGCCATTTTTTACAATTCACCTGCATTTGTGTTTAGTGGATTTACATTTCCAATTTGGGCTATGCCTTGGTTTAATAGCATGTACGCACAAGCGATACCTTACACCCATTTTTTAACTGCCTTTCTTAAAATTTACCAACTAGATACGCCCTTCTATTCTATTGTCCCTGAATTAAGAAAACTTACAATATTCCTCGTCGTTGGTATTTTAATAATTATTACAGGGTTAATAATTAATAGAAAAATCATTTTTCTACAACCAAAAACAAGTGCAATATGAATCTGAAAATCATATGGAGATTGCTAAAAAGAGAAGCAACACTCATACAAACCGATCATAGTATTCTATTAGCATTATTAGCAGCACCTCTACTCTATTTTGCTTTAATGGGAACTACCTACATGAATAAAGATGAAGAAAAAGTAAATGTTGGTATTGTAGATTTAGATCACTCTAAAAGCAGTAAAGCGTTCTTAACAAAACTTAATGCGACTCAAAAAATAAATATTACTGATACGTATACAAATCATGGTGAAGCTGAAAAAGGATTCAATAATTTTGATGTTCAAGCCATAGTTGAAATCCCTAATGGATTTGAAAAAAAATTAATTAATAAAGAAAGTGCACCAATTGGTTTAATTCTTAATAACTCTAAGTTTCTATCCTCTAACGACATTAACAAAGCTGTTAATATAGTAGCTATGGAATATGCTTCTGACTCACGCCAACAGTTTTTTGAATCGAAAGGAATAAACCCTTCAACGGCCAAAAACAAAGCAAAGCCTGTTACAGCTCAAATTCATGCAGTTTACAATCCGACTAATAATTACGGTAATTTTTTATTACCTGCATTATTGATACTTATTCTACACCAAACTTTATTAATTAGCTTATCTGAAAGTATAGCTTCTGACTGTAAAAACAATCAAATTCTTATTAATTTTAAAGACAGCAAATTTAGTTTTTTTAATTATTTTTTAGGAAAAACAGGTTTCTACATGATACTCTATTTCGCCTATATGACACTGACTTTTCTAGTTGCTTATCCGGCTTTAAACTTACCATTAAACGGTAGCTTATTTGCGTTATTTACAGTAACCTTTTTATTTTTTATAGCCACCATATTTTATACTTGGTTTATATCCTCCTTCTTTAAATCTCAAACGAGTGCTATGGAAATTATGGCATTTACCTCTTATCCCGTATTTTTAATTACCGGAATTACTTGGTCTTTTAAAGAAATGCCTCTCTTTTTACAAAGTATCGCTAATCTTATACCACTGAGACCTTATTTTGAATTCCTAAAAAAACAAACGATTATGGGTCTGGATAGTCAGTTGTATAATAATGAAATTATTCACCTTCTTGCATTATTGTTAGTTGGGTATGTTTTAGCTTTTTTAAGGTTTAATTATTTGAGAAATAAAGTTCAAAAATCGGTTATTAACCTTTCTAATTAAATTGTAAAACCTCAACTATCTCAATATATAAATAATCGATAGCATCTTGTTTATTAAAACATAGATTAGAGCTTAAGAAAAATGAATCTAATTCATCTTTAAATCAACTGATTTTTTTTCACTAATTAAGAGATTGTTTTGATCTTAATTCAAATACAATTATTTACCTTTACGCTCTATTGGTTTATGTCTGTGCTTTTATAGATATGATTAAAAGGGAATCAGGTAAAATAGTTGTTAACTAAATAATCCTGAACTGTTCCCGCAACTGTAAGTTTAGTCCCATTTTGGGATGCCACTAATGAAAATCTTCAACATCCACTGTTCTTTTTGAATGGGAAGGAACATTAGTCGGACACGAGTCAGGAGACCTGCCAGTTTTACCAACAATTAACACAGCGGCTTTCGGGTAAAAAGCATCGGGTTTATGAGATATTTTGTATGCACCATATTATTTTGCATAGGTTTTTCGTCTATGCTTCATTCGCAAACCGACTCCATCACGGCTTTGAGAGAGGTACGCCTTATCGCTTACCGACTTAAAGATTCTACCTATACAAGAAATGTAACTATTGTAAAAGATAGTGTCTTAAAACAAAATCAAGCTTCTCTAACTAATTTTCTAAACTTTAATAGCACAGTTTATTTTAAGGAGAATGGTTTAGGTATGGTTTCTTCACCCTCTTTTCGTGGTACAACAGCATCACAAACCTCTGTACTTTGGAATGGTATTAACATTAACTCACAAACCACCGGACAAACCGATTTTAATACCATAAATACACGTGGTTATAATAAAATAGAAATAAAGCCAGGCGGCTCTAGTGTTGCCGATGGAAGTGGCGCTATTGGCGGCTCTATAAATCTGGTAAATGAACTCGGTTTTAATAAAGGATTTCATAATGAACTTTTTGCTAACTACGGAGAGTTTAACACCTATGGTATAGATTACCAAACCAATTATTCATCAGAAAAATTTAGTGTGCTTTTAGGCATTGCCAGAAATGCTTCTGATAATGATTATCCCTACCCAGAAACTGACCGCATCAATATTAATGGCCAGTATCATAATACTAATATCAGTTTAGCTGCAACTTCTAAATTAAATTTAAATAACACCCTAAAAGTTTTTGCGAATGTTTATGATGGTAGACGAAATTTTTCAGTACCAACACCAAACGCATTAAAAACAAAATATACTGACTTTAACACACGCTCTCTTGTAGAATGGGAAAGTCATTTCAGTAAGTTTAAGTCCAATCTAAAAATAGCAACCACAACAGAAGAATACCGTTATTTTGGTAACATAGACAATGATTTTTACACCTACGGAAAAGTGACGAGTTTTATTTCTAAATACGGCCTAGACTTTGCTCTTTCTAATAAGATATTGCTTACAGCAGGAATTAATTACACACACAATGATGGTCAAGGTTCTAATATTGCTTCAGAAACACGCAACTTATCGGCTGCTTTAATCAGTTTTAAACATGTACTTTCAGAAACGTTTCTTTATGAATTAGGATTACGCCAAGAAACGAATGAACAATATGGAAATCCACTTTTATATTCTGCAGGTTTTAGTACTAAGCTTACCGATTTTTATCAACTAAAAGTTAATACGTCTAAAAACTTCCGAATCCCGACTTATAACGATTTGTATTGGCAAGGTGTTGGGAATCCTGACTTAAAACCAGAAGAATCTTATCAAGGTGAAATTAGCAATAATTTCAATTTTAAAAACCTTTCTATTTCCTTAACAGGTTATTATAATTACGTAGAAAACTTATTACGCTGGGTGCCTGACAGCTCTGGTATTTTTAGACCAGAGAACACTAATAAAGTGGAGATTTACGGACTAGAATCTGTCGTTACAGCTCAGAAATCATTTGGAAATCACAAATTCACGGGTTCAGCAACCTTTGCTTATACTGTTTCAGAAAATAAAGAAACAGGGAAACAGCTCATCTATGTTCCGTTTTACAAATTCACGGCTTCTTTTGGGTATAATTATAAAAGAATTTCGGCCTATTATCAATACCTTAATAACGATGAGGTTTTTACCACCACAGATCATGCTACCGAACATATTTTAGATAGTTATATGGTTGCAAATTTAGGAGCCGAATACACATTAGGAAAAAATCGTGACTATAAAATAGGAGCGCAAATATTAAACTTCTGGAACGAATCTTACGAAAGCGTTCTCAACCGCCCAATGCCTGGTCGGAATTTCAATTTCTATTTACATCTAAAATTTTAAATAATGAAAAAATATTTTTACAAACTCGCAAGTCTGCTAATGTTAGTTTTAATCACTATGACATCATGTACTAGTGATGATAGAGACGATCCTATTTCCGTACAACCTCCATCTGGAGATTACACTGATGGAATTTTTATTTTGAATGAAGGTGGTTTTGGATACTCTAATGCTTCTGTTTCATTTTTTGAAAACACAGGTGAAGTTTATAATTCTATTTATTCTGAAGTAAACGGAATGGGTCTTGGTGATACAGCGCAAAGCATGGGGTTTTATGGTGAAAATGCATATCTCGTAGTAAATAATTCGGCTACTATAGAAGTTGTTAACCGTTATACTTTTGAATTTATAGCAACGGTGAGCGATATGATTATAAATCCTAGATATATTGAATTTAGTGACAATAAAGGTTATATAACCAATTGGGGAGATCCAAATGACGTTAATGACGATTATGTTGCCGTTTTAAATTTAGATACAAATCTTATAGAAGCTACAATTCCGGTAGCGGAAGGTCCTGAAAAAATACTACTAGATAATGGTAAACTTTACGTAACTCACAAAGGAGGTTATGGCTATGGCAACACTATAAGTGTTATTGATCTAGCATCACAAAGTGTTTTGAATACTATTACTGTAGCAGATGTACCCGACGGAATAGTTATTGACAACGGTTTTCTTTATGTGATGTGCTCTGGTAAAGCATCATGGACAGGAGATGAAACCCTTGCAAAACTTTTTAAGATCAACCTATCTAACACTAACGAAACCATAGTACTTAATTTTTCAGCAGAACAACACCCTAGCTATTTAGAGTTTGAAAATGGAATGCTGTATTACACCTTAGATAATGAAGTCTATACTATAGATCATAATAATTTTCAGCTTTCTGAAACCCCTTCTTTTTCACCCCCTGCAGATGGTGTTGAGATTCTTTATGGTTTTGAGGTGCATGAAGGCGCTATCTATATCGCTGATGCCAAAGATTACACTTCTAATGGAGAAGCATTTATTTACAATCTAAATGGTGATTTACAAAACCAATTTTCAGTTCAAATTATTCCAAATGCATTTTATTTCAACAATCTATAACTAATTAAAAACAATTAAATTATGAAAAACAATTACAAAAAAACATTTTACATTTTAACCGCAATTCTACTTTCTGCTAGTAGCTATGCGCAAGACTATTCTAATGGTATATTTGTTTTGAACGAAGGTTTATTTGGCACAAATACAGCTTCCGTTTCACATATTGATACCAGTGGAACCTTAGAAAATGATATTTTCACGACTCAAAACCCTAGTATGACTTTAGGAAATACAGGACAAGGTATGGGCTTTAATGACGATTATGCTTACGTGGTACTTAATGGTAGTAATGAAATAAAAATCATTAACAGTACTACTTTTGCATTTGTAACCAGTATAACAGATCAAATAAGCAACCCTAGAAACATTACTTTCTATAACGGAAATGGTTATGTAACAAATTGGGGAGATGGTTTTGACACTACTGATGACTATGTTGCTGTAATCGATTTAACTACAAATACTGTTACCTCAACAATCTCAGTTGCTGAAGGAGCTGAAGAAATCGTACAGAAAGACGGAAAACTATTTGTAGCGCATCAAGGGGGTTACGGATACGGTAATTCTGTTTCTGTAATTGATATAGCAACGAGTACTGTGGAATCAATCACTGTAGGTGATGTACCAACAACAATAAAAGTTGACGATGATTACTTATATGTTCTTTCTACTGGTAAACAAGCTTGGACAGGTGATGAAACTCTCGGTAGTATTCATAAAATTGATTTATCAGATTATAATAACCATGTTACAATTGATTTTCAAACTACTGAACATCCAAGCTATTTAGCAGTAGATGCTACTGATTTATATTACGTTCTCAATGGTGATATATATAAAATGGCTTTAACTGATACAACACTTCCAACAGTTGCTTTTAATTCATCTAATAATGCACAATTACCTTATGGATTCGATAAGATAGACGACAAACTCTATTTATTAGATGCAATAGATTATGTGAGCCCAGGAAAAGTATTTGTATATGATGAAAGCGGAAGTTTACTAACAGAATATACTGTAGGACCATTACCTAATGGAGTTTATAAAAATGAAGGAACTTTAAGCGTGAATGATTATGCCTTTGAAACAACAACCTTATATCCTAACCCTGCATCAGGAAGTTTTGAATTAAACCTTACTGAAAATGCGAATATCAAAATGTATGATGTCTCTGGTAAATTAGTAAAAGCTGTAAAATACACAAATACACAGCCAATATCTTTAGACGGTATAGAAACAGGTATGTACTTAGTTAATGTCGAAGTAAAAGGAAATTCAACAACTTTAAAATTAATTGTAAAATGATCAAAGTAATCTTTCTTTTCTTATGTTCTAGTTTTGTTTTACAAGCACAAAATTACGCACCTGCTGCGGGACAACCTGGATCTACAGCAATTGCTGCAGACAGCGATGTTTTTATAGCTTGGGCAACTAGCATAGAACTACAACGTGGATATGTAAATATCTCTAATCCTTCACAAGAATATGAAGGTAGTAATTACGCAACTTATGGAGTTGCAGAAGACGCCTTAGGTATAGCGACTAATAATGTAGTAAGTTTAGGAGATGCCGGCGAAGCAATATTAACCTTTGAAACACCAATAGCTAATGAAGATGGTTTTGATTTTGCTGTTTTTGAAAACAGTTTTAGCGATACATTTTTAGAATTAGCTTTTGTTGAAGTAAGCTCTGATGGTGTTAATTATTTTAGATTTCCATCTCATAGCGAAACACAAACAGAAACACAAGTAGGTGGATTTGGAAGTGTTGACCCCACATATCTAAATAATCTTGCAGGAAAATACAGAGGGTTATTCGGAACACCTTTTGACTTATCTGACATAGAAGATGATGTTTTATTAAACAAAAATAATATTACACACGTAAAGATTATTGATGTTGTGGGAAGCATCGATCCTGCTTACGCTAGATATGATAGTTTTGGTAATGCCATCAATGATCCTTTTTCAACGCCATTTTATTCTAGTGGATTTGATTTAGACGGTATCGGTGTTATTAATCAACAATCTTTAAGTATTAATGATGAAGAATATTCAGCAATCTCTATCTACCCTAATCCTGCTTCAAATGAATTACACATCAATTCTACTGAAAAAGTAGATGTAAGTATTTATGATATTCTTGGTAAAATGATGATTTCAAAAGAAGTTAACTCTAATAATGCTATTCAAATATCAGAACTTAAAAGTGGTATTTACTTAGTTAGAATTGCGTTAAATGGCAAAGTAAGTCAACATCGACTTATAAAAAACTAACAGATAATTTATAAAAATGCTTTCCTATTAACTTTAGAAAGCATTTTTTTTTTGATAAGAAACATTAAACCATCTTAATAATCAATAACTCAAAACTCTAAAAAATGAAAAACTCTGTAAATCTTTAGACTTACAGAGTTTTTATTTGAGGTAAAGTAGTCGGGGTGGCAGGATTCGAACCTGCGGCCTCCACGTCCCAAACGTGGCGCGATAACCGGGCTACGCTACACCCCGAATTTGTATTCCCAATTTCGGACTGCAAATATATGACTTTTATTTAATATCTAACTACATTTTTATAACTTTAAATTCTTATTTTTATTTAGAACTTTATATCATGAAAATAATAAACCTAATTATTACTCTAATTATTACTAGCACAATAAGTTGTGCTCAAGATAAGAATCCTAAAAACAAAGAAAATACTTATAAAATTATAGTTTCAGACCTTAATATCCCTTGGGCATTTGCATTCTTACCAGACGCATCATTATTAATAACTGAAAAATCAGGAGAGCTCATTCTTTTCAAAAATGGAAAAAAAACAAATATAACTGGGTTACCAGAAATCTATCTTCGTGGTCAAGGTGGGTTATTAGATGTTATTTTACATCCTAATTTTAGAGACAATAATTGGGTCTATTTCTCTTACGCATCTTCCGATGATGGTGATTCTGGTGGCAATACAACTATAGCTAGAGCAAAACTTAAAGAAAACGAACTAATGGATCTAAAAGTTCTTTACAAAGCAACACCAGATACAAGTAAAGGACAACATTTTGGATCGCGTTTAGCTTTTGATGATGCAGGCTATTTATATTTTAGCATCGGTGATCGTGGAAATAGAGACGTGAATCCGCAAGATATTACTAAAGATGGTGGGAAAATTTATCGTATCAATGATGATGGATCAATCCCCGACGATAATCCGTTTGTAAATAATGATCAAGCAAAAACGGCAATTTACTCTTATGGTCATAGAAATCCTCAAGGCCTGACAATTCATCCAAAAACCAGAAAAATATGGACCCATGAACATGGTCCGAAAGGTGGTGATGAAATAAATATTATTGATGCTGGTAAAAACTATGGCTGGCCAATTATTAGCTATGGTTTTAATTACATTGGAACAAAATTTACAGACATTACTAAAAAAGAAGGTATGGAACAACCTATTCATTATTGGGATCCGTCTATAGCACCAAGCGGAATGGCTTTTATTAATAGTGACAAATATGGAAATTGGAACGGAAATCTTCTTGTAGGCTCATTAAAATTTCAATATTTAGACATGTGCACTATTAAAGATAATAAAGTAGTAAAAGAAGAACGCCTACTCGATGGATTAGGACGCGTAAGAAGTATAGAACAAGGACCTGATGGCTATATTTATGTTGGTATAGAAAATTTTGGTATCGTAAAACTAATTAAAGAATGAAAAAAATAATAATCCTCAGCATTTCTCTATTCGCATTACTAGCATGTAATTCAAATAAGAAAAGAACCAAAGAAATAGCTCAAAATAACAATGTAACTGAGCAAAATTTACCTTTATTAAAAAAAAGTGCAGAGCGTGGTAAAATAGTTTATAACGATTTGTGTATTACTTGCCATTTGGCGGAGGGTAAAGGTGTGCCTCGAATATTTCCACCATTAGCAAATTCAGACTTTTTAAGAGAAAATCAAATAGAAAGTATTAAAGCTGCTAAACATGGATTATCGGGTAAGATTACAGTTAATGACATAGAATACAATAGCGTAATGTCGGCTTTAGGACTCTCTAATAAAGAAGTTGCTGATGTTATTAATTATATTAATAACAGTTGGGGAAATAAGATTGATAACTTTGTTACCCCTGAGAAAGTTTCAGAATTATAAACACAATACAACTTAAAAAATATAAATTTGCACCGTAAAACTAATTAAAATTAAATATGCTTATAATAGGAATTGCAGGTGGTACAGGCTGTGGAAAAACAACAGTTGTCAACACAATTTTAAATGAACTACCAGAAGGAGAAGTTGGTGTAATTTCTCAAGATTCTTACTATAAAGACACTACACATTTAAGTTTTGAAGAACGTGTAAAAATCAATTTTGATCATCCAAGATCCATAGATTTTGAACTACTTAGAGAACATCTTGAAGACTTAAAACTAGGGAAATCCATTAATCAACCTGTTTATTCTTTTGTAAAACATAATAGAACGGGAGATGTCATTGTTACTAAGCCACGAAAAGTAATGATTGTAGAAGGTATTTTAATTTTATCACATGCTGAAATTCGAGATCTTTTTGATATTAAAATTTATGTTCATGCTGATTCAGACGAACGTTTAATTAGAAGGCTTAGACGAGATATTACAGAACGTGGAAGAGACATCAACGAAGTACTTCAACGTTACCAATCCACATTGAAACCAATGCATCAGCAATTTATTGAACCAATGAAAGAATACGCTGATATTATTATTCCAAATAACAAATACAACACGGTAGCTGTAGATATCGTTAAAACCATCATTAACGAACGTTTATAATGCCAAAATTCAATAAAAAATATCTAAAACCTTTTAAGAACATTTACATTATTGTTCTTGCCGTGTTTTTGGTTTGGATGTTCTTTTTTGATGCACATTCATGGTTATTTCATCATGAATTAAATAATGATATTGAAGAATTAGAATATCAAAAAGAACATTACAGAAACGAAATGGCTAAAGATAACAAAGCCATTAAAGAACTGAGCACAGACGAGGGTATTGAGCGTACAGCAAGAGAAACCTATTACATGAAAAAGTCTAATGAAGACATTTTTATTATAGAGTATGAAGACAGTATCGCGAAACAAAAACGAGATGAGTAAGTCATTATTTAAGGATTTTGAAGCCGTATCTTCAAAAGCGTGGAAACAAAAGATTCAATTTGATCTTAAAGGAGCAGATTACAACGAAACACTTATTTGGAAAACCAATGAGAACATCAATGTAAAACCGTTTTACCATGCCGATGAATTTAAAATATTACCTGAAGTTTCTAAAAGTAGAGCGACTAATTTTAAAATCAGTCAAGCTATAAATGTTACAGATTCTAAAATCAGTAACTTAAAAGCTTTAGACGTCATTAAACGTGGAGTTGAAAATATTATTTTTAATATAGAATCAGAATCGATATCACTTAAAGAACTATTTCAAAATATTGATTTAGATACTACAAGCGTTGATTTAAAATGCAATTTTTTATCTAAAAATTTTATAAAAAAAGCACCTCAAGCTTCTTCAATAAACATACAAACAGATATTATTGGTCAACTTGCTCAAACAGGAAATTGGTATAAAAATCTTAATGCTGATTATAGTGAGTTTGAAAAAATTGTAAAAACATCTAATCAATTAAGTGTTAATTTAGATTTATATCAAAATGCAGGTGCCACCATGGTTCAGCAACTCGCTTATGGCTTAGCTCATGCCAATGAATACTTAAATAAATTAGACACTAGTATTTCTAGTGAAGCCAAGCAATCACTTCAAATTACATTTAATATTGCAATTGGCTCTCACTACTTTTTCGAAATAGCTAAAATTAGAGCACTTCGTCAATTATGGTTAATACTAGCACCAGAATATGACATTAATA
This sequence comes from Winogradskyella wichelsiae, assembly GCF_013403925.1. Classification (GTDB taxonomy): domain Bacteria; phylum Bacteroidota; class Bacteroidia; order Flavobacteriales; family Flavobacteriaceae; genus Winogradskyella; species Winogradskyella wichelsiae. The sequence goes on from NZ_JABFDJ010000004.1 coordinate 252,669, forward strand.
ACACTTGCCGAATTATAGCAATACCGAGTAAACGTAACAAAACCATTTACGATTACAACATTAACATGTTGCGTACATCTACGGAATGCATGAGTGCTATTCTAGGAGGATCTGATGTGATTTGTAATTCATCTTACGATTCTCTTTTCCATAAACCTAATGAGTTTGGAGAGCGTATTGCTAGAAATCAGCTTTTAATATTAAAAAATGAAAGTTATTTCGATAAGGTAAATAACCCTGCAGATGGATCATATTATATAGAAAATATTACAAAACAATTGGCAGAAAAAGCGCTAGATCTTTTCAAAGACATTGAAGCCAATGGAGGGTTTTTAAGTCAACTAAAAGAAGGTACTATTCAGAGAAAAATTAAAGAAAGTGCGGCAAAAGAACAAGTTGATTTTGATACTGAAAAATTAGTTTTATTAGGAACAAATAAACATCCTAATTCTGCTGATAAAATGAAAAATGAAATTGAAAAAAGTCCGTTTTTAAAAATCGAAAAGCGTAAAACTTTAATTGTTCCGATAATTCAAAAAAGATTATCTGAGAATACAGAAATTAAAAGACTAAATAACGAAGAACACTAAATAGAAATCAACTCTATAGTTCTTTTTCATCTCTAACCTTTAACTTAATGTCAAGAAAAAATCTTCAACATATAGCTTTAAAACCAGAAGTAAAATCCTTGACTAAGGACAAAGAAAAAAACTTTTCTACAGCTGAAGGTATTGTTATCAAATCAACGTATTCTAAAGAAGACATAAAAGGATTAGAACACCTCAATTTTGTTGCCGGAACAGCACCAAACCTTCGCGGCCCCTACTCTACAATGTATGTAAGAAGACCTTGGACTATTAGGCAATATGCAGGTTTTTCAACGGCTAAAGAAAGTAATGCTTTTTACAGACGAAATCTCGCTGCAGGACAAAAAGGCTTATCTGTAGCATTCGATTTAGCAACACATAGAGGCTATGATTCTGATCACGAACGCGTGGTTGGAGATGTTGGTAAAGCTGGTGTTGCCATCGATTCTGTTGAAGATATGAAAATACTCTTCGACCAGATTCCTCTCGATAAAATGTCGGTTTCAATGACCATGAATGGAGCTGTATTACCAATTATGGCGTTTTATATTGTAGCTGCAGAAGAACAAGGTGTACAAACTAAAGACTTAGCAGGAACAATTCAAAATGATATTTTAAAGGAATTTATGGTGAGAAACACTTACATCTACCCACCTACACCTTCAATGAAAATCATCTCTGATATTTTTGAATATACAAGTAAAAACATGCCTAAATTCAACAGTATAAGTATTTCTGGTTATCACATGCAAGAAGCTGGCGCCACATGTGATATAGAATTAGCTTATACTTTAGCGGATGGATTAGAATATATTAGAAAAGGATTAGCTGCAGGTATGGACATTGATACTTTTGCCCCTCGTCTATCTTTCTTTTGGGCTATTGGCATGAATCATTTTATGGAAATTGCTAAAATGAGAGCGGCAAGAATGCTATGGGCAAAATTAGTGAAACCATTTAATCCTAAAAATGAAAAATCATTAGCGTTAAGAACACATTGCCAAACCTCGGGTTGGAGTTTAACCGAGCAAGATCCTTTTAATAATGTAGCAAGAACCTGTATTGAAGCTTCTGCAGCAGCTTTTGGTGGAACACAAAGTTTACACACCAATGCGCTAGACGAAGCCATTGCTTTACCTACAGATTTCTCTGCGCGTATTGCCAGAAACACACAAATTTATTTACAAGAAGAAACACATATTACAAAAACTGTAGATCCATGGGCAGGTAGTTACTATGTTGAAAAATTAACCGCTGATATTACAGAAAAAGCTTGGAGTTTAATCCAAGAAGTTGAAAAATTAGGAGGCATGACCAAAGCCATTGAAGCTGGCATACCTAAATTACGAATTGAAGAAGCCGCCGCTCGTAAACAAGCCCGAATAGATTCTACACAAGATATTATTGTAGGTGTTAACAAATACAGGTTAGAACAAGAAGATCCCATTTCTACCTTAGAAGTAGATAACCAATCTGTACGATTACAACAAATAGAACGCTTAAATACTATAAAAGCGACTCGAAATCAGACAGAAGTCAAAGAGGCATTATTAAAATTAACAGAAGCTACTAAAACAAGTGATAAAAATTTATTAGCTTTAGCCATAGATGCAGCACGTAAAAGAGCAACATTAGGAGAAATAAGCGATGCTTTAGAAGTTGAATTTGGACGTTACAAAGCACAAATAAAATCATTTTCAGGAGTGTACAGTAAAGAAATTAAAGACGATAAAAGCTTTCAAAAAGCAAAAGAACTTGCTGATAAATTTGCTGAACAAGATGGTCGTAGACCTCGAATTATGATTGCAAAAATGGGACAAGACGGGCACGATAGAGGTGCAAAAGTCATTGCAACCAGTTATGCAGATGTTGGTTTTGATGTCGATATCGGACCTTTATTTCAAACCCCTAAAGAAGCTGCAAAGCAAGCCATTGAAAATGATGTGCATATTTTAGGTATCTCCTCCTTAGCTGCTGGACATAAAACTTTAGTACCCCAAGTTATTCAAGAACTGAAGACTTATGGCCGTGAGGATATAATGGTTATTGTTGGTGGCGTTATCCCAAAGCAAGATTATCCATATTTAATAGATGCGGGCGCAATTGCTGTATTCGGACCTGGGACTAAAATTAGTGATGCCGCTATTCAGATTTTAGAAATTTTAATTCATTAATAAATGAAAAAAACCAAGTTCTTGAAGCGTGGTTTTATAGTATTAATTATTATAGGATTAATTATTGTTCATTTCATTTTTCCTCGTTTAATAACAGAAACCAGAAATCCTATTATTGCATTATTTAAGAATCAAAAAGTCGTTAATACAGAAGTACTAATCAATGAGAACACTAAAGTTAAAAGAAAGAAATTAACGGTTACATCCTTTGATGACGTTAAACTATCTGCGCTCTTAACGTATTCAAAATCAGAAATTCCTAAAAGCACAATTATTTTATTGCATGGTAGCAGTCACAAAAAAGAACATTTTTTAGAATTAAGTGAGTTTCTTTCTTTAAATGGCTTTAACTCTGTAGCTCTTGATATTAGAGGTTTTGGAGAAAGTGAAGGTCAATTCTTTACTTACGGAGTTAAAGAATCTAAGGATATTCAAATACTCATCGATCACTTAATTAATAAAGAAGGCTTTGATCATATTGGAATTTGGGGACAATCTATAGGTGGGGCATTGGTTCTTCAAACTATGGGAATAGAAAAGCGTATAAAATACGGAATTTCGGAAAGCTCTTATACAAGTTTAAAATCAAATGTTCAGAGTTTCTTTAAACGTCACGCAGGATTTAGTTTGGCGATTTTTAGCGATTATCTCGTGGACAGATCTGGAAGCATTGGCGATTTTGATGCTGACGAAGCAAGCCCCTATAAATCTAGTAAAAATATTACCCAACCAATTCTTGTGGTACATGGCGGAAAAGACAAACAAATTCCTATTGAGGAAGGACGAGCAAACTATAATAATATTAAAAGTAAAGACAAAAAATTCTTAGAGATTGAAGAAGCAGGTCACTCCGACTTATGGCAGGTTGGCGGTGATGCCTATTTTAATTCAGTCTTACTCTTTTTAAACAAACAAGCCTCCACTTTCAACTAAACTATTAGTTAAAATTAAGTTATTCCTTTAATTATCATTATTTTATACATAAATTACAGGCATATTTTTAATTAATAATAATTCATTAAATCAGTCAATCAATGAAAAAATTAGTTTTTAGTACATTAATTATAATGTGCCTTGCCTTAGCATTTCCTTTAAATGCGCAAGTTGTAGCCACAAAATCAGAAACCAAATTAAATTACAATCCATCAGATCCTATACCAACAGATCCTAATGTTAAGACAGGTGTTCTAAAAAATGGACTTACCTATTATATTCAAAATAATCCCAAACCAGAGAACAAAGTAGAATTAAGATTAGTTATTAATGCAGGTTCTATTTTAGAAGACGAAGATCAATTAGGTCTGGCTCATTTTATGGAACATATGAACTTTAATGGGACTAAAAATTTTGAAAAAAACGAACTTGTAGATTACCTTCAAGGCATTGGTGTAAAATTTGGAGCGCACCTTAACGCTTATACAAGCTTTGACGAAACAGTGTACATTCTTCCAATTCCTAGTGATGATCCCGAAAAATTAGAAAAAGGATTTCAAATTATTGAGGATTGGGCACATAATGCGTTGTTAACAGATGAAGAAATTGACAATGAACGCGGTGTTGTACTTGAAGAATACCGTTTAGGTAAAGGTGCTGACGAGCGTATGATGCAAGAATACCTTCCAAAGATGATGCATGGCTCTATGTATGCAGAACGTCTTCCTATTGGAACAAAAGAAAATCTAGAAAACTTTAAATACGAAAGTTTAAAACGCTTTTACAAAGATTGGTACAGACCTGACCTAATGGCTGTAATTGCCGTTGGAGATATTGATGTTGCAACACTTGAAGAAAAAATAAAATCACATTTTAGTCATATAAAAAATCCTAAAAATTCAAAAGCTAGACCTTCATTTGATTTACCAAACCACAATGAAACCTTTGTAGCCATAGAATCGGATAAAGAAGCACCATTTTCTAATGTGCGCTTAATGTTTAAAGATAAAGTAAACGCTAAGCCAGATTTAACTTACGCTGATTACAGAAAATCGATGATAGAAAATTTATTTTCTCAAATGATAAATAACCGTTTAGATGAAATAAGAAATGGCGATAATCCACCTTTTGTATATGGGTACACTTATTATGGAGGTACTTATGCCCGTACTAAAAACGCATTTCAATCTTTTGCTATGACAAGCCCTACAGGACAATTAGAAGCTCTAAAAACATTATTAGTAGAAAATGAACGCGTACGCCAATTTGGTTTTTTCGATGGGGAATTTAGTCGTGCAAAAAAAGATTTGATTGCCAATATGGAACGCGCATACAAAGACAGAGATAAAATGGAATCAGAGCGACTTGTAGGCAGTTATGTCAATAATTTTTTAGAACAAAACCCTATTCCCAGTATGGATTGGAGATTCGATTTTATGAATGAGCAACTTCCAACAATAACATTAGAAGAAGTTAATGCTTTAATAAAATCTTATATCAAGGAAGATAACCGTGTTGTAATTCTTACAGGTCCAGATAAAGAAGATTTAGAACAAGTTAAAGAAGCTCAAGTATTAGAGCTATTAAATTCTGTAAAAGCAATGGATTTAAAACCTTATGAAGATAAAGCTGTTGCAACGTCACTAATTACTAAAACACCAACAAAAGGAAGCATCACAGACTCTCAAACTGATGATACGCTCGGCACAACAACATTAACGTTAAGTAATGGAGCTACGGTAACTTACAAAAAAACTGATTTTAAAAATGACGAAATCTTGTTTGATGCTTTTAGTTATGGTGGTACATCTTTATACTCAACTGAAGATTACAAAGCAACCAATAACGCTAATGGAGGTTTAACTGAAGCTGGTGTAAATGGATTTGATAAGATTGAATTAGGAAAAATGATGTCTGGAAAAATAGCCAATGTAAGACTCTCTATAGGTACTTATAGTGAAGGTTTTTCAGGAAATACTACACCTAAAGATTTAGAAACATTATTTCAATTAACGCACCTTTACTTTACAGCATTAAATAAAGATGAAAAAGCATTTAGAAGTTTTGCCGATAAGCAGAAAGCATTTTTAGGAAACTTATTATCAAATCCACAATATTATTTTCAAGATCAATTATCTCAATTTATTTATGGAGCAAACCCACGATATACAGGTTTCCCTACAGCCGAAGACATGGATAATGCAGATTATGACTTAGCTTATGAAAAATATAAAGAACGATTTGCTGATGCAGGAGATTTCAATTTTTACTTTGTAGGAAATATAGACGAAGAAAAAATAATAGAATTTTCTGAACTTTACTTAGCTAGTTTGCCTACAACAAATAGTAATGAAACCTATAAGGTATCTAATTTTAGACCTTTAACAGGTTCTCATGAAAAAATCATTGAAAAAGGAGAAGATCCAAAAAGTTCAGTTAGACTAACTTATCACGGCCCAACTGATTATAATGAAAAAGAAGCTCATGCTCTAAAAAGCTTAGCAGAAGTACTAACCATAAAACTTGTCGAAAAATTAAGAGAAGAAGAAGGTGGTGTATACGGAGCTGGTGCCAGCGCTAGCATCAGTAATATGCCATACGATTGGTTTAGATTTAACATTAGCTTTCCTTGTGGTCCAGAAAATGTAGATAAATTAATAGCTTCAACACTTAAAGAGGTCGATTTATTAATTAAAGAAGGTCCAACTGAAAAAGATTTAGAAAAAGTAAAAAAAGCTCAAATTTTAGATTATAAAGAAGATTTAAAAACAAATCGTTTTTGGTTAGGACAACTTAAAAATGCTGACTATCTAAAAAAAGATGCGCACAATATCTTAAAGTTTGAAGACGCTGTAAACAGTTTAACGCTTGTAGATTTACATAATGTTGCAAAAAAATATTTAACTCAAGGTCATATCACTGGTATCCATAACCCAGAGTAATAAACTTAAATATCTAATTTCTAGCAGCCTTCATAACACCATTATGAAGGTTGTTTTTTTTATACAAGTGTTAACAACTTCAATTTCTTAAAGTCGTAAATAATCGTATTTTTACCGTGAACTTATTAGTGTATTATTCGGTTCTGAAACCAATAGATTTTGCTTTTTAGACCATACCGCAGTAAGATAAAAATTGAATCCAAGATATAAAATGGGTAAAATCATTGCAATAGCAAATCAAAAAGGAGGAGTTGGTAAGACCACTACCTCTGTAAATTTAGCGGCTTCATTAGGTGCTCTTGAAAAGAAAGTGTTACTAATAGATGCAGATCCTCAAGCCAACGCAAGTTCAGGTTTAGGTCTAGACGTCGATGCGGTTGAAATAGGTTCGTATCAGGTACTGGAACACACAGCTACAGCAAAAGAAGCTATTGTTGTTTCTAACGCACCAAATGTAGATGTTTTACCAGCGCATATTGATCTTGTTGCTATTGAAATTGAACTCGTTGACAAAGAAGAACGCGAGTACATGCTTAAGAAAGCAATTATTGATTTAAAATCAGATTACGATTATATTTTAATAGACTGTGCGCCGTCTTTAGGACTGTTAACATTAAATGCTTTAACTGCTGCAGACTCTGTTATTATCCCTATTCAATGTGAATATTTTGCACTAGAAGGTTTAGGTAAATTGTTAAATACTATTAAAAGTGTGCAGAAGATACATAATGCAACATTAGATATTGAAGGCTTATTACTTACAATGTTTGATTCGCGTTTACGTCTCTCAAACCAAGTTGTAGAAGAGGTGCAAAAACACTTTAGCGATATGGTTTTCGATACTATTATACAACGAAATGTACGTTTAGGAGAAGCACCAAGTTATGGTGAGAGCATTATAAACTATGATGTAACAAGTAAAGGTGCAGTAAATTATTTAAATTTAGCGAAAGAGCTTATAAAGAAAAACGAATTATAATAGATGGCTAAGGCAACTAAAAAACAAGCATTAGGACGAGGACTTTCAGCTTTATTGAAAGATCCAGAGAATGATATAAATTCTGCTGAAGATACAAATGCGGATAAAGTGGTTGGTAATATTGTAGAACTTGATTTAGAAAGTATTGAGGTTAACCCTTTTCAACCAAGAACCAATTTTAACGAAGATTCATTAAAAGAATTGGCGTCTTCTATTCGCGAACTTGGTGTTATTCAACCTATAACTGTTAGAAAATTAGCTTTTAACAAATACCAATTAGTATCTGGTGAACGTCGTTTTAGAGCTTCAAAATTAATAGGATTAGAAGCCATACCTGCTTATATAAGAATTGCTAATGACCAAGAGTCTTTAGAAATGGCATTGGTAGAAAACATTCAACGTCAAGATTTAGATCCTATTGAAATAGCATTATCCTACCAACGCTTAATTGATGAAATTCAATTAACACAAGAGCAAATGAGCGAACGTGTTGGAAAAAAACGTTCTACTATTGCTAATTATTTACGCTTATTAAAATTAGACCCAATCATTCAAACTGGGATGCGAGATGGGTTTATAAGTATGGGTCATGGTAGAGCTATGGTTAATATAGAGAACCCATTAGACCAAATTGAGGTATACGAAAAAATAATCACCAATAAACTTTCAGTTAGAGCTACAGAACAATTAATTAAGAACTTAAATTCTGAATTGCCTGCAAAACCAGAGTCACAAGAATTTATAATTCCTAAACACATTAAAAGTGGAGTTAAAGATTTTTCTGAATACTTTGGTCATAAAATAGACGTTAAAGTAACTAAGAGTGGAAGCGGAAAAATAACAATTCCTTTTCATTCTGAAGAAGATTTTAACCGTATTCAAAAATTAGTTCAGCGTGATAAATAAAGGCTTTTACACTCTTTTACTCTGCCTGTTTTCAGTTTTAAATTCATTTTCTCAAAAAGAAAAAGACAGCACAAATATTGTCTTAGAAAATGGACCTATAATTATTAAAGACAGTTTAGTAAAAAAAGAGATTGATCCTTTACGTCCCTCTAAAGCAGCATTTTATTCTGCTATACTTCCTGGTTTGGGTCAGGCTTACAATAAAAAATACTGGAAAATTCCAATTGTTTGGGGAGCCATAGGTACAGGAATTTATTTCTACTCTAGCAATAGCAAACAATACAATCGTTATAGAGATGCTTATAAAAGACGTTTAGCAGGCTTTAAGGATGATGAGTTTTATGATTTAATTTCTGACGACGGACTGATAAGAGCACAAGATCAATTTAGACAAAATAAAGAATTATCGCTATTAGTTACAATTGGTTTATATGCACTAAATATTTTAGATGCCAATATTGATGCCCACTTGCTTCAATTTAACGTCGACGAAAATCTAAGCCTTAGTCCTCATTATCAGTATAACCAATTGGAAAACACTGGAGATCTAGGACTAACTCTTAATTATCAATTTTAATATGAAAATAGCTTTACTCGGTTATGGCAGAATGGGAAAAAGTATTGAAGCCATCGCTGTAGAACGCAATCATAGTATTGTACTTAAAGTATCTAATACAGATGCTAATTATGACCTCACAAATGCTAATGTAGCTATAGATTTTAGCATACCAACAGCAGCAGTATCTAATATAAAAAAAGCTTTAGATGCAGGTGTTCCTGTTATTTCTGGAACAACTGGTTGGTTAGATGAATACGATGCTATTGTAGCTTATTGTAATTCTAAAAACGGAACATTTTTATACGCTTCAAATTTTAGTTTAGGGGTCAACATTTTTTTTGAAATAAATAAGCGATTAAGCGAATTAATGTCTGGTTTTTCTGAGTACACAACAAAAATTGAAGAGATTCATCATACTCAAAAATTAGATGCCCCTAGCGGAACAGCAATTACTTTGGCTGAAGAAATCATTGCTAAAACCGATTATAACAATTGGACCTTAGAGCATCCTAACAATCATGAGATTCATATAGACGCTAAACGTATTGAAGGTGTTCCAGGCACTCATGAAATTACCTATAACTCAGAAATTGATTCTATAAGTATTAAACATACCGCACATAGCAGACAAGGTTTTGCAATGGGAGCTGTAATTGCTGCAGAGTGGATAAAAGATAAAAAAGGTGTTTTTAGCATGAAAGATGTGTTAAACATTGGTTAATTTGCAATTGCATTTTAACGAATTAAAATAATTTTCAACTTACTTCAAATTCATTTTAGAAAATAATATTTATCTGAAATTTATTTGTACTACATTATACAAAATACAAGATTATGAACTGGACACAGTGGTTTATTTTTATATTAGTTTTACAAATCGTTCATGGAGCAGGGACATGGAAATTATATATTAAAGCTGGTCGACAAGCTTGGGAAGCATTTGTACCTATTTATAACGCTGTAATATTGATGAAAATCATTTCTCGCCCTTGGTGGTGGGTTATTTTAATGTTTTTACCAATTGTAAACTTAATAATGATTCCTGCGGCTTGGGTAGAAACGGCTCGTGCTTATGGAAAGGACAGTAAAATAGATGCGCTCTTATGTATTGTTACTCTTGGGTTCTATTTATATTACCTCAATTATGTAGCAGACGTTAATTACATTGAAAATAGAGTACTTAAACCAAAAACAGCCTCTGGAGAATGGATAACTTCCATACTATTTGCTATAGTTGCAGCTACAATTGTACACACCTATTTCTTTCAACCTTTTGTAATTCCATCTTCTTCATTAGAAAAATCATTATTGGTTGGGGATTTTCTTATTGTAAGTAAGTTACATTATGGAGCGCGTACCCCAATGACTACTGTTGGAGCACCAATGGTTCATGATACAATTCCTGTATTAGGAAAAAAATCTTATTTATTTGATGATAATTTTGAAGATAGAAAGACCTCTTGGATCAATAAGCTTCAGTTACCTTTTTTAAGATTACCTGGTTTTGAAAATGTTGAACGCAACGATATTGTAGTCTTTAACCAGCCTGCTGACACCTTGTTAGACATGAACGATTTTAATCCAGATCGTAATTATTACAAACCAATAGATAAAAAAACTAACTTAGTAAAACGATGTGTTGGTGTTGCTGGTGATACCTTAGAGATACGTAATGGATATGTATTTATTAACGGAAAACAAAATAAGTTACCACCAAGATCGCATCTTCAGTTTTCTTATGAAATAGTCTTCAAAAGAAATCTTCAGCCTGCCCGAATCATGGAAATCCTGAAAAAATATGATATTACAGATTATCCTAGATATGGCTCTTTAGAATTTTCATACATCGTTCCTGCAGCGACTGACGAAGCAATAGCTCAATTAAAATTACATCCAGAAGTGGCTTCTGCTTCACCAATTAAACAAATAGAAGGTGAAATAGATAATATTTTTCCTAGAGATCCTAATTATAAATGGAATACAGACTTCTTTGGGCCTATGTGGATTCCTAAAGCTGGTGAGACATTACAATTAAGCATTGAAAATATTTCGATATACAAGCGTGCTATATCAGAATACGAAGGTCATAAAGTCGTTACAAGAGGAAATCAGATTCTTATAGATGATCAACCTGCTACATCTTATACTTTTAAGCAAGATTACTATTGGATGATGGGAGATAACAGACACAACTCTATTGACAGTAGATATTGGGGATTTGTACCTAATGATCATATTTTTGGTAAACCTGTATTTATATGGATGAGTATTGATGGTATAAATGATGGCCTTAAAAATTGGAAATTTAGATGGGATAGAATCTTCACCACTGTTAGTGGAGGAAAAGAACGAACATCATTCTTAATTCCTTTTATAGTCCTTATTTTAGGAATAACTTTTTTCAACAAATGGCGAAAAAAGAAAAAAGCTAAACAAAGCTAGATTTTGAATAGCCTTATATATCCAACTTGTTTCCCTAATATTGCTCACTTTTTAGCTATAGTGCATTCTGATACTATTTGCTTTGAAGTGAGTGACAACTACCAAAAACAATCGTATAGAAATCGTGTTGAGATTTATGGCGCTAATGGTAAATTAGCCCTTACAATCCCTGTAAAGTACACTCAAAAGAATAGACAACTTTATAAGGATGTAAAAATTGCTAATGAAGAACAATGGCAGCTTTTATTACTAAAGTCTTTACAATCTGCTTATAGTATGTCTCCCTTTTTTGAATACTACATTGATGATATGATGGCACTTTTTGAAACTAAATTCAACTATATTTTAGATTTTAATTTAAAGAGTTTTGAAATTATATCCAATTGTATACAATTAGATATTGCACCAGAATTCACTATTGATTTTGAAAAAAATGCTAAAGATAAATCTGACTTTAGACCGCTTGTAAAACGAAATACAGAGGTGAATATGTTAGAACAATACACGCAAGTATTTACTGAAAAACATGGATTTATATCAAATCTTAGTATTTTAGATCTCTTATTTAATGAAGGACCAAATACAGAGCTCTATTTAAAAAGACAACAATTATAACTGATCTAAAGCTTGATTCAGGTAAAATATGGTTATATTTTTAATTTCAACACTAAGTTTTTGTAATAATTAAATAGAACAAAGATGTTACAATCTATAATCCATTACGGTATACATTTTGGATTGCCGTTAGTCGTCGCCATTGTATTCTATAAGTCGTGTTGGTTAAAAGCCTACGGAATTATGATTTTGGGAATACTTATAGATTTAGATCACTTATTGGCCAATCCTATTTTTGATCCCAATCGTTGTAGTATTAATTTTCACCCCCTCCACTCCTATTATGCCATTGCCTTTTATTTACTTCTTTTAGTTCCAAAGAAGACCAGACTGATGGGTTTAGGATTATCTATTCACATTATCGCTGATACTGCAGACTGTTGGTTAATGTAATTTTAAAGTTGTTTTTATCGGATAATGATCTGATAATTTTATATCAAAAGTTTTAAAACTGTTTACTTTAAAATCTTTATCTGCCAAAATAAAATCGATTCGCATTGGAAAGTATTTAAAATCATAGGTTTTCCCAAAACCATTTCCTGCATCTTCAAACGTATCTTTTAGATCATCACCTTTCACCATTCTGTATATATAAGAATAAGGAGTGTTGTTAAAATCACCTGTAACAATCGTTTTATAATTAGATTTAGACTTGTGTTCTAAATACAATTCTACTTGATTTTGTTGTTCTTTAAACGTCGATCTAACCTGCTTAAATAAATGACCTGATGTCTCTTCTTTAAGTTTTTCTACATCAGTTTGAATTCCTGAAGATTGCAAATGAATCGTATAAATTCTAATAGTATCTTTTTGCTTTACTACATCTACAAATATGGCATTATTGTATGTATTAGGAAACTCTAAAGATCCAGAATTAATAATCGGAAATTTGGAGAATATTGTCTGTCCAGACTTAACACCTTCTGTATGCTTTGCATTAAAATTATAGTAGCCTTCTAATTCTACTGGATCACCGTTTCTATACTCTTGAAGACATAATATATCAGGGTTCTCCGTTTCAATAAAATTTAAAATATCTTCTTTGACGGTCTTTTTTGGTAACCATCCAAATCGATTAAAAAGTCTAACATTAAAAGACATTATGGTAAAATTATCATCGTCTACAACATCTTCTGAAGAAGAAAACTTATACATCGAATTAATATAACTCCATCCCAATAACAATACAAAAAGTGATAGTAGCATTTGCTTTTTCACTCTTAATAACCAATACAAAAAGAAAACAATATTAAATAGAATGAGTAAAGGCACACCTAAACTTAAAACAGATAATGAAGCAAAATTTTTGGGTGGAATATATGGTAATATATAAGATATAAGCAATAAAAATGCCACCAACGAGTTGATGAAGAACAAAATTTTACTACCTAACTTTAACCCTTTCACGTTTTTAATCTTTACCTATTTTAAATAAAAAAGACTTTTCTTCAGAGGTCAAACTTTCGTAGCCACTCTTACTTATCTTATCGAGAATAATATCAATCTTCTTTTGTTTATCTAACGTATTAGTTGACTTTTTAGTCTTATTAACCGTACTACCCTTTGATTTATTTTTATGAACCGTTTTTAAATTAGATTTCGGTTTAAATAAATTCATAAATTTATCCATAGTACGTTCAAACCCTGTTCCTATATCGCTTCCTTTTACAAGTTGAGTTGCGTAAACATATCCCAGAATATAACCTCCCAAATGCGCAACATAACCACCTTGATTCATCCCTGAAATCATTCTGAATAAATCTAGGCCTACGATAACCATAGCAACATGTTTCCATTTTACATTGAACATATTGAATAATCTAATTTCGCTATTAGGCATATAGGCTGCTACAAATAGTAATAATGCACTAACGCCTGCTGAAGCCCCAACTAAAACACCATTAGAATTCACCAGGGAAGATGGTAATAAGTTAGAATAGGCTAAGTAGGCTAAGCCACCGAAAATAATTCCTAAAAAATAAATATTAAGAACCATTTTTGAGCGAAATAAATTGGTTGTGACTTGAGATAAATAATAAAGAAACAACATATTAAATGCCACATGAAATAATCCATTATGTAAAAAACCATAAGTGATAAGTGACCATGGTTGAAAAAGAAAATCCATGATTCCCGATGGCAACTCAAAATAGGTAAACAAATTAAATCTTAATAATGATTTAAAAACGAGACTAATAAAGAATATAACAACATTTATGGCTATTATTTTACCAAAAACATCAAGATTCTTAAACTTATATTTTAAATCATTAACAGTGCTCATAATTAATTCCAACGGTATTTATCATTTTCGTTTTTCTTCCAAAAATACATTAAAAGAAAACCTGTAAGTGCCCCACCTACGTGTGCCATGTATGCTGTATTACTAGGACTAAATATAGAACTCCCTGAAATTGCAGAAAATAGATCTAATGCAATAATGCCAGGAATAAAATATTTCGCTTTTATTGGTACAGGTAAGAAAATAAGCATCAACTTAGACTCTGGAAACAACATTCCGAAAGCGACTAAAACACCCATTATAGCACCAGAAGCACCAACCATAGTACCATTAAATGCACCAATAAAACTATCAAATTGATCTCCTAACAGTGGTAACCAAGCCGTACTGTATTTTCCTTCACTTAAAATACTAAGCACTTCTGTTTGAGAAACACCAGAATCTATTAAGGTTGTTAACCCCATATTATACTGAAAATATAGAAAAGCAATTTGTATAATAGCTGCACCAAAACCAGAAAGTAAATAAAATATAATAAATTTCTTCCAGCCAAATATTTGTTCTACAGCAGTACCAAACATCCATAAAGCAAACATATTAAAGGCTATGTGCATGATACTAAACTCTTTCAAATCACCTCCTCCATGCATAAACATGTGCGTTAAAATTTGCCATGGTTGAAAATTTGGATTCGGAGGAAAATACAACGCAAACCACTGATAAAATGCTCCATTTCCAACAAATATCGTACCTATGAACATTACGACATTTATAATCAATAAATGCTTTACAGCATCTGTTATTCCTTGTCTCATAAATTACATGAATTTTTTTTCAATATCATCTACAGCCATAGTAATAAATGTTGGTCTATTAGCTGGTGACACATTAGGTTCTTTACAGGCAAATAAACTATTTACCATATGTTCTTGTTCTGCACTATTTAAAGATTGACCATTTTTAATGGCTAAACTTTTAGCCATAGATTTAGCTAATAAATCTGTTGTACTAAAATTTGTGTCTGGCACATCATTTTCTACGTCACTAATCAACTGTTCTAAAATAATAGACACTTCACTTTCTGGCACTCCTACAGGAACACCTGTTATAGTAACTGTTTTATTTTGAAACTCTGAAAACACAAAGCCTGTATGTTCTAAATCGGATTTTAAATCTTCAATAATACTAATCTCATTAGGCGTAAAATGCAATTCTAACGGAAACAATAATTGCTGACTCGTCGCTTCTTTAATCGTTATGTGTTTTAAGAAATTCTCATACAAGATACGTTGATGCGCTCTATTTTGGTCTATAATTAACATTCCAGATTTTAGAGTACTCACTACATATTTTTGTTGTAATTGAAACGTTGTTTTTGTTGTTTCAATGGCAGCTTCATCAAAAATTGAAGTATTCTTTGCTTCACTCTCAAAAGTTACTTGACTAAAATCTGATTCGGAATTATTTCCTTTAGATTCTAAGCCAACATATAAACTTTCCCACGAAGCCGTAGGTACCGATTTAAACCCGGTATTAGGGCTTTTGGCAGATTGTCTTGTTCCATTACCAGAAACTCTAGAACCAGAATCTTCAGCAAATGGATTAAAACTCCGGTCTACTTCTATAGCAGGTGTGGAAGCCGACTTATTTTTATAATCGTATGGTGTATTTAAATTATTAGTCTGATGTTCAAAATCTAAGATTGGTGCAATATTAAACTGTCCTAAACTATGCTTTACAGCGGCTCTTAAAATGGCATAAAGTGTATGCTCATCATCGAACTTAATTTCTGTTTTTGTAGGATGAATGTTTATATCAATCGTTTTAGGATCTACTGTTAAGTTCAAAAAATAACTTGGGTGATAACTATCTTTTAATAAACCTTCGTAAGCCGATTTTATAGCATGATTAAGATATGGACTTTTTATAAAGCGTTGGTTAACAAAGAAAAACTGTTCTGATTTTGTTTTCTTTGAAAATTCTGGTTTACCGACAAATCCTGAAATCTTTAAAACTTCAGTTTCTTCTTCAACAGGTACTAATTTTTCATTCGTTTTGGTTCCAAAAATATGAACAACACGTTGTCTGTAATTCTCTTCTGGTACATTAAACATATCACTTCCATTATGATAAAATGAAAATGCAATATTAGGATGTGCTAAAGCCACACGATGAAATTCATCTGTAATATGGCGTAATTCTACGGTATCTGATTTTAAAAAGTTTCGTCTTGCTGGAATATTAAAAAACAAATGTTTCACAGCAACTGAAGTACCAGTAGGTGTTACTGAAACTTCTTGAGTTTTAATAACACTCCCTTCTATTTCAATAGTGGTTCCTAAATCATCATCCGCTTGTTTTGTTTTTAACTCCACATGTGCAATCGCAGCAATACTAGCTAAAGCTTCTCCTCTAAACCCTTTTGTATTTAATAAAAATAAGTCTTCGGCACTTTTAATTTTAGAAGTCGCATGGCGCTCAAAACTTAAGCGAGCATCAGTAACACTCATGCCCTTTCCGTTATCTATAACTTGAACTAGTGTTTTACCAGCGTCTTTAACAATAAGTTTTATTTCTGTTGAATTAGCATCAATAGCATTTTCCAATAGTTCTTTAACTACAGAAGCTGGACGTTGAACTACCTCACCAGCTGCAATTTGATTAGCAACATGGTCGGGTAAAAGCTGTATAATATCTGACATTAGCGATTGATGAGAAATATAGATAAATCAAAATCTATGATAAAGAGAAAGACTAAAATAAAAAATGCAATTAAGATGTAAATCGTTTTATTAAAACCAGTATTATTTCGGTTTCTTAAATTAACTCTGTTCTCATGCCATTTTCCAGAAAAGTCGTTTTTATTATAGGTATCCGCATACGCATCGAATTTTGATGCATACTGTGATCCTTCAACTTCTTCTTTACCTTTATAATATCTAGGTGTATAATTAAACCTTTTATTTCTAGGTAATTTTTTAATTAAAGTGAATTTTATTGGTCCCATAATATCTTTATTCAATATATCCGTTAAGGACATAAATTAAAACAAGAATTAAAACTAATATAATAATTAAAGCCGGTAACGTTCTTAAGACACTTCCGTGTTTTTTGTTACCACCATTAGCTTCATTCCATAGTGTTTCGAAGTCGTCTTTCGACTTGCTTTTATCGGAATCCTGAAGTTGCGATTTGTAAGTAAAACGTTTATTTTTTCTTTGATTAAACAAATGCCTCTTAATTTTAAACTTAATTAATCTCAAAAGTACTGAAAATACAAGGAAATAACCCTTAAGGATTCCTTAAAATTATTAACAAAAAGGGTGCCAAGAGTAGAATGGCAGTACGTAGTATTCTAACATTAAATAATCCACACCAATAGTATAATTGATGTGGATTATTTTAAAATAGTAATCTTTATATTAATAAAGAGGAACTTAATTTATTCTGAATCTTTGCGTAAAGCGGCCATTTTAATAGCAGCGATCGCAGCTTCTGTACCTTTATTTCCATGTATTCCACCAGAGCGGTCAAGAGATTGTTGTTTATTATTATCTGTAAGCACACAGAATATAACAGGTATATCTCCTTTCATATTAAGGTCTTTTATGCCTTGAGTTACACCTTCACAAACAAAATCAAAATGTTTTGTTTCTCCTTGAATAACACAACCAATAACAATTATAGCATCTAACATTCCAGAGTCTGCATAAATACTCTTACTCATTCGTGCTGCACCATAAGTGAGCTCAAATGCTCCTGGCACATTCCAACGAACAATATTTTGTTTAATTGCACCACAGTCTAAAAGAGCGTCAAACGCGCCTTGCCATAAACCTTCCGTAACCTCGTCATTCCATTCTGAAACAACAATCCCAAATCGAAAATCTTTCGCATTTGGGATTGTTGTTTTATCGTATTCCGATAAATTATGATTTGCAGTTGCCATATATTACAAGCTTGCTTCTACTTTCCCTATTAAAACATCTACGTTTTCAGCTTCAGTTGAGGCAGAGAACTCAGACTTAATACGCTTTAAATACTCTAAAGCTTTATCATTTTCACCTAAACTAATTGCTACACGTGCAGCTTTCATTAAATATAAAGGTGTAGTAAAATCATTAACGTTAGCTTTAAAAGCTTGTTCGTAATAACCTAAAGCATCAGAGTCTTGATCTAGTTGCACAAAAGCATCACCAATACCACCTTTAGCAATAGGGTTTAACATTTTATCATCACTAGAAAAATCACTTAAATACGTAATTGCGTTTTCGTAATCTTTTAAGTTTAAGTATGCCATACCTGCATAATAGTTCGCTAAGTTAGCAGCAGGACTTCCGCTGTACTCATTAACGATATCTACCATACCATATTTACCTTCACCACCTTCTAAAGACATTCTATATAATGAATCTGAAGATACACCACTAACAGCATCGTCAAAATACTTTTTAGCAGTATACATTTCATTCATTGCATCTTTTTGTTGTGGTTCTGCAACTAATTTATTGTATCCTAAAAACCCTAAGACTATTACAGCAATTGCTCCAACAATACCTAAAATATATTTTTGGTTTGCCACAGCCCATTCCTCTGTTCTAGAAGCACCTTCGTCTAAAGTATTAAATACTTCAGCTGTTGTAGATTCACTATCATCGATAATTTCCTCTTGCTCTTTCTCTTTTTTCGTTTTAGGTTTGTAGCCTCTTTTCTTATACGTTGCCATAATCTGTCATTTTGTGCGTGCGCAAAAATAAAATTTTTATTGGGATTTAAAAGCCTATTTATTTGTTATTTTTGAATAATTAATAACTCACTCAAATGTACCTTCACAGTAGTAAAACCAAGCATAACGTTAACTTTTCATGAATCTAAACTCACTATCTTTAGTTAATTACAAAAATTTTGAAAGTCAAGTTTTCGATTTCGACGTCAAAATAAATTGTTTTGTTGGTGCGAACGGGATCGGAAAAACAAATGCACTTGATGCTATTTATCATTTAGCCTTCGGAAAAAGCTACTTTAATCCTATTGCTGTTCAAAATATAAATCATAATGCAGAGTTTTTTGTTGTCGATGGTAATTTCACAAAAAATGAGCGTACTGAGAAAGTTATTGTTTCATTAAAGCGTGGACAAAAAAAGGTAATTAAACGAAATGCTAAAGCCTATGAAAAGTTTAGTGAACACATTGGTTTTATTCCTTTAGTTATTATTTCGCCTGCGGATCGTGACCTTATTATAGAAGGAAGTGATACACGACGTAAATTTATAGATAGCGTTATTTCGCAAAGCGATAAATATTACCTTCTTGAGCTCATTAATTATAACAAGGTATTATCTCAGAGAAATGCACTCTTAAAATATTTTGCACTTAATAATACTTTTAATACAGATACGCTTGCTATATATAACGAGCAACTCCATACCTATGGTACCGAAATTTTTAAAAAACGAGATGCTTTTTTAAAAACCTTTATCCCTATATTTAAAGCGCGTTACCAAGCCATTAGCCAAAGTAAAGAGGTTATCGATTTACAATATAAAAGTGATTTATTTGATAATGAATTAAAAAATCTACTAACTAATAATATCAATAAAGATAGAGCTTTACACTACACTAGTGTTGGTACGCATAAAGATGATTTGGTCTTTTTAATTGATGATTTTCCTATTAAAAAATTTGGAAGTCAAGGACAACAAAAATCATTTTTAGTGGCTTTAAAATTGGCACAATTTGATTTTATAAAAGAACAAAGTGGTGTCTCGCCTATTCTACTTTTAGATGATATTTTTGACAAATTAGATGAGAGTAGAGTTTCTCAAATTATTAACTTAGTCGATGACGAACATTTCGGTCAAATTTTTATTAGTGACACTCATGCTGAACGTACAGAAAACGTTATAAAACAAACACATCAGTCTTATAAAATTTTTAAATTATGAAAAACTATTTCTGGCTCATTTGTCTCTTTATTTTAAGTTGTTCTCAAAACCCAGAGACTAATATAGAACACTTACAAGGTTATTGGGAAATTCAAGAAGTTACTATGGCAGATGGCAGCAAAAAAGAATACAAATACAATGAAACGATCGATTTTATAAGTGTGAATGATAGTTTAAAAGGTTTTAGAAAAAAACTAACACCAGGAATAAACGATACGTATTATACCTCTGACGATGCAGAAAACATTCAATTAAAAATTGAAGATAATGCATTAAATATTTATTATTCTACACCTTATGCAAACTGGAAAGAAACAGTATTAGAAGCAACTACAGAGCATCTTAAGATTATGAATGATGCTGAAAACATCTATTTATACAAACGATATATTCCTATAAATTTA
Organism: Winogradskyella wichelsiae; assembly: GCF_013403925.1. Classification (GTDB taxonomy): domain Bacteria; phylum Bacteroidota; class Bacteroidia; order Flavobacteriales; family Flavobacteriaceae; genus Winogradskyella; species Winogradskyella wichelsiae. The sequence goes on from NZ_JABFDJ010000004.1 coordinate 273,397, forward strand.
GACTTAGAAGAATAAAATATAATTAGAAATAAGCTACCACAGTAAAGATATATAACATGGCTAAACGTAATAACGATAATCAATCTATACAAGATGTTCTAAAAGAATTTGTAAAAACTAATAATTTACAATCAGGTTTAGATAAAGTTGATGTGAGAGAAGCATGGGCTAATCTTATGGGTAATGGAGTTAATAATTATACTACAGCTATAGAATTAAAACACGATACACTTTACGTACAACTTAGTTCTAGTGTACTCCGCGAAGAATTAAGTTATGGAACTGAAAAAATAGTTAAAATGCTTAATGAATCATTGAGAAAAGAAGTTGTAAAGAAATTGGTTTTAAGATAGTACATCACTACTAACAAAAATACCCCATCGTTTTGAAAACACCAATTTTTATATAATTTACTAAAATTATATTCTGTCTTTGCTGAATTTCATTGTCTCACCTATATGATAGTTTATTTCTAGTACTTTGAATCATTAAACCGACCTTCATCATTTCTAAAGTAAAGTTAGGTATTTCTTCTTTTTTCTAAAAAAAACAACAATTCGTCCTTTAAAAATTACATTTCAGTGCTTTCTATTTTCAAAACGATGAGATGTATTACATATTTGTAAGACACAAAAGGAAGAATCATGAATGCACTCGCAAAATTAACTACTATTTTAATTATTTGTTTTTTTAGTTTTTCAACAGAAGCTCAAAATAATTTCACCATTACCATAAGTGTAGATGAGGCTACTAGCAATGAAGGAAAATGTTTATTGCGCTCTACAATATCGAAACTAATTTTTTAAAAAAACCTTACAAAAATTCAATAAGTAGTATTGAAAACAATTCTAGCACGGTTGTTTTTAATAATATTCCTCAAGGAACTTACGCTATTTCTGTTTTTCATGATGAAAATGATAACGGAATAATGGATACTAATTTTATGCACATCCCCAAAGAAGCTTATGGATGCTCAAATGATGCCAAAGGGTTTATGGGACCACCAAAATGGGAGGATGCTAAATTTCAGATAAAAGAAAATAAGACTGTAAACATATCTATTTAATCCCATAAAAATCTTATTATGAAAACAATCATCACCGCTTTATTATTTGTACTAGCTACCGTAACGCAAACACAAACAGATTTTGAAAAAGGAATGACAAAGGCTTTTAAACTTTGGGAACAGGGTGAAATAGACAAAGCCGAAAATATGTTTGAGCGCATAGCAAAAGCAGAACCAAAGGAATGGCTGCCTGATTATTACATTGCTCAAATTAATAGTCTAAAAAGCTGGGGAGAAAAAGATGAAGTAGTCTTAAAAGCTCAACTAGATAAGGCGCAAGCGCATTTAGATACTGCAATGCTTAAAAGTGAAAATAACGCGGAATTATTGGTAATGCAAGCTTATATTTTAACCAATTGGGTTGCTTTTGATGGTATGACTTATGGTATGAAGTATAGCGCAAAAATATCGGAATTGTATGCAAAAGCAACACTTATAGATGCTATAAACCCAAGAGTTGCTTTTGGTAAAGCAGAGTGGGCAATGGGAAGCGCAAAATACTTTGGAAAAGATACAGCACCTTATTGTAAGGCGATTAAAGCTTCTGTTAAACTTTTTGATACCTTTAATCCAAAGAGTGCACTTCATCCAAACTGGGGCAAAGAACGTGCAATAGCTGTATCAAAGCAATGTAAAGCTTAATAGCATATGAAAAAGTCATTAAAAAAAATACTTTTAACGTTCGGAATTGGGACTGTGGTTTATGTTGTAGGGAATTTAATTTCCTCAGGTTTTCAATACAAAACGATTAATGACTTTTTAATTGACTTTGGGTTTTATCAACTGTATGCCTTTGTTTTAGGGTATTCAAATATGGCGTTTTTCGCCTATATGGGAAGTCGTGAATGGAAAACTGATGATACCATAAAACGTTTAATTTATGGAATTATAGGAAGTACAACACTTACGCTAATTGGCTTGTTCTTTATAAGAGTTTTTACAGCGACCGTGATTTATGATTTAGAGTTAAAGTCGTTTTTAAGCCGTGAATCTTGGCGTGGCTATACTTTTGGTCTGTGGGTTACTATAGTTATAGTTACTGTTTTCCATTTGGTTTATTACTATAATCGCTATCAGAAAAACAAAATTAAAGAACAAAAGGTTATCGCAGGTACGGCAAGTGCCAAGTTTGATGCTTTAAAAAATCAATTAGATCCACATTTTTTATTTAATAGTTTAAATGTATTAACGAGTTTAATTGAAGAAAACCCTGTTAATGCTCAGAAATTTACAACATCATTATCTAAGGTTTATCGCTATGTTTTAGAGCAAAAAAGTAAAGAATTAGTTACTGTAGATGAAGAATTAAAATTTGCAAGAACCTATATGTCGCTTTTAAAAATGCGATTTGAAGATAGTATCATTTTCGAAATTCCGGATAAAGCATCCAATCCTGAAAATAAAGTTGTGCCATTATCCTTGCAATTACTTTTGGAAAATGCAGTAAAACATAACATGGTAACTTCTACAAAACCATTACATATTATAATTTATGAAGATGGAGATAATTTGGTGGTAATGAATAATCTTCAACTTAAACAAATTGTAAAAAAAAGTAGTGGCGTTGGTTTAGAAAATATTGAACAGCGGTACGCGCTGCTTACCAATAAAAAAGTGCAAATTAATCAAAGAGAAAAAGATTTTGCAGTAGCTATACCTATGCTAAAAAAACAAGTTACAGTTATGAGAAGTATAGAAAAATCGCAAGTACGTATTAATGACCATTATGTAAAAGCTCGTAAGCGTGTAGAAGAGTTAAAAGCTTTTTACTACAGTTTAGTGTCTTATTGTTTAGTTATTCCTTTTTTAATTTTTATTTGGTACAAATACTCTTATTATACCATTCAATGGTTTTGGTTCCCGATGGCAGGTTGGGGAATTGGTTTAGCATTTCAAGCTTATAAAGTTTTTGTAAATGATGGAACTTTCGGTTCTAAATGGGAAGAACGAAAAATTGAAGAATACCTGCGTAAAGAAGAGGAAACTAAACGTTGGAATTAATTTATTGAATTATGAAAATAGATAACTCAGATTTAAAATATTTGAAAGCAAAGAAGAAAGTTGAAAAACTAAAAGCTTTCTACACACATCTTTCGGTTTATTTTATTGTTAATACGTCTATTTCTGGTATTAAGATTATAAGTTATATGAACAATGGAAAAAGTTTTATGGAAGCTTTTTTTGAATTATCTACCTCAATGTCATGGTTAATTTGGGGAGTTGCCATTGTGTTGCATGGCCTTTCTGCATTTGACATTTTGGTGTTTTTTGGTGAAGAATGGAGAGAGCGAAAAATTAAAAAGTTGATGGATGATGAATTGTCTAATAATTAAAAAGAAATAATATGGAAAAGTATCATATAGAGTCTGATATAGAAAATGATGTTAGTATCAATTCTGATTTCAGAAAAGAAGAGGCTTATTTAAGAGCAAAGAAAAAAGTAGATGCTATAGTTGGTTTTTACTGGCATTTGGTAAGTTATGTAGTGGTAAATTTGTTTTTAATTATACTAATTGGTGTAAATTCAGAAGAGGGGTTTACAGGTTTTGGAACTTATGCTACCGCAATTTTTTGGGGAATTGGGTTATTCTTTCATTTTTTAGGAGTTTTTGGTCCAGATTTCTTTTTTGGAACCAGTTGGGAACAACGAAAAATCGATGAGTTTATACACAAAGAAGAACAGAACTGGGAATAAAAATCTCTACGACTCAATAAAGAATAATATAATTTAAAGCATATGAATGTAATTATTATAGAAGACGAAAAACCATCTGCAAGACGTTTGCAGCGTATGTTGAAAGCTTTAGATATAGAAGCAGAAACGATGTTGCATTCTGTAGAGGAATCTGTAGAGTGGTTTAATAACAATGAACATCCCGATTTAATTTTCTTAGACATTCAATTGAGTGATGGATTATCTTTTGAGATTTTTGAAACTATAGATATTAAGTCGGCCGTTATTTTTACAACAGCCTATGATGAATATGCTTTACAAGCTTTTAAACTCAATAGTATAGATTATTTATTAAAACCAATTGACGACGATGATTTAGCAACTGCTGTAGAAAAGTACAAAGTAAGATTACCGCAAAAAAAATCTGTTACACTGGACTTTAATGATATTAAAAACCTGCTAGTTAATCCGATTGAACGAGAATATAAAAAACGTTTCTCAGTTAAAGTAGGGCAACATTTAAAACTTATTAATATAGAAGATATCGAATGCATTTATAGTGAAAATAAAGGAACCTATGCTTTTACTAATGAAGGAAGAAACTATCTTTTAGATGTTACTTTAGACCAATTAGAAAAAGAATTAGAACCAGATGTTTTTTTTAGAATCAGTAGAAAATTCTATGTAAATATTAATGCTATTAAAGATATGGTAAGTTACACCAATTCTAGATTACAAATAAAACTAAACCGTTTTAATGAGCAAAATATTATTGTAGCAAGAGAGCGTGTTAAGGATTTTAAAACCTGGTTAGAATAAGTTTATTGCTTATCGTCTATTCTATTATCATCAAAAGCAGATGGTAATAAAGTAGGGATAAACTTTATAAATAAAGGTAAAAGCAACATACCTCCAGGTAACATAAAAATAGCCAAACTTGGTATGGATTTAAAAATATCCATGAGTTGTGTCTGAATTTTTTTCTGCTCTTCGTCTGTTAAGTTACGTTGCGTAGATTGTGTTAATAGATACAAAGCCTCTTTGCTTTCCGATAATTCTTTAATTAATCGTTTACTATTTCTTTTAATAAGTTTAAAAACAACTTTTGTGCTATTGTCGTAAAAACTTTGTGCTAAATTTTTAGAACTTAAAAAAGCAACATCATGTTTATGCTCGTCGTAAAATAGATTAATATCATTTATAGATTTTACAATCACCGTGTTTTCTACATTCAGATCTATTTTTAGTTGATTTAAAAAATTCTGCTCTTCATTATCTATAACCTTGTCGGTCCAAGATGCCATACAAACTAAATCTATGACATATAGCTTCTCTAAAGGTTGATTTATAAAAGAAATTGCATCTCTATAAGTTAAAAGATCTTCATTTTTATTACGAATAGAACTTTCAAATAATCGAATAAGGTTATTATCATACTCCGATTTTTCAGACTTGTTTTCAATTACCGAAAAAACGATCGTTTCAAGAGCAGATTCAATATTAGTAACATAAGATTTAACATCTTTTTCTTCTTTTAAAAAGCGATGGTAACCTAATACATCAACAAACAAAAGTGCATTAATTAAGAAATAATTAAAACTTTTAGAAATGATATTGTCATCGATATGAATTCGTTTATGAATGATTTTCTCTAATAAACTATCAGCTTTTTTGTCACTAAATAAATCCTCAAAAAACGATCGTTTTTGGTCACTAATAGTCTTATAATACCGTATAAGACTCTCTGTAAATTCCTCCTCAGGCTTTTCCTTATTATATATAAAATAAAAGGTGAGTAGCAAATTAGTTTTACATCGTTCTTCTTCAGTAAGATCAAAGGGTTTCACAATATCTAATACCACCCTAATATTACTTCCGTATATAAATCCTGCACGTTTAAGATTTCTATAATACGTTTCATCCTCGGTCTGAGAATACATTGTTTCAGAAACTTCATTAAGCAATTTTTTTATCCAGCCGTTTGCTGATGGATTCATAGCGTAATATTTAAAAATTCAAAGTTAAATTTTTATAACGAATTATCATGAATTTATTTAGTTAACAAAATTTTAACAAAACCATCTTTCTTGTTTTGTCGTAGGTAGACCAGAGACAAAATAAATAATTAACTAAATCTCAAAAATTATGAAAAAAACAAAAATTTTAATCGCAACAGCAGTATTAGGTATTGCTACATTCGTTGCCATTGCAGCCGATCATATTGATGCACCTGCAGTACAAGGAGGTACAAGTGACATTACAGATTTTTATGCCTTTAGAGGAGAAGATCAATCTAACTTAGTTTTAGTTGCTAACGTACAAGGGTTATTAACACCTGGTGCAACAAGTAGTGCTTCTTTTGATGAAAACGTTTTATTAGAATTTAATATTGATATTGATGGCGATAATGTTGAAGATTTAGTAATACAAGCAACTCCAAGAGATGGTAAAATGTATTTCTTTGGACCAACGGCTCCATCACAAACAGGTTTAAACAGTTCTATTATGTCAACATCTGCTAATGCCGGTATTGTTGATATTACAAATTACGGAGAAACTGCAATTATTGAAGAATTTGGTGGTATGAAATTCTTTGCAGGACCAAGAGATGATCCTTTCTTTTTCGATTTCAACAAGTATACTGAAATTATTGCTGGTGATGCTTCTGGTTTTGATAATCCTGGTGACGATACATTTGCAGGAAGTAATGTATTATCTGTAGTTGTTGAAGTACCAAAATCTATGATAGGAACCTCTGGAACTATTAATACATGGGTAGAATCTAAGAGAAAGCAATAAATCTAAAATAGATTTAACGCATAACATTAAAACAATATTAATTTAAAAAAATAGTCACATTATAACACCTGTATTGAAAATTAAACATGTTATAATTGATTGAAATAACCTTAAAAAATAACAAGATGAAAATCAATAATATAAAATTATTTGCTGTTGCAATTTTAGCGTCTATGACGGCTTTTAACTGTAGCAATGACGATGACAATACAACCGAACCAGAAGGACTTAACTTTACAGGAACATATGTACAAGAAGACCAAATGGGGCGACCTGCAATTAACACGGTATTTGTAAATGATGGTATGAAAGATACTTTTAACACCACAATTCCTTCAGATATGAGTGCAGCTTTTCAAAGTGCATTTCAAACTAAATTAGAAACTTTAAGTCCTGCTTACGATCCTGCATCTCCAGATGATGCTAATGCTTTAGGGTTTACTGCTGCACAATTTACAAGTGTATTAGCTACAGATGTACTTACGGTATCATTAGATGCACCAACAACATTTTTTGACGGAACTAACATATTAACTGGTAGAAATTTAACAGATGATGTTATCGATGTAGAATTAATATTAATCTTTGGTGGAGAAGAAGGACTAACTAATCCAGAATTCCCAGGTTTAACAAGCGATAATGTAGCTTCTAACGACAAAGACTTTTTAACTTCTTTCCCTTACCTAGCGTCTCCTTGGTAAATAAATTTTTAGTAGACTAAAATGAGATTAATGACATCTCATTTTAGTTTATTTGCAAATGCATAACACACAATAATAAAATCTCAAAAACAAATTATTATGCACATTAAAAACATCCTTCCCCTATTTTTATTGGCAACAATGCTGAGTTGCAATACTAAAACAGTTACAAAAGCATCAGATTACAGCCAATACCTATCTACTAACATTAATACTCCTGATCTATTAGAAGACGTTAACTTTTGGACCAATAAAATTGAAAATAGCTCAAGCTCTTACTCTTATTTAATAAGTAGAGCGAATGCCAACACAAAAGTATTTAATATCACAGGAGAAATCAACTATTTAATTGAAGCTGAAAAAGATTTACTTATCGCTAATACCATTGTTAAAGATACTGATGCTGGACTTCTAAAAAACCTAGCAGGTAATTATATTTCACAACACCGCTTTAAAGAAGCATTAGCTTTATTAAAAAAGGCAGAAGCTAATGGTAAAAAATTGAATGGCACAAAAAAGATGCTATTCGATGTTCATTTAGAATTAGGAAACTACATCTATGCAGAAGCTTATTTAGATGAAATAAAAAACAATTCAAACTTTGATTACCTCATCCGTTTATCAAAATTAGAGGATCATAAAGGTAATCTTGATGGAGCTATTGAAAACATGGAAAAAGCCATGGCAATAGCAGAATCATCAAATACTAAAGGAATGAAACTTTGGTCTTATACTAATATTGCAGATTTTTATGGTCATGCAGGTGAAATAGAAAAATCATACGCTTACTATTTAAAATCTTTAGAGTTAGACCCTAATAATGCATATGCAAAAAAAGGAATCGCTTGGATCGCTTATTCTTATGAAAATAATCCAAAAGAAGCTTTAAACATTTTAAATCATATTACTACTTATCATAATTCACCAGATTATGATTTACTAAAGGCAGAAATCGCTGAATATAAAAATGATAAAACTTTAAAATCACAATCATTAAAAAATTATTTAGCCGCCACTAACAACAAATTGTATGGTGAAATGTATAACAAGTACAGTGTTATGCTTTTTACTGATGATTTAGCTATGCCAGATCGCGCATTAGAAATAGCAAAAAAAGAAATCGAAAATAGAGCAACACCACAATCTTATGACTTATTAGCATGGAGCTATTTTAAGAAAGGTGAAATAACTAAAGCAAACAACATAATTGAAGAGTTTGTAATCGGTAAAACATTTGAACCTTCTGTTTTATACCATGTAGCAGAAATTTATAAAGCTGCAGGTAAAACAGATAAAATTCAACCTATAAAAGAAGAATTATTAGCGAGCCTTTATGAATTAGGTCCATTAATGGAACAAAAAATAAACCAATTATAAACCAACCTATACCTATCAATTATGAAACAAATCTTAACATTAACTATTTTATGCTGCTTCTCATTAGTCACGAGGGCACAAAATTTAAAAGGAATAGTACAAAACGAACTCAACCAGCCCTTAGAAGCTGCATATATATACAACCAAAGTACAGAAAGCCACGCCCACTCTACTGAAAACGGAGTGTTCTTAATAAAAGACACCAAAGTAGGAGATTCTTTAAGAATTGGATTATTAGGTTATAAAACTAGAATTATTAAATTAGAATCTTCTGAGAATTTTAAAATTACACTTGAAGAAAAAGCGTTTCAATTAGATGAAATGATGATTACGGAAGAATTAAATACCGTAAGTACAATTTCTAGATTAGATCTAAATATTACACCTGTAAATTCTACTCAAGAAGTTTTAAGAAAAGTACCAGGTTTATTTATTGGTCAGCATGCCGGAGGCGGAAAAGCAGAACAATTATTTTTACGTGGTTTTGATATCGATCACGGAACCGATGTTTCAATCTCTGTAGATGGAATGCCTGTAAATATGGTTTCTCATGCACATGGTCAAGGTTATAGTGATTTACATTTTGTAATCCCTGAAACTGTAAATAAAATTGATTTCGGAAAAGGTGCTTATTACGCACAAGAAGGAGATTTTAATACTGCTGGCTATGTTAACTTTAAAACAAAAGACTATTTAAAAGAAAGTGAAATTTCTTTTACAGTAGGTCAATTCAACACCATGAGAACTGTAGGTTTGTTTGATCTTTTAGAAAACACAAAAAATCAAAATGCTTATGTCGCTTTAGAATATATAAACACTGATGGACCTTTTGAATCTCCACAGAATTTTAACCGACTTAATCTATTTGGTAAGTATGTTATGTTTTCACCAGAGAATGATAAACTAACTTTAACAGCATCGCATTTTACGAGTCGTTGGGATGCTTCAGGCCAAATTCCACAGCGTGAAGTTGACAACGGAAACATTACACGTTTTGGTGCTATTGATGATACTGAAGGAGGGCAAACAGAACGTACCAATCTGAATGTAACTTTCGATAAATATATTGATGATAACACCAAATTAAGCACCAATGCTTTTTATTCTCATTATGCTTTTGAGTTGTATTCAAACTTTACCTTCTTTTTAGAAGACCCTATTAATGGAGATCAAATTTTTCAAAAAGAAGATCGAAATATTATTGGTTTAAATACTGCAATCACACACAATACTAATTTAGGGGATACTGAACTCACATTAACGTCTGGTATTGGCTTAAGACATGATATTTCTGATGATGTAGAATTATCTAGAACATTAAATAGAAGCACAACTTTAGAGAATATTCAGTTAGGAGACATTAACCAAACAAATATTGATGCTTTTGTAAATGCTGAATTCGAATTCGGAAAATTTAAAGTAGCACCAGCATTGCGTTTAGACTATTTTAAGTTTATGTACAACGATGCACTTCAAACTAATTATACAACCTTATCTGAAACTAAAACAATCTTAAGTCCTAAGTTAAATTTCTTCTACAACGCTCAAGATAATTTACAATTATATCTTAAATCAGGATTAGGTTTTCACTCTAACGACACAAGAGTTGTTGTAGCCAATGGCGGTGAAGATATTTTACCACGTTCTTACGGAGCTGATTTAGGAACCGTATGGAAACCATTCCCTAAGTTAGTTGTAAACTCTGCACTTTGGTATTTATTTTTAGAACAAGAATTTGTTTACGTAGGTGATGCAGGTATTGTAGAACCAAGCGGCAAAACAAGACGTTTTGGCTTAGATTTAGGTTTACGTTACCAGTTAACTGATTGGTTATTTTTAGATACAGATGCTACACTTACCAATGCAAGAAGTATTGATGAAGCAGACGGACAAGATTACATTCCTTTAGCACCAGATTTTACTTTAGTCGGTGGTGTGTCTATAGATGATCTTAATGGTTTTTCAGGAGGCTTACGTTTTAGATATTTAGATGACAGAGCCGCTAATGAAGATAATTCAATTGTAGCTGAAGGTTATATGGTAACAGATTTTAATGTGAATTACAGTTTTAATAAAGTAACACTAGGGCTTGCTATAGAAAATCTTTTTGATGTAGAATGGAATGAAACACAATTCGCTACAGAATCTCGTTTACAAGGTGAAGCACAATCTGTTGAAGAAATACATTTTACACCTGGTACACCTTTCTTTATAAAAGGAACAGTTAGCTACAGATTTTAAAAACTTTCAACGCTTAATTTGTGGGGAAGCAGATTAAGTATTGTTGATTGTTAGCTAACGAAAAAGATTGATCTGTGTTTGAGATTAATCAAATCATGAAGTTTTCATGATGTTTTTGAGTTTTTTTGTTGGTGAAACACCTGCTCGAAAGAGTGGGTGTTTTTTTTTATTATTATTTCTAATTTGAATAGCAATGAACGCTTATAGAACCTTTGAGTTTATTCCAAAAAAAAGACCATCCGTAAAGATGGTCTTTTAAATATAATATAATGTTTTAGCTTAAAACATATCTCTACCTGAAAAATGGAAAGCACCTTCAATAGCTGCATTTTCATCACTATCACTTCCGTGAGCTGCATTTTCTCCAATAGAAGCTGCATATAATTTACGGATCGTACCTTCAGCTGCATCATCAGGGTTTGTAGCACCAATTAAAGTTCTAAAATCTTCAACAGCGTTATCTTTTTCTAAGATAGCTGCAACAATAGGACCACGAGTCATATATTCTACTAATTCTCCAAAAAATGGACGCTCGTTATGTATTGCGTAAAATTCCTCAGCATCAGCTTTAGTCATTTGCGTTAATTTCATCGCTACGATTCTAAAACCTGAAGCTGTAATTTTTTCTAATATTGCGCCAATGTGTCCTTTTTCAACAGCATCAGGCTTTAACATTGTAAATGTTCTGTTAGTTGCCATGTATCTTTTTTTAAATGTGGTGCAAAAGTAATCTATTTCTTTTATTTATCAACAACTGCATTTATTAATTTAGTGTTACTAAACAAGTGTCACTGCTAAGATTTCCCCACAAATATCTATTTACACACCTCACTAGTAATCAAATATTAAAACATGTATTTATACGCTTTAGTTAGATGTTAATTAACTATAATTTTTAAATTTTAAGATAATTTAGACAACCCAAAGTATGAAATTACCCAAAGATAATTCAACAACTTATCACCGTATTCCCTTCGATTAACTAAAACAATCTATTAATTTCATGATAAAACCATTTTCAAAATAGCTAAAAAACGTATCTTCGCTTTCTATGATAGACGCACAAATTTCAGAAATAAAAACCTTATTAAGTACTCCTAAAAACATTGTTATTGTACCACATAGAAATCCAGATGGGGATGCTATGGGTTCTACACTTGCTTTGTGTCATTACTTAAAATTATATAATCATAATGCTATAATTATTACGCCTAACGATTATCCTGATTTTTTAAAGTGGTTACCTGGTGAAAATGCTGTTTTAAAATTTGAAACGCAACAACAAGAAAGCAATAAGCTTCTTGGTAATGCCGATTTAATTTTTACATTAGATTTTAATGCTTTTCATCGTACAGGAAACCTGATGGCTGAAGCTTTAGAAAAAGCAACTGCAACAATGATTATGATAGATCATCACCAACAACCTGATGATTATGCTAAATATACTTATTCAGATGTTAGCATGTCTTCTACTTGTGAAATGGTTTATAATTTCATTGAAATGCTTAATGATGTAGAAAAAATTAATGCCGATATCGCAACGTGTCTATATATAGGTATTATGACGGACACTGGCTCTTTCCGTTTTCCAGCAACAACAAGTAGAACTCATGAAGTTATTGGAAGTTTAATTGCAAAAGGAGCCGATAATTCAGAAATACATAATAACACCTTTGACACCAATAGTTATAGTAGATTACAATTATTAGGTAGAGCTTTACAGAACTTAAAAGTGATTCCAGAATTACGAACTGCTTACATTACATTATCTCAGGCAGAACTGGATCAATTCAACTATAAAAAAGGAGATACGGAAGGCTTCGTAAATTATGCGTTATCATTAAAAAATATCATTTTTGCTGCAATATTTATTGAAAGTCAACAAGATCAAATAATAAAAATATCACTACGTAGTAAAGGAGAGTTTTCTGTAAATGAATTTTCTAGAGCACACTTTCATGGAGGCGGTCATACAAATGCTGCCGGAGGCCGTAGCGAAGAAGATATGCAAACTACCATAAATAATTTTATTAGTATATTACCGCAGTATAAAGAGAATTTGTCCCAATAAAACTGCTGAATTAACAGCGAATAACAACCTAGAAAATGAAAAATCTACATATAATAGCTATTCTAACTCTATTATGTTTCAGTTGCAAATCACCTGATGCTCGCTTACCTGAGTCCGTGCAATCTGGCTCATTTCTAAAAGCATCTGTAGAACGCAACAAAAAATTAAACCTATCAGAGCGCAAACAGATTCAGAAAATCATAAAAGATAACCCAAATAAAGAATACATTGCTTCGGAAAGCGGATTTTGGTACCATTACAACACCAAAATTGAAAACGATACCATACAACCAGAATTTGGAGACGAAATTCATTTTACATTTGATGTTTCTAATATTGAAGGTGATAAAATTTATGATAATACTTCTAAAACCTATATAATGGATAAAGAAGAATTATTTACAGGTTTGCGAGAAGGCTTAAAACTTTTAAAGCCAACGGAAACAGCAACCTTTATTTTTCCATCCCAAAAAGCTTTTGGTTATTATGGAGATGACTATAAAATAGGAACCAACATTCCCTTAATTTGTAAAGTAACTTTAAACACTATAACCAAAAAAAATGATTAAAAAAGCACTTACTGCATTCGTTGTACTATTAGTATTGGTAAACATATCTTGCCAAGAACGCTATTCTGAATTAGGAGACGGTATTTATGCCGAATTTATAACCTCTAAAGACACAATGGTTGCAAAATTATTTTACGACCAAGCACCTGTAACGGTTGCTAATTTTGTAGCATTAGCAGAAGGAGATCATCCTTTAATAACTGATGAATTAAAAGGAAAACCTTATTATGATGGATTAACATTTCACCGTGTTATGAATAATTTTATGATTCAAGGTGGCGATCCTACAGGAACGGGCTCTGGAGATCCTGGATACAAATTTGAAGATGAACTTGTAAACAACTTAAAACATGATAAGCCAGGTATGTTATCTATGGCTAATTCGGGTGTTAACTCTAACGGAAGTCAATTCTTTATTATTGAAAAAGCAACACCTTGGTTAGATGGCTATGATGCTAACGGAAATTTAAAAGATTGTTCTAATCCAAGAGTATCTTGCCACGCCGTTTTTGGTGAGTTGGTAAAAGGCTTAAATGTTTTAGATACAATCTCTAATGTAAAAGTACAGCCAGGCTCTAATAAACCATTAGAAGATGTTGTAATTACAAAATTAAATATTATTAGAATTGGTACCGATGCTAAAAAGTTTGATGCCCCTAAAGTATTTACAGAAGAATTACCTAAAATTAAGGAAAGAGCTGCTGCTGCAAAACTTGAAGCTGATAAAAAAGCTGAAGAAGCTAAATTAGCTGCTAAAGCTAAAGCTGATGCTGCTAAGATTGAGTTCTTAAAAAAGAACGAAGAATTAAAAGGTAGAAAAATTGAATCACCAACAGGAATGGCTATGATCTTCTTAAATGAAAGTAATGGTGTAAAACCAAATTCTACTGATCGTGTAAACATTGATTGTGCTGGGTATTTAGAAAATGGAGATCTTTTCTGGACGACTTTAAAAGAAGTCGCTGAGAAAAATGGCAAATATGATGAAGGACAAGATAAAGCTGGTCGTTATAATCCTTTTGATATGCAATACAATGAAACTGCTGGTTTAATTGCTGGTTTTAAAGAAGCTATGCTTAACATGAAAATTGGAGATAAAGCAAGAGTATTTATTCCTTACTATTTAGGTTATGGAGAGAGAGGAAATCCACCAGTGATTCCACCAAGTGCCAACCTTATCTTTGATATTGAATTGGTAAGTATTAAATAACACTCCTTATTATAATCCAAAAAAGCAGCTATAAATTATAGCTGCTTTTTTTATGAAATATACTCAATAAAAAAAATTATCTTATCGATTTATAAAACTTATGCTTTCGGAATATTCTTCAATATTTCTAAAACAAATTTCCAATATTTCTGTGCTGATGAAATCTGAGCACGCTCATCTGGCGAATGTGCTCCTTTAATATTAGGACCAAAACTAATCATATCCATTTCTGGATAATTGGTTCCTAAAATCCCACATTCAAGACCTGCGTGGCAAGCTGCAACATGAGGTTTTTCGCCATTATTTAAACCTTCGTAAATTGGCACCAATACTTTTAAAATAGCAGAATCCATATTTGGGGCCCAACCAGGGTAATCACCTGATAACTCAACTTCACAACCTGTTAATTCAAAAGTTGCACGTAACATATTGGCTAAATCTTGTTTTGTACTATCTACAGAACTACGCGTTAAACAACCAATTTTAACGGCGCCTTCTTTTATAATAACTCTTGCAATGTTATTAGACGTTTCAACTAAACCTTCAATATCTGGACTCATACGATAAACACCATTATGCGCCGCATACAAAGCTCTTGTTAAACCTTCTTGCACACCTAAGTCCATTATTTTTTCTGGAGTTTCCGTTTTAGAAATAACAACTTCTAAATCTGGTTCCATTGTTTTGAATTCAAATCTAAGCTCATCAGCTTTAGTTTTCATCTCTGCTTCAAAAAGTGCTTCATGTATTGCATCAATCACAACCACAGCATTACTTTCTCTTGGAATAGCATTTCTTAAACTACCTCCATTTATTTCAGAAATACGAAGTCCATAATTTTCAAACCCATCAAATAATAAACGGTTCATTAATTTATTAGCATTCCCTAAGCCTTCATGAATTTGCATTCCAGAATGTCCACCTTGCAATCCTTTTACTGTAACAGTATAACCGATTTTAAACTCAGGTGTTTCTTCTTCATTATACTCGCGTGTTGCAGTTACATCTACTCCACCTGCACAACCAACTCCTATTTCGTCATCTTCTTCCGTATCTAAGTTCAAAAGAATTTCACCTTTAAGTATGCCTCCTTTTAAACCTTGAGCTCCTGTCATTCCTGTTTCTTCGTCAATGGTAAATAAAGCTTCTAATGTTGGGTGTACAATAGTATCGCTTTCTAAAACAGCCATAATTGTTGCAACACCTAAACCATTATCTGCACCAAGTGTCGTTCCTTTTGCTTTAACCCAATCACCTTCAATAAACATCTCAATACCTTGTTCATCAAAATTAAAAACGGTATCGTTATTCTTTTGGTGTACCATATCTAAATGCGATTGTAATACAATAGCTTTACGATCTTCCATCCCTTTAGATGCGGGCTTACGGATAATTACATTTCCTACTTCATCTACTAGCGTTTCTAAACCTAAATTTTCTCCGAAATCTTTCATGAATTGAATCACACGCTCTTCCTTTTTAGAAGGTCTTGGCACGGCATTTAAATCTGCGAATTTATTCCAAAGTTGTTTTGGCTCTAAGGCTCTTATTTCTGAACTCATAAATCTTGTTTTTAGATGTGCAAAGGTACAAAATACGATTATCTCTCTATTGCCATTTACAACTTGTTTCTCTTGTACAAAATAATTAACCAGTCCAATCTTTTTCCTATTTTTGATACATGCGAAAAAACATAAAACTCATCCTTGTTATTTTCTTCGGAATTCAATTACTCTTCTTATCACAATTGAAACATTATCCCGAATTTATTGAGCAATTTTACAGCAACGGACTTTATGTGTTTTTATCAAAATTATCACGTTATATTTTTGGCTGGCTTCCGTTTTCTGTTGGTGACCTATTTTACACTTTAGGTGGGATTTACATTATAAGATGGATAATTGTAAACCGAAAACGCATTATTAAAGACACAAAAAACTGGCTTTTAGACGTTGGTGCTACTTTATCTATTGCCTATTTTACCTTTCACATGCTTTGGGCTTTTAATTATTACCGACAACCTCTCTACAAGTCTTTAAATCTAGAAGCAGAATATTCTTCCGAGCAATTATTATCTTTTACGGAACGTTTAATTAAAAAATCGAATCAATTACAACTTCAATTGGTTAAAAATGACACCTTAAAAGTTGAATCGCCATATACAAAATCTGAAATTTTTAATAAAGTAGAAAATGGCTATAAATCGTTAGCTAAAGTTTATCCACATCTTGAATATGACCCCGTAAGTATTAAAAAATCAATTTACAGTTTACCTTTAACCTACATGGGATTTTCGGGATATATAAACCCATTTACAAATGAAGCTCAAGTCAACGGATTAATTTCTACGTATAAATATCCAACAACATCTTGTCACGAAGTAGCACATCAGTTGGGTTATGCAGCAGAAAATGAAGCTAATTTTATTGGTAGTTTAGCAGCTATACATAACGATGATTTATATTTTAAATATTCGGGTTATACCTTTGCGCTTCGGTATTGTTTAGGCGAAATATTTAGACGCGATCCTGAAGTTTATGCTACAATTTTGCCATCTATAAACAAAGGTATTCTTATAAATTACCAAGAGTCTCAAGATTTTTGGAAATCTTACGAAAACCCTATCGAGCCTATTTTTGAAAAAACATTCGATAATTTCTTAAAAGCGAATAATCAATCTGCAGGCATGAAAAGTTATAGCTATGTTGTTGCACTTTTAGTGAATTATTATGAAGATAAAAGCTTATAAATAATAAAACTGAGTGTTTTTAAACAAATTAAGCAAAGTTCTAAAAATGTTAAAACCTTTAGATTACAAGAACTGAAACGCTTAAATTCCTATATTTAAAATTCTAACAAAACCAGCCACAATATGATTAAAGTACATTTACGGCTGCTCATTTTCATGTGCAGTTTTTCATTATTTGCACAAGATTACTTTCCTAGTAATACTGGAGTAATAGCCAAAAACACTAACTATACGGCTTTTACTAATGCAACAATTCACGTATCACCAACCGAAACTATTGACAACGCTACACTTCTTATTAAAGATGGAAAAGTAGTTAGCGTAGGGAAATCAGTAAATATTCCTAAAAACACAACTAAAATAGATCTTTCAGGAAAAACGATTTACCCTTCTTTTATTGATTTACATACCACATTTGGTGTCGAAAAACCCAAACGAGGTGGTAACGGACCACAATATGGCCCGAGCAGAAGTGGTTTTTATTGGAATGACCACATTATGCCAGAACAAGACGTAATGACGAGTTTTAAATACGATGAAAAAACAGCAACCGAATTACAAAAATTAGGTTTTGGAGTGGTAAATACACATATGCCAGATGGTGTTGTTCGTGGTACAGGAGCTTTAATTGCTCTGAATAATAATGCAGATAATTCTATGCGAATTATAGATAGCAAAGCATCGCAGCATTTATCATTCAGCAAAAGTGTGAAGTCACAACAACGTTATCCTTCTTCTATTATGGGAAGTATGGCCTTATTACGCCAGATGTATAGTGATGCCAAATGGTACGAAGCAGGCCACATTGACACTAAAGATTTATCTCTAGAAGCTTTAAACACCCATAAAAACTTACTTCAAATTTTTGAAGCAGGCAGCAGAGCAAACTTAATGCGAGCTGACAAAGTGGGTGATGCATTTAATATTCAATACACTATTCTTGGTGGTGGTGATGAATATGAACGTATTGATGAAGTTAAGGGCACAAATGCTACAATTATTTTACCCATCAATTTTAAACTCGCTTATGATGTTGACGATCCATTTTTAGCAAGCACATTAACGTTAAGTGATATGCGTGCTTGGAATCAGGAACCACACAATCCAGGATTATTAGCAGAAAACGGAATTAAATTTGCTTTAACAACACACGGATTAAAATCTACTAAATCATTTTCTTCTAACTTAATAAAAGCGATTGAAAGTGGATTATCTAAACAAAAAGCACTTGAGGCATTAACTACAGTTCCTGCTGCATTATTAGGGAAATCTGATCTTTTAGGGACTTTAAAAACAGGAAGCTACGCTAATTTTTTAATTACAGATGGTGATATTTTTGAAAAGAAAACAAAGCTTTATGAAAATTGGGTACAAGGAGAAGCAAATATTCTTGAAGATATAAATACTAAAGATATTGATGGAGATTACACCTTTAAACTTGCAGGAAGTGATTTTAAGCTATCCATCTCTGGAAGTACAAGTAAGCCTAAAGCTAAACTAGAAAGCAATGACAAAAATTTAGGCACAAAAATCAATTATTCAGACGATTGGCTAAATCTTATATTTAAAACAACTGATAGTACTAAAAATGAATATACTAGAGTTGTCGCTAAAATTACGAATCTAAAAACCTTAAGCGGAAAAGCAATATTACCAGATGGTAATGAAATTTCTTTTGTTGCCCTTAAAAAAGATAAAGAAGCAGCAGACAAAAAAGGGGCTAAAGCAAAGAAGGATGAAACTGTTAACAAAGCTTCAATGTACCCTATAACCTATCCTAATTTAGCTTATGGATTTACAGAACAACCAAAATCTGAAACTTTACTATTTAAAAACGCGACCGTTTGGACCAATGAAAAAGAGGGGGTTTTAGAAAATACAGATGTTTTAATTAAAGACGGAAAGATTTCAAAAATAGGTAAAGATCTTTCTAGTAGAAATGCAAAAGTTATTGATGCTACAGGAAAACACATTACCGCAGGTATCATTGACGAGCACTCGCATATTGCAACTTCATCTATAAACGAAGGTGGTCAGAATTCTTCTGCAGAAGTAACGATTGAAGATGTTTTAGACGAAAAAGACATTAATATTTATCGCAATTTAGCAGGTGGCGTAACTTCTATTCAAGTTTTACATGGTTCAGCAAATCCTATTGGAGGGCGCTCTGCTATTATTAAATTAAAATGGGGAGAAACAGCAAATGGTTTAATTTATGATGATTCCCCTAAGTTTATAAAATTTGCTTTAGGAGAAAACGTAAAACAATCTCGATATAGCACCAATGCACGTTTTCCTCAATCTCGTATGGGTGTAGAACAAGTTTTTATTGATTATTTTACACGAGCCAAAGCTTATGATGCATTAAAGAAAAGCGACAAACCTTATAGATACGATGCAGAAATGGAGACACTTGCCGAAATTTTAAACGGTGAGCGTTTTATTTCATGTCATTCTTACGTACAAAGTGAAATTAATATGTTGATGAAAGTTGCAGATCAATTCGATTTTAAAATCAATACTTTCACACATATTCTTGAAGGTTATAAAGTAGCAGATAAAATGAAAGCTCATGGCGCAGGCGGATCTACATTTAGTGATTGGTGGGCTTATAAATACGAAGTAAATGATGCTATTCCGTACAATGCTGCCATTATGCATAACGCAGGGATTACAGTAGCAATTAATAGTGATGATCCTGAAATGTCTCGCCGATTAAACCAAGAAGCTGCTAAATCTGTAAAATACGGAGGCGTTAGTGAAGAAGAGGCTTGGAAATTTGTGACTTTAAATCCGGCAAAACTTTTACATCTTGATAACAGAGTTGGTAGTCTTAAAGTAGGAAAAGATGCTGATGTGGTTTTATGGACAGACCACCCATTATCTATCTATGCTAAAGCTGAAAAAACAATTATTGAAGGTGTTACCTATTTTGATTTAGAAAAAGATATGCAAATGCGAGACGCTATTAAAAAAGAAAAAAGTGAGCTTATTAATTTGATGCTTCAAGATAAAAACAAAGGTGTAAAAACGCAACCTATTAAGAAAAAAGAGCATCACGATTTACATTGTGACTCTATGGATTCTCACAACTAAAACTATTTAAAAATGAAAAACTTAAATAAAATAAACACCTTATTGTTTTTGTTGTGTATCTCATTAGGATTCGCACAACAAACACCAGCACCAAAGCAAACTAAAGATTTTGCTATTGTTGGAGCCACAGCTCATATAGGAAATGGTAAGGCTATAGAAAATAGCATTATTGTAGTCAGTAATGGTAAAATTATAACCATAGGACCTGAGGCTTCTACGCCACTGACCAAACAAGCTATGGATATTATTGACGGAAAAGGTAAACATATTTACCCAGGCTTTATTGTTGCTAATGGAACCTTAGGATTAGTAGAAGTAGATGCCGTAAAAGCCTCTAATGACTTATCTGAAATGGGAACTTTTAATCCACATATAAGGAGTATTATTGCCTATAATACGGAATCTAAAGTCACAGAATCTATGCGACCAAATGGTGTATTGCTTGGGCAAGTTGTACCGAGAGGTGGACGAATTTCAGGAACCTCATCTGTAGTGCAATATGATGCTTGGAACTGGGAAGATGCAGCCATTAAATTAGATGATGGTATTCACATTAATTGGCCAAGTACATTTAAACGTGGCCGCAGATGGTTGGGAGAAGATCCAGGTTTAAAACCGAATGACGATTACGCCAAACAAGTTAAAGAACTAAACGATTACTTTAACGAATCTAAAAGCTATAACAACGGTAGTAAAGCCGAACGCCATTTACCTTATGAAGCTATGGCTGGTTTGTTTGATGGTTCTAAACATTTATACATCAATGCCAATGATGAAAAAGCCATTACAGATGCTGTAAACTTTGCAAAATCTCAAAATGTGGCTCATATCACTATTGTTGGTGCTTATCAATCTGGAAATTTAGCTGAGTTTTTAAAACAAAATGAGGTATCTGTATTTTTAAGACGTGTACACTCTAGACCTGAATTAGAAGATGACGATTATGACTTACCTTACAAATTGGCAAAAAAACTAGTCGACGCTGGCGTTTTAGTCGCCTTAGAACCGAGCGGACAAATGGAACGTATGAATTCTCGTAACCTTCCATTTTATGCTGGTACAACAGTTGCTCATGGTTTAACAAAAGCACAAGCTTTACAACTCATTACAGAAAACCCTGCAAAAATAATGGGTATAGATGATTTGTACGGCACTTTAGAAGTTGGAAAAAGTGCTACTCTTTTTATAAGTGAAGGTGACGCGCTAGATATGCGAACCAATATTTTAACCAAAGCATTTATAGATGGTAGAGAGCTAAGTTTAGAAACGCACCAAACGGAACTTTGGAAACGCTATTCTGAGAAACCTAGTCAAGTAGATTAATAAAAAAAGCGAGCCAAATGGCTCGCTTTTTTTATGTTTTATAAATATTGATATTACTAATCTATAACCCTAGCACTTTCTGGTTTCGAAAACATTGATTTATCTAATGTTTTTTCAGAAAGCATTACATCTGTAAACTCAACTGTATTTCGTTTTTCAGTTGGCAAGTTGTTTTCAACGTTATACCAATCTATACTTTTAGGTATTACTAAACCATTAACCGTTTGCCAATTATTATATCTGATAAAATGAAAATCTGGATTTCCTTCTGCTTTTCCAAAAGTAACCGTATAAGCCAACCATTGCATTTGGCCTGTTTCTGCATCATAAAAAATCTTGTACTGATCGTCTGAAGACTCTCCTACTCCAGCTTCAAAAGAAATTAGAATTCCTGAATATGTTTTTCCTTCAAAAACTAAAGGCTCTGTCTCTGCATAAGAAATACCATCATCCCCAAAAACGAAAGGCATTCCATAGAAATAAAACATCAAGCCTTTATAAAACTGAGGTTTTCCTTTATATTCATTTCCATCTTTTTCATTAATCCAAAGGGTTTCACCATCAAATCCTTGTGTATAGGTTGGTGTATCAATTAATTCGGCTCTGGTTTTCAAATTTTTAGTCGTCTTTTCTATTCCTGTAGGTTTTGTAATAGAAAAAGAAAGCGTTTCCATTTTATTCCAAGTATCAATACCACCATGTGCATCAAAAACTTTAGTTATAGATTCTGGATAGATACTTGTGCTCACATCTTCTGTTGTCATTTCTTCAACTTCAACAGACTTTGTTGCTTCTTGTTTTGTTTCATTTTTGCAAGCCATTGCAAATACAGCCAAAAGGAATACGTAAATTGTTTTTTTCATAATAGAGTTTTAAGTTGACGTCTTTGACGAAATTTATTTTAAAGCATTACAAAAAAAAGCCTCAAGAATTACTTGAAGCTTTTTAATAAGGTATAAAATTTAATTTTTTATTCTTTTATCAGTTTTTGAATACTTTTAATTGCACCATTTTGAAGTTCTACAAAATATAAACCAGAGCTTAAATGTGAAGTGTTTAGTATTGTTCTATTTTCATCTGTGTTATGAGAAACATTCACACGTTTACCTTGCACATCGTAAACCTTAATTTTTATAGTTTCAACTTGAGAAATATTAAATTGAATAGAAACTTCATCTTTAGTTGGATTAGGAAACAGCTTAAATTCAATAGTACTAAATTGATTAACATTCAGCGCTACTGAACTTTCAAGATAATCTGGAATCGTGTTGCTATTTGTATCATCATCCGTCGGATCTCCGTTATTATTATAATCTTCGTCTATCGTTAGAATGCCATCACCATCATCGTCGTCATCTAAATAGTTTTCTATGCTATCTTCATCCGTATCGATAAATTGATGTATTGTATTGTTACTTGATCGTCCTGAAATTAAAGTAATTTCATCTATGGTTTCTACGTTATCGCCATCATCATCACTATCTAAATAATTTGGAATACCATCATCATCGGTATCGTCATCTTCTAAATCTCCATTGCCATTTATATCTTCATCACTATCAATAACGCCATCGTCATCACTATCTGTACAAACTATTTCTTCAACATTAATCAAAATTATAGTTGTTCCACATCCTAATAAAGAAATAACTGAAACTTCATAAAAACCTGATTGTGTTACTGTAAGAGACGCTTGCGTTTCATCTGGTATAGGATTACCATTTAATGCCCATTGAAAACTATAATCTAAAGTAGATAATTCTGAATCTATTACCAATGTATCTCCGACACAAAAAGAATAACTACTTTCAAAATTTAAATCAGGTAACGAATCTACATAAATATCAAAATCAACTACTGCAAAACAGCCCGTAGTATTGTTTGTTACTCTAGCATAAATAGTTTGTGGTGAAACTGTATTAGAAAATTGCGTTGGGTCTGAAATACTATTAGAACCCGAAAACGCGTCTGACTCACTGACATGATAGGTAATTGATGTTCCTGGTTCTCCGTTAAAAATAAGAAGTTCATTTACTGTTAAATCAAACACTTCGACTTCATCTCCTGTATTAATTTCATCACATAAAACTAGATCTGGTATTGTATTACTAGGTGTTGGATTTGGTAATACTCTAATAGTTAAAGTTGTAAAACCTAAACAACCTGTATTAATATCAGTCACTACAACAAATAAAGTTTGTGGATTAGCTCCATATCCATTTACTGAATTATTTGTATATGCCGTTGGATTTGTAATAACGTTGGTCTGTGCTTGTGCATCTGCATTGGTTTCATAATAAGTTACGGACCAATCTGTATTACCATTGGTAATCTCAGCATCTTTTATCGTTAAATCAAATACAGCAATCTCATCGGCATCATCATCACATAACTCCAAAGACGTTGATGCCGTAACTATAGGTGTTGGATTTACAACCAATGATAATTCAGTAGTATCATAACTTCCTGTATTATTATCTTCTAATCGCACATATATAATTTGTAACCAATCAGTATTATTGACATAAAGATAATAAAGCGCATTAATTCCATTAATGGCATCACTCTGCGTTTCGTGATATGTTATCGTATAATCTTCGGCACTTTGACTTCCTAAAACTTGTACATCTACATAAGTTAAATCGAATAAAGCAAAACCATCATTGTCATCATCGCAAACCACGTAATCATTTGGTTGATTAGCCACCTGAGCAAATGAAGTTATACTGATTATTAAGAATAGAAATAGGTTAAGTAGTTTTTGTTTCATAATAGGTTAAATTTGTATTTCTCAAATATAGATTAAATAATATAATAATGTATAAATCAATATCTAGCGTTCAAAATCCACTTATAAAACAACTTGTTTTACTTAAAGAAAAATCGAGACAACGTAAAAAAACAGGACAGTTTTTAATTGAAGGAAAGCGCGAATTATCTCTTGCTATTAAAGGCAATTATAAAATTGATACCTTATTGTTTTATCCTGAATTATTTTCAGAAAGCGAAGCCAATGCGCTATCACAACATGAAATAGATTGTATTGAAATTTCAAAAGATGTATTTCAAAAATTAGCACACAGAGACACTACTGAAGGTGTTATCGCTGTAGTAAAAACTAAAGACCATACACTTGAAGCTTTAAAACTTCAAAACAAAAATCCATTAATATTAGTAGCTGAAGCACCCGAAAAACCAGGGAATATCGGTGCTATATTACGTACCGCAGATGCTGCCAATGTAGATGCCGTTATTATTGCGAATCCTAAATCAGATTTATACAATCCTAATATCATTCGCTCTAGTGTGGGTTGTGTATTTACCACCGAAATTGCTATGGGAAGTAGCGAAGACGCTATTGCTTTTCTAAAAAAATATAATTTCAATATTTTTTCTGCTATTTTACAAGAATCGGAACCGTATCATACCCAAGATTATACTTTACCAACCGCAATTGTAGTAGGTACAGAAGCAACAGGTTTAACCGAAGAATGGCGACAAGCAGCTACCAAAAACATTAGCATCCCTATGCAAGGCGAAATTGACTCTATGAATGTCTCTGTAGCAGCAGGAATTCTTATTTTTGAAGCTAAGCGACAACGCGATTTTAAATAATTATAAACATCAGTTCGAGTGATTTTCGAAGTATAAGAAAATTGTATCGAGAACCATTATTACTAGAAAGCTTCTCTATACAAAATTCCTAAAAAAGGAATTTAACTTGAAGTGACAGAAACACACATAAAACATCATAATGACAGCACAAATACTTTTCTACATCATTATAGCCATTATCATCATCAATTTTATAAAAGATAAAGTCCTCGATGCTATAAATGCCAAACATTACAGTGACCCAATTCCTGAAATATTAAATGATGTTTACGATACCGAAGAATACAAAAAATCGCAAGCTTACAAAACCGTTAATTACAAATTTGGAATTTGGACATCATTGTTTTCATTTGCCTTAACGTTAAGTTTTTTACTTTTAGATGGTTTTGAATACGTCGATAATATGGCCAGAAGTTATACCGAAAACCCAATTCTTATCGCTTTAATTTTCTTCGGAATTATTATGATTGCTAGCGATATTATTACCACACCATTTTCATATTATAAAACTTTTGTGATTGAAGAGAAATTTGGATTTAATAAAACAACAAAAAAACTCTTCATCTTAGATAAGTTGAAAGGTTTAGTTATGATGACTATTATTGGTGGTGGTATTATTTCATTAATCATTTGGTTTTATCAACTTACAGGAAATCAATTTTGGTTATACGCTTGGGGAATTATAACCGTATTTACTGTCTTTATGAATATGTTTTATTCTAAACTTATTGTGCCACTATTCAATAAACAAACACCTTTAGAAGATGGCGACTTACGAAACAAAATTTCAGCTTATGCCGAATCGGTTGGTTTTAATCTCGACAAAATATTTATCATTGATGGTTCTAAACGAAGCACTAAAGCCAATGCTTACTTTTCAGGTTTTGGAAACGAAAAACGGGTAACGCTTTATGACACATTAGTAAATGATTTAGATGACGAAGAAATCGTTGCCGTTTTAGCGCATGAAGTTGGTCATTATAAAAAGAAACACATCATTTTTAATTTGGTGACTTCTATCCTACTCACCGGATTCACACTTTTCATCTTATCTATCTTTATTTCTAACCCCTTATTATCAAATGCTATTGGTGTAGAGGTTCCAAGTTTTCATGTAGGACTAATTGCTTTTGGGTTACTCTACTCACCTATTTCTGAACTTACAAGTTTGATAATGAATTACGCCTCTCGTGTTTTTGAATACCAAGCTGATGATTATGTAAAAAACACTTATAAAGCAGAACCTTTAATTACATCTTTAAAGAAACTATCTAAAAATAGCTTGAGTAATTTAACACCTCATAAAGCTTATGTATTTATGCATTATTCGCATCCTACGCTTTTAGAACGTGTTGAAAATTTGAAGAAGTAAAATACTTGTAAATCATCAAAATTAAAAATCTTGAATAATACAGACATAGAAGATTCTTATGTAAACACAAATGCTATTGAAGCACCTGAGTCTGATTATTTATATATTCAACCTTCACAAATTAAAAATGCAGGTAATGGTTTATTTACCGCTATGGAAATCTATGAAGATGAAATCATTTCGTTATTTAAAGGTGAAATTATAAACAATGACGAAGCTAAATTAAGAGCAGAACAGAATAACGATAAGTATTTCATCAACCTATTAGATGATACTATTATGGATAGTATGCATACGGATTGCTACGCCAAATATGCTAATGACGCTGAAGGTTTATCTACATCTAGCAAATTTAAGAACAACACTACAATTACTTTAGATGAGGATCATAATGTTTGCATAAAAGCTTCCAGAAACATAGAACCAGGAGAAGAGCTGTTTTGTGGTTATGGTGAATCGTATTGGGAAAAACATAGTTAATCACATTTTAATGTTTCAATTAAATTTTTAAAAATTCATCTAATTTACACTATTTAAAACCTCTCAATTTAATCATCATCGCCTACACTTTTAGAACGTATTAACAATTTATTAAAGTAAATCTCACTGATTTCATCCTATAAACAATTGAATTTCCTTAACTTTGTTAAGGACTTAAAACATTAAATAATGACTGAATTAAAAAATAAAAAGGCACTAATTACTGGAGGCGGAAGAGGCCTTGGAAAAGCAACTGCTTTAGCTTTCGCAAAAGAAGGAATTGACGTTGCCATTACAGGTAGAAATGAAGCGGTTTTAAAAGAAACAGTTTCTGAGATAAAAGCTTTAGGTGTAAATGCTATTTATTCTGTATTTGATGTTAGTAATTATGAAGAGGTTCAAAAGAGCATAAAAACTATCGTTGAAACACTTGGAACTATCGATATTCTAGTTAACAATGCAGGTATCGCTGCCTTTGGAACTTTAAATGATATGGAAGTTGACCAATGGAGCCAAATTATACAAACCAATGTTATGGGTATGTATTATGTCACTAAAGAAGTTCTTCCTTATTTAATAGAAAAGAACGAAGGTGAAATTATTAACGTTTCTTCTACAGCTGGATTAAACGGAAATGCAACAACTTCAGCATATTCTGCTTCAAAATTTGCAGTTATAGGAATGTCTCAATCATTGATGAAAGAGGTTCGTAAAAACAATATTAGAGTTTGTACCTTAACACCAAGTACAATCGCTTCAGATATGTCTATAGAATTGGGAATAGCCAATAAAGATTCTGAAGATAGCGTTTTACAACCCGAAGATTTTGCAGAACTAATTATTGCTGGCTTAAAATTACCAAGAAGAGCTATGATGGCAA
Source organism: Winogradskyella wichelsiae (assembly GCF_013403925.1). Classification (GTDB taxonomy): domain Bacteria; phylum Bacteroidota; class Bacteroidia; order Flavobacteriales; family Flavobacteriaceae; genus Winogradskyella; species Winogradskyella wichelsiae. Next base: position 301,620 of record NZ_JABFDJ010000004.1, read on the forward strand.
ATGCTTCATTATGGTCTACTAACCCGTAATTAATTTTAAATATTAAAAACAATTAAACCTGCATTAACTGTAGGTTTTGTTGTTTTAATAAATCATATAATTTTAATTATCTTAGAGTTCTTAAACCACAATAACTGATATTATAATTTTAAATAAAAAGAAATGCTACCAGAAAATTCTTTATTCCTAATTCCTTTTTCTTCAGGTGTCATTTTTATAATTGCGGGCTTTATTATGCTCAAATTTCCACCAAAAAAAATTAATAGTATTTATGGCTACAGAACTAATGCCTCAATGAAAAATCAAGAACGATGGGATTTTGCCCAAATCTATTCCTCTAAGAAAATGATGAAAATTGGTACTTCACTAGCTTTTAGCGCTTTGATCGGATGGATTTATCAACCATCAGAAAATATTGCTACAATATTAGGCTTATGCATATTACTTTCTGCTATAATATTTTTAATCTCAATGGTTGAAAAAAAATTAAAATCAAAATTCACCAAAGATCTATAATATTTAATTTTTCTCATTATCCTCAAAAAAATTATTGCCCATTAAAAACGGATTCACTACATTAGATACATGACAGAGGAAGCTATAGAACAAGAAAACAAAGCCATTGCCAAAGCTTATAAAGAATTACTAAAAGTAAGCTATCGTACCTTAACTGATGAGGATAAAAAATTAATCCGACATGCTTTTGATGTTGCTGTTGATGCCCATAAAGATCAACGACGAAAATCTGGTGAAGCTTATATTTTTCATCCAATTGCCGTTGCTAGAATTGTAGCAAAAGAAATTGGAATGGATGCAACATCTATTGCTGCAGCTTTGCTACATGATGTTGTTGAAGACAATCCAAATTATACCATAGACGATATGGAACAGTTATTTGGTGAAGCTGTTGCTAGAATCGTAGATGGCCTTACCAAAATATCTTCTTTAAAGAAAGATATGGATGTCTCTTTACAAGCTGAGAATTTTAGAAAAATGCTACTAACTCTAAATGATGATGTTAGAGTAATCATTATTAAAATAGCAGACCGTTTGCATAACATGCAAACGATGGACTCCATGAGATCTGACAAGCAAGTTAAGATTGCTTCAGAAACCTTATACATTTATGCCCCTTTAGCACATAGAATCGGCCTTTACAATATTAAAAATGAACTAGAAGATTTAGGTTTAAAATATACTGAACCTGAAGTTTATAATGACATTTTAGGAAAGATTCAAGATAGTAAAGAAGATCAAGATGCTTATATTAAAGCCTTTTCTAAAGTTATAGAAGACTCGTTAAACACAGAAGGCCTAAACTATGAAATAAAAGGAAGAACAAAATCAATCTTCAGTATTAGAAGAAAAATGCTAAAACAAGGCGTTTCTTTTGATGAAGTCTATGATAAATTTGCTGTCCGAATTATTTATAGCTCCGATACAGCTAACGAGAAATTTTTAGCTTGGAAAATATATTCTATAGTTACAGATCACTTCACTCCTAACCCAATTAGACTTAGAGATTGGATATCATCACCAAAATCTACAGGATACGAAGCTCTACACATTACCGTTGTTGGACCAAAAAGCCGTTGGGTAGAAGTTCAAATCCGTAGTGCACGTATGAACGAAATTGCGGAAAAAGGCTATGCTGCACACTATAAATACAAAAATGCGGACGCCAAAGAAGATAATCTAGACCTTTGGATTAATCGCTTGCAAGAAGCTTTAGAAAGCAACGAAGCGGATGCTGTAGATTTTGTAGAGCAGTTTAAACTCAATTTATACTCTAAAGAAATCTTTGTCTTTTCGCCTAAAGGAGATTTAAAATCTTTACCTAAAGGAGCAACACCATTAGATTTTGCTTTTGGTATACACACCGAAGTTGGTTTAAGAACACGTGGAGCAAAAGTGAATGACAAATTAGTTCCTTTAAGCCATATTCTGCAAAGTGGAGATCGTGTAGAAATCATGACTTCTGATAATGCAAAACCTAACGTTAATTGGTTAGATTATGCTACCACAGCTAGAGCGCGAACTAAAATTAAATCGGCATTAAATGAGGACACTAAATTAATAGCAGAAGAAGGGAAAGAAATTTTAAGACGAAAATTAAAGCAACTTAAAATTACACTAAATGAATCCTCTGTAAATGAACTTGTTAGTTATTTCAAGTTAAACACATCCTTAGATTTGTTTTACCGTGTTGGCATTGGCACCATTGACAACCCTAAATTAAAAGCATTTACAGCTTCTAGAAGTAATGCTTTTGTTAGTTATTTTAAAAACAAAATATATAAACCAAACGTCCCTAAGGATATTCATAAAGAAGAAATAACTTCTAAATATGATATGTTGGTGTTTGGTAAAGAAGAAGAAAAACTAAACTATACATTAGCAAATTGCTGTAATCCTATTCCTGGAGATAAAGTATTTGGTTTCTTAACTATAAATGATGGCTTAAAAGTGCATAAAATGAATTGTCCTAATGCGCTAAGTTTGCAATCTAATTATGCCTACAGAATTATGCAGGCAAAATGGATCGATTCTTCACAACAAGTTTATACCTCTCAAATTATTTTATCTGGTATCGATAATATGGGCTTAGTAAATGAAATCACTAGACTTATTTCAGAAAACATGCATGTTAATATGAAAAGTATTAGCTTTTCTAGTGACGATGGCATTTTTACAGGAAAAATTACCGTTCAAGTAAAAAATCAAGCCATGCTTAAAAAACTTATTAATAAGCTTAAAAAAATAAACGGAATTGACAAAGTAACACGCGTATAAATTGTTATCAACCATTAATTTAAAATTTGTTCATTTCTTTCTTTTTTTAATCCTACTTTTTATAATTCATATCCTATAAAATTTGTTTAAATTTGCTCCTTATTATGAATGCAACCACAGAAGAAAGTAATCAGGAAATTGTAAAACGTGTATTTACACAATTCCTTGAAGATAAAGGTCATAGAAAAACACCTGAGCGTTACGCTATACTTCAAGAAATTTACGATAACAAAGAACATTTTGATATTGAGTCTTTATATATCAAAATGAAAAACAAAAATTATCGCGTAAGTAGAGCTACGCTTTATAATACAATAGAATTACTTTTAGAATGTGCCTTGGTTCGCAAACATCAGTTTGGACAAAGTCAGGCACATTATGAAAAATCTTATTTTGATAAGAATCACGATCATGTGATTCTTACAGATACAGGAGAAGTCATAGAATTCTGTGATCCACGCATTCAATCCATCAAAAAAACCATAGAAGAGGTTTTTGATATTCAGATAACAAATCATTCATTATATTTTTACGGTAATCGTAAAAAGGACGACTAACTCAATTTAAAAATGGCAGTAGATTTACTACTTGGATTACAATGGGGAGATGAAGGCAAAGGAAAGATTGTCGATGTATTTACCTCTAATTACGACATTATTGCACGCTTTCAAGGTGGGCCAAACGCTGGACACACTTTGGTGTTTAACGGCAAAAAACATGTATTACATACCATTCCATCTGGTATATTTCATGAAGACAAAGTAAATCTAGTTGGAAACGGTGTTGTTATAGACCCCGTAATTTTCAAAAAAGAGCTAGATAAATTAAAAGAGCAAAACGTAGATTACAAAAAATCACTTTGTATTTCTCGTAAAGCACACATCATTTTACCAACGCACCGTTTGTTAGATGCTGCAAGCGAAGCTTCTAAAGGAAAGGCTAAAATTGGTTCTACATTAAAAGGTATTGGTCCAACTTACATGGACAAAACTGGTAGAAATGGTATCCGTGTTGGTGATATTGAATTAGCAGATTTCAAAGACAAATACAGAGCTTTAGCAGATAAGCACGAAGCAATGATTGCATTTTATAATGCTGATATTGAATATGATCTTAAGGAATTAGAAGCAGATTTCTTTGAAGCTATAGAAACTTTAAAATCTTTAAAATTTATTGATTCTGAAGAATATATTTATCAAGCACAACAATCTGGTAAAACAATTTTAGCAGAAGGAGCTCAAGGCTCTTTATTAGATATTGATTTCGGAACTTATCCTTTTGTAACATCATCTAATACTACTGCCGCTGGTGCTTGTACAGGTTTAGGTGTTGCTCCTAACCAAATTGGTGAAGTCTTCGGTATCTTTAAAGCTTACACTACTCGTGTTGGTTCTGGACCATTCCCTACTGAATTATTTGATGAAGATGGAGAAACTATGGGCCGTGTTGGTCAAGAATTTGGAGCAACAACAGGAAGATCTAGACGTTGTGGTTGGTTAGATTTAGTTGCGCTTCGTTATGCTTGTCAAGTTAATGGTGTTACACAATTAATTATGATGAAAGGAGATGTACTTTCTGGTTTCGAAACTTTAAAAGTATGTACTGCTTATAATTATAAAGGAGAAACAATTACACACCTACCTTATAATATTGAAGAAGAAAATATTGCACCAATATATACAGAAATTAAAGGTTGGGCTGCTGATTTAACAGGAATGACTGAAGCATCAGAATTGCCAGAAAACTTAAATGGATATATTGAATTCTTAGAAAAAGAACTTAATTTACCTATTACCATAGTATCTGTAGGTCCAGACCGTAAACAAACAATTATCCGTAAAACGGTTTAATAAGAGTTCTACAAATTAATTGGTTTTTTTGTGAAATTTAAAGTGTAGATATAGCATCTTAGCTTTAAGATATTTCACGGAAAAACCAATGTTTTTATACACCTCAATAGTCTGTAAACGACACTCTTCTGTTAAAGAAAATGTAATACACACTAAAGCAATACTATTAAGTGTTATTTTGTAAAAAACGTATGCCTTTTGAAACAATTTAAAAAACTTTTAGTCCTAATTTTCTTCTCTATTGCTTTCTTTAGTTTTAGTCAAGAAAAAGAAAACATTACCATTAAATATGCTGGGCAATTATTCACAGACAAGGATCTTGAAGCGGGTGCAAAAATATTTATTAGAGATAAATCGCAACAAGTTCATTTTGTACACAAAGGAATTAACATGTGGTGCGATAAAGCTGTTTACTATGAAGATCAAGACTTTATAGAAGCCTATAGTAATGTAGTAATGAAACAAGGCGACACTATTAATATGGTGGCTAAATATGTAGAATATAGCGGAATATCTCAGCTCGCTTTTGCTAGTGGAGATGTTGTTTTAACAGAGCCAAAATCTACACTTAAAACAGACACACTTCATTTTGACAGAATAAAACAACAAGCCTACTATAATACAGGTGGAACTGTAGTAAGAGATTCATCAGGAACAATTACAAGTCAGATTGGCCGTTACTATATGAATGCTAGCAAATATCAATTTGTAAAAGATGTAGAGTTAGTAAATCCTAAATACACTTTAAATACTGAACGTCTCGATTTCTTTACCGAAAATGGACATGCTTATCTTTTTGGACCATCAACTATCGTTGGAGAAACAAGCACTGTATATTGCGAGCGCGGTTTTTATGACACAAATAAAGATATAGGAAATTTTCAACGAAATGCAAAAATAGATTATGATAATAGATCCGTCGAAGGTGATAGTCTATATTTTGATCGCGCAAAAAGTTTTGCTTCAGCTACAAATAATATAACAGTAACAGATACTTTAAATAAAAGTATTGCAAAAGGTCATTACGCCGAAGTTTGGAGAGCTAAAGATTCTATGTTTATTACAAAAAGAGCTTTAGCTATCACAGTTCAGGACAGAGATTCTATTTACATGCATGCAGACACCTTAATGGTCACTGGCAAACCTGAAAATAGAATTACACGTGCTTATAACAACGCCCGACTCTTTAAAAGTGATTTAGCTGGGAAATCAGATTCCATTCACGTTGACCATAAATTAGGTTTAACGCAAATGATTAATCTTAGTAGATATAATTCTAATGATGCTTTTGCCCTTCAACGTAAACCTGTACTTTGGAATATTGGTAACCAAATGACTGGTGATACAATTCATTTAATTTCAAACCCTAAAACAGAACAATTAGATTCATTAAAAGTATTTCAAAACGCATTCTTAATCAATAAAGATACCATTAGCAATGATGCTTTTAATCAAATAAAAGGACAACGATTAATTGGCTTATTTAGAAATAACGAACTGTATAATGTCGATGTCATTAAAAATGCAGAAACGATTCGTTACCTAAGAAATGACGACACTGAATTAATTGGAATTCAAAAATCTAAATCAGGAAGTATTAATGTTCAAATTATAGATCAGGCCATTGATGAAGTAAGATTTATAAATCAGATTGATGGAAATATTTTCCCAGATTCTGACTTCCCTAAAAGTGGAAGAAAATTTAGAGGTTTCGATTGGCGTGGAGAAGAACAACCACTCTCGGTTGAAGATTTATTTAGTGATGATCCACCATTAAATTTACCTATTATTAAAGGTTTAGATGATTATGTCCCTTCAGAAGAGTTTATTGATGATGAAGCTACAGAACGCATTGAAAAAGCAGGAAAAGAAACACCAGAAAAAAAGAATAAAGCAGCTAGGAATTTACCCAAATCCACAACAGTTGCACCTTTAAAAACAATACCACTAAAAAGTCAAACTTCAAAAAGCGACGGTATTAAAGAGAAAGAATAATTGAAAACAGATTTTTTAAAATATCAAGCTCAGACAACACCTCATCCATTAGCTATGGAGATAAGTCATGCAAAAGGATCTTATATTTATGATACCAAAGGCAAAGCTTACCTCGATTTTGTAGCTGGAGTTTCAGCGTGTAGTTTAGGACATTCGCATCCCAAAGTAGTGAGCGCAATTAAAGATCAAGTAGACCAATATCTTCATGTGATGGTTTATGGAGAATACATTCAAACTCCTGCTTTAGAATTATCGAAATTAATAGCATACCATTTACCAGCACCTTTAGAAGTTACTTACTTAGTTAATTCAGGAACGGAGGCGATTGAAGGAAGCCTTAAATTAGCACGACGTTTTACTGGCCGTTCAGAAATTATTGCCGCAAAAAATGCTTATCACGGTAATACAATGGGGTCGCTTAGCCTAATGGATTACGACGAACGTAAGAAGCCCTTTTTACCTCTTATACCAGATATTAAGCACATAACGTTTAATTTAGAAAGTGATATAAATAAAATCACAGAACAAACAGCTGCCGTTATCCTTGAAACCATTCAAGGTGGTGCAGGTTTTATAGAACCTACCGATGACTATCTAACAAAAGTTCAAAAACGTTGTAATGAGGTTGGAGCTGTTTTTATTTTAGATGAAATACAACCAGGAATAGGGAGAACAGGAAAACTCTTTGGATTTGAGAATTATAACTGTCAACCAGATATCGTTGTTACAGGTAAAGGCTTAGGAGGCGGATTACCAATAGGAGCGTTTACTGCATCTAAAGAAATGATGGACTCATTAAGTGACAATCCTAAACTAGGTCATATTACAACTTTTGGAGGTAATCCCGTTATTGCAGCTGCTGCATTAGCAACATTAAAAGAAATTACATCGTCTAATTTAATAGCTGAGACCTTAGAAAAAGAAAAAATAATACGAGAACAGCTTCAACACAAGCATATTGAAGAAATTAGAGGTCGAGGATTAATGTTGGCTGCTTTTACAGAAAGTACAGAAATTACTAGCGAGGTTATTTTAAGCGCTCAAAAAGAAGGTTTAATTTTATTTTGGTTGTTGTTTGAACCCAAAGCAATTCGTATTACGCCGCCATTAACTATTTCTAATGATGAGATTATTGAAGGTTGTCGTTTAATAAAATCTATTTTAGATAAAATTTAAACAAAAAAAACACACATTAAAACAATAAAAATCAACTACTTAAACACAAAACAAGATTTCATATTACAGTGTTAATTAATTTGTTAAGAACATTTATCAAAAAAACGATGTTGCACAAACTATAACTGTAATTTTATTTCAGCGAATTATAAAACCATTTATGCAATATAGTCAAGAAGACGAAAATTTCCCTCTTACTCGATTCGAGTCGATGTTAAAGACAAATAATATTTTGTTCTTTGACTCTAACGAGTTTGAAAACATTATTCATCATTACCTAGAAAATGGTAAGATTGCATTGGCTAAACGCGCCATTAAGCTAGGTCTATCTCAGCACCCTAGTTCTGTAAACCTTAGATTATTTCAAGTTGAAATCTTTATTTTAGGAGACAAATTTCAGGAAGCTGATGATCTTTTAGATCGTTTGCATAATTTAGAACCGACAAACGAAGAAATTTTTATACAAAAGGCAAACGTATTATCTAAACAAGATAAGCATCAAAAAGCCATAAACACTTTACTCATTGCCATAGATCTTTCTAATACGCCAGAAGATGATGCTGATTTATACGCATTGGTTGGCATGGAATATCTATTTTTAGATCAATTTGAAAATGCGATTGTATTTTTTAAAAAATGTCTAGAAAGCGATACAGCAGATTATTCTGCTCTTCATAATATAGTATATTGTTATGATTTTTTAGATCAGAATTCTGAAGCTATAGAATATTTAAATTCATACTTAGATTTAAATCCTTATTGCGAAGTTGCCTGGCACCAGTTAGGAAGACAGTATTTTACGATAAAAGAATATGCTAAGGCAAGTTCTGCTTTTGACTTTGCAATTATTTCAGATGATACTTTTGTAGGTGCTTATATTGAAAAAGGAAAGGTTTTAGAGAAGTTAAAAAAATACGAAGAAGCTATTGAAAACTATAAAATTACACTAGCTTTAGATGATCCTACTTCTTTTGCATTATTGCGTACAGGACAATGCTATGCTAAATTAGAACAAGAAGATTTAGCCATACAATTCTTTAAAAAGACTATTGATGAAGATCCAATGCTAGACAAAGGATGGATTGCCATTACTAAGTTTTACATGAAACGTCTTAATTATCAAAAAGCTTTATATTACATTAATAAAGCCGTGATTGTTGATGGAGATAATGTGGTCTACTGGAAACTATATGCTACGGTAAATAAACGCTTAAACTTTTTAGAAGAAGCAGAACGAGGTTACAAAAAAGCTTTAGATTTAGGCAACTTTGAACTAGATACTTGGTTAAACAGATCTGATGTATTAACGACTTTAGGAGAATACAATACTGCAATTTATAATTTAATTCAAACTTCTGAATTTTACCCAGAAAGCGCAGAAGTAGAATACCGTTTAGCTGGTTTATATTTTGCTACGCATCAATCTGAAGAAGGGCGTTTTCATTTAAAGAATGCCACTCGACTTAATATTGATTATAACTTTATAATTTCAGAATTATTCCCTCAACTAATCGACAGACCGATGATTAGAGCTATAATTTCAGAAGCTAAAAAGGCTTCTAACTAAAAGAAAATAATCTTATCTTAGCATTTCATATTTAATAAAAAATGCAGAGAAGATTTTTAGATTATTTAATCATTACTTTTAAGGGTATCGCCATGGGAGCCGCCGATGTTGTTCCTGGTGTTTCAGGCGGAACAATTGCATTTATCTCTGGTATTTACGAAGAGCTTATTGAAAGCATAGATAAAGTTAACTTAGGCGTTTTAAAAATATGGAAAAAAGAGGGTTTTAAAGCAGCTTGGAACTCTTTTAACGGTAATTTTTTAATAGCGCTTTTCTCTGGTATTGCTATTAGTATACTATCCTTAGCCAAATTAATAAAATGGTTATTACATAACGAGCCTATATTACTTTGGTCCTTCTTCTTCGGACTTGTTTTAGCTAGTATTCTCTACATTGCTAAACAAATTAAAGATTGGTCTATAAAATTAGTTGTCGCTATAATAATCACATCTATTCTATCCTTTTACATAACATTAGCAGAACCATTTGCCTCACCAGATAGTCCTTTTTATCTTTTATTCTGTGGTTTTATCGCTATTATAGCAATGATCTTACCTGGCGTTTCAGGTGCTTTTATTCTATTGATTTTAGGAGCTTACCAAACTGCTATTGATACCATTAATAATTTAAGAGACGGGTTATTAACAGCCAACATGGAACTCTTTAAAGACGCATTCTTAAATTTTTTACTATTAGCCGTTGGAGCTATTATTGGACTTAAGGTATTTTCTAAAGCCTTAAATTGGATGTTTAAGCATCATAAGAATCTGACGTTAGCTATATTAACTGGTTTTATGATTGGCTCTTTAAATAAAATTTGGCCATGGAAAGAAATTTTAAAAACACGTATAAATTCTGAAGGAGAGGTCGTTACCTTACTTGATAAAAGTATACTACCAACATCTTACGCCGGAGATAACGAATTGGCAATGGCCATCGTTTTTATTGTTATTGGTTTTGCTGCAATCCTCGTATTAGAAAGTTTAGGAAAACAAAAAAATAACGTTTAATGCAAAGCACAAGAACCCTTATAGATCGCATATTTTTGGTCATTAAAGGTTTGGCCATGGGAGCTGCAAATAAAGTCCCTGGTGTTTCAGGTGGTGTTGTGGCATTTGTAGCTGGTTTTTACGAAGAGTTTATCTACTCATTGCAACGCGTTAACAAAAATGCTTTTAAGCTTTTAATTAACTTTAGATTTAAAAGTTTCTATCAATATATAAATGGTAAATTTTTAAGCTTATTATTCTTAGGAATGATAGTAAGCTACTTTAGTGTTTCAAAATTATTAGATTATCTCATTGTGCACTATGAACTTTATGTTTGGAGTACTTTCTTTGGAATGATTTTAGGCTCAATATACTACCTCAGTAAAGACTTTAAAGAATGGAATAAAACAACACTTCTATCCTTAACTCTTGGAGTATTAGCAGGTATTAGCACAAGTTTTTTAGACCCCGCAACAGAAAATGATAATTTATTTTTTGTATTTTTCTGTGGTATTATTAGTGTTTCAGGAATGACCTTACCTGGTTTCTCTGGATCATTTATACTTATTCTTTTAGGCAATTATGTTTTATTATTAGTCGATTCAGTCAATGCACTTTATGACACTATTCTCGACATTTTTAGTGGTAATTTTGAATTTATTCATAATGTTGTCCGTATCAGAATGCTCAAAGTCTTATCGGTATTCACTTTAGGTTCAGTGGTAGGTTTAGTAACATTTTCTCACATACTAAATTATATTCTTAAACATTATAAGTATATTACACTTGCAGCTATCATGGGGTTTATTATAGGATCTCTTGGAGTCGTTTGGCCATGGAAAGAAACAATATACAAGACACAAAGTAGTGGTTCTTTAATACTAGATTCTGCTGGAAGACAAATCATTACTAATTACCGTCGTTTTTTACCTGAATTGAACACCCAAACTTATATCGCAATTGCTTATATTGCCCTAGGAATCCTGATAGTTTTAGGATTAGAATGGTATGGAAAACAAACAAGACAACAACAAAAAATATAAATTTGGACTCTTAGGTCGCGATATCTCATACTCTTTTTCAAGAGGATATTTTGCTGAAAAATTTAAAAAAGAAAATTTACCACACACTTACGTAAACTTCGATTTACCTAATATTGAGGACCTCAATGAAGTTCTGAGTAGCACATCAAATATAAAAGGCATAAACGTTACTATTCCTTACAAAGAAGAAGTAATTCCTTTATTAGATGACCTAAACAAACGTGCAAAAAAAATTGGTGCTGTTAACACTATAAAAATAACACGCAACAACAAATTAATAGGCTATAATACCGATTACTATGGTTTTAAAAACTCATTAAAACCACATTTAAAAAAATATCATAAACGAGCATTAATTCTTGGCACAGGTGGCGCATCTAAAGCCATAGCGTATGCGCTTAAAAAACTTAAAATCAAATTCGATTATGTATCTCGTACTAAAAAAGAAGGTGTCACTTATACTTATTCTGATTTAAATGACAAAATAATCGCTAAACACACCATCATAATTAATTGTACGCCAATTGGCACATTTCCTAATGTTAATGAGTGTCCCAACATTCCATATGATGCTATTACAAAAAAACACATTTTGTACGATTTAATATACAATCCCCAACAAACAAAATTTTTAGCTTGTGGGCATTTAAAAGAAGCCACCACAATAAATGGAGCTGAAATGCTTAAGTTACAAGCCGAAAAATCTTGGCAAATCTGGAATAAACACTAAAATATAACCAATAGGGCATTTCCTTTGTAGTTAAGCCACTTGTTAGTATCTTTAACAACTTATTATTAAATAAATTGACACATGTCTGAGAATGATAACCTGCAAGACGCAGATGGAAAAAAAGAAGTAGAATCAACAGAAGCTACTCCAAAAGTACAAACTGAAATAAAAACTGAAGTTCCTTCAGAAATTGAAAAACTAGAAGAAGAAACGAGCAGTGAAGAACAAGTTACAGAACACACAACTGAAGTCGTTAAAGATGATTTAGTTGATGAGATTGAAGCTTCTAATGCAGAAGATGCTGAAGACGAATCTAATGCAGAACGTCATGAAGTTGAAGAGAAAGACTATCATGCCATGACAATGGATGAGTTAGTTGCAGAAACAAGTAGACTTTTAGAAAGACACAAAGTTCAAACGATATCTAAACATATCAATGAGATAAAAAGCGAGTTTAATGCTAAATTTAGTGAACTTCTAGACGAGAAAAAAGAAGAATTCATTGAAGAAGGTGGTAATGAAATAGACTTTTATTATACCAACGATACCAAAAAGCAATTCAATTCATTATATAAAGATTATAAGCAAAATATAAATGCTTATTACAAGGAACGCGAGCAGAACCTTAAGCAAAATCTTGAAAATAGATTGCAAATTATTGAAGATATTAAAGGTTTACTTGGTGTTGAAGAAAACATGGGTACAACTTATAAAAACTTCAAAGAGTTACAAGATAAGTGGAGAACAGCCGGACCTATTCCTAGAGATAAGTATAACAATGCTTGGAACACCTATCACCATCATGTAGAACGCTTTTACGACTTTTTACATCTCAATAATGATTTGAGAGATATGGATTTCAAACACAACTATGATCAGAAATTAAAAATCATAGAACGTGCTGAAGAATTAGCGGAAGACGAAAACACCAATCGTTCTTTTAGGGAATTACAAGTTTTACATAAACTTTGGAAAGAAGAACTTGGACCTGTAGGTAAAGAACATAGAGAAGAAATTTGGGAACGTTTTAGTAAAGCCACCAAAGCAATCCACGATAAGCGCCAAGCTTATTTTGCTGATATGGATAAAGCGCACGAAAAAAATCTAGAGCGTAAAGAAGAAATTATTGCACAAATAACTGCTATCGCAGAAAAGAAAAGTACGTCTCATAGTGCTTGGCAAAACAATATTAAAGAAATCGAAACTTTAAGAGACGCCTTCTTTAAAGCTGGAAAAGTACCATTAAAAGTTAATGAAGGTACTTGGGCTAAATTTAAAGGAGCTGTTAGAACTTTCAATAGAGGAAAAAATAGCTTTTATAAAGATTTAAAGAAAGATCAATTTGATAATCTTAAAAAGAAAAAAGATTTAATTCAAATTGCAGAAGACAATAAAGACGGTGAAGATTTTGCAACTATTACTCCATTAATGAAGAAAATTCAAGATGAATGGAAGAAAATAGGACATGTTCCAAGACGTGATAGTGACAAAATATGGAAACAGTTTAAAAAAGCTTGTAACCATTATTTTGACAGAATGCACCAAGAACGTAAAGCAAAAGATCAACATTTGTTTGATGCGTTTGATAAAAAAGTAAAGCTTTTAGATCAACTTAAAACTTTAGAACTTACTGAAGATCCTAAAGCTGATATTAAAACGTTACAAGATAAAATCGCTGAGTGGAAAGAGATCGGATATGTACCACAAAACAAACGTTATATTGATGGTAAATTCTACAAGGCTATAGATGACGCTTTTGACAAAGTTAAAATGGACAAGTCTAAAGTTGAAATGATTAAATTTGAAAGCAAGCTTGAAAATTTAGCAGATCCTAATGATACAAGATTACTTGATAACGAATATAATTTTATTAAAAAACGTATTGACGAAATTAAATCTGAAATTAACCAATTAGAAAATAACTTACAGTTCTTTTCTAACGTAAAATCAGATAATCCGTTAGTTAAAGATGTTCATAAAAACATTGCAAAACATAAAACTGATTTAGATACTTGGAAAGCAAAGCTGACTAAAGTACGTGGAATGTATAGCTAGTTTTTTAATTAGCGCTATAATATAAAACCAAAATGATAAGAGACAACTGGAAAGAGGAATGGAAGACCATAATTTTTGATGAAAACATTTCAGAAAAAGAGAAATTTAAAATTTCTAATTATGGTAGACTTATTAACTGTAAAACTGAAGAGGATTTTCTAGTTAAGAAATACTATATTAATGGTTACCAAAATTTACCGCTCAAACAAAAGAAAAATGGAAAATTAACAAGTAGATATGTTCATAAGCTTGTTGCACAGCATTTTTTAGAACAAAACGACGGAATTTTTGTCATTCATTTAAATTATGATAAAACTGATAATCGTGTAGAAAATTTAAAATGGGCTACCAAAAGAGAGAAAGAATTACATCAGTTTAAAAACCCACAATTTAAAAATATTAAACGAAAAAAGCCTTCAACAGCTAAACTAACAGAGACTAAAGTTAAGTTCATAAAACGGAAGATAAACGATCCTAATCGTAGAACAAGACTTAAGATGATAGCGAAGCAATTCGGGATTTCTGAGATGCAACTCTACAGAATAAAAACTGGGGAGAACTGGGGTGAAGTCACTGAATAAAAAATAGTTTTTTTTAATATAAAAAAAGGTTAAAAATATCAAAACCCATCTGATTCAACAGATGGGTTTTGCCCTAACTAAACTAAATTAATCTTAATTATAACCGCTTAAATAATAATTAAGATATCCTACTAAGATTATAAAAACTTTGGTAGTTCTTATATACAGTATTTACGTACAGAAAATAGTTTTGGATGTTTAGTTCGAAACTTTTTAATGAATTTAACAAATCACTAATTATTCAGGTTGTAATTTCATCTAAATATGAAGCTACATCTTATTAAAATTATAGATAAAACACCTCAAAGTGAATTTTATCTATAATTATTTTAAGACTTAATAATAAGTATATTTTAAATGCTTGAGTTTCTAATTAAGCAGTAAAAAATCGCAAAGTATTAGAGTAACTTTGCTTCTTCCCAAAAGACATCCATCTCAGAAAGTGTCATATCTTTTAAAGATTTGTCCATAGACTTTGCTTTGCTTTCAAGGTATTGAAAGCGTTTTATAAATTTCTTATTGGTGCGCTCTAATGCATTTTCAGGACTTACATTAAGAAAGCGTGCATAGTTAATCATCGAGAACATTACATCCCCAAATTCACTTTCAATAGCGTCTTGATCACCTTTTTCAATTTCAACTCGCAACTCTTCGAGCTCCTCCTCTACTTTTGCAAAAACTTGTTGTGGCTCTTCCCAATCAAAACCAACGCCAGCTACTTTTTCTTGTATGCGACTCGCTTTTACCATAGCAGGCAAACTTCTTGGTACACCTTCTAAAACACTAGTTTTACCTTCTTTTAACTTCAATTGTTCCCAATTCCGCTTTACTTCAGCTTCATCTTTAACAACAACATCGCCGTAAATATGAGGATGGCGACTTATAAGTTTATCGCAGATGCTATTACAAACATCTGCGATATTAAAAGTATTTGTTTCACTTCCTATTTTAGAATAAAAAACAATATGAAGTAAGACATCTCCCAATTCCTTTTTAACCTCTTCTAAATCATCATCTAAAATGGCATCACCAAGTTCGTAAACTTCTTCAATAGTAAGATGACGTAAGGTTTCCATAGTTTGTTTTTTATCCCACGGACATTGCTCTCGCAACTCATCCATGATAATTAACAAACGCTCAAAGGCTTTTAATTGGGCTTTTTTGTCAGACATTTTTATTCTTCTTCTGAAGTCTCTTTTTCTTCTTTTATTTCTTCTAATGATCCTAAAAGTTCATTTTTTTGAAGTAAATTATACCATTGAATAACCTTCTTAATATCTGAAGGGTATACACGGTCTTCATCATAATCTGGTAAAACTTCAAAGAAAAACTCCTCTAAAGCATCTTTACCATCTTTATGACTAATAGAAGTTGGCTCACCATTTTCCTTTTCCTTAATTTTTTTAAGAACTTCTCTTAATGGTACTTCTTCTGTTAATGTATAAATAGCGATTTCGCTAAGAATACTGATATTACTGTGTGCACCAACAGTGATACGCTTTTTATCTACTAAAGATTCTACAACAGCACCAGATCTTGTCTGTGCTACTATTTGGTATAAACCAGGCTTACCTGATATTGATAAAATTTTGTCTAAACTCATATATATATTATTAGCGTTTTTTGCTCATTGCAGGAAAACGCATTCTGTAATCTATTTTAATCTTACCTTTTGAAATATTGGTAAGTTTTCCTTTTATTAATCGTCTTTTAAATGAAGATAATTTATCTGTAAATAAAATACCATCAATATGATCATATTCATGCTGAATTACTCGAGCAATTAAACCATCATATTCTTCAACATGGGTTTCAAAATTTTCATCTTGATATTGAATTTTAATTTTTGGTTTTCTAAAAACGTCTTCTCTTACATCTGGTATACTTAAACAACCTTCATTAAAAGCCCATTCTTCACCTTCTTCATCTAAAATCTGAGCATTTATGAACGTTTTTTTGAAGTTCTTCATTTGCTCACTTTCTTTTTCAGAAAGATCTTCATCATCTGCAAAAGGACTTGTATCTACTATAAATAAACGAATTGCTAAACCTATTTGAGGTGCCGCTAAACCAACTCCGTACGCACCATACATGGTTTCGTACATATTGTCTATAAGTTCATTTATTTTAGGATAATCTTTGTCAATTTCCTTAGCCTCTTTCTTTAGAACAGCATCGCCGTAGGCTACGATAGGTAAAATCATAATTCTTTTATTTTCGGGTGCAAAAGTACCAAATTCTCTGATAATATTCAGAATTTCAAAAACTAAATTCTAAAGCTTTATATCTAAAACATTACTGCTTAATAGCCTAAAACTTAATTTGAAATTATTCTAAGTTTAAATTAGGGCTATAACAAAGGCTCTTATTATTGTGCACTAGAAAGATAACTTTGTAAAATAAGCGTCGCACTAATTTCATCAACTAATGCTTTATTTTTACGTTGTTTTTTCTTCAATCCGCTATCAATCATCGTCTGAAATGCCATTTTTGATGTAAAACGTTCATCGACGCGATCAACAGGGATTTGAGGAATTTCTTTTAACAATTGTTTTAAGAATTTTTGAATATAAACCTCACTTTCAGAAGGTGTATTGTCCATTTGTTTTGGTAAACCCACTACAATTTTTTCAACCTTTTCTGCTAAAACATATTTTTTTAAATACTCAAGCAATTGTTTTGTATCTACAGTAGTAAGTCCAGATGCTATAATTTGCATTTCATCTGTAACAGCTAATCCTGTTCGTTTTGTACCATAATCTATAGCTAATATTCTTCCCATTATACAAAGATAAGGTAATAAAAAACGCTTCCTTATAATAAGGAAGCGTTTTTAAACAATCAATTTAACCGAATTAATGTAATGATCTACTCCCTCTAAAAAATAAATCATACTCTTAACTATTATTAAGACACTACATTTTCTGATGGGTCACATTTTTTTCTTAAAGTATTTTAGCTTCAGTTATTATAAAAGTATCTTTGACAAAAAAACTATTGATTTTATGAAACAACTACAGTCTGTAATAGAAAATGCTTGGGACGATCGCTCTCTTTTAACAAATAAAGTAACCATTGATGCTATTAGAAGTGTCGTAGATTTAGTTGATGCTGGTACATTACGTGTAGCAGAACCTACTACCGATGGTTGGCAAGTTAATGAATGGGTTAAAAAAGCGGTAGTTTTATATTTCCCAATTCAGAAAATGGAAACTTTTGAAGTTGGCATTTTTGAATATCATGATAAAATTCCACTAAAGCGTGGTTATGCCTCTAAAGGAATTAGAGTTGTACCAAACGCAGTAGCAAGACATGGTGCTTACATTTCTTCTGGCACAATTTTAATGCCAAGTTATGTAAATATTGGTGCATACGTAGACGAAGGAACTATGGTCGATACATGGGCTACTGTGGGTAGTTGTGCTCAAATTGGTAAAAATGTACATCTTTCTGGAGGTGTTGGTATTGGTGGCGTTTTAGAACCATTACAAGCTGCTCCTGTAATTATTGAAGATGGTGCATTTATTGGCTCTCGTTGTATTGTTGTTGAAGGCGTACGCGTAGAAAAAGAGGCTGTTTTAGGTGCTAACGTTGTTTTAACAATGAGCACTAAAATTATAGATGTTACTGGAGACAAACCTGTAGAAACTAAAGGTGTTATACCTGCACGTTCTGTAGTGATTCCTGGTAGTTACACTAAAAAGTTTGCGGCTGGCGAATTCCAAGTGCCTTGTGCATTAATTATAGGAAAACGTAAAGAAAGCACTAATAAAAAGACCTCTTTAAATGATGCTTTACGTGAATATGATGTAGCTGTATAATACGTTACTAAATTGAAAAAATATAATAATCCAACTGTGATAAATTGATTTGCAGTTGGATTTTTTTTAACTTTAAGTATGAAAATTTTAGTTATTCAACAGAAAATGATTGGTGATGTTTTGGCAACAAGTATTTTGTTTGAAGCCATTAAACAGAAATATCCAAATTCAGAATTACATTATGTGATTAATTCACATACATTTCCTGTAGTTGAAAATAATCCTTTTGTTGATTACTTTCATTTTTTCACTCCAGAGCATGAAAAGAGTAAATTAAAACTTTTCAAATTTGCTAAAGATTTAAACAAAGAAAGTTTTGATGTTGTTATTGATGTTTACATCAAATTATCGAGTAAACTAATCACTTTTTTATCTAAAGCTAAAACTAAAATATCAATTAATAAAGGTCAAAAATCCTTAATCTACAATCACACTTTTAAACATAAATTAAAAGCTGACACCAATGCTGGTTTAGCTATTGAAAATCGATTACAACTACTAACCCCTTTAGATATTGATCCTTTAAAAATTGTAAGGCCAAAAATATATCTTACAGAGAATGAAAAAAATGAAGCCAAACTATTTTTAGAATCTAATCATATAGATTTAGAGAAACTATTATTTATGATTGGCGTTTTAGGTAGCGGAAGTAACAAAACCTATCCTTTTGAATACATGGCAAAAGTGATAGATCAGATTGTTTTAGAGCAACCTGATAGTCAAATTTTATTTAATTACATTCCTAAACAAGAAGCTGACGCTAAAGCCATTTTAGATTTATGCACAGCAGAAACTAAAAAGAAAGTTTATTTTAAAGTTTTCGGAAAAAGTTTAAGAAGCTTTTTAGCAATTACATCTTACTGCGATGCTTTAATAGGAAATGAAGGTGGCGCAATTAATATGGCAAAAGCATTATATATACCAACATTTACTATATTTTCTCCTTGGATTAAAAAAGAAGCTTGGAATATGTTTGATGATGGACAAAAACATGTTTCTACCCATCTTAAAGATTATAATAAAGCGCCTTATCAAAATATTAAACACCCAAAAATCTTAAAATCAAAAGCTTCAGAATTATATTTAGATTTTAAGCCTTCTTATTTTGAAAGTGAATTAAAAGAATTTTTAAAGCGATTGAATTAGGCTTTCTTAATTCCGAATTCTGTCCATTTCAAGTTTTCTTTTTTCACTTTAGCTCTAATCGCTAAGTTTCTATCTAAAGATTCTTGAGTTTTATAACCTCTTGCGTGATCTAAATGTAAAACGATTGCTTTATAACGAATTTGCTTCGTCTTCATTCCAAAATTTACTAAGCGCTCTCCTAATTCTCTATCTGGCCCACCATATTGCATACGCTCATCGTAACCATTAATAGCAATTAAATCTGCTTTCCATGCAGAAGAATTACAGTTATTAAACGTTGCTCCTGTTGGTGTAACGACATCTAAAAAACTAGCTAAACCATCTTTTACAGATAATTTTAACGTGTTTTTACTTCCTAATTCTCCTTTAGATTTTAACCATTTTACATCAAAACAATTGTGAGATGTAATATCATCTTCAGAAATAGTTTCACTTAAATCCATATTAAGTTTACAATATCCGCCAGATAAGAAATAACCTTTTTCTGCAAATTTGGCATGTGTTTCTACAAAATCTTCACGCGGAATACAATCTCCATCTGTAAACAAAATATATTCATTTTTAGCCATAACAATAGTTTCGTTCAATATTTTTTGACGTCTATATCCTTTATCTTCATGCCAAGCATGTGTAATATTTACTGGGTAATTTTCGTTAAATTTATCAATAAGAACTTTGGTTTCATTGGTAGAACCATCGTCTGCAATAATAATATCAAAATCTTTATAAGTCTGTACACTGTAACCGTATAGAACTTTCTCTAACCAATCTATTTTATTATAGGTTGCAATAATCACTGTTATTTTAGGTAGTGCCATTGTCTATGCTTTTATTATACCAAAATTGGTATAGGTTGCTTTATTCTGTTTTGTTTCTTTCCTTATTTGCTGATTTAAAGCTAAAGCTTTTTCATTTTTATAAGGTCTATCGTGATGCAAATGTACACAAATACAACTATAACGTACTTGTTTAAATTTAACACCATTGTTCATCATGCGCTCCCCTACTTCTCTATCTAATCCGCCATATTCCATACGTTCATCAAAACCATTCACCGCTAAAATATCTGCTTTGTAACACGATACATTCATACCATCAAAAGTGGCTTTTGTTGGTGTAATTGTATTTAAAAAAATAGCTTTCTGCCTGGATTTGGTTAGCTTATTGAGCTTAAAACTTTTGGGCTGACCTACTTCTATAAGCCAAGACTTATTAAAACAATGTTGTTTAGAAATAACGCTTTTACTCATTAATTCTGTAACACTTTCTACCAACTTAAAATAGCCACCAGAAAGCGCTCTGTTTTTTTTGCGCAAACGTAAATGTGTTTCTACAAAATCTTGTCTTGCAATACAATCGCCATCAGTAAAAATGAGATAATCTGAATTCGAAGCCGTAATAGCTTTATTCAGAATTTTAGTTTTCTGAAATCCTTCATCTTTATGCCAAACATGAATCACTTTTAATTCTGTTTCTGAAGAAAATTGGTCAACTACGGTTTTTGTTTTTTCATCTGAACCATCATCTGCTATAACAATTTCAAAATCAGTTATCGTTTGTAAGCTATAACTATAAAGCACCATTGCTAACCAATTTGGTTTATTGTACGTACTTATAATTACAGTAGCTTTAGTATTAGATTCCATAGCACAAAAATACTATTTTTACAATTGTAAAAACACAACTATGCTTAAACTATCTGGAGTTATAATTACATTTAACGAAGAATTAAATATTGAAAAATGTTTAAAATCTCTGGCTAATGTTGTAGATGAAATAATAGTTGTAGATTCTTTTTCTACCGATAAAACTAAAAGTATTTGCAAAAAGTATAACGTCACTTTTATTGAGCAAAAATTTTTAGGGTATACAGAACAAAAGAATTTTGCTTTATCGCAAACAACACATAATCATGTAGTAGCTTTAGATGGAGATGAAGCCTTATCTGAAACGCTTCAGGAATCGATTATAAATCTGAAATCTAATTGGAAATTTGATGGGTATTACGTTAATCGTTTTAATAATTTTTGTGGTCAATGGATTAAGCACACCACTTGGTATCCTGAAAAAAAAATACGTGTTTTTGATAAAACAAAAGCATCTTGGTCTGGCTATAAAATACACGAAACGGTTAACCTAAACTCTAAAGATTCGAAAGTCGGAAAATTAAAAGGCGATATTTTACATAGTAATTATCAGTCGTATTCTGAGCACAATCAACAAATTGAAAAATTCACATCAATTTCTGCTCAAGCTTATTACGATAAAGGAAAAAAATCATCACTTTTTAAAATTATTGTAAATCCGACTTGGGCCTTTTTTCAATCTTATGTAATAAAACTAGGCTTTTTAGATGGCTTTAATGGTTTCTATATTTCTGTACAAACTGCTCATATTCGCTTTTTGAAGTATGCAAAATTACGCGAGTTGAATAAAAAATCTTAATGTTTTTTCTTTCTCCAGAAAAAATACTTTCTCTTAAAAGCTTCTTTCTTTTTAAAGCTTAGTGAAAATTTTTGAGAGAAAAACAACATGCGTTCTTTAACTTCATCGTGAGGTTTACCAATAAGTTTGGCATATTCATCACTTAAAACTTCAAGCATATAATCTTTAGGTGATAAACGTGCAAAATTAGCTAAACGCTCATCATAACTTAAAGTTTTAAAATCCATTCGGTTAAGATCTACCAAATAAAATTTATAGTCATCACCTTCTTTTTTAATTAGCGTATTACCTGGCGAATGGTCTAAGAAATGAATTCCGTTTTCATGCAAGCGATAAGTAAACTGTGTAAACTTTCTTAGAATATTATCGTAATCATCACATGTTGGATCATCTACAAGCTTTCTAATTGTAAAATCATATTCTAACTGCTTACTAATATAATAACTACTTCCAAAGGTAAAAGCGGATTTATACTCAACAAAAGCCTCTGGTGTTGGTGTTAAAATCCCTGCCTTAAGTAAGCGTTTTGCGTATAAAAAAGAACGTTCGGCTTTACTTTTTCTAAAAAAACGATAAACAATTTTATTTACCAAGTTAGGCACCTTAAACTCCTTAATATTATAGCGTTCACCGCCAATCGTCAATATTTTTATGACATTTCGGTAACCATTACCAATCATTTCACCTTGTTGGTCAAAGTTTTCGATGGCGTGCATTAACTGTTCTTTCGTTAATGTTGAATTATCTTGAATTTTTACGGTTACAGACATATAATAAACAATAGTAATCTTTGGCTGCAAAAGTAGGTATTTAATTCTTTGGACGAAAGATTAAAAGCCGCTTCAATTATAGCCGAAAGACTTCCAAATATTTCTGTAAATTTGTCCACACTTAATAATTTTCAATGTTTAAACACTATCTCATCACTCGTTTTAATCTCAAAAATAAAAATTGGGATGTCACTAAGAATAACGAAACGTTATTAACACGTGAATGGATGACGCATAGAATTGGATTATTTAGTAATTTTTGTCTTCCTTCAGTTGCTAGTCAAACCAATACCAATTTTAAATGGTTACTTTTTTTTGACGCCACAACAGATGCTAATTTTAAGACTGAAATTGAAGCACTTTTAAAACCTTTCCCACATTTTAAGGCTTTTTATATTGACGGAATGGATGCTTTTCATTCGTCTATAAAATCATATATAACTGAAGATAGTAAAGACAGTCCTTATATTATTACATCTCGAATTGATAATGACGACTGTATTCACAAGGATTATATCTCAACCATTCAACAGCAGTTTAAATCACAAGATTTTATGGCTATTGATATATTAAAAGGTTATTCGCTTCAAGTTTCACCAGACATCATGTTAGGTAAGAAAGAACATATTTTTAACCCTTTTATTAGTCTGATTGAAAAAAATGAGACACCAAAAACCGTTTGGTTCAGCGACCATAACATGTGGAAAAAAGAATCGAGACGTATAGAAATTGCAAATCAACGTTTATGGATGTCTATTATTCACGAAAAAAATAAAGTGAACGAATTTGATGGTTACGATAATGTAAGTTGGGATGATATAAAAACCGACTTTATTGTTTCAGATGAAATCAATATAAAGGTTTCAAAAAATATTATTCCTCATAAAGAATGGCGCTACTTAAGTTTTAAAAACAAGCTTTACGTTAATTACGTCTTAATGAGTAAAAAATTAAAAAAAGCAGCAGGTTTATATAAGATTAAGTAAGCTTATAATCCTTATTTTTACATCAATCACTACAATCAAACATCTCATCAATGCGATTAATACAATTTACAGCCTCTAATGGTTGGCGTGGACACGAACAAAAAATCATCTATTTATATGAAGCTTTTAAAGCTGAAGGACATGTAGAAGATCAATGGATTGTTTGCCCTATCGATTCTGAATTATATCGTATTGCAACCGAGAAAGAAATGCAAGTTATTCCGTTTGAATATAAATCGGAATACAGTTTATCTTATGCAAAAACATTTAAAAAATTAGCAAAAGAAAAAAGA
The DNA here is from genome assembly GCF_013403925.1 of Winogradskyella wichelsiae. GTDB lineage: Bacteria > Bacteroidota > Bacteroidia > Flavobacteriales > Flavobacteriaceae > Winogradskyella > Winogradskyella wichelsiae. Next base: position 325,860 of record NZ_JABFDJ010000004.1, read on the forward strand.
GCAACCGTTATATTTATTCATAGTAGTAAGGCACATACATTGGCTGTACTTTCTCATTTTATTTACGGCATGAAAGTACCTCTAGTCCTTTGTCGTACACTTATAAAACGTGTAGACACTAACTTTTTTAGAAAATGGAAATACAATTATAAAGGCATTAAAAAAATTATTTGCGTGTCTCAGCCTGTTGTAGAATCTTTAAAATTTGCCGTTAAAGATCATAGCAGACTTTCTGTTATTGGTAGTGTTACTGATATTAATAAATTTCAGAAACAAGCACCTACAGGACTGTTACATAAAGAATTTAATATCTCTGAAGATTATAAATTAATTGGAAACATTGCTGAATTCACAGGTTTTAAAGATCACTATACTTGGGTCGATACTGTTGAAATTTTAGCAAAAGAAAATGCCTTTAAAGCTAAATACATCTTAGTTGGAAAAGGCAGCATGGAACAAGACATCAAAAATTATGTTGATGAAAAAGGCTTAACAGAGCATATAATCTTTACTGGTTTTAGACGCGATGTTCCTGAGATTTTACCTGAGTTTGATTTGTTTCTATTCACTTCTAACAATGAGCCTACCGGTGGCGTACTATTAGAGTCTTATGCGTGTAAAGTTTCAATTGTTGCTGCTGATGCCGGAGGAATATCAGAAGTTATTGTAGATGGAGAAACTGGTCTTTTAGCAAAAGTTGGTAATCCAAAAGATTTTGCCTCTAAAGTAACGCTATTAATGAATGATAAAGCACTTCAAGACAGGTTAACAACCAATGGTTACCAGTATCTTTTAGATAATTTCACTAAATCGGTTATTGCTAAAAAAATGTTTGATGAATTATTTAAGCATGAGCTTCGTTAGGCAGTTGTATCAAGTCCCCCATTATTTGATTAAGAGGTTCTGACATAACGCGTTTCATACCACTCTTTGGAAAAAAAGTTAATTCACCAAAATATATTTTCCCTTGTATAGAGTATAAATCTACACGTATAAAAATAAAATCCTTAGCTAGTTTTCTAGCTGTCTCAACCATTTCATCAAAGTTCTCTGGTTTATCTAATGCGCGCCTTAAATAATTTGATTTTTCAGATGGCAACTCTATTTTATTCCACTCCATGTCATAATAAGACCTCTTTCTTATACCATCCTCTTCTGCTTTAGCATATATATATTTTGGTTCTCCTTGAAAGCACAAAAATTTATAATCTACAATAGCCGCATCACCAAGCTGATCTAAAAAATATTCAACTAGAATTCTAGGTTTTATATCTTTATATATAAGCTCTTTATATTTATCGTAATAATTCAATGATAAATATTTATTAAGCTCTCTTTTCGTTTTCTGCCAATCTAAGCTAGTTTTATCCTCTGCGATTATGTTATAACCAGAACCATGTGTTCCTTTCATAACAAATTTATTTGGCAAGCTTTCAAAATCAATATCGTCTACATTATCATAAACACCAATGATATCAACGAGATATTCAGGCCCCAAAACTTTTTTTATATGAGACCTAACTTCATATTTATCTACATAATCTTTGTATGCTTCTGTATATAAATTCAATTTTAACCATTGAATTTTTTCAGAAATCTCTTTTGGGTTTTCAATATTGAGATCCTTCTCATTTTTCAAATAATATGAGCTTTTTAAATACTCCACAACTTTATTAGGTTTATTCTGCAGATACTTTGTAAGTATTTGATAATATTTTTTTTTAAAAAAATTCATATTAAAATAGCTCGATTTGTTGAATGACAAAAATATTAATAGTTATTTACTATATTTTATAAATAATGAAGTATTTTCAAATCAATATCATTTGATTGGTGATAAATTAATGAATTTTCAAACATTGGTTCCGAATCGTATCTTTACAATACCATAGAACACAGTTATGTCGTTTTAATTACTCTTATGAATTACAATCAAGCCAACAAAAACAACATACTAAACCTCATCAATAGAGAAGATGAATTGTTTAAAAGTGATGTCAATAAATATCATAACAAATTAAATACAATTGTCTCATCTTCAAGATTCTTAGTGCTTGGCGGAGCTGGTTCGATAGGACAAGCCGTTACTAAGGAAATTTTTAAACATAACCCCGCTAAACTGCATGTCGTAGACATTAGCGAAAACAATTTAGTAGAATTAGTGAGAGATTTACGAAGTTCTTACGGCTATATTAATGGTGATTTTAAAACCTTTGCTCTAGATATTGGCTCTATTACGTATGATGCATTTATTAACGCCGACGGAAAATACGACTACGTTCTTAATCTTTCAGCATTAAAGCACGTTCGGAGTGAAGAAGATCCGTTTACATTAATGCGAATGATTGATGTGAATATTTTTAATACCGAAAAAACCATTCAACAATCCATTGAAAATGGTGTAAAAAAATACTTTTGTGTTTCTACAGATAAAGCGAGCGACCCTGTTAATATGATGGGAGCTTCAAAACGAATTATGGAACTTTTTTTATTCAAAAAAAGTAAAGAAATTAGTATTTCTACAGCTCGTTTTGCTAATGTAGCATTTTCCGATGGTTCTTTATTACATGGTTTTGAACAACGTATTAAAAAGCAACAACCAATTGTAGCTCCAAACGATGTTAAGCGTTATTTTATAAGTCCTGAAGAATCTGGTCAACTCTGCTTAATGTCTTGTTTATTTGGAAATAATAACGATATTTTTTTTCCTAAATTGAATGAAAAATTTAAACTATCTAGCTTCTCCGATATAGCTATAAACTTTATTAAAAACTTAGACTACGAGCCTTATTTATGCAAAGATGAAGATGAAGCAAGAGCCTTTGCTAAAACTTTACCGCTCTCTGGTAAATGGCCGTATTTATTAACAAAAAGTGACACCACTGGCGAAAAAAAAATAGAACTATTTTTTACAGAGAATGAAACTTTAGACTTAAATCGTTTTAATTCTATAGGGATTATTAAGCCCAATTCGGAACTGAATATTAATGATAAAATAATAGCATTCACCAAGTCTATAAATCATTTAAAAGCAGAAAAAAGTTGGACAAAGGAAGATTTAATCACTTTATTCCATAAAACATTACCGAACTTTACCCACAAAGAAACAGGTAAATATTTAGACCATAAAATGTAACGGATGCATCATAAAATAGAAGTTGTAATTATGGCTGGTGGTAAAGGAGAGCGTTTAATGCCTTTAACCGCAAACACACCAAAACCCCTTTTAAAGATTGGAGACAAACCTATAATTGAATACTGCACCGACCGTTTAGCTTCATACGGAATTAAACATATAAACATTACCGTCAATTATTTAAGCAACCAAATCATTGCTTATTTCAAAGAAAACAATAAGCATCAAATTAACTTTAATTACATTAAAGAGCCTAAATCTTTAGGTACAATTGGTGCCCTAAAATTAATTAAAAACTTTAGTAAAGATTACCTCTTGGTAATGAATGCCGATTTACTTACTAATGTAAATTTCAACTCTATTTTTAAAGATTTTATTTCAAAAGGAAGTGATGCATTAATCGCAACTGTTCCTTACAACGTAGTTATTCCACATGATTTGGTTGAAATAAAAAAAGGATTAGTTACTAATTTTAAAAAGAAACATTCTTACTCGTATAACTTAAACGCAGGTATTTACATTTTTAAAAAAGACTGTTTAGATTTTATTCCAGAAAACACTTTTTTTGACGCTACAGATCTCATTGAAACCTTATTAGAGAAGGGTAAAAAAATCAGCAATTACCAAATTTCAGATTATTGGTTAGATATTGGTAAACACGACGATTTTAAAAAAGCACAAGAAGACATAAAGCGTCTAAAACTTTAGCCTTTTTACAGGTCTTTTTGAGGATTATTAAAATATTTTAATTCTAATTTATTCTTCTATGTTAAAAAGGGTAATATTCATTTTAAAAAATTGGCCTTGTGTCGTATCTTTGCGCAGCTAAAAAATACAGTTCCTTTTTAATTCATTTTAGAGCCTCTGTACTTTCAATTATCCTATGAATCACAAACAAGCATTAAAGCACAGCATATTTAAATACATCACTCAATCTGCAGAAGAATTGCAAGTAGAAAGCTACGTCATTGGCGGCTTTGTACGCGACTATCTTTTAGAACGAGGTGATGCAAAAGATATTGATGTGGTTGCTGTAGGTAGCGGTATTGAATTAGCTAAACAAGTCGCTAAAAATTTACCAAACCATCCTAAAGTTCAGGTTTTTAAAACTTACGGAACAGCAATGTTACGTTATGATGATATTGAAATTGAATTTGTAGGTGCACGTAAAGAAAGTTATAACGAAAATAGTAGAAATCCTGTTGTTGAAAATGGCACGCTTAAAGATGACCAAAACCGACGCGATTTTACGATTAACGCTTTAGCTTTAAGCTTAAATGAAAACAATTTTGGAGAACTTTTAGATCCTTTTGATGGCCTTAGTGATTTAGACAAAGGAATTATTCGTACACCTTTAAATCCTGATATTACTTATAGCGACGACCCGTTACGCATGATGCGTGCTATTCGTTTTGCTACCCAACTCAATTTTAAAATTGAAGAGACATCGCTAAAAGCCATTGCTGATAATAAAGATCGCATTACAATTATTACCAAAGAGCGTATTGTTGTTGAACTCCATAAAATTTTAGAAAGTAAAACACCTTCTATTGGTTTTATTCATTTAGAACAAACAGGACTTCTTCAATATATTTTACCAGAATTAACAGCGCTTAAAGGTATTGATGAAATTGAAGGCCAACGCCATAAAGATAATTTTTATCACACTTTAGAAGTTGTAGATAACATTGCTAAAACTACGGATAACCTTTGGTTACGTTGGGCTGCATTGTTACATGACATAGGAAAAGCACCAACTAAAAAATTTCATAAAAAAATTGGTTGGACCTTCCATGCGCACGAATTTGTAGGTTCTAAAATGGTTTACAAACTCTTTAAACGTTTAAAAATGCCATTGAATGACAAAATGAAATTTGTTCAGAAAATGGTTTTTATGAGTTCTCGACCTATTGTCTTAGCTTCAGAAGTTACAGATTCTGCCGTACGACGTTTGGTTTTTGATGCAGGAGATAATGTAGAAGATTTAATGACGCTTTGTGAAGCAGATATCACAACTAAAAATCCAAAGAAATTTAAAAAATATCATAATAACTTTCAGAAAGTTAGAGATAAAATTGTTGAAGTTGAAGAACGCGATCAAGTTCGAAATTTTCAACCACCTGTTTCAGGTGAAGAAATTATGGAAACCTTTAATTTAAAACCTTCAAGAGAAATTGGATTAATTAAAGAGACTATAAAAGAAGCTATTTTAGAAGGTGAAATCCCTAATGAACATGCAGCCGCTTTTGAGTTGATGCTAAAACGAGGGAAGGATTTAGGACTTGTAGCAGTAAGCAGTAAACAGTAAACAGTAAAATAATATTAATTCTTGTATTTATGGCTCATCAAACTAAAGAAAATAAGGCAGTTATTTACTGGTTATTGACAGGTTGTGCTTTAATTTTCATTATGGTTATTGTCGGTGGTATCACTAGACTAACACATTCTGGCTTATCAATCTCCAATTACAAATTAATTTCAGGAACAATTCCTCCAATGAATGAAGTAGAATGGAATGAAGCCTTCGAACTTTACAAGCAGTATCCTGAATATCAAAAATTACACAATCACTTCAACTTAGAAGAATTTAAAGATATTTATTTCTGGGAATGGATTCATAGAGTGATTGGTCGTTTTATCGGTATGGTTTTTATCATTCCTTTTATTTATTTCTTAATTAAAAAACGACTATCTAAATCTACTGTCAAAAAATCTGTTATTCTACTTATTTTAGGAGGTTTTCAAGGTTTTTTAGGATGGTATATGGTAAAATCTGGTTTAGTAGATGAGCCTAATGTGAGTCATTTTAGACTAGCAGCACACTTAACGACAGCATTTTTAACCTTTGCTTACACATTTTGGGTTGCTTTAGATTTAATGCTTCCTGAGAAAAAAGTGATTGACAAAAAATTAAGAAACTTTATAAGAATTGGTTTAGGCGTTCTTATTATTCAAATTATTTATGGCGCTTTTGTCGCTGGTTTAGACGCTGGTTGGATTCATAACCATTGGCCATTAATGAGTGATGGTAAATGGATACACGAAACTGTATTTATTGAATACAGCCCTGTTTACCTTAACTTTTTTGAAGGTAAAAGTGGTGTTCAATTTGTACACAGAACGATGGCTTATGTTGTGGTAATTTTTATCCTAGCAATTTGGTATAAGGCAAAACGAACTAAATTAACTGCTTTGCAAACTAAAGGGATCAACTTGCTTTTAATAATGGTTGGTGTTCAGTTTTTATTAGGGGTTTTAACCTTAGTTCTTGCAGTTCCGGTTATGTTAGGTGTTCTACATCAAGTTGGTGCTTTTATTTTATTAAGTGCAATGACTTTTACCCTACATCGCTTTACTAAATAATTAAAAAATATTTAACTTTGCAGCATGATTTACAGATTTAGAATTATACTAGACAACGATACAGAAGAAGATGTATTCCGCGATATAGAAATCCGCGAAAGCGATACCATGGAAGACCTACATAATACTATTACTCAATCTTTTGGGTTTGATGGTATGCAAATGGCCTCGTTTTATGTTAGTGATGACCAATGGAATCAAGGTGAAGAAATCGCTATGATGGACATGAGTGAAGCTGGAAATGAAGTAAAAATGATGAACGAAACCATCATTAATTCTTTGATTCACGAAGCTGCAACACGTTTAATATACGTTTACGATTTTATGAACATGTGGACATTCTACGTAGAATTAGGTGAAATTGTAGAAGAAGCTGAAGGTACCGATTACCCAAATTTAATGTTTGTACATGGTCAAATCCCTGATGAAGCTCCAGAAAAAACTTTTGAAGCTGAAGAGGACGAAGATGAGTATAACGAATTTGACGATGATTTAGATCTTGACGATTACGATAATTTAAATTTTGATGAAAATTGGAATTAAAATAAACTAAAGAAAATTTTTCATATTAATGCCTTGGTAATTTCGTTTCACGAAATCTAAGGCATTTTTTAGTATACTACCCATACCTTCACTTCGTCTAAACTCTAAATCGTGAGTGAAATTATAAATTTCTTCTCGTAACATTTCAATATGTTCTTGCGTAGAAAGCGTATCATTTATCATACAATCTAACAGTAAATTTATTCGGCTATTAAAACTAATCATACGTCTTGCAACAATAGAGCGCTCTTCAATTTTATATTGATCAACTGATTCTTTTTGAATTTTATTTCTCACCAGTTTTACCATGTCATAGTTCTCTTTAAAAAACTGAGGTCTGTAAATATTTAGTTTTCCTTCATAATTTTGCTGATCAAAATCTATAGCTCTAATTTTATAAACAACATGATCAAAATCATGTGTTGGCACAATGACATAATTATAAGATCTCATATCACCTAAAAGCCTAATTAAACAACGCTCATTAAACTTCACAAATTCTTTAGCTATTTGAGATTGTTCGCCAGGGGTACATTTTGGCAGCATATCTTTCATAAAAACATCACCAGGAATTCCCGCTATATGTTCTTCTACTAGCGTATCCTTATATACCAAAAAGTTAAGATAATAAGGCGACAACATATGTTCTAATTCTAGACCATAAACTCGAGATGCATCGGCTTTCTTAACATAGAAATTAGTATAATTATCATTCAAAATATTTCGAACTTTAATTCTAAAAGGCTGAGAATTACCGAAGGTGCAAAAATCAATAGAATCGACATTTAAATACTTAAAAATGTATTCATTTCCATCAGAAATCAAGTTAGAATACACCCGTTTTAAGGCAAAATCTATTTCTTCTCTTTCAAATTCATTGTAATACACTCTAACCCATAACGTATCTTCATCATCCTCGTCATAAACAACAATAGAACCTTGAAAACGCATTAAATCATCATAAACAATAGGCGAACGCATATTTCTGTCATATCTTTCCAAATATGATTGCAGCTTAGGGCTTATTGGGTATGACGGTTTCTTTTTTGAAATTTTTAAATCTTCCATAACATTAAATTCAGAACTAAATTAATACTTTCTATTTTTATGCTGTAACAATATCACTATTAGTTCGTCTTATTTTATAACTAACCAATCTTTATCAATTTGGAACCAATACTTACCATTAGTAATCTTACAAAGAAATTCGGCTATTTAACTGCTGTTAAAAATCTAACTTTCACCATTAACAAAGGCAATGTCTATGGCATTTTAGGCCCAAATGGAAGTGGAAAATCTACAACATTAGGTATTGTTCTTAATGTAGTAAATAAAACACAAGGGGACTTTCATTGGTTTGATGGCAACATCTCTACACACGACGCGTTAAAAAAGGTTGGAGCAATTATAGAACGTCCAAATTTTTACTCTTACATGACAGCTGAACAAAACTTAAAGCTTGTTTGTCGTATAAAAGGGGTTGACCACAGCAAAATTGACGAAAAGCTTGCAATAGTAGGTTTATTAGACCGAAAAACACATAAATTCAGAACTTATTCTTTAGGTATGAAGCAGCGTTTAGCCATTGCTTCTGCCCTACTTAATGATCCTGAAATTTTAATTTTAGATGAACCAACCAACGGTTTAGATCCGCAAGGAATTCATCAAATACGTCAAATTATAAAGGATATTGCCGCCAATGGTACAACAATTCTTCTAGCATCTCATTTATTAGATGAAGTAGAAAAAGTGTGTACTCATGTTGTGGTCTTGCGGAAAGGTGAAAAATTATATTCTGGTCGTGTAGACGAAATGATTAACAGTCATGGCTTTTTTGAATTAAAAGCTGAAAAGCATGATGAATTGTTAGGGGTCTTAGAAACACATTCTAATATTGAGAAAACAAAAGTTGAAGGCGAGTTAATTACCGCATTTTTAAATGAGCCAATGTCAGCTTCAGAGTTTAATAAATTAATGTTTGATCGAGGCATTCTACTTTCTCATCTTGTTAAACGAAAAGAAAGTTTAGAAGAACAATTTTTACAATTGACTGACACCAAATAAAATCAATCCAAAAAATAATAGCATTCCTTTACCTTAAGGGATATGTAAAACTCATCCTATATGTTACGTCTTATACAACTCGAATTACAAAAACTTTGGCTTAATAAAGCTAGTAGAGTCTTAATTATAATATCGTTTATTCTACCTTTTACCGTTTTAATCCTTTCGTCAATAAAAATTAATTTCTTTGGTTTTTTCACTTTAGAGCTTGGTGAGTTAGGTATCTTTAATTTCCCGATTATATGGCATATTACAACCTTTTTTGCTGCTCAATTTAAATTTTTCTTCGCTATCGTTGTGGTAAGTATGATTGGTAATGAATACAGCAACAAAACTTTAAAACAGAATCTTATTGACGGATTAAGTAAAAAAGAATTTATCCTTTCTAAATTCTATACCATTGTTTTCTTTTCATTATGTGCTACCGTTTTAATTGGTTTAGCAACATTTGCTATAGGGATGTATTATTCAAGCTATACGGAAGCCTCAATAATATTTAGAGAGGTTGATTTCTTACTTGCTTATTTTCTAAAACTTGTTGGTTTCTTTAGTTTGTGTTTATTTTTAGGAATGCTCGTAAAAAGATCTGCTTTTGCTTTAGGTTTTCTATTTATATTATTCATTTCAGAATCTATTATTTATGGCTTAATGAAATGGCTAATCGACGGAAATATTGCTGATAAAATTCATGATTTCTTTCCGTTACAATCGATGTGGAATCTTATAGAACAGCCTATTCAAAGAATTATAATGACCAAATTTCCAGATAATACAGATATGGTTTACGACTTTGCTCTCCATTGGTATGAGATTGTTATTGTTTTAGGATGGACTGCTATTTTTGTTTTTTTATCTCTTCAACTACTAAAAAAGAGAGATTTATAATACCCTAGAAATAATTGCGACCTATACAAACAATATAGAGTTAAGAAGTTTTAAGCTCTTAACTTAATATTGTTTGTATTTTGTGTATTTTGCACTTACCGCTCTTATGAAAAAGATCTTTTTAGTTTTACTAGTACTTTCTACTAGTACCCACTTATTTGCACAAAGTGAAGCTTCATTTTGGTATTTTGGGTACAATGCAGGCTTGCGCTTTAATGCACAGTCGAGCACTGTTACAGCAATAACTGATGGTCAAATAAATACTTTAGAAGGCTGTACATCCATCGCTGACGAAGACGGAAACTTACTTTTTTATTCTGATGGCAGAACCGTTTGGAATAGGAATCATCAAATAATGCAGAATGGAGATTATTTTGGTGGTACTAGGCTTTTCGAAGATTCTTCAAGTAAATTATCTGACAAACATACACCATTCTTATTACCTTAAAACAATGATAAAAACTCGCTCTATTTCTACTAAAATTATATTATTTTGCTTAGTTGCTGTTAACTCTATAACATATGCACAGCAACCAAACGATTGTCAATATGCAGTTACTGTTTGTGGAAGTTCTAGTTTTAGTCTCGATGTAAATGGTGTTGGCACTCAAGAATTAAACGGATCGAACACGTGTTCTAGTCAAGAAAATAATAGTATTTGGCTAGAAGTTAATATTGCAGAAGCAGGTACACTTGCCTTTACGCTAACACCGAGTAGCTCAAGCATTACTGAAGATTATGATTTCTTTATTTTTGGACCTAATGTAAGTTGTGGAAGCCTCGGACAAGCTATTAGATGTTCTACAACAAATCCTGCAGCAGCCAACCAAGGTAATAATTTAACAGGTCTGAACTCCACAGATCCTGATCCTGACGAAGGTCCAGGTGCAGATGGTGATAGCTTTGTAAGTGCTATCAATGCTTCTGCTGGTGATAGCTATTTTATTGTTATAGATAGACCAATAGGAAATAGTCCTTTTTCAATAGAATGGACGGGTACTGCTACTTTTCCAGATGCGCCATCAAACACTTTAACGACAAGCGCTATATCCACCAGTTTACCCAACATTGATGTCTGTGACGACTTAGCACCTTACGATGATAATATTAGAGAATTCGATTTTACCCAATTATCTCAAGATATCATTAATGGAGAGTCTGACGTTGTGGTTAGTTATCATTATTCAGAAAGTGATGCTAATATAAGTTTAGATCCAATAAATGAAATTTTCAATAACACTTCTAGCAATGAAATAATTTATATTAGAGTTGAAAACACAACTACAGGTTGTTATATTATAAATGACGTAACTATTAGTGTTACCGCTCTAACCAATTTTAACGCAGCATCGGATTATGAAATCTGTGATGATGACCTAGACGGAGATGACCAAAATGGAATTTCGACTTTTAATTTTGGTATTAAAACACAAGAAATTCTTGATGGTATAACTGGCGTAAATTATGATATTACTTATTATTTAAGTGAAACTAATGCCGAAACGGCAACTGATCCCTTACCCATTAACTATACCAATACTGCTCCTACACCAACAGAAATTTTTGTTAGAATTCAAGATTTAGGTTCAGGTTGTATAGGTACTACTTCATTCAATATTAATGTAGCGCCAAAACCGATAGCTAACGATGTTTCATTATTACAGTGTGATGAAGACGGCATCCCTGAAGGTTTTACAACTTTTAATATTACTGAAATAGCCGATGAAATAACAGGAGGAATACCTGATACAACCGTTGAGTATTACTTATCTCAATTAGATGCTCAAAATCAACAAAATGAAATAGATGGTAATTCTTTTGAGAACTTCTTCAACCCACAAATAATTTACACTAGAGTAATTCACAACTTCACAAACTGTATTAATTTTAGTGAAGTTAGTTTAATGGTTAGTACTACATCATCTAACAATGCAGCCCTAGCAGTATGTGATACGGATGGTACTGAAGATGGTTTTACGGAGTTTAATTTAACGGATGCTAACAACGACATTTTAATAGGTGCACCAGCAGGTTTAGATTTGTATTACTACGAAACGTATGAAGATGCTTTATTAGAAACCAATCCTCTTAGCACAACTTTTACAAATACTACAGCCTATAACCAAACGATTTACGGACGTGTTGAAAACGCAAATGCATGTTATGGTATAAGCGAAATAGCACTTACTGTTTTTGAATTACCCAATATTGAAACTGTATTAGAAACTCAATATTGCCTCAATTTTTCCCCTGAAACATTGACGCTGAGCGGAGGTATTATTGACGACTTACCAAATAACTATTATTATTCATGGTCTACTGGAGAGGACACATCAACTATAGAAATTAATGCTCCAGGAATCTATACCGTAAGAGTAACCAATACTAATGGTTGTTTTAAAGATCGAACAATTACAGTTTCCCCTTCAAATATAGCTACAGTAACTAATATAGAAGTAATAGATGCCACCCAAAACAATACGGTATCCGTTCTAGTAAGTGGAGAAGGTGATTATGAATATGCCCTTGATGATGACAATGGTCCTTACCAAGATTCTAATGTTTTTAATAACGTGCAACCCGGACTGTATACTGTTTATATTAGAGATAAAAATAATTGTGGAACTACAGATGCCTTAGTTTCTGTAATTGGTTTTCCTAAATTTTTCACCCCAAATAGCGATGACAATAATGATTTTTGGCAAGTAAAAGGTATTTCTGCATTATTTCAAGCAGATTCATCTATATTAATATTTGATCGCTATGGCAAACTTATAAAAGAGCTAGATCCCTTAAGTGCTGGTTGGGACGGAACATTTAATGGTAAAATAATGCCAACTAGTGATTATTGGTTTAAAGTTAAATTACAAGATGAAAGAACCTTTACAGGACATTTTTCTTTGAAACGCTAACATAAAAAAATGTATTTTAGTGTCTCAAACACTACTTTTGAAAAGATTCTATTACATATTATATTGCTTCTTATTTGGCATCATAATTCAAACACATGCTCAAGACATAGCGCTATACCAACAATTTAATGGAAGGTATGATTATACAGCTTTGGGTAATACAATGAACTCCCAAGAGAATGGTACAACAGGTCCTTGTACTATTTTAACGTCATCATCGGCAAGTTTATCATTAGACACCAATCAAAATGTAATTGCAGCCTATTTGTACTGGGCAGGCACGCATACTGGAGATTTCGAAATATCATTAAATAATATTAATATCATTGCAGAACGAACTTTTAGCGATGCCATAGATGCTGATCGTGTCTTTTTCGCTGCTTTTGCAGATGTAACCTCAATTATTTTAGACCAAGGCAGTACTGATTATACCGTCTCTGATTTTGATCTTAATAGTGTTATTGCTCCTTACTGCTCTTCAGGTACTAACTTTGGAGGTTGGGCGATTACAGTAATTTATGAAGACAGCAATCTCCCACTCAATCAACTTAATGTTTACGACGGATTGCAAAGTGTACCAGAGTATTTAAGTATCACCCTAGACAACCTTAATGTTCTTGATAACGACAATGCTAAAATAGGTTTTATTGCATGGGAAGGAGACAGCTCTATTGCCATAAATGAACAGCTAACAATTAATGGAAATGTTATTAGTAATTATCCTTTAAATCCAGCAAATAATGCATTTAACGGCACCAATTCCTTTACAGGCGCGTCTAATCTCTACAATATGGATATTGATGTGTATAGTATTCAAAATCAGATTAATATTGGAGACAGCTCTGCAACTATAGCCTTAACCTCTGATCAGGACTTTGTAATGATAAATAATATAATTACTGTTTTAAATAGTCAATTACCAGACGCAACAATAATTATCGATAGCTACGTTATAAGTTGCGGAGACCATTCTATTGAAGTTTTCTATACCGTTTACAATAACAATAGTACTGCAGTTCTCCCTGCCAATACTCCCATTGCTTTTTATAGTAATAGTATTTTTATTGATAGCAGTGAAACATTAGGTGATTTAGAGATAAATACAAATGAAAGCGGCTCAATTACTCTAGACATACCTGAAGATTTAGGCGCTTCTATTATAATTATAGCTGTAGTAGATGATGATGGTGAGCAAAATGGTATCGTTACAGAATCTAATGAGAATAACAACAGTACATATGCAGACATTGATTTACTACTTATTCCAGAAATAACATTACTCCCAAATCTTCTTGGATGTAATGAAGGATTTGAAACTTCAACATACAACTTATTTAATGCCCTTGAAACTATAGATTATAACTTAGAAAATATCACTTTTTATAGGTCTATAGAAGATTTAGAATCAGGGTTAAATAGTATAAATATTCCGACGAATTACAATAACTTTTCCAATCCTGAAACATTATTTATTCGTTTAGAAAGTACACCATGTTACGAAATTTATCAATTTGACTTAACTACTGAGAATTGTCCTCCACATATTCCTGAAGGTTTTTCACCAAATGGTGATACTAAAAATGATTGGTTTAATATTCAAAACTTGTATGATATTTTCACAAATCATGAATTACAAATTTACAACCGTTATGGAGAATTAATCTTTGTTGGTAATAATAACCAACCTTGGGATGGAAAAACGAATAGAGGTTTAAATAATATAGATAATACAGTACCTGTTGGCACTTATTATTATATTTTAAATTTAAATGACTCAAATTATAAGCCATTTGTAGGTTGGGTTTACGTAAATTATTAAAAATTTTAATCTGTTCTTCTTTTTTTTACAAACACTTCATTAACTATAAATTTATAACCGTTAATAGGTTTTAGCTGTTTATCCCCTCCAATTAAAAATCGCTCAAAAAATTAAATTATAAATCCTGTTGAATCAAATAATTAAGTATTATAGTCTAATAATAAGATATCAGAAATCTAATTGTTACGATTTTTCTCACATAAAATCAGGAAACATCTGATAATCAAACAGTACAGAATGTATCTTTTCGCTTCTATTTAGAGTATAAATGGCCATTTTAAGACTCTAAACGTTAACATTTAGTGCTTTTCGTCGTATTTTTTTGTGTTTCATCTTAATACGGTCTACCTTTCGACCAAATTATAATACATGTTTGTGTTGACTCCAAATGGCCCCCTTCATTTGTTAATTAAACTTAACCGCTATAAATGAATTATTTAAAACAATCCCTCCTCTTATTTATTAGTCTAATTTATAGTATTTCATACGCTCAACAAATTACTGTAGATAATTCTATTTCATCACAAGATTTAATTCAAAATACTTTAATACAAGGCTGTGTAGAAGTTTCTAATATTTCATCTCCTTCCAATGGGTCTTCTATCGGAATTGGCAGTTATGGATATTTTGAAAGAAACACATCAAATTTCCCTTTTGAAAATGGTATTGTGCTTACAACCGGAAATGCAGTTTCTGCAGGTAATGGACAAAGCAATACTATTTTAAATGAAGGAAACGATACTTGGTTAACCGATGAAGATCTTGAAACTGCCTTAGGGATTTCAGGTACAATGAACGCAACATCCATAGAATTTGAATTTATTTCAATTTCAAATCAAATTCAATTTAATTATATTCTAGCTTCAGAAGAATACTTTGGAAATTTTCCTTGTGAAAATTCAGATGGTTTTGCTTTTTTAATTAGAGAGTCTGGCTCAAATAATTCTTATACTAATATCGCTTTAGTACCAGGAACAACAACTCCTGTTAATACACAAACCATTCACAACGAAATATCGGGTTTCTGTTCGGCTTCAAATGAAGCTTACTTTGAAGGCTATAACATTGGTGATACCAATTACAACGGAAGAACTACTGTACTTTCTGCAACAGCCACAATTCAACCTAATACACAATATCAAATTAAACTGGTTATTGCGGATCAAAACGATGAGAATTATGATTCTGCTGTTTTTATTGAAGGTAATAGTTTTGATGCTTCTGTCGATTTAGGAGAAGATTACACAACCTGTACCGCTAGTGTAGAATTAAATGGAAATATAGACAATGCTAATGCCACATACCAATGGTATTATAATGACACACTTTTACCAAATGAAAACCAAGCACTGTTAACAGCATCTTTATCTGGTGACTATCGTGTTGAAATTCAACTACCACTTGCAGGAAGTTCTTGTGTTATTGAAGATGAAATAAGTATAACATTAAACGCTACTGGTACTATTGAACTTTCAGATTTTCTTTTATGTGACGATGCTAGTGGTGATGGTACTGAAACTTTTGATTTAACAATTAAAGACGATGAAATATTAGCTGCTATGCCAACAGCGACCTATACTATTTCTTATCATTATACTAATAACGATGCAACAACCCATAATAACTCTATAGCAAACCCTATTGAGAATACAGAAAATCTACAACCTATTTTTGTAAGAATAGAAGACACAGCTACTGGTTGTTTAACATATTCCAATTTTAATTTGGTTGTAAATGAATCACCCATAATTGTAGACCCAGAACCTTTAACTGTATGTGACAGCGATAATATCTCTGATGGTTTAACATCTATGGATCTTAATATACTTGCTGATAGTGAAATTACAATGGAGCAACCAAATCTTATTGTTAGCTACCATAGTTCACTTTCAGATGCTGCACAAGGAATTAATGCTTACCCAATGCCTTATACAAATACTAATCCTACAGAACAATTGTTTGTTAGTGTTAAAAATATTGAAACAGGTTGTATTAGTACTTCTACTTTAAGCATTAGTGTTACAGACCGTCCAGTGATAAATACAGAGCCACATTATATTGATGCTTGTGATAGCGATCTTAATGGCTACTCTAATTTTGATCTCACCTCTATTATACCTGAAGTTTTAGAAGGTCTAACTGGAGTTTCTGTTACTTTTCATAGTACGGAAGAAGATGCTTTATTAGGAGTAAACGCTATTATTGATGATGGCAATTATGCAAATATTAACTCAGGAGAACAAATAATATACATCAGAGTAGAAGATGACTCTTCTGGTTGTGCCACAACAACACCTATCGAAATTCATACTAATCTATTACTAACTGCTACAAATATTAGAGAAGTTAGTGCTTGTGATATAGATGATGATGGTACTGAAGATTTTAATTTTGATGACATTGCCGTAGGCATTATCAATCTTTTACCAGATGTTGACATTATATTTTACGAAAATGAAACGGACAGAGATAATGGAATTAACCCTATAGATCCAACGGTTGGATACAGTTCTATTAGTAATCCTCAAACTATCTATATTACTTTAGAAAACCCAACATGTTCAGAGGTTGCTCAATTTAATTTGGTATTATATCCTATTGTTCAATTTGAATCTGTAGTTGATATACCTGTTTGCGATGAGGATCAGGATGGTTTTACAACAATTAATTTATCTGACTTAAGTGATAGTATTACAGGTGGAGAAGCGGGTTACGATGTTACTTATTTCTTAACGGAACAAGATGCAATAGATGATGTTAACCAAGTTCCTAACGAATATACAAATACCACCAATCCATTTACTCTATTTCCTAGGATTACATTTGCTCAAACAGGCTGCTTTGATTATAATTCATTTGAAGTTACTGTTTTGCCAGCGCCAGAAACAGAAAAACCTACAGACATTATTATCTGTGATGAAGATAGAGATGGAATTTCTCAGATAAATTTAAATAATACCATTCCAAATTCAATTCTAATAACTCCAAACAGAACGGTTAATTTCTATAATAATATAGAAGATGCACAGTCAGCAACCAACGAAATTACAAACATTATAAATTATGATGCACAAACAGAAACAGTTCATCTACGCATAGAAAATACAAATTCTGGTTGTTACAGTTTAGAAGAATTAGACATTATAGTTAATACATTACCATATATAGGAGATTTATCGAATAATATTGATGATTATATTTACTGTGAAAATGCATCCGATGGTGTTGGTGAGTTTATTTTTGAAAATAAGGATAGTGAAGCTATAGATAATCAAATAGGAAAAACAGTTTCTTATTATGTTAATGAAAATGATGCTTTAAATAAAACGAATCCTATTGATAAAACGAGTATTTACGAAAACACAAGTAATCCGCAAAACATTTTTATTAGAGTTGAAAATATTACAGATGAAACTTGCTATACAACCTCTTCGTTCTCAATTGAAGTAGGAACAAACCCTGTTTATAACGAGCCAACAAATTGGTTTGCCTGTGACGACTTATCTAATGACGGAGTCATGCTTTTTGATTTATCTTCTAAAGCTGAAGAAATATCTGCAGGAATACCAGACATACAAGATGTTACCTTTTACGCTTCAGAAAGTGATGCTCAGGATAATATTAATGCTTTACCGTTTCAATATGAAAACATTGTAAATCCACAACAAATATATGTTAATATCGATAATGGTTCCCTTTGCCAATCCATAACCTCTTTTGTGATCAATATTTTTGCAATACCAGATGTCTCTACAGCACCACCGATAACTGTTTGTGATAATAATAGAGATGGCTTTGAAGAGTTTAACCTAACTACAGCGGAATCTAATATACTAGATGTTAGACAACAAAATATTGTAATAGACTATTACGCAAATTTTGAAGACTCTGAAACGGAGAGTAATCCAATTATAAATCCTGAAAACTACATTAATACATCAAACCCTCAGACAGTTTATATGAAAGTTACTAATTCTATATCTGGTTGTAATGTTGCAATGCCTATTCTATTAACAGTAAATCAGCCCCCTATCATTAATAATTTTCAAAACTATGCCATATGTGCTAATGAAACTAATAATATAGACTTAACTGAAATCAATTCGACAGCAACTGATAATAGCTATAATGTTTTATACAGTTATTTTTCTAATGAAGCAGATGCCATAGCAAACACAAATGCTTTAGATACTAATTACATTTATCAGACTAACAACGATATTTTATATGTTAGAACTGAGTTAAGTACCACACATTGTTCTGCTTATTATCAATTTAATTTAAAAGTAGACCCCTTGCCTGTTGCAAACCAACCAAACAATTTAATAGCATGCGATGATGATTTTGATGGTATTCTAGATTTCGATTTATCGCAACAAAATTCTAGTATATTAGGGAGTCAAAACCCTAATTTATTTGCAATAAGCTATTATAATACGGAGCTACAGGCTAATGCAGGTAATTCTCCATTAGACATGGTTTATATGGCTTTTGATGGTGAAGTGATTTACTCTAGAATAGAAAATAATACTACAGGCTGTTACAGCATTACTTCGTTTTTAGCGATTATAAACCCTATACCTGTTATAGATTTAGACGACCAAGTGATCTGTATAGATAATCTACCTTTGCTTATATCTGCAAATACAAATTACGCTACAGACCTCTATCTATGGTCTACAGGCGAAACAACCCCTGAAATAGACGTTACAGAAGTTGGTAATTATTGGGTTACAGTAACATCTCAGTCTGGCTGTGAAAACACTAAATATTTTGGAGTCACAGAATCAGAGTCTGCAACAATAGAAACAACAGAAATTTTAGATTTTTCAGACCCAAATAACATCACTGTTACTGTTAGCGGAATAGGAAATTACTTATATCAATTGGATGATTTTGAACCTCAAGAATCTAATTTTTTCAATAATATAGCAATGGGTTACCATACAGTAACTATAATAGACTTAGATGGTTGTGCCAACATTACAAAAGAGGTTTTAGTAGTTGATATTCCTAAATTCTTTACACCAAATGCTGATGGTGATTTTGATACTTGGCATATTGTTGGTATAGAAACATTACCAGGAACTGTTATTCATATTTTTGATCGCTACGGAAAACTGATAAAACAATTAACATCTAGTTCTCCTGGATGGGATGGTTATTATAATGGTAAGATACTTCCAACAAGTGACTTTTGGTTTATTGCTGATGTAAAACGTGGCTCAATAGCATTTGAAGTTAAAGGTCATTTTACATTAAAGCATTAAAGAATAACACAATTTATTAGGAATTGAATTGGTCGCAATAATCACACCACTTGACAGTTCTAATTCTTATATCTTATCTAATTTAATATTACACATAAGATAAAAAAATAGCTAACGCCTTAGCGCAAAGTGTCCTGTGTAATTATCACCCTCAACAAACTTAGCAACAAACCAATAGTCGTCACTAGCTAAGTCTTTGCCTTTAAACGAACCATCCCATGCTTCATTGTTTGATGTTAGTACTGCTATTAATTTCCCATAGCGGTTAAATATTTCAATCGTTTCTAATAATCTAAATTGTGAATTTTCTCCAATAGCATGCCAAGTATCAAAATCACCATCAGCATTCGGCGTGAAAAATCTTGGAAAACCTAAAACAGAAATCTCTCGTTCTACAATTTCGCAGCCATTATTGTCTTTTACAAATACCGAATAAAAGCCCTCTCTAAGATTAGAAAACACATTACTTTGTTGGTAAAGACCATCCCCTATTGCAAACTCATAATCCCCATCTCCAGAAACATTTATTGTTACTGTATTATTGGGAGCAACACCTACAACTTCTACATTCTCAATAACAGCACTACTAGACGGACTTACAGTAATAGTACGACTAGAAGAACAACCGTTAGGATCCGTAACAATAACGGTATATGTCCCTATTTCATTCACCTCATTAAATGTCGTATTTACGGTTGTTGGTTCTCCATTAAATAACCATTCATAATAATAATTATTAGGTAAATCATTTAACACGCCTCCATAAAGTGTAATAGTTTCAGGAAATAAATCTGCACAATAAATTACCGTTTCATCTGCTTCTAATGCCGGCGTGTAAGTAACTATTAAGTTAACAGTTGAAATACTAAAGCATTGATTTCCATCTTTAACTTTCACGTATATAGTTTGAAAATCTACAGCTGTATTAGTATATGTATTGACCAATACATTAGTTTCATTAAAAGCATCTGCTTCAGTTTCAAAAAAAGATAGTGATGCACCTAACGGAATTTGATTTTGAATCACTATTTCTATATCACTTAAATTAAAAGTTGAAATTCCATCGATAACATCACCATCACAACCTTCTAAATCAGGAATTACTAATATATTATTAGACGTCTGAAGTTCTAATTCTACGACATCATAGCAGTTAGAATTATTAACAATATAGCCATACACCTTTTGAAACGGTATAGTATTTTGAAAATTATTAGCATTAAGAATAGGGTTTGAATAGCTTAAAGCATCTGTTTCTGTTAAAAAGAAATCAATAACATTTAAAGTATTATCAAAATTGGTCAGATCATTTGAAGCTTCATATAAATTAAATGTTGTTAATCCATCTTGGTTAACATCACATTCAATTAAAACTGCATCAGCTCCCACAGGTACTGAGCTATATTCAATAACAACTTCACCATAAGAAATACAGCCGTTTGCTAAACCAATTTCAACATTATATGTACCAGCGTCAGTTACAGTATAAACTCCACAATTGACACAATTACTAGGTTGTGATTCGACTAGGACCCCATCCTTAAACCAATCATAAGATGGTGATCCAGGTTCACTAACACTTAATTCTAAAGTTTCACCTTCACAAAGCGAATTTTGCGTTGCAACTAACCGATTAGGACCAATATCTGTAGACAATTGAAAACTCCCCGCTTCCAAAAATACTGCTGAATCATATCTATAATTTTGCTCATCTGCAATTACGAGTTTTACATGGTATGTTTCATTAGGAATAACATTTGCTGTAGCTGTTAAAATCGCCGTTTGTCCGTTAAAATTTATGGAAGAATTTGTATCGTTATAACTTCCAAAATAAGTTTCATTTAAAGGTGGGCAACTACCTTGAACCCCTGGCGTCACTGTGGTTGCTTTTACCGGTGTATTTGTATCTGGAACTAATGCTATATTTTCATACTGCACTTGACCAGAAGCAGGCCGAATTAAAAAACCAAACAAATCTGAGTAATTACAACTATTAGGGTTTCCTTCTTGATACTCTTCTGAAGCAAATAGATATCTAAAACTTATTTGTGAAGCTACTGATGTAAAATCGAATTCTAAAATTGTTGCGTTAATAGTACCCGATTCATTCAATGCATTTTCTAAATCTGTATCGCCAATCCAATTAGAGGCATCGTCATCACTTAAGCTATTGTTTGGTCCTGGAACATTTTGCAATCTACCCGTGCTTAAAACCAAACCACTTTCAAAAGGAAAAGTTGTCCCTGATGCATCAAAAAAGCCATAACTCTGGTCAGAACCACCAAAATCACCACCATAAACATTATTAACAATAACATTGTCAATACAATCACTATCAATAAGTATGTTTTCAATAAGTTGTTGAGGCGTATAGGTTTGACTATCTACCGAAATATTCTGTGCAGAATTCAATAACGTAAATAGAAGGGCAATTAAAAGGGAGATGCTCTTTAGTTTCATTTTTATTTTTAAGGGAAGGCAAATATACATATCAAGCCAAAATAAAAAGTATTTTATGATGTTAAAAAATCATTAATCAACTGATTGAATTCATACTATATAAAAATACAATCCTGTTTTCTATAATCGCTTATTCTTTTACTTTTTGCCACTCTTAACTAACTACAAATTATAACATAACCGACGAGATTTATGAATCAAAAAAAAGGTCCTTATGGTATTTTTCCAAATTAGAAATTTATAAACGTTATGGTATATTATTTTTTTATAGGTCATAATATAAAATGGTACGAAATAGCAAACAAAGGTTTAATAAAAACAAGTCATGTTTTACCTGTAGTAACTTATTTCTATGTTCTCTAATTAAACGACACAACTATTAGCTCTAAACCAATGACAGGTTTGGTTAACCTTAATCAATAATACCTAAATTGTTTTAACACCATTGTAACGCAGATTGCATTAAAAGTATAAGTTCATTATTGTAACTTTGCATTATGCGATTTAAAATTGAATCTGAATTTAAACCTACAGGTGATCAGCCACAAGCCATACAAAAACTGGCCAAAGGCATCACAGATAAAGAAAAATACCAAACCCTCTTAGGTGTTACAGGTTCTGGTAAAACATTTACCGTTGCCAATGTTATTGAAGAAGTGCAACGACCAACGCTAATCTTAGCTCATAACAAAACCTTAGCAGCACAACTTTACTCTGAGTTTAAACAGTTTTTCCCAGAAAATGCCGTTGAATATTTTGTATCTTATTATGATTATTACCAACCTGAAGCTTACATTCCTGTTTCTGGTGTTTACATAGAAAAAGATTTATCTATTAACGAAGAAATTGAGAAGATGCGTTTAAGCACCACCTCTTCCCTACTTTCTGGTCGTCGTGATGTTATTGTCATTGCCTCTGTATCTTGTTTATATGGTATTGGAAATCCTGTAGAATTTCAGAAAAATGTCATTTCTATAGAACGAGATCAAGTAATTTCTCGGACTAAGTTATTACATCAATTGGTTCAAAGTTTGTACTCTAGGACTGAAGCTGAGTTTAAAAATGGTAACTTTAGAATAAAAGGAGATACCGTAGATATTTTTCCTGGTTACGCAGATCACGCCTTTAGAGTTCATTTTTTTGGAGATGAAATTGAAGAAATTGAAGCCTTTGATGCCCGAACAAATGAAATTATAGAGCGCTACGACCGTCTTAATATTTACCCAGCAAACATGTTTGTAACATCACCAGATGTTTTAAATGGAGCTATAAAAGATATTCAAGACGATTTAGTAAAACAGTATGATTATTTTAAAGAGATAGGTAAACATCTTGAAGCCAAACGACTTAAAGAACGTACAGAATTCGATTTAGAAATGATTCGCGAATTAGGCTATTGTTCAGGAATTGAGAATTACTCTAGATATTTAGATGGAAGAATGCCAGGAACGCGTCCTTTCTGTTTACTCGATTATTTTCCTGATGATTTTTTAATGGTCATTGACGAAAGTCATGTTACTGTTTCTCAAGTTCATGCTATGTATGGCGGTGATAGAAGCCGAAAAGTTAACCTTGTAGATTATGGTTTTCGTTTACCTGCAGCCATGGATAACAGACCTTTAAAATTTGAAGAATTTGAAGCACTTCAAAATCAGGTTATTTATGTTTCTGCAACTCCTGCAGATTACGAAATGGAAAAAACCGACGGTATTTATGTTGAACAAATCATTCGTCCTACAGGTTTATTAGACCCAATTATTGAAGTTAGACCAAGTTTAAATCAAATTGATGATTTAATTGAAGAAATTCAAATCCGTGTAGAAAAAGATGAACGAACTTTAGTGACCACCTTAACCAAAAGAATGGCTGAAGAGTTAACGAAATACTTAACTAGAATTTCAGTCCGAACTAGATATATTCACAGTGATGTAGACACTTTAGAACGTGTAGAAATCATGCAAGATTTACGAAAAGGAGTCTTTGATGTTTTAGTCGGTGTTAACTTATTACGAGAAGGTTTAGATTTACCAGAAGTATCTTTAGTTGCTATATTAGATGCAGATAAAGAAGGTTTTTTACGTTCTGCACGTTCATTAACACAGACGGTTGGTAGAGCTGCAAGAAACCTTAATGGAAAAGCTATTATGTATGCTGATAAGATTACCAAAAGCATGCAAAAAACTATGGACGAAACTAATTATCGTCGTGAAAAGCAAATTACGTATAATACCAAACATAATCAGGTACCAAAAGCTTTAAATAAGAGTTTAAATAGTGCACTAACACAAAACTCTGTCAGTACTTATAGAACAGAATTAGATGCCAAAATAGCCGCAGAGCCAGAAAGTGATTATTTAACGAAAGGCGAGCTCGAAAAGAAAATCAGAGAAAACCGTAAACTTATGGAGCAAGCTGCAAAAGCTTTAGATTTTTTAGAAGCTGCGCATTTTAGAGATCAAATTACAGCTTATCAGAGTAAACTAGAGCAGGTAAAATAAATGCTCTCATCACTTTATTTTTTGAGCATTTTACACTTTACTTTTAAGATCAATTGTATTGTACCTTAAAAATATCAATTAGAAAATCTGGTGGTACCATTTTATTTGGAAAACTCTCCATTAAATCAAGAACTCTATTTATAGAATCATGACTCAAGCCCATACGTAAACCAAAATTATGAATTTTAACCAATTGTTTAGGTGCCACTTTATGATCTAGATTCATAAGAAGAACTAATCTATGGAACTGAACAATACGCTCACTATGTGATTTTAAATGTAAGTAAGTTACAGGATGTTTAAATAGATATTGAAAATCTTCCTTTGTAATATCTAACTGCTTTGCAATACTATATAAAAAATTATATTCAATAGAATTTACGCTATCTTCAGTTTGGGCAAATGCAATCATCTCAGAAAGTAAACTCAATTTTTCTACGCGATTGGTCATAATTTTAATGGATTAAATTATACCGTAAAGTTACAGAGGTGCATTATTTTATTGTCGTTGATATAATGTATCTTGTCGAAAAATTAAACGTACTTAGTCGATTTTATTAAACGTTTGTCAAAAAAAACAGTAATTAAAACATAACAAATAAGCTATTATTCTTTATAAAGCACATTTTAAAACCTACAGAACATCCTATTTAAGAAATTAAAAATCAAGCAATTGAACTAAATAAAACAATTAATAACTAGATCTATATACCTAAAATCATTTAGTTGAATTTCTTTACAACCTATAAAAATTATGAAAAAGCATATTCAGTCTGATTTAAGATACATATTAAAAATAATAATCTAAATACGATTTCTATTCAATTTAAAATCAAAATTAAACCTTATGACAAATAACGATATATTTAAAAAACTAAGAGTTGCTCACAAACTAAGAGATGATGATATTGTAAAAATTCTAGAATTAGTAGATTTTAGAATATCAAAGAGTGAGCTAAACGCTATGTTTAGAAATGAAGACCATCCTAAATACATGGAATGTGGAGATCAAGTTTTAAGAAACTTTCTCAACGGATTAATCATTCACCTAAGAGGTCCGATGCCAAAAAAGAAGGATGTCAATAACCCTAAATAAAAAAAAGAGCAACATTAAAATGTTGCTCTTTTTTTTATTTATATATCTAATTTGTTATTAAAAAACCTCTCAGAAAATATTTTATCCTAAAACTTCTTGAACCTTATCAGCAGCTTCTTGGAATTCAGTTGCACTCATCACATCTAAACCAGAATTATCAATTAATTCTTTTGCAATGTCAGCATTAGTTCCTTGTAAGCGTACAATGATTGGCACAGAAATATTACCCATGTTTTTATAAGCATCAATGACACCTTGTGCAACTCTATCGCATCTTACAATTCCACCAAAGATGTTTATTAAAATAGCTTTTACAGCAGGATCTTTTAATATAATTTTAAAAGCTGCTTCTACTCTAGCCGCATCAGCAGTACCACCAACATCTAAAAAGTTAGCTGGCTCTCCACCTGCTTGCTTAATTAAATCCATTGTTGCCATTGCTAAACCAGCACCATTTACCATACAACCAACGTTTCCGTCTAAATCCACATAGTTTAAACCTAAAGCACCTGCTTCAACTTCAATTGGATTCTCTTCACGTAAGTCACGTAATTCCGCTAAATCTTTATGTCTATATAATGCATTTGCATCTAAGGTTACTTTAGCATCAACTGCCATTATTTTGCTATCACTAGTTTTTAAAACTGGATTGATTTCAAATAAAGAAGCATCAGATTTATCGTAAGCTGTATATAAAGCGGTAACAAATTTTGTCATTTCTTTAAAAGCAAGACCAGATAAACCTAAGTTAAAAGCAATACGACGCGCTTGAAAAGGTAAAATTCCTGTAGCAGGATCTATTTCTTCGTTATGTATTAATTCTGGTGTTTCTTCTGCAACAGTTTCAATATCCATACCTCCTTCTGTAGAATATACAATCATATTTCTACCAGTAGCACGGTTTAATAAAACAGAGATATAAAATTCGTCTGGCTCACTTTCACCTGGATAGTAAACATCTTCAGCAACTAAAACTTGATGAACACGTTTTCCTTCAGCAGAAGTTTGAGGTGTTACCAAATCCATTCCTATGATTTGTCCTGCAATTTCTTCAACTTCTTTTAGGTTTTTGGCTAATTTTACTCCACCACCTTTTCCACGTCCACCTGCATGAACTTGTGCTTTTATAACATGCCAACCTGTTTCAGTCTCTACTGTTAATTGCTTTGCTGCATCTACAGCTTCTTTAGCGTTGTGAGCTACAATACCACGTTGGATACGTACTCCAAAACTACTTAATAATTCTTTTCCTTGATATTCGTGTAAATTCATTTTAATCAGAAATTTATTGGTCCAACAAAAATAAGCATACTAATAGTTTTTAGCAATAGTTTTTATTAGAGATTTAAACTGCTGTAATTTTGCAATATAGCACTCCATCTATTTTTATTTAACCAAGTTAAATTTTATATTTTTAAGTCTTTTATCACAGAAAATGCTTTATCTACCAAATAATCCTCTACAACAACTGTAAATTCATTGGTGGTAGAAACTACTTCATATAATGTAATGTTTTCCCAGGCCAAACGTTTAAAAATTTGATAGTATAAACCAACAACTTTAGAATTGCCATTTGGTAGATAAATACTAATAGCAGACAATTTATCTTGTAATCCTATTTGTGTTTCTTTTTCAAAAATCTGTAAAATACTTTCCTTTTCGGTAGTTGATATAATAATATTACTCTCAAACATTCCTCGAGTAAAGGCATAGAAAATTTGATGATTGGCGCTTATTCTATCTAATATTTTAGAATGACTTTCTATAAGTGTTTTTGAATTTTGAAACGTAAAGTCACTTAAATTTGAACGTACTGTAATATCTCCTAATTGATTAAATACCTTTTGCAGGCGGTTTTTATTTTCAAGATTTAATGGCTGCTGAAAGCGTCTAAGTGCCATCATTATAGCCCCGTCTTTAACAGGTTTTCTTAACATTTTAGAAATAGGCTCATTTAAATCTTTAGCTAAAGCTGAAAAATTAATAATTTCTCGAGATAAGCCTTCTTCTAAAAATGGACTAGACATAATAATTTCTTGAACACACGATGCAATGGTTTTCATTTTGTTAACTATTTAACATTTTGTGTAAAAATAGCTATTTTTTTACATTTATATGTTTTAAATAAGGATTACATTTACTTTTGACAACTTAAACCAATAATAATACTTAATAAAAGATGGAGCAAAACACCTTATTACAAATTGCAAAGGATTTCGGAAGTCCTGTATATGTATATGATGCCGAAAAAATCGAATTTCAGTACAAACGATTAACTAAAGCATTTAGTAAGGTAAAGTCTTTAAAACTAAACTACGCGGTTAAAGCCCTGTCTAATATTTCAATATTAAAACTGTTTAATTCTTTTGGTTCTGGTATTGATACCGTTTCTATACAAGAAGTACAATTAGGACTCAAAGCGGGCTTTAAACCTGAAAATATTATTTTTACACCAAACGGTGTTTCGTTAGAAGAAATTGAAAAAGTGGCTAAACTTGGTGTTCAAATTAATATAGACAACCTTTCTATATTAGAGCAATTTGGAACAAAGCATCCTAAAACCCCTGTTTGTATTCGTATTAATCCTCACGTAATGGCTGGTGGCAACACTAATATCTCAGTTGGTCATATAGATAGTAAATTTGGAATTTCAATTCATCAGATTCCACTTTTGTTACGCATTGTAGAAAATACAAAAATGAATATCAACGGTATTCACATGCATACTGGAAGCGATATTTTAGATATTGACGTATTCTTATATGCAAGTGAAATTTTATTTGAAACGGCTAAAAATTTCAAAACTCTAGAATTTATTGATTTTGGATCCGGATTTAAAGTTCCTTATAAAGAAGGTGATATCGAAACAAATATTGAGGAATTAGGTGACAAATTATCCAAACGTTTTAATCAATTTTGTAAAGAATATGGAAGAGAATTAACACTCGCTTTTGAACCAGGAAAGTTTTTAGTGAGTGAAGCTGGTATTTTTTTAGCAAAAGTTAATGTCGTTAAACAAACAACCTCTACTGTTTTTGCTCAGATTGATTCAGGTTTCAATCATTTAATTAGACCTATGCTTTACGGATCTCAACACGAAATTGAAAATATTTCTAATCCTAAAGGACGAGAACGTTTTTACTCTGTAGTGGGTTACATCTGTGAAACAGATACTTTTGCAAACAACAGACGTATTGCAGAAATAAATGAAGGAGATATTCTTGGTTTTAAAAATGCTGGTGCCTACTGCTACTCTATGGCTAGTAACTACAATTCGCGTTACAGACCTGCTGAAGTTTTATTATATAAAGGAAAACCCCAACTTATCAGAAAACGTGAAACTTTTGATGACATTATAAATAATCAAGTTGAAATTACACTTTAAAAATAAACTAATAGCGTTAATTATTTGTCTATTTAAAGCACTTAGATAAGGCCTTTACAACTATCTTTGATTAGTTTTAAACCTTATCTATATGAAACAAATTGCGCCTAAAATTATTCGTCAAATTTTCGTTTTACTTTTAATTATTCTTTCAGGAAGTTTAATTTTCAGTGAAATGCTACCATATTTGAGCGGTGTTTTAGGCGCAATTACCTTTTATATATTGCTTAGAAAACTAATGAAACGTTTAGTTACTGAGTACAATTGGAAGCCTGCACTAGCTGCATTAGCATTAATGATTGGGTCTTTTATTATTATTTTAATTCCGCTTTCTGGGTTCGGAATTATGTTGGGCAATAAAATTTCTGATCTAGCAGGCAATAGCGAAAAAGTTATAGATGCTTTTAAAGAGCAAGTAGGAAGAGTAAAATTTGAAACAGGTATTGACGTTAATTCTCAAATTGATACAGATTCAATAACCACTTGGCTTTCTGAAAGTGTACAAAGCATGGCTGGTGATACATTTAACTTATTTATAGCGATAAGTTTAATGTATTTTATGCTCTACTTTATGCTAACAAATAGAAAAGAATTAAGACAATCTCTGCGTGATTACATTCCTATGAATGCAGATAATATAAGTGAAATTGGATCAGAAATACAAGCCATGGTAAAATCTAACGCTATTGGTATTCCTTTAGTTGCTATAGCTCAAGGAATTATTGCTTTAATTGGTTTTTTAATATTTGGAGTAGAAGAACCATTCTTTTGGTTTGTTATTGTTACAATTGGCTCTATGATTCCTTTTATCGGAACCTTTGTTGGCATAATACCTGTATTTATATTAAGTCTATCTTCAGGTAACACTTTTCAAGCATGGGGAATTTTAATTTACGGAATCGTTGTTGTCGGCACTACTGATAATATTATTAGATTGTATGTCCTAAGAAAATTAGATGATGTTCACCCTTTAATTACACTTATCGGTGTTATTGTTGGTGTACCGCTTTTTGGGTTTATTGGATTAATTTTTGGACCACTTTTAGTAAGTATTTTTATGGCTTTGGTTAGAATCTATACTCAAGAATATGGCAAGTCTGTTGATGGTCAATCTGAAGAGCAACTATAATCATCCATAAAAGAAAAAACGACAAGTAAATACTAATGTTTTATCTGTCGTTTCTGAATTCTTTTAGTTTCAAAAAAATATTATTCACTTTCTAATTGTGCTTTATATACATCAATATTAGATTTTTGACTTTCTGGTAATTCAGGTTCTTTAATATCTGTATATTCTTTTAAGGTATCATAAAGAATTTTAGCAACGATATATCGCGCTGTCGGTTTATCATCTGCAGGAAGATTATACCAAGGTGCATGTGGCTTTGATGTTTTATTAATAGCATCTTCATAACACTTTTGGTACGTATCCCAATGCTCACGTTCATCCAAATCATCTGGTGAAAATTTCCAGTTTTTACTAGGTTTATTAAGACGTCTTAACAATCTATTTTTTTGTTCTTCTTTTGAAAGATTCAAAAAGAATTTAAAAATTATAGTTCCATTATCTGCAATACGTTTTTCAAAGTTATTGATTTGATTGAATCGTTTCTCCCAAAAAGCTTCATTTACATGTTCAATTGAAGACACATTCGGAATGTTCTCGTACATTAAATATTCTGGATGCACTCTTGTAACTAATACATTTTCGTAATGTGTTCTATTAAAAATCCCGAATTTCCCTCGTGCAGGTAAGGCTATAATATGCCTCCAAAGATAATCGTGTTTTAATTCTAAATCTGTTGGTTTTTTAAAACTATGAGCAATAATTCCTCTCACATTAAATTCTTTAAACACCTCACGGATTAGGCTATCTTTACCTGCTGTATCCATTCCTTGGATACAAAATAAAACAGAATATTTACCATGAGCATACATTTTGTTTTGTATCTCAGCTAAATCTTCACTTACTTTTCTTAATTTCTTTTCAATCTTCTTTTCACTTTCATCTAAATCATAAGTTGTAGGTAAATCTTCAATCTTAATTTGAGATGAAATTTTGAAATCTTCTATTTTAATATCTTTCATAACTGCTAAATTCTATTTTGAAGCAAAGGCTTGAACATCACTTTCACTAACATCATTTCCTCCTAAAATGATTAAACGTTCTATTACATTACGTAACTCACGAATATTACCTGTCCAATCGTAATTTTGAAGTAATTTTATGGCTTTATCAGAAAATGTTTTTTTAATGTTTCCGTGTTCTTTCGAAATTTTTTCAGCGAAATAATTAATTAGAAGAGGAATGTCCTCTCTTCTCTCATTTAAAGAAGGAACTTCAATTAAAATCACTGCTAACCTGTGGTACAAATCTTCTCTAAAATTACCTTCTTCAATTTCCTTTTTAAGATTTTTATTAGTGGCTGCTACAACTCTAACATTAACTTTAATGTCTTTATCGCTCCCAACACGCTGTATCCGACTTTCTTGTAATGCTCGTAAAACCTTGGCTTGAGCAGATAAACTCATATCACCAATTTCATCTAAAAATATAGTTCCACCATTAGCTGCTTCAAATTTACCAGCTCTATCTTTTGCTGCTGATGTAAATGCTCCTTTTACATGACCGAATAATTCACTTTCTATTAGTTCACTTGGTATTGCAGCACAATTCACTTCAATCATTGCTCCTTTAGAGCGATCGCTTTTTTGATGTAACCAGTGCGCTACAAGTTCCTTACCTGTTCCATTTGGACCTGTAATTAAAACACGTGCGTCTGTTGGTGCAACTTTATCGATCATATCTTTAATACGAGCTATGTTATCGCTCTCACCGATCATCTCATAATTTTTACTGACTTTTTTCTTCAGCATTTTATTTTCTACTACGAGCTCTTTTCTATCTAATGCAATACGTACAGTATTTAGAAGTCTATTAAGATCTGGTGGTTTAGAAATATAATCAAAAGCACCTAAGCGCATTGTGTTTACAGCGGTATCTAGATCGCCGTGGCCAGAGATCATAACCATTGGAATTTCTGGTTTAATTTTTTTTGCCGCCTCCAATACTTCAACACCATCCATTTTTGGCATTTTTATATCACAAAGCACCAAATCGTAATCGTTATTTTTTATTTTTTCAATTCCCACTAATCCATCTTCAGCTTCTTCAACCTGATAGGTATCGTTTTCTTCTGATAAAATTTTAACTAATACACGACGGATAGCCGCTTCGTCTTCAATAATTAATATTTTAGGCATACTTATATTTTAAATTTTAATCCAGTTCTTAAATAGTAAGAGTTTAAATCATCTAATTGAAAAACTTCATCTCTATCGTTATTTCTCAATATATTCTTAAATCTAACAGTATAGCCACTATAAACATAAAGTACTATATGGTCTGTAATACAATATTCATATCCTAAACCAGCTACTGCTACAGACATTGATATATGGTCTACTTGTTCACCGTTAACATCTAATGGTCGTTGTAAATTTGCCATATACCCATCTAAACCAACAAAAACTTGTGCCATATTTTGTTCATTGAAATAGTATTTTAAATTAGATTTTGGAACACCTGCACTAAAAGACCAATAGTCATTAACGCGTCTGTAATAACTTATAAAGGGTAATGGATATGGAATTCCTGCTGTAGAATTGTAA
The DNA here is from genome assembly GCF_013403925.1 of Winogradskyella wichelsiae. GTDB lineage: Bacteria > Bacteroidota > Bacteroidia > Flavobacteriales > Flavobacteriaceae > Winogradskyella > Winogradskyella wichelsiae. Next base: position 358,963 of record NZ_JABFDJ010000004.1, read on the forward strand.
GTTATACCCAATATTAAACGGTAAGGTTTCTCTGCAGATTCATCATCTGTTCTATCATTTATGGTATAGATACCACCGTTGAGAAATAAATCGTCTCCTGTAACCTTGTCTGTTAATGTTGAAGCGATACGTGGATTAAATTTAATTCCATACCTCCAATGTTCACTAGTTTTAAATGTATAAGCGATATTTAAATCAATAATATTTAGGCTTTCAAATAAAGAATTATCAAAGGGATAATCCTCTTCTAGATTTAAAATTACACGGTTGTATTCTGCTCCAATAACTAAATAACTATCATTTTTAAATTCTATTGGGTAATTTACTAAAGCCCTGAGTCTTGTATATTGATCACTTGATTTACTTTTAGGAATAAAAGAATATTCTAATCTTGCTAAATCAGTAAGCTGACCTATTGCTAGTTGTGAAAAACTCAAGGTTAATAAAATAATTAGAAACTTATAAGACTTCATTGCCATTAATTTATTTATTTGTTTGTTTTTATATTGATTTATTACCAATAATATGAATATCTCTTTGAGGGAAAGGAATCGCAATATTATTTTCTCTAAATAGCCGATCAATTTCAAAACGGATATCACTTTTAGGATGTTGTGCCGTAAAACTATCTCCTAATGTAAATACTAGTTTAAAATCTAAAGAACTATCTCCAAAGTTTGTAAAAACCACTGTTGGTGGGGGACTTGGTAAAACTTTATCATGAGCACTTGCTGCTTGCAACAATAACTGCTTAACCAATTGCACATCGCTACCATACGCAACTCCTACTTCTACATTTTCTCTTGTAGTAGATCCATTTTGAGTCCAATTATAGAGCGAGTTGGTTAAATAAAGATGATTCGGTATTATTAGTACTTTATTATCTACTGTTACCGCTCTTGTAGTTCTTAATTTTATTTCTACAACTCTACCAACCTTACCTTCAATTTCTATAATATCATCTACATGAACAGACTGATCTATTAAGATAAAAACTCCAGAAATAATATCTTGAAATAATGTTTCTAATGCTAACCCTATCCCTATTAATAATGCCGCAGATGCAGCAAAAACAGCTGTTACATTTACACCAACACTACTTAATGTTATAAAGAGAATTATTACATATATTAACCAACGAAAATAACCGTAAACGACATTAAACTTTCCTTTGTTCTCATTAGGAAGGTTTCTTGTAATGATTTTAAGAACAATTCGTAAAACAATTGTAGTGATAAAAATAGCAGTGATAACGATGATAACATCAAGTATTGAAATACTTATGTTTTCACCAATAGTCATATTCTGATTGAGAAAATACTTAGTAGATTCCCAGGCACTACTCTCAGTTCCGATATTTTCTAAATCTTGAATCATCGATTAATATTTTAACCATTTAAAAAGTTCTTTGTATGTTGGTTTTTTACCATACATTAAAATTCCTACTCTATAAATTTTAGCTGCAAACCAAACTGCAAAAACAAATGTTCCTATTAATAGGAGTAGAGATAATCCTTGCTGCCAAAGTGGTACACCAAAAGGAATACGCATTAACATTACTACAGGAGATGTTAATGGTATAAAAGAAAACACCGTTGAAACCGTACCATGAGGATCTTCAATTACCGTAAATACACCAACATAAACAGCTAACATTAAAGGCATTAATATAGGTAACATAAATTGTTGTGTATCCGTTTCGTTATCTACAGCTGCCCCAATAGCCGCATAAAGTGAGCTATATAATAAGTAACCACCAATGAAGAAAAAGAGAAAAGCAATAATTAAATTTAACAATGGCAAATTACTTATTGCAGTAATTAAGTTTTCTGCCATAACCTGTGGGTCACCAGCTTGCATAGCTTGATTAACCATTTCTTGCTGTGGAGACTGTACTTGTGCTAAATCTATACCAAAAATAGCCGATACAATAAACATTAAAACCCCACCTAAAATAACCCAAATAATGAATTGTGTAATTCCTGCTAATGACGTCCCTATAATTTTCCCCATCATTAATTGAATAGGTTTTACAGACGAAATGATAACTTCTATAATTCGACTTGTTTTTTCTTCAATAACGCTACGCATAATCATGTTACCATAAATAATGATGAACATAAAAAGCAAATAACCGGCAGCTCCACCAAATGCTAACTTTACAACATTGTCTATTTTAGAACTTTTTTGTCCGTCAAAACTTTCTTGTGCAATATCAATATTTGTCTGAGAGGCTTCTATTTGTGCCATAGAAACTCCGTCTAATTCAAGTTTCTTTTCTTTCAATCTTTTTTCTATACGTTGTTCTATACCAGATATGATACTTAGAGAAGGAGAGTCTTCTGAATAAAACTTTACATGCCCCTCAATATCATCAAGCGAATTCGCTTTAGAAACATATAATAAACCATAATCTTCTTTTTCTTTTACTAATACAATCGCATCTTCTAAACTTAAGCCATTTAGGTTAGTGTAATTAGTATTTTCTGTATCTTGAAATACATCTTCTAAATAACCTGTTTCATCTAAAACAGAAATAGTACGATGTTTATCATTATTTAATTGAGATAAATAAGCCACAACTGCAATAAGCGCAATCATTATTAATGGACTTAAAAACGTCATTACAATAAATGATTTGTTTTTCACTTTTGTAAAATACTCACGTTTTATGATTAGAGGTAAGTGATTCATTATTTAGTTGTTTTTTACAGTTTGAATAAAAATATCGCTTGCTGAAGGAATAACTTCTACAAAATGATTAACCTGAGCTTTTGAGGTTAAGAATGACAACAAGTCATTAGGCGATGTTTGTTCATTTGTTTTAATATTCAACTTAATATCATCATTTAAATTTTTAAAAGTTGCTGGTAGCACTTCAAATTTAGCTTGAATTTCAGAAAACACTTTTTCCTTATCTAGGGATTCCAATCCTATTTCAAAAGTATTTGTTTTATACTGGCGCTTAATATCATTCAACTTTCCATCTAAAACTTTATTAGATTGATGAATTAATGCTATATGATCACAGAGCTCCTCAACAGATTCCATTCTGTGTGTAGAAAAAATGACAGTTGCTCCTTCATCTCGTAATTGTAAAATTTCGTCTTTAATTAAATTGGCATTTATAGGATCGAAACCAGAAAAGGGTTCATCAAAAATCAATAATTTAGGTTGATGAAGAACCGTTACAATAAACTGTATTTTTTGGGCTTGACCTTTACTTAACTCTTGAATTTTTTTATTCCACCAATCCCCAATTTCTAATTTGTCAAACCAATATTTTAATCTTGTTTTGGCTTCAGATTTTGAAAGTCCTTTTAACTGCGCTAAATACAAACATTGCTCACCTACTTTCATAGATTTGTACAATCCGCGTTCTTCTGGCAAATAGCCAATATCTCTAACGTGCTCCGCTGTTAAGGGCTGACCGTCTAACATAACGTTACCATCGTCTGGCATTGTAATTTGATTTATAATGCGAATTAAAGTGGTTTTACCTGCGCCATTAGGGCCTAGTAAACCAAAGATGCTACCTTTTGGCACAGCTATAGATACTTCATTTAGTGCTTTAAAATTTCCGTAGCTCTTAGAAACAGAATTAGCAACTAATAAGTCATTCATATTAATCTTAATTTTAAGGATATGGTTAGTATGTAAATATATTAAATGTTAGAGTTTTTAAAATAACAATGCGCTACTATTTCTGTAAATAAAAAATATTTCTTTAACTCGTATGAGAAATTCATATCACATTAAAAATAAACACAAGTAAAGACTGTTAGCTTTAAAACTCAATTTGGTAGAAAAACAAAACCCACCCTTATGGTTAGATAAGGATGGGAAAAAATTGCTATGAAAAAGAAAAATTACCGCTAATAAATTAGCGATAAATCAAATATACTAATTTTTATTCAATAGAAACGTTTATGAAAACATATCTTTTACCTTTTCAAAAAAAGATTTATCAGAACTTTCTGGCTTAGGCACAAAATGTTCATCATCTTTCATACTTTCAAAAAATGCTTTTTGTTTCTTATTTAAGGTCTTTGGAGTCCAAACATTTACATGAACTAATAGATCTCCTGTACCATAACCGTTAATGCTAGGTATACCTTTACCTCTCAATCTTAGAATCTTACCTGATTGTACACCTGGCTCTATCTTAATTCTAACTTTACCTGTAACAGTATCTATCTCTTTTGAGTTTCCTAAAACGGCATCTGGTAGACTGACATACATATCATAGTGTAAGTTATCACCTTCACGTTTAAGTGTTGGATGATCTTCTTCCTGAATAGCAACTAATAAGTCTCCTGCAATACCATTTCCTGGTGCATCGTTACCTTTTCCTGTAACCTTAAGTTGCATTCCATCTACAACACCTGCTGGTATTTTAACGGTAACCGTCTCGTCTGAAGCCACTAAACCATGGGCATCAGCATCTGCTGGTTTTTTATCAATAGATTGTCCTGCGCCACCACAAGTTGGGCATGCAGAAGCTGTTTGCATTCTACCTAAAATAGTATTGGTAACTCTTGTTACTTGACCAGCACCACCACAAGTGCTGCATGTTTTGTAGGTTGTACCAGGTGCTTGTATTTTACGTTTTACTTTAATCTTTTTCTCTACGCCATTAGCGACATCTTCTAAAGATAATGTAACACGGATTCGTAAGTTACTACCTTTAACAACACGCTGTCTGCTACCTCCGCCGCCAAAGCCACTAAATCCGCCTCCGCCGCCAAAGCCGCCGCCGCCAAAAATATCACCAAATTGACTGAAGATGTCATCCATATTCATGCCACCTCCATTGAAGCCGCCGCCTCCGCTGCCATCAAAGGCTTGGTGCCCAAATTGGTCGTAACGTGCTTTTTTATCAGCATTACTTAATATCTCATAAGCTTCTGCTGCTTTTTTAAACTTCTCTTCTGCTTCTGTATCATCTGGATTTTTATCGGGATGATATTTCAATGCCATTTTACGATAAGCCTTTTTTATCTCGGCATCAGATGCTCCTTTACTTATTCCTAATATTTCGTAATAATCTTCTTTCATCAACTAATTTATTCGTGATATTTTGCAGAAACTCGCAAACTTGTAATTAACTTTTATTGTCCGATAACCACTTTTGGAAAACGGATTATTTTGTCACCCAATTTATAACCGTGTTCTACAACATCAATAATTTTTCCTTTTAAATCTTCCGATGGTGCAGGAATCTGAGTGATCGCTTCATGAATATCTGCGTTAAAAACGTCTCCTTGTCTTACTTCTAGTTTAGATAGCCCTTTTTGTTCTAAAGTATTTACTAACTTATTATAAATTAATAAAACACCTTTTCTTAACTCTTCTGCTTCTTTGTCATCTTCAATATGCGATAAAGCACGTTCAAAATCATCAAGTACAGGAAGCATAGCAACTACAACATCCTTACTCGCTGTTTTAAATAATTCAATGCGTTCTTTAGTTGTTCGTTTTTTATAGTTTTCAAACTCAGCAAACAATCGCATAAATTTATCTTTCTCAGCAACTAACTGATCTTGCATTTGTTCTTCTGGAGATTTAACAACTTCTTGCTCTTCTACACCTGCTTCTGCCGTAGTAGAAGTTTGATCCTCAATATTAGGATCTTCTACATTTGTATTTTTATCTTTTTTACTCATTTTGAGTTCTTTTTTTGCTTTCAATTATATTGACAAAAGTACTGCCATTATTATAAAAATGTCAAAATGTCATTAACATTTTTTTCTACAGTCTAAGTCTCCTATTTCTTATCTTCGTATTTTTAAACCAAACCATAAAAACTCAAATATGAAAACTAAAATTTTTAATTTATTTACTTTAATTACTCTAATTACATTTACGAGCTGTGGAGACAAAGCAAAAGAAGCAGAAACTAAAAAAGCTGCTGAAGTTGCTGTTTCTGACTCTAACTACATAGTAAGCACTGATAAGTCTACCATTGAATGGAAAGGCTTTAAACCTACAGGTACACATTACGGTACAATTGACATAAAAGCAGGAAAACTGAGCATTAACAATGGAGTCATTGAAGCAGGAAATTTTATAATTGACATGAATAGCATCGTGGTAAATGATATTCCTGTTGAAGAAGAAGGTAATGCTAAGTTAACAAATCATCTAAAAAGCGATGATTTTTTTAACACTGAAGCGCATCCTGGTGCTGTTTTTAAAATTACAGGAATAGAAACAACTAATGGAACAACTATATTATCAGGAAATTTAACTATTAAAGAGACTACAAACAATGTTAGCTTTCCTATTACAACAACATATAATGAAAATGATAAAACTATGACTTTAACTAGTGAGACATTTACTATAGACCGTTCTAAATGGAATGTAAAATATGGTTCAAAATCTTTTTTTGATGATTTAGGGGATAAGTTTATCAAGAATGATATTGAATTAAAAATAGCTATTAATGCTTCAATAATTAAATAAAATTAACTCTTATTTAATAAAGAAAAAACACTCTTATAAGATGATAAGAGTGTTTTTTTTTGAAACTAGAAGATAATATTAATTATCTATATATAGGAATTTTAAGTCCAACGTAAACATCTGTCGTTTTAGAACTGTCTGATAAAAGATTAGTAAACACAGACCCCGAACCTATCGTTAACGGCCCTAAGCGAAATCCGCCTCCAAAGGACACATCTCCATACTGTCTAAAACTAAGTGGAGCATAAAAGCTAAACCACTTCGTTTCTAATCTTGGCGCTATGGTTGCTGTATTAATTACTGAAGTATTTAACTCCGAGTTATCTTTGACCATCGATAAATCTGCCTGAGCACTTACAAACCACTTTTTAGATAACCTATAATCTACTAACAAGTGAAGCGCTGTTGGCAATTTTATTTTAGCGGTTTCGGTTGTTTCCACGCCTAAGTAATTATTATCCAAGAACTCTTCTATATCCTCCTCATAATTTGCTGTACTTGCTGAGGCATCTAAATTGTATCTACTTACTTTAGCTTCATCATAACTAATAGATCCAATATCTGTAATAGAAACCCCCACCTTTAGTTTATATGGGTTTTCATGAATTGGAAAATTATTATTAATCTTCTCTTTATACCACTGGTATGTAAAACCAATATCTACACCTACACCAGATGTTAAATTACTAAAATCTAAATCGTCTGCATCAAAATCTTGACTTGTACCATAATTAAAGTTCCCTTGAGTTACCAATGTTTCTGAATTTGCAGAGAATTGACCTTGCAAGCCTGGACTACTCATAAACGCACTACCTGCACCTTGTAAGTATTTTAAAGTAACACCACCTTTTAAAACATGATTTGGTTTTTCAATTAAGATTCTTCCATAAGCCAAACCTATCTCTGACCAAGCGTGTATCGTACCATTTAAGTTTTTTGAATCGAAATTAAAATCATCATTAACATCAAAATCATCAACAACAGCCTCATATAATTCACCGTTTATATGATTTATATTCATATTAGCTCTAACTCTAGTAACTAAACCAATACTATTTTTTTTATTTATGTTAAACATAAAGGAAGGTCCTAAAACATCTACATTAAAAAAGAAATTATTAGCATTACTTGGAAACTTTTCACTGTCTTCTTCAAAATCGAAGCCACCATCAGAACTCATGATATCGCTAAGATTAATTCCGAAATAATCACTACCGCCAAAGACACTTGCAGATAATAAATTAACATCGGCTCTTAAATTAGAACCAACAATACTAGATGGATTGTAAATAACACCTTGAACACCTGAATAATTATCTACAGAATGACCAACATAACTTTGACCATAAGATAAATTCAGTGTGAATAGCAGAACTGAAAAGCTTAATAATTTTGTGTATTTCATAATTTAATTTGGGTTGATTAATGGCGAAGTTAAAATTATAATTGACTTCTTAAAGTTTTTTAAAAAAAATTAAAAACCATAGCAACAAACAATTACAACTAAAACAACCAAACCACACTAAATTATTCTAACTTAATTAGTTTCTTAAAAATTTTAATTTAAAATATTTAGACACCATAAACAAAGCACTAAATTTTAGTTTAAAAAAAAGCCGTAAAAAGTAAAATAAATTAAGATTATGAGAAGGATATTTAAAAATAGAAATTATATGAAAACATATTTGATAGCTGCAATCATACTTATAAAACCAATAAAAGCAAGAAGAACCCAAATGGTGCCTTTATAATATTTTTTATGAATTTTAAGATCTTTACGGTACTGAAAAGCAACAACAATAACAAAGGCAATAAAAAATAATATTCCAAAAATCAATTGACCAGTACTAAACATCTTCTTATTTTTATGCAAAAATAAGGATTAGTACATTAATAAACCATAACTATGCAAGACAAAATAAAAGCTGTAAAAGCATTTCATACAGCTTACAAAATAGGATATCGAGAAACACCAAAAGCCGACTTAGGTCTAAACAAAAACTTATTGCGTTACGAACTTATGCGCGAAGAAAATGAAGAATACCTAGAAGCAACAAAAATTAATGATTTAGTCGAGGTTGCTGATGCCTTAGGTGATATGTTGTACATTTTATGCGGAACCATTATAGAGCATGGTATGCAGCACAAAATCGAAGAAGTTTTTGAAGAAATACAACGCAGTAACATGAGTAAATTAGGAGCAGATGGCGAACCAATTTACCGCGAAGATGGTAAAGTTTTAAAGGGACCTAATTACTTTAAACCGAATATAAAAGAAATATTAGAATCATAAAAAAAAGCAGCCAATTGGCTGCTTTTTTTTTATTTGTGTTATAAGAAGTTTACTTAACTTCATGTCTCCAACCATGCTTATCTTCAGATAAATTGTGTTGAATATCTAATAATGTTTTCTTAAATAATTTAGCATAAGAATCTTCTATTTCAGGAATTTCAAATAATTCTTCCTTATGCTCAAATGCAGAAATAATACTTATCACGGCAGCTGTTCCTGTTCCAAAAATCTCTTTCAAACGACCTTCTTTAGCTGCTGCTTTTATTTCATCAACAGTAACACGTCTTACCTCACAAGTAATTCCTAAATCTTCAGCCAACTGAAGCATACTTTTTCTTGTAATACCATCTAAAATTCTATCGCTAGTTGGTGCCGTAATCAATGTATCATCAATTCTAAAAAACACATTCATCGTTCCTGCTTCTTCTAAGAAACTATGTGTACTAGCATCTGTCCAAATGATTTGTTGAAAACCTTTTTCTTGTGCTAAACTCGTTGGATAAAATTGCGCTGCATAATTTCCGGCTGCTTTTGCAAAACCGACACCTCCATCTGCAGAACGACTAAATTCTTCAGCAATTAAAACACGTACTGGTGAGTTATAGTAAGATTGTGCTGGTGAACATATAATCATAAACCTATAATTATTTGCTGGAGAAGCAGAAATTGCAGGTTCTGTTGCAATTACAAAGGGACGCAAGTATAATGAGTTTCCAATACCAGGCTTAATCCAATCACTATCTAAATTTAATAACGCTTCTAAACCTTCAAAAAAGTAATTTTCAGGAAAAGAAGGCATTGCCAAACGGTTCGATGATTTATTAATTCTATCAAAATTCTCTTTTGGTCTAAAGAGAAAAACTTTTCCATCGTCTCCCTTATAAGCTTTCATACCCTCAAAAACAGCTTGTCCATAATGAAAAACACGCGCAGAAGGCTCATAACTCATCGCTTGATATGGTATTACTTTTGGTGTTTGCCATTTGCCATCTTCATAATCACAGACAAACATATGGTCTGTAAACAAACGACCAAAGTCTAAGTTGTTGAAATCTACCGTGTCAATTTTAGAAGTTTTAGCTTTTTCAATGCTAATCTTCTCTGTATGTTGAGCCATAATTATATATGATTTTCACACAAAAGTACGTAATCAGCAGCTTTAATAAAAGGTTATATTCCGTTAAATTGTCTAAATTTGTGATTCGATAACAATTCAATTCAAAATCTATTAAAAATGAAAAAAATCATTTTACTATTAGCGATAAGCTTAACTATTTTTTCTTGTAAAAACGAATCTAAGACTGTAGAAACTAAAATTGAAGATACAAAACCAGAGATTGCTTACGCTTCTTTTGGTAAAGAAATCACAGATACTGATGCCTTATCTTCTGAGCGCATGATGGAACATTACAAAAATTTGAAAGCTGGTGATACAGTTAATTCTAAAATGAAAGGGAAAATTATTGAAGTTTGTTCTAAAAAAGGATGTTGGATGACTTTAGATGTTGATGGAGAAAAAGAAGTAATGGTTAAGTTTAAAGATTACGGATTCTTCATGCCTTTAAATGCTGAAGGAGATGTTGTAATTAATGGTAAAGCTTTTGTTGCAGAAACGTCTGTAGAAGAGTTAAGACATTATGCACAAGATGCAGGAAAAACAGAAGAAGAAATCGCAGCAATTACAGATCCTAAATTTGAATATCGTTTTGAAGCTGATGGAGTTTTACTTAAACAGTAGATTTATTTGGGTTTTATTGTTTTGGCTTTTTATACTTACTAGTTGTAAAAATGAAGAAAAAATAATTAAAGAACCTATTAAAACAAATATTGAATACCAAATGTATCAACCTTCTGAAATGGCTGGTTTTATGAATACTATGTATGCTTATAATTTACAGTTAAAAGCACAAATTATAGCAGGCGACCAACCTAGTTCTTTACCATTAGATCTTATTAAATTGCACTCGGCAGAAATGAGTAATGGAAAATCTAGAACTCAAAACTGGCAAAATTTTGTAAATGTATTTATTGCATCTCAAGAAGCAGTTGTAGATACATTGTCTAATTTTGAAATAAAAGAACGTTACAACGCTGCCATTAGCAACTGTCTTAATTGTCACAAAACAGAGTGCACAGGCCCAATACCAAAGATTAAAAAATTAATGATTCAATAAAATTTGAAGAGAAATATCATTACCACATCAGACGGTTCTAAAACTATACAAATAGAAGAATGGAACGAACAATACCATTCTATACATGGTGCCATACAAGAAGCAAATCACGTTTTTATGAAACATGGTTTGCTTTATTATTCTGATCTTAGAACTGAAAATAATACTGAAGAAATCCATATCTTAGAAATTGGTTTTGGTACTGGCCTTAATGCTTTTTTAACATTAATTGAAGCTGAAAAATTAAACAAGAGCATCAATTATGTTGGTGTTGAAGCTTACCCCGTTCAATTAGAAGAAGTACAGCAACTTAATTATATAGAGCTTATTTCTGAAACTCATAAATCTGTTTTTGAAAAACTACATGAAACACCTTGGGAAAAACCTAGCGCAATCACCTCTAATTTTCAATTAGAAAAACAGCAGAAATTCTTTAAAGATATCACTGTTAAAAATGAATTTGACATTATTTATTTTGATGCTTTTGGTGCCCGTGTTCAACCTGATTTATGGACTGAAGCTATTTTCGAAATTATGTTTAATGCTTTAAAAGAAAACGGTGTTTTAGTTACTTACTCTGCAAAAGGAAGCGTAAGACGTGCCATGCAAGCCGTTGGCTTAACAGTAGAACGCCTTCCTGGACCTCCAGGTAAACGCGAAATGCTAAGGGCAACGAAACTAGCAATGAGCCAACAATAAGATAAAGATTAGATGTTTTATTATCACTCAGCGTAAAATTCCGTTTTTCTGAATTTTGTATAAGACTTTTTTTCGTTTGATATCGTTTGAGTAGTCTTATAAAGCTGATTATTCAAACGTTAAATCATAATTAAACTCTATACATCTGCCATAACCATTTTGTATCTTTACATTAAAAGCTAAAATGACTATTTTAATTACAGGTGCAACGGGATTAATAGGGCAAGAGATTGTAAAACAATGTCATGCTGCAAAAATTAATATTCACTATTTAACGACTTCGAAATCTAAACTTAGTAAAGAACCTAACTATAAAGGATTTTATTGGAATCCTAAGGAGAATCAGATTGATCATCTTTGCTTTCAAGGTGTAGATGCCATAATTAATATGGTTGGTGCATCAATATCTAAACGATGGACAGATAGCTACAAAAAAGAAATTCTTGAAAGCAGAACACAGACTGCTCAACTTTTACAAAGCACCATTAACTTATATAATTATAAGATTAACCAAGTTGTTTCAGCCAGCGCAATAGGCATTTACCCGACCAGTTTAATTAATTATTACGAAGAAACAAATACCGAAATTTCAGAAACGTTTTTAGGAAAGGTTGTCCATGAATGGGAAGCTGCTGTTGATGGTTTTGAAACCTTAGGATGTAAAGTTGCTAAAATTAGGATTGGTTTAGTCTTAGCCAAAGATGGAGGTGCATTGCCTGAAATAGTAAAACCTATAAAATACGGTTTCGGTGCTGCCTTTGGAAGTGGTAAACAATGGCAAAGTTGGATACATGTTAGAGATTTAGCTTCATTATTTGTATTTGCAGTACAGCACAACTTTAAAGGTGTTTATAATGGTGTTGCACCAAACCCTGTAAGTAATAAGGAATTAACGAAGTTTGCTGCATCCTTACTAGAACGCCCGTTAATATTGCCTAATATTCCTAAATTTGTAATGAAATTAGTATTAGGTGAAATGCATATTTTATTATTTGAAAGTCAACGTGTCAGTTCTCAAAAAATAGAAGCTGAAGGTTTTAATTTTGAATTTGTGAATTTACAACCTGCTTTAGAAGATTTATTGGTCGTTTAAATCTTAAAAAAAGTAAATACAGTTTTTACTACGCTATAATTTCGTAATCAATATCTAGTTTACGTAACGCTCTTAATGCCGAACCCGAATTTTTGTCGCTTACCTCAATATCTATAGGATCTCCTTCTAAGAGAATATCCGTAAACTCGTTAGCCAAAACACCACTAACATTAGAAATCTCTGTAATACAATTAGCAATTGCTCTTTTATCTGGTCTTTGTGCGTCACAGGATAATAGGTTTAGTTTCATGAGTTTTTATTTATTCTTTATTTAAAGTTATGTGGTACATACATGTAATGATTCTCTTTTATATCAAAATTTAATCATGGTTGTTTCATTATAGTAATTTATTAGTTATCAGCGAAGTTAATAAAACTTCCTTGTTTTTGTGTGAAGATTTTAAGACGTAAAATCTTTAACAACTAACACTCAAAAAAACTACGCTTAACGCCTTTGCTCAAAAATAGTATTTCTTTCTGTAGTTTTCTTATACATGTTTTTTGGAACAAACTCATTGCTCGCTTTAGAATGATAATTTTTATGGTTTGGATTAAGCATATAATCTAGTTGATGCGCAATCATTTTTTCAAAAGGTATAAGAAAATCCTGGGTCTCGCAATGTTCAACATCTCCTTTCTTAAGTAAATTTAAGACGGTATATACAGACTCAATAGTACTTAAACAAAGTGATTCTGGTTGTTGTTTGATTATAAATTTTGACTTAATTGTATTATCAAAACTCACTCGTTTTAAAGTTTGCAAGTTCTTACTTAGTTTTAGCATTTTACGAGCACAAGGCCATGTACCATCTAGAATGAAGAGCTGTGGATTATTCTCCATAAATGAATTTACTTCTGAACTATCTTTTACAGATAAGTTGAAATTATCTTTTCCTGGATACAATAAAAAAGAACTATTATTTTCATTATTCAGTATGTCATTTACGCGCTTATTATTGGTAAAATCGACACCAACTATAATTTCTGAATTTTCAAGTTGAAGCTTCGTCATATGTCCCGTTCCGTTTTTTTCTTTCTTGTACTCTTTTGGGTGCATAAGGATAATAAAACGCGTTTTGGTATGCAAAGGACTAATATATTTACAAATACATGTGCTTTTGGGGTTCATGCATTTGTAACATGCTAGTCTTGGCTTTTTTATTTCTGCTTGCAAAATGAATCTTTCTTTATTTTTTTGGTTAGCTACGGTTTTGTGCATAATTTGTAAAGTGGTTAAGCAAATACAAGCTTAATAGAAAATATTAGAGAATTTTTAGACATAACTACGGACCTATCAATTTTTCCATTCATCTTTTCCGAAATATTTATTTACGTGATTAGAATTATTAATACTGATTTCTCCAATTAAAGTGTCTGGTTTAAATTTAGGTTTAAGTGAATCGGACAATTCTAAATATCCGTCTTGAACATATTTTTCAGGATTTGGAACAATTTCACGTTGACCTTGATTTTGAGTTGAATTATTACAACTGAGTAAAAATAATGTAAGACTAAATAATATTACTATAATTTGTTTCATGCCTTTCTCGATCTATTATAAGGCTGTCTTAGACATAAAAACTAGCGCTAAAAATAAACGATAATTTTCGGATTAAATACAAGCCGAATTTATAAATTTTATTAATTATTTTATTTTTTGCGGGTTTGTAAAATTTAAAATTTTGGCGACTTATAAAAATACGCAAACCTTTATTTTAGTAACGACTCGTGCTATTTTTTATATAATGAGTTACCAATATTTTTTACAATACTAAATTCCAATCTATATTCCAATATCCAGAAATTTTATTGAAATTTGTTTTTAATTTGTCTGATTCATTTCTGTTAATTAAGAAATAATTAGCGTAATAGTAGGTTTCAATATCATTCTCTTTCTGAGTAACCAAAGTAATTAGCCTAATAAAATCTTTATCTAACCACCTATAGATCTCGGATTCATGCGTTTTAATTAGTTTAGGACTACCATATTCTTTTTCTAATACAGTTTTTAACGCTTTAAAATTCTTTTTGTCGTCTTTATATGAGAACGATACAGCTCTCAAGGATTGAAATTCATTATCATTATTGGATATCATATTTAATTGTTCAAATTTTATGTCACCAAAAGTTGCTAATGTGTCTTTAGTTTCCATTCCTTGCATTTCATATAACAATAAATACTCACTATCAGCAATATATAAGGTGTCTATACCTTCAACATTTTTATAATTTTTTAATAATTTATTTGAATACGCCTCGTCTGTTTTACCTTGATTGTATAATTCTAAAGATTTATTGTATGTTTCTATTTGTTCTTTATAAAAGTGATGTACGTCAATTTGTAATGGAAAGTTCTTTAGGTTTATTTTGGTTTTACCCAATTGTGGATTTTGAGCAGAGGAAAATAGAAAAGCAAAAAATATAAGCAACGTTAGGATTTTTTTCATTTGTTTTTTAAAATTACTGACAACTCATTATATAAAACTTACGTAAATGATATTCTAACCTATATAAGGTATATAATCTCTTTTCTACTTTATTCTTACAGTTCCTAAAATTAACAAAAAGTAAGAAGAACCCCGTACATAGAACCACGTATATCTTAAATAAAAGAAAGAAGTATTGAAGCAACTACAAAATAGACTTAGATCTAATCTCTCTTATCCACGTTTTTTTTTAATGTTTGTAATAACCAACCTTAGCATCTGGATTAAAATATATTGAATTGCCATTTTAAAATTCATTCAAACTGAAGAATTTTATACAAACCCCATACTGATTAAAATAAGCCTAATTTTAAATGTATTTTTACTTCTAATAAAGAGATTAAATATTTTTCAACTTTTGCTTTAACATTTTGGCTGCTGACGTATAACCTCCTTCTGTTCCATCTACAAAGTGCGAGTGTTTCGTCTTTCTGTCTAAGACATAACAAGACATTACAGAAGCGTGCGTGATATGAATACCATAAATGATTTTTTTGTCTTTTTCCAATTGATTTAGATAATCTGTAAAAAGATCAATTTTAGATTGTTCTGCCGTAAAAACAGTATTAATCATTCCATCTAGCATAAATGTATGTGACAATTGACCAATTTGTTTTAAATATTGTTTGCCATTACTAGAAAGATTTAAATAGAATTTACCCACAAGTGTTGAAAACCATTTTTTCAATAAATAACCAAAATTTTGTTTGGTGAGGCTAATCTTCATCTCCTCCCAGATATTCAGAATACTAAAATTTAATTTTAAATTATTCGATTTTATAGGTTGTCTGTTATTAAAAGCACCGAAGAACGTATCCATCTCACTAATAACTTCTCTATAAATAAGTCTTTGATCTGCTTCATTAATAGCATCTAATAACAAACAAACCACTTTTTTTTGGGTTTGAATAGGATTAATTTCTTTCCATCTACACTCCATACCTTCCAGATTTAAAAGCGCTTTTTCGAAATTAGTAGCATAACTCTCTTCAAAGTTAGTTTTAATAATTTCTTCTGCTTTTTTCAACCCATTACCTAACACAATAGGGATTGACAATTGGTCTGTTAGTTGATGTTTAGCTATTTTAAGACTGGTTTTTTGAGTCAATAAGTAGGCTACAGAAATATGCCCTACTCTTAATATTAAATTGGTATTCTTTTTAATATGAAGACTATAATTATCTAGAATCTTTATAATTTTATTTAAAAATAACGTTGGAATAATAAAAGTAGCACCGTCTCCTCCAAAAAAATAAGGTATTTCAATATTTTGCTTTTCTTTTCTTATAAAATTTAAAACGGATATTATAGCGCCTGTTGCAGTTAAGTTTACTTGATGGTGCTTTCCTTGATCTACAGCTAAAGTTGAATTTAAAATATCGACGACCACAACATGCCAAGTATTTGGAACTTCTGAAAAACAAGATTCATTGGCTAATAAATCTACAAGAGTTTCATTTGAGTTTTTTAGCTTATTATAATATTTTATGTCTTTCATTATTTTCAAATACTGAATGCTTATTTAGTGTTTAACTTGTTTTTTTCTTCCTAAGAACGCTTATACCTATTGAAAATTACGTTTTTGAAGTTATATATTTTATGAAGACAAATTTAAGACTAGTAAACAAAGCAACTAACTTTAATATCATTTTCTTAATGCTTTTAATATTCGTTCTTCATTTCTTTCCCCATGAATTACAACACATTAGTCGTACGTAAGTTAATGAATAAAAACCAATGATTTTTTATAAGAATAACAAAGACTCTTTTAAATAATATATATAAAGATTAAGTAGAGTTGATTGAATGTTTTTTTATCACTACACGCTCTTCTAATTTAATTAGGTCTCAATATTTAATAATAATTTCTTTTAAAATTAAACATCATCTTCAAATTTTCTATCATAAAAAAAAAGCACTTACATTTCTGTAAGTGCTTTTCAAAAAAATATAATTTCTGTAAATTAATTCACATCTGGAAGATGATTATAATTTTTGCTATAGTATAACATTTGTTCTGCAAATGCCTTTGACTGTGTTACTTTAATTGCTGTAATTTCGCCAGTTTCATTAGTTTCAGGAACTAAAATAGGATTTACAAAACCGCTGTAAGGTGGTGAAGGAAATTGCTTATTACGCTCTAAAACCTCTGCATGTAAATCTTGGTTTACTTTTACGCCATATCCTTCTACAAGAGCTTCAACAGCTGCGTAATCTCCTTCCGATTTAATGCGTTGTGTTTCTTTTAGTAACTGACCAAAAAGTTGGTGTAGTTTTTCATAATCATTAATGTTATAATACGTTTTGCCATCTCGGGTTATTTTTTCTATAACATTATCTGCCTTTCCTTTTTCAAAAGCCCAAGCAGAAACCCATTGTCTGTTTCTCATGTGTGCTTCTTCAACATCATCACCTAGATTTAAACGAATTAATTGAGTCATCAATCCATTTCTAATATAACCATCAAAAGCAGCTTTCCCTACTTTTTCCCAATCTTCAACTAAGCCTAAATCTTGTAATTTAGAATCGTATAAATAATAAAGACCTACTAAATCTGCACGTCCTTCTTCCAGGGTAGATGCATAATTTTTAAGCGTTTCTTTTGTTTCTCCAACTCCTGGGTTTAATTGTCCTGAAGCATGACCAATAACTTCGTGCAATGCTGTATGTAATTTATCTGCTATTTGTCCGTATTCTTCTTCTAATTGAATTTCTTCTTCATCGTTTGCAAATTCTTCTAAACGGCCTGTACCACCTGCATTATTGTATGCGTTAATTATGTTTCCTAAAGATACTGATTTACTTCCTACTGCTGCTCTAATCCAGTTAGCGTTTGGTAAATTAACACCGATTGGAGTGCTTGGAGATGCATCTCCAGCCTCACCAGCAACGTTAACAACTTTATAAGTAACACCAACAACACTATCCTTTTTATGTTGCTCCATTAAAGGTGAGTTATCTTCAAACCACTGTGCGTTTTCGGATAAAACAGCCATTTTTTCAGACATATCAAAATCATTAATCTGCACCACAGTTTCATAAGAACCTCTATAACCTAAAGGGTCGTTATAAACTTCAATAAAACTATTTATATAGTCTACATTTCCTTCTGTTGCTGCTGTCCAAGCTACATTATAATCATCCCAAGTTTGTAAATCACCTGTTTTGTAATACTTTATTAACAAAGCTAATGCATTACCTTGTGCTTCATTTTCGGCAACACCTTCTGCTTTTTCTAACCACTTTATAATTTCGTCTATTGCTGCTCCGTATAAACCGCCTGATTTATAAACTCGTTCTTTTACGACACCATCTTCTTTCACCAACTGTGAGTTTAACCCATAAGATAATGGCTTCTCTGGATTTGGAGACACTTTAGTTTTGTAAAAATCTGCAACGTCTTTATTTGTTACATTTGGACCATAAAAATTAACAGCAGACTCTAATACATTATCTACTCCTTTTGCTTGGTTTACTTTTTTAGCATCTTTATCATTAAATAGAATATCAAATGCTTCTCCTTCTAAAGTTGTGTTAGTTGCCGTTAATAATTCATTTAAGTAAGCTTTATCAAAAGCAGGCTTTAATTTAGCGTTAGAATAGTGATGATGAATTCCGTTACTAAACCAAACACGTTTTAAGTAACTTTCAAAATTAGTCCAATTTTCTGTTGTTTTATCTCCATTAAATGTGGTGTAAATATTTTCTAAAGCATGTCTAATTTTAAGATTATGTCTGTAATTCTGATCCCACATAATATCGCGACCAGCTAAACCAGCTTGTGTAAGGTAGTATACTAATTTTTGTTCTTTTAAGCTTAAATTTTCCCATCCTGGAATTTGATATCTCAAAATTTTAATATCAGCAAATTCCTCTACATTAACCTCAAAATCCGCCTCAACGGTTTCAACTACTTCTGTAGGTTCTACTTTTACATCGTCTTTACATGCCACTATTAATAAGGCAAAAAGACAAATTTTAAATAATGATTTTAAATTCATTTAATTAGTTTTTTGTTATTCACAAATGTAATACTTATATCACATATCATAAAATGACTATCTTTGAAAAACCTCTAAATATTCCCTAATAATGAAAGCTCTAAAATACATCATGTTACTCCTGCTAATCCTCGTTATTGGCGTTTCAATTTATGTAGCTGTACAACCTAATTCGTTTAAGGTTACACGAACTAGAACGATTAATGCACCTCAATCTGTCATTTATGATAATGTTATTGATTTTAAAAATTGGGAATCATGGAGCTCTTGGATAGAAAAACAACCCGATATAAAAATTACATTAGGAGATACAACAGAGGGTATTGGCGGATCTTACAATTGGAATGATAATGAAACGTTGGGACAGATACAAACAACTGCTACAGTACCAAAAACTTCAATAACTCAGGAAATGCAGTTTGGCGATTATCCGAAATCTAATGTCAATTGGACATTTAAATCTAATACAGATGGATCTACTGATGTTACTTGGAGTATTTCTGGTAAGGATTTACCTTTTGGATTTAAAATATTTGTTGCTTTTTCTGGAGGAATGGACAAACAAATTGGTCCGGATTACGAAAAAAGTTTAGAAAAATTAGACAGTGCAGTACAAGCAGAGATGAAAGTTTACAGTATTAAGACTGAAGGAGTAACCCAGCACAGTGGTGGTTATTACTTATATAACACAACCTCTTGTAAATTTAATGATTTTAAAGATAACATGACCGCTATGCTAGGCCAGGTAGGTTCTTATGCAATAACGCACAACGTTACCATGGCAGGAAAACCTTTTGTTTTGTACCATAAATGGGATGAAGAAAATAATGCTGTTATTTTTTCAGCGTGTATACCGACAAACTCTAGAATTCTTTCTGAAGAACCACATATTTTAACTGGTCAATTAGAATCTTTTAAAACTGTAAAAACGGTATTAAAAGGAAATTACACTAATTTGAAAGAAGCATGGAGTGTAACTATGAACTATATTGGAGAAAATAATTTAGAAATGATTGAAGGTGGTCCGATGCTCGAAACCTATCTTACAGATCCACAAGCAGAACCAAACCCTGCGAATTGGGTCACTGAAATTTATGTTGGAGTAAAGTAAATTTAAAAATCACAATTAATTCTAATGCCTTAATTAATAATAAAATTGAAACATCTTATACTTGTATTTCTTGGTGGTGGTTGTGGTAGTGTTCTTCGTTTTCTAATAGGAAAATGGCTTAACAATGCAGAAACAGGAATACCTTACGGCACCTTTGCTGCTAACATTTTGGGCAGTTTATTAATAGGAATTTTCCTAGGCCTTGCTGCTAAAAATGAAACTTTATCTCAAGGACAAACTTTACTTTTAGCGACTGGCTTTTGTGGTGGATTTACCACATTTTCTACGTTTGCTTATGAAAACCATATGTTTTTAAAATCGGGTGATTTTATGACTTTTGCGATTTATACGATTGCTAGTTTTGTGGTTGGCTTTTTAGCTGTGTTTTTAGGTATGTTTTTGGTGAAGTAATTTTATTGAAATTGTGATTTGATAAATAGACTATTATTACACTGAGGAATTTAGAGATTACACGGAGATTCACAGAGCGTTTTAGGAAACCTTTAAAATCTTACTTTTATTTATCAACTGTGAACTGTGAACTGTGAACTGTGGACTAAAAAACTAATCTCTCTTATAAAATCCTTTTTCCTTCAAAGCTTCGACTTCTTTTAGTATTGAAATAAAATTAGTTTCATCAATAGCTTCAACAGTTTTGTAACGTAATGATTTAACGACTTTACGGTTTCCTGAAATAAGATATTTATCCCACTTTTTAGATAAATGTGCCGAATGCCAAAAACCAACATCAACATAATCTCTACTCTGATTGATATAACAGATTGGCCTTTTTCCTATATAATAACAAGGCAATCTCCATTTATATAACAACTCTGCTTCAGGTAACGTATGTGTTATTAAAACTTGCAAATGCATTAAAATAGATTTGTAAGGCTCTTCTTGTTTTAAGATATGTGCTTCTGCTGGATTCAAATTATATTTTTATTTATGCTTTTCAAATTTAGGATTAATTTATTTTAGAAAAAAAAGACCTCATCAGTTTATAACAAATGAGGTCTTTTTTACAATACTTTATTATCCGCATTTAGAATACCCACAACTTTTACATTTTAAACATCCTTCTTCATATATTAAACCTTCAGGATCATTACAGCTAGGACACTTTTTATCCACAGCTTCTGTTCCTTCTGGTACAAACCGTTTTAAGGCTCTAGCTACACCGTTTTTCCATGTATTGATATGATCGTCGTATAAATTTAGATCATGAATTAGGCCAACAACATACGGAATTGGCATACCATGACGTAACACCCCAGAAATTAGCTTAGCATAATTCCAAAATTCTTTGTTAAATGATCGTGATAAACCTTGAATCGTTATTTTATAACCTTCATTATCTATATATTGAAAATCATATCTTGAAGATTCATCATCATTTCGTTGCTTAATAACCCAACCTTTTTCTACCCATTGAGGTAAATTAAAGGCATCTTTCATCTCTCCTGTAAAGATTTCATAAGGACGTCCTTCTACCAAACCGATAACAGCTAACCATTTTTCAGAATCATTATGAAAACGTACAATCTCTGCTTCTATTTTATCGGGTCGTTTTGCTATTAAAGTTTCAGTGGAAGCATTATTTTTTTCTTCTGGCTTTTCTTCTTTTGTAGCAACTAAAATTCCACTTCGAGAACCATCTCTATAAACCGTAATTCCTTTTAACCCTTTTTGCCAAGAATCTACATAAATATCCCCTACCAAATCTACGGTAACATCAGAAGCTAAATTAATAGTTGAACTAATTGAATGTGTGGTATATTTTTGAACTAAAGCTTGTAATTCTACTCGTTTTTTCCAATCTATCTCGGGGGCTGTTGCACCTGCATATGGACTATCTGCTATTTCAGTTTTCCCTGTGACATTCATCCAAGTTTCAAACTTTTTGTGATAGACGGTAAATTCTTCAAACGCATCGCCTAAATCATCAACAAAATCTACTTTTGAGTTTTCATCATTCGTATTTACTTTTCGTCGTCTTACATAAGAGAGTAAGAAAACGGGCTCAATCCCAGAAGAAACTTGTGCCAACATACTTAAAGAACCTGTTGGAGCCACTGTACTTATGGAAATATTTCTTCGACCGTGTTCCATCATTCTATTATAGATTTCAGGAAACTCGCTAGCTAGCATTTGAACAAATTCTGAAGTATCTTCAATATTTCTATTAAACACATCAAATTGACCTCTAGTAATCGCCATATCAATACTGCTATCAAACTCTGCAGTCATTTTAGTTTTCATAATTTCACCTACAGCAACTAGCGCATCATCCGTATCTATTTTTAGACCTAAAGCAGCAACAGCATCGGCTAAAGCTGTAAAACCAAGACCAGTTCGTCTTCCTTTTTTTCCTGTTTCATAGAGAAGGTTCCATAATTCTTTTTCAGTTCGTTTTACAGCATCTGGCTCTGGATCGGCTTCGATTTTTGCCAAAATACGCTCAACAGCTTCTAGTTCTAAATCTACCAAATCATCCATAAGACGTTGCGACTCGTAAGTCACTTCATAAAATTTCTTAAAGTTGAATTTAGCTTGTTTTGTAAAAGGCTCATCTACAAAACTGAATAAATTAATAGCGATTAATCTACAACTATCGCCACCTTGCATGGCAATTTCTGAACACGGATTGGTAGAGCTATTTTTAAATTCTGGATATACCGAAGAGGTGGAATATTTATGCTGTCTGTCCCAAAAAATCAATCCTGGCTCTGCTGTATTATGTGCACAAGTAATAATCTTATTCCATAAATCTTTAGCCTCAATCTCTTTAGTATATTTTGGATCTTTACTATCTATTGGCCATTGCAACGTAAATTTAGTATCGTTAACAACAGCTTCCATAAACTCGTCTGACAAACGAATAGAGATATTAGCCCCTGTTATTTTGGTTAGATCTTGTTTTACGGTAATAAAATCTTCTATATCGGGATGTTTTACGTCCATAGTTAACATTAAAGCACCACGTCTTCCATTTTGTGCAACCTCTCTTGTTGTATTAGAAAAACGATTCATAAAAGAAACGGCTCCTGTTGTAGAACCAGCGGCATTAGATACCAAAGCATCTTTAGGTCGTAATTCTGATAAATCTACACCAACACCACAACGTCTTTTAAATAATTGTGCCAATTGCTCATCGGTATGGCAAACGCCACCATAAGAATCTAAAACCGATGGCACCACAATACAATTAGATAAAGAGGCGATGACTTGCTTATTTCCTAAACCAAACATCACACTTCCTTGTGGAATAACGTATTTAAAATCTTTAAAAAGTTGGTAAATTTTAGTTTCGTCTAATGGGTCTCTATTTTTTCCGTACGCTGATAAACTTTCTAAAATTGTTTCTGTTTTTGCATATTTATTTTCAATTCTACCAAATTCTTTTGCCATTCTCTTATGCATATCATCTGGTGATTTTTCCAAATAATTGCCCTGCCTATCTTTTAGGCAATACTTGTTAATCCAAGTGGTTGCAGCAAGTTCATCGTTATTAAAATAAGATAGAGAAGCTTTTAAAACATTTTGATAAGTCTTTGATTTTGTGGACGAAACAGTTTCATTCATAACGGAATATATTTTGAAATATTTTTAGAATAACTACAAAGCTAGCGAACATAAAACCTCAAAACATGACAAAAATCATACTTGTTAATAAGTGAGAAAGATTGTTGATTAATTTAAAAAGTTGTAGAATCATGATGACTAAAAGCGAAATTTTAAAAGGCATTAATTAATCTAAAATCTTGTATAATTTAGTTTTTAAAACTGATACTTTTACAAATACACAGGCTAATAATAAAATATTAAAAATAAATTTGCTTCAATAGAATAATTTAATTTACTTTGCAATTCAAAGTACTTTAATTATGAGTGATAAGGATTACTTAAAAGATATTAGCGAGATTAAAAACCTGATGAATAAATCTTCTCGATTTATTTCATTGAGTGGCTTATCTGGAATCATGGCCGGAATCTATGCCTTAATTGGTGCTGCCATTACTTATTATTTAGTAGACACTTATAGTTATGGTACATTAATGCTAGACGGTTGGATTTTTAGATCGGTAATGTTAGTTTTAATTTTAGTCGCAGTGTTTAGTATAGCAACGGGGATTTTACTAACCACTAGAAAAGCAAAGAAAACGGGTGAGAAAATATGGGATAAATCCTCTAGGCGCCTAATCTTTAATTTCTTAATTCCTTTAATTGCTGGCGGTTTATACATCTTAATTATTTTATCTCAAGGCAGATACGGACAAACTGGTGGGCTTATGCTTATTTTCTATGGTTTAGCTTTAGTCAATGCTGCTAAATTTAGTATTGGTGACATTAAATATTTAGGATTTATTCAGATCACTTTAGGACTTATTGCAACGTTATATCCTGGCTATGGATTTTGGCTTTGGGTTATAGGTTTTGGGGTTATGCATATTATTTATGGGACCTGGATGCATTTTAAATATGACAGAAAATAATCCTTCAACATAAAAGCATAAAGAGAACGCAATACAACTATTGAATACTGAATTTTGAGCATTATAACCAACATAAATAAACTTTTTGATCATAGAATAAGACTTGGAATCATGTCTGTTTTAATGGTAAACGAGTATGCCGATTTTAATATGCTTAAAGAATTGCTGGGTGCAACCGATGGTAATTTAGCCAGCCATACCAAAGCTCTAGAAAAAGCAGAATATGTTTTAGTTGAAAAACAATTTATAGGCCGAAAACCTAACACTAGATACAGCGCCACAACATTAGGAAAAGCAGAGTTTAAAAAACATATTGAAGCTCTTGAAAAATTAATCAGAAAAACTTAGCACCCTTTCACTTTTATAAAATCTTTTTTTTACATATTTACTTTGAAAAACAAAGTACTTTACAACAACTAAAACCATATATAATGAACAGCACCGAAAACCAAAAACCAGAACCTCAAAAACAAATTCAGCAACCCAACAAATTCTCGCAATGGCTAAAAACGTCTATTACTGCCCGAATGATGATGGTTGGAGCCTTAATTTTAGTATTACTTATTCCTTTAAGTTATGTGAATATTTTAATAAGTGAACGCTCTTACCGACAAAAAGATGTGGTTAATGAGATTAATCAGAAATGGGGAAATGAAGTCTTAATTTATGGTCCAATTATAAAAATACCTTACAAATCGTATTCAGAAACTTCTACTTTTAATGAGAAGACAAAAACCTATTTAAAGGAAACTAAAACACTAATTAATTACGCTTATATTTTTCCAGAAAAACTACATGTAGATGCCGCTGTAAAATCTAAAACCATGTATTTAGGTAATTTTGAGTCTGCCGTTTTTACGTCTGACATGGCTTTAACAGGACGTTACCACCCCATAAATCTTGAAGGAAAAGGAATTAAAAATGAAGATATTATTTGGGAAAAATCTAGTATTCTATTTAAAACAAGTAATCTAAAAGGTATTAAAAACGAAATGGCTATAGTTATTAACGATAAATCTTATGCTTTTGAAACCAGCTATAACGAAAACTCATCTTTAAACAATTTAGATGAATTAGAAACAGCATTTTTAAATGAAGACTTACTGAAAGGTGATTTTAATTTTAATATGAATGTAACCTATGCCGGAAGTGAGCAAATACAAGTGATTCCTGTTGGTAAGACAACTACCATGGAAATGACTTCTAATTGGGCCGATCCAGGATTTATTGGAAATTATTCACCAGATGACGAAACAAGAAGTATTACCAAAGATGGTTTTAAAGTGGATTGGAAAGTGTTAGCGATCAATAGAGCATTTTCGCAACAATACTTAAATCAAGTACCGAGTTTGAGCCAATTTGCCTTCGGAACTAAATTTGTGGTCTTAGTAGATGAATATCAAAAAAGTGAACGTTCTGCCAAATATGGATTTTTAGTCATTGGACTTACATTTTTAATCTTTTTCTTAATCCAAACCATGAGTAAAATTCATATTCATGCATTTCAATATCTCATGATAGGCTTGGCGTTAATTATGTTTTACACCTTATTAGTTTCTATATCGGAACATAGTAACTTTTTAAAAGCTTATTTAATTGCAGGTGTTTCCGTAATACTATTGATAACCTTATACTCTAAATCTATTCTCAAGAATTTTAAATTCTCGGCATTAATTGGTTTATCACTTACAGCTTTATACGCCTTTATCTACGTCATTATTCAACTAGAAAACTATGCTTTATTAGTGGGTAGTGTTGGTCTATTCTTAATTTTAGCAATAGTGATGTTTGTGTCTCGTAAAATTGACTGGAATAACGGATAATAAATAAAACATCTCGTTCTACTTCTATCATACAAAGTAAAGCGAGATGTAGTTAAAAAATATAAATATGAAATTTCAATTCAATAAAAAATACCTCATCACAGCACTTACTTTATTTTTAATAGAATTAACCATAGCATTTACGCTTCATTCTGGTTTTATACGTCACACCTTTGGCGATTATCTGGTGGTTATTTTACTGTACGCTATTTTAAGAGGATGTACTAATTTAGGGGTTTGGACATCAAGCTTAGCAGTACTCATTTTTGCTTATACTGTAGAGTGTCTTCAACTCACACCATTTCTAACTTACTTTAATTTAGAACGCAGTTTTACTGCAAAATTAATTTTTGGTAGCACTTTTGAATTTAATGATTTAATAGCCTATACACTAGGTGTTATTACCATTTTAATACTAGAAACCAAAGTTTTAAAATTAGAAACTAAAGAAAACGCAAAACTATGGAAGCCTTAAAAACATTAATTCAAACCCGGTTTAAAACCTTAGCCTTAATTCTTGTTGCACTGAGTTTTAGTATTATTTTATTAATGATACGTATGAAACTTAACAAATCTTTTTTCTTTCTATTTTTAATTTGGAATGTATTTTTAGCCATTATACCGTACACAATTACGATGTACCTCGGCACTAAAACTCATTTAAGTAAATTAAAATTAGTCTTTGGGTTTGTAATTTGGTTATTATTTTTACCTAATGCTCCATATATTATAACAGACCTTATTCATATTAGAATTGGTAGTAAATCTCTTTTATGGCTAGATGTCTTAGTCGTTTTATCTTTTGCTTTGAGTGGCTTATTTCTTTTTTATCTTTCTATTATAGATATGCAGAAATTAATGAATTCAACGTTTAAAAAAATTCCTATAAAAACAATAACTATAACTATTCTCTTTCTATGTGGATTTGGAGTCTATCTAGGTCGGTTTTTACGTTATAATTCTTGGGAAATTATAAGTCAACCTCATTATTTATTTATGGATATTCTGAATATAATTATAACACCTTTTCAAAACATAAATGCATGGTTGTTCACTTTAGGTTTTGGAATGTTCTTAGTGGTTGGGTTATGGATGTTTAAAAACATAACGTCTTTTAAAAATTAGCCTTTTTAATGAAGTTTATAATTTTTGAATGACGTTATAGTAGGTGTCTTTTTTTTTTTAGATTGTTAATAAAATATTACTCTTTTCCATTTACAAAATCCTGTAAATAATTAAAACGCCTAGTGAGTTTACCATTCTCGGTCATTTTTGCGCGTTTCAATATCTCTCTTTCATCGTTATTAAAAAATGCTGGAATTACATGTTCTAAAAATGCTTCACCAAAACCTTCACTCGCATCTTTTGGCAATTCACATGGTAAATTATCTACAGCCATAACGGTTATAGCACCTTCGGCATCATAAGCAACTTCTTTTTCCGTTTTAATATCGTAACCATAAAAAGGATCTTCAATTGTTGAAGGTCTTAAGGTGCTTGCAACAGGACCATCGATATCACAAGATACATCAGCTAATAAATTAATTCTAAAATCAGTATCTTTAGCTTCTTCTCTTGTAAAAAAATATGGTGCATTATTACCATAAAAATGACCTGCAATAAAATAATCTGTTTCTTTTGCATAAGGCATAAAGTTACTTTCGTAACCCGAGGGATCTTTATAAAACTTATAACGATCTCCTACTTTACCATCAATGCGTTTAGAGTACTCCATAACATCAGCCGTTCCATAAACAGGCTCTGTAAATTGCGATGTTAAATACAAAGCGTCACTAATATGTTTAATCTCTAAATGGTCTAAAATTTCTTTAGCTCCATTAGCAACTTTACCTGTACCTGATAATAAAATCTTAATATTAGGGATTGTTATTTTATCTAATTCCGCTTTTACGGCATCTAAATCTGCAAGTGTTTCTACTTTTGGCAATGTAAACAGACCATCTCTTAAACCTAATGCTCTAAAACCATTATAAGCACCAACTAAACCTGCGTAACGACCGAAACCAATAAGACGAGCTCCTGTTTTTCTTACAATAGTTTCATGATCGTACATTTCTATATTTTTATCTAACATAGTCTTCAACAATTCCCTGTTGTAAGGCTGTTTTTTAATTGTATGTGAGAAAAAGAAATATTTTTTATTCGGAATTAGATTTTCAATCGGTACTTCTTTTACTCCAATCATTACATCTGCGTACGATACATCGTCTAAAACTTCAAAACCAAAAGCTTTATATGCTTCATCTGGAAATATGCGAATATCAGAAGACTCAACAATAAATGTAGCTTCAGGAAAATGTGTTCTAGCTTCAGCTAAATGCTTTGGAGAAAAAACCACACGTCTATCTGGTGGATTTTTACGTTCTTTTATAATAGCAAATGTCATATAAAGATGGAGTTTTATATTCTTATTAAATAGAATATATTGTTTTCACGAAAATAATGTGATTAATATTTATGAGCAAATTAATCTTATTTAACATCGTATACTAATTACCTCAATGTATTTCAATTTTAAAGCAACTTCTAAAACTTTTTTTGAGATAGAAAAAGAGTAATAACAATACACAATTAAATAAACAAAGTATCTTCTTATTCATTTATCATTCAAATGAATACAACATAAAATTTCTTGAAATAGGTTGATTTATTTCGAAATAAAAAAAAGAACTAAAACACCTCATTATTTCAAAATTAATTACACTTAACATTTAGATAAAACACTGTAATAACAAAGGTTAAAGTAACATTTATATAATAGTAAAGTAATCCCTTTGCTTGTTCTCAATTGTAGTTTTGAGTTCATTAACTAAAACAAAAAAAATGAAAAAAATTACTTTATTACTGATCTTATGTATTACAATAACGTTGACTACAAATGCACAATGTTTTGATGGTTCTGGTGGACATTGGCCAGGCGGAACTGTTGCTATGGAAAACACAGGTTATGCTGAAACTATTGTAATTGATACTTGGCCAAATTCTGAGTATTCTTTAATTGGAAATCTTACACCAGGCTATGAATATTCTATTTCTGGAGATAACCCTATACATATAACTGTTACAGAAAATGATGATACTGTAATTGCTCATGGTATGAATCCTTTAGTTTTTACGGCACCGGCTGGAGTGACAGAAATTACTATTTATTGGCATATTGATGCTGATTGTGGTAATGATGATACATCTACATTTACCACTATTCAATGCGTAACTTGTTGCCCTAATGATACTGCCCCAGAGCTGGCAACAGCACCTAGTCCTACTGATTTAGCATCTAACGTAGAACTTCAAACAACTGATGCTTCTGTAGCTTTTAATTGGACAGCTTCTACGACTGAAGGTACAAGTGTATTTTACTTAGACACTGTAAATCCTCCAACACAAGCTTACCCTGATTTTGAAAATGGTGATTCTTTTTCAAATTTAGAACCAGATACAACATATTATTGGAGTGTAGATGCCACCAATTGCATGGGATCAACTACTGGTACTGTTTGGAGTTTCACTACGGACAGCACATTATCTATTGAGGATAATGTATTTGAAGCGACTAGCATTTATCCAAATCCAACTTCTGGAATTTTAAACATTAAATCTTCTGAAGCTATTGACAACGTTACTGTATTTAACTTATTAGGGCAAACAGTAGCTCATTTTGATAAAGATGCTATTACAGATTCATCTGTTAACTTATCTGAGTTATCTAAAGGGCTTTATTTAGTAAAAGTTTCTTCAGGAAATAACACACAGACGTTAAGAGTTACAAAGGATTAACACAAAAATATATCTATAGAAGAGTTTATAAAGAAAACCCAGTGGATCATTAGATTCACTGGGTTTTTAATAAAATATGTTTTTGAATGATTTTATTCTTGTTGTGAAGCTTCTGGCTTTAAAATAAACTCAGCATAATTACTCATATTAAAATAAGTATTAGCTGCATCTTTAAACATATTAGAGTCAATATTATTTATTTCTGCTTCAGAGTCTAAAATAGATTCTAATTTTAAATCATATTTAACTGCTTCTCTTAATTTATTTATCCAGTAGGCATTGATTTCTAAGAACTCTTTATAATTAGCTAATTCAGCCTCTTTTATTTTATGCAGATCCGCTTCTGTAGCTCCATCTTTTTGGATTTTTTCAATTTCTTCCAAAACTTTACTCACTAATTTCTCTACATTATTTGGGTCGCAAGTAAAACGTATATTCATTCTATACCAACCGTAAGGTATGTCGGATGCATAACCAGCAACTTGTACGCCATAAACACCAGACATTTTTTCTCGCATTTCTTCAGTAAGTTTAATTTTAAGCAATTTACCAAGTAAACTTAGTTTCGTCTTTTCTTTAAGAGAAAAGTCAAAATTATTAGTAAATCGCATGTCTACAATACTTTTATCTTCAACTCCTTTTAAAAACGTCTTTTTAACAACTGTATTAGTATAGCGCATTCCAATATCTTTCCATGTGCTCTCTTTTTCTAGATCCGATGGCAGACTTCCTAAGTATTTTGTTGTAAACTCTTTTAAATTTTTAAGATCAAAACTTCCAACAAAAACAAAGGTAAACCCATTAGCTGATGCCAAACGCTCTTTATAAAACTCAAATGCCTCGTCGATATTTAATCCATCCTCAATCTGTTGTACTGTTAAAGGCATTCCTCTAAGATGGCCTTTGGTTATAATTTCACTTATCTGATTATCAAAGAAATTCCCTGGACTTTTATCTTGATCTTTATAAATGGATTTTAAGTTTGCTTTTTTCGAATTAAAAACACCTTCGTCCTTGTTCGGGTTTGTGATATACAAATTGACCATTTGCAACATGGTCTCTAAGTCTTTTGACGAACTTGAACCAGAGAATAAATCATCGTAGAACGTAATGTTTGGAGTAACTTTTACTGTTTTCCCCATATTCAATTTGTTGAGGTCTGTTTCAGATATTCCATTAACACCACTAGAGCCTATAATATTTCCTGCATTTCTAGCTGAAACATATAGAGAATCTGGGGCCAAAGAACTTCCTCCTGGTCTAAATCCACTCATGGAAATTAAGTCGTTCTGAAATTTAGTAGGCTTAGCAATTATAGTGATTCCATTTGCTAGTTTCCACGTCGTAACATCAACATCTTCGTTATAGGTTTCGCTAATAACTTTTCCAGGCTTTGGCTCATTGGTCATTAATTTAATATCACTAAGCTCGTCTTCATAAGCTTCAAGAGGTTGTAGACTAACCTTTTTAAGTATATCTTCAATGTCTTCTTCGGTAGGTAATTTCAAATTTTCTTTGTCAATAGCATTTAATACGACTGCCACATTATCCTCTTTTATCCATTCTTTACTTAAATTATTGATCTCTTCAACTGTAACCGTTGGAAAAATTTCTTTATAAAACTGATAAATAAATTCATCACTGGGAATGGCTTTATTATCTGTAAAATTATCTATATACTGTTCTATATAATATTTTGTTGAAATTTTACCAGTCTCTTTTCTACGCATATCTGCACCGTTTAACAACTGTTCTTTAAAACGATTAAGCTCTGTATTAGTGAATCCAAACCTTTTAACGCGTTCACTCTCTACTAATAATGCTTCGATACCTTCTGGTATATTATTTTCTTTAAGACTCGCTTTTAATAAAAAAGCATCTTTATTCCCTAAAAAATTACCAATACCAGCTATTGCACTTAAGAAAGGTGCATCAGGTTGTAGTCCAATTTCATTTAATCTTTGACGTAACATTGCGGAATACAAATATTTTAAGACCTCATTACGATAGTCATTAAGTGTTACTACTTCTGTTTCATCTTTTTTGCTATATAAAGAAATACTCACACCCGAAGCTTCTTTATCTGTAATTACAGTAATAACAGGTTCTTTGTTATCAGGGATCTCATAATAAACTCTTTCTTTTGGGGTATCAGTAAGTTGAATACCTCCGAATAATTCTTTTACTTTTTTCTCTGTTTTAAGCACATCGAAATCTCCCACTAATACCAAAGCCATTAAATCTGGACGATACCAATCTTTGTAGAAACGCTTCATGGCATCATATTCAGAATTTAAAATAACATCTGTTGTACCGATTGGTAATCGCTGAGCATATCTCGAATTATTGGTTATTTTGGGGATAGACTGATAATACATACGCATTGGTGCACCACTTCTGGCTCTAAGCTCTTCTGCCACAATTCCTCTTTCATTATCAATCTCTTCATCTTCAAAGGTAATACCATCTGCCCAATCTCTTAAAACCTGTAAACTCGTATTAAACGTTTCTTCATCGGTTGGCACAGATAATTTATAAACCGTTTCATCAAAACCAGTGTGCGCATTTAAGTCAGCCCCAAATTCAACACCAAGGCCTTGTAAATAATTAATAAGTTCATTTTTCTCGAAACTTTTAGTTCCATTAAAAGCCATGTGCTCTACAAAATGCGCTAAACCTTGTTGGTCATCTTCCTCTAAAATAGAACCTGCATTGATAACAAGTCTTAATTCTGCTTTATTTTTAGGTTTTGAGTTTTGCTTTATATAATAAGTTAACCCATTTGCCAGTTTACCTATTTTTACTGTTGGGTCCGTAGGTATTTTACGCTTTAAATCCTTCATTTGAGCCGACAGACTAAAACTTAAAAAGAGCAAAAGTGTTATTAAAATTACTGTTCTATTTTTCATGAATTGTTGTTATTAAAATTATTTGTAAGCCTTAAAATTTTTCAATATTATTCTAATGGATAGCTTAATTAGTAAGTATCCATCGTAGTAAAAACATAAATCATTTGTAAAAACAGAGCCTTAAATTCTTCGAAAAGAAAATTAAAACTCTGCTAGGGGTAATCTATTGAGACTAATCAATTTTAGTTATTCGTAACCAGGGTTTTGATCTGCAAATGTAATGGAGCCATTACCATTTATCTCCTCTTCAGGAATAGGCAGAATATACTGGTTAGAGTTTATTATAGAAGGTTTAAGCGTCATCGCTTTATTAAAACGAATCGCTGCAAACCATTCACTTCCGTTCTCAAACGCAAGCTCTCTTGCTATTTCATTAAAAATGTCGTCTTTAAGTTCCTCGATATTTGCAGCTGAAGCATTACCAATACCTGCGCGATTTCTAATAACATTTAAAGGTGCACTAGCATCAGCTAAAGATGCACCACTAAAAGCTAAGCCTTCTGCTTTTATTAAATACATCTCTGCAAGACGCAAAAAATAAGTAGGTCTAAACACCGCTTCATTATTTGTTTTCAAAATATCAGAATCGTTATAAGTAAAATCCTTTCTAGGATCCGTATCCATAATAGTAGTGAACCAATTATCAGTTGGAGGAATACCAGAATAAAAGCGTTTACGATTGTTATCTTCTGTATCTGAATTTGCATCTCGGTACGTCATTAAAATCATTTCTGAAGAATTTAAACCTTGACTAAAAACAGATTCAAAATCGGGCTCTAAGCTTGTTGTACCATCGTTAATCACTTGGTCTGCTAAAGCTGCGGCTTCTGCATATTTACCTTGATATAACAGCACTTTTGCTTTTAAAGCTTTTGCAGCTGTTTTTGAGGCACGATAGGTTACTGAATAATCTGGGGCATCTAAAATGGCGGCATCTAAATCTAATAGTATTTGCTCATAACATTCTGCAACCGTATTTCTTGCCTTATCTCTAGTAACAAAATTACTAGGCTCAGTACGCAAAACAATACCTAAATTACTGCTTTCATCAAAAAACTGACCATAATATCTAAGGGCATCAAACGTGCTCATTGCTCTTAAAAAACGTGCTTCTCCAACAATTTCTTTTCTAGAAGATTCTGAAATTAAATCCCCAGAAAGTTGGTTGGTTTGTTCTATCGTATTATTTGCAATATCCATTGTTTTATAAAACATTAACCAATAATCTCTCACATAGATGTTATCAAAAACTAAGGAATTACTAGAAAATTGGATATGATTTGTTCCTAATCCAGAACCACTCATAGAGCCTATCATAGCACTTGGAATTAATTCTGAAAACATATAATACTTGTCGTTAGCATTAGAAGTTATTGTTGTATAAACACCATTTAATAACGCTCTTGCATCTGTTTCGCTTTCTACCACATTTTCTTCCACTAAATTATTTGGGGGGTCATTTTCTAAAACATCTACTAATTCACAAGATGTAAAGAGACCTATAAATAGGATATAAAAAATTCTTTTTTTCATAATGTTATTGTTTTTAAAATGCAATATTTAAACCCATTGTGAATACTTTTGCGATAGGAAAACGATTATTATCTCTACCTGAACTAATATCATTATTAAATAAATTAGAAGCTTCTGGGTCTGCACCTGGATAGTCTGTTAATGTAAATAAGTTTTGAGCAGAGAAGAATATAGACATCGAATCTAAAAATTTCAATTGTTCTATTTCTTTTTTTGAAAACGTATAACTAAAGCTCAAGGTTTTTAACCTAATATATGAGGCATCATAAACATAATGAGAAGATGTTCTATCATTATTATTAGGATCATAATAAACCGATCTAGGTATATTAGTATCTCTATTATCTGGCGTCCATGCGTTTAAAACACTAGTTTCCTTATTTTCACCGATAAATGTACTTCCAAAGTTGTTGCCTCTAGCTAGACCAAACGCTTCAATATCATTACCTATGGAAAATGTGAAGAAAGTAGACAATGCAAATCCTTTATACTGAAAAGTGTTATTAAAGCCCCCAAAGAAATCTGGTTGCGTGTCTCCTATAACTGTTTGATCTAAGTTTGTAATTACACCATCTGGCACACCATCTGGCCCTGTTAAATCTTTAAATTTTAAATCACCTGGAGCTGTTTCAATATCTTGATAAAATCCAGTAGACGAACCTGCATTTAAGTCATCTATAGAACCTTGATCTTGAAAAATTCCTTCTGACACATAACCATAAATTAATCCAATGGGACTACCTTCTTTCAAGCGTCCTCCTCCTGGAAAACCTGTTAAAAAACCATCTTCATCTCTAAAATCATCAGAGATTTTAGTTAACTTATTCTCGTTTTTACTGATGTTGAATGATACATTCCAATTAAAATTTTTGGACACAATAACGTCTCCTTTTAATTCTAGCTCAACACCTGAATTTTTGGTATTACCAATATTAGCAATAATCCTGTTATATCCAGTATTTCCTGGTGTAATTGAAGTAAATAGAGCATCTTTTGTTTCTTTTGAATAATAACCTAAACCACCACTCAATCTTCCTCTAAAAAGTGTAAAATCGATGCCAAAATCTATTTGCTCAGTTCTTTCCCATTTTAAATTATCATTCCCTAATTGTGTTATTATAACTGAAGGGTCTGGGCCATAATCTTCTCCTTCAAAAAGCGTTTGCCATGCATAATCTCCGAAATCTTGTTGTCCAGTAGTTCCTATACTTGCTCTTAATTTTAATTCTTCAATAAAATCAACATCCATCAAAAAATCTTCATTCGAAAGTCTCCAAGCTGCAGCTGCCGCAGGAAAAAAAGCATATTGATTATCTTTTGCAAACTTTGAAGAACCATCTACTCTTGCAGATAACGTCAGTAAATATTTATCATCATAATCATAATTAACACGTCCAAAATAAGAAGCTAAGCCTGAATATGTTTCATAAGATGATCCGTCCGAAAAAACAGAGGCACTCGATATATTTGTTAATACTGCATTAGAAAAACCTTCACCCCAAACTTTTACATTCGAACTTTTATTTTTTTCAAAAGAAGCCCCAACTACTGCATTAACATTATGTTTTCCAATTAATTTATCATACGTTAGCGTATTTTGAAATAAAGAACTAGAGCTACGACTTCTACTTTCTTGAGCATAACCATCTCCATTACCTATATTACGGTCCCAACCACCAACAAACGTAAATTCGGGATAAAAACTTTTTTGATTCCCATCATTATAGTTTAGAGAAAATAAAGTTTTAAAATTTAAGCCCTCTGCTAGTTTTACTTCTGTATATATAGACCCTAATAACAAGAATGTTTTATTATTATTAAGTGCCTTAGAACGGGCTACTGGATTTTCTTGTGAATACTGCGGTGAGAAGGAATAGTTTCCATCGGTATTAAAAACGGGAACATCTGGCCTAAAATCATAAATAAGCTGTGTAAGCCCACCATCTGCAGCGTCTTGATCAGAAGAAGAAATATTTATCTTAGAACCAAAGGTCCAATTATCGCTAATTTTAGTATCGAGATTAATGTTGAAATTATATCTATCAAATCCTGTATTTTCATAAACACCGTCTTGAGTATTTACCCCTAAAGACACAGAGTATCTCGACTTTTCTGAACCACCATTTACATTTAAATTATAGTTGCTAGATATTGGAGCGCCAGGACTTAACTCATCTTCCCAATTTGTATCTACATCACCAAAATAAGAACCATCTAATACAGACCTAGTAAAGGCATCATCTCTTGTACCATTCCCTACAGCAGTTGTTAAAACATTTCTAAACTGACTCGCGTTTAAAACGTCTAACGTTTGTGCACTTTGCGTACTTGTTGATACATTAAATTGAAATTTTGTTTTACTTGAAAACGCGCCTTGCTTTGTGTTTATAATAATAACACCATTAGCGGCTCTAGATCCGTAAATAGCAGCTGCAGATGCGTCTTTTAATACACTTATAGATTCAATATCTGAAGTATTAATATTACCGATAGGTGTGCTAATACCTTCTTGATTTAATTCAGAGCCCAAATTATTACCTTCAGAGCCTCCTGTAGGAATATTACTATTGGGAGCCACAGGAATACCATCAATAACATATAAGGGTTGGTTTGACCCCAGTAAAGACGTCGTTCCTCTAATTCTTATCTTAGCGGCTGAACCTGGCTGTCCTGAAGAGCTTGTGACATTAACACCTGCAATCTGTCCTTGCAGAGCATTATCTAGATTTACTGTAGGTGCTTGACTCGTAATATTTTTCATATCAACAGTACCAACTGAACCCGTTAAATTTTGTCTTTTCACTTTTCCGTAACCAATTATAACTGCTTCTTCAAGCCCAGTTATTGATTCTTTTAATATGATATTTACATTATC
The DNA here is from genome assembly GCF_013403925.1 of Winogradskyella wichelsiae. GTDB lineage: Bacteria > Bacteroidota > Bacteroidia > Flavobacteriales > Flavobacteriaceae > Winogradskyella > Winogradskyella wichelsiae. Next base: position 396,722 of record NZ_JABFDJ010000004.1, read on the forward strand.
TCCTTTTTTAGCTTCAACCTCCTTTGTTTCGTAGCCTATGAAAGATATAACCAGTATTATAGGGGTTTTAGAAACTTTTAAAGTGTATTTTCCATCAAAATCAGTAATTACTCCATTTTTTGTACCTTTTTCTAGTACTGTTGCTCCGGGTAAAGGCATACCATTTTCATCCGTGATTACTCCAGTAACCTGGTTCTGAAATACAGTATTGTTTAATGGCTTTTGACTTTTTTGACTTCTACGTAAAACAATCTGGTTTTTAACAACCCGGTAGTCTATGCCTGTTGTATTAAATATCTTTCTTAAAACGCTAGATAGCTTCTCATTTTTTGCAGAAATATTTAGGAGTTTATCCTTATCTAAAATAGTTTTTTCATACAAAAATTTAAAATCAGTCTTTTTCTCTATTTGACTTAAAATAGATTCCAATTTCATCGCATTACAATCCAAAGAAATTTTAACATTTTGGGAGTTTGATGTTGCATGGATTTGCAATAAAGTTAAAAAAAGCAGAATGGAGGTAAGCTTCATTTTTAAACTTAGTTTAGGGAGATATCGCATTTTACCTATCTCAATGATAATTTTTTGCATACTTTTGGTTTGATTTTAATGTGTTAGACATGTAAATCACTTTTTTTAAGATCGGGAAATGCTCCAACATTTTCCGATTTTTTCATTATCGCCTAAAGAATAAGCTACTATAATAAAATTAAAAGTAGATTTACTTAAATAGTAATATTTACATTTTATGTTGACTACATAGGCTTTATTTTTTTAATTAATGATGATTGTATCTTTATTGAATTTATAAGTAAAATTTCCGGAGTAGCTTAGGCTCTCCATAACTTGTTCGATATCCTCGTTATCAAATTTTGCCGTAAAAAATCTATTTTCTAATGATTTATTATGATTTATAAATTTGACATTATATTGTCTTTCTAGTTTTTTTAAAATAGCTTTAAACTCTACTTCCTTAAGAATAAGCCTACCATTTAGCCAAGCTAAATGTGTCTCTACATCCGTTTCAGAAACTTGTATTTTACTATCCACTTTACTCCAAGCCGCTTTATACCCCGGCTTTAATAATGTTGTATTTTCTTCATTGTAAACCGCATTAGCTTTATAAACATTTACAGAACCTTCTACTAAAACAGTGTTTATATTTTCATCTTCTGGATACGACGAAATATTAAACTCTGTACCTAATACACGCACATCTATTTCATTTGCATTAACTACAAATGGGTGCTTAGCATCTTTTGCAACCTTAAAAAATGCTTCTCCTTCTAAAAATACATTTCGGTTTTTTCCTTCAACAAAATTAACTGGGTATCTCAATGAGGATCCTGCGTTTACGTTTACAATTGTACCATCTGCTAATTTAACTTCGAACTTTTTACCATAAGGAACCGTTAGCGTATTGTAAACTAATACTGATTTTTTTTCTTTAGTAAAGTACTCTATTTTTTTTCCAGATTGTATTCCAATAACATTACCTTCTTCATCTACAATATCATTAGAATCGTTTTCATCAATAGTCTTAGTTTTTCCATTATCTAACTTAAGCGTTATAACTTCATTTGGAAAAATAAGTTTATCATTTTTGGTTGAATACAATTCTAGATAACCATAACCTAAAGACAAGAAAACAAGTATTAATGCAGCATATTTTAAGAAAGGTGTTTTTCTTTTAACCAAACGCTTAATACGTTTATCCTTATTTATAAACTCTAAAACAAACGTTTCTGTTTTTTTAGAATCATACGCTTTCATATTATAGTTAATAGCATAATTAACTTTTACAAAATCATTAAACAACTTCACATTTTCAGGATTATCTAACCATAATGTTAGTGTATCTAATTCTGTTAAAGTTGCCTTATTTGTAAGGTACTTTACTATTATCTTTTTTATTTTTTTTGAAATCATCTATTCCAACTTCTTTATACTATAACGAAGGAAATTCTCACTACCCTTACTTATTCTTAATATTTTTATTAATTTACCGCAGAAATTTTACATAATGCTAGATTTTTCAAGAGATAACACAAAGTTAATTAAGGCGCTAAAAAGCGGAAACACAAATGCCTACACTTTTTTAGTGAAGCAGTACAACCAAAAATTATGTGTCTATGCTTTTAGTTTGTCGCATGATCATGATTTGGCTCAAGATATAGTTCAAAATGTATTCATCCGCACATGGCAACAACGCCATAAGCTTAAAAGTGAATTTGTTATACAACGGTTTCTCTATAAATTAACCTATAATGAATTTATAGATCAATATCGTAAAATGAAATCTACAATGGTTCTTGAGAAAAAATATATTGATGCTCTAGATACTATTTTAGAAGAAGATAATAAACCTCGTTTTGAAAAATTAATTGATTTAGTAAAAACAGAAATAGAAAATCTGCCTCCAAAATGCAAGCAGACTTTTTTATTAAGTAAACAAGAAGGATTAACTAATATTGAAATTGCGGAATACCAAAACGTTTCAATTAAAACAGTAGAAGCTCAAATAACAAAAGCATTTTCGATTATCCGTAAAAACACAAAGGAGAATACCAACAATATTATATTCTTGCTTTTTGGTAGGAGTTTTGACAAACTTTTAAATAAATCTAACACCCTTTAATTTATTATATCTACATTTTGCTTTATAGTTAGTAATCAAGATCCGTTTTAAAACTAGAAGTATCCGTAAGAGATTCCATAAAGGCTATAATATCTTTAATTTCTTGAGTTGTTAAATCTAACGGCGCATCAGATAAAGTCTGATTTTCTACATCTAAGCCCATACCTGCACCACCTCCTAGATTATAAAACTCTAACACTTCTTCTAAAGTATTAAAAGAACCATTATGCATATATGGTGCTGTTAAAGCGATATTTCTAACAGAAACGGTCTTAAAAGAGTTTCTAAAATAAGGTTGTTTATCAATATCTAACCCATTAGCATAGCGCCCCATATCGGTATCTAATTTAGGGTTAATAGTATCGAAACCTTGTGTAACACCTAAAACTTCAGACTCTGTCTCTAAATAAAAAGGCGGAACAGTTCCGTTAAACATCGGTGCAAAATGACAGGTACCACAAGCTGCTTTTCCCATAAATAAATTAAATCCACGTAAGGCATCTTTAGGATAATCATTACTCTCGTTTCTAACATATTTATCGAATGGACTATCAAAAGATTTTAAAGAATTTACATAAGCAGCAATTGCATTACTGATAGAACGCTCATTAATATCTTGCTTATCAATACCCCCGTAAGCGTCTTTAAATAACTTTAAATAATTAGGATTTGTTTTTAATTTCTTTACAATGTCTTTAAAAGTGGTGTTAAACTCTAGATCATTATCTATAACATGACCGACTTGTCGTTCTAAATCATAAGATCGCAAATCCCAAAAATAACGCGACGCATAACCTGAATTAATAACGGTAGGTGAATTTCTAGATGTATAAAACCCTTTCTTATTGGCTAAACTTTTTGGTAAACCATCTGTAAAACCTTTGTTAGGATGGTGACAACTAACACAAGACATTATATTACCATTAGAAAGCTTAGTGTCCTTAAACAACAACGCACCCAACTGAATAGTTTTAGGATTATCTAATGGTAAATACACCAATTCTGAATAAAACTTAGTATCTAAAAAATCGGATTGAAAAAGGTTAACCGCTTTATAATTCTGAGCGTGTTTTTTATAAGGTTCAAGTGTAATTTTATTTAAATTTTGAAACTCTAACAATTCTGCATACAAAGGGTTAATGACTTCTTTTAGAAATGTCATTCTATCAAAATCATTAAAGCTAACATTATCACTAAGTATCTTTTTCCCTTTTTTAAAATGTTTTTTTATAGATCTGAACTTAGATTTAGCTTTGGGTTGTATGTCTTCTTCAAAATATAAAAATGCAGTTTCCATACTTTGCAAACTCACATAACTTTCTTTTAAAGCATTTACAGAACCTGGTGTATCAAAACCTGTAACACCTAATGTAAAAATCCTAACCATACCAGAACGCATACATTCTATAACCTGACTTGATTTTAGACGAATTGGCAAATGAATCTCAGAAGCATAATCTACATGTGCTTTAAGTTCGTTTGCTAAATTTTTTATGTAATCTATATTTTCAATTGAAGCCTCTTCATTTACAGCTTCATCTAAGGCTTGTAATCCTGAAGGTTCAATAATTTTTCCTTCTTCATAATACTCACTAACTTTAGGTAAAGGTGCTCCGTTTATATAAGTGCCGTTATAAAAGGTTTGGTAGTAATCAAAAATAAATTCGATTTTTTTATAGACTAATCTTGTCTTTTCAACTTGAGTTTTAATTGCTTTTAATTCACTCGAACTATTAGAATTACTAGTCAACTTCACCAAGGTATTGACTTCTGTTTGAAATTTATAAAAATTAGAAGCGTATAAGACTCCTATATTTTCTGTAATGGCATTGGTTTCAAAAGGCTCTGTGCCTTCTTTCCCAGACAATACTAAAGAACAAATTAAAACAGAGATGATTAAAAAGATTATTTTTTTCATTTTACACTTAGATTTTCAACTTAGAAATCCTTTAAATTTTATCAACTTATAGATAAATTAAAAACCCCAACTACAATCTGCTATTAACAGCATTGTGTTGAGGTTTAATAAATAATTTAGTTAGGTAAATTATTCAATAATTATAGACTTGTAATACGTATTCTTATCTGTAGCAATTTCAATAACATACATTCCTGTTGCCATATTACTTACATTGATCGTTTCGTTATCACTTTCTTTAACTAACTTTCCTGTGCTGTTATAAAATTTAACATTTGTAACATGCTCATTAAGGTTTACTTTAATATTAAGTAAATCGTTAGCTGGTACTGGGAAAACTTTTATCGTTTTCTCTACTGTTTCGTTATCATCAACACTAAGTGTTACTCCTGTTTTACTGATGGTAAAATAATCATCAATAGCACCAGTATCTCTTACAAACTTAACCGTTAAGTTTTGTCCACCATTACCATCACTTTCAATTTCCATCACACAAGATCCAAGTTGATTTAAAGATAAAAACATGGCTTCATGATCTAAATCTCCTCCTGATATTTGCCCTGATGAACCTGCAGTAATATAAACAGCTCCTTCTGTTGCATCGCTAGTTTTTTGGTATGCACCATCGCCATCAACTTTACCATCTCCATCTCCTGTTGCTCCAACAGTATGACCTCCATTAGTTATATTATCGATGTTAAAAGTGTTTGCAAATCCTTGATGCCCATTGATAAAGTAAGAACGCTCATAAGAATGACTATGCCCATTTAATACTAAATCTACACCGTTAGCTTCTAATACTGGCATAAAATTTTCTCTCATTTCAATCAATCTATCTTCCCAATCCGAATCGTGAGATCCTTTAGAATATGCTGGGTGATGAAATAAAGTGACGATCCAATCTTGTGTTGTATTCTGAATATCATTTTGAGCCCAAAGGTATTGGCTACCTCCTACTTCTCTACCTGATTGATGAGAGTCTAATACTATAAAGTGAATGTTTGCATAATCGAAAGAATAATAAGCTTCCGTCCCTGATGCAACTCCACCAGCTTCAGCAGCTGTTGGAAATGTAAATATGTCATAATAAGGACCAGACTGAGTTTCTAAATCTGAAGTAAAACCATCATGGTTTCCTAAACAAGACCAAGCTACGGCCTTTTTCAACATGTCGTCATACACATTAAAGAAATAACTTTGGTGCTGTGCATCAGTACCATTACTGTAAGCATTATCTCCTAAAAACAACATCATATCCGTTTGACCTGTATTTGTTTCTACTGTAGAAACGTAATTGTAATAAGCATCTCTAACATTTCTTTGATTAATACTTCCTGTTCCAGGATCTCCTAAAATCCATGCTCTTACAAATTGATCTGTTCCTGCAACTGGTGCTGTCTTAATGAACATATCTCCAGTTTCGCTTTGTGCAAGTACTTCATCTTCATTACCAATATTATAGTAATATGTAGTGTTAGGATCTAACCCCGTTAAAGTCACTTCATGTTCCGTAGTTAATTCTGAATTAGAAACTACTGAAGTTAACATATCTAAAGCTGTTCCGTATTTAACCGCAGATTGCGTTTCTACTGCTGTTCTCCATTTTACAACCACACTTGTAGGTGTTCCACTTTGTAAATAAGGGCCTCTTTCTACTTCAATAGTTGGTGCAATAGATGTGCTAGGTGTTAATTTAAAATTAAAACTAATATCTCCACTATTTACACTACTCTGGTGAATTTCTACGGCTATAATATTAACTCCTTCAACTAACGGGAAAGAATTTACATTTTGTGTATTCCAAAAATCTTCATCAGACCCACTAATTCCTGTGATTGCCTCATCATCGAATGCTATAGGACCTTCCGTTGGCATGTTATTTCTCCAAACCTCAACATTATTAACATAAACCACAATCCCATCATCTCTAACGGCTTCTAAATCTAGACTATTATACATTCCTATATTTTCCATATCAATGTACTTTCTAAAATAGGTTGTAACAGGTCTTGGTGTAGCAGGCACTCCTAAATCGGTAACTTCATCTCCATCTCCGTAACCAATTTCCGTAGCTCCTTCTTCCCAATTGCTTTGATCAAACGTTAAGGTTCTCCATGCTGTACCTTGATCGCTACCATCATTTAAGTAGAACCAATCATCACCAGCCATAATTGTAGCAGGGAAAGAAGCCTCTTCTCCTTCACCTTGCACATTAAATGTGAATGGATTTTCATCCGTATCATTACTCTCTATAGTGATTGTCGCTGTAGATGAAACTGAACTTGTAGGTATAAAAGTGATATTAAAAGTTGAAGACATTCCTCCATTAATAGTCGACTCTGAATTAGTAATCACAAACTCTGGGTTGTCACTAATTATAGAAGCTATTGTAATTACACTATTTCCTGTATTTGCTATTGTATAAGTTTTTGTTGTTCCTATAGAAATAAAAGTAGGACCAAAATCTGTATGATCTAAAACATCTGGTGTCGTATCTCCATTAGAAATTAATGTTCCGTTTCCTAAAACATCTAAATCGATAACAGCAGTTTCACCAGTAGCTTGTAAACTAAACGTATAAGGATTTTCATCGGCATCATCACTAGCAACTGAAATCATTGCCGTGTTAGTTACTGCTGCAGTTGGTGCATATTGCACTACAAAATCTAAACTTCCGCCAGCACTTACAATAGAAGAACTTGGTTGTGTAAGAATAGTAAACTCAGCATCACCAGTTATAGAAACTAATGGTGAACCTGTTAAGTTTAGATCTTGCTCCCCTAAATTTGTAATAGAAAACGTTCTGGTTAATGTTTCATTAATTCCTGTGTTTTCAAATTGTGTAAAATCTGAAAGATCTGGTGTTGTATCTCCATTTTCAATAGAAATAGAGTTTCCTGTAATATCGATTTCAACTGGTGGTGTTTCATATTCAATATGTAACAAAACTGATGCACTAGAAGCTTCTCTGTAAGCTCCATCAGATCTCGAAATTCCTGTAAACATAAATGCCATACTATTCCCTGATTCCCAACCACTTCTTGCTGTAATTTCAGAAAGAATAGCACTAATATCTGGTGTTCTCTGCGCTGTTGAAGCCTGACCTATTTGCCCTACCCAACTCGCAATAGCCCAATCTACATTTGCCGTTGTTGCTGTTCTGGTTGAAAGGCCAAAATTACCATTAGATCCAAGCACAGAAGCATCGTCACTATTATCTCCTGTAACATTTACAGTGACATCTCCATTTCCGTTTTCATCCACTTCGAACTGAACATAAGCATTGGTTACCACAGCATTTTGTGGAAGATTAATATTTTCAAAACGGACCCCTACAACTTGTTCTGTAGTTCCATCATAATATAATTCTAAATCGGAACTAATAGTACTTACAAAACCACTACCGCTAAACGCTTCTTCAGCCGTACCATCATCTTCATTAGCTGTAATATTTACTGTAGAAATAACAACGTCTGAAGGCTCAACTGTGTATTCAATATGTAATGAAGGTGTGCCTCCTGAATTATTTTCAGCTTCTCTCCAAGCACCATCTGATCTGGAAACTCCTGTAAATTTAAAAACCATACTATTTCCTTCTGCCCAACCACTTCTTGAGGTAATCTCTGAAAGTATAGCACTGATATCTGGTGTTCTTTGATCTGTTGATGCCTGACCAATTTGTCCATCCCAACTCGCAATAGCCCAATCTACGTTTGCTGTTGTAGAGGGTCTTGAAGAAACACCATAAGCAGCATTACCAACAAAACTTGATGCATTATCTGTATCATCTCCTGTTACATTTACAGTAACATCTCCTGCGCCATTTTCATCTACTTGAAATTGAATGTATGCATTAGTAATAACTGCATTTTGAGGAAGTTCTATGTTTTGAAAATAAAGACCAACGACTTGTTCATCCGTTCCGTCGTGGTATAATTCTAAATCCGAACTACCAGTGTAGACTTCACCACTACCACTAAAATTTTCTTCAGCAGAACCCGCACTCCCATTAATGGGAATATCTACCGATACGGTTTGAGAAAATGAATACGCCGTAACCAGCAGCATCATTAACATAAAAGTACTTTTCTTAATCATAATTTGTTTAGTTGTTAATTGTGTTTTCTAAATCTTGTATTTTGACTTCTAATTCTGTAATCGATTTCATTTTTTTAAACTTGTTATCCAATTGATCTATAGCAATCTTTGCTTGTTTTAGAGCAATATTCGCTTCGTTAGATCTATCTAATTGGGCTAAATAATTGGCTTTTTTATAGTACCAAAACTCTTTCCTCTTGTATTCTAAAATGAAATAATCGTATTGTTTTAAAGCTTCCTCTATTTGATGATCTGCCTTGAGATAGTCTAGTTTTTTAAGTTGAAGTGCTAGCGTATTTGAACCTAGCTTCTTTAAACCTAACTCTATAACCTCTAAGGCTACTTTATAATTTTCATTATTTTCGGCTAGAATTATGTCTGTATATTCTAAAATATCCTCTGGTCTTAAATCAACCATATGCTCCATAACATATTTATAGGCACTTAAGGATTTCTGGTAAGATTTTAAATGAAACAATATTTGTGCTTCAAGCTTTTTAGCTTTTACATCCGTAGGTGTAATATCTAAATAAGAAGTTATGTTTTGTAAAGCTATTGGATAATCTTCAGATAGATAATTAAGTTCAGAAATTCGGTATTGTAATGCATTATCAGTATTTCCTAAAGACTTAGATTTTAAATAATCTTCCATTGCTTTTGGATATTCAACATGCTGTTGATATAATAACCCTCTTTCGTAATACAGTTTAAAATTGTTTGGACTTTCTGAAATTTGGTGTGTCTTTATTGCTATTTGTTTTGTTAAATCTCCGTGAGCAGATGCTTTTGTAGACAAGCTTATAAATACAACAATAGATAGTATAATTTTGAATAAAACTGTACTTAAAAAAATACTATTATTTAAGAGTAAAGTATGTAATTTTCTTTTCACGAGAACACTTATTTTTAGTTCGAAACAAATGTAGAAATTCTAACAAAACATCGTCTTCCTGCATTAAATTGAGACCCCACTGAAAAGCAAAAAACATCGTTAAAGTGCGTTTTTTCGTTTCTTGTATTTTGTCAAAAACCTAAAAAACAATAACTTAACAGACCTTATTAAGATTACTTTAAATGATCACCAAGGCATTGTTAATAATGTATTCTAATTGTTAAGGAGTCATTTTTGAAATCAAAAAAAGAAGATTATAAGCCTCTGACTTGAAGCGTAAAAACAAACAAAAAAGTAAATGAAAATTCACTGAATTTTAAGTCTAAAAACTTTATATAGAACGTAGGCAATACAACACAAATATTAGGTGAAAATGTAGAAAAATGCAAAAAAGAGTGCCTATTTGGAATGTTATAAGCTGACAATATTAGTTAAGAAGTTTATAAAATGGATTTGATATAGCTTTTGCGTTAGTATTTTTAGTAAATTTGCAGCCCTCGAAACTTTATTATCTGTTTCTTGGCAAATACTATTCTATTAAATTGGGGTCGACTGGTTTTGACAGCGAGATTAAGCGAATGGTAAGCACGTCGTGTAATGGCATTGAGACACGTAAAAGGCTAGACCAAATTTTAAACGGCGAGAATAACTACGCTTTAGCTGCATAATCTGAATTATAGTAAGATTAAGCCTCGTCCTACTAGGTAGGAGTGCTAAATGTCTCGAGAAAGCCTTAGTTAATGGCGTTCTTTATTAGGCATCGTAAAAATTGACTTAGATTAGGTAGTGCTTCGATACCTTTTCGAGATTAAGAAGCTAAGCTAAAAGTGGGTTGTCTTTAACCAGCTTCAAGTCGAAAATCTAAGAAAAGAATAAACGTGTAGAAAGCCTTTTGGTTACTTGTTTGGACGAGAGTTCGATTCTCTCCGACTCCACTTACTGGGTATCAAAACCCATCAAAAACCCTGTAATAATTTGATTTACAGGGTTTTTTATTTTATTTGATATTAAATGATATCATTTAAAACCATCTCAATCGAGACCAATTCGGTGACCCCTTTTCGATTTTTAAAATAGGTCTCGCTATGCACAATAATTTACTCATTTTCAGTTATTTACAAAAAAAAGAATTAGGTTTTTAAGTTCTAATTTACTACCTTTTAGGACTTTAGCGAGACCTAAAATTTGTATAATTATGAGAACAGACTTTTCTATCCATTTTCATCTTGTCAATTCAAAGATAAATAGTAGAGGATTAGCACCCATTTATTTACGATTAACAGTTGACAATAAACGCATTGAATATAGTATTAGCAGGAAGATTGATCCAAAATTTTGGAGTACTAAATCCCAAAAAGTTATGGGTACAAATCGTGAGGCTATCGAAATTAATAACCACATTGATAATCTAAAACATAAGCTATATAAAATTCATCAAAGATGCATGGACGAGAATAATTTGATATCTGCTAGGTCTATGATGAATCTTTTAAAAGGTGGTGGAAAGAAAATTAGATTTATTCTTGAAGTATTCAAAGAACATAATGAAAGAACCGATTTATTAGCAGGGAAAAATATCTCTGTCAGTACTGCAAAACGCTATTGGACGTGTTACGATCATGTAAAACAATTTATTGAAGAGGAATACAAACTGGAAGATTACAAACTAAAAGATATAGATTATCGATTCATTACCAAATTTGAGTTCTTTTTAAAAACGACTAGAAAGTGCAATCATAATTCGGCATTGAAATATATTAATAATTTCAAAAAAATCATTCGCATTGCTTTAGCCAATCAATGGATGGATCGCGATCCATTTTATAATTACAAAGTCCAATTTGAAGCTGTAGAACGTGAATATCTAACTACTGAAGAAATAGAAACACTTTACACTAAAGAATTACATTTTGATAGGCTGAAAGTCGTTAGAGACATGTTTGTATTTTCCTGCTACACAGGTCTCGCCTATTCTGATGTTGAGAAACTTTCAAAATCAGATATTACTATTGGCATTGATGGCAAGCAGTGGATAAATATCAAACGAACCAAAACAAATACACGAAGTAGTATTCCGTTGTTACCCATAGCGAAAGAGATCTTAAATCGGTATGCCTACGACCCACAAGTGCTAAAAAGTGAACGTTTAATTCCTGTATTTAGTAACCAGAAATCTAATGCCTATTTAAAAGAAATAGCGATGCTCTGCGGTATCACAAAACCACTAACCACACATTTGGCACGACATACGTTTGCTACTACTGTAACATTAACGAACGGTGTGCCAATAGAAACCGTTAGTAAAATGCTTGGACATAAATCGTTAAGAACGACTCAACATTATGCGAAAATAGTCGATCGAAAAGTGAGTGACGATATGAATATACTTGAAGAGAAACTGAAAACCCAGAGAAAAGACCGAAAAGAAAACCAATAATACATTCAATTTTAAAGCTGAAATTTATAGTGCTTTTAACCCTAATTAGTTTTGCTATCAAATGATTAATTTTGCGATATGATTGGAACATGATCAAAATCGGTACAAGTACTGAACAAGTAGTGGACAAGCAATGAACAAGCATTGGTATGTATATATAAACATTAACAAACAAAAGAAAACATTTATAAACTAAGCTAACAATAATTTAAAATTATTTTTTTTTATTTCAAAAAACTCTAAATTATTTATCTGGTTTATAATTACAACTCAGAATCAAAAATAAGATAATTTACAAATGATTTAACCAATTATCTCATCATTCTGGACAACTACATTGCCGAGGCTTGAAAAAATGATTTTAAAGCCCTTAAAATTAACATATTTAAAGTGTTTTTAGGTGTTCATAGCATTTGATGCTAATTGATTTAATTTGATATCTGCTTTCAATTATTTAAATCCTCGCTATCATTTTTAAAATTAGATTCACTTTTTTCTTTAAATCGCAATTTAAATTCTTTATTCAATCTTTCTTTCTCTAACTCCTCAAAACTTTTCGCAAGAATTAATTTTTGCTTTGGCTCAGATCCTTCAAAAAGAGATTGCAACATTGCCAATGTCGGTTTAGATTGGTTCTTTTCTATATCTTTTATAATGGCAATGAGCGCATTGATTCTTTTCTTAATCCGATTTTCAGTTTCCATTAAGCCTGGTTTCAAATCATCTCCTGGATAAAGTTCATTACGCTCAAAAAACTCAACCATCAAAAGCAAAGTCATTGAGTTCGATTTTGAAATTGATTTAGAATAATCTCTAAATTTCTTCACTACAGAACTTTTGATGCTTAAACTTTCAAATCGTTCTTTTTCATAGCCTTTATCCATTTTTACGCTAAATTTTTATTGATTTCACTGGGCTGCGAGCATTTTTACGCTAAAAATGATTTCTAAACCAGTTTTTAACTACATATAAAACACTAATAATCAATAATTTGAAAAACAGTAACATCGCGTAGCGTGTTACCCTCTTGCTATTCCTTTTCGTCCAGCGCGCTGGACAAAAAAAATACCATTAAATCCATAATGTAATGGCTTTTTAACGATTGCTAATTGTAATACGATCTTTTAAGACTGTTATTCTTGAAGTTTAAAAGTATCTTTAGCAAACCGCTCTTTTTGTTGCAGAATATAAAATATCGGAACAAAAAAGACTGCCTTTTCAGACCGCCTTTTGAGCTCATGCAATTGTTAATATTCGCTCGGAAGCACCAGTGTATTATCTACGAAAAATAAGCGCAGTTCATCCAAAGGAAAATCAGTTACACTATAGCGATGCGTTTCAAAAATAGTACCATTTCCATCACTATAATTTATGATGGCTTCGCATTGCTTTTCAAACTGTTCTTTTTCAGGAAGTCGTTTAAAATTAATGGTAATAAATTCACTTCTATGCGATAAACTTTTTGCAATTACGGATGCATCTTTTATCAGCCAAAAACATTCCGCTTCATTAGCCAAATATTTTAATCCGTCAGTTAAACGCGTTCCAATTAATGGAATTTTAAAGACCATTTCGGTACCGCAAAAATGTTGTAAATCGGCTTTTATTTTGTTAACTTGTGTCTTCATTGTAATTACTATTTAGTAAGATTAATAATGAAAAAGAGAGCGCATCTTTCCACAGGAACGCTCTCTTTTAATTTTCAATTATTCCGTAGCGTTATCGCCTTTAATTCCTAAAAGTAAGATTTCATCTACGACCACTTCGGTAACGTACCTCTTTTCTCTGACTGCGGTTTCATAAGAGCGTGAGGTTAATTTCCCCTCTAGTGCTACCTCTTTTCCTTTGCCTACATATTTCTCTACGATTTCGGCAATCTTTCCCCATGCTAAAATAGTGTGCCATTGGGTGTCTGTCACTTTTTCTCCCTTGGAATCTTTGTAAGATTCATTGGTGGCGATTGAAAATTTTGCAACTTTCTTACCGTTTTCAAGGTTTGTAATTTCTGG
>NZ_JABFDJ010000050.1 GCF_013403925.1 Winogradskyella wichelsiae
CAACTAATTTAGTAAACTTTTACGAACCTGAGAATATTCCGAAGGAATATTCCAGATAAGCAGAAACAAAGCAATTAAATATACACGGTGTTGGCAGCTGTGCTTATTTTTTTATCCGCTATGTTTTTTTAATAAACGATAATTTAATATAGTTCAATTAGTTCTCTAATTAACTTAAACATTAAATAAATCGAGCCATAATCTGTTTTTAGTCCTGCGTTGTTGCTAATCAGACACGCATTTTACGTTCAGCTTGGAAATCCTGCGTTATATTTTTAATATCGAGGAAACTTGTCAAATTCCAGTTCTTATGTTAAATTAATTATATGATTATTCTAGTTTAGTTCCGCAAGAAATTAAAATTTTCGACTCCATTTTTTCTGATTTTACTTACTTAAAAGTCAAAAAAAAAAATCGCGAAAAAGAAACTAGGCTTTTTTATTACGATGAAGTTATTTTCTAACCGTAATTTTTCGTTCTGCTTGTAATTCCTGCGTTGTGATTTTCATTCTAACGTTCGGAAATCCAATTTTATTTTTATTCTTAAAATTCAGAGTTGTATAAGTTCCAATTTAGAGTTGGATTTTGCCGCACACGCATTGCTGCCAACGGGTTTGTGTATGG
>NZ_JABFDJ010000051.1 GCF_013403925.1 Winogradskyella wichelsiae
ACTCCACCTAACATGGCATCGGTTAATACCACACTTGTGATTGCTAATTCGCCTTCATTGGTTACGGTGAAATTATAAGTGATGGTTTCCCCTAAGTCTGCGAAGCCATCATTATTTTCGTCATTAAATACTGATGTTTTGATAACTCCGATTCCACTTTCTTGAGGCATTACTGTTTCTGTAATGTCATCTTCTAAAACTGAATCATCATCTGAAAGATCTGTTAATGTAGATCCATCCGAACTTGTTCCAGTTACTGTGGCTTGATTACTTACAATACCTGCATCAATATCTGATTGAAGTATCGTATAATTTGCTGTGTATAACCAAGTTTCATCAACGTCTAAAATGTTATCACCATTGAGATCTCCAGATGCTAAAGTGATTACTCCACCTAACATGGCATCGGTTAATACCACACTCGTGATTGCTAATTCACCTTCATTAGTTACCGTGAAATTATAAGTGATGGTTTCCCCTAAGTCTGCGAAGCCATCATTATTTTCATCATTAAATACTGATGTTTTAATCACTGCAATTCCACTTTCTTGAGGCATTACTGTTTCTGTAATGTCATCTTCTAAAACTGAATCAT
>NZ_JABFDJ010000052.1 GCF_013403925.1 Winogradskyella wichelsiae
ACGTTGGCTTTAATGCAGGAAAACATTGCAAAACCATCAAAGTACAGCTTATAAAAACAAAAACATTAAAATAAAAAAAATGAACTTTTTAGAAATTACATTATCAAACAGAACAATGTTAATCCTAGGTATATTATCTGGAATAGCAATTATATTTATAACTTTTTTAATAGCTAAACGATATAATAAAAAACGAATAAAATAAAATCTCAATTTTGAGAATGATTCGAAATGAAAAAGTCATAGTGGTCTTTTAACTTGTTTTCGAAATTTGAACTTTATGAATAAATTCGGAATTTAATAAGTTTCGGGATTGCTCACTCAAAATCTGAATTTAGAAATATTGAGCAATTGAAACGTCTGACTTTTCTAAAACTCGAAAAAAATAAATTGCGGAATAAAAACACAACTGACAATTAGAATCGGAACAAATAATTAAGTGGATAAAAAGCACTAAAAGCCAACAACGTGTATAATTAATTGCTTTGGTCGTTGCCTATTTGGAAAATTCCTTCGGAATTTTCTCGCGTTCGTTTTTGTTTACTAAATTAGTTGCTGAAACACGCAACTAACCATACACAAAACCGTTG
>NZ_JABFDJ010000053.1 GCF_013403925.1 Winogradskyella wichelsiae
CGTTGGCAGTAATTTAAAACAAAATCATTCTAATTTAAAAAATGAAATTTATCAAATTTGCAATGCTCCTTTTGACTTTAACTTGTTGCAAGGTAGAAAAAAGAATTATTATATCAATTCCAAATAATTATGAAGGAAATATTGTTATAGAAGAAGACGCAGAATATGTATCCTATTCTGAAAAAACTTTTGAAAATTTTAATGTTTATGAATATAAAACGAATAAGTTTGGGATACTAAAAGTAAAAAACATTTCTATTTTTAAAGATTGGAATAAAGTTTCTTTTGGATTTATTAATGTAACGCCTGTTTATAAAGTAAATGAAAAAACTAAAATAGGCGATTTTATAATTTCAGAACCAATATATTTTGATAATAGAATTGAAGCTATTGTGATTAAAAAAAATAATTGACACATTAAATAAAAAACTACTGCCAACACCGTATATAATTTATTGCTAGTTCTAGCCTACTTACGAAAATCCTCGCGGATTTTATATTCGGTTTTTATTTGCTAAATTACGTGCTAAACCACGCAACAAACCATATACAAACACGTT
>NZ_JABFDJ010000054.1 GCF_013403925.1 Winogradskyella wichelsiae
ACGTTGCCATTCATTGCGCGACGCACCCAAAACGAAATAAAATATTTATGAAAATAATTATTGGAGTACTCTCTTTTATAATTGGCGGAATAATTACTGTGTTATTATTTAGACCAATTATTGGTTCTTTTATAAAATCAGAAACTATTCTCGATGTTTTACATATTGCATTTAATATTTTAGTTGCAGTCCAAATCTATCGATTAGCAGTTAAACATTTTCTAAACAAAGAAAACGATTCGGATTAATCTGATATTGAAACTTGAGAAAGAATCTAAAAACTGAACTGCGTGCTGAATTTTGCTGATTGCGGAATTGAAAAATATTACGGAATAAAACGTTGACTGAATTTACTCAAACGCTAAAAATCTGAAAACGAAATTTGAACGAATAATTTGAAATCTGAAAAATCAACGAAATGGCAACAACGTGTATAATTAATTGCTTGGTTCTATCCTACTTGCGAATATTCCTGCGGAATATTCACGGGTTCGTAAATGTTTACTAACTTAGTTGCTTAACCACGCAACTAACCATACACAAAACCGTTGT
>NZ_JABFDJ010000055.1 GCF_013403925.1 Winogradskyella wichelsiae
AACAAAGTACTGTGGTAAAAAACAAGTAAAAACTTATTAATTTATTGCTAAAGTACTTCTGTAATTATTATCATAGGTTAGACCAGATTTTGCGATAGCAAAAGCCTGTTTTAAAAGCTTATTACAAACCGCTATTAAGGCTAATTTTTTGCTCTTTCCTTTGGCGACCAATCGCTCATAAATTGCTTTGCAAGCATGGTTATATTTACAAGCATTAAAACTGCACATAAATAATAAATTTCTAAGCTTTTGATTTCCTATTTTACTGATTCGCGGACGTCCTTTTACACTACTTCCACTTTGTCGGATCACCGGAGTTAAACCTGCGTAACTACACAATTCACTGCCGCTTGTAAAACGATCAAAGCCATCGGTTAAAACCACTAACATTAGTGCTGTTTTTGGTCCAATTCCTGGAATACTTTTTAAGCGGGTTAAAACCTCTTGATGTGCTGCTTTTACTAAAACAAGTAATTTATCTTCTATAGTTTTCATTTCTTTCTGAACCTGTTTTAAGTTTCGTTTTAAAGA
>NZ_JABFDJ010000056.1 GCF_013403925.1 Winogradskyella wichelsiae
CTTAAGTTAGCATTTTAATAAAAACACTAAATTTAAGCTATATAATTAGAAAGAACAAAAGAGAGGAATAAGGTTAATATATACGCGGAGACTACAGATCTCGTCAACATTGAAAATCCCCTCTCTTTTTCTACACAGATTTCGTACAGTTCTTTGAGGCGTTTAGACCTCGATTTTAAGTCGTTGAAACTCGGGTAGCTAGTCCTTTCAAAAAAACATTTTCTTATGAATAAAGATATAAAATATTTTGGACTTGACATTAGTCATTTAGTTTTTGATGTTACCGATTCCCAAGGGAATTATTATCAGTTTAAAAACAGTATTTCAGGCTTTAAAAAGTTTGTAAAACTCTTAGATGTTAATAGTCATTGCGTCATGGAAGCCACAGGGTATTATCACTACCAATTGGCCTATTATTTGCAGGAAGAAGGTATTAAAGTTTCGGTAGAAAATCCATTGGCAGTAAAACGTTTTATTCAGATGAAGCTATCAAAAATCAAGACCGATAAAAGCGATTCTAAACTAATATG
>NZ_JABFDJ010000057.1 GCF_013403925.1 Winogradskyella wichelsiae
ACCTGAGAATATTCCGAAGGAATATTCCAGATAAGCAGAAACCAAGCAATTAAATATACACGGTGTTAACTACCGGCTTTTTTTCTATTTATACAGATTTCAGATTTTTAAATTTTCCAATAAATATAATTTAGGAATTCTAATTTTAGCAACGGTTTAAGGGTATTACTCCGTTTAGCGAATCCAGTTTAGCTCAGATTGGTTTTCCTGCGTACAGTTCAACCGTAACGATAAACACAAGCTTTTCAATCTTGATTTACTTTATTGATCTTTTTAATCTAAAATTATCTTAGTTGTTTTAATTTCAAACAGAGTAGAGTAAGCTCAAAATTGGTTTCTTTAAACTATCTTTTAAAATTCTATTTTTCTTGGTTTATGAAGTCAAACCGTAAGCAATGCGTAATGCTTTTCAGATTTAATTATCCATCTGAGTAATCAATCAAATTAGGGCTTACGATGTTTCAATTTAAGAAAAATGTTAGTTGGCGAGACAGCTTGTAGTTAAC
>NZ_JABFDJ010000005.1 GCF_013403925.1 Winogradskyella wichelsiae
TATTATAAATAGCCCCTACAACCGTTGTATTGGTTAAACTAGGTGATGAATTATCATAATTATAAATTCCGCCGCCAACCCCAGCTGCTGTATTCTCTGTAATCACTACATTAGTAAAACTAGGTGATGAATTAGATTGATTCAAAATTCCGCCGCCATCACCACCACTAGCTGTGTTTTCTGTAATCGCTACATTAGTAAAACTAGGTGATGAATAAGTATTATTAAAAATTCCGCCACCATTATAAACAGCTGTATTCCCTGTAATCGCTACATTAGTTAAACTAGGTGATGAATTATTATAATTATAAATTCCGCCGCCATAGTTAGCTGTATTCTCTGTAATCTCTACATTAGTAAAACTAGGTGATGAATTAGATTGATTCAAAATTCCGCCGCCATCATTATTAGCTGTATTATCTGTAATCGCTACATTAGTTAAACTAGGTGATGAACTCCAATTATAAATTCCGCCGCCATAGTTAGCTGTATTCTCTGTAATCTCTACATTAGTGAAACTAGGTGATGAAGAACTATTAAAAATTCCGCCGCCAATATATCCATTATAATTATTAGTATTTATCAGTATCGATGAATAACTATTAGCATTACCTGCCGTAACTTTAAAACCATTTAATAAAGCGCTCCCTACATCTCCACTAGAAACCACCACGTGATAAGTATTATCACTAATATCAGTTAACGTACCAATATCTCCACTTAGAATACTTGTATTAGTTGTAATACTTAAATCTCGGGCAGTTAAAGTAGTTTCTGTACCTGCAAAACCACCGTACAACTGCACATTATTCACCATTAAAAAGGTGTTTTCTCTTGTTTGGTTGGTTCCAAAATTGGCGCCATCTTCTGGGCTATAAAGCGGGTTGTATGTACCGCCTGCTACCCATATTTGTAAGGGCGTTGTTGCCCAACTAGTAGCTTCATTATTTTTTGCCCAAACTAAGGCATCTGCTAGTTCTGGTAGCGCGTTTGCCCAAGAACTACCATCTGCTGTACCACCACTTACAGCTTTATTGACATAAAGAATGTTGTTGCTGTCTGGGGTTGTTGAAGTAGCTAATAATACTGTTTTATTAGCTTTATAATTGGCTAATTGTACTTCTGTAGCATTAGCTATAGCATCAGTTTTTTTAATAACTTCTTCTGCAACCATAGAAGCTTTTATTGAGGCTTTAGCGTCTAATAAAGTTACACCTGTAAAATTTAATGTTGTTGTTTTAGAGACTGCCCCTAGAGGTACTAATGCCATTATAAAAAACAATATTAAATATTTAATATAAAGTAATTTTTGTTTCATAGTGTATGAGTTGGTTATTAATTTTTTGAGATTTTTTTATTAAAAATACTTTAGGTTTTACTAAAATTATAACTACAACGATCATCAAAACAAAGCTTAAATTTTTATAAAACACTAATTTTTAGCTGCCATAAAAAATACAATATCAATCAGATAGAATTGGTTAATTATAATCTATCAAATTTACAGACTTTTATAAGAATAAAAATACGTAGGTATACGTAGTGTTCAATAAATTAAAATTATATATCAATACTTACAAACTATAACTTATATAAAATTCAAGTATATACATGTCTTTTATCATGTTTTAGAAAAAAGTAAGCCCCTACTTTTGCTAAAGACATATGTCTTATTTTAAACTATTTATTGAACCTTATTAGAAATGACAACATTAGAATCCGCAAAATTAAGCCTTAACAAAAAAGGTTATTTAGATACTGAAACACCTAATATTGATTATATAAAAGAGATAAAACGATTAAAAAAAGAGAAAAACGCCATTCTATTAGCACATTATTATCAGAGAGAGGACATCCAAGCCATTGCTGATTTTGTTGGAGATAGCTTAGCTTTAGCGCAACAAGCAGCCAAAACAGATGCAGACATGATAATTTTTGCTGGTGTGCATTTTATGGCTGAAACTGCTAAAATTTTAAACCCAACAAAAAAAGTATTGCTTCCTAATTTATTAGCAGGCTGCTCTTTAGCCGATTCTTGTCCGCCAGATAAGTTTTCAGAATTTAAAAAACAATATCCAAATCACGTTGTGGTTACTTATATTAATTGTTCTGCAGAAATTAAAGCACTCAGCAATTACGTTTGTACGTCTTCTAATGCTAAAAAAATAGTGGATTCGATACCTAAAGAACAACCCATTATTTTTGCACCCGATAGAAATTTGGGTGCTTATTTAAACAAAGAAACAGGACGAAATATGGTTTTATGGGAAGGCTCTTGCCTTGTTCATGAAGCTTTTTCTATGGAAAAATTAATTAAACTATATAAATCACATCCTGATGCCGAGATTATAGCGCACCCCGAATCGGAAGCTCACTTACTTCAAGTGGCTAGTTACATTGGGTCTACTGCTGGTTTATTGAATTATGTAAAAAATAGTAATAAAACTAAATTTATTGTGGCTACGGAAGCCGGGATTTTATTTCAGATGCTACAAGAAAATCCTGATAAAGAAATTATTCCTGCGCCTGCTAAAGAAGATAATACCTGTGCCTGTAGCGAATGTGCTTATATGAAAATGAATACCTTAAAAAAACTCTATTTGTGTATTAAACACGAATTACCAAGTATTGAAGTTGATACTGAATTGGCAAAAAAAGCAATTATACCAATTGAAAGAATGTTAGCGCTTTCAAAATAAATAGTTCTACATGGTAAGTGAAAAAAAAATAATAGAATGCGATTTTTTAGTTATTGGCTCTGGTGTTTCGGGCTTAACTTTTGCTTTAAAAATTGCAATTCAATATAAAAATTCTAAAATCATTATTGTCACTAAAGACGAAAAAACAGAATCGAATACCAAATATGCTCAAGGTGGTATTGCAACCGTTTATGACAAAACGGTAGATAGTTTTGAACAGCATATACAAGATACTTTAGTTGCAGGTGATGGCTTATGTGATGAAAAAGTAGTGAGAATGGTGGTAAAACATGCCCCAGAGCGCTTACAAGAGTTAATTGATTGGGGTACAAAATTTGATAAAAATGACGAAGGCGAATACGATTTAGGTCGTGAAGGTGGCCATTCTCAAAACCGCATTTTGCACCATACTGATGTTACAGGTGCAGAAATTGAACGCGCTTTAATTGCCCAAGTTAATGCCCAACACAATATTGAATTTTTAGAGCATCATTATGCTATTGATTTTATTACAGAACATCAAGCTAAAAAAACAAAAACAAAGCGACACTCTAAAATATCTTGTTTTGGGGCTTATGTTTTAGACGAAAAAAAATCAGTTGTAAAAACCTTTGTAAGTAAATTTACCATGTTAGCTTCTGGCGGCAGCGGACAAGTTTACGAAACAACAACCAACCCAAAAGTAGCAACAGGTGATGGATTAGCCATGGCGTATAGAGCCAAAGCAGAAATTGCTGATGTAGAGTTTATTCAGTTTCACCCAACGGCATTGTATAATCCAGGAGAATATCCTGCTTTTTTAATTTCTGAAGCCGTAAGAGGTTTTGGTGCAAAATTAAGAACAATTGATGGTAAAGCATTTATGCACAATTACGACAATCGCGAAGACTTAGCATCGAGAGATATTGTAGCCAGAGCTATTGATAATGAATTAAAGAAAAGTGGTTCGCCACATGTGTACTTAGATTGCACCCACTTAGATTTTGAAAAATTTAAAGCACATTTTCCTAATATTACCGAAAAATGCGCTTCACTTGGTATAGATATTAGAAAAGATTTTATTCCGGTTTTACCGGCTTCTCATTACATCTGTGGTGGTGTTAATGTCAATAAAAGTGCTAGAACCTCTATTAAAAACTTATATGCTTGTGGTGAAGTTACCAGAACCGGATTACATGGTGGTAACCGATTAGCTTCGAATTCTTTATTGGAAGGATTGGTTTACGCACATCGAGCTTATCTTCATGTTCATAAAAAATTTGAAAACGTGACGATGCCAAAAGGAATCCCCGAATGGAATGATAGCGGCGTGATTAAAAACATGGAAAACATTTTAATTACACACGATAAAAATGAAGTTAAAACCATAATGAGTAATTATGTTGGTATTGTAAGATCTAACGAACGCTTATTACGTGCAGAAAAACGCTTGCGTGTGTTACATAAAGATAACAAACGTTTATATGACCACTCGGAATTATCTTCTGATTTATGTGAATTACGAAACTTGATTATCACCGCTTATTTAATCACTAAATTTTCTAAAAAACGAAAGAAAAACTGTGGTGGTTTTTATAATATGGATTTGGTTTGAAATAAAAAAACACTTGATCTTTAATTTTATTAACATGAAAATGAATAAAGAGTAACTTATAAGTTATGAGCTACTCTTTATTCATTTTACTATAAATCATTTTAGTTACAATTAAACCTAAAACACCACCTAAAGCAGACACTAATAAATTAATAATTAAGCGCACACCATCAAAGTCTCCATCATTCATAATAGACCACGGATCGAAGCCTAATCTGCCAAATGATTTGATAAGAAAAACACTTCCAAAAACACCAATTAAGGTATTGCCTATAACACCGAATGAATATTTTTTATAAACATATCCGGTTACGTTTGCTGCGACTATTCCTATTACAATACTTATTAATGCGATTAGTGTTCCTGTCATAATATTATGAATATTCTAATGGCCATAATCCATGTTGTCAATTTTTCCGCTCATTAATCTTTTTTGAATAATAAAGTAAACAACAATCAAGGCAAAGCCTATAATCCCCCAAATTAAAGCTACAGACAACCCATATTCTGATGCAGACGTATTATAAATGGTTAAATCCTCATGCTTATTATTAATTGAAGGTAATATTACTGGAAATAAAGATGCCAATGAAGAGGTAATTCCACCTAAAATCAACAAAGTTGACAACAAAAAAGCATGACTATTCTTTTTAATTTTTTTAATAAAAAATAATCCTATCAATCCTGTTAAATAAATGACAGGAAATAACATTAAATAAGGCTTATGAATAAAATTATCTAATGAATTGGGGTTCACGTTTTGCCATACAACTAAAGAAAAAATGGTAAGAGTTGCCAAAGCGATGTTTAATTTAAAAATAACACCTTTGAGTTTCTTATTTATAGAGGAATTGGTTTTTAGAATGATCCAATTGGCACCATGGATTGCTAAAGTAACTACAGCTATTAAACCAATTATTATAGTAAACCAATCGATAACTCCTGGATGGTCTGTTAATGGACTAAAGCTACTGTCCCATAACGGTAAGAAGAAATAATGCCCTTCGTGAGCAGACACGCCATTTTCTACACTTCCTAGGTTTACTCCTCTAACAATATTACCTAAAGCGATTCCGAAAAACAACGCTAATAACAAACTAGAAACACCAAAGGATTTATCCCAAATATCTTTCCACATTTGATATTTAAATTGCCCTCTAAATTCTAAGCCGATGGCTCTAAAAATAATTAACCATAACACAATTATTAGTGGCAAATAAAATCCACTAAAAACAGAGGCATAAAATGTTGGGAATGCCATAAAAAGCATACCTCCTGCAGCCACTAACCAAACTTCGTTAGAATCCCAAAATAAGCCTGCAGATTTTGTAATGACTTCTTTATCTTTTTCTTCCTTCGCAAAAAATAAATGAATAATTCCCGCACCAAAATCATAACCGTCTAAAATAAAAAACACGGTTAGGACAATTCCTATTGCTATGTACCAAAATATTTCCATAATTAATGTTTTTGAGGTGTTGGACCGTGGTTAATAGTTTTACCAACTAAGACTAAAAATAACAATCCTAAAAGCATATACAAAGCAACAAAACCAAGTAAAGTAAATAAGGTATTCCCAGATGAAACCGTAGGAGAAATACCATCGCTTGTTCTTAACAAGCCATAAACTAAATAAGGCTGTCTTCCTAATTCTGCAGTATACCAACCGGTAATGTTTGCGATGTAAGGAAACGGTACCAAAAACATGATGGTCCAAAGTAAAGACTTCATGTTGTACAATTTTTTACGCCATAAAAAGAAAAGCGCTAAAGCCATGACCCCTATAAAAATAGTTCCTAAACCGACCATTATATGATAAGAATAATACAGCGCCGGAATATTATCTGGCAATTCATCTTCTTCAAATTGATCCATTCCTGGAATCTGTCTATGCCATTCTTGATAGGTTAAAAAACTTAAGATATTAGGAACGGCAATTTTATTGTCTAACTTTTTTTCTACCATATTGGGTTGACCAATAAGTACTATTTCTGCACCAGCATCTTCTGTTTCAAAAATACCTTCCATTGCTGCAAAAGCTCCTGGCTGATGTTTAGCAACATTTTTTGCATTCCAATCTCCTGTAGGAAAAGCTACTAAAACACTAGATATTAATCCGAAAATAACACCCGTTTTTAAAAATAACCTTCCGTATTCAGAATGCTTATCTCTTAAAATATAAAAAGCTCCGATACTTGCCATCACAAAAGCCGACGTTACAACAGATGCCATTTGATTATGCAAGAAAGCTGGTAATAACCAAGGGTTGGTGAAAAGTGCTGAGAAATTGTCTAATACAAATTTTCCATTATCTAAGATCTCATAACCTACAGGATGTTGCATCCAAGCATTGGTGGCTAAAATAAACCAACCACTTGCCCAAGAACCTAAAAAGACTAAAAAACCAGTTAAAAAATGTAGTTTTTGTCCCATTAATTTCTCACCAAAAATAAATAGTGCTAAAAATGAGGATTCTAAAAAGAAAGAAAACATACCTTCCATGGCTAAGGTCTGACCTATAATTCCACCTGTTAGCTCAGAAAACTTTGCCCAATTGGTACCAAATTGAAATTCCATTGGAATCCCTGTAACGACCCCCATTGTAAAATTAATGGCAAAGATTTTCATAAAAAACTTTGCTGCATTGTTATATTTTTCGATTTTATTTCTGAGATATTTCCATTTGAAATAGACTATCATTAAGGATAATCCCATGGTTAACTGTGGAAAGATGTAGTGAAATGTGATAGTAAATGCAAATTGCAATCTATCGTAAAAAAGCATGTCTTCCATAAACTTTATTTTGGATAATACAAAGTTATGCTTTTTGAAAGGTTTGCTATGTTACATTTGTTACAATTTTAAGCTCTATTTAGTTAAAATTACAATGAAAAAATAATTGATATTAAATCTATTGACTCAATCTAAAACACCATAATATAAAGTACTCATTATATTATAAATACATTTACTTTTTTATACCTAAAAACCGAATTACGTCTGCTTTTCCTTTATGAAATTTGCCTTCTGAAAGTTCTATTGTTTTTTCTTCTAATAATTTAAACTCTAAACCTTTAAATTCTTGTCTTATATCTTCTAAAGAAAATAACATTGCTTCGTTTTTAGGACCACCAGAATTATTTTTTAATTGAGATTTAGAGAAAGCTTCAAAAATAACTAGACCTCCTTTTTTAAGAAATTTCAATAAATGCTGGTTTGCTTCTTTACGAATATCTATAGGAAAATGAGTATAGCATAAACCGATAGCATCAAATTTTTCATTACTTGTATAATCTAATACGCCAACGACATCATAAGTTATTGAAACATTATTTTGCTGAGATAAAAGCAATGCTTTTTCTTTCCCAGTTTTACTGATATCAAAAGCAGTTACAGTCCAACCTTTTGTAGCGGCATAAACAGCGTTACGACCTTCTCCTTCTGCTGGCAAAAGAAGCGTTCCTGCTTTTAACTTATCTAACGCTTCTTTAAAAAAGACATTAGGTTGTGTACCGTAAACAAATTCTTCGCTATTAAAACGATCGTTCCAAAAATCTGCTGGATTATTTTTCATATTGACATCAATTATCTTGTCTTTATGATCTTAATTTTTAGAGTGAATAACATCAATTATTTGATTCTTTTGAAGTACTCCTGATTCTCTCCAAACCTGTTTACCATTTTTAAATAACAACATTGTAGGAACACCTCGTACTTGATATTTTGAAGCTAAAGCTTCATTTTTATCTACATTAATTTTTATGATGGAAACTTTATCCTCTAATTCGTCTTTTACTTGTTTTAAGATTGGTCCTAATGTTTTACATGGTCCACACCAATCTGCGAAGAAATCAACTAAAACTGGTTTATCTTGATTTATTATTTCTAAAAATTTGCTCATACCTGACTTGATTTTATTTATCGAAATTAATACTCCAAATTCCTCTCACTTCATTATTATTATAACCAACAGCTTTATCCATTGGATATAATCTTTTAATTTTTTTTAACGTGGAAGCTTCTATAGTTTCATTTGGTTTTCCGTGACATTGTAAACATATGGTGTTTGTCGTAATGGGATAATAAACCCTTACTTCATTATCTAGTTCTTTTACAATTGGTCTTGCTTCTTCGTGATTAGCAATAACCTTTTTAAAGGTATTTATATATTCTAATTCTTCTGAATTCGCTGTATTTTTTGGGTTTCTTGGTTTATCTGAAACACGTTTTATAATAGCATTATGCACCACAGACATACTATCTGTTAAAGGGTATGCTCGCACATTACAAAATGCTAACGCTTCTAAAGTTCCTTTTTTCTGAATTGTACCTATTAAATTTTTACCCAAAACCGCTTTTGTGGTTAACGCATATTTTAGACCACGCTCACCATAGGGTAAATCTTGAAAATTAGTTTGGGCTTGTTGCATACCACGCTTTTTACCTTGATCATTTCCCATCCCCTTACCTTTTCCATTTCCCATGCCTTTGTCCCTTTCTTCATTGAAGTGATCTTCAAACCATTCTGGTTGATCTATGTTATAATCATACATATAATCCGAAATCTGTTCTATAGTTTTCTCTGTAAATGCTTGTTTAGGCATCACCCCAAATCGTTTTACAGCTCCATACATTTTAGCATCATCTGCATTTGGGTTTTTAATCCAAGCTTGCATTGAAGCAACAAAGTCTTCTTTACTTGTTTCACTATCAATATAATGTTTTTTAATGGCTATCATTGGAGGACCAATTCTATCGGCTTCAGTTGCAGTAGAATTATGGCAAACATAGCAATTAGCTTCCATCATTTTTTTACCAGGATGCTCTGTTACAGATGTCACTTTCTTAACGTTACCATAAGGACTTTTAGCCTTATGATTAGAGTTGCAATTCACAAAAGTTAGTGTTAAAACGAGTAATGTTATACTATTTTTCATTCTAAAGAAATTTAAATAAAAATACAACGTATAACTTAAAGCAGAAGTAACTTATGTTACACTACTTATTCATTAAAAAAAGTCAATAATGTTTCAGCTTTAGGAATTTTACAAAAAATTATGCCTTTATTTTTATCCGTATAAGCAATTGCTGCAGTATGATCTGCATTTAAATTAAAACTACGAACCTCAATGTTTGTAAAACCATCAACTAAAGATGAGGAAACAAAATGAGCCCCATCTAATACAGGAATATTTATAAATTCTTCATCAATACCTTTTCCTGTGGCTTTTACTATAGCTTCTTTTCTTGTCCAGAATTTATAAAAAGTACGTCTTTCAAATTCAGAATGACTTATAAAATTAATTTCTTCAACACTAAAAACACTTGAAAGAATATCAGAATACTTAAAATTACTATCTATCTGTTCTACATCGATGCCTAATTCAAAATTACCAAGAGCAATAACAGCAAAATCACCTGCATGAGACACGTTAAAAAACAATGATCTATCAAGGGGGAAATAAGGCTTATGGTTAGCTTTTTTTTCAAAGTGAATCTGCGAAATATCTAAACCTTTTTCTTCTGCTATTACATACTTTAGAAGCGCTCTGCAAATTATAAACCGATTAGAATCTTTTAATTGATGATAGCGCTGCGCTCGTTTTACTTCTTCAGAAGTTAACGCTTTCAGTAATATATCCGTAAGTTGATAATACAGAGATAATTCAATTTTGAATAATTTAATATCCGAACAGACGTCTTTTAAAACCTCTTGATTGGAATCTAAAACCTCTAAGGCGTCGCAGAAGACTATGCTTTTGGAATTATCCATCTTAATTATTAAGTAAATCTTGTATGATTCTACCTAATTTTTTATCGTTAGGTGGCGACAGCATATTTATATGATTTCCTGATATTACATGTTTATTAACACCACCAATAGCAACTGCTTCCCAACCTAACTTATCTGTATCATGGGCATAAAAAATATCCTCCTCCTCTACTCTTAATAAATCTACCTGTATGTCTAGTGGTAGAATTTGATAGTTCCAAATGGCTTTGTTATGCATTTCATTTAGTACATAGGGCCAACTATGAAGTCGTTTATGTCGTTCTTCTTTTCCAAATTTCAGTTTTAAATAAGTATTATTAATACTATTTTTAATTAACCCTATTCTACGGTCAAAATTTGTTTTACTACTAAACATGGTTTTAGTCATAAATAACAACATTGCTACCGTATATTTAGTATGTGCCATTCTTTTTTCTGCAGGATTAGAATGATAATAATAAGGGTAAACATAACTGTCTAATAATATTACTCTTTTAACTTTTTTATTTTGTGCTATCAGTTTCCTAGCCATTTCAAAAGCTATGACACCTCCAAATGAATAACCCGCTAAATTATAGGGGCCTGACGGATTAGATTGTATGATTTCTGCAATGTAATGGTCAGCCATTTCCTCAACGGTTTTAAGTGGCTCATCAATACCATTAAGACCTTTAGCTTGTAAGCCATAAACCGGTTGATCCTCATCTAAGTTATTAGACAGCAACTTAAATATCATAACATTATGATCTGCACCATGTACAAGATAGATTGGTGCTTTTGCTCCTTTGGGTTGTATTGGCACTAATGAATTCCAAGTTGTTGAGTTTTGATCCTTATCCATATAGAGTGCCAATTTTTCAATTGTTGAATGCGTCATTAACGCAGCCAATGGCAACCTTTTTCCTGTTTCTTTTTCTATAAGCGACATCACTCTAACAGCTATTAAAGAATGGCCTCCAAGTTCGAAAAAATCACTAAAAACACTAATGTTATCAACCTTTAGACATTCCGTCCATATATCTGCAATTAATTGTTCTGTAATTGTTCTAGGTCCTATATTTTGATTTAAATCACCAGTTGATATACTAGTGTTTTTTAATAACGATTTTCTATCAATTTTTCCATTTAGCGTTGTCGGAAATTCTTTTAGAACCTTTATGTCCTGCGGAAGCATATGTGAAGGTAATAATGCTTTTAGAGCCGCTTTCCATTTCTGGGTTGAATTGGGTGAAGTAACATACGATTGACTTGTTATAACAAATGCTTTTAATTGCTCTCTATCTATCATTACAACCGTAGATTCTATATCTTCCATTGTATTAATAACCTCTTCAATTTCACCTAATTCTATACGATGACCTCTAATTTTAATCTGGTCATCCATTCTACCCAAACATTGAACTTCTCCAGTGTGGAGCAATTTCCCTAAATCTCCTGTACGATATAACGTATGGTTTGAAGTCGTTTCAAATGGGTTGAAAATAAATTTTTCTGCTGTTAAATCTGGTCGCTTCCAATAGCCCATAGAAACACCATCGCCAGCAATACATAACTCTCCAATGGCACCAGGACTTACCAACATATTTTGAGCATTTAATAAATACAATTGTGTGTTAGCAATAGGCTTACCAATAGTAATTAAATTATCACTCTTGTTAATTTGTTTTACCGCAGACCAAATTGTAGTTTCTGTTGGTCCATAAACATTCCAAAGGTCATCAACTTTGGTTAATAGTTTTTTTGCTAAAGCCAAAGGCAAAGATTCTCCACCACATAATGCCTTTATAGGCAACTCCGTTTCCCAACCTGAATCTAATAACATTTGCCATGTTGTAGGAGTAGCCTGCATCATGGTAATATTTTCCTTTTTAAGTAAATCTAACATTAACCTACCATCTCTAGCAGTATCATCATCAGAAATAATTAATTCAGCACCTTTTAAAAGTGGAAGAAATAATTCTAAACCTGCTATATCAAATGAAATAGTAGTTATAGATAGTAACCTGTCTGATTCTTTAATTCCTGGTTCTATAGCCATACTAGTTAAAAAATTAACTAGATTTTTATGAGAAACTTGTACTCCTTTTGGTTTTCCTGTTGACCCCGAAGTATAGAGTAAATAGGCTATGTCGTCTTGATAAACCTCAACGTTTAAAGCTTCCTTTGAAAATTGAGGTAACTCTGAGAATAATTTTTCTATTATTAACGTTGACGCTTTTGTATCTAATTTTGAAGAAAAGGCTTTTGCTGTTATTAAAACCTTAGCTTCAGAATCATTGATCATAAAATTTAAGCGATCATTGGGATAATTAGGATCTAATGGCAGGTAAGCTGCACCACATTCCATTATTGCTAACAACGTTACTACTAGTTCTATAGAGCGTGGCAAGCAAACCCCTACAAAATCACCTTTATTTATTCCATTCGTTTTTAGGCTATGCGCTAATTGATTGACTTGTTGCTCTAAAGTTTGGTAGGTAATTTCAGTATTTAAAAATTTAATCGCTTGCTTTTTAGGGAGTTTTTGAGCCTGTATAGCTAATAACTCATGTAATGGCAAATTAGAATATGAGGCGTCAGTAGCATTAAGCTTTTTATAATCTGTATCATCCGTTTTTATAATATCTGAGATGGTACGCTCTGGATTTTCAACAATTTTCTCAATGATATCCTCTAAGGAAAGCATCATTTTTTCTATTGTAGATCTCGTAAAAAGCGATGCGTTATATTGCCATTCTAAAACAAAATTATCTTCTGTACCACTTGCATTTAAAAAGATTTCAAACGCTTCATGAGTTCTTGGATTTGTTGTTAATGTAAACGTTAAATCTTTGAATGAAACCAAATTACTCATGCCCATATCGATATTAAAAACGACTGGTACCAACGGTATACGCGAAGGATCTCTAGCTATAGGTAATTTTTGAAGCAATTGACCAAAACTTAACTGTTGATGATCATAAGCATCAAACATTAAAGATTTACGGTCTTTTAAATAAGCACTAAAAGGTTGCTCTAGTTTAACCTTACTTCGTAATGGTAATAAATTAACACAATGGCCTATTAATTGCGTTTTTCCTGTAACAGCTTGTCCTGCTGCTGGTAAACCCAAAACAATATCATTCTGTCCTGTTTGTTTACACAAAAACAGTTCAAAAGCAGTCATTAAAGTAGTTACAAAACTGCTACCTGCACGTACACCTGTTTTCTTAAATTTAGCTAACAACTCGCTGTTTAATGGAAAATCAAGACGGTTACTTTTATAATTACGAACTTCTGGCCTTGGAAAATCCGTTGGTAGATTTAATTCCGGAACATCAGATTTATACTGATTTAGCCAAAAATTTTCAGTCTCACGAAATTCTTCACTAATTAGAAATTGCTGGTGCTCATCTGCATAATCACTATAGGTAATTGGCTCAGGAATCTCAAGATCTTCTTTAGATACGTTAGAAGAATATAAGAGTCCTAATTCTTCAATCATTATACCTGTAGACCAACCATCACAAATAATATGATGTGCTGTAAGTACCAATTGGTGCTCCGATTCACTTATTTTTATTAATCCTGTTTTTAATAATGGCCCTTTAACCAAATCAAAAATCATATTAGCATCTGCTAAAATGTACTGTGCAATTTTATGTTTTTTCTCTGAATCTGTAAGATGAGAAATATTAGTATATCCTAAAGGAATAGATACCTCCTCGAGTATACTCATAAAACGTCCATCTGTACTAAAGATAGCACGTAATGACTCATGTCTTTTGACGAGTTGTTTTATGGCATCTTCCAATGCTGTTTTATCCAAATCACCTTTTAACACCAAAGAAACAGACTCGTTATAAGATCTATTAGCATCCTCACCTCCTATTTTACAACCAATCCAGATTTCTGCTTGTGATTGTGTACAGAA
The DNA here is from genome assembly GCF_013403925.1 of Winogradskyella wichelsiae. GTDB lineage: Bacteria > Bacteroidota > Bacteroidia > Flavobacteriales > Flavobacteriaceae > Winogradskyella > Winogradskyella wichelsiae. The sequence goes on from NZ_JABFDJ010000005.1 coordinate 13,980, forward strand.
AATCACCTTTTCAATTTTTGGTCCATCAAAAGGATTGAAAGGTACTTTTTTACTTGTTTCGGTTGGTTGTAAAATCATTTTTATAAAACGGGTTGGATCCTGTTATTTTTATTTCTTATAAGTCTATTCGAAGGAATTCATCTTTCGTTTTCTCATCATTAACAAACCATGCTGGATTACCTTCATCATCGAGACCCAAACGTGCATTGGGAACTGGTGGTGTATTTAATTCTTTTGTCGATAAATTTTTAATACCGTCAGTAATATTTGTATTTGGTACTGAGGTAAAGATACCGACCGCTACCAATTCTTCTATACTCTTAATAAAATTCTTAATTAAATAATCAATATCATCGTCTGTAAACGCTTCAGTCATATAGCACGGAAAACCATCCCAAATATGAAATCCTTTTTCTCTCATTAAGACAAAGAATAATTCAGAATACGGAATTTCTTCTAAAAATGTTGTTCTCCATAACGAACGATAATGCGTTATCTGAACAGGAAGACTATTATTTTTAAAATATGCGTTAAGCTCGGTCGCTAAACGCTCTGTTAATGATGCTAAACCATCTTGAAGTGCTGCTCCTTTATTTTTAAAATGATTTAACGAGGCTCTTGCCGCTGCTAATGCTAAGGGATGGCGTACAAATGTCCCTGCAAAATAAGTAACGCCTACTTCTGGGAAAGAATCGTCTCCATATTGCCAAAAGCCACCATCAAGCGCATCCATATATTTTCTTTCACCAAGAATAGCTCCGATAGACATACCACCACCAATAACTTTTCCGTAAGTTGCAACATCTGCCTTTATGCCAAACAAAGCTTGAGCACCTCCAAGATGCATTCTAAATCCTGTAATAATTTCATCGAAAATAAGTACTGATTCAGAAGCTTTAGTAATTTCTCTTACTTCTTTTAAAAACTCAATAGGTTGAAATTCTGGTCGGCGACTCTGCACGGGTTCTACTAATACTGCTGCTATTTCGTGTGCGCGCTCTTTAATAATAGCTAAACTTTCTTCAGTACCATAGTCTAAAATCAACATGTTTTGAACGGCCTCTGGAAGAATACCTGGAGCTGCAGGAAATGTTCTTAATTTTTTTGATCCTCTAACAATAACCTCATCATTAATACCATGATAAGAACGTGAAAAAGCGACAATAAGTGAACGTCCTGTAACTGTTCTTGCAATACGCATGGCACCTAACACAGCTTCTGAACCCGTATTACACAATGCTGCACGATCTAGACCTGTAAACTCACAAAGCATTTCACAAACCTCACCTGCTAATGGATGTTGTGGACCGACTTCAAAACCTTGTTCTATTTGGTGGTGCAATGCTTCTTTTATAAAGTCGGGTTGATGACCAAATAAACAGGCACCAAATCCATTTAGAATATCCATGTATTCATTACCATCCAAATCCCAAAGTTTATTACCTGAAGATTTCTCTATAACCAATGGATACACAAGCTCTTTAGTTAAAGGTTTAAAACCAGAAACGACTCTAGGATCTGCCATTTTTGGACGATGCTGTTGTGCATAAGCTTTGCTCTTCGCTGTTTTAGTATTATAACTTGTTATTAAGTTCTTTAAAAACAAATTTTGATCGCTACTTAACCCTGTAGATAATTTATCTATTTTGGGAGAGGCACCAAAAGGTTTTTGGTGTTCTTTCTTTTCTTCTTCGGTTCTACTATCGTTTGTTGAAAGTAATGGAGAAACAGAATTGGCTTTACTCTGAGTCTTAATATGAGGTGTACTTGGTACATTTGAAACAACTGGTGCACTTGCCGCCATATTAATTTCATTCCCTTGCATTAATTGAAGTTGTTGCCCTAGAAGTTGTAATTGTTGAGCTATAAGATTTAGCGCTGGGTTTTGACCTGCTTGTGGTACAGCATATGAATTTTGAATAGGGTTCGCTGCTGTTTGCTGCACAGGTGCTGTAGCCACAGGGTTAACAGTGACTTCTGGAGCGTAAACTTCTGCAGGCAATATCTGATCTAAATGTTCTGCTAATAAATTTGGAGTCCCAAACTGATCATTAAGTTGTCTAAAAGTTACAGGGACATTAAATTCATTTTTACACGTAATAGCCATTTGTGTTAGAACAAGTGAATCTAGTCCTAGCTCTAAAAAACTTTGATCTGATTCATTGGCATCAATTTCCAATCCAGAATTATCTTCGATTATATCGGCTATTTTGTTAAGTAGTATAGACTTTCTCATGATCTGAGTATTTATATTAGACGCGTTGTCAATAGTGATATTTTCTTCAACTTTACCTCTTACCAAATCTGGATGTACTAAAGTATTTATCGTTGTTTCAATACGTGGAGGATCTAACCAACAAGGTTTTCTATCAAACACATAAGATGGTAACTCAACTTTCTGTCTACGCTGACCTCCATAAAAAGATTTCCAATTGGGCTCTATACCATTTAACCATAAATCTCCTAACGCAGATAATACGGTATGGTAAGCATTTTCTCCCTCCTTAGGAATAGATAAACTGGCTATAGATGCTACCGATTTTAAGCCTTTCTTTTGCATTGATAACGTTGTAAGTGCTCTGCCAGGACCTATCTCTAATAGCACTGGATCTTCTAATCCTAAAACCGTTTCCATGGCTCCAGAAAAGTTTACCGCTGCTCTTAAATGGTTGGTCCAATAGCTCGTACTTGTGGCTTCTGCATCTGTAAGCCAATCTCCTGTTACGGTTGAAACTATTGGTAAGCGAGGTACATTTAAAGTTACTTTTTTGACCTCATCTTCAAAAGCTCCCAAAACAGGATCCATCATGATGGAGTGAAACGCATGACTTGTTGATAAAAGCATATTTGCAATCCCTTTATCATTTAAGTTATTTGCAAAATCTTCAACGTCTTTATCTGGACCTGAAAGCACGATCAAGCGATCAGAATTTATAGCTGCAATAGATAATGTTTTGGGGATTAATCCTTCAAGGTTTTCAATATTTGTACGTACCGATAACATACTTCCTCCGGGTAATTCACTTACCAATTTTCCGCGAACGGCTATTAAATGTAAAGCATCTTTTAACGTTAAAATACCCGCTAAATGTGCTGCGACAAATTCACCAATACTATGACCACATAATAGCGTCGGTTTAATTCCCCAACTCATCCAAAGTTGAGAAAGTGCATACTCTACTACAAATAATGCAGGCTGCGTAAACTTGGTATCTTTTAATTGTAACTCAGCATCATTACTGTTTAGTTCTGGATATATAATTTTCCTTATGTCTAATTTTAAATCGGCTTTTAGCAATTCTGCACAATCATCCACAGCATCTCTAAAAACAGTTTCACCGTCATAAAGGGCTTTTCCCATTTGTAAATATTGTGAACCTTGTCCAGGGAATAAAAATGCCATTTCACTAGGAATAACCTTTAGTGTATTGCTATTTATCGCTTTAGAATCTTCAGTATTTAAGATGTGACTAGCCTCTAATGTATGACCTGCGATTGCGAAACTCCGATGATTAAAAACATCTCTTGTCGCATTTAACGAATAAGCAATATCTGCAAGTGCTATTTCAGGATTTGTTTTTACATAATTACCAAAAGCATTTTGATATCCTAGTTGACTATTTTCTGATTTAGCTGACCATGTTAGTAATTGCAAAGGCCTGCCCGAATCTGTTGTTTTCTCTTCGGCTATATATTCTTCTAAAACAATATGTACGTTGGTACCACCAACACCAAAAGAGCTGACTCCAGCAATTCGCGGAGATTCAGATTCCCAAGCTCTTAATTTATTATTTACAAAAAATGGACTGTTTTCAAAATCAATAGATGGATTAGGTTTTTCAAATCCTAAAGAAGCAGGAATTTGACGATGCTTCATTGCCAAAGTCGTCTTAATTAATCCAGCAACTCCTGCTGCTGCAGTAAGGTGACCAATATTACTTTTAATAGAACCTATGGCACAATAGCCATTAGATTCTTGTTCTCCAAAAGCCAAACAAAGCCCTTCTACCTCAATAGGATCGCCTAAAGGAGTCGCGGTTCCATGGGCTTCTATATAACTTACCTGAGAAGGTTTAACATCAGCATCTAATAGCGCACTGTTTATTGCTCCTGCTTGCCCTTCTACACTAGGAGCTGTAAAACTACCTTTATCACTTCCATCATTATTAACACCTATTCCTTTTATAACTCCATGAATTATGTCACCATCTCGTTTTGCATCTTCTAAACTTTTAAGAAGTACTACTCCAGCACCATCACAAAACATGGTGCCTGTACCATTGGCATCAAAAGACCTACACTGACCATTAGAACTTAACATCGAGCCTTCTTGATATAAATGACCGCTATACATTGGTGACGTTACACTAGAGCCTCCTGCTAAAGCAACATCGCATTGCCCATTACGAATAGACTCAACGGCTTGAGCAATTGCTAGTGAAGAAGTTGAACATGCTGAATGTACACTTACTGCTGGTCCTTTTAAATTTAAATGATATGCAGTACGTGTTGCAATGTAGTCTTTATCATTAGTTGTATTGGCTTGTACTTCCCCGATTTGACTCATCAATTCTTTGTTAGGAAATACATTATTAAGGAAATACGTATTAATATAAACGCCTGCAAATACACCAATTTTACCGTCGTAAAGATTTGGCAAATATCCAGACTGTTCTAATGCTTCCCAAGATATCTCTAGAAATAATCGTTGCTGAGGATCCATAGCAGATGCAAGTTTTGGGTTGAGTCCAAAAAACTTAGCATCGAATGTTTTTGCTGAAGGTACAATACCTCTTGCTCCAACATACAATGGGTTATTACGTAATTCTTCTGGTAGGCTTTTATCTAATTCTTCTGGTGTAAAAAATGAAATCGTTTCTTTTCCTTCGCTTAGAACCTCCCACAATTCATTAATTGTAGATGCACCAGGAAATCTTCCTGCCATACCTATAATTGCAATATCACTATTTGATTGCCGCTTATTTTTCCGCTTTGAATGGGCAAATGTAGATTTATTTTGGTCAAGTTCTAAAAACTGAGCTAACCCAGAAATTGTAGGATATTGATAAATCTTTGTAACGGGTATTTTTACGTTCAGGTTTTCGGCTATTAAAACAGCTACTTTTTGAGTTAAGAGTGAATTACCTCCCATTTCAAAAAAGTTATCATCAATACCAATTTGAGGTATATGCAAAGCTTTACTCCAAATTTTTGTAATAGCTTTCTCTATTTTAGTTTTCGGTTTTCTTAAAAGTGGTGCATTAAGAGCTCTTTGATATTCTGGAAGTGGCAGATTCTTTTTATCTACTTTACCATTTGTGGTCATAGGAAAATGGTCCAACCACATAATAAGTGACGGAATCATATATTCCGGAAGAATTTCGGAAAGTTGATGACGTACATTATTAGAATCTTTTGTGTTATTCTCAGATTCTATATACGCTACCAATCTTGCTTCTCCTGTGTGATTACTAGAAATAACAGTGGCACGTTTAATATTTGGAAGTGTATTAATAGCCGCTTCAACTTCTCCAAGTTCTAAGCGATAACCACTAATTTTTACTTGGTCGTCTTTTCTTCCAATAAATTCTATGTTTCCACCAGGAAGCCATTTTGCCAAATCTCCTGTTTTATACATCAGACTATTCTGCTCAAATGGGTTTTCAATAAAGCTTTTGGTAGTGAGTTCTGGTAAGTTTAAATAACCTTTTGCCAAACCAACACCTGACATGTACATATCACCTGCAGTTCCTACAGGCAGTATCTCCATATCTTTAGATAAAATATAAACTTTTGTGTTTTGTATAGGCTTTCCTATTGTTAATACCGTATCATGATCATCTTTTGAAGAATATTTATATAACATTGAAGTTACAGTTGTTTCTGTAAGACCATAGGCATTATAGAAATCACATATCGTGCTTAATTTTTGAGCTAATGTTAGTGAGCATGTTTCACCACCTGCTACAATTCTTCTGAGTGATTTTATTTCAGATAAACCTTCAATGGTTTCAAGATAACTTGGAGTGCTATTTAAATGTGTTATGGAATGTTTCTTTATAAAATCTGCAACGGCATGGTCTTTTATGGTTTGCTTATCTACAATTACCGTTGTGGCTCCATTAAATAAGGCTAAAAATATTTGCTCTATTGAGGCATCAAAAAAATAGTTAGAAAATTGTAATATTTTATCTGTACTATCTAAACCATAATTTTGAGTTTCACCTAGAATAAGACTAACAACCGATATGTTTTTAATCATTACGCCTTTGGGATTCCCTGTGGTACCAGAAGTGTACATGACATAAGCAAGGTCACTAGATTTTGAATCTATATTTGCGAGCGGCTTATCACTATATTCTTTTCTTGAATTGATAAAATCTTTAATAACAGCAGCATCAATAGTAAATTTACATTTACAATCGTTTACAATAAATTCTTTTCTTACTTGCGGAGAATCAATATCTATAGGCACATAGGTTGCACCTGCTTTAAGTATGCTAATGATACTTATTACAATCCACTCACTTCGCTCAATCATTAAACCAACAAAATCTGTAAGACTTAGGTTATGATTAGCTATTAAAAAGTTGGCAAATTGGTTAGAAATAGCATCAAGTTCTTTAAAACTTAATTTCTCATTTCCATATATAACGGCATAATTATCCGGAGTGGATTGCGCTTGCTCAATAAACAAGTCTGCAATTGTTTTGTTACTAGGGAATTCAGTGGAGGTATTATTAAACTTCCTTATTGATTCAATTATCGCTTCTTTCCTTAATTCCATAATATAAAATCCTATCTTTTAAAGACTTAAATAGCTATTGGTTTAACTTTTTAATATCAATTACAATTAAAACAGAGGGGTTAATTAGGGAATGGCTAAGCTAATACTAATTTTCAATTAGCTAAAAACTTTTAGTCGTACAACACTTTTTTCGGATTAATAACAACGGCTTTTAATTCTTATAAAATTAAACCAAAATGATTGTGAAAAATTGATTATAACACAAACAGAATCAGCAATTAATAGCGTAATACTCTAAACTCTTATAACTAAAAAACTGATTGCCTTATTTATTAAAATCTGCCTTGATTTTATAAAACAACTTAGACATACACCTTATCTATAAATTTAGAATTCAGCAACCTAACAACCGCCATATAGTTGAGTTTAAATTTTATTTTATCACCAAGCTTATATTGTTCTTTGTTTTCACCTAAATCAATAACAAACATATCTGAAGTTGCACCAACATATAGAAAACTATTTTCAGCTTCAATATCACTTTTACTCACATCTAATAATCCGAAATCTAAAATAGCTTTGTAAGATCTAACATTATTATTTTTTTCGTTATTATGAATTGTTTCACTAGAATGAGCTGCATTTATAATTCCACCAGGCACAACATTCTTTACTTGAAGTTCTATAATATTTGCATGCAACTCAAACGTATCTGTATTTAGCTCTTTAAATTGTTTGCCATCCAAAGGACAAATACCTAAAAATGCCGCTTCACCTACTCTAAAGTGATTGATCTCTTTTGGTATTAAATTATTTTCTATGAGAGGAAGTGTAATGGATGTGCCACCTGATAAAAACTTTAAGTCTGTATTGAACTTTTCCGATATAAGGGTTTTACTAAGCGACAATTGCATCAGGTTTTCAGGTGTTGGCGCTACACCAAACAAACACCCTAAATTTGAGCCAATACCCAAAACTTCGATATGAGAGAGGTTAAAAACACTTTTATAAAACGCTAAGATATCTTCATTATTTATGCCTTCTCGTAGGTCACCTAGCTCTACCATAATAATGATTTTATGGATCACATTTTTTTTCCTTGCAGCCTCATTTAAAGCTTCAATTGTAGTAATGGATGTGTTTAAAGAAATATCTGCATAGGTTACCACATCATCGGCATGTTCTGCTATAGAGGGGTTGATGTAAATTGTTTTTACATCAGGATATACCGCTCTAATGTTTCGTAAACTCATTAATCTAGAATCTCCAACCGAAGGAATCTTTTCGATAATATCTTCTGTTAATATGGTTTTAATAAAAATTTTGTCTCCAGAAAATAATTTAGTAATTAAACTCCACGCGATGTTATGAGTTTCAAAATAATAACTTAAATACTTAAGGTTTTCTTTTATCTTTTCTGAATGTATAATTAACTCTGCCATTGCAATTTGTTTCTTTTCAGTAAATTGAAAAATTATAAAAGTGCTAAAAACATCAATTAAACTAGGTTATAAGTTAATGAGACATCAAACTAGCAACTTAGATCCTGATTTTAAGTCGCTTTATTTTTCTAGTCGCATTTCTAAATACTTATTGGTAAAGCCCAACTTTTCATAAAGCATTTTTGCTGGATTATCTTTTTCACAATGTAAAGCGATAGCGCCTTCACAATTATCTATTGCAAATTGCATTAGACTTTTCCCAAATCCTTTTCTTCTATGGTCTTTATGAGTTGCAATGTAAACCAAAATATTCTCTGGTATATACTCATCCATTCCTGTTTTATTAATAACAACGGCTCCTATAATTTCATCATCTTTTTCCATAATAAAAACATGACCACCTAAACTAGGACGATCTTTTACAGCGTAATCAATAGCTTTCTTTATGGCACTTATAGGATCCCCGTATTTTTCTAGATGTGTAAATATAAAATTTGCGACTTTTTCTTTTTCGGTCGGACTTATTTTATTTAAAGCATCATAAGTAATTGTCTTCATTTTTTATTAATTGAGTAAAAATTTGTAGCCCTCATAATTCTTCACCTTTTGTGAGGTGCTTTTAACTTTTAAGAAGAATGAAGAATACCGAAACATACCTTTTATGTATGCTATTCACATGGTTAATATTATTTTTTTTAATCCAATAAAATTTCAAATGTAAATTGACACTTAACACATCTTATAATAAAGATATCAAAAGTCAAATACAGTATTATTATTTAGTTCTAGGGGGTTATGAGAAAATAGGGAGAAATCTCATAATTTGTATGTTAGTACTTAATAATCTCAATAGTTAAAATAACTAAGGCAAAAATTAAATTATGGTTTAAATATAATAGAAGAATTATTTAATATTTCTTTATTCCTTTATAAACCTAAAAAAATCGATAACTTGAAGATAATGCTTAAATTCCATTAGCTTAAAAGCTTAGTATAATATAAGAGTTAACCTTTTAATTGTACGATTAACAATCTCGTTTTCCTAAAAGTTTTTTGCACCGATGACACTTATAATATTAGTATGCCCTTGTTCTTCTTTTTGTTCTTGATGCCAAATTTTAAAACCAGCATCTTTAAACAGTTTTACATAATTATGAGAAAAAGAGCCTTCTACACCATACACCTTAGAATTTGAATGCCTTTCATAATTATGTTCTGCATCCGTGGGTTCTATAGCATAAAATATAACATGACCTAAACTATTTAGTTTTTCAAAAAAAAGACTTAATTGTTGTTGGCTAAAGTATTCTAAAACGCCTCTAAACGTAAAAAAGATAAAATTACCCTGTTTCTGTTGTTCTATCCAATCTAAAACATCTCCTGCAACAAACTCTAGTTTAGGATTACTTTTATAAGTGCTATTATTTGTTTTAGTTTGTTCTTTACTTAGATCTATACCTATCAGTTCTTCTACATCAGAATAACTTGAAGATAAATAGCTTAAAACACTACCATTACCAGTTCCTATTTCTACTAATTTCCCGAAAGTAATAGAATCTTTAGATACTTCATTCCTAAGAACATCGAGTATCGTTTTATAAGCAGGTAGGTGAACATTCTCAAGGTTATTTTGTGTATTATTTACAAAATCATCGCCTTGTTTAACCCAATAGGTTTTGTGTAATTCTGAGAGCTTGTCATGATCTTTGGCTTTTTCAATTTTCTTTAGAATGGCTCTTCGCATTAAGCGTTCTGTTGAACTCAAATGATCTCCTAATACAAGAGTCAAACCTTTTTCAGATAATTGACGCACTTTGTTTGGACGCAATACAACAAGTAAATTACCCAATGTACTTGTAAGGAATTCGACAAAAACAGATCTAATTTTTCTTTTCATAATACACTTAAAGATTCATATTATCTATTGTTTCTTAGTATTAAGCAAGGCTATAATATACGATTCTTGCCTATTTTAAAATCAATTCTGATTTACTTATTTTTTTAAAGACTAGCCACTCTAGAGGCATTCTTTATTTTCTTCTTATTTATAAGATAATCGAAACTCCATAAGCCTAGCATTACTAGAAAATAAATAATTCCAAACGTAGTGTATGTAGGTGCACCTCCATTTGTTGGTGAAATGGGGAAAGACACCAAAGTTAAATTTACCATAGACTGTAATATAAGCACGCAAATACCACTCTTAGTACGACTGTAGATAAAGGAACACATACCTGCAACGCCAAACATAAATATAAATGCAGATATTATTGGGATTTCAGGCATAATACCTTCACCTAGAAGAATCACAGGAATAAACCATAACGTCCAAAAAACAGCCACAATTTGACCTGCGTAAAAGGGCTTTGTTATTTTTGATAATTCTCGAATGCAATAACTTACCCACACAACTTCGCCAAGGAAAGCCCATACCATATAAGCAATATACGCCCTTAACGTTGTGGTTTTTACAGTGATAAAAGTATCATAATCGACATCATTATAGAAGCTCTTTAGCACCAACGTCATAAGAGCAATCGTTGCAGGAAAAACCAAACTTAAAATATACCATTTAGGATGCACCTTCCAAGTTAGCATAGGCTTAAATAAATTTTTAATCCCCTTATTACCTCTAGTATACTTTAAAATACAGATTAACATAAACAAAAGGATACAGAAACGACCTGTGTTATAAGTAGATTCAGAGATATAACCTTCAACTCTCGTTAGAACAAAAAATACATTTACAACAGGGCAAAGAACTAAAAATATCCAAACTTCATACTTCTTCACAAAATCTCTCATACTTTATTTATTGTATTAAAAACACCTATTAATTAATTAATTAACTCAATCACATGCTAAAGAACTAAATAAAGACATTTTTCTTGTTTTAGAACTTGCAAATCAATACTCTTGCAAATCATTCATAATGAATAATTTAAACACAGATTTAATATTAATGTTGAAAGTTTAAAAAAAAGTTTAAGACAACAATACATTTCCTATGAAAAGCTATAATTTAAGTTGAGTGACTCAGCAGGGATTAACAAACTTGCAATACGCTTAATTTTTAAATACTTAACATAAATAACCCATCTTTCCTCTAATAAATTGAAACAATTAGCTGCAAATTACACGTTTTGTTATTGGCCTTAAAATGCAATAAAAAGAACATGAAATAGATAAGTGCTGTAATTAAAGAAACAGATGATATTACCGCTTTTATTTACTAAAAAAGGAATGTAAATACGGTATAAAGAAAGAGGAATGACGTACGGATCGACTTCATTCCTCTGAGCATACTATTTTTTAATTTTAATCTCTCATTGTCAAGATGAGTTATTTTATAAAAAACGAATCTATATTCTTTTTTAGATGATTAACTCTATAAATCTTGTGTATTTACATCAGATAACATTCTAGACTCAACAGCCCTATTTTCATCGTTATGAATTACAGATACATCACCTGTACTTTCAAAAACAACAGCTTTAACCTCGTTAAAATCGTGCACATTAGCTTCTCTTAATTTAGCTATTAAATCACTTTCTCCCACATTACAGCTTTTTAACTGCTTGTATAAAATTTTGCCATTCCACATTATAATCTGTGGTTTATTAGTAAATAATTGCTTCATAAATTTATTCTTACGCACTAAAAAAGAGAATAATGTTTGAAATGCGATGATAGTCGTTAAAACAATCCCACCTTTTAAAAGTGAATAATCTGTATTAAGAATAATGGAGGCCAACACGGAACCCACGGCAATGGTAGATGCAAAATCAAAGCTAGACATTTTTGCAAATGTTCTAAGTCCAAAAACGCGAGTAATCACAATTATAATTGTAAATATTCCTAATACCGAGAGTATTAACCAAAGGATGTCTTGTAGTGTCATAATTTATAAAGTTGAGTTAGAAGGTAAAATTAAAATTACTCTGATAACTTTATTAATCCAATTACCATACAAAATAGCTCAAATGATTTGCTCAAAGCTCCTCTTATCAACACATCATGAAATGAGCTAATTATAATATTAATAGAGTAAATCCTTTGTTTTTATCCCTCTTAAATTTGAGTATACAGTATAATTAATAAGATTTTGTGATGAATACAATTCCAAAAAACCATCCTTTATACCTTGCTATAGATGAAGATTATAAGGATTTTATACTAACACAAAAACATCCTTGTGTTATGGCTAAGACCTTATTTATGACAGACAAGTACCATCTCAATGTATACCGTTCTTCTCAACAGATTGATGGTTTAAAATTGCTATTAAACGATTTAGAGTCTTTTATTGACCAATATGATTTTGAGTCTCCTCTATTTGAATCGTTTTTAGCGGTCTTTCCGTTTGAACATTATGATTCTGAATTAGATTTCGAAAAAGCGTTGTGGCATACCCTTCAACAATTGCATGCTTTAGACGATTGCGAATGGGACACTTCGGTAAGTGATAACCCTCAAGATCCTAATTTTAGTTTTAGTTTAAAAGGGAGTGCTTTTTATATTGTCGGACTTCATCCGCAAAGTTCTCGCAAGGCACGCCAAAGTCCCTACCCTACCATTGTTTTTAATCTGCATTCTCAATTTGAGCAATTACGAGCCATGGGGACCTATAAAAAGGTCAAAAAGCGGATAAGAAAACGAGATAAAAAATTACAAGGACGTATCAACCCTGTACTTAAAGATTTTGGAAAAGAATCGGAAACGAAACAGTACAGTGGCAGAGCGGTAGACAGTACTTGGAAATGTCCTTTTCATAAAACCACTAAAGAAAAAACACTAAAATAGTATGAAACCATTAATTAATGTTATCGATAAACAATCGGGTGCAGCTTTCAAACTCAACAAGAATGACATCCTTACAGTAATAGATCCTATGGGCAAACAAGTGAGTGATATGGTTCTATTTAATGCTGACGATTATAATGAGAAATTATCCTCTGGAAAATCCTTAGACTTTGAAGAAAATTTATTGCTCACCAAAGGAAACTTTCTCTGGTCTAATCGGTCGCACAAAATGATGCAAATCTTAGAAGATACCAATGGACGCAATGATTTTCTATTGGCGCCATGCAGTCCTGAAACGTTTAAAATAATGTACAATTACAAAGGTGAGCATCCGAGTTGTCTTGGTAATTTACAGCATAATTTAAAACCATTTGGCATTGATCGAGACAGCATACCAACGGCCTTTAATATTTTTATGAATGTACAGTTTAATACCAACGGTAAGCTATCCGTACACCCTCCTACCACCAAACCTGGAGATTATATTCGGTTTAAAGCAGAGATGGATGTATTGGTTGGCCTCACAGCTTGCTCTGCCGAAGATAGCAATGGTGGCACCTTTAAGCCAATTCATTATTACATTGAAACGGCATCAAAACACACAACTCCATAGCTGTTATAGAATATTAATTTAAATAACAACTATTTATAAAAACAATCGATTACTAATTTAAATACATTAAACCATGAAGAAAGATAAAAAAGACCATCAAGAAACAGAACACGAGAAGCGTTTACATCAAAATGCAACAGATGAGAAAGGTCCATTAAAAGACGATCATTACAACCAATATGGGAAGCAGAATGAAACACGTCGCGAGCGTGCCAATAAATTAAAAGAGGATTAAAGTAATTTCAGCTTGCAATCATAGACAGTGTTAGTGTATAACAAAAAAAGTCCAATTATAAATCATTGGACTTTTCTTTATAATAAAACGTTCCAGAAGCTTATAAATCTTCATCCATATTAATATTAGCTTCATCCGAAATTTGAGATTCTGGGATGCTATTAAAAAATTCAGATAATTCTAAATCGGAATTTGGTCCAAATCCTAACAACATGGTCCCTTTTTCTCCTTTATTGGTTTCAATAACATATAAAATTGACATATCCGAAGGATCGCTCATCCCCTCATACCTATGTTCTGCTACTATATTAAGATCTTCTGGTTTATAAATGTGAGAAGAATCGTTTCCTAGCAACGTTCCATCCTTAAAATGAAAACCTGATGTGTATCCTTTTTCTTCGTAGATTTTCAAGTAATCCTTTTCATGTTTTGCAAATTCATTATCCATAATTCTAAGATTTTATATTCGCTTACAATGTATTTCAAACATCTTAGATCGCGTAACTTCATCCGTTTTCATATTAACTTAAATGCCTTAAGTATTATATAATTTAGTAACATTTATACATAGATTCAAGTTTCTTTGGCTTTACACCTTGCACTCATTAACAATCAACGGACTTGTCTTTTACTTTTCTAACCTTAGAGATGGTGCTGACTGAGCATAATTTATAGCTAATGAGAGTTCTTTTTTATTCTTAGATAGAATAGAAAGTAATATTGAAATGGAATTTTTTCTGTGATAAGAGCATTAAACTCTAAGCCGGAAGTATTGTTTTAGCTAATTTTTCTGCACCATTAAAGTCGTTTCTTTTATATTTATTTTCGCCTATTACTACATCTGCTAATACCAGGGCATTTATTGAAATCGTTGTTATTTCTTGCCGTAATACCTTTAATCAATAAACTATCTAATTTTGCTGTAGATTGTGTCCCATAAAACACTAAAAAAAATATTAAAATGTGATAAAAAAACTTCATCTAATTAGTTAGTATAACATACTGAATTAAGTGCTATACCGGTTAAAGTTACAGACAACAAGATAAATAGATATTGTTTTTATTATTAAATATTGAAAAGACTCACTTTCAATTATCTGTATTATTTCTAGATTTAAAAATTTTACTTAGCCCATTAAGTATTTGTATAACATAAAAAAAGGCAATTATTGCTAATTGCCTTAAATCATCATTATATTATTAATATAAAATCCCCTACAATCTTACATTAAAAATAGTATAGAAGCTTAATTTACAATTTTATGCCGCTTTTAACAAGTTTTTAATAAAAAAAAGGGCTTACCTGTTGAAATTAATAATTACAATTGATATTTCAACATCAATTTATCGCGCTCATTTTTTAATTTTTGACTCAAACCTATTTTATACTTATGCGGATTCTCAAAACGTTTATACGCTTCCGGAAGTTGTGCTAATCGGCTTTTAGAATAGTCAGCAATCGCCTGTACAGACCTAGGCGCATTAACTTTCTTACCATTTTCCATTACTTTTTCTAACAAAGGCTCATGTACAAAACCCGTAAGATTCAAACGCTTTGTAGGGTCATAAGCATGGGTCATTTCAGTAACGCTCGCTTCGCTAAACAGAGCAATAACATCTGCACCATAAAACATCCCGTTAGCGTCAATCATCCTAAACACTTGCTTTTTAGAAGGCAATGAGGTCTTTTCTATATTTTCCGAAAGCTTAATTCGTGGGGCTCCATTATAGGCCGATAACTTATAAACACCCCCTAAGGATGCATCGGGTTTCCCAGTGACTAAATTAGTCCCTACTCCAAAAATATCAATAGGGGCTTCTTGTTCTTTCAAGCTCTTAATAACATATTCATCTAACTGATTGGAAGCAATTATTTTAACGTAGCCTAAGTCTGCAGCATCCAAAACTTCTCGAACTTTTTTAGACAAATACGCTAAATCACCACTATCCAAACGCACTCCTAATAGCCGGTCACCGCTAAGCTCCATTTCCTTTGCCACAATAACCGCATGAGGCAAACCACTTTTTAGCGTATTGTAAGTATCTACTAAAAGCACACAATTATCAGGTCTAATCTTAGCAAAATCACGAAACGCCTGTAACTCATCCTCATAACTCTGAATAAAAGAATGCGCCATAGTCCCAGAACAAGGAAGATCATAATCCTTAGCAGCAACAACATTACTCGTACCATTAAAACCACCTATAAAGGCCGCTCTAGAAGCATAATAACCACCAGTAGCATGCGCTCGGCGTAAGCCCATATCTAACAACAGCTTATCCTTAGCACTATACCGAATACGGCCTGCTTTTGTAGCAATTAAAGTCTGAAAGTTGAGTAAGTTTAATAGGAATGTCTCTATAATTTGAGCCTCAATGATATTGGCTTCCACTTGTAATATGGGTCGATTCGGAAAAACAACATCCCCTTCTTTACATGAAAAAATAGTACCTGTAAATTGAAAGTTTTTTAAATAATCTAGAAATTCTTTTTCAAAACCATGCTCTTCTAAATAGCTAATATCTGATGCCGAGAATGCCATGGTTTCAAGGGTATTTAATACATCTTCTAATCCTGCAAAGATGGAATACCC
Organism: Winogradskyella wichelsiae; assembly: GCF_013403925.1. Taxonomy (GTDB): domain Bacteria; phylum Bacteroidota; class Bacteroidia; order Flavobacteriales; family Flavobacteriaceae; genus Winogradskyella; species Winogradskyella wichelsiae. The sequence continues at coordinate 30,415 of NZ_JABFDJ010000005.1, forward strand.
TCCCTTAAAGGGGTTACTTCTAAAATAATAATCAAAAACAGCACGGCCATCAGGCTTAGTCTTAAAGTAAACTTGAGCCATAGTAAGTTGATAGAGATCAGTGTAAGACGCTGTAATAGTCATAGAAATAAGGTTTTTAAGAATGTAATGCTTTAGCTGTTCTGGTTTTGTAAGGGGCTTACCGAGCTACAAAACCATCTGATTCGCTAATTTATTAAATCTTAAAGCGTTTCTAATACACTTCTGTTATAAAATCATCACAATAATTTTATCAAGAATAGGATAAACATAAAGCATCACTCTCTAACGTTGTAATGCTTTGTTTATATCTTAAAAGAAAGAGATAAGAACGTAAGTGACCGCTATAGTACAAATCACTTTATACGTTCTTTATTTAGAAATTTAAGCTAGATATTTAAACGACTATATACCATAGATTTATAGCTTTCACCAATAGGAATCCTTTCGTTTTTAATAATGACTCTATTCTTTTGAACGGATGTTATTTTGTTCACATTAATAATATAAGAACGATGAACTCTAATAAATATATTCTCTGGTAACTTAGATTGAATTTCTTTAAAGCTCATTAAGGTCAATATCGCTTTAGAATCTTCTATTTCAATTTTTAAATAATCCTTCAACCCTTGAATCAGTTTAATTTTTTTGATGTCAATCTTCACATTTTCATACTCAGACTTTACAAAAATAAAATCGTCTTCATGTACTGGAGCATCACCTCCTGCTGAAGACAAGTTAAACGATGTATTAACATGACTTAATTTCAGCATTTCTTTAACTCTATTTACTGCTTTTATAAATCGAGGAAATGGAATTGGTTTAACTAAATAATCTACAGCATTAAGATCAAAACCTTCTAAAGCATATTCTGGATAAGCTGTAGTAAAAATAAAATAAGGCACTTTTCCTTCAAGAGATCTAATTAATTCAATACCTGAAATATTAGGCATTTCAATATCTGAAAACACTAAATCAATTGCATTAGTATTTATAAAGTCTAAAGCTTCTATGGCATTGGTAAATGTTTCTATAACATCTACAGCACCTAAGGCTTGACAGTATGATTCTATGACATCAATAGCTAAAGGCTCGTCATCTATTATTATGCACTTCATTATCATTTAGATTTAAGGTTAAATGAACTCTGTAATAAGATTTATCTTCATCTATAGTTAACTCGTAATTATTTTTATACAAATAGTTGAATTGGCTTTTTATATTCTCTAACCCAACACCCGAGTTTTTATCATCGCGCTTGTACAACCCTATAATATTCTCTATATAAAAGCTAAATTTTTTATCTACAACTTCAATCTGAATATCGATATGCGTATTACCTTTAAAATCTGTTCCGTATTTAAAAGCGTTTTCTATAAATGAAATAAGTAATAAAGGATAGATTTTTAGATTCTTAGTCTCCCCTTTTATATTAAGTTTAACGGCTTCAGTATTTTTTAATCGCAAACGCTGAAGTGCTATATAATGCTGTATATAGTTCATTTCTTTTTCTAAAGAAACCTGCTCATCTTTAGCTTCATAAAGCATATATCGCATTAATTCTGATAATGTTATTACAGCTTCTGGTGCACTATCAGATTTACTTCTTACTAGAGAATATATACTGTTTAATGAATTAAATAAGAAATGTGGATTTAATTGATTTCTTAAAAACTGCAATTTAATTTCTGTTTGTTCATTTTCTAACTCTTTAGACTCACGATCTCTTTTGTAAAAATCTACTACCAAACCAAAAATACCACCTAAAAGAAAGATAGAAAATGAAAACACCATTGGTATGGCGTGTCTCATTCCAAAAGGACCACCACCCGGTCGCTCAGGTCGGTTATTCATATTTCGGATCCCATTCATAATTGGGGTATCCATCAATTCTCTACTCACATAATTGTATAGTAATAAAAAGAGAATTGATACAAATATATAGATCATTAATTTACGCCTTAGTAATATGTAAGGTACAAAGATTGAATAATTCACATAGAACAAAATGGGCCGCATTAATTGCTTTAAATACATTTCTGAAGGTATTTCCCCTAAATCTATATAAGCCGTAAGTAAAGGAAATATACTAATACACAACCATACTATGATATGTACTATTAATTCTTTATAAGATATCTGTTTTGTGAACATGAATTATTTCGTAGAATCTATTAACTCTTTTTGAAACTAATAGCGTTAGCATCCAGATCATCAACACTAATTACTGGCATTTTATTTTCTAATAATTTACTCATTACAAGCTCACCAATTTTTTCGGCATCTTCCTTAGATTTAAACCCTTGTTTACCTTTTGCTGCTGGAATGTATTCTTGACGAATAAATAAATTTTCACCATTATACACTTCATAAATCCAAAGACTGTCTTGTTCCAAAACCTGCAAAGCATATGCTGATTCTTCTACAGTATTATTTTCATCATCAACAGATTGAATATAAAAAAACAATACAAATAAGATTGTTATACCTAAAAATACAGTTTTATAATTATAAAATTTTTTCATCTTTTTTTTTATTTAAAAAAAAGAGCCAGAAATAATGAAGGATATCAACATTATCCTGACTCTCAGTTGGCCATTAACCATCAATCACTACAGCAATAGCCTATCAATCAATCAATCTAAACTTCTTTTTTAGTTATCGTCGTCGTCTTGCTCTGCATCTGGAAAGAATTCCATGTTATCATCTAGATACAATGTTCCATTTCTACCTAAAGCTACAAAAGCACGTGAACCATCTGTGAACGCTATAGCATCTCTTCTTGCATAATTCTCAAAAGCTGTTTTCTCTTCCCAGCTATCGCTAGAAGGTTCATATTCATAAACTGTACTAATAGTTCCAGAGTAATCACCACAAGCTACATATCCTTTTCCATTAATTGTAAATGCAACGGCATTAGATCTGTAAATATAATCATCATCGTCATCATCAATATCGGTATGTTGTGTCCAAACTTCAGAATCTAAGTTAAAAGACCAAAAATCTAACTCATATATGCCATTACTAATTCCTGTAACCAAATATACCTCATTATCAATTGTAAAAGTGACACCGTCTCTTCTTTTATCTCCACCGAAACCATATATTTCTTCCCAAGAATCAGTTCCTGGATTGTATCTCCAAAAATCCTTTTTATCACTTCCGTCATAGCCTGTACCTAAATAACCATAAGTATCCGATCCAAAACCTACAGCACCATATCTTGCTGTACCAGCAAAATCAGCTATAGACGTCCATGTATTTGTATCAACGTTATATTTATAAAAATCAGATAATTCTTCATTAGTATCACCGTTATAACCGGTACCCATATAACCATCATTTCCAATTACAAATGCAGTTGCAGAACTTCTCTCTTCACCTGGAAAATCTGATAATTGTTGCCATGAATTAGTATCCATGTTATAACTCCAAAAATCGTTATAATAATCGCTACCGTCGTAACCTGCACCCATATACCCAATATTTCCAATGGTGAATGCAGATGAACTACTTCGGGCTTCTTCATTAAATGTCGATTTCTTTACCCAGTTACCAGAATCATCATCGTCATCGTCGTTGTTACAACTAGAAAATAGCGCTAATACGGCTCCTAAATAAAGCAGTTTTATGGCTGATTTGTTATTCATTTTTCTCATTTTACTTATTATTTATATTAAAACTAATTCCTATGTTTAGTGACAATGATTCACCTGAATCAAAATCATAAATATTATTATCATTTTCGCTTATTGTCAACTCACTATCAACCAAATAGCCAACATTAAAATTTGTTGACCAATTATTATCAAATTTAAAATTATAACCTAGCTCAAATTTTATAGCTTTAAACTCAAGCTCAGAATTATGGATTATTTGTCCATTCTCAATTCTATAATCAGAACCATTATATGCATAAATTGATTCTGGCTCTACTGTAAAGTCAAAACCATTTTGTTCGTTAAGTTCATAAAAAACACCTGTAATAGGTATCCCTATTTCATATCTTAATTTTTCATTCACATTACTAGCATACGATATTAAAGGGTAAAAGTCTGGTTTACCAAACAAAGCACCATAACCAACACCTAATTTTAAAGCAGATTTAAGCCCGTCCTTATACCAAGTCTTTGTGAAATTTGCTGAATAACTTAAAATAAAATCGTCATTAGAAATTTTATCATTAAGCGTTGAAGACAAATAAGGAACTAATACAAGATCCATTGTCCAATTATTAACTATAGCTTTTTTATATCTGGCAAATATTTCAACATTATGGATGGTTTCAAACATGCTATAATTGTGTGTTCTATCATAACTAACAAAGTCAATACTATTGTTAGTATAAGTCATCCCTAAACCTAAATTTGACTCTTTCAATAATGAGCTAAAATCTATAGCTATCGATTTGTTATCAAATTGAACATTATTCAAATCTAAATAATTTGAATACTCTAGGGTTACCAAATCTCCTCCTTCTGTAGTAGTGAACATTTTTTGCCCATAAGACGCTATAGAGAATAAACTAAAGATTATAAAATGTAGGGAATAATTTTTCATCGGGTGCTAACTTACTACCACAATCTTACACTCCAATTACAAAATATACATAGCCTATTTTTTTATAGACAAACACCATTTTTTAATCTATTAAACTGAGTCTTAACTTTTATAGTGTAAATACCCATTTCTGTCGATTAATATACACTGTAGGTATATTACACTTTTTATTACATCAATTGGTTAGTTGCTTTGTACAAATTAATCAAAACAAATGTTGAAATCATTTCTAAAATTATTTATGGGCATTACTGCATTATCGTTGGTAATTGCATGCTCAACAGACGCTGACGAAGATGGCGCAGTGGCTGGTGAAGACTTTACTGGCACAAACATTAGAGTTATCTCTATTGATACATTTGATGTTCAATTGTCTACCATGAAATTTGATTCAATCGTTACTTCTACTAGTGAACGGTTATTAATTGGTAAATACCAAGATAACGATATGGGGACTGTAAACGCCTCTACCTATTTACAAATTACTCCGTCATCTTATTCTTTAGATAATGACGCAATCTTAGATAGCATTGGTTTGGTATTAGGGTATGACACTTATTATTATAATGACACAACCCAGGTCTCTAATATTAATGTTTATAAGTTAAGCGACAGAATGACCTCGGATGATGACGATGATTATTATTACAATACTACTGAAACAGCTTACGAAGCAACACCATTAGTAAGTAAATCTTATTACCCTACACCTAATAAAGATTCACTTTATGTAACTCTTCCTTACGATTTTGGTGAAGATTTATTTAACGAGATTAGAGATAATAATATAACAGATTCAGAATCTCTTTACCAAAAATTAAAAGGGATAACGATTCAACCTGGAGATAGTGATAACAGTTCTGTAATAGGTTTCTCTACAACGAGTGATGTAACCTATATTAGATTTTACTATACCATTCCTGACGAATTAGAAACGGATGAGTATACATATGATATGACTATTAATTCGTATTACAATTATATAGATAGTGATGTAAGTGGCTTACCTCTTGAGGCCATTACTGATCAAGAATATAATTTAGTCTCAACTGAAAGTAACAATATTAGTTACAATCAAGCAGGTGTTGGTTATGTTACAAGAATAGAATTTCCATCAATTAAAGATATATATAATATAGGTAATGAAGGAACAGTATTAGACGCTGTGCTTTACATAGAACCAAATTCTAGTTCTCATTCTGATATACAACCTTTAAACGATGCATTATTGCTTTATACTATAGATCAAAATAATGATTTGGCAAGTCAAATATCCAATAGTGTAGATGTTGTAACAGCTGCAATCAATAATGATAATTCTGAATTTAATGAAATTGTATATACCGTACCTGTAATTGATTTTATTGATTATAAACTAAGTGAAAGTCCAGAAACAGAAGATGCACTTATATTAATTCCATCAGATTATAACTCTACTGTTAATAAAATGATTTTTAATGACAGCCAGAAATCAGACTTTAAAACTAAACTAATTGTAACTTATGCTGTATATGAATAAATCTAAGTCTATTTTTATCTTGGCCATGTTTTTGGGGTTATATAGCTCCGCTCAAAATAATCTTACTGGATCCCCATATTCTCTTTTTGGTCTAGGTGTAGAAAACAATTCTAATACAGGAAGAAATAGTGGACTTGGTAAAACAGGTATTTCTCTAGATGCAAATCAAGGAATTAACCTATACAACCCAGCATCATTTGTAACCTTAAAAACAAATGAAATTACATTTGATTTTGGTGGTTCTGCAGAGCTAATTAATCTTACTGGTGGTAGTGATCTAAGCGAGCAAAACACCACTTACAATTTCACGAATATTTCGTTAGCTTTTAATCGTGATGATAAATACGGGGTTGGTTTAACTTTAAAACCGTCGACTACTGTTGGATATTCACTTATTGGTCTACAAAATAACATAGAAGGAAGTGATGAAGAGTTCATCTCAAATATTGATGGTACGGGTGGCTTAAGCGAAATTAGACTAGATTATGCAAGAACTTATTTTAAAAATCTAAACGTTGGGGTAAAAGCTTCTTACTTATTTGGTAAAATTGAAGAAACTGAGTCTATAGTAACATCAAGTAGTTATTTAGAAATTGATGAAACCAATTATTATAGCGGTGCTCAACTAGGGTTAGGTTTACAATACAATTTATTTGATAAACATAATTTTGGACTTACAGTAGATCTACCCACCGTTTTAAAAGGCACAAAGGATACTTATATCTCAAAATATTCTAATGATGCCTTAAGCGAACTTGAAGATACCGAAGATGAATCTATAGATAATTTTTATTTACCTTTAAAAATGGGTTTTGGCTATAGTACTAAATTTAAAAATCTACTTTTAACAGCAGATTATAATAAGAGTTTTTGGTCTGCTACAAATCAATCAGATGCAATTGGGGATTATAAAGATCAAGACATTTTTAGCTTAGGTGGCTCTTATTCTATAGATCCTACAAGTTACAAATATTGGAAACGTGTAGATTTTAGAATGGGGTTAAACTACAACTCGGGTTATCTTGAGGTAGATAATACTAACATTGACACCTATTCTACTTCTATTGGTTTAGGCTTACCCATAGGCAGACGATCTGTAGTAAATATATCTTATAGCTTAGGTAGAAAAGGAACCACTGACAGTATCCTTATTAAAGAGTATGTAAATACTTTAAATATTAATATTTCATTATCTGACTTATGGTTTCAACAGCGTAAATATGATTAATTCATAATTTTTATAATCCCTCTAAAATTATAATTACTTAACTCTAAAATTGGTTGTTACCTAAGACAGTCGGTTTTAGAGTTTTTACGTTAAGTCTATTTCTTTATAAGGTTCTCAAGATTAATATATTCTTGTTTTGATTGAATAGAAAAATGAGTATAAATCAACTTAACTAAAGACATATCACAAGAAAAAAAGCTTAAATTCTTCTTGTATTTTGCATTTTAAAACTATTAAGTCATCAATATTATATTAAAAATAAAACACTTAATAAGTCTCATATTCTACTAAAACAGGGCAATCGACCACATTCCAAACTAAGACGTAACTCATTGATAAATGTTTTTAATCGTTATTATTTGCTTTTTATAGACTAAAACTCAAGTATTTGATTATCTTTGTATTATAATAAGTTCATTAAATTCCCAAACAAAATCAAAATATTACCCAACATTTTGATTTTAATGTTTACGAATTTATAGACATAAGAATAGTGCTTAATTTTTATGATGCTGATAATGCTTTTAGGATTAAATAAAAGCAATACGTTAAATGATCTTAACACATTAATAAAGTAGAAGACTCTAAAACAATCTGTTTTAGAAGTGAAAAATATAGTTGTTTAAATTGTTTTAGTTAGTAGTTAGTTATTGTAAAGTCTCAACTTTTTAAGGTTGAGACTTTTTTATTTCAATAAATCTAACATCGTCTTAAAATCAACTTTATGTTGTTCGCCTGAAGCCATATTTTTTAATGTGAAGGTTTCCGATTGCAATTCCTCTTCTCCCATAATCACCACAAAAGGAATGTTACGACGGTTTGCATAATTCATTTGCTTTTTCATTTGCTTACCAGAAACAGCAGCATCAGGAAAAAGTTCTGCTTTTATATTTGCACGTCTTAACTTGGTTACAGTACCTAAGCTATACATTGCCTCTTTATCACCAAAGTTAATAAAGAGTACTTTTGTAGACTCTGCAATAGTTGATGGAAATAAGTTTAACTCTTCTAACACCAAATAAATTCGGTCTAGTCCAAAGCTAATTCCTACTCCGCTCATGTCTTTAAGACCAAAAATTCCGGTAAGGTCATCATAGCGACCACCTCCACCAATGGAGCCCATTTTTACACCTTCTGGTGCAGAGACTTCAAATATAGCACCTGTATAATAATTTAGACCTCTCGCTAAAGTAACATCTAATTGTAATTTTGCTGTTTTTAATTCTAAAGTTGAAATCGCTGTGTTTATAAATTCAAGCTCGTCAATACCTTTTAAGCCTACTTCTGAAGTACTTAAAATAGTTTTTAAGCTTTCTATTTGATCACCAAAATCACCTTTTAAAGTAAATAAAGGTTGAAGCTTCTCAATGCCTTCTTCAGAAATACCTTTACCACGCATTTCTTCTTTTACCTTCTCCTCTCCTATTTTATCTAGCTTATCTAAAGCTACCGTAAAATCGATTAATTTATCTTGTGCTCCAATAACTTCTGCAATACCAGATAAGATTTTACGATTGTTTATTTTAATGGTAACACCTTCTAATTTTAAAGCTGAAAAAACAGCATCATATAACTGTACAAATTCTACTTCTTGAAATAAAGATTGAGAACCAACAACATCGGCATCACATTGAAAAAACTCTCTAAAACGTCCTTTTTGTGGACGGTCTGCACGCCAAACGGGTTGAATTTGGTAACGCTTAAACGGAAACTCTATATCGTTTTGGTGTTGTACAACATAACGTGCAAAAGGAACCGTTAAATCGTAACGTAGTGCTTTTTCTGAAATCTTAGAGGTTAATACATTTTCTGATCTAGAACTATATTCATCTTCCGAAATTTTCTTTAAATAATCCCCACTGTTCAAAATCTTAAAAATCAAGCGATCTCCTTCATCACCATATTTGCCCATTAAAGTATCAGAGTTTTCAAAACTTGGTGTTTCAATAGGTTGAAATCCGAAAACTTGAAATTGTGCTTTTATCGTTTCCATAATATAAGAACGCTTCGCAACTTCTTCTGCGTTAAAATCTCTTGTACCTTTTGGAATGCTTGGTTTTTGTGCCATAATATGTTCCCTATAAATAGGAATCTCTTTTAATGAAACTTAATTTTAATTGAATTCAACTTTTAAATGAAACATTCAAATTCTTTGCAAAAATATTATAATTTTTAGAGGTCTTACTAAGATAAATCATTTTTATAGTAACTTTATACAAATTACATCGTCTTATACTTTAAACAACCCAACTAACGCGAAAAAAACTATGTTTTCATTAGCTAAAGAAAATATTAGAATTGCCTTCGATTCTATTAAAAGCCAACTACTCCGCACTATTTTAACGGTTTTAATTATCGCAATAGGAATTATGGCTTTGGTCGGAATTTTAAGTGGTGTCTCTGCTTTAGAGAATACAATTTCTAGTAATTTTTCTTCTATGGGTTCTAACACTTTTAATTTTCAGCGATACGAATTTACTGCACAACGCCAAAGTAGTAGAGAGCGTCAAAAAATAAATCCGGCTATTAATTATCGAAATGTGAAGGATTTTGAAGACAATTATAATTTCCCTTTTACAAAGGTAGCTGTATCATTTAATGGTACAGCTACAGCAGAAGTAAAATATGATAACAAAAAAACAGATCCAGAAGTTACCGTACTAGGTGCAAATGAGTTTTTTATCGAAAATTCGGGGTTAGAAATTGAAAATGGACGTTCTATTAATGTCTTTGACATTGATAATAGTAATGCCATTTGTGTTATTGGTAGCGATTTACTAAAAGCTTTATTTCCTGTTGAAAATCCCGTTGGAAAAACCATTAGTATTAGAGGATCTAAATTTAAGGTCGTTGGTGTTTTAAAAGAGAAAGGATCTACTTTTGGTAATAATCAAGATTTGCGTGTTATAATGCCCATCCAAAAAGCAAGATCAATATTTACCAATCCTAATATTAACTATAGCTTGAGCGTAAAGGTAGATCATACTGATATGCTTGAAACAGCACAGGATGATGCTATATTAACTTTTAGAAATATTAGAGGGCTAAATCCTATTGAGAAGAATGATTTTGGAATTGAACGTAGTGATGATTTACTAAATCGTGTAGCACAAAATACAGCTGCACTTTATGTTGCTGCATGGATAATTAGCATTATTACAATTTTTGGATCTACAATTGCTCTTATGAATATTATGCTTGTTTCGGTTAGTGAGCGCACAAGAGAAATAGGAGTTAGAAAAGCTCTTGGTGCAAAAAGTAAAACTATAGCATTTCAGTTTTTTATGGAAACCATAATTATTGGACAATTAGGTGGTTTATTAGGGATTTTTTTAGGAATTTTAATTGGTTGGGGTGTTGCAAAAGGATTTGAATTAGAATTCTCCACACCTTGGGTTGCTATGATTTGGGCTACAAGTATCGCCTTTATTGTCGCTGTTATTTCAGGCCTATATCCTGCAACAAAAGCGGCTAAATTAGATCCTATTGAGTCTTTACGTTATGAGTAAAATTTCATTGAATAAAGAAGAATCTCATTCAATGAAATATATGTAATTAGATAGTAGCAGTTAGAATATCAAGCATAAACTTAGCATATTGAGAACAGTAAAAAAACTGTTTAAATAGAGAATTTAAAGCTTCTCTATACAATTTGTTCGTAGCTCACAAATCACTCAAAGTAACAAAACAAAAAAACACTCATTTAGAGAATGAGTGTTTTTTGTTTATAATTTTAAGAACAGTTTATCCTTTTACCAAATTCGCAAAATAATTAAATAATTCACCTTTAGTAATATGAGCTCCTGATTGAATCATCTTAAAGAGATCTAAGTGTTTATCTTCTGAATAATCTTTTTTCGCATTAAAGAATTCAACAGAATTAGATAATAAATTATCACGTAACCATTGAAAACCTTCTTTGGTTGTAAAATCGATTTCAGCAATCTCTATCTTAAGCGCAATTAAACGCATACTTTTTTCATTACATTGAAAAAGATGAATTTGATTAGGTGAGATATGTTCTAAATATTCAACTTTACTTAAAACACCAAACCAAACTAAGTCGCTAAAAACATCTAATTCTTGCTCTGCAGCTTCTGGTTTATTTTTTTTAATATCTTCCCACTCATCTCCTGTAATAGATTGTGTGGCTAAAAAATTGATGAATTCTTTATGTAATTCTTCAAATTGTTCTTTGGTTAATCTTGAATATTTCATCTGGGTAATTATTAATGTTTTTTAAAAGGATAGATGCTGTGCCTTTTATAAATTAAAATTCTTGATATATGTATAGTCAATGATGAATAAAATACGTATTCATCAAATAATAATTAAGCTTATTAATTAATGGCAGAATATGCCGCAAATGGCCTATCGGTTGCCATAATATCTGCACCATTTTTTTCCCACTTCAAATAAAGCTCTCCCCCTTTTGCTTCAGCACTTTTATCTAAGTTACCAAGTGTCCCCAACATGCAGACAATATTATAATCGTGTAACTTTTTATAAAGAGAAGCATCTGATAATCGAGTTCCTGTAAAAGCAAGCATGTTTTTTGTCGGAATTTCAGCTTCTAACAAACGATTAAACTCTTCATCATTTCTAGCTGAAACAGATAGTAAAAAATCGGGAGCTAATTTATATGCACCTATAGCCTGTTCAATATCATAAGTAATAATAACACAAATATCTTTAGCATTAGCCTCTCTGATGGCATCAATAACAACTTTCTGACTTACGCTTTTTTTAATATCTACGGTTAGGATAACATTATTATTTGTGCACCAGTTTAGTACTTCTGAAAATAAAGGGATTTTAAAATTTGTTTCATTTCCATAATCATCAACTAAATTAAATTGCTTTAGTTCATCATATGTAAAACTGTCAACCTTTCCACTTCCTGTTGTAGTTCTATCAATAGAATTATCGTGTAATAATACTAATTGACCATCTTTTGTTTGAGCCACATCTATTTCGTAAATAGCAACAATGCTATCACTAACATATTTTAAGACCTCTAAACTGTTTTCAGGATAATTTACTAATCCTTTACCACCACGATGAACACTAATATTTGGAAAATTATTTTCTGAAGCTTTAAAAACTTCTATTAATTTAGAATCTTGAACTTCAGAGGAGACTTTTTCAGTTGTTGAATTTTTACAACTAAAAAAAGAAAATATTACCAATGTTAAAAATAAATTTTTCATATAACAACCACTATAAGACTTACTTATTATAGATACTAATAAGCTGATGTAAAATTTAAATGATATTTAAAAAATAATTACAAAAAAACCGTTTAGTAAACTAAACGGTTCTTTAAAATTATAATGCTTAAGATTATGCGTCAGCAATAACTTCGAAAGTTAAATCTACAGTTACTGATCTATGTAATCTAATTGCAGCTACATATTGACCTAAACGTTTAATGTTACCACCTGTTATAGCGATAAACTTTTTATCAACGTCATGACCTGCTTTTTTAAGAGCAGCAGCTAAATCCATATTGGTAATAGAACCAAATAATTTATCTCCAGCAGTTGCACCAGTTCCAGCTTTAGCTGTGATTTTAATCTCTAAACCATTTAATCCTTCTGCAGTTTTTTCTGCATCAGCAATAATAGTTTTTTCTTTATAAGCTCTTTGCTTTAAAGTTTCTGCTAATACTTTCTTAGCAGAAGAAGTTGCCATTACAGCTTGTCCTTGAGGAATTAAAAAGTTTCTACCATAACCGTTCTTAACAGATACAATATCGTCTTTAAATCCTAAATTTTCAACGTCTTGTTTTAATATAAGTTCCATCGTGTTATGATATTTTATTTTAATAAATCAGCAACATATGGCATAAGCGCTAAATGTCTAGCTCTTTTTACTGCCACAGATACTTTTCTTTGATACTTTAAAGAAGTTCCTGTTAAACGTCTTGGTAGTAATTTACCTTGCTCGTTTACAAAACCTAATAACCAGTCTGCATCTTTATAATCTACATACTTAATTCCAGACTTTTTGAAACGACAATATTTCTTAACTTTAGACGTCTCAATATTTAACGGAGTTAAATATCTAATTTCGCCGTCTTTTTTTCCTTTTGCTTGTTGTTCTATTGATGACATAATTACGCTTTTGCTTTTGCTTTAACTTTCAGTTTCTCTCTTCTTCTCTCAGCCCATGAAATAGCATGTTTGTCTAATTTCACAGTTAAGTAACGCATAAAACGTTCATCACGTCTAAATTCTAACTCTAATGGTTCAATCGCTTCACCATCTACGGTAAATTCAAATAAATGGTAAAAACCACTTTTCTTGTTTTGAATTGGGTAAGCTAACTTTTTTAGTCCCCAATCTTCTTTGGCAATCATCTTAGCACCTTTAGAAACGAGCATATCCTCGTATTTCTTTACTGTCTCCTTTACCTGATCGTCAGATAAAACGGGATTTAAGATGAAAACAGTTTCATAATGATTCATAATAAATAATTTTGTTTGTTATTAAAAACGGCTGCAAAAGTACACTTTTATTCTAGATTTAACAATATTTATTCAACTAAAATTAGTAATCTTGTAATGAGCTAAATAAAAATAAAAAAAATACGGTTTGTCGGTAATATTTGTTTTTTAACCGAATTTATTGTACTATTGTCGATATCTTAACCTAAAATTAATAATGTTATGACTTTAAACTGTGTAGTTGTTGATGATTCTGCGATTCAGCGTCTTTCTATAGTAAAGTTAATTGAGAATCACTCCTCACTTAACCTTATTGCAGAATATAGCAGTGCGTTAGAAACAAAAAACGGTCTTAATACACATAAAGTAGATCTTATCTTTCTAGATATAGAGATGCCAGTATTAAACGGTTTTGAATTACTAGACGTACTTAACAACAAACCCCAAATTATTTTTGTTACAGGCAAAACGGAATATGCTTTTAAAGCATTTAATTACGATGCTACCGATTACCTACAGAAACCAATTACTAAAGAGCGTTTTAATATTGCTGTAGAAAAAGCTATAGAACAACATAAATTAAAACTAGATTTTAACGAAACTGAAGGCGAGCATATTTTTGTAAAAAGTAACCTTAAAAAACGTAAAGTATATATTAAGGATATTAAATGGATTGAAGCACTAGGTGACTACGTAAAAGTAGTAACAGAAGAAAACAGCTTAGTTGTATTATCTACAATGAAAGCTTTTGAAAGCGAATTACCTGATGGTAAGTTTTTAAGAATCCACAAATCTTATATTGTAAACTTAGATAAAATCGACAGATTTAACAGTAAAAATGTTGAAGTTGGCGCTTATGAAATTCCACTAAGTCGTAATAAAAAAACACAATTAGTAGATGCTTTAAACAACATGTAACCCCAAATACATAAATATTTTAAAGTAATACATTATAATTTATTGAAAATCCTAAGCCTTACGCTTGGGATTTTTTAATTTAATAGATTAATAATTATCTACGTTAATTACGACACGTACAGATCTAAAATCTTTAACAGCATTAAAGCTGTTATCAATCTTAATGATTGCTTCTTTAGTTTTAGCTAAGGATTGTTTTGAAGGTATTTTTACCAATATATTTTTGTGATACAAATTACGTATTCGAGAAACTGGTGGAAATTCTGGTCCCAAAACATTATTTTTAAATAATTGCTTTAAAGATTTAGCATACCAATCTGCAGCTAAATTTACACGGTTATAATCCCTATGTTTAAAAGTGATCTTAATTAATCTATAAATTGGTGGATACTTAAAGTCATAACGCTCATTCATTTGCTCTGCAAACATCTCTTTATAAGAATTTGTAGATACTTGCTGTAAAATATTATGATGCGGATTATAAGTCTGAATTAACACTTTACCACGTAAATCCGTCCTCCCAGCCCTACCAGAAACTTGAGACATTAGTTGATAACTACGCTCATGCGCTCTAAAATCTGGAAAGTTAAGTAAATTATCAGCATTCATTATTCCCACTAACTTAACATACCTAAAATCGAGTCCTTTGGTTAACATTTGTGTACCAACTAAAATATCAACCTGGCGTTGTTCAAAGCTATTTATAATCTTCTCAAAGCCATATTTACCGCGTGTGGTATCTAAATCCATACGCGCTACTTTTTTATCCGGAAACAATTCTTTTACCTCTGCCTCTATTTGTTCTGTACCAAAACCTTTAGTATCTAAAGTTGAATTACCACAACCTTGACAACTTTTTAGCATTACAGAATTATACCCACAATAATGACAACGTAATTGATCTCTGTATTGATGATAAGTTAAACTAACATCGCAATTAGGACACTGAGGTGATGTTCCGCAAGTGGTACATTCTATTATAGGCGAAAAGCCTCTTCTATTTTGAAATAATATAATCTGAAAACCTTGATCTAAAGTTTCCGTCATTTCCTCAATAAGTCGGTCACTAAAATGACCTTTCATTCTTTTACGTTTATACTTATCAGCTAAATCTACAAGTTCAATATCTGGCATTAAAACGTTATTATAACGTGTGTTTAATTCTACCAAACCATATTTCCCTTGAGTGGCATTAAAATAAGTTTCTAAACTTGGTGTTGCAGACCCTAAAAGGGTTTTAGCTTTAAAGATATTTGCCAAAACAATTGCTGCGTCTCTAGCATGATAACGTGGCGCCGGATCAAATTGTTTAAAAGATTGCTCGTGCTCTTCATCTACAATAATTAATCCTAAGTTACGAAAGGGCAACAATAACGATGAACGCGCTCCGATTACCACTTGGGCTTTTTCTGAGTTAGCCAACATATTTTGCCACACTTCTACCCTTTCATTTCCAGAGTATCTAGAGTGAAAAACCGCCACTTTTTCTCCAAAATATTCTTGGAGTCGGTTTACCAGCTGGGTTGTTAACGCTATTTCAGGTAACAAATACAATACTTGTTTCCCTAATTCTAATTGCTTTTGAATAAGCTGAACATATATTTCTGTTTTACCAGAAGATGTTACCCCATGCAATAATGCTACCGATTTTTCTTCAAATATTGCTTCAACTTCGTCGTATGCTACTTGCTGCTCTTTACTTAGTCGTTTAGTTGCCTCATCCCCTTCTCCATCGTATTGAACACGATCGATTTGAATATGATACTCTTCTAAAACATGCTTATCAATTAATGTTTTTACAATACTAGTAGATGCACCACTCCGTTCTGTTAAATCAGTGACTTTTATAGGCTGCTTTATGGAAGCTTCCATAGTAAATAAAGTTAAAACAACTTCTCTTTGCTTTGGAGCTCTACTTAATTCTTCTAATAATTCTTGAAGTTTTTCGGGAGATTTATGACTAGAATGTAACTTTACATAGCGCACTAATTTTGGCGTATATTTTTCGTAAATCTCTTCTTGTAGATTCACTACTCCCTTTTTTACTAAACTATTGATAATAGGGAGTACACTTTTTTTATCTAAAATAGAAATAACGTCCTGAACCTTAAGCGATGACTGACGACTTAAAGCTTCATATATTAAGAACTCTTCGTCTTTTAAATCAGAATCTTGAATCGTTACATTTTCATTTTTAGAAATAACCGTTTCACTTTCTAACATAAAAGTGTTTGGCATTGAAGCTCGCATTACCTCTCCTAAACTACACATGTAATAACTAGAAATCCATTCCCAATGTTTTAATTGGTATTCAGTTATTACAGGTGAGTCATCTAAAATTTGATGAATAGTTTTAGCATCGTAAGCTGTTGGTGGATTTTGATGAATGCTATACACCAAAGCAGTATAAATTTTACTTTTCCCAAAAGGGACCGCAACACGCATACCAATAGACAAAAACTTAGATTCGGCTTCTGTAATATGATATGTAAACGCCTTTTGAAGCGGTATTGGTAAAATGACGTCTATAAAATGTAGCATTATTTAACGCGTTTCCAATATTGTGTTCTGTAGAAAAATGCTAAATACCCTCTTACTTGAAGTGTATCTTTATCTTCTTCTAATTTTAATCTACATCTAAAAACTTTACCATCTTCTGGATTTAAAATAGTTCCACCATCATATACATCATCGTTTTTAGTTAAACCTTCTATAAACAACAACCCTACTAATCGTTGATCTTTTTGCTTCCCACTACAATCTATACACTTAGCAAATTCTTTATCAGGATTAAACACTGAAATAATTTTGCCATATATTTTTCCATCTTTTTCATAAATCTCAACTAAAGATTTGGCTTCACCAGTATTGTCGTCTATAGTTTTCCATTTCCCAAGGATTCCTTGACTAGAAAGGTTAAACGAGACCATTAATAAAATAAATAAGATAAACGTGTTCTTAATCATAACTGTTGTTTTTATAGAGTTTATTATTCAAATGTAATTGGTTTAATTAAATAACCATAATTAAAGCGTATCAAACGTATTACTAAATCCGCTTATGAGTAGCGTAATGCAATATCAGAATAACCTTATAGATTTAGCAACAATGCCCTCAATAATAATGACTATTGCCTTAATTAGATTATCTATTTTAATTGAGTAGACACCATTTTACAGATGGTCTATAATTTCTTTTCTAGCTTTGGGATGCTTTCTTAAAAATTGTAGTGAAGCATTTAGCTCATAACCTAAAAGTAAAATATTAGAATTTAGCCATAGGTATAATAATAAAATTAATAATGCTCCAATAGAACCATAAAGCTCATTGTATTGAGAAAAATTTTCAATATAAATACCGAACAAAAATGAGGTTAGCATTATCAATAACGTAGTAAGCAACGCCCCAACAGAAAAGAACTTAGACGCTTTTCCTTCTTTTGTTCCGAAATAATATAATGTAGCTGTCGCCATATAAGTCATAATTACAAAGAATAAATATTTTGCAAAAATAACCCAACCTAATCCTCCATCACCTTCCGTCATTAAATGACCGCTAAACCCTTCGTATAAAGGCTGAATAATGTAAATCTGAAAATACCCAAACACAGCTACCGTTAAGAATAATAAGAAAGCAAGAATTAGAGCTACACCAAGAGCAAACATATATTGCTTAAAAATATTACGAGATAATTGCTTGTGGTAAGAGGTTTCGAAGCCTGAAAAAACAGCATTAACACCATTAGCCATTAAAAACATGGAAAGTAAAAAAACAGACGAAATTAACCCTCCACTAGTATTACTACTCATATCTTCAAAAATTCTATCTATTAGAAATTCTGAAGTTTGAGGTGGCAAAATTGAATTTAGAAAGTCTAAAAAATCGACTCTAAAACCATCTATAGGTATATAAGGAAGGACAATAATTACAAATAGTAAAAAAGGAAAAATAGCTGTAAAAAAACTAAATGCAATTGCACTTGCTCTTGTGGTGAGTGCACCATTAACTATACCCATGATGTAAAGCTCTAATAAGTCGTAGACCGAAAGCCCTTCAAAACCTGGTAATTTAATTTGCTTAAAAAAACGTACAATTATCTTTACTACCGGAATTTTATTTAATTTATCTTCTATAGGTTTAGTCATTCCTTTATTTAGAAAGTTTGAATTATACTGCTTTTAAGCTAAGATCCATATTATAAACAGAATGCGTTAAAGCACCTGATGAAATATAATTTACACCACATTCTGCATATTTTCTTAGTGTGTTTTCATTAATTCCACCTGAAGACTCCGTTAAACACTGATCGCCTATAAGCTTTACAGCTTTTCGAGTATCATCATAGTTAAAGTTATCGATTAAGATTCTGTAAACACCGCCACAATCTAAAATTTCTTTAATCTCCACGAGGTTCCTAGCTTCAACAATAATTTTTAAATTTCTATCAGTCTCTTTCAAGTATTCTTTTGTTAGATTGATGGCCTTAGATACTCCACCTGCAAAATCGATATGGTTATCTTTTAACATAATCATATCATACAATGCAAATCTATGATTTTCACCACCACCAATTTTTACAGCCCATTTTTCTAAAGCTCTAATACCTGGTGTTGTTTTACGTGTATCTAAAATTTTAGTTCCTGTTCCTTCTAACAAATCCACAAACTGCCTTGTTTTAGTTGCAATAGCACTCATACGTTGCATAGCGTTTAAAACTAAACGTTCTGCTTTTAAAATAGACTGAGAAGCTCCTTCAACATAAAAGACAATATCTCCATGCTTTACTTTAGCGCCATCTTCAATTAAGGTTTCAATCTTCATCTCAGAATCGACATGCGCAAAAACTTGTTTAGCAAATTCTACTCCTGCAATAATACCATTATCTTTCACCAACAACTTTGCTCTTCCTTGAGCTGAGGCCGGGATACATGCTAACGAGCTGTGGTCACCATCACCAACATCTTCCCTGATAGCATTAGAGATTATTAATTCTATTTCTTTATCAAATTGTGCTTTTGAAATCATCGGAATACTTATTTGCTGTAAAAATAGGAATTGAAATCTAAAAATTTAAATAAATCTATTGCCAGTTGAAGTGAATTTGTAAGTAAAACGAATAAATTTGTATCGAGAAGGACTTAAACACGATTTTTCAATATAATTACAAAAAAAACAGAATCATTCGAAGCGATTAAAACATGAATATAAAACTTATTGCTATAGGTAAAACAGACAATAAAAACCTCCAAGCCCTAATTGCCGACTACTCTAAACGCTTAGGTTTCTATATTAAATTTGATTTAGAGATTATTCCAGATTTAAAAAAAGTTAAAAACTTATCTGAAGCGCAGCAAAAAGACAAAGAAGGTGAACTCATTTTGAGCAAAATACAAAGTTCTGATATTTTAATACTCTTAGATGAAAATGGTAAACAATTAGATTCAGTTGGATTTTCTAGCTATTTACAAAAACACATGAACTCTGGGATTAAAACTCTAATATTTGTAATTGGAGGGCCTTACGGATTTTCAGACGCCGTTTACGGTAGAGCTAATGGTAAGTTAGGATTGTCTAAAATGACATTTTCGCACCAAATGGTACGTTTGTTCTTCATAGAACAATTGTACAGAGGGTTTACAATTCTTAGAAATGAACCCTATCACCATCGCTAAAAAATATAAACCCTCTGATATTAAACATCAAAAAAAACGTTAATGCGTTTTAAACACTTCTTTTCTCTTTTTAAGTTGTCTTGTTAAGTCATTAATTGTTTCTGTCATCGCCATTTCATAATTTTTTTCATTAGAAGTTGCAAAAATACGTGGACCAGGTAAGCTTAATTCTATATTACAAATTTTACCAGCTTCATGATCTTTTTCATCTTGTTTAAAATAAACCTGAGCTGAAATTAAAAACTCAAACTTATTTGCCAATTTTTCTAATTTCTCAATGGTTAATTCTGAAAGCGTATCACTTGTATCTATATTTACATATTGAAAATTTACTGTCATAATCTATCGCATTTTAATGAATAATTCTTTTGTCTAAGATACAAATATTAAGGATTTCTATTGCTGATAAATATCATAAATAATTGGTAAAAAATCAGTGATGATCAATTTAGACAAGAATCAATAGAATTATAATTGCTTTTTCCGAACACCAAATTTATAACCAATAGCTAGTTTTGCCTTGGTGAGATTTAAAAGGTAGTTATTCCCATAATCAAGACTTGTACTATTAAGATCATTATTATAAGTTAAACTCACATAATACCTATCAAAGTTATAATTTACACCAATAAGAAAATCTAATTTATATAGCATGGGATTAGAAGGATGATAACTACCTCCATCAATAGTCACCTTTTTAGCAGCAAAGCCAATTCCTGGCATAAAATTAACGGTAGCTGTTATATCATAAGGTAATTTAAAATACGAAATTAAGCCAGCCATCGCACCAAAAGATAAACTTTGATATCTTCTAACATTTCCTTGTTCATTAAAATAAAGACTTGTAGTTTCAGATAATAAGCTAGAGTCTGATGAGAAATAATCGAAACTACCAAATAGACCTACACCTCCAGTTATAAATATATTTTTATGATTTTCTTCTGATAGACCCGCTTTTAATAGCGAATAAGAAAATTCAATAGCATCAAAAGTGCGCAAATAATTAACACCAACACTTACCGACCTAACGTCTCCTCTAAACACTTTAGGCTCTCCAAAATTATTCTTAGCATTAAACCCCTTATAAACCTGAGTGTAAAGTTTTACATAATTTTGGTTTTTTAAAATCGTGGAGCCTTGTAAATCAAACCGACTGGTCTTATCCTTATTTGGGTTTTTAATATTAATCGCTAAATCAATTATAATTTTCTTATTAGCAAAGCCAAGTCCTAAACCATATCTATTATTGGGTACAAATTTGGCTTTAGAATCTCCATCCCTAATACTAAATTTATTCACCTTAAAATTAGTGAATAGCCTAATAGAATAATTATCGAGATCTCTATCAACAAATAAAGAATCTAAATCGTTAAAATCTTGCGCGCTTAGCGATAAATTAAATACGAAAAAAACGAAAATCAGAAAAGGTCTCATTTTTTGAGTCGCCCCCTTAAAAAAATATTGTTTTGACAAATGATACTAAAATTAGATTCCTATTTTTACAAAAGCTAAATTACATTAAATAAGACATCTTATGCAACTTGTATTCGCAACTAATAACTTAAACAAACTTAAAGAAGTCCAAGCCATTATGCCGCAACACATTAAACTAATTAGTTTAAAAGATATTGCTTGCAATGAGGACATTCCTGAAACCCAACCGACCATAGAAGGAAATGCGATTCAAAAAGCCGAATACTTAAAGAAACATTATAACTACGATTGCTTTGCTGATGATACAGGCTTAGAAGTTGAAGCTCTAAAGGGTGAACCAGGCGTATTTTCTGCACGTTATGCAGGGCCACAACGCAACTCAGAAGACAATACTAATAAATTACTCACTGAACTAAGTGATAAACCAAATAGGACTGCTCAATTTAAAACCGTGATCGCTTTACATCTTAACGGTGAACTACATACATTTACAGGAATTTGTAAAGGTGAAATTACAGTTACCCAACATGGTAAAGGAGGGTTTGGTTACGATCCTGTATTTAAAGCTGACGGTTATGATAAAACATTTGCTGAAATTTCTCTAGAAGAAAAAAATAAAATAGGACATCGCGGAAAAGCTGTAGCAAAATTGATTAGATTTCTAAAAGAAAAGCAAGCCCGTTCAAACCTTTAAAGCAACCTGCAACACTCTATAAATAAACACCTAAACACACTTTAACTTACCTTACACTATATCGCTATATTTATAAAAAACATTTAATTAGCTATAATAAATTGATAATCTAAATAATTATTGTACCTTTGCACCTTGCAAAAAATTCAGGATATGAATTTTTAAATTCCTCAGCGTGAGGATGTGTTACCTAGAAGTTTAAGTGTTTAGTATGTCGATTCGCTTCTCTTGTAACACCAAAAGAACATAATCGAATACATAAAACTCAAAAATGAGCACATTCCAAGAATTAGGTCTTAATGAAGACCTTCTTAAAGGTATTACAGATTTAGGTTTTGAAAAACCTAGTGAAGTCCAAGAAAAAGCAATCCCACTTTTATTAGAAGAAGACATAGATTTAGTGGCTTTGGCACAAACTGGTACTGGTAAAACAGCAGCCTTCGGATTTCCGATGTTACAAAAAATAGATATTGCTAGCAGAACTACTCAAGGTCTTATCTTATCTCCAACTCGTGAACTTTGTTTACAAATTACAAACGAACTTAAAGCCTACGGTAAACATTGTAAAGGTTTAAATGTAGTTGCCATTTATGGTGGATCTAGCATTTCTGACCAAGCAAGAGCTGTAAAACGTGGTGCACAAATTATTGTGGCTACACCTGGTCGTATGAAAGATATGATTAGCCGTAGAATGGTTGATATTTCTAAAATACAATACAGCGTTTTAGATGAAGCTGATGAGATGTTAAACATGGGATTCAAAGAAGATATTACTGATATTCTTTCTCATACCCCAGAAGAAAAAAACACATGGTTATTCTCTGCAACAATGCCTAAAGAAGTGGCAACCATTGCAAAGAAATTCATGGATAATCCAACAGAAATTACTGTTGGTAATAAAAATGAAAGTACAAGTAACGTAACGCACGAATATTATTTAGTAAATGCTAGAGATCGTTACCAAGCTTTAAAACGTTTGGCAGATGCTAATCCAGATATTTTCTCTGTGATTTTCTGTCGTACAAAAAGAGATACTCAAAAAGTAGCCGAAAACTTAATTGAAGATGGTTATTCTGCAGGAGCATTACATGGAGATTTAAGTCAAAATCAACGTGATTTAGTAATGAAATCTTTCCGTAACAATCAAATACAAATGTTAGTTGCAACCGACGTTGCTGCTCGTGGTATTGATGTTGATGATATTACACACGTAATTAACTACCAATTACCTGATGAACCTGAAATTTACACACACCGTTCGGGTAGAACAGGACGTGCTGGTAAAACAGGTATCTCAATGGTTATTGTTTCTAAAAGTGAAGTTAGAAAGATAAAAGGTATTGAACGTATCATTAAGAAAGAATTTGAAAAGAAAGAAATTCCTTCTGGCGTTGATATTGTTGAAGTACAATTAATGTCTTTAGCAAACAAAATTCATACTACTGAAACTAATCACGAAATTGATAAGCATCTTGAAAGTATCAACGAATTATTCGCAGATACAGATAAAGAAGAATTAATTAAAAAATTCTTCTCAGTAGAATTTAACCGTTTCTTTAACTATTACCAAAAATCGAAAGATTTAGGGACTGTAGCCTCTAGAGATTCTGATAGAGATGGTGGACGTGATTACGATAAACAATCTAATGACTCGCGTTACTTTATAAACGTTGGTAGCAAGGATGGTTTTGATTGGATGAAATTGAAAGATTTCTTAAAAGAACAATTAGAATTAGGACGTGATGATGTATTTAAAGTAGATGTTAAAGAAAGCTTCTCTTTCTTTAATACCGAAAAAGGATTACAAGAAAAAGTTTTAGCATTCTTTACAGACTTTAAATATGAAGGTCGTTATGTAAATGTTGAAGTTAGTGAAGATAAAGGCAGAAGTCGTGGTGGCAGAAGCGGCGGCGGAAGAGGTCGTGGTGGAAACGATAGACGTTCTGGTGGCGGAGGCGGAAGCCGTAGACGAGATGATAAACCAAGAGGAGATAGACGTTCTGGTGATAGACGCTCTGATGGCGGAAGCTCTGATAGACGCTCTAGCGATAGACGTTCTAGTGACAGAGGAGAAAGATCATTTAACGATTCTCGTGGAGACAGACGTTCTTCAGAATCTAATGGATCTAGCTCAGAAAGACCAAGACGCTCTAGAAGAAGAGATTAACTTACTGATATTGCAGTAAATTTTAATATACAGATCCAAAACTTAAACATTTTTTAAGTTTTGGATTTTTTTTTGATACATTATTATTCAATTATAGATATAAAAAAGTTAATATTTAGTCAAATCTAAATCTGCAATATGTTAAATCCGATTTCTTTATTACCTTTACAACGTAACACACCTACATGCGATATCTCTTTATTTTATTTTTATTTTTAGCTACGGTTAATAGTTATAGCCAAGATAGCACAGCAACTGCAACACCAACCAAAGTTAAAGGAACCATGGTTAGTGCCACAACAGGTCTACCTCTTAGCGAAGCAAATATTGTAAATATTAATCAAGTTGTTGGTACAGCTACAAATGATGATGGCCTTTTTGAAATAAGAGCTAACGTTAACGATACTCTTCACCTATCTTATCTAGGTTACAAATCGATAAAGGTTAGAGTAACTAATGATTGGTTAAAATTTGGTAATACAGATATTGAAATGACCGAGTTGGCTTTAGCTTTAGAGGAAGTAACGGTTAAACAACTGCGATTAACAGGATATTTAGAAGTTGATATGAATCAAGTTCCTATTACCTCAAATAATCGTTATCGTATTTCGGGCTTACCTGGTCAGGGCTATGAAGCTGGAAAGCCTAACATAGCAACTAAAGTGCTTGGTGCCATTTTTAATCCTGCAGATTTCTTGTATAATATGTTTGGAAGAAAGCCAAATGAAATGCATAAATTGAAAAAAATGAAAGAAGATGACGAGATTAGAAGTCAACTTTCTAAACGTTTTGACAGAGAAATGCTTCTTGTTTTACTTCAAGTCACTAAATTCGATTTAGAAGAAATTGTAAATCAATGTAACTATTCTAAAGACTTCATTAATACCGCTAACGATCTTCAAATATTAGATGCTATTAGCGAATGCTATGAAGAGTATAAAGTGATTAAACGAAGTAAAGAACGCAAAAACAGTAAAGAGTAAACTTAACTATTAACATAACGCTCAACAATAGCATCATAATCCTTTAATGTCTTTTTAATCCAATCAAAGCGTTTCTCTATAATTTCATCTGCTGATAATTTCCAATCTATTTCAGATTTTCTTAATTGAGCTGTAACATGCTGAAGAATAATAGCTGCAGAAACAGAAATATTTAAACTTTCAGTAAAGCCAACCATTGGTATTTTTAAAAAACAATCAGCTTGATCAATGACTTGCTGAGATAAACCTTCCGTTTCTCTTCCAAAGAAAAAACAAGACTTTTTGGTAATATCAAAATCGATTAATTCGCAATCATCAACATGAGGAGTTGTTGCTACAATCTGATAATCTTTTGCTTTCAAATCCTTAATACAATCTTTAATAGAACTGTATCGATTTAAGTCTACCCACTTTTGAGCACCCATGGCAATTTCGCGATCTATACTTTTAGAATTTACCTCTTCAACAATATTTAATTCTTGTACACCAAAAACATCACAAGATCGCATAACAGCACTTGTATTATGCAATTGATAAACATCTTCAGTAGCTACTGTAAAATGTTTCGTTCTATTTGGTAACACGGAATTGAAACGTTCAACACGACTTTCTGTAAGAAATGTTTCTAAATATTCTAGAAGTTTTAAATCTGCTTTCATATATTCAAAAATATAAAATATAGCGATAATTAAAGCGGAGTTCAACAATCATTTTCTCCATATATAAAACTTAAAAAATTTAAATTTCTATTGAAATCTAAAGTATTATTATAAATCTATGAAAAAACATATTGTTATTTTAACAGGAGCAGGCATCAGTGCAGAAAGTGGTATTAAAACATTTAGAGATGCAGATGGCCTTTGGGAGGGTCACGACGTAATGGAAGTTGCTACCCCGGAAGGTTTTAAAAAGAATCCGACTTTGGTTTTAGATTTTTATAATCAACGAAGACAACAACTAAATGAAGTTAAGCCCAACCAAGCACATTTTGATTTAGCTGCTTTAGAAAAAGATTATCATGTTACTATAATCACGCAGAATGTAGATGATTTGCATGAACGCTCTGGAAGTCATAATATAATTCACTTACATGGAGAGTTGCGAAAAATAAGAAGTTCTATAGATGAAAATGATATTACAACTTGTAATAGAGATATTCATTTAGGTGACATTTGCAAAAAAGGACATCAATTAAGACCTCATATTGTATGGTTCGGTGA
Organism: Winogradskyella wichelsiae; assembly: GCF_013403925.1. Lineage (GTDB taxonomy): Bacteria > Bacteroidota > Bacteroidia > Flavobacteriales > Flavobacteriaceae > Winogradskyella > Winogradskyella wichelsiae. The sequence continues at coordinate 57,276 of NZ_JABFDJ010000005.1, forward strand.
GGCTGTCCCTATGATTGATAAAGCTATAGAGATTTGCCAACAAGCAGACATTTTAGTTATTATTGGTACAAGTATGCAAGTTTACCCTGCTGCTGGATTAATGGATTACGTACAACCTATTGTTCCTATTTATTATATAGACCCTAAACCAGCTGATGTAAACAACACTAACGTTCATGTCATTGAAAAATCGGCAACAGAAGGCACTAAAATTTTATTAGAGATTTTAAAAGAAGAAATATAAGCGCCCTTTTTATTCTTGTTAAATATTTTACAAAAAAATAAAACATACCACCACAAATCTTTTTTACTATATATTTGATAAATGGAACAAAAACAAAAATCAGAACTTACAAAAACGTTAATTCTTAACGAGTCTTTTAAGTTGTTCTATAAAAATGGTTTTAAAACAACAAGTGTAGACAAAATCATGAAAACCACAAACCTTACTAAAGGGGCTTTTTATCATCATTATAAAAGTAAAAAAGAATTAGGCATAGAGGTCATTAGTGCCATAGTACAAAAACGTGTTTATGATGGTATGATAAGACCTTTATATCAAGGTGGTGATGCACTACACTTATTAGAATCTACATTTTCAGGACGTCTAAAATCTTTTTCACTCTATGATAAGCAGCACGGTTGCCCCATGAATAACTTTATCAACGAAATAGCTGATGAAGAAGAAGCTTATCAAATTGCCTTAAAACGAATAATTGAGGAATGGAAATCTGCATTAATTCATTTATTAGAAAGAGGAAAACAAGAGAACAGTATTAATAAAGATATTTCAAACACAGCTGTAGCTATTTATTTAATTAGTGCTTTTGAAGGTGTTCGTGGTATCAGAAAATTATATAATGATGATCTTATTTTAGATCACTATATGTGTGGACTTACACTTTATCTAAATCAATTAAAACCCTAATATTTTTTTAACTAAAAACATACTATAAAGTATGTTTTATAAAACAAAATCACATGAGTACTAAAAACAACAGAAGAAGCTTTATTAAAAAATCAGCAATGTTAGGATTAGCAGGAGCTACAATTCCACAATTTGGATTTGCAGCAAATACAGCTGAAGAAAAAGAATCAACTGAAAATTCTATACGACCTAAAGTCTTATTCTTTGATGTGAATGAAACATTATTAGACCTCACTGCGATGAAAGAAAGTGTAGGAAAAGTTTTAGGTAATAGAAGTGATTTATTACCCTTATGGTTTACAACAATGCTACAGTATTCATTAGTTGAAACTGTAGGAAGACAATACAATGATTTCGGAATTATTGGTGCTGCAGCTTTGCAAATGGTTGCTGCCAATCATGGTATTACAGTTTCAGAAGAAGATGCAAGAGAATCAATATTAGGACCAATACGATCTTTACCAGCACACCCTGAAGTAAAAAAAGCTTTAGGAGACTTAAAAAAAGCGGGATATAAATTAGTTTCATTTACAAATTCGTCTAATAAAGGTGTAGAAACACAATTTAAAAACTCTGGATTATTAGATTATTTTGAAGAACGTTTAAGTATCGAAGACATGGGGAAATTTAAACCGCACTCTGATGCTTATGATTGGGCTGCTCGTAAAATGGGAATTAAGCCAAGTGAATGTTTACTCGTTGCCGCTCACGGTTGGGATATTGCAGGTGCTGTATGGGCTGGCTGGAGAGGTGCTTTTGTAGGCAGACCTGGTGCTCAATTATATCCTTTGGCTCCATCTCCTGAAATAAATGAACCTAATTTAAAATTAATAGCAGAACGTTTAATTGCTCTAAAATAAAATTATCATGATATTAGAAAACAAAGTTATTATCGTAACAGGTTCTTCTAGAGGAATCGGAAAAGAAATTGCTATTCAATTGGCAAAAAATGGAGCTAAAGTAATCGTCAATCACTCTAATAGTATTGAAGAAGCAGAAAACACTGTAAATACAATTACTAAAGCTGGAGGAAAAGCAATTGCAATAAAGGCTGATGTTAGTAATAAAGCTGATGTCACTGAATTATTCGATAAAGCAATTTCAACCTACGGAAAAGTAGATGTATTAGTCAATAATGCTGGTGTTATGATTTCAAAAGAATTGAAAGATAACACTGAGGAAGATTTTTCAAAACAATTTGATATTAATGTAAAAGGGATCTTTAATACGCTACAAGAAGCATATCATAAATTATCTGATAACGGTAATATCATTAATATTTCTTCAAGTACCGTAAAATTAATGTTCCCAACCTATGCTTTATATTCTGCCTCTAAGGCTGCTGTAGAACAAATGACGCGTGTGTTTTCTAAAGAAATTGGTAGAGGTATCTCTGTAAATGCCCTTGCTCCTGGTGCCACTGAAACCGAATTATTTATGAAAGGAAAATCGCAAGAATTTATTGACAAACTAAGTAGCATGAATGCTTTTAATAGACTTGCAAAACCTATAGATATCGCCAAAGTTGTCTTATTTTTAGCAAGTGATGATTCTAAATGGATCTCTGGCCAAGTTATAGGTGCAAACGGCGCTTTGGTCTAAATAAAATAAAGAAACTAAAATGAAAACCAACATATTAACATTAATTACCTGTCTTTTATTAGCTTCTTGTAATAACAATAACGCTGAAAAAAAAGTCCCTCAAACCCCTAATGCCGAAGTTGCTAAAGAAGAAGCTAAAAAGACTTTTACTAATAAAGGACAAGAGTTAGTGTATAACCTCACTCAAAAAACAGGTAATTACCAAACTCTTCTTGATAAAAAAGACGTTGTTTATACTTACACCTATAAAACGCCAGATGGCAAAACAGATATCACCACTGAAAAATATATGTTCAATGGAGAGTTATCTTATGGCTCATATACAAAGCACGAAAGAACACTTCCTAATCTTGAAGGTAATATAGAACAAGGTTACGACGGTAACGAATATTGGCTTAAACACAACGGAACTGTTATTAATGATGAAGCGGCTCTAAAACGTGTGGCTTTTAACAGACCTACTAATTTCTATTGGTTCTCAATGTTCCCTAAACTATTGGATCCAAGTGTGAATTATGAGTATTTAGGTAAAAAAAATATCAATGATAAAGCTTATGAAATTGTAAAAATTTCATTCACGTCAGAAAACGATAAACCTACAGACATTTATCAAATTTATATTAATAAAGAAACAGGAATGATTGATCAGTTTTTGTTTACAGTAGCTGACTTTGGTAAAATGGACACACCTAGTTTATTACAAATGGAGTATGAAGAAATTGATGGTATCATGATTCCTACAAAACGCCAATATAAAAAGTCTAATTGGGATGCCGAAGTAACAGACCTGCCTTGGATTTATGTAACTTGGAGTAACATTAAATTTAATAATAAATTAAAACTAGAAGATTTTCAAAAATAAAAATCATGACTGATATTAATACAACTTCTTTAAAGTCTAAATTAGATAAAAAAAGAGCTGATTTTGAATTAAACGCAGACAATGCTAAAAAGACTATTTACGCTGCTGGTTTTGCAGATGTAGAAAACAGCAAAATTATTAGTTTAGCAAAGCAGATTGGCGATCAAGCTCCTAATTTTACTTTAAACAATGCTTTAGAACAACCTGTAACATTAAAAGATTACCTAAAGAAAGGCCCCGTGGTACTAACATGGTATCGCGGTGGATGGTGCCCATACTGTAATTTAACTTTAAAACAATTACAGCAAGAATTGCCAAACTTTAAAGCTAGTGGAGCTAATTTATTAGCATTAACACCCGAATTACCCGATGCCTCTGTAAGTACTTCAGAAAAAAACGACTTACAGTTTGAAGTCTTAAGTGATATTGGAAACAAAGTCGCAAAAGATTACGGTATTGTATTTAAATTAACCGACGATGTTGCTAAAATTTACAACGCGTCATTTGGGTTAAATGAACATAATGGTGACGTAACTAACGAACTTCCGTTAGCTGCCACTTATATAATAAATGAAGAAGGAAAGATTGATTACGCTTATTTGAACACGGACTATAGAAACAGAGCTGAACCCTCTGAAATTACGGCGTTTTTAAAGAATAATTTATAAAATAATTATCCTAAAAATTACTATTTGATTAATAGTTCTGTTCATTATTACTAAAAAAGTCATTAATTATTAATGGCTTTTTTTTTATGCCTATTTATATAAGAGTTAATTGATGTATTTTTAAAATAACAAATTACTAAAATCTCTTTAATATTTTTTTACCTAATTAGCACTTTGCACAATCATTGCTTCAAGAAATTTATATCTTTGCTATCAATGAAACATTTAGCATTACTATTATCAATTTATATTTTCGCACTTAATCTAACACCTTGTTCAGATTACATTACGACTGGTAATACTGATGCTACAACTGAAATTTCACAAGTTACAGGTGGCAACCATCAACATCAAGAATCCGATTCCTGTTCTCCTTTTTGTATTTGTCAATGTTGCCATGTTAATGCTACAAATTTAAAATTTGTTAATGTAGAGCTTAACATATCCTATATTTCTACTCAAGACTTTTTCTACTTAAATGGCACTGAAAAAGATTTTACAACTTCAATTTTACAACCTCCAAGGGCATAATTCAGTTTTTTTTGAGGATAACTGTATCCAAACAAGAACCATTGTAGGTTCTTTTCATTTCGAATAATTCTATTTTTTAATAGGCATTATATCGAAAATTTTAACTGAATTAAATCTTTTTTCTATGATTAATAAAATCATTGATTTTTCAATCCATAATAAATTGATTATTGGTTTGCTAACGCTTGCCATAATTGGAGCTGGAATTTGGAGCATAACAAAAGTGCCCATAGATGCTGTTCCCGATATTACCAATAATCAAGTTCAAGTTATTACACAGGCACCAAATTTAGGCACGGAAGATATTGAACAAATTATTACTTATCCTATAGAAGTTGCCATGAGTAACTTACCCAATGTTCAAGAAATTCGTTCTGTTTCGCGCTTTGGGTTATCTGTTGTTACCGTTGTCTTTAACGACGATATGGGAACCTATTTACCGCGTCAATTAGTAGCCGAAAAACTAGACGATATTAAAGCTCAAATTCCCGAAGGATTCGGCGAACCTTCTATGGGACCAATTTCTTCTGGCTTAGGAGAAATCTACCAATATACACTTAAAGTACAACCCAAATTTAAAGATAAATATTCTATTACCGATTTGCGAACTATCCAAGATTGGATTGTGCAACGCCAAATGGCAATGGTACCTGGAGTTGTAGAGGTGAATGCCATTGGTGGAAAAATTAAGCAATACGAAGTTGCTGTAGATCCCAATGAACTAAATTCGATTGGCTTAACCATTACCGATATTTTTGAAGCATTAGAAGCTAACAATCAAAATACAGGAGGTGCGTACATCGAAAAAAATCATCAAGCCAACTTTATTCGCGGCGAGGGCTTAGCACGAAGCTTAGACGATATCCGAAAAATCACGGTTAAGAATACCAATAATATCCCGGTTACTATAGGAGATATTGCTGCTGTTCAATTTGGTTCTGCCATCCGCTACGGAGCCTTAACACAAGATGGCGAAGGTGAAGTTGTTGGTGGCTTAGTGATGATGCTTAAAGGTGCAAACTCTAACGACGTTATAGAAAACGTGAAGGTAAGAATGGCTCAAATTGAAAAATCTTTACCAGAAGGAGTTCTTATTGAACCTTTATTAGATCGAAGTAAGTTGATAAAAGAAACCATTTCTACCGTTTCTGGAAACCTCATAGAAGGGGCTTTAATTGTCATTTTTGTACTTATTTTTTTATTAGGAAACTGGCGAGGTGGTTTAATTGTAGCTTCTACAATTCCACTGTCATTATTGTTCGCATTTATTTTAATGAACGTTTTTGGTGTTTGGGCTAATCTAATGAGTTTAGGAGCTATAGATTTCGGAATTATTGTAGATGGTGCCGTAATTATTGTAGAAAGCACCGTTTTCTTGATTACAACTCAAGTCATAAAGAAGAAAAAGTTATCACAAAAAGAACGGAATGGTATTGCCTCTAAATCTTCAAAAAAGATGATGAATGCAGCTTTTTTTGGTCAACTAATCATCTTAATTGTGTTTTTACCAATTTTAGCTTTAGAAGGTATTGAAGGAAAAATGTTTAAACCAATGGCGTTAACTTTTATTTTCGCAATGATTGGTGCTATGGTATTGTGTTTAACTTATGTGCCAATGCTGTCTGCTCTAATTCTAAGAGCACCAACCACAGATAAATTATCGTACGGAGATCGATTTGTACATTGGGCAGAGCGTAAATACCAACCTTTATTAGAGAAATCTTTAAAACGAGGAAAACTTATTGTAGGTATTGCTGTTGTTTTATTCGGAATTACTGCCTTTATGTTTACCAAAATGGGAGGTGAATTTATACCACAACTCGATGAAGGTGATATTGCCTTTCATGCCATTTTAAAACCAGGAAGTTCACTTACAGAAACCATTGAAACAACAACTAAAATTGAGCAAATTGTAAAAGCTAAGTTTCCTGAAGTTGAAAAAGTGGTGAGTCGTATTGGTGTTGCAGAAATCCCAACAGACCCTATGCCAATGGATTTAGCCGATGTCATTGTCATTTTAAAACCTAAGAGTGAATGGGTTTCTGTGAGTTCTAAAGATGAACTTATTAAAAAAATGAAGGAAGCTGTAGAAATTATTCCTGGCGTAAATTACGAATTTACACAACCTATGGAAATGCGTTTTAATGAACTTCTAGAAGGTGTCCGTGAAGACATTGCGATAAAAATTTATGGTGAAGATATCGACATACTATCACAAAAAGCAGAAGAAATCACCACAATTATAGCGGGAACCGAGGGTATTGGCGATATGAAAGCCGAGGCAACAACAGGCTTGCCACAAATGACTATTACTTATAATAGAAATAAGCTAGCACAATATGGCTTACAAATAAATACATTGAATCAGGTTGTGCAATCAAGTTTTGCAGGTGGTACTGCAGGAATAATTTTTGAAGGCGAAAAACGATTCGATTTAGTAGTACGGTTAAATACTAAAAACCGTAAAGATATTTCAGACATTGAAAACCTATTTGTCAATTTACCCTCTGGAGAACAAATTCCGCTTCGTGAAGTTGCAGACGTAAGCTATAAAGCTGGGCCGATGCAAATAAGTAGGGACAACACTAATAGAAGAACTTATGTTGGTATTAATGTAAGAGGGCGCGATGTAAAATCTTTAGTAGAAGAAATTAAAGTAAAATTAGATGCAAATCTAGATTTACCAGCTGGTTATTTTATTAGATATGGAGGTGCTTTCGAGAATTTAGAACGCGCTAGTAATCGTTTACAAACCGTTGTACCTATTGCGCTGTTCCTTATTTTTATATTAATTTATTTTGCACTAAAGTCGTTACCACAAACCCTAATGATTTACATCGCTATTCCTATGGCAACCATTGGAGGTGTTGTTGCATTATGGTTACGAGATATGCCGTTTAGTATTTCGGCAGGTGTTGGTTTTATTGTACTCTTTGGAGTTGCTGTTTTAAATGGATTGGTGATGATTAGTGGTTTAAATGAACTAAAAGAAGAAGGAGTTACCTATTTAAAAGATCGAATTGTTGAGGGCACAAAACGACGTATTCGACCAATTATGCTAACTGCTTTTACAGATGTTTTAGGTTTTTTACCTATGGCTATTTCAGCCACCGCAGGTGCAGAAGTACAACGACCATTAGCAACCGTGGTTATTGGCGGATTACTCACTTCTACCCTACTTACACTATTTGTTTTACCAATTTTATATCATTGGGTAGAAAACAAATCATTCCATATTAAAATGAATAAAAACGTAATTACCGCAACTGCCATTTTAGCTTTTGTATTTCTTACACCAACAGCAAGTTACGCACAAGAGCCTAAGGAAGTATTACAAATTATTTCTATGCAAGAGGCTGTAGAATTATCTAAAAAAAACTATCCACTTTTAAAACAAAAGCAATTAGAAATCACGAAACAAGAAGCTTTAAAAAGTACCGCTTTCGACTTAGGAAAAACCAATATTTACACAGGAGGCGAAGAGTTAAGTAACGGTTCAGGTGTCTATACCACTATTGGTTTAGGGCAATCGAATATAGATGTGTTTGGAATTTCACCAAAACGAAAATTGCAAGACCAACGCATTCAACTTGCCGAAAATATCTTTCAGCTTTCTGAAATGGATTTGGAATTAGAAGTAAAAAAGGCTTGGTCTAAGGCTTTTCAAACTAAACAGGTTTATCATTTATATAAAGAATTAGATTCAATTTACACCAATTTTAAAATGGCGGTAGAATTGAATTATGAGGTAGAAGCAATTTCTAAATTAGAATATTCAGCAGCTAAAAATCAAGCGTTACAAATTCAGAATAAATTAATGCAAGCACAACGCGACTATGTTATTGCATTGCAGCAGCTAAATTTATGGTTAGTTTCTGACACTTTATATACCGTTCCAGAAGAACTTCAAACTGTAGATGCTATAGAAATGGAAACCTTCATTATAGAAACACATCCTTTGTACAACCTTTCTCAATTGCAAGTTACCGAAGCAGAAGCTAATTACAAAGTAGCAAAAGCAGCGAACTTACCGAAATTTAATCTTCAAGGCGGATTGCAAAACGTTGGAGGAAACTCAGGGTTTTACACCTATCAGGCCGGAATTTCAATTCCCTTTTTATCAGGCACAACAAAAACTCAGATTAAAACAGCAAGAATAGATAAACAGATTGCCGAGGCTAATGTTCAGTTTAAACAAAAAGAGGTACAGTTTAAATTATTTGAAGCCAAGGAGAATTATACAAAATGGAAGGCATCTTGGTTATTTTATAAAGATGAAGTTTTGCCATTAACTAAAGATCAAAAAACAGGCGCTTTATTCGCTTACAAAGAAGGTGAAATTGATTATGCGACATTCACACAGCTTATAAAAGAAGCTATTCAATCTGAATTAGAAGCACAAGACGCCTTAATAAATTATTTAAACAGCACTTTTGAATTACAATATTTTAAAAATTAAGATTATGAATAAAACAATATATAGCATGTTAATTGCAGTCATTCTTTCATTTTCACTAACCTCGTGTGGTGATAAGAAAGCAGATACAGATTCTCATAATGCTGAAGTTAAAACTGGAACAAGAAAAGAAGAACACCAAGAAGAAGCTATGCTTTCTGCAAAACAATTTGAAGCTTTACAAATGAAAGTTGATACCATTACTTATAGACAAGTGAGTGGTTATGTTGAGGCTAATGGAACCTTAGAAGTACCACCACAAAATGAAGCTGCAATTACCGCTGTTATTGGTGCAAACGTCGTTGCTATTGAAGTAATTGAAGGCGATAAAGTTAATAAAGGGCAAATAGTTGCGTATCTATCGCATCCCAATATTATTAAAATGCAAACCGATTATTTAAATGCCTATAGTAATAGCAACTTTTTAAAGAAAGGATACGAACGTCAACAAAAATTATACGATGCAGGCGTTGGCTCTGGTGCAAATTTTCAAAAAGCTGAAGCAGAGTATCAAGCATCAAAAGCGATGGTAAATGGTATGGCAGCACAATTAAGGTTATTGAATATTAATGCTACATCGGTTCGTAATGGTAACATTTCTCAGCGTATAGGTTTAAAAAGCCCGATTGAAGGTTTTGTGCAATTAATAGCGATAAAAACAGGGCAATATGTAAATCCACAAACTGAACTATTTGAAATTGTAGATACTCATCATGTTCATGCGGATCTAATGGTTTTTGAAAAAGATGTTCACAAAGTTTCTAAAGGGCAGAAAATCACTTTTAATGTACAATCGATGCCTGACCAAGAATTAACTGCAGAAATTTATTCGGTAAGTAAAACATTCGAAGAGAACCCAAAAGCGGTTCATGTTCATGCTGAAATTGAAAATAAAACTGGTAATTTAATTCCTGGCATGTATATAACAGGACGTATTCAAGTTGAAAAATTAGAAACCAAAGCATTACCAGAAAGTGCGATTACTAAGGATGGAAATCGCTTTTATGTATTTACAGTAGAGAAGGAAAATGAAGATTGGAGTTTTAAACCTCTAGAAGTAATTCTTGGTCAAAAAGATGGTGATTGGATAGCTGTACAGTTTCCCGAAGAAATAGCACCAAACACACAATTTGCTTATAATAATGCGTATTACCTTATTGCCGAAATGAAAAAAGGTGATGCAGAACACTCACATTAAATGATCTAAAACAGAAAATAATTATTAGAGACAAATCATATACCTTTTACAGCAATACGATTACTCATTTACCTATTGAACATTCCGTTGTTAAAAAAGGTTGTAAGAGCTACTAAAATCAGTTGCTTAACTCCGAAAATTAGTTGGTAAAATACAGCATGAGTATTTGGGGTTAAGTTGATTGTGTTAATTTTAGGGACTAGAGGTTCAGCAATCATATGGAAAGCCGTTTTTACTGACTTTAATATGGCTATTAGCTATTTTTAATCTGTTACGGTTACAAAAAATGAATTGTGATTAAAAAAAATATAATTTTCCATTAACTTTGTTATACCTTGTTAATCTAATTTTTAGAAAACACTTAAGCTCTTTCTGTTAGAAAATTAATTCTATTGTTATCACAAAAGATGTAACAAATTTTAAATTTGAATTACTAATATTAATAGACAGAACAAGATGAAAACAAGAAAACAACGAAAAACACTATTACTTCTATGTGTTGGATTATTTGCAATTGCAGCTTCACAGATCCTTTCACAATATGTACAATTAACGGATTTTATTAAAGGTTCTGCAACAGGTATCGGAATAGGGTTATTACTAACGGCTTTAATTTTTAGTACTTCTAAAGCAAATATAAAATCATCAAATTAACAGAAACTCATATTGTACCTAAGCGTTCTGCGCCAATTCGGCTTCAAGATTATGGCGTCGGAATTTTTGATGCATTCCCCACAAAATCGGCTTTAAAAAAAGTATTAAAGAAAGATTATATTTCCGTAAATGATAATATTGCAACTTCTGCAACATTTATAAATGGTGGTGAAACCATAACTCTATCGGTTCCTGAAAATGTGAGTCCCAAAAAACGGCTCACCTTTAAACTTAAGGTGTTATTTGAGGATGATTATTTGGCCATAATTCATAAACCTGGTGGAATTTTAGTAAGTGGTAATCATTTTAAAACCATTGCCAATGCACTTATTCAGAATCTAAAAAAAAGTACATTAGAAGATGCAACACAACCACAACCGGTGCATCGCTTAGATTTCCCTACGACAGGTATTTTATTAGTTGGAAAAACCAGTAGTAGCATCCGTGCTTTAAATAAATTATTTGAAGACAGAGCTATTAAGAAAACTTACTATGCAGTTGCTATTGGTAACATGAAACCTGAAGGAACTATCACTACGGAAGTAGATGACAAACCGTGTAAATCTAATTACAAAGTCCACCAAACGGTTCCTTCTGAAAGGTTTGGTTACCTTAATTTAGTGGAATTAGAACCTTTTACAGGACGAAGACATCAATTACGCAAACATCTTTCTGATCTAGGAAACCCTATTTTAGGTGATAAAGATTACGGAATTGAATCGCTTATTTTAAATGGTAAAGGATTGTATTTACATGCTTATTCTTTAAAATTTGTACATCCATTTACAAAAGAAAAAATGTATTTAAAAGATGATTTCCCGCTGAATTTTAAAAAGATATTTAATACTTTGGAAGTAGGAGAAATAAACTAATCTTTTTCACTTTAAAACAAATTAAACATCACTTATTCTTCGCTTCAATCCACTTACTCATGTACTTACTACTCTGCATAGATTGATGCATAAATAATTGTCCTATAAAATTGTTTTCACGGTGAGAATTCAGATCACTAGAAAGTTCTTCAATTTTAAATGTGAATCCTTCTTCAAAATTAGCTTTATTAAAACGTTGATTTAAAACCTGAAATCCATTTTTTTGGTTTTCTTTCCAAAGTTCTACATTATTGTAAATCTCAACTGCTTTTTCTGCAAAATCTTCAGGATTATCTTCAATAAATCCATTAATTTCAAAATCGGCAAACATTGCTTCAGCAGCAATACTTGTCATAACACAGGGCGTTCCGTTTTGCATAGCATCTACAAGTTTCCCTTTTAGACCTGCGCCAAAGCGTAAGGATGCAAAACATACTTTAGCATTTTTCATAACCTCATTTACATCTTCAGCAAATCCTTTAATAAAAAAGCCTTCTTTAGGTTTATGTAATTGTGTTACTTTTTGAGATTCATAAGCGCCATAAATATGCAACTCTGCTTTAGGTAATTGTCGCCTTATTAATGGCCAAATACTCCGCTTTAAATGTAAAACGGCATCATAATTTGGTGCATGTAGAAAATTACCAATGGTAATAAAATGTTTCCTTTCTTCAAAAGTTGGCAATTGTTTTATATCCACTTCCAAAATAGGGTCTAATAAAAAAGGTAAATAATAGAGTAAGCTTTTATCAATTTTAAATTGCTTAGTTAAAATTTCTATTTCAACTTCAGAAATCATAATGCTTAAATCGCAACGGTAAATACTTGCTATTTCGCGTTTAGTTGTTTCGTTTTGCAAATAAGATAAAGAAACGATTTCATTCTTTTTTAAAGCCACTTCCCTAGCCTTTCGCAAACCATGAAAATCTTCTGTATCTAAAACTCTAATAGCATCCGGACATTGTTCTGCCACACGCCAGCCATATTGTTCTTCGGACATAAAACGATCAAACAATACCACATTTGGGCTTAATGCTTTAACAAATTCATCAAAAGAAGAATCATTTAAATGAATGGGCTTCGTTTCAACATTTATAGTACTTAAATCAAATGTATTATCAGAAGTTTTAGCTGCTGAAGAAAACGTAACAATATAACCTTGTTTTTGAAATTGTGTAATCAACTGAAGTATGCGACTACCAGCTGCTGAACTTTTAGGTTCAGGCCAAACAAAACCAATAACGAGTAATTTTTTATTCATAAAAAGATTCTAAAATTCAATTAGAGTACTAAAATGCAATAGTACTAATTTTGAAATTCTTAGAGTTACTCAGCGTCTTTCAAAAAAATATATTTTAATCGTACGGTTTTTGCCCAAGCTGTAACGTCTTCTATTTGCGCTTCCGTTAATTTTGCCTCGTCATGTATCCAAGTATAACTATCTAAGGGCATTTCTTTTTCTTCGACCATTTCAATTAATTCATCTAATTTATGGTCTTTTTTCTTATCCGAATAATCATCCCACTTCGATAAATTTAAATGCTTTACACCATCTTTAACGTGTTCATCTAACCAATAATTAACGGGTGTAATATTATTATACCAAGGGTAACGCGTATTGTCGCTATGACAATCTAAACAGGCATTTTTTAAAATTAATTCTACATTTTCAGAGGGATGGGTATCCGCATAGAAAAGTTCTAAAGAACTTGTATCTCCTACATTTTTTTGAGGTCCAAAAAATTGTGCAATAATTAATACAACTAAAAGTATTAGCCCTATCCTTTTTATAATCTTCATTTTTCATTAATTTTAAAGTCCTAAATTAACATTTTTATTTTGACCAAAGCTAAACTCTATAAAGAATTAAAGCACGTTAATCACTCTCGAGAAAAGCGTCTTTACTATGCTAATTTAGTGATCTCTAACCCTGAATTGGTAAAACCCTTATTAGAAATTCTTTTTGATGTTGATGATAAAATTTCGTGCAGAGCTGCTTGGGTTTTTGAGTTTATGTGCAGCGAAAGCATTATAGAAATAATTCCGCATTTAAACGTATTTACACAAAATATGCATAAGGTACATTTAGATCCTGCGGTAAGACCTGTTGCTAAAATCTGTGAACTTTTAGTAACTGCTAATTACACAAAAACAGATAATATAATGGCATCTCATATATCTGAACAACATAAAGAAAAAATTACAGCGGCTTGTTTTGATTGGATGATAAATGATGAAAAAGTAGCACCAAAAGCCTACGCTATGACAAGTTTATATTTGCTAGGAAATGAATATGATTGGATTCACCCAGAATTAGTAATTATTTTAGAACGCGATTTTAAAACACAAAGTGCAGCTTTTAAAGCTAGAGCACGACAGATATTGAAAAAGATAAAAAAAGGAAGTGTGAAGTGTGAAATGTGAAATGTGAAATGTGAAATGTGAAAAATTTTAAAAGACCTACAAAACCACAATATTCTATCATAAAAAAGACAAGTTATTACCATGATAGTATACCTCATTTTTCAACTTAGTTTCTTATATTTGACGCTTCTAAAAAATCAATATAAATGGCACTTTCAGCACTAAATGCAATCTCACCAATAGATGGTCGTTACCGATCTAAAGTCGAAAAATTAAAAGATTATTTCTCAGAAGAAGCACTGATTAAATACCGTGTTTTAGTAGAAATTGAATATTTTATCGCACTTTGTGAATTACCATTACCACAATTAGAATCTGTATCTTCTTCTGTTTTTGAAGATTTAAGAGCGATTTATAAAAACTTTACTGCAATTGATGCACAAGCTATTAAAGATATCGAAAAAGTTACCAATCACGATGTAAAAGCGGTTGAGTACTTTATTAAAGATAAATTTGATGCTTTAGAGCTTTCTGCATACAAAGAATTTATTCACTTCGGATTAACGTCTCAAGACATTAACAACACTGCAATTCCTTTAAGTATTAAGGATGCGATGAATGATGTTTATGTTCCTGAATATTCAGAATTATTAGAGAAAATTGAAGGCTTAGCTACAGATTGGGCACATATCCCAATGTTAGCTAGAACGCATGGTCAACCAGCTTCTCCTACACGTTTAGGAAAAGAGATTAGCGTTTTTGCCGCGCGATTAAAAGAGCAGTTTAATTTATTAAACAATGTACCAAGTGCAGCTAAATTTGGTGGTGCAACAGGAAATTACAACGCTCATAAAGTTGCTTATCCAAACATTGATTGGAAAGCTTTTGGAACAGAATTTGTTCAAGGAAAATTAGGATTACAACATTCTTTTCCAACAACTCAGATAGAACATTACGATCATGCAGCAGCTTTGTTTGATGGTCTTAAACGTATAAATACAATAATCATTGATTTAGATAGAGATATCTGGACGTATGTATCAATGGATTATTTTAAACAAAAAATTAAAGCTGGTGAGGTAGGAAGTTCTGCAATGCCACATAAAGTAAATCCTATTGATTTTGAAAATAGTGAAGGGAATTTAGGAATGGCAAATGCTATTTTTGAACACCTTTCTGCAAAATTACCGCTTTCTAGATTGCAACGTGATTTAACAGATAGTACGGTTTTAAGAAATGTTGGTGTACCTTTTGGACATACAATTATTGGTTTTAAATCTACAGTAAAAGGTTTAGGTAAATTATTATTGAATGAACCTAAATTTGCTCAAGATCTTGAAAATAACTGGGCTGTAGTAGCAGAAGCTATTCAAACGATATTAAGACGAGAAAGCTATCCTAATCCTTATGAAGCCTTAAAAGGATTAACAAGAACTAACGAAGCGATTACGCAAATTTCTATTTCAAATTTTATTGATACCTTAGAGGTTTCTGATGCTATTAAATCAGAATTAAAAGCGATTACTCCTAGTAATTATACTGGGATCTAATTTTTAACTATTTGTGAAACTTATTCCAAAATCAAAAGATAGTATTGCATTAGTCCTAGTGACTATCATAGCACTGGGCATGTTTATATCAGGTTTATGTAATATACTTGATTATATTATTGTAAAAATTCTTTTGTTTGTTGGTTTTGGATCTCTACTTATAATAGCCATAGTTTATGCTGTAAAAAATAATATAAAAAAGAATCGTCTCGAAGATATTTCTCAAGACGATTCTCTTTAATATTTAAATAAATTTCTGATAAACTTTAAAATTCACCAGAACGTCAGATTATTTGAAAAATTCTTTTAAACCTTTAAGTTGATCTTCATCAAAATCTGCATTTTTTAATATAGAACCTAAAGACATTAATTGACCTGCATTCATATCATCACCTAAAACTCTTGCAATTACAAAACCTTTATTTGTAGCATTTCCAAAAATGATAAGTTCATCAATACGATCTACATCACCCAGAAATTTGACTACAAATTTTCCCTCTTTAACACTCCCACCACGTATTAATTCTTCATATTTAGGATCTTTAAGAATGCTATTAACCTTTGCTAATTCTGATTTATATACTTCTGTATCAGTGTCATCTTTCATATAAGTCAATACATTCAACTTATCTACAGAATTATAAGCTTCTTTTTGTTCTTTAGTCATATCAACATTTTCTACATCGACAAAATTTGTGGGCAAATCAAACGAAGCAAAACCAGGTTTTAATTCGTTATCTACATAATAGGTTTGTAATGTAGGCTCTTGGTTACAGCTTGTAAAAGCTGCAACTAAAAACAACATTACCATTGATTTTTTGATTGATTGTATCATAAGTTTTTATTTATTTTTTATTTCCTGCTTTCTTTAACTGATCTCCACCAGGAATATCCATTTGGCTCGTCATTTTAGATATTTGCCTTAAATCAATATCTCCGGTTAAAGAGATTACAACAGTTTCAAAATTAAGATCCTTACCATTCACTTTTATATTTTCACCTTCAGTTAGCTCACCTAAACCGGTCATAAACATAACGAGTTCTTTTACATGGTTTTCATCTTTCCCTTCTTTTACATAGAATTTCACTGTTTTATCTCCTTCTTTAAAGCGCATTAACTCCTCTAATTTTGCAGAGGTTAAATAACTCTTTACAGTAGTTGTCATATTGTTTGATGTGGTTGCATCACTAGATGTAAAAACTTTAAGACTGGTAATATTATTAACCATCTTTACATATTCTTGATCTTCAGAATCCTCTACATTCATCCCCATAGTTGCCAACATTCTGAACATTTTTTGATTTAGAACCAACGCCATTACATTTTCATCATCTTCTAGTTTGTCTATTGCAGATTGACCAAAAGAGGTTAATGTTGTTAGCATCAATACGGCTATTATCACGGTCTTTTTTCCCATTTTTAAGTACGATTTATAATTTTTCATAAGATCTTGTTTTTTAATGTTTTTGTTTTTAATTCTTTAATAATTTATTTGTTGTATCTCCAAATACAGTTATATAACTTGCTTTTTCTAATCCCATACTAAGATTTTCACCTGTCATATCTAATGCATTCATCCCTAACAAACCTTTATTTAAATTTTTAGAAATTAAGGAGAGCGTTTGCTTGGTCTCTAAATATAATTCCTGTTCTTCTGGCGTATAATCCGCTAGAGTTTTGGGTTCATTGTTCCAATTAGGAATAAAAAAACCAAGCATTAAAACAGCTACTGCTGCGACAGAAATCCATTGATACAATTTTGTTTTCTTAGTGTTTAATGGAACGTCTTTGGTATACTGTTCTTTTTTAGATTCAGAAAAAAATAGAAACATCGACTTGTAATGCTCTAAATGTGGCGCTACATTATTGCTTTTAAAATAGGCTTTTAGCTCTGCTTCTTCTTGCAATGTGGTTTCTGCACTATTGTATTTTTCTATTAACTTTTCTATATTATTTAATACCATATTGATGTGTATTAGTTAATTTTTCTCTTATTGTTTTTCTTGCTCGCGATAGATTGACACGTATGGCCGTTTCATTCATATCTAGCATTTTAGCAATTTCAGCATAATCGTATTCTTCAATATCTCTTAATTGCACAATTATCTTTTGCTGTTCTGGTAGGTCTTCCATTATTTTAGAAACCCAGCCTATACTATCTTTTGCTTCTACTTGTTTTTGTAAAGACGAATTACTATCCGTGTAATTACTATGAACGATTTTTAAATTTTGTGCTTGTTTCGATTTTAAACGATCCAAACAAAAATTCTTAGTCATTGTCATACTAAAAGCTTCAACATTTTTGTAATCACCGATCTTTTTACTGTTTTTCCATAATTTCAAAAGTATTTCTTGTGTAGCGTCTTCTGCTTCTTCACGAGAAACAAGTAATCGTTTGGCTAAACGAAATACTTTATCTTTAAAAGGCATTACTAAGCTTACAAAATCTGCTTGCTTCATTATTGGTTTGATTGGTTGGTTATATCATTTTTATGTGATATGAAGTCAATATTATTGCCTTCTATTATTACGACGATACACTTTAGTTTTTGTTACAAAGTTTTTTTTATTTATAATAATGTAAGTAAATTTAGAGTTTTACTGACTATAGTAATAGATTGCTATTAAAAGAAAATGTAATACATATGAAAAAGGTAAAGATTTTATTATTGGTTTGCCTTGTTGCCTTTAGTGCAACAAGTTGTTTTGATGACATGGACGACAATATTATTGCAGGCGAAGACATTAATGATTTTGTATGGAAAGCAATGAATTTTGTCTATTTATATAAATCAGAGATTCCTGACTTATCTAATAGCAGATTTACGACTACAGATGAATACACTGACTATTTAAATAGTTACGCTTCGCCAGAAGCATTATTTGAATCCTTATTATACTTACCAAACGAAATTGATAGGTTTAGTGGTATTTACAGTAATTATTTTGATCTTCAAAATGCATTATCTGGCATCTCACTTAGTAACGGAATAGAATACAACTTGTATTATGTACCGGGAAGTGAGACTGAAGTTTTTGGCGCTATAACTTTAGTATTAGCAAATAGTCCTGCAGAAAACTTGGGTTTAGAACGTGGTCAAATCTTTAGAGCTATTAATGACAATAATTTAACTCTAAATAATTATGTCGATTTATTAAGTAGCACATCTTACACCATAAATTTTGCTGATTATAACGATAACGGTACTCCTGACACTTCTGATGACGATACCGTTGAGCTTTCTGGCATTAATGCCAGCTTAACTAAGGTTTCTTATAGCGAAAACCCTGTTCATAAAACCGAAGTTTTAAATGTAGATGGTATAAACATTGGTTATCTAATGTATAATGGTTTTACCATTGAATTTGATGATAATCTTAATGACGCTTTTGGTGAGTTTAGGGCTGCTGGTGTGAGTGAATTAGTTATAGATTTAAGATACAATGGTGGTGGATCGGTACAGACAGCGGCATATTTGGGTAGTATGGTTACAGGTCAATTTACAGGTGAAATCTACTCTAAATTATTTTATAATGAAAACTTAGCGAGTAACGACACAGACTATTTATTTACAAACTCAATAGATGGTGGTGGTTCTATAAATAGCCTTAACCTTTCTAAAGTATACGTACTAACAACCAGCAATAGAACAGCTTCTGCTAGTGAATTAGTAATTAATAGTTTAAAACCTTATATCGAAGTTGTAGTGATTGGTGAAAATACTGTTGGAAAAACACAAGCCTCTAGAACGGTCTACGATTCGCCTACCCTATTTTCTGATACTGAAGCAAACCCAAGCCATACTTATGCTTTACAACCTTTAATTGCCAAATCTACTAATGTAAATGAAGAATTAGTGCCTTCTACAGGTTTGGTTCCGGATATTGTGCTTTCGGAATCAGTAAACAATCTAGGAATTCTTGGGGATATTAATGAGCCGCTTTTAGCAGCAGCTATATCTCATTTATCAGGTTCGAGCAGATCTTCAAACTTAACTACAGAAGCCTCTAAGGTTATTAAACAATTAAGTCTTCCAATTTCAGCTTTACAACAAGATATGCAAATTGATTAATTTTAAATTAATAAAAATTAAAAGCCGCTTCTACAAATTGTAGAAGCGGCTTTTATGTTATAAAGATTCAAACTGAACCAATACTATTAGAGATCCCCTTTTGAGGTATTATCAATTTAATTAAAATAAATTTTTGAAGCTGCTACTCCAACACTAAACGTATTTGTTTCTGCTCCTGATACCAAATCATAAACTAATAAAGTACTGTTTTCTGTAAAGCTAGCATCAGTAACAAATAATTGATTATCATTAACAGATAAACCATAAGCATAAGCTGCAGTAATACTAAATAAAGAAGATGTTGGTAAACTTGTAGCATTATCGGTTAAACTAAATACTTCGTTATTTAAAATATAATAAGTTGTACCATCTTCATAAGCCATTAAACTTGGGTGCTCTCCTGCAGAAAATTCTAAGTTAGAAATTATAGAATTATCAGATAAGTCAATCTTAACTAGAGCTGCAGAAGTTTCTCCAACCACACTCCAACTTGCACCACCTTCACATAATACGACTAAGTCACCTTCATCATTAATTGCCATTTCATCTGGCACATAATTTACGGCTATAGTTTCAACTGTATTATCTGCTATATTAATTACAGAAATCAAGTTATTAATACCATAACCACCTTTATGAGACACGTAAAGTTTATCAGATTCTTCTAAAATTTGTTCAGGACCTTCAGAAACAGGAATTGTAGAAATTACAGTATTAGAAGTTAAATCAATTACTGCTATATAATCATCCGTTGCGTCATTAGGATCTCCCCAATCAGACACATACGCTGTATTATCTTCAAAAGCAATATATCTTGGTGTTGTTAACCCTGTAGAGATCGTTGCTGATTTTTCAAATGTGTAACGGTTAACGGCTGTAATTGTTCCTGCATCTGCAACAATATATGCATCATCATCATTAAAACCTAACGATTGTAAATACACACCTGTAGCTTCATTATTAACATTAAAATAAATTTGATTTTCTGAAGTCATTAAATCTTCAGAAATAAAAGAAATTGAAGATGGATCTCCTTCTCCACTAACTATTATTCCATCTTCATAAGCTCCTAAAGGTTCCGTTGATATATTATCATCGTTGTCTTCCGAACATGAAACGATTAATAACGACATTGCAAAAATTGATAAAATGATTTTTTTCATTGTAATTAGTTTAAAATTTATATTGAATTTAAAAATTACGACCTGGCATAGGCCTAGATGCCATACTCTCTCAAAATATATTAAAGAGATTATTTAATTTCAACCTTAAATCTATGTGTTTTGAACTTATTTTGAAGAACTCATAATTAGTCATTTTATTTTCTGTCTAATCTAAGTAATCTCAAATATTTTTAAAAAACATATTACAACTCAAGCTATAACTGTTGAAAATTTTCAGCATAAAAACTTATAGTTGCTAGAAAAATCTTTAAATTTAATTCTTAGCAAAAATAGACTTTTAAAAATCTCAAAAACTTGATTGAACTCACTTTTTTTTATTCATTTTGTAGATAAGATAAATAAACCCAATTAAAAAATGTGCTATGATTACACCTGAAATGATATATAGTGTTAAATTTGAATTGTCTCTCATAACTGTAATTTTAACAAAATTACCGATTCAATAAATAAACATTAGTTACAAAGGTTACACATGAAAATTATTAAATTCTTCATTCTTCTACTTATCGTTAGTGCATGTAAAAATGAAACTAAAAATAACGATTCAAACACATTAGATAGCATAATATCAGCAGAGGTTCCTCTAAAATATGCTGAAGGTTTTAAAATCTCACAATCTAACAATCTAAAAACTATAGAAATAACAAAGCCCTGGCCAAAGGCTGAAAAAAAATACACGTATTTGGTACTTACTAAAGAACAAGCTGCGAAAACAACTTACAATAAAAATGATTATGATGGCGTGATAATTACCCCAATCACAAAAATGGTGGTGACATCTACAACACATATTCCTGCTTTAGAACTTCTAAATATTGAAGATAAATTAGTGGGATTCCCAGGTACAAATTATGTGTCATCAGAGAAAACTAGAAAATTAATAGGCGATAACAAAGTAAGAGAACTAGGAAAAAACGAAGGCATAAATACCGAAGTTTTATTAGAATTAAACCCTGAAGTTGTAATTGGTTTTGGTGTGGATGGAGTAAACAAAACCTTTGAAACGATTAAAAAAGTAGGCATTCCTGTTATTTACAATGGAGATTGGGTAGAGTCTTCTGCTTTAGCAAAAGCAGAATGGATTAAACTATTTGGGGCACTATTTAACAAAGAAAAAGAAGCCGATTCTATCTTTAATAAAATTGAAAAAGACTACTTAGAAGCTAAAGAAATCGCTAAACAAGTTGATTTTCAACCTACTGTTTTTAGTGGTGCGCTATATAAAGATGTATGGTATCTGCCAAATGGTTCTAGTGCAGAAGCTCAATTTCTAAAAGATGCCAATGTTAATTATTTATGGAGCAACACGACAGGTAATGGTAGTTTAGCTTTAAGTTTTGAAGCCGTATTAAATAAAGCAAAAATGGCTGATTTATGGTTAAGCCCATCTTATTATACAAGTTTAAAACAACTTGAAGAAGCTAACACTTTATATACTAATTTTGAAGCCTTCAAAAACCAAAATATTTATA
This sequence comes from Winogradskyella wichelsiae, assembly GCF_013403925.1. Lineage (GTDB taxonomy): Bacteria > Bacteroidota > Bacteroidia > Flavobacteriales > Flavobacteriaceae > Winogradskyella > Winogradskyella wichelsiae. The sequence goes on from NZ_JABFDJ010000005.1 coordinate 79,691, forward strand.
GCTTTTCTAACACTACAGGAGCAACTGGTGGTGTATTATATTATGAATTAGGAACCGCAAGACCCGATTTAGTTCTAAAAGATTTGATTAAAGTTTGCCACCCAGAATTGTTACAAGATTACACACCTTATTTTTTCAAAAAATTAAAATAAAAACGTTGAGAGTTTCAAGATAAAAAAATCTAAAAACTCTACTTATTAATGAAAACCAACTACACATATCAATTTATAATTTTAGCTGTTATTCTTTTGTTTTGTTTTGTACTTAACATAAGTCTTGGCTCTATAAGTATTCCATTTTCAGAAGTTCTTAAAAGCTTATGCTCTACAACTGATAATGATACTTGGCAAATTATTATTATGGAATTTAGACTTCCTAAAGCACTTACTGCAATTATGGTGGGTTCAGGTCTGGGAATTTCAGGATTATTAATGCAGACATTGTTTAGAAACCCCTTAGCAGGTCCTTTTGTTCTAGGCATCAGTTCTGGTGCTAGTTTAGGTGTTGCTATAGTTATTTTAGGTTCAGGGCTTTTTGGTGGCTTATTTGCTACAGCACTTATTGCTAAATGGAGCATTGTTATCGCTGCTAGTTTAGGTAGTTTTTTAGTGTTACTTGCCGTTTTAGCGGTTTCAAACAAAGTGAGAGATACTATGGCTATTTTAATTATTGGTTTAATGTTTGGGAGCATTACCTCTGCTGTTGTTAGTGTTTTATCTTACTTCAGTTCTGCAGAACAATTACAACAATATGTCTTTTGGGGCTTTGGAAGCTTAAGTAACTTATCTTGGTACGAACTTTTAATTTTCTTTATCATTTACGCTATTGGACTGCTATTAAGTATAGCCTCTATAAAAGGACTAAACAGTTTATTATTAGGTGATAATTACGCAAAAAGTTTAGGGTTAAATTTAAAACAAAGTCGACTTATTATCATTTTAGCAACAAGTTTAATTGCCGGAACAATTACGGCTTTCTCGGGTCCAATTGCATTTATTGGTTTGGCTATTCCGCATTTAACAAGACAGCTTTTTAAAACAACAAATCATAAAATATTATTACCTGCTGTATTTTTATTTGGTGCTATTGTAATGTTAATTTGCGATAGTATAGCACAAGTTCCTGGAAGTGACTACACCTTACCAATTAATGCCATAACCGCTTTAGTTGGTGCGCCTGTTGTAATTTGGCTATTAGTTAAACAACGAAAAATGATGTTTTAAAATGAAAAAGGAAACATCACATAGCATTCTTAAAGCGCATCAACTTTCCATAGGGTACAAAACCAAGAAGGCTGAAACCTTAATTGCATCAAATATTAATTTTGAATTGCAAAAAGGACAATTAATTGGTTTGGTTGGTGCAAATGGCATCGGAAAATCAACCTTATTAAGAACCTTAATTAAAGTACAACCTGAATTATCTGGTTCTATTTATTTGAAAGATAAGGAACTTAAAACAACCTCTATTTCAGAGCTCGCTAAACAATTAAGCATTGTTTTAACTGAACCTTTAACGTCTAAAAACTTATCAGTTTTCGAATTGGTGTCTTTAGGTCGTCATCCTTATACCAATTGGATAGGAAACCTCACGGAGTCAGACACAACGATTATAAATAATGCTTTAACGCTCGTAAATATTTCAGAACTGAAAGACAAAAAGTGTTACGAACTTAGTGATGGACAATTACAAAAAGTAATGATTGCACGCGCTTTAGCACAAGATACAGATGTCATTGTTTTAGACGAACCAACGTCGCATCTCGATATGTATCATAAGGCTTACATTTTAAAACTGCTTCAAAAATTAACTAAAGAAACAGGGAAAACAATTTTGTTTTCTTCTCACGAAATTGACTTAGCGATTCAACTTTGCGACACCATGATTGTAATGACAAAAGATCATGTGGTTTGCGATCAACCTTGTAATTTAATTTCTAAAGGTATTTTTAATTCCCTTTTCCCTAAAGACTTGATTGTTTTTGATGAGATTACAGGAAGCTTTCGTGTGACGAAGTAGACTGAAAATTTTAACATTCAACATTTATTTCATTTTCTTCTTATTCATTTTTCAACATTAAAAATTATCTTTGATTCATATCCTTTTCAATTATGAACAACACCATCATTCTTTTTATAGCCAGTCTTGTTTCTGCAAGTATTGGTGCTTTCATCGGGCTTAAATTTGCGCAATTGAAAAGTAAAAGTGATAAAAGCACACTTGAAGAACGCAATGCAAATCTTCAGCTACAACTCAATGAAGTTAAAAAAGCTTCGGAAATAGAAAGCGAAAAACAACTTCAATATTTCAATCAACAATTAGCGGCATCTAAAGAAAACAGTTCTAAAATAGAATCGGAACGTGAAGAAATTAGAAGAGAAAAAGATTTTTTGAATGCAGAGCTTTCAAGACGGAATACAGAGTTCGAAAACTTAAAACAACAAAATCAAAAACGTGATGAAGAGTTTGTAACACAACAAGAACAACTTCGAAAAGATTTTGAATTAATGGCTTCAAAAATCTTAGAAGAGAAATCAGAAAAATTCACACTTCAGAATAAAGAAAACATAAAAAGTATTTTAAATCCGCTTGAAGAAAAAATAAAAACCTTTGAGAAAAAAGTAGATGATACACAAAAGGAAAGTATCAGTATGCATTCGGCTTTAAAAGAGCAACTTTTAGGTTTAAAAGACCTGAATCAGCAAATGACAAAAGAAGCCATCAACCTTACAAGAGCTTTAAAAGGCGATAGTAAAACACAAGGTAATTGGGGCGAATTGGTATTAGAGCGCGTTTTAGAAAAATCAGGATTAGAAAAAGATAGGGAGTATTTTGTACAGCAAAATTTTCAGCGCGAAGATGGTTCTCGTGTACTACCAGATGTGGTGTTACACCTTCCGGATTCTAAAAAAATGATTATTGATTCTAAAGTTTCACTAACGGCATACGAACAATTTGTTAACGCAGAAGATGAGGAACGTCCGCTATTTTTAAAAGCACATGTGAATTCTATAAAGAAACATGTAGACCAACTGTCAGCTAAGAATTACCAAGATCTATATGATATTGAATCACCAGACTTTGTACTGATGTTTATTCCTATTGAACCTGCTTTTGCTGTAGCTATAAATGAAGATAATTCTCTTTATAATAAAGCGTTTGAGCAGAACATTGTTATTGTCACCCCTTCTACCCTTTTAGCAACATTACGTACTGTTGATTCTATGTGGAATAACGAAAAACAACAACAAAATGCCATTGAAATAGCAAAACAAGCAGGAGCTTTGTATGATAAATTTGAAGGTTTAGTCATCGATTTAACGAGTGTTGGTAAAAAGATAGATGCTGCTAAAAGTGATTATTCTTCTGCGATGAACAAACTTGTTGATGGTAAAGGCAACTTGATTACCAGAGTTGAAAAAATAAAAAAAATGGGTGCTAAAGCTAAAAAAGCACTTCCTGAAAGTATTATAAAACGTGCTTCAGAAGACGATTTATAAAATATGCCTATAATTAAGCATAATCTATATTATGCCTTTAAAACAGAATAATTAAAATTATGCCCTTAAAAAGGAATATACTTGTTTATTCCATAAATAAGGAATATATTTGATATATTAATAGTTTAATTATGACGAGTATTATTACTGGAGATATTATAAAATCGCGTCAAGCCACAAACGAAGAGCTTTGGCTTACACCTCTAAAGTCTGCTTTAGCTCAAATAACTACAGATACTAATTTTTACGATATCTATAGAGGAGACAGCTTTCAATTAGAATGTACAACTATTGAAGATAGCTTTAGAAACGCCGTTTATATAAAAGCATGTCTAAAATCTGTTAAAAATTTAGATGTACGTATGTCTATTGGTATTGGCACAAAAGATTATCAAGGAGATTCTGTTAGCGAGTCTAACGGTGAAGCCTTTATCTATTCTGGTGAAACTTTTGAAACTTTAAAAAAAAACAAACAAAACCTTAAAATAAAAACGAAAGACAACATCTTAAATAAAGAAATTAATCTTTATTTTAGGCTAGCGCTTATTGCTATGGATAATTGGACGGTTAATTCTGCCGAAATTGTAAAACTCAGTTTAGAACATCCTAACATGATTCAAGTGGAATTAGCTAAAATTATTGGTATTAACCAAGATGCTGTAAGTAAGCGTCAAAAGCGCGCCTATTTAGACGAAATATTAGATTTAGACCGTTTATACAGACAAAAAATTAGCCAACTATGATGTTATTAATTTTAAAATTGACCTTAGCGCATCTTATTGGTGATTTTTTTATGCAACCTGATAAATGGGTTAAAGCAAAAGAGAGAAAAAAACTAAAATCAGTTTGGCTGTATGTCCATGCTAGTATTCATATCGCCTTGATGTTTATAATTGTATGGGATTTAAGTTACACCTTATTAATATTAAGTATTGGTGCTTTACATCTCATTATTGACGGAGCTAAGCTTTTACTTCAACATAAAAAAACAAAACGTTTATACTTTTTTATAGATCAACTTTTACATATCGTTTCTATTATAGGTTTAACAATCTTATTCTCTGAAGGAGATTTACCATTTACCTTTTCTTTTAGTTCTCATTTTCTATTATTGGTCATTTGTGCTGCTTTTTTAACGACACCGACTTCTATAATAATGAAAATTATATTTTCTAAATGGAACATTACTAAAATTACAAAAGACAAAGAATCTTTAAAAGATGCCGGAACCTACATTGGTATATTAGAGCGCTTGTTAGTCTTTATATTTATTGCGACTGATCATTGGGAAGCTGTTGGTTTTTTAATCACAGCAAAATCTGTTTTTAGATTTGGTGATCTTACCGCTTCTGGAGAACGAAAACTAACGGAATACATTTTAATTGGTACACTTATAAGTTTTGGAATCGCTATACTTGTAAGCCTACTTTACTTAAATTTAAAAATATATGTTTAAATCAATAAAAGAATCAAAAATTGAAATTTCAGAACTCATGTTACCTTCTAACACTAATTTTGGTGGTAAAATTCATGGAGGTTACATCTTAAGTTTAATGGATCAAATTGCCTTTGCATGTGCATCTAAGCATTCAAGAAGTTATTGTGTAACTGCTTCTGTAGATAAAGTAAACTTCTTAAGACCTATTGAAGTTGGAGAATTGGTAACTATGAAAGCTTCTATTAATTATGTTGGTAAATCGTCAATGGTTGTTGGGATTAGAGTTGAAGCTGAAAACATTAGAACAGGAAATATAAAACATTGTAATTCTTCTTATTTCACTATGGTTGCTGTTAATGAAGGTGGAAAAACAGAATCTGTTCCTGGGCTTGTTATAAGTTCTAAAATTGAAGCAAAACGTTTTATTAGAGCGATAAAACGACGTGAAGATGACGTAAAAAAGGACGCCTATCTAAGTGAAATCTATAAAAACGTTGATCAATATTTAGAACTCTTAAAAGACTATAGAGTTAAAATAGAAATTTAAAATAAAAAAAGCCATTTCAATGAAATGGCTTTTTTTTATATAAAAAATCTGTTTATTGTTTTATAAACCTTTTGGTTTGTGTCGTTTTGTCATCAGAGAGTCTAACTAAATAAACTCCTTTCTTCCAATTAGAGACATTTACTGACCACTCTAATTTTGTAATCACACCTTTATAAACTCGCTTTCCTAAGACATCAAAAACCTCTAATTTTAAATCGCCATCTGTATTTGGCAATGTAATATTAAGAGTACTATTTGCTGGGTTAGGAGATATCGTAAACTCTTCAATTTGAGTTGGTGATACCTGAGCAAAAGAATATGCAGATATAAAGAATAGTAAAATGAGTAATTTTTGTTTCATATAAGTAGGGCATTAATAGGCTAAGTTAATAATTATTAATAAATAACAATTACACTTAATCGAAAACCGTGCCATTATTTACTCAAATACATTTTTCTTCTTGCATATAAATCATAAAACTGATCATCCTTTAAACTATCTATAAATAAGATACTTTCACCTGTACTTTTCATTTCAGGTCCTAATTGTTTATTTACATTAGGGAATTTATTAAATGAAAATACGGGTTGCTTAATCGCATAACCTTCTAATTGAGGATTAAAATCAAAATCAGTTACCTTTTTCTCTCCTAACATTACCTTAGTTGCATAATTTACATAAGGTTCTTTATAAGCTTTCGCAATAAAAGGTACCGTACGAGACGCTCTTGGGTTAGCTTCAATAATATAAACAATATCATCTTTTACAGCAAATTGTACATTAATTAAGCCTACGGTATTTAATGCTAAAGCAATGGTCTTAGTATGATCTTTAATTTGTTGTAATACAAATTCGCCTAAATTAAAAGGAGGCAACGTTGCATTACTATCCCCAGAGTGTACACCACAAGGCTCAATATGCTCCATAATCCCTATAATGTAAACATTTTCACCATCACAGATTGCATCTGCTTCGGCTTCAATAGCTCCATCTAAATAATGGTCTAATAGCAATTTATTTCCTGGTATAGATTTTAATAAATTAACAACATGTTGTTCTAATTCATTTTTATTAATAACAATTTTCATCCCTTGCCCACCAAGTACATAAGAAGGTCTTACTAAAATAGGGAAATCTAAAACATCAGATATCGCTAAAGCTTCATCTGCAGTTTCTGCAACAGCAAACTCAGGATATGGAATATTATGTTCTTTTAAGATGTTAGAAAAACTACCTCTATCTTCAGCTAAATCTAAAGCTTTAAAGCTAGTTCCCATAATCTTAACACCCCATTTCTCTAACTTTTCAGCAAGCTTCAATGCGGTTTGTCCACCTAATTGTACAATGACACCTTCTGGTTTTTCATGTTGAATAATATCGTAGATATGTTCCCAGAATACAGGTTCAAAATATAATTTATCAGCAATATCAAAATCTGTAGAAACCGTTTCTGGGTTACAGTTAATCATGATTGTTTCATAACCACATTCAGCAGCAGCTAAAACACCATGAACACAACAGTAATCAAACTCAATACCTTGACCAATTCTGTTTGGACCAGATCCTAAAACTATAATTTTCTTTTTATCGGTAACAACACTTTCGTTTTGAACGTAAATTTCTCCATCAGCTGTTTCTACTTCACTTTCGAATGTTGAATAATAGTATGGTGTCTGTGCTTTAAACTCTGCAGCACATGTATCTACCAGTTTAAATACACGATTTATTTTTAACTCGCTACGTTTATTGTAAACAGCACTTTCTAGACAACCCAACATGTGAGCAATTTGTCTGTCTCCATAACCTTTTTGTTTCGCTTCTAATAATAATTCGCGATCTAAAGTATCAATAGTATAAGTAGATATCTCTTTTTGAAGTTCAAATAATTCTTCATACTGACGTAAATACCACATGTCAATCTTAGTGATTTCATGGATACGACTTAAAGGAATTCCCATAGCAATGGCGTCGTAAATTACAAAAACACGATCCCAACTTGCGAAAGTTAATTTCTCGATTACAGTATCATAATCTGTATAACCTTTACCATCTGCACCTAAGCCATTTCTCTTAATTTCTAAAGATTGAGTTGCTTTATGTAGCGCTTCTTGGAAAGAACGACCAATAGCCATCACCTCTCCTACAGCTTTCATTTGTAAACCTAAAGTTCTGTCTGATCCTTCAAATTTATCGAAATTCCAACGTGGAATCTTAACAACAACATAATCTAACGTTGGTTCAAATAAGGCAGAAGTCGATTTAGTAATTTGGTTATGTAATTCATCTAAATTATAACCAATAGCTAATTTTGCTGCAATTTTGGCAATAGGATAACCTGTTGCTTTACTTGCTAATGCTGATGAACGTGATACACGAGGATTAATTTCAATTGCTATTATATTCTCTTCATCATCAGGACTTACAGCAAACTGAACGTTACATCCACCTGCAAAATCACCAATACTACGCATCATATGGATTGCCATATCACGCATTTTTTGGTACGTTTTATCAGATAAAGTCATTGCTGGTGCTACAGTAATAGAATCACCAGTATGGATTCCCATTGGATCCATATTCTCGATAGTACAGATAATTACAACATTATCATTTTTATCTCTAAGTAGCTCTAATTCGTATTCTTTCCAGCCAATTAAAGCTTTATCAATCATAACTTCATGAATTGGAGATACTTCTAATCCACGCGTTAATAATTTATCAAAATCCTCTTCTTTATGTACAAAAGAAGCACCTTCACCTCCTAAAGTATAAGAAGCTCTAATAACCAAAGGAAAACCAAACTCTTGTGCAATTTCTTTTCCTTTAAGGTAAGATGTTGCCGTAGCTTGAGGCGCCATACCGACACCAATTTTTAGCATTAATTCTCTAAATTTTTCTCTATCTTCAGTAATATTTATAGCATCGATATCTACACCTATAATATCTACATCAAAATCTTCCCAAATTCCTTTTTCATCAGCTTCAATACAAAGGTTAAGAGCTGTTTGTCCTCCCATTGTAGGTAAAACAGCATCTATATGCGGATGTTCTTTTAAAATCTGAATTAAGGATTTTGTTGTTAATGGCAACAGATAAACATGATCCGCCATCGTCGGATCTGTCATTATTGTTGCTGGATTAGAATTGATAAGAATTGTTTCAATTCCATCTTCTCTTAGCGATCTAAGTGCTTGAGATCCTGAATAATCAAATTCACAAGCTTGGCCTATAACGATTGGACCAGATCCTATAAGTAATATCGATTTAATGTTTTTGTTTTTCGGCATGTGTAAAAAATGTTATGGTGTGCAAAAATAAGTATCTCTTGAGTATAAAAAAAGGCGTTACACCTAAGTAACGCCCTAATATATTAACAATTGTTAATCATTATTTTTTATGTCTTGTTTCTGAAGATACAGAGATCCTCTTTCTGCCTTTAGCTCTTCTACGTGCTAAAACTTTTCTTCCGTTAACAGAAGCCATTCTCTCTCTGAAACCATGTTTGTTTCTTCTTTTTCTTTTTGACGGTTGAAACGTTCTTTTTGGCATGTTCTTATATTTTAAATCTTATAATCATTTTATATTTGAGAGCTATCTCAAAACTGCGTGCAAATATACAACAACTTTTTACATTAGCAAATAGCAAAAGAAAAATTTTGAATAGATTTTTAACTCTTAGTTTTTATTATCTTTGCACACTGTAAAAATACACAGAAATATGTTTAATAAAAATATAAAATTAGCCATCGCCGCATTAATCATCGGTTATGGTATATATCAATTTACTGAAGGTTACATAGGTAACGGTATTATGTACCTATTACTGTCTACTATATTTATTTTTCTTTACTTTAAAAATGAAATGATTTTGTTAGCTTTCTTAAAGCTTAGAAAACAAGATTTTGAAGGTTCTAAGAAGTGGTTAGACAAAATCAAAAATCCTGAAGGAGCACTAGTTAAGAAACAACAAGGCTATTTAAACTATCTGAATGGTATTATGGTTTCTCAAACCAATATGAATGAAGCAGAAGGTTATTTTAAAAAAGCTATTGATTTAGGTTTATCAATGGATCATGATTTAGCCATGGCAAAATTAAACTTAGCCGGAATTGCTTTTTCAAAACGCAAAAAACCAGAGGCTCAAAAGTTATTGGCTGAAGCAGAAAAATTAGATAAACGCGATATGTTAGCTGATCAAATTAAAATGATGAAGCAACAAATGAAAAAAGCTTCAATACCAAAGCATCAGTACGGACAACCAACATCATCTAGACAAAATAGAAGAAGTAAGAGATAATTCTTTTACTTCTTTATCTTCTTAGTAAACAAAGGTTCAAAGCTTATTAATAAAATTGTTGTTACAAACAATATAAGCAAATACCACGTGTTTTGAATTAAATCTACATAATCTATCCGACCTTCAGAAAAGCTCAGAATCATTAAAACTTGAGCTCCGTAAGGTAATATACCTTGAATAATACAAGCAAAAACATCTAATATTGAGGCTGTTTTTCTATTTGTTAATCCATACTCATCATTTATTGTTTTTGCAATAGGCCCCGATATAATTATAGATACTGTATTGTTTGCAATAGCCATATTTATAGTACTCACCAAAGCGGCAATACCAAATTGAGCAGATCTTTTACTTTTAATAAGAACTTTTATTTTATTTAAAATATAGTCTATACCTCCATTTCTTTCTACCAAAGCAGCTAAGCCACCTGTTAACAGAGATAGTAAGAAAATTTCTGTCATATTTGTAAAACCTGTATATGCAATTCTTGTGGACTCCATGACTGTAAAATCACCATCGAAAACACCCAAAATACCCGCTGAAATAATTCCGAAAAATAGAGTTACAAACACATTTACACCTATTACAGATAGCAGAATAACTAATATATAAGGAACGATTTTTATTACTGAATAATCGTAATCAACATCATCTAAAATACTAGAACTTAAATCTAAACCTTGTACTGTTAAAATAACTAAAGTTATTAATGCCGCTGGAAGTGCTATTTTTATATTTTCTTTAAATTTATCACTCATTTTACAATCTAAAGACTGCGTAGCTGCTATAGTTGTATCGGATATTACAGATAAATTATCTCCAAACATAGATCCTCCCAATAAAGCACCACAAAGCACTGCTAAAGAAATATCGCCTTGTCCTGAAAAGCCAACTACAATTGGTGCAAGCGTTACAATAGCACCAACGGAAGTCCCTGTTGAGATAGATAAAAATGCTGCTATTAAAAAAATTCCTAAATAAATATATTGAATAGCAATATAGTCCATACCCAGATTAACTATCGCATCTACACTTCCTGTAGATTTGGTAATTGCCGCAAAAGCACCTGCTAACAAATAAATTAAACACATGGTTAGTATTTTATTGTCCCCACAGCCTTTTAAAAGTATTTCTATCTTTTCGTTAATAGATTGCTTAAAGATTAGAAATGCAACGACAATACCAACAATAACAGCAATTGGTGCTGGCAATAGATAAAAATCATCTTTATAAATACCTATTCCTAAAAAGGTAATTACAAAAACTAATAATGGAATTAATGCTGTAAAGTTTGGTGCTATTTGTTTTAATTTATTCATTCTTTTATTTCTTAAAAAGAAGACAGAAAGCAAATAAGAAAGAAAAATTAGATTAACATTTTTTCCAAAGTATTGGCTTATCTTTTTAGCACCTTGCTTGTTAATGCAGGTTGCTATCTCCTTTTGAGATTCTTGATAATTTATTTTAAGTCGGCAAATATATTAATTTAATTAAACCTGATTTAAATTTTAACTCATTATTATAATATAAAATAGAATCTCAATTATAGTAAAGGTGCCATTAAACGCGCTATAGCTTCAATAATTTTTGTGCGTTTAGGCCGTTTTTTCCACGATTGCCATTCAAGTTTTTCACAATCTTTTAGATCTTCATTGAAAAACTCAGTCAGTTCGCTACTTATTTTTTTATCATAAATCAAAGCATTGACTTCAAAATTAATATTGAAACTTCTATAATCCATATTAGTAGTACCAACTGTACTAAAAACTCCATCTACAACCATCGTTTTTGCATGCACAAATCCTTTTGTATAATGATACACCTCTACACCTGCTGCTAAAAGCATTTCTAAATAAGAATTGGTTGCGTATTCTGCAATCCAAGAATCAGACTTTTTAGGAACTATAATTTTCACTTCAATATTACTTCTCGCTATAACTTGCAGCGCTGTAAGAATCTCACTATTAGGAATAAAATATGGTGTGGTGATATAAACATAATCTTCTGCATTTGTAATGGCTATAAAAATAGATTCCATAATATTAGACCAATCCGTATCTGGGCCACTTGCAGCTATTTGTAATGGTACATTTTCTTTACAGTTATGATCAGGAAAATAAGATTTAGACATTTCTAATGCATTATCTGAAACAAAATCCCATGTTGTAAAAAATAAAATTTGTAACGGTTTTACGGCTTCACCTGCCAAACGAATATGTGTATCACGCCAATACCTATCGTTATTAGCATTTACATAGTGATCTGAAACATTTATCCCTCCAACATACCCTATTTTTCCATCAATAACCGTGATTTTGCGATGATCACGATAGTTCATCTGACCTGTAAATTTAGAAAACAAGACAGGCATAAAAGAATGCATTTGAATACCACAATCTTTTATTTTCCGCTTCATTTTAGATGAAATAGAACTCCCTACATCATCAATAACAATTCTAATCTCTAAGCCTTCACTTGCTTTTTCACATAATAGATTTAATAACTCTGTACCTATTTGGTCATCTTCTATTGCAAAATACTCTAAATGAATATGATGTTTTGCCTCTTTGATATCTTTGAATAGTAATTTAAACTTATCGTCACCATTTTTTATAAGCTTTACTTCATTATTAATCGTGAGTTTTGATTTTTCACTATTATACAATAAAGGTATTAATTTTGATTTTTGATCGAGTAAATCATCAACCTTATTAATTGATTTGGTATTTAATTCTAATTGCTCTTGAATCTTTTTTATAATCGTCTGGTTTAAAACATTCTTTCTACTGAATATTTTAGTTTTTCGGTATTCTTGTCCGAAAAGATAGTATACAATTAAACCCAAAAAAGGTAGTGCTAACAATCCGATGATGTAGCTTAATGCCTTTGTTGGGTTTATTTTTTTTAGCAAAATTGTTGCCACTGCAGATAATGCAAGTGTATAATTGAATACAATTAAAATTTGCCAAATATGATTTTTTATAAATTCCAAAATTTAAGGAAGTGTATTATAATAGCCTTCTTTAGGAATTTCTATTTCATAAAGTTTTCTTGATTTATTATTTAAAAATGGTTCTCTTAACCAAGGGTTATGAAGTTTTAGAATTTTATAGTTGATACCAAATTGTTTAGCAAACTGAGCAAAGTCTGTTACCGCCGTATCTACTTTTACTTTGTAAGTTGGCACTTCTTTGTACAAATGTGATTTATTAAAGTTAAACCCATATTTATCAGGATTAGAAAGAATTTCTTTTAAAGCTACAATTCTAAACACATAACGTCCAGTTTCTTCACCTAATAACAAATCGTAATAACCTGTAACATCTTGCTCTTTTAATCGTCTAGAAACACCTGCGTTACCTGCATTATATGCAGCTGCTGCTTTTGTCCAAGATCCTAAATTATTTTTAGCTCTCTTTAAATAATCACAAGCCACTTCTGTTGCTTTTTCTATATTATAACGTTCATCTACGTTAGAATTCACTTCTAAGCCATTCTCTCTTCCTGTAGCTGCCATAATTTGCCACATACCACTAGCACCTGCTGGTGATATTGCTGTCTGAATTAATCCACTTTCAATTACAGCTAAATATTTAAAATCATCTGGTATTCCATTTTTCTTCAAAATTGGTTCTATAATTGGAAAATATTTTTTAGCACGCTTAAACATTAATAAGCCGTTAGATTGCCAATAGGTATTTACCAATAATTCTCTATCCATACGTTCATAAATATCGGGATCATTAATCGGCACTAATTCACCTGCAAAATTTAAGTCTTCAGGCATTTCTAAGGCATACACATTATAATTATTTACAATAGGATCATCTTTACCCAACACATAATCAGATAAAGCATTTTCTTTTTCTGGTGTTTTTTGCATTGCAAAAATAAATAAGCCAGATACACAAACGACTCCTACTAATGCTAAACTATTTTTTATGATTTTCATACGTTTCATTTTTTAACTACTACAGTTTATAAGATATTCACTAATACTTTAACTAAAAACACTTTAAAACTGCTTATTTAATAATTTCCTATTTAAACTCTTTTTTATAAATATACTCATTCTTCAATCATTCTTCAATTCAAGACTCTATAAGTTTTGGTAAATTTTCGTTAAACCATTTATACTTATTAATGATCATAATATGTGTTCCTCCTTTTAAAACAATACAATTCCCCGTGCATGAATGTGGAAAAATAACGTCTTTATCTCCGTGGATATAAATAGCTTCAGAATGTGGTTCTTCTTGTTCCCAGCACACCACTTGTTTTATTGACCAATCCAAATAAGTCTTATCACTTACAGAAAGATATTTTTTATATAAATCTACACGTTTTTTTACAGTCTCACCAAAAGCATATTTAGCCAACAAATCTATATTACTAACCAATTGAGTTGGTAAAATTTTATAAGCTTTGGTTGCCTTAAGTAGTTTAAATCGCCTAGGTAATTCGTGATGAGATTTTACGCTAGAAACCACAAATAACTTCTTAACTTTAATTAACTTACTCATCTCTTGGACCAAAATCCCACCAAATGATACCCCTAGCAAAACTATATTATCATGCTTTATAAAACTACACATACGGTGCGCATATTGTTGAAGTGTCTCTTTTTTATCAGGAATTTGCCATTCTAACCAATGAATTTCATATATAGATTCAGGTAACTTAATATGCTCAAATATAGTAGGGTTAGCAGCCATACCTGGCATTAAATAAACATGTGTAAGTTCTATTTTCATTTGTTTTAGCTTTAGACAATCGTTTTGTTAAAGAAATCTAAACACACCACTATAAATCATTACTCAGCAAGGTTTTAACACTAGTCATTTAGGATTATAGCTCAATTTTGCGTATCTTTGAGATACAAAACTATATAAAATATAGTATCTACTCTCCAACTGCTAATTAAAAAATTAAACAAATATGACAGAAACTATTGAACTGATTGATAATGATTTTTTACGTCAATTTGAATTAAACGTTGAAAATGAGATGGCTATTATAGAATATTCTTTGCAAGAGCGAAAAATATTTTTAACCAAAATGATTATTCCTGAGACTATTAGAACAGATGAATTTGAATTAGAGTTTATAGATTTAGTTTTTAGTAATATTAAGGAAAGGGATATAAGTGTTGTACCAACAAGCCCTGAAATCGCAAAATACGTAAGACGAAACAGAAAATATAAACGAATGCTACCAGTAGGAATTCGTATATAAGAAGGAAGAATTAAATATCATAAAAAAATCCGAAACTTAGTTGTTTCGGATTTTTTTTGCTCAATAACTAAGCACATTTTTATTTTGTATAAACAAGAGTTAAATCTCTCGTTTCTATAATTTCAGAAAAATCTTCATTATAAATTTTTACAGCACCTTCAAAAATAACAGTCATTTCATTATTACTAATCACATAATCTTTACCTGAAACCTGAATAGTGTTCTCATCAATCTCATTATAACTAGAAGCAAAACTAATAACTCCATCTTTATTACATTCAACATTAAGACCATAAGTATTAGAATCTGCTGTCTTAAAATACTTTAGTTTTACTGAAGCTTCGTTCCCTGAAAAAACCGTTCCGTTCCCCTCAAAAGTTAAAGTTTCTATTTCGTTACAGTCAATTTCATCAACTAGATTAGTGCTAAATGAACCGTCATTATTAACATCAAAAGGAATATCGGTTGTTCGGGTTTTTAATTTCCAAACACCTATCACTTTAGATTTATCACTTTCCGTACAAGAACTTGTAGCAACTGCTAAACAAAGAATAAAAAAAGCGTTAATAATATTTTTCATTGTAAGAATTTACTTGATTTCAAAGGTAGAACGAAATAACTTATTATTAAAAACTTTAAGAAGAAAAAAATAAAAGACAGTTAGTTAGCAACTAAATCTTCTTGAAAATTAAATCGAACAAGACCATCCTCATCAATCTTAGTAAGAGTTACACTGTGAAGTGTGTTTACCAACTCTGGATTCCAAGGCGCTTTAACTTTTACATAGTTTTCTGTAAATCCATGGATGTATCCTTCTTTATTTTCACCTTCAAATAAAACAGTACGATCAGTTTCTAGCTGACTTTCATAAAATGCACGACGCTTCTTAGCAGATAAACCTCTCAGCATTTTACTACGTTTGGCTCTAACATTTTTAGGTATAACGTCACCCATTTCAGCTGCTTCCGTATTATCTCGCTCCGAATACATAAACACATGTAAATAAGAAATATCTAAATCGTTTAAAAAATTGTACGTCTCTAAAAAGATCTCATTAGTTTCTCCAGGAAAACCAACAATAACATCAACACCAATACAAGCGTCTGGCATTACTTCCTTAATTTTAGTGACACGATCTACATATAATTCTTTCATATAGCGACGCTTCATCTTTTTAAGAATAACGTTACTCCCACTCTGTAATGGCACATGAAAATGAGGTACAAATGCTCTCGATTTCGAAACTAAATCAATAGTTTCATTCTTAAGTAAATTAGGTTCAATTGAAGAAATTCTTAAACGCTCAATACCTTCAACTTTATCTAGTTCTGTAACTAAGTCTAAAAATGTATGTTCGTGTTTTTTATTCCCAAATTCACCTTTACCGTAATCACCAATATTAACACCTGTAAGTACAATTTCTTTAATACCTTGTTCTGAT
Organism: Winogradskyella wichelsiae; assembly: GCF_013403925.1. GTDB lineage: Bacteria > Bacteroidota > Bacteroidia > Flavobacteriales > Flavobacteriaceae > Winogradskyella > Winogradskyella wichelsiae. The sequence continues at coordinate 96,150 of NZ_JABFDJ010000005.1, forward strand.
ATTTCTTTAGCATTTTTAAGTACACTCGTCATAGTATCACTACGAGAAATACCCCTTGCTAAAGGAATAGTGCAGTAAGTACATTTATAATCGCAACCGTCTTGAACCTTTAAAAATGCTCTAGTTCTATCTCCAATAGAATAACTACCAACATAAAAGTCAGCATCTTCTATTTCGCAAGAATGTACTTCACCAAAATCATTTTTAGTTAAATCATTAAGGTAATCTGTAATTTTGAATTTTTCAGTAGCTCCTAAAACTAAATCTACGCCATTTACATCTGCTAATTCTTCAGGTTTCAATTGAGCATAACAACCAATTGCTGCAACAAAAGCATCCGGATTTACCTTCTGAGCTTGTTTTACAATGGACTTAAATCTCTTGTCTGCATTTTCGGTAACCGAGCAAGTATTTATAACATATATATCTGCTGATTCTTTAAAATCTACACGATCAAACCCCTCCTCACTAAAGCTTCTCGCTATTGTTGACGTTTCAGAAAAATTAAGTTTACAACCTAGTGTGTAAAATGCGACTTTTTTAGTTGGATTCATTCTTGTACTTTTACCAAGTTGGCAAATTTACAACATATAAGTTATATGCTAAAATTCACACCCTCCTTATTCAACAGTCTACTTTACTGTTCTCTATTTTTATTCGTTTTCTCATGTCGTTCAAATGAAAACCCACAATTAACGACTGAAGTATTCAGATACAACGAACATAAAAACATAGGTTCTTTAGATCCTGCGTTTTCTAAAGATTTAGCAGATATTTGGGCTACCAATCAGTTATTTAACGGATTGGTACAAATGGACGACCAATTAAATGTGCAACCCTCTATTTCTAAAACATGTTCAATTTCAGATAGTGCAACGGTTTATACTTTTAATCTTAGAAATGATGTGTTTTTTCATAAACATGAATTATTCGGAAAAGATTCTACAAGACAGGTTAATGCTTCAGATTTTGAATATAGCTTCAACAGATTAAAAGATAAAGCCATAGCTTCACCAGGAAGTTGGGTTTTAAACAAAGTAGAAGATTTCTCTGCGATCAATGATTCTGTATTTCAAATTAAATTGAAACAACCTTTTCCTGCATTTTTAGGTTTATTAACCATGAAATATTGTTCTGTTGTCCCTAAAGAAATTGTTGAACATTATGGTAACGACTTTAGATCTCACCCCATTGGCACTGGACCTTTTAAATTTAAACGCTGGGAAGAAAATTTAAAATTAGTTTTTAGACGAAACAATCATTATTTTGAAACAGATTCAATTGGTCAACAATTACCTTATCTAGAAGCCGTAGCCATTACTTTTTTACCAGATAAGCAAAGTGAATTTTTACAATTTGCTCAAGGAAATATTGATTTTGTTTCAGGATTAGATGGTTCTTATAAAGATGAAATTCTAACAACTGATGGCAAGCTAAGACCTAATTATGCTAAGGATGTAAAAATGATTAGAGGCCCCTATTTAAACACCGAATATTTAGGCTTTTTTATGGAAGCAGTAGTTAACACCATTCAGTCTAAAAAATTAAGGAAAGCTGTTAATGTCGGTTTTGATCGCGATAAAATGATGATGTATTTAAGAAATGGCATCGGAATTCCAGCAAATGGTGGCTTTATACCAAAAGGACTGCCTGGTTATGATGAAAACATCGGATTTACTTACCAACCTGAATTAGCAAAACAATTAGTTTCAGAATATAAAGATGAAACAGGAAGCAAGAATCCTGAAATCACACTTACAACTACAAGTAATTATTTAAGTTTTTGTGAATTTATTCAACGAGAACTTCAAAAAACAGGATTATTAGTGAATGTCGATGTTATACCTCCATCAAGTCTTAAAGATGCTAAAGCGAATGGCCAAGTGGACTTTTTTAGAGCAAGTTGGATTGCTGATTATCCTGATGCTGAAAATTATCTTTCTTTATATTATAGTAAGAATTTTGCTCCAAACGGACCAAATTACACGCATTATAAAAATGCTCAATTTGATAAAATGTATGAAGCTGCCTATCTCGAAACTGACACAGAAAAACGAAAAGCACTTTATACAAAAATGGATTCTTTAATTATGGATTCTGCACCAATAGTTCCGTTGTTTTATGATGAAGTGGTAAGATTCACTAGAAAAAACGTCGATGGCTTAGGTATTAACGCAACTAACCTTCTAGAGCTAAAATCTGTAAAAAAAGACTAAATCTATAAATTAAAATTTTGTAAAATAGTACAAGTCATCCCCACCTTCTCCTTTTAGACGCCTAGAAGATAAATAACCTGTCGTTAAATCATCATTTAAAAAAAATGAAAAATCATCACCAGGACTATTAATAGGCTCTTCTAAAGATACTGGTATTTCATCCGTATTTTCAGAATTTAAATCATAACTATAAATATCCAAACTACCTTTACCTCCACGTCTATCTGACGTGAAATAAAGTTTATTATCTGCACTAACAAAAGGATAAATCTCGGTACGTGATGAATTAATCTTTTCGCTTAGTTTACTAATTTCCCCATATGTTTTATGATTACTAACAGAGACCTTATATAAATCCGATTTTCCTTTTGTTCCCTTCACAGTTGCTACAAAATAAAGAGTAGACTCATCTGGACTTAAGGCTGGATGTAAAAAATTAAAGTCTGGATCGCAAAATGGCAAGGTTGTAAAGTTTGTCCAACCACTACCTTCTACATATTCTGCTCGTTGAATCTGAAGATTAAAAGTCTCAATTCCTTTATACCTATTATTTCCTTTACCTAATTGGTTTGTGGTAAAATACATATACTTACCATCTTTAGAGTAGGTAGCTGCAGACATATTAAACTGCCCTAGTTCTGTCTTAGTTATAGGTTTTTCGTTTTTAATCTCCCCATTTCCATCGATAGAACCTTCATATATATTAAATACAAATCCATCATATTTATCTTTTATGGCACGACCTCTTTTAGTTGTAAGATTAGCACTAAAAAATATTTTATCACCTACAACGCGAGGAGCAAAATGATCCAACTTAGTATTTATTTCTAAATTTTTAACTTCAACGTCTTTGCTTTGAGAAAACCCAAAAGTAAAAACTAACAAAACGAGTAATGTAAATTTTAGTTTCAACATATCTTAATCTCTTCTATATTGTTTTGTTTCTTCAAATACATGTTCTAAAATAGCTTTATCTTTTTCTGTAAACTCTATTTTACGTCTATGCATCACAACTTCAGATACTTCAAAAGCTTTATCTGTTTTATAGGTTACAAAGCCTTTACTTCCTCCCCAAGAAAAACTAGGTACAAAATTTCTAGGAAAACCACTTCCAAAGATATTAGCACTTACGCCAACGACAGTACCTGTATTAAACATAGTATTGATTCCACATTTGCTATGATCCCCCATCATTAAGCCACAAAATTGTAATCCTGTTTTTGCAAAACCTTCTGTTTCGTAATCCCATAGTCTCACTTCTGCATAGTTGTTTTTTAGATTACTATTGTTGGTATCTGCCCCAAGATTACACCATTCACCTAAAACGGAATTTCCTAAAAAGCCATCGTGCCCTTTGTTAGAATATCCGAAAATAACGGAATTATTAACCTCTCCTCCAACTTTACTATGTGGTCCCACTGTAGTTGCCCCATAGATCTTACTTGCCATTTTTAAAGTGGCATCATGGCAAAGTGCAAAAGGCCCTCTAACTATAGATCCTTCCATTACTTCTGAATCTCTACCTATATAAATGGGTCCTGAACTAGCATTTAAAGTTGCAAAATTTAAGGTCGCCCCTTCTTCTATAAATATATTTTCCGGATTTATTGTATTTATCGTCGCAGGTATAGGTTCTGATTTTCTATCCTTTGTAATTAGATTAAAATCTTCTAAAATTGCATCCCCATTTTTAGAAAAAATATCCCAAGTATGTTCTATTGTTAAAATATCACCATCAAATTCAACAGCTTCAAATGTTGAAAAATCGCTAACTTCTTCACCTTCCTTGATAAAAAAAGCAATAACATCTTCACCTTTGAAAAGTGCTTGATTATGACTCAAATTTTTCACAAAGGCTATCACTTCAACATTAGGTAAAAAAGAAGCATTAATCATAATGTTCTCCTCCATTTCTACCATAGGAAACTTATCTGCTAGATAATCTTCAGTAATCGTTGTTGTGGTATATTCTAAATAAGATTCCCATTTCTGACGAATTGTTAAAATACCAATTCTTAGATCTGCAACTGGTCTTGTAAATGTAAATGGTAAGAGATTGTTGCGGTAAGGACCGTCGAATAATATATAATTCATGAAGTGTTTAGAATTAGTGGTTGCTGTTATATCTAAAATATTATAACTCAAAAATAACTTAATTGTTTAAAATAAAAAAGCCTTTCTGACAACAGAAAGGCTTTTTATATAATGTTAATAAGCAAAGTTTATTTTTTAAACTTAGCATATTTGTTTTTGAACTTGTCAATACGACCAGCTGTATCTACTAATTTAGATTTACCAGTGTAAAAAGGGTGAGATGTTCTAGAGATCTCTAATTTTACTAATGGATATTCAGTACCATCTACATCGATAGTTTCACTTGTGTCTGCTGTAGACTTCGTTAAATACACCTCTTCATTTGACATGTCTTTAAACGCTACAATTCTATAATTTTCTGGGTGTATTCCTGCTTTCATTACTAAATGCTTTAAATAAATTCGATTTTTTCGAGGTGCAAATTTAATTATTTTTCACAAACCTGCAATCTTTTTTGATAATTTTATTTTACAAATGTATGTAACAAATCTGTAACTTTGCATACTTACTAGTTAATTAATCAAAAAACTTATTTTAAAATGGATAAATCTTTAAAATCTTCAGCAATTAACTATGGTCTATATCTTGGTCTAATCCTATCATCTTTTACAATTATAGGCTATGCTGTTTATCTAGATTTGTTTACACAATGGTGGTTTGGTATTGGTCAGATGTTATTAGTTATTGTTTTTGGAATTATATCTGCAATAAAAGCTAGAAAACTTTTAGGCGGTTTTATTAGCTTTAAAGAAGCTTTTTCTGCCTTCTTTATTACAATTGCCATCGGAACTTTAATCCCGGCATTAATAGGCTTCATTATTTTTAATGTTGTAGATCCCGAAGCGGCTATTATTCTTCAAGAAAAAATTATAAACTCTCAAATTGCAATGATGTCTAACTTTAATGCTCCACAAGAAGCAATAGACCAAGCTATGGAACAAATGCAAGCTGAGGATAGCTTTTTCTCTTTAGGAAATACCGTTAAGACAAATGCTTATCAACTTGTTGCATACAGTGTTATCGGTCTTATTGTTGCTCTAGCCACAAAACGCAAGGATCCTCACGCGGCTTAATTAATTTCTTTACTTTTGAGGTTTAGAAATTATATCAAAAATCTATGGATATATCAGTAGTCATACCACTACTTAATGAGGAAGAATCCTTAAAGGAACTACATAATTGGATTGTATCTGTGATGCTATCCAATCAGTTTTCTTATGAAATTTTATTTATAGATGACGGTAGTACAGATCAGTCTTGGGAAATTATTTCTGAACTCGGTGAAATAAACCCCAATGTAAAAGGCATAAGGTTTTTGAAAAATTTTGGTAAATCTCAAGCTTTACATGCAGGTTTTGCAAAAGCTGAAGGTGAGGTTGTTATTACCATGGATGCAGATTTACAAGATAATCCTGAGGAAATACCAGAGCTTTTTAAAATGATAAAGAGCGAAGGTCTAGATCTTGTATCTGGTTGGAAAAAGAAACGTTACGACTCTGTCATCTCTAAAAATTTACCATCAAAATTATTTAATTGGGCTGCTAGAAAAACATCTGGCGTACACCTTAACGATTTTAACTGCGGTTTAAAAGCTTACAGTAATACTGTTGTTAAACACATTGATGTCTATGGCGAAATGCATCGTTATATCCCTGTCTTAGCAAAAAATGCAGGTTTTATTAAAATTGGTGAGAAAGTAGTACTTCATCAAGCTCGGAAATATGGCCAAACTAAATTTGGCATGAACCGTTTTATTAATGGTTTTTTAGATTTAATAACCATTTGGTTTGTTTCACATTTCGGAAAAAGACCTATGCATTTATTTGGTGCTCTTGGTGTTGTAATGACTATTATTGGTTTTGGTTTTGCATTTTATCTAGGTATCGATAAATTATTTTTAAACCCAACCGGAAGACTCATTACAGACCGTCCGCAATTCTATATTTCACTTTCTACAATGATAATTGGTTCACAACTATTTATTGCTGGTTTTATAGGAGAACTTGTTTTACGTACAAACCGCCAAAACCAGCAGCGCTACTATATTAAACAAGAACTTAATTTATCTAAAACAGTTTAATTATAAGATGATTCTCGTCTTTAAATTGTAAGATTGTTTATTTTTGTTACTCAATCAATTTTATTCAACATAAATTCATTCTACTCATGATTCATATTAAACCTGAAATATTAGAACGTGTTAATTCTTGGTTAACGCCAACTTTTGATGAAGAATCTCAAAAAGAAATAAAAAATCTAATAGCTACTAATCCGAAAGAGTTAGAGGAGAGTTTTTATAAAGATCTTGAATTTGGAACAGGTGGAATGCGTGGTATTATGGGCCTTGGAACCAACCGAATGAATAAATATACATTAGGTAAAAACACTCAAGGTTTAAGTAACTATTTACAAGAATCGTTTCCTGGTGAAGAATTAAAAGTGGCAATTGCTTTTGATTGTAGACACAATAGTAAAACATTTGGAAAATTGGTTGCAGATGTATTTTCTGCTAATGGAATTAAAGTATTCTTATTTGAAGATTTAAGACCAACCCCAGAATTATCATTTGCACTAAAACATTTAGATTGTCATTGTGGTATTGTATTAACAGCATCTCACAATCCACCAGAATACAATGGTTATAAAGTATATTGGCAAGATGGCGGACAATTAGTGCCACCTCAAGATTCTGGAGTTATTGCAGAAATAAATAAATTAGAGTATTCTGAAATTAAGTTTGAAGCTAACGATAGCTTAATTCAATATATAGGTAAAGATGTTGATGATGTTTTTATTAATTCATCTATAAAAAATGGAAGTTTTGATACTTCTAAAGAAGCTAAAGAAAACTTAAACATAGTTTTCACCTCTTTACACGGAACATCTATTACAGCTATTCCTGAAACTTTAAAACGTGCGGGTTATACCAACGTTAATATTGTTGAAGAACAACGTGTACCAAATGGAGATTTCCCAACGGTAGTATCACCTAACCCTGAAGAACCAGAAGCTTTAAAAATGGCAGTGGAACTTGCAGGAAAAGTTGATGGTGATATTGTGATCGGAACAGATCCTGATTGTGACCGTTTAGGAGTTGTAGTTCGTAATTTAGAAAATGAATTGGTAATTCTTAACGGAAACCAAACGATGATTTTAATGACGAATTTTCTACTAAAACAATGGAAAAACTCAGGAAAAATCAACGACAACCAATTTGTTGGTTCTACAATTGTATCAACTCCTATGATGTCTGTTTTAGCTAGTGCTTATGATGTGGAATGCAAAATAGGTCTTACAGGTTTTAAATGGATTGCTAAAATGATTAAAGATTTCCCAACCATGGATTTCATTGGTGGTGGAGAAGAAAGTTTTGGTTTTATGGTTGGTGATTTTGTACGCGATAAAGATGCGGTTACCTCTACTTTATTAGCTTGCGAAATTGCAGCTCAAGCAAAAGCTGAAGGTAAAACAATGTACCAAAGCTTAATTGACTTATATGTTGAGCATGGTTTCTTTAAAGAACGTTTAGTATCTATAACTAAAAAAGGTATTGAAGGTGCACAAGAAATTAAGCAAATGATGGTTGATGCAAGAAATAATCCTTTAAAAGAAATCAATGGTGAAAAAGTGGTTTTAATTGAAGATTACCAATTATCAATCTCAAAAAATCTTCAAACTAATGAAGAAACAGCGATTGAAATTCCTAAATCTAATGTCTTGATTTATTATACAGAAGAAGGAAGTAAAATAGCTTTAAGACCAAGTGGAACAGAACCTAAAATAAAATTCTATATCAGCGTAAATAAAGATCTTGACAATTCGGCAGACTTTGAAACAACGGAGCAATTGTTGGATGACAGAATCGATGCTATCCTAAAGGATATGAATTTATAATTAATGGACTATATTAAGAAGTTATCGCGGTTTATTATACCGTATAAGAAATATGCATATTTAAATATTTTCTTCAACATTTTATATGCCCTTTTTGGGACTTTATCATTTGTTTCATTAATGCCAATGTTAAAGGTATTACTGAAAACAGCAGAACCTATTGCTGCTAAACCAATACGTGCAAATTATGATGGTATTCTTCAATACAAAGACTATTTACAAGACTCGTTAAACTTCTTTATTACCCAAAAGATAGAAGCAGATGGTCAGTATAGTGTCTTGATTATCATGATTTCCGTTGTAATTAGTACTTTTTTACTAAAAAATGCAGCTGGTTACTTCTCTAATTTCTTTCTAGCCTATTTAAGAAATGGTATTTTAAAAGATATTAGAAATGAGCTATATAATAAAACGGTTAGCCTTCCCTTGTCTTATTTTTCAGAAAAAAGAAAAGGTGATATTATAGCAAGAATCTCTGGCGATGTAAATGAAATTCAAAATTCATTATTAGCTATTTTAGAATTACTTGTTAGAGAACCGCTAACCATTATTTTTACTATAGTTGTAATGTTTACTATAAGTATTAAACTCACCATTTTTGTATTCATATTTATACCAGTTTCGGGCATCATTATATCTCGGATTGGTAAAAGTTTAAAAAAACGCTCTAAGCGTGTTCAAGAAGAAAATGGAGCATTTCTTTCTGTTTTAGATGAAACTTTAAACGGATTAAAAGTAATTAAAGGGTTTAATGCTGAAGATAAATTTAATTCAACATTTAAAAAATCTACATCAAGATTATTCAAATTTGCCAATGATTTAGCGCATAGGCAGAATTTAGCTTCACCTACATCTGAATTTTTAGGGATAGTTGTTATCTCTGTTATTTTGCTATATGGGGGACAAATGGTGTTAGTAGAACAAACATTAACATCCGATGAATTTTTAACCTACATGGCTTTAGCCTATAACATATTAACACCGGCAAAAGCTATAAGCAAAGCAACCTATAAAGTTAAATCTGCAAATGCTTCTGCAGACCGTGTATTAGAAATTTTAAATACAGAATCTACCATTAAAGATCCAGTGGACGGAAAAGCAAAAACAAACTTTCAATCTTCACTAAAAATTAATAATATTTCTTTTAAGTATGAAGACGATCTTGTTCTTAAAAAATTCTCTCTCAATGTTCCTAAAGGAAAAAGCGTAGCTTTAGTTGGGCAATCTGGAAGTGGAAAAAGTACTATTGCAAATTTAGTAACACGATTTTACGATGTTAACGAAGGTAATATTACTATTGATGGAGAGGATATTAAAGATATAACCAAAAAATCACTTAGAAGTTTATTGGGCTTAGTAACCCAGGATTCTATTTTATTTAATGATACTGTAGCAAACAATCTCAAAGTTGGAAAAGAAAACGCTTCAGATGAAGAAATAATTGAAGCTTTAAAAATTGCTAATGCTTGGGAGTTTGTAAAAGACTTACCAAATGGGATTGACACCAACATTGGAGATTCTGGTGGTAAATTATCTGGAGGACAGAAACAACGCTTAAGTATAGCCAGAGCTGTGCTTAAAAACCCTCCAATTATGATTTTAGACGAAGCAACCTCAGCATTAGATACAGAAAGTGAAAGACTAGTACAAGATGCTTTAGAGAATATGATGAAGAATAGAACCTCTATTATAATTGCACATAGACTTTCTACTATTCAAAATGCAGATGAAATTATAGTTATGAATAAAGGTGAAATTGCAGAACAAGGCACACACACTGAACTTATTGCAAAAAATGGTGTTTATAGAAAATTAGTAGATATGCAAAGCTTTGAGTAAACTCAACAACTTAAAATTGAAAACTTATTAAAAATAAAAAAAGGATGTATATATTATACATCCTTTCTTTGTTATCAGATTTGGGGCAATGATAACGCTTGTTAGGTTAAGCTGAGGCAAACATATAATAAAATTAGTTATCACACAAGAAAATAAATACATTTCATCGATTTTATATACTTTTTGTCGGTTAAATACATTTTAAAACACTGAAAATCAACAAAAGAAAAATGAATGTAATTAAATTATTTTAGATCATCATTAAACCTTTAAGACATTAGAACGTCTAAATACTAAAGTAGATTAATTGAATAGCGAATCGGATTTCATATTACGTCTAAAAGACCCCAAGTCTAAAGAAGCTGCATTTAGAGAGTTGTTACAACTTTATAAAGAGCGACTCTATTGGCATATTCGTAAAATTGTTCTCAATCATGATGATGCAGATGATGTGCTTCAAAACTCATTTATTAAAATTTATAGAAGCATAGATAAATTTAAAGGAGAAAGTAAATTATTTTCTTGGATGTACCGTATAGCTACAAATGAATCTATTACATTGTTAAACAAAAATGCAAAACGATTACAAATTACTAATGAAGAATATCAAGACAAGGCTATTAATAACTTAACAGCTGATGTTTATTTTGAAGGTGATGCCATTCAACTTAAATTACAAAAAGCGATAGCGACGTTACCGGAAAAGCAACAGTTAGTCTTTAATATGCGCTATTTTGATGATTTAAAATATAAAGATATTGCAGCGATTTTAGACACTAGCGAAGGCGCTTTAAAGGCATCATATCATATCGCTGCTAAAAAAATTGAAGCTTTTTTAACCTCAGATTAAACCATTTAAGGAATTTTAAGTCTAATAGATAAATGAAATTGCTACTAGCGTAGAATATATACTGAAACAAGTTCAGCATAAAATGAAAAATAAAAATTTACATCATATTAAATCTACAGGTTTAAAGATTCCAGATCATTATTTTGAGTCTTTTGAAACTGACTTTTTTGAACGTTTAAGAGAAAAAGAAACTTTTAAAGGTATAGAAAATCCTGGTTTTAAATTACCAAATGATTATTTTGATACTGTAGATAATACTATTTTAGAAAAGCTTAAAACGGATACTGAAACACCTGTAATCACATTAAAAACTAAACGCTCATTTTATTATGTTGCTGGTATTGCTGCTAGTTTTTTATTATTCTTTAGCTTAGTATTTAATACAAAAAATAATATTTCATTTGACACTGTAGATACCGCTATTATTGAAGGTTATTTATACCAAGAAGAATATACCAATGAAGATTTTGCATCTTTATTTGTAACTGAAGATATTTCAGAAACCGATTTTATAGATTTAAATATCTCAGAAGAAACGTTAGATCAATATTTTGAGAACATAGAAACCGAAGACTTAATTTTTGAATAACATACTATGAATATTTCAAAGAAAAATCACCAATTTAATTCCCAGAACAAAATAAGATTTACAGTTGTACTGTTCTTACTTTTTTCTGTAAGCCTATTTGCTCAAAAATTTGATAGAGAAAAAATTAAAGCTTTAAAAATAGCGCATATTACAGGAAAATTAGATTTATCAAAATCTGAAGCTCAAAAATTTTGGCCAATTTATAATGCTAATGAAAATGCAGAAAATGAATTAAGAGAAAAGTCTATGACTAGACGTAAAGAAAAAAAAGCTGAGAATCTTTCTGAATCTGAAGCCAAAACTCTTCTTTTAGATATGGAAAAAACTGAAATACAAAAGACAGATTTGAAATCTAAATACTTAAAAGAATTATTAAGTATTCTTCCTGCTAAAAAAATAATTAAACTATATCAGGCAGAGCATTCTTTTAGACAAAAGATGTTTGAAGAATACAAAAAACGTCATTCAAACGATTAATATTATAAAAACATTGATAAAAAGGAAGCCTTTAAAACTTCCTTTTTTTATTCTGTAAAAATTAATTTACTAACTCTCCCCTTTCCCGCTGCATATGCTGTAGAATCATTTAGGAATCTAATGGTATAAAACCCTTCATTACTAAGGTGTTTCCATGTAGTACCAGAATCTGCACTGTAATCAATTCCGTTAAAGCCAACAGCCACTAACTCCTTGCCCCCACTATTAGGGATATATTGCACGCAACTGCTATAACCAGGACCTTCGCTATCTGAAACAACCTGCCATGTAACTCCACCTGTTGTCGTTCTTATTTTATTAGCAGAATTTGCTTTAGGGTTTGTATAATCACCACCGATAGCAAAACCATTCTTTTCGTCATAAAAATCAATAGAATAAATACCAGTAGTCTCTTTGCCTTGAACAATAGGCGTATCAAAAACACGCCAAGTGACTCCTTTATCTGGTGAATACATTACTCTACTCGTTTTACCTCCTGTAGCCACCCAAGTTTTATCACCTACAATGGCAATATTAGTATCGCTTGCTGCAAAAGCAGCTTCCCCCTCTTTAGTACTAGGCAAATTATCACAACTTATTTTTGTCCAAGTTTCGCCTCCATCTCTCGTAATAACAACACTCATACAACCTTCTGTTGGGTCACCTATGGCTATTCCTTCTTGTTCATTCCAAAAATCCATTGAATCATAAAAAACATTAGGATGATTTTCTTGATATACTATTTTATTTTTTTCTAAATCTGCATCTAACTTATATAAAAGCGCAGGGTTCCCTACTGTAATTCCGAAACCTTGAGTTTTATTGGCTGCTAATGCCCTAAAATTTAATGAAAGGGTATCATTTGATAAGTTTATTTTATGATTATAAAAAGGTTTATCCTTTAAAGAATCTACAGTATTAATAATAGCGTTTTTAAGTAAAATTCCTAATTCTCCTTTAGAAGTTAAATATATAGGCCCAATAGAATCTACGATCTCTAATGCTCTTACATTTAAAGTAGAATCTTCTACCAACTGAACAATTTCAACGTTATTAAAGCTTTTTGGTTTTTGTATTATTTTAGACTTACAAGCTCCTAAAGCAATTAATAATAAGCAAATGATTAGTAATCTCATTAAGTTTAATTTTTTATAAAAATAAAAAAGCTTTACGATATAATCACAAAGCCTTTTCAAAAAAACAATTTATAAACAATTCTAATTAATTCATTTAACCTTCTTCTTTTAATGCTTTTGCATCAACAATTAACTGCTGCATAGAAGCTCTATTGAGGCCATTATAAATACCTCTAATATGTTTATTCTTATCTATAAGTAAGAAGTTTTCCGTGTGTAAAAAGTCATCTATACTTTTAGGTTCATCTAGATCATTTTCAATAAAATATTGAGACCTCCCTAAATTATAAATATCAAATTTAGCACCTGTTACCAAATGCCATTTATGATCTATTACACCATGTTTTTCTGCGTATTGTTTTAATACAGGAACAGAATCTCTTGAAGGAGTTACTGAATGTGACAAAAATAAGATCTCATCATCCTCTTTAAATTCCTCTTGCAAACTAAACATATTCCCGGTCATTTGAGGGCAAATCCCTGGGCAGCTTGTAAAAAAGAAATCTGTGATATAAATCTTATCTTTAAATGTTTCTTGCGTTACCGTTTCGCCTAGCTGATTTACTAATTGAAAATCTTTTATTTTATGAAACGATTTCTCTTCCTCACTTCCTGGTACTAACCAATGGGGTGTAAATGATTCTTCATTGTAATATGGTAAGTAATCTACCCTACTTTCTTCTTCAACTTCTTCTATTACCTTATTCTTATTTACTTCATTACAGCTTATTGTAATAAACATCAGAGATAGCAAAACCAGAGATACCTTATTTCTTTTTAACAACTTTTTCATTTTCTAATTTATAACAAGCGTTAGCACGCATTAACCCAAAAACTCTTCCATTTTTGGCTTCGTAATTCACATAAAGCTTTCCGTTAGGTAACCATGCTTTTTGTAAACCATTTTCCTTTCCATTTTCTAACCAACGTAGTTTAGAAATTTCTCCATTTGAATAAAATTGTTTTTCTTCTCCTTCTTTCTTTCCTTCTATATAATTTACTTGCAAAGCAACATTACCATTTTCCCAATAACTTTTATAGTCACCAACTAATTTGTTTTGACTATAATTAGAAGTTATACGTAATACTCCGTTTGCCGACCACGTTTTGGCAACTCCTTCCCTTTTACCATTATAAAAACCTAATTTTTCTTCAGGCGTATTATTTTTATGAAATTTTAATGAATACCCATTATAAGGTTCATCATTATAATACCAAACACCTTCTAACGGATTTAAAACAAGATCTGATTTTTTTACTTCAACATTTTTAATAAGAAATATTCTTTCTTTTGGAATTGCGAAATTTTCAGAATTTAAATTTTCTGAAGACTCCTTACAACTCCCAAAAGCTATAAAAAAAACAACTAATAAAAATGATATTCTCATAATTAATAACCTTGAAATGGTCCTGCAAATGCTAAATAAGAACCTGTTGTTGAATAAACTTCATTTATAATATGATAATGATATTCTTCTTCACCGTCAGTGTATTCTGTTGTAGATGTATGACCACCTGATGCGTCTAAATCTGTTGGATATGTTCCTGTTGAAGAACATTGTCTTCCATATAGAAAAACACCATCTAATAAGATACCTACCAAATTATCATCATCGTTACTAAATGCTTTTGGTTCTAAGTGATAATGATATACACCTGGACCAATGTGACCACCTGTCCAATCTAAACTTGCTGCAGCCTCATCTAAATCCCCTGCGCCTTCTTGGTCATTAAAAATAGATGCCCCACTTACTGCAATCCCTATAGTATCAAAAGTTGTAGATACTGAACTCCCTGTTAAATTAGGGGTTGCGTCTACAGTTATAGTAACAGCATTGTTGTTACTAGACATTATACTTGGTGTAATTTCAACAGTTGGTTCTTCAATATATAAATCATTTCCTTCTCCCCAATAAACAGTTTCGTGATCTGGCAAACCTGTTGTTTCAATAACAACATTAGAGCCATCTAAATAAATTGTAGTTGCATCTGTATTAAAAGCGTAAAATGCTGCGTGAAGTTCTGTTACAATCTCATCATCCGTATCATCTGTACCTGCTACTGAATCTTCAGTACTATCATCACTTGAACAAGCAATATTTAATGAAAAGACCAGTACAGTCAAGCCTAATAATTTTAATAAATTTTTCATAATTGTTTTTTTTGATTTCTTGTTTGTTTAACTCTATAAAAGTTTAGATGGCTTTACAAAAGAAAACTTGCGCTTCAAACTAACTTTATTTTAGTTTTAGTTTTCATCAGTCACTACATAACTGATATACAGGTCAATACCTCTAGCGCAATTAACTCTTTAAAAACAGTGAAATTGATTAGCTATCATTGATATTAGTCTCTTCGCTTTTTACGTTCAACGTCATTATCTTTAGAATAAAAAGCTTTTAATTCTTCTAAATCTAATTGTGAATCTCCATTAACATCAATATCACTAAAATTAGCCATAAGATCACGCTTGTCTTTTGCTGCAACCTCTAATTCATTTAAAAGACCATCTTCATCTTGATCTACTTCTGCTAAGATTTTTTCAGCTGATACCGGTTTTGGTTTTGTATTATCTAATGCAGCTTCTAACTCTTCAAGATTAATAAAACCATCCCCATCAGCATCTATTTTACTAAAATCTTCAGAAATCTTACCGCGTTCATCTTTTGCTGCTTCATCTATATCAATTTTATCATCACCGTTTGTATCTAAGATTTCAATAATTTTAGAAGCATCTGGCTTTCCTCCTTCTGGTGGTCCTCCACCCTGTCTACCACCTCTTCCGCCTGGTCCTTGTGCAAAAGCAAAACTGCATAATAGTATTGATAAAATCCCTAGCGTATTTTTTAATTTGTTTGTTTTCATAATATCTATTTTATCTTTAGATGTTTTCTTTAAAATAAACTTGCGTTAGGTATAAAAAAAGCTTCATGACAGTATCTATCATGAAACTTGTTAGTTCCGTGCTGTTTTTATAATTACCATTCTATGTGCAACAAATACAGTATTTTTGAATTATTTTTTTAACTAGTTATTTAGGTGCATTTACTAAATAAAACTTTTGATTCTTTCTTAAATAAAAACAAGAAAGGCTTCGTGATTTTCTTACGAAGCCTTAATGAAACAATTAATAAACTTAAACAAAATTTTTATGCCCTATAGTTAATGTATTAGAAAAACTTTCCTAGCGACCATAGAGCTACTGGTATTTTTAAAATAAACACTTCATCTACATCATAGGTCTTGTTTTTAATTTTCTAATTCTTTTGTAAGTCTAAAAGCTATCATTTGAGTTTTATCTCTCAAGCTTTTAGCATTAGACAATTGAATTTCTGTTTGTAACAGACGGTCTACTAAACTGTTCTGATATTCCCTACTCTCTATTAACTCTCTGTAATTAGAAGCCATCGAGAAAGACTTAAAATCGTTGTTTGCAAATTCACGTTCCGAAAGAATATCGATTAAAGAAATATGTTTCTCTATAGCAGGTTGTAATTTATTGACTATAATGTTCTCAATTTTTGATTCTTGATTTTCAAAATTGTCTAATTCGTTAGGATAAGCAGCAATAAGATCTTTTAATAATACACTTTCTATAAATTCAAATTTATTAGTTGTATTTACTGAGTTCATCGCTCCATTATGCAATTGCGTAGCTTTATAATCTACATTAATTAACTCTGTTTTTTCGGTATCTGACAACTCTGCTAGTTCATCCTCCATAATTAGTTGAATTGTACTTTCTACTATTTTAGAGTTTTTTGTATAACTAGCAATTGCAAAATCTAAAAGATCTAAATTAGAATTCAACTCTTCATTTAAAGACTGATAGATCTTTAACTCTACAATTCTATTTTTTCTTAATTCATTTAAATTATTAATCTTCCATGCTATTAGAACACCAACAACAATAAAAAAAATCTCGCCAAATGCATAAATTAGATAACTCTTTATTTTTCCTGAATCCAATAATTTTTTTCTAATTTTTCTGAATAATTTCATATCATAATTCAGTATTTGAAATTTTTATTTGAGTAGACTTATTCCTTTAAACTCTTTCTCTTTAAATTAAGCGGCTTATTTACTTGCATAAATCTTACTCACAATCAATTACATATATATTTATTGACTCTTAATCTTATCCTCTCAATCTACATTAAAATTTATATTACCTTCATTTTTAGAACAGACACTATATACATCAATTTTCTAGCAGATAAAAAGCATAAAATACACTTGCTCTCTACAATTATTAATTAGATATATTTCGGTAAACTCTATTTAATATAAAAAAACCTCGAAATCTCTTTCGAGGCCTTTAACTACAATTAACCAATCAAAATATTATTAACTTTTCTTTTTTGGAGCTTTACTAGTCTCTCGACTTACGTTCTGGCTTAGGTGCATTTTTAAATTCTTCTTCAGTAATAAAACCATCCTCATCTGTATCTATTGTAGAAAACTGATCTTTTAACGGTCCTTTTACTTCATCTTCAGATAATTTACCATCGTCATTTGCATCCATCTTTTTTATTAATTCACTAAACGTTGGTGGCTTTTTTCTATCTGACTGCGCGTAAGTCCAATTAGAAAATGTTACTAAACCAAAAACCAATACTACTGTTTTAAATGTTTTACTTTTCATGTTTTGCTTTTTAATGTTATGTAAGTTTAGATGCTCTTATCTTTTTAAACTTGTTGTTTACTTTGTTAAATAAAACACAAAAAAAGACCTTCAAAATATTGAAGGTCTTTTTTTGTGTTGTTACTAAATTCTAATCGTTCTGTCTAGGTGGTGGTATATGACCTTCTCCTTCCCTCGGTGGTGGCGGCATACGACCTTGATCTCCTTGGTGCAGTGCATCTACAATTAGCATTTTAAATTTTTCCTTTTGTTCATCATTAGATAATTCTTGTATCATTCTAAAATGATAAAAAACTTCTTTGGCTTTCTCTTTCTCTTTTAAAGAAATTAAAGATGTTATAGAATCTATAGAAGATTCTGAAACATTTTTCTCAGATAACTTTTCAAAAAGTTGATCTTTTAACACCCGTACATCATCAGATAATCCTATAATTATTTTATGATGTCCTTTACTCTTCTCTTTAAACGCTGTTAATTGTTCATCATTAAAACCAAGTTGTTCAACAATAAAATCTTTATTACCTCTCGGTTCTTTAGGTTTGAAATCAATTTGATTTCCCATATAGATATAAAGGAAAAAAATATTAACCACTATTAAAAAGATTAGTAGAATGTATAAGGTTACATTTTTCTTCATAATTAATTCAATAAAGTAGATTCTGTACTTGTAGATAACCCATATGAGTCCGCAAAACTGCTCACGCTCTCATCGTAAGTATTCGTTTTTAATTTATTAAAAGCAATAACATTTAACACTATGATACAAATTAATGTTGCTAGTTGTAACTGAGGTGTAAACCATGACCAAGTCTTATCTTGGATATCTTCAGAAGCATTTCTAATTTGATGCATAACCTTTTCTTTAAAAAAGGGTGACACTTTAGCCTCTTCAATAGATTCTATTGCATTAAAGGTATCTTGTATTTTTTTATCCATTTTAACTTTAGCTTTCATAATTATAGATTTAGATGCTGAAGTTTTAAAAAACTTGCGCTAATATTCATTTTTATAAAAATTTCCTAAAATTTTCTTTAAATTCTTTTTTGCTCTAAACATAATAGATTCAACTGACGATAGACTTTTACCTGTAATTTCAGCAACTTCCTGATAACTCTTACCATCAATTTTATGCAATGTAAATACGACGGTCTGACTTTCGGGTAAATTATTTATAGCTTTAAACAAAGTAGCATTGAGCTCCTTGTTTTCTAATAATATTCCAGGATGATTCACCTCTGTAAAATAATCTGTTTTATCTATAGGAATAGCATTGCCTGTAATAGACTGTAAAAAAGCAAAACGTTTCTTCGTATTTTTCTTTCTAATAAATTCTAAACACTTATTAGTCGTTATTTTATAAATCCATGTGGATAATTTAGAATCTCCCTTAAATTTTTTAATAGAATTAAAAACTTCTACAAATACATCTTGCGCGATGTCTTCTGCATCTTCTCTATTAGGCACAAAAGAGATACAAGTACTAAAAACTTTTTGCTCATATTGATCTAAAAGCGCGCTGTAAGCCTTAGGACTTTTTAACTTTAGTTCTTGTACAAATTTCGTTTCCTTCAAAAATTATTATGATTAATAAAGTGCTAATTTAGTTTAGATAGAATTACTAAAGAAAAGATTATATAATTTATTTATCATTAAACATTAACACTTCATAATAAAAACCTTTACTGTTAAACTTTTCACTTACCTTTGTAAGCTATTTAATTTAAAATTAATTCTGTTTAAAGTTAACTATATATCATTGTAAATTGAGACAGAATACCGAATACAAATAAAGAAATGCGACTACACAGAAATTTATGCTTTGCAGTAATTGACGGATTACACCTTGTTTTTAATGAAGGTGAATATGCTGACAAAGTAATACAACAATTACTAAAACGCGATAAACGTTGGGGAAGCAGAGACAGAGGTTTTGTTGCCGAAACTGTTTACACTATTGTACGTTACCAAAGACTGTATGCAGAAATTGGAGATGTAAAAGCCCCTTATGACAGAGATAACCTTTGGCGAATTTTTGCAGTTTGGGCAACTCTAAAAGGTATTAAACTACCAGATTGGAAATATTTTGCTGACACACCAAGTCGAAAAATTAAAGGACGTTTTGATGAATTGTCTAAAATTAGAAAATACAGAGAATCTATTCCAGATTGGATTGATGAATTGGGTGTTTCTGAATTAGGTGAAGCTGAGTGGACTAAAGAAATCGCTAAGCAAAATGAACAAGCCGAAGTTATTCTTAGAGTTAATACTCTAAAAACGAATAAAACAGATTTACAACTTAAGTTAGAATCTGAGAGTATTGAAACTGATTTTTTACCAGATCACCCTTCAGCTATTAAATTAAAAGAGCGTGCCAACGTTTTTGTAACTGAAGCTTTTAAAGACGGATGGTTTGAGGTACAAGATGCTTCTTCGCAACTTGTTGCTGATTATTTAGACGTTAAGCCAGGTATGAAGGTGGTAGATGTTTGCGCTGGTGCAGGCGGAAAAACATTGCATTTGGCGTCACTTATGGAAAATAAAGGCCAACTGATAGCTATGGATATTTACGAAAGTAAATTGAGAAAACTAAAAGTTAGAGCACGTAGAAATGGAGTTCATAATATTGAAATGAAAGTCATTGACTCTACTAAGCCAATAAAGAAATTACATGGCAAAGCAGATCGCTTATTAATTGATGCTCCCTGTTCTGGTTTAGGTGTTCTAAGAAGAAACCCTGATGCTAAATGGAAATTACAGCCAGAGTTTATTGAAAACATAAAGAAAATCCAAGCAGAAGTTTTAGAGCAATATTCTAAAATGGTTAAATCTGGGGGGAAAATGGTTTATGCTACATGTTCTGTTTTACCATCTGAAAACCAAAAGCAAGTTGATAAATTTTTAAACTCTGAAGCAGGTAAAGATTTCACTTTTGTAAAGGACAAAAAAGTCTTAGCTTATAAATCTGGATATGACGGATTTTACATGGCGCTTTTAGAAAGAAAATAATTACCCCTTCCATTTAAACATTATTAAAGATGAAGAAAAACTACTTACTGATTATTACTTTTTTTGTAACCTTTATTGGTTTTGCTCAAATTCCTTCAAATTACTACGATAGTGCAAATGGCCTAACTGGTTTTGCGTTAAAAACGCAATTAAAGGATATTACGTCTAATGGTCATACAGCAAGAACATACAATCAACTTTATGATGGAGACGGTGTTTCTGGTTCTGATGGATATGTAGATACCCATTCTGACATTGATGTTGTTGGTGGTACTAATTATGAAAATGATGGTACAGTTTTAGATTTTTATTCTGAAAATCCAACAGGTACAGATTCATATAATTTTACTCATAATGTTGATTCTGGTGGTAACCAAAATTCAGAAGGAGATTGTTATAATAGAGAACATTTAATTCCTCAGTCTTCTTTTAATAGTAATTACCCAATGCAAAGTGACATTCACCACGTTATCCCAACAGATTGTCGTGTTAATAATTACAGAGGATCATATCCGTTTGGTAATGTAGGCTCTGTAAACCTTACTTCTGATAACGGCTCCAAAAGAGGTACAAGTTCAATGTCTGGTTATACAGGTATTGTATTTGAACCTATTGATGAGTTTAAAGGAGACATTGCAAGAGCAATTCTTTATTTTGCTACCCGCTATGAAGATACTGTTGATGGCTACACAAGTTTTAATATGTTTAACGGAACAGAAAACCAAGCTTTAGAAGATTGGGCTGTTACTGTATTATTAGATTGGCATTACAACGTAGATCCTGTTGATCAGAGAGAGCGCGAAAGAAATAATGCTGCTTATAATTTTCAAGGTAATGCAAACCCATTTGTAGATCACCCTGAATATGCAAACATGATTTGGAATCCTACACCTGATGAAGAGTCGCCTACAAATCCAACTAATCTTGTAGCTTCTAACCCTACGGATAATAGTATTACTTTATCATGGACAGCTTCAACAGATAATGTTGCTGTGTCATCTTACGATGTTTATATGGATGGGGTTTTTAGTTTTAACACAAGTAATACTACAGCAAATGCTACCTTACTAATTTCTGACACTAATTATTGCTTTACAGTAAAGGCTAAAGATGCTGCAGGAAATACGTCTGCTTTTAGTAATCAAGATTGTGAAACAACAACAAATACGGGAAACGTTCCAGGTACAATTTGTTTAACAGAAACTTTCGAAAACTTGGATACTTCTATTGGTTCTTATTCAGATATAATCTGGACAGGTGATCAAGGAGGAACTTGGAGTGCTACAGATGCTAGAACAGATCAAACTATTAATTCTTCAAGTGCTATTACAGTAAGAGATGGAATGTTAACTCTTCCTGCAACTGCAAATGGAATAGGATCTTTAACGGTAACCACCAAACGCGTATTTTCTGGATCGGACGGAACTTTTAATCTAAACGTTAACGGAAATCTTGTAGGAACCATTGCTTACACGGACACAGAACAAACAATAACTATTTCAAACATAAATGTAGAAAATAATGTTTCAATTATTATTGATAGTAACAGTGATGATGATAACAGAGTTATATTTGACGACTTATCTTATACATGTTATTCTACATTAAATGTTAAAGATTTTAATATACAAACAGTTAAACTTCACCCCAACCCAATACAAAGTGATTTAACTGTAGCTTTAAAATCTAATATTGACACTAACATTGAAATTTATAATATTCTAGGAAAACGTGTATTTAAAAATACAATTTCTAAAACGAGTACTTTAAATCTTCAAAATTTAAAAACAGGTATTTATATTGCAAAAATTACACAGGGTAATTCAACAATTACAAAAAAACTTATAAAACAATAAATTCATTAATTTCAATATATAAAAAACAGCTTTTTAAGCTGTTTTTTTTTGTTTAAAATGGAATAAATTTATCTCAAGCTGTTAAAAAAAAAAAAAAAAATCATTTGCAAAAAAAATTACCTTTGCAGTAGACACGGTATGTCAACTTATAAATCCCTATTAAAGGAATATTGCATCTCACTATTAAAAAAATAAAATTAATGAAACACCTTTACACTCTATTTTTAGTATTTACAACCTCAGTTGCGTTTGCTCAACTAGCTCCGCCTGCAGAGTTAGAGCCCTATTATAGCAACGTCGACTTCACCTCTACTGGCATTAGTTTAAAAAATGATTTAATTGATCTTACTACAGATAAGCACATTAATTTTTTAAGTTACAGTGATGTTTGGGAAGCTTCAAAAATTACAGATTTAGATGCGGACAATTCAAATAATATTATATTACTTTATGGTTACAGTGATACTGATAACAATGTAACTACAGATCGTACCAGAGCAAAAAATGCAAACGGAGGAGGAGTTGGAGATTGGAATAGAGAACACGTTTATCCTAAATCTCGAGGAAATCCTAATTTAGGAACATCTGGTCCTGGCTCTGACGCCCAAATGTTAAGACCAAGTGACGTACAAAGAAATGGACAACGCGGAAACCTTGTCTTTGCGAATAAAAGTACAGGACAATTTTTAAACGGTGAATCGGGATCTACTAACGGAGGTTGGTATCCTGGTGACGAATGGAAGGGGGATTGCGCCAGAATTATAATGTACATGTATTTACACTACGGAGAACGCTGCCTACCTTCTAATGTTGGTATAGGAAGTAACACTTCTACACCAGACGATATGATTGATTTATTCTTACAATGGAATGCTGAAGACCCTGTTGTTGAAGGCGGATTAGAAGATGTAAGAAATGCCTATCATGCCAATACAAGCAATGAATATGCGCAAGGCAATAGAAACCCTTTTATTGACAATCCATATTTAGCGACTGCAATTTGGGGTGGACCTGACGCTCAAAACAGATGGGAAAACCTATCGATTGAAGATGTTAGTCAAAACACAATTAAAATGTATCCTAACCCTGTAAACGGAAATGAAGTTACTATTCTATCAAATAAAGATATTATCGCTGAAGTTTATGATATTTTAGGAAAAAAGGTAAAAGTTCAAAGCATATCATCCAATCAATCAAAATTAAATATTTCAGGATTATCACAAGGAGTCTATCTTGTAAAATTAAATTCTGAAAATGGAACCGAAACGAAACGGTTGATAAAACAATAATAACTATTCTATTTTATAAAAAAGCGACTTAATGAGTCGCTTTTTTTATGTTTAAAACATCGTGAATAACTCTCTTCTTTTCAATAGAATATTATAAGTTAAATCACGTATAAAAAAAGTAAATTTGCATTTTACTAAACACAACTCAAATACCAGACATAAATGATTCATTTCTTCGGGAACCAAAACAGTAAAGTTTTTGCTGTTCAAGCAACAAAAGAATTATCAACAGAAACCATATCTAAACTGACATGGTTATTTGGTGATCAATCGAAAATAGAACAAGCATCACTCGATGCTTTTTTTGTTGGACCTAGAGCTGCAATGATTACACCTTGGAGTACAAATGCTGTAGAAATCACTCAAAACATGGGGATTTCAGACATCATAAGAATTGAAGAATTCACTTCAGTTGTTGAAGATTACAAGGATTACGATCCTATGATTTCTGAAAAATATCAGAGTTTGAATCAAGATATTTTTAAAATTGACATTCAACCTGAAGCCATTTTAAATATTGAAGATATTGCTGCTTACAACCAACAAGAAGGGTTATCGCTTAGTGATGAAGAAGTAGAATACCTTGAAAGTGTTGCTAAAAAAATAGATCGACCATTAACCGATTCTGAAGTCTTCGGATTTTCTCAAGTAAATTCAGAACACTGTCGTCATAAAATATTCAACGGAACTTTTGTTATTGATGGAGAAGAAATGCCAACTTCATTATTTAAATTAATAAAAGAAACATCTAAACAATTTCCAAACGATATTGTTTCGGCATATAAAGATAATGTTGCTTTTATAAAAGGCCCTAAGGTGGAACAATTTGCACCTAAAACTGCAGATAAGCCAGATTTTTATGAAACTAAAGATTATGAATCTGTAATTTCATTAAAAGCAGAAACACACAATTTCCCAACAACTGTAGAGCCTTTTAACGGAGCTGCAACAGGCTCTGGTGGAGAAATTAGAGATAGACTTGCTGGCGGAAAAGGTTCTTTACCTTTAGCAGGAACGGCTGTTTACATGACTTCTTACTCGCGTTTAGAAGAAAACAGACATTGGGAGAATAAATTTGAAGCGAGAGAGTGGTTGTATCAAACACCAATGGATATTTTAATAAAAGCATCTAATGGAGCATCTGATTTTGGAAACAAATTTGGACAACCATTAATTACAGGTTCTGTACTAACTTTTGAACATCAAGAAAATTCTTCAGTAAGTGATTCTCCAGCAAGAAAATTAGGATACGATAAAGTGATTATGCAAGCGGGTGGTATTGGCTACGGAAAAGCAGATCAGGCTATAAAAGATGTTCCTAAAAAAGGAGATAAAATTGTAATTTTAGGTGGTGACAACTACAGAATTGGTATGGGAGGCGCAGCTGTTTCTTCTGCTGATACTGGTGAATTTGCATCAGGAATTGAATTAAATGCAGTACAACGTTCTAACCCTGAAATGCAAAAACGTGCTGCAAATGCGGTTCGTGGTATGGTAGAAAGTGAAGAAAACTTTATTGTTTCTATTCACGATCACGGAGCTGGTGGACACCTTAACTGTTTATCTGAACTTGTTGAAGATACAGGTGGAAAAATTGATTTAGACAAACTTCCTATTGGTGATCCTACCCTATCGGCTAAAGAAATTATTGGTAATGAATCTCAAGAACGTATGGGATTAGTTATTGGTGAAAAACATTTAGAAATCTTACATAAAATAGCAGACAGAGAACGCTCGCCCATTTATGATGTTGGTGAAGTTACCGAAAATGACCGCTTTACTTTTGAATCTAATTCTACTGGCGAAAAACCTATGGATTTAGCTTTAGAAGACATGTTTGGCTCGTCTCCTAAAACAATAATGACAGATAAAACTGTTATTAGAAAATATAAAAACCCACGCTACAAAACAAAGAACTTAGAAATCTATCTAAAGCAAGTTTTACAACTTGAAGCTGTTGCGTGTAAAGATTGGTTAACAAATAAAGTAGACCGTTGTGTTGGTGGTAAAGTTGCCAAGCAACAATGTGTTGGTCCATTACAAATTCCGTTAAATAACGTTGGTGTAATGGCTTTAGATTATAATGGTAAAGAAGGTGTTGCAACATCTATTGGGCACGCGCCTATTTCTGCATTAATTAATCCAGAAGCAGGAAGTAGAAATGCTATAACAGAATCTTTAACCAACCTAATATGGGCACCTTTAAAAGATAATTTACATTCTGTTTCTTTATCTGCAAACTGGATGTGGCCTTGTAAAAATGAAGGTGAAGATGCACGTTTATATAAAGCTGTAAAAGCGGTTTCAGAATTTTCTATTGGTTTAGGAATTAATATCCCTACAGGAAAAGATTCTTTATCTATGAAACAGAAATATACAGATGGAGATGTAATTTCTCCAGGAACTGTTATTATTTCTGCTGCAGGAAACTGTAATGAAATCACTAAAATTGTAGAACCTGTTTTACAAATTGATGGTGGAAATATTTACTACATCAATGTTTCTCAAGATGATTTTAAATTAGGAGGAAGTTCTTTTAACCAAGCATTAAATGCTATTGGAAATGAAACTCCTGATGTTACAAATGCTGCTTTTGTAAAAAACACATTTAATACCATTCAAGATTTAATTAAAGCAGATAAGATTAAAGCAGGACACGATGTGGCTTCTGGAGGTTTAATTACAACCTTATTAGAAATGTGTTTTGCAGATGTTAATTTAGGTGCAGATTTAAATATTACATCTTTAAATGAAGAAGATTCTATTAAAGTTTTATTCTCAGAAAATTCAGGAATTGTTTTTCAAGCAGATGCATCTGTAGAAACTATTTTATCAAAAAATAATATTGAATTTTTTCATATAGGTGAAGCTAATACTTCAGGAATTGTAAAGATTAAAAATAACGAAGATGACTTCTCTTTTAATGTTACAGAACTAAGAGATGTTTGGTTTAAAACGTCTTTCTTATTAGACCAAAAACAAACGGCTAATAATTTAGCTCAAGATCGTTTTGACAACTATAAGAATCAAGCGTTAGATTTTAAATTTCCATCTCATTTTACAGGAAAATTAAAAGATGTGCTTACTACAGATAATTCGCGTCCTAAAGCGGCTATCTTAAGAGAAAAAGGATCTAACTCTGAACGTGAAATGGCAAATGCTATGTATTTAGCAGGTTTTGACGTTAAAGATGTTCATATGACCGATTTAATTTCTGGTCGTGAAACATTAGAAGATATTCAGTTTTTAGGAGCTGTTGGTGGTTTTAGTAACTCGGATGTTTTAGGTTCTGCTAAAGGTTGGGCTGGAGCGATTAAATATAATGATAAGGCCAACAAAGTAATCAATGATTTCTTTAAAAGAGAAGACACACTTTCTGTCGGAATCTGCAATGGAGCACAACTTTGGATGGAACTCGATTTAGTAAACCCAGAGCATGAGACTCATGGTAAACTGACTTATAATGATTCTCATAAGCACGAAAGTGGATTTACATCTGTAGAAATTCAGAAAAATAACTCTGTAATGCTTTCTACTTTAGAAGGTGCTACTTTAGGAGTTTGGATTTCTCATGGCGAAGGAAAATTTAGTCTTCCTTATTCTGAAGACAAATATAATATTGTAGCTAAATATGGTTATGCAGAGTATCCTGCAAATCCAAATGGATCTGATTTTAACACCGCAATGCTTTGTGATAAAACAGGAAGACATTTAGCAACTATGCCACATATTGAACGTTCAATTTTTCAATGGAACTGGGCCAATTACCCACAAGATAGAAAAGATGAAGTTTCACCTTGGTTAGAAGCTTTTGTTAATGCTAAAAAATGGATTGAAGGTTCTAAAGACTAAATTTTCACTAATTTAGGTTTTTGAAAATAACATCAATGAAAACTATTTGTATAGCATTTTTTCTATTAACTTACTCCATTACTTATGCGCAAGACACAACGCCTCAACATAAAGTTGAGGCGTTAAAATCGCTTATAAAAATCGAAAAAAACGACGGTAAAAAACTAAAATTACTAGATCGTGTAACCGATTTTCTTATTGATTACCCTAAATTAGGTTATGACTCAATTTCTAGAGTCACTATAGATTATGCTATACAATTAGATTCGTTTAATATAGCCTCTCGGAATATTCAAAATCGTATAAATTATTATAATAACACCTTAGGAAAACCTGAAGAAGGCATCGTTATTTTCAACACTTATTTTAAGACCCTTAAGGATCACATTACAGATAGAAACATTGCCGGTTTTTATATTGATACAGGAGATTGTTATTACAATCAAAGACAACTGGATACAGCCATATCTTACTATAACAAAGCCAAAAAATTTGCTATAAAGGCAGGTAACGACCGCGTAAAAGCTTTCGCTATTTTACGTCATGGTTATGCTTATTTTGATCAAGGTAATTTCACAAAAGCTTCTCTTAATACTCAAGAAGCTTCAGAAATTTTCATAAAAATTGAAGACACTTTAAATATTATTGCATCAAAAAATTCTTTAGCTATTATATATAGTTCTAATGATTTTTTTGACGAAGCAGAACAAGAACGTCTTGAAACTATTGCATTAGCTAAAGCATTTAAAAGCTATGCTCAACTTACTTCCATATACTTAAATGCAGCTGCAGATAAACAAAAACAAAATTTAAAAAAAGAAGAAATAATATATATACAGAAAGCAGAAAAAGAAAATAAAAAATCGAATTATTTCGATTATTTCCATCCTATAATCTTACAAGCTTTTGTTATTGCTTATGCAGAAAACGACAGTATTAATAAAGCTAAATTCTATTATAAAGCCTTAAAAGAAGATAAAAGAAATACCGAAGGTATTTATGAAAGTAAATATTACAGGGCATCTGCACATTTAGCGTTTGCTGAAAAAGACTTTCCAAATGCATTAAAATGGGGCACAAAATATCTTGATCTTGTTAGAGGCCTAGACCATATTCCAAATATAGAAATGGGGGAAGCTTTTTTAGCTAAAGTCTATCAAAAACTAAATCAATATGATTTAGCTTATATACATTTAACAGCCTCAAAAAAAATTGAAGACTCTATTAAGTCATCACAAAAAAATAAAGCGTTAAGCTATTACCAAACACTTTACGAAACCAATAAGCGCGATCAGAAAATAGAGAATCAAAAAACAGAGATAGAGCTTTTAGATATAGAAAATAAACATAAAGCAGAACTGTTATGGGGAAGTATTATCCTTTTAATAGCCCTCTTTTCAATTATTTATTTGTGGCGTTCACGAAAGTATTCACGAAAAAATGTTCAACTTCAAAAAACTTTTGCTCAAGATTTAATACATAGCGTTGAAGCAGAACGTAAACGCATCTCTAGTGAACTACATGATAGTGTTGGTCAAAGCTTACTACTCATTAAAAATAAAATTTTTCTAGAAAACGAAAATAATAACGATACCTCTTTAGTAGATGGAGCTATTGATGAAGTTAGAACTATATCCCAACAGTTACATCCTTTTCAATTTGAAAAACTAGGCTTAATCAAATCAGTAAAAAACACGATAGTAAACTTCCAGAAAAATTCGGATATTTTCTATTCAGAAGATATAGACATTGAAACTTTAAATATACCGAAAGACAATGAAATTTTTATTTATAGAATGCTACAAGAATGCTTAAATAATGTTGAAAAACATTCAGATGCAAAAGCTTGTGCTATAAGTGTAGAGGATTTAAAAGATGCGGTTTTATTCCAAATAAAGGATAATGGCATTGGTTTTGATCTCACCGAAAATACTGAATTACTTAATAGTTTAGGTATGAAAACCATAAAAGAGCGTGCAAAACTTATTGGCGCACAATTGAGTATTGATTCTATTAAAGGAAAAGGAACCACAATTCAAATAAAAGTTCAGAAAAAATAAGCTATGTCTACTACTATTATTCTTGCTGATGATCACCCCTTATTATTAAGTGGAACTAAAGAGTTCTTAGAGAAAAAAAAGTATGAGGTTATTGCAACAGCTACAGATGGCAATACCGCTTATAATAAAATCTTAGAACTAAAGCCTGATATCGCTATTCTTGATTTTGATATGCCCAAATTGAACGGTATAGAAGTTGCTCAAGAAATTAAACGCAATAATTTACATACCAAAATTATTATTTTAACGCTGCACAAACAGGAGTCTATTTTAATAGAAGTTGGCCAGTGTATTCAAGGTTATGTTACTAAAGATAGTGCCATACAAGAATTGGAAGCTTGTTTACAAAGCTTAAAGAATAACATTAATTATATTGGTGATAAATTAAAAAAAAGCGTACATTTTAATACTAATACAGATTCTAAAATTAAAAAACTTAGTCCCACCGAAATTAAAATTTTAAAATATTTAAATAAAAACCTTAACAGTAATCAAATTGCTGACGAACTATTTATCTCTAGACGTACAGTAGAAAAACACCGCAGTAATATTATTAAAAAATTAGAAATCGATACTACTAACCAAAACGCCCTCTTTGTTTGGTTAAAAAACCACCCTAATATATTCAATACGTAGACCTACGTATACTATTATTAATCAATATATTATAGATTTAAGCAATCGCTAAACTATAATATTATCATTTCTATAGACCATTATTACACACCTATTAACTACTGGATTTTAAACATTTCCTCTATTGAAATGCAAAATGGAGAAATATATACTTTGCCATCCGATGGCTATAGTTACATTCTTTTAAAATCAGAAAAAAAGAATTCTATACATTATCTTAAGCCCTTTATCAGTCCACTGCTCCTAAAATCGAATAAAAAAGTCACTTATTATATTATAAAGTGTAGACCAACTTATGTTGGTTATTTACAGCAACAACAAATAGTATTAAAATCTCTTAAACCAAATGATGTTTTAAGGCAACTATCCTCTGCTAAATTTAAAGCTATAACTCCTACACTATTAGACAACCTTATAATTGAATTACTTTATAAAAGTAAAGCTATTACCTTAACAGAATTCAAAAAAAAGTATCAATGCAAAAACAATAACCTTGAACTATTTTTAAAAAAAACAATAGGATTAACTTTTCTGCAATATCAAAGTTTATTATTGAATTCTACGTAGACCTACGCATTGCAGCGTTCTAATAAAATTTATAATTTAGCAGTGTTAAATAAAACGTTTAAATACGTAACTGATTATTATAAAAAAATATTACAAAATATAAAAGTATTATTGGTAGAGGGAGATCAGGTTAGGACATTTTTGCGCTTAGCCTGTTTTTTTATTAAAAAAAATCTTGGCGCATAGTAACCATACTGACCAAAGGCCCTTGCACCTTTAAACCTACTGTAAATCAAAATATTGAACCTTTATTTATCTTATTAATATTCTTAAATAAATAATCTTTATTATTAGAAACATTAATATTTTATACTTTCTAATAACGGTTTGGATCAATAACAAAATAAACTGAATTCTTTACACTTCATCTTCAAAATGCAATTCTATTTAATCGATTAAGAATTATTATATAATTTGGAATATAGTTACCGCTTATAATGTATTCATTACCTACAATTCTTATTTCCCTTATATCCTGAATATTTATCCTAGAAAACAAATACTTTCAAAAAAATAATCCGAATCATAACAAAGTATTATAGTCATAGTAACCTTCAAGGGTATTAATAACATATTAAACCATTGAATTAATTACTTTTTATGAAAATATCTGATTTTAATTATACATTTCGTAAAATCAAGCCATCATTTCCACAGCATAAATCCATAATTCTTAATTTATTCTTACCATCATTATTAATTTTGTATTCAATAATTTTATACTTTCGTATTATCTCTTACTAAATAAGCGCTAACAACTATGACAGAAGTAACTCGACTTTTCGACTTTCCATATTATCAATTAGAACACAAACCAAACCCTAAAGCTTTGGTTACCAAATACAATGGTGAATGGATAGCAACATCTACTCAAGAATATATAGATAAATCGAATGCAATAAGCAGAGCTTTATTGCGATTAGGGCTAAAAGAAAATGATAAGATTGCTCTTATTTCTACTAATAATCGCACCGAGTGGAACATTATGGACATTGGAATTCTTCAAACTGGAGCACAAAACATTCCAATCTATCCTACCATTTCAGCTGAAGATTATGAATACATTTTAAATCACAGTGAATCTATTTATTGCTTTGTCTCAGACGAAGGGGTATTAGAAAAAATTAGAAAAATTCAACATAAAACCCAGATTAAGGAAGTTTACTCTTTTGATCATATTGAAGGTTGCAAACATTATTCAGAATTATTTGAATTAGGAAAAGATGAAAGTAACCAACCAGAGGTAGAGGCGCGTAAAGACGCTGTAAAACCAGATGATTTAGCAACTATAATTTATACTTCTGGTACTACAGGCAAGCCTAAAGGTGTAATGCTTTCTCATTGGAATATTACAAGTAATGCTTTAGATAGTTCGCCTAGAGTTCCTATACTACCCGGTGAAAACAGAATTTTAAGCTTCTTACCTATTTGCCATGTATTTGAGCGCGTGCTAATATACGTTTATCAATATTCAGGATTTTCTATCTATTTTGCAGAAGCTATGGATAAAATTGGTGATAACGCTAAAGAAGTTAAGCCTCATTTAATGAGCGTAGTCCCAAGATTACTTGAAAAAGTTTTCGATAAAATCATGTTTAAAGGTGAAGACCTGTCTGGTCTAAAAAAAGGACTCTTCTTTTGGGCTGTTAGACTTGGAGAAATTTGGGAACCATATGGTGCAAATGGCTCGTGGTACGAGTTTAAGCTTAAAATAGCTAATAAAATAATCTTCAATAAATGGAGAGATGCCCTTGGAGGAGAGTTAAGTACTATGGTTTCTGGTAGTGCAGCGCTTCAACCTAGATTAGCTAGAATATTTGGTGCAGCTAAAATGCAAGTTATGGAAGGCTATGGTTTAACTGAAACATCACCTGTAATAGCTGTTGGCTTATACAAAAATAAAGGTTATAAAGTTGGAACCGTAGGAAAAACAATAGATAACGTAGAAGTTAAAATCGCAGATGATGGTGAAATCTTAGTTAAAGGTCCTAATGTAATGTTAGGCTACTATAAAGATCCTATTAAAACTGAAGAAGTAATGACAGATCATTATTTTCATACAGGAGATAAAGGTTTGGTTGACGCTGATGGTTTTTTAAAAATAACAGGGCGTAAAAAGGAAATGTTTAAAACGTCTGGAGGAAAATATGTAATTCCACCACTTTTAGAAAACGACATGAAACAATCTCTATTTATTGACCAAATTATGGTTGTTGGTGAAGGAGAGAAAATGCCAGCAGCTTTAATTCAACCAAATTTCGATTTTATAAGAGATTGGATTGATATTAAAAAACATGATATTGGAAAAACAGATGCTGAAATTGCTAATTCTGATATCGTAATAAGCAGAATTCAAAAAGAGGTTGATAAATACAATCTAAATTTTGGTAAATGGGAGCAAATTAAACGTTTTGAGCTAACGCCAAACGTATGGTCTATTGATGATGGTCAATTAACACCAACAATGAAAATGAAACGTGCTGTTATTAAAGAAATGTATCAAGATCTTTACAATAAAATTTATAGAGCTTAATTTAAGTTCTTGCATTGTACTTTTTATTTATAAAATAGGAAGGGTCACAGTTAAAGTGGCTCTTCCTATTTTTTTTATTCTAATAATAAACTACACGTCTTTAATAAGACGACAATAATAAACCCTGATTACAATTATCTTCTTCAGTTAACTTTATCATATTTTTTTGTTAAAATAACATATTCATAAAAAAATAGGTATAAAAAAGTGTTTCTTTCATTTTAAGAACATTTATCTTAGTATTATGAAAATAATAATTCTTAATTTATTATGCGTGCATAGTATTTTTTATTATATTTGAATTCCAATACTATTGAATGAAAGATAAAACCATAGATTATATATTAAGAACCACTTGGTTAGCCGTTAACAAAATGTATAACGAAGAAGCGGCAAAATACGACACAACCATGGCTACTGGTTTTGCCTTATTGAGCATAGATCCCGAAAACGGAACACCCTCAACATCCTTAGGACCAAAAATGGGAATGGAAGCCACAAGTCTTTCACGAACCTTAAAAATGATGGAAACTAAAGGCTTAATTGAGCGCAGACCTAACCCAGAAGACGGAAGAGGCGTATTAATTTTTTTAACCGAATTTGGTTTAGAAAAAAGAAATTACTCTAAAGATAGAGTTATCACTTTTAATGAAACAATTAAAGCTAATGTTTCACAAGAAGAATTAGCAAGCTTTCAAAAAGTAGCCGAAGTCATTAATAACATGATCTCTAACAAACAAATATACAATCAAAAGGAACAAACAATAAAATAATATGAGCAAACGTAGAATTAATAAAATAGCAATTATCGGTTCCGGAATTATGGGAAGCGGTATCGCATGCCATTTTGCCAATATTGGTGTCGATGTCTTACTATTAGACATTGTACCAAGAGAATTAAATGATAAAGAAAAAGCTAAAGGTTTAACCTTAGAAGACAAAGTGGTTCGTAACCGAATGGTAAACGATGCTTTAACGGCTTCTATTAAATCAAAACCTGCACCACTCTACCATCCTTCATTTGCTAACCGTATCACCACAGGTAATCTTGAAGATGATATAGCAAAAGTAAAAGATGTAGATTGGATTATGGAAGTCGTTGTAGAACGTCTAGACATTAAACAACAAGTTTTTGAAAAGCTTGAAAAATATAGAACACCAGGAACCCTGATTACCTCTAACACATCAGGTATTCCTATTAAATTTATGAGCGAAGGTCGTAGTGAAGATTTCCAGAAACATTTCTGTGGAACACACTTCTTTAATCCGGCGCGTTACTTAAAATTATTCGAAATTATTCCTGGACCTAAAACGGAACAATCTGTTTTAGATTTCTTAAGTGAATATGGCGAAAAATTCTTAGGTAAAACTTCAGTTGTAGCTAAAGACACACCTGCTTTTATAGGAAATCGAATCGGAATTTTCAGCATTCAGAGTTTATTCCATGCCGTTAAAGATTTAGATTTAACAATAGAGGAAGTAGACAAACTTTCTGGTCCTGTAATTGGTCGTCCAAAATCGGCAACTTTCCGTACGGTTGATGTTGTTGGTTTAGATACTTTAGTTCATGTTGCTAACGGAATTAGTGAAAACTGTCCTAAAGATGAACGTTTAGAATTATTCAAATTACCTGATTTCATCAATACCATGATGGAGAATAAATGGTTAGGAAGTAAAACAGGTCAAGGATTTTATAAGAAAGTAAGAAAAGACGATGGTTCTTCTGAAATTTTATCTTTAGACTTAAACACCTTAGAATACCGTGCTTCTAAACGTGCAAAATTTGCAACTTTAGAATTGACTAAGACTGTCGATAAAGTTGTTGATCGCTTTAAAATATTAGTAAAAGGAAAAGATAAAGCAGGCGAATTCTACAGAAAAAGCTTCGCTGCCTTATTTGCTTATGTATCTAACCGTATTCCTGAAATTTCAGATGATTTATACAAAATCGATGATGCTATGAAAGCTGGCTTTGGATGGGAACATGGTCCTTTTCAAATTTGGGATGCTATTGGTGTTCAAAAAGGAATTGAAATGATGCAAGCAGAAGGTTTAGAACCTAA
Source organism: Winogradskyella wichelsiae (assembly GCF_013403925.1). GTDB lineage: Bacteria > Bacteroidota > Bacteroidia > Flavobacteriales > Flavobacteriaceae > Winogradskyella > Winogradskyella wichelsiae. Next base: position 131,752 of record NZ_JABFDJ010000005.1, read on the forward strand.
TGCTTGGGTAACTGATATGTTAGCTTCTGGAAGTGATTCTTTTTATACCGTGAAAGATGGAGCAACCTACGCTTATGATATCCCAAAGAAATCACAAGAAAAAATTCCTGGTCAAGACAGTTTTATCATCTTAGATAATATTAGAAAAACAACAGAAGTCTTTAAAAATTCAGGAGTTGTTGTAGAAGATTTAGGAGATGGTATTCTTAATTTAGAATTCCAATCTAAAATGAATACGATTGGTGGTGATGTGTTAGCCGGATTAAATAAGGCTATTGATATTGCTGAAAAAGATTTCGCAGGATTGGTTGTTGGTAATCAAGCTGCAAACTTCTCGGTTGGTGCAAACATTGGAATGATTTTTATGATGGCTGCAGAGCAAGAATATGATGAATTAAACATGGCTATCAAATATTTCCAAGATAGTATGATGCGCATGCGCTACTCTTCTATTCCAACAATTGCTGCGCCTCACGGTATGGCACTTGGTGGTGGATGCGAACTTTCTATGCACGCAGATAAAGTAGTTGCAGCAGCAGAAACTTACATCGGATTGGTAGAGTTTGGTGTTGGTGTCATTCCTGGTGGTGGTGGTTCTAAAGAAATGGCTTTAAGAGCATCAGACACCTTCAAAAAAGGAGATGTGCAATTAAATACTCTTCAAGAATACTTCTTAACTATTGGTATGGCTAAAGTAGCAACTTCTGCTTACGAAGCTTTCGATTTAGGAATTCTTCAAAAAGGAAAAGATGTTGTGGTTGTTAATAAAGACCGCCAGATTGCTGTTGCTAAACAACACGCCATGTTAATGGCAAATATGGGTTATACACAACCTGTAAAACGTACCGATGTAAAAGTTTTGGGTAAACAGGCTTTAGGTATGTTTATGGTAGGAACAGATTCTATGAAAGACTCTAAGTACATTAGTGAACACGACATGAAAATTGCAAACAAATTAGCCTACGTTATGGCTGGTGGAGATTTATCAGAACCTACTCTAGTTAGCGAACAGTATTTATTGGATTTAGAACGTGAAGCATTCCTTTCATTATGTACAGAACGTAAAACGTTAGAAAGAATTCAACATATGTTGACTAAAGGGAAACCATTAAGAAACTAGATTATTGGATTACCGGATTTCCAGATGATTGGAAATCTAAAATATCTAAAAATCGAATAATCTAAAAATCGAATTAACATGAAAACAGCATATATAGTAAAAGCATACAGAACCGCAGTTGGTAAAGCACCAAAAGGCGTGTTCCGTTTTAAAAGAACTGATGAATTAGCCGCAGAAACCATCAAACATATGATGAAAGAACTGCCTAATTTAGACCCAAAGCGTATTGACGATGTCATTGTTGGTAACGCAATGCCCGAAGGAGCTCAAGGATTAAATATGGCGCGTTTAATTTCTTTAATGGGATTAGAAATCGTTGATGTCCCTGGAGTTACGGTTAACCGTTTTTGCTCTTCTGGAGTAGAAACAATTGGTATGGCAACAGCTAAGATTCAAGCCGGAATGGCAGATTGTATCATAGCTGGTGGTGCAGAAAGCATGAGTAGCGTACCTATGACAGGTTTTAAACCTGAATTAAATTATGATGAAATTGTAAAAGGAGGTCATGAAGATTATTATTGGGGAATGGGAAATACGGCTGAAGCAGTAGCCAACCAATTCAAAGTATCTCGTGAAGACCAAGATGAGTTTGCCTACAACTCGCACATGAAAGCTTTAAGAGCACAAGCAGAAAATCGTTTTCAAGATCAAATAGTACCTATTGAAGTCGATGAAACTTACATAGATGCCAACGGAAAAAAAGCAACCAGATCATATACGGTAACTAAAGATGAAGGTCCTCGTGCCGGAACAAGTAAAGAGGCTTTAGCCAAACTTAGAGCGGTATTTGCTGCCGGTGGAAGTGTTACTGCTGGTAACTCATCTCAAATGAGTGACGGTGCTGCATTTGTTATGGTAATGAGTGAAGATATGGTGAAAGAATTAGGTTTAGAGCCTATTGCAAGAATGGTAAACTATGCTGCAGCAGGTGTTGAGCCTCGTATCATGGGAATCGGACCTGTAAAAGCAATTCCGAAAGCCTTAAAACAAGCTGGTTTAAAACAATCTGATTTAGAATTAATTGAATTAAACGAAGCCTTTGCTTCACAATCTTTGGCTGTAATTAGAGAATTAGACCTTAATCCAGATATCATTAACGTAAATGGTGGTGCCATTGCATTAGGTCACCCTTTAGGATGTACAGGAGCAAAATTATCTGTACAACTTTTTGATGAAATGCGTAAGCGAGATATGAGTGGTAAATATGGTGCAGTAACCATGTGTGTTGGTACAGGTCAAGGTGCTTGTGGCATATTTGAGTTTCTTTCTTAGAAAATAGATAAGAGAGAATAGAACAAAGAAAAAAGACTTATGTGTGCAAAACAACGACATAATTACAAGAACTTAAAAATTTGGAAACTCGGTTTAGAGATTACAAATGATATTTCTGATGTTTTGTTAGATTTTCCAAAACACGAAAGGTATGATTGAAGCAGTAGAGTTAGTAGATGTTCAGTATCAATGCCTAGCAACATTGCAGAAGGATCTTCTAGAACAGATAAATCATTTAGTCATTTTCTAGACATTGCTCTAGGTTCTTCATTTCAATTAGGAACGCAATTATTAGTAGCTAAACATAGACAATATTTAAACAACGAAGCATTAAAAAAACTTGAAGATAAAATAGAAGAATTCCAAAGAATGACAATGGGATTTCAAAACAGTCTCGCTTAGAGTCTATCTTCTATTTTCTATCTTCTATAATCTATATAAAATTATGGAAACAACAGATAAAGACTTACTAAGAGGCGGACAATTCTTGGTAAAAGAAACAAATTGTGAAGACGTTTTTACACCTGAAGATTTTTCAGAAGAACAAACCATGATGAAAGAATCCGTAACGGAATTCAACGATCGTGAAATCATTGCACATAAAGCCAGATTTGAAGCTAAAGACTATGCCTTAACTGAAGAAGTGATGCGTAAAGCTGGAGACATGGGCTTTTTAAGTGTTGCTGTTCCTGAAGCTTATGGCGGAATGGGAATGGGATTTGTATCTACGGTTTTAACTTGTGATTATATTTCTTCTGGTACAGGATCTTTCAGTACTGCTTTTGGTGCGCATACCGGAATTGGAACTATGCCAATTACATTATACGGAACTGAAGAACAAAAACAAAAATACGTACCAAAATTAGCTTCTGGTGAGTGGTTTGGTGCTTACTGTTTAACAGAACCTGATGCAGGATCGGATGCCAATTCTGGTAAAACAACAGCTGCTTTATCTAAAGATGGAAAATCTTATAAAATTAACGGACAAAAAATGTGGATCTCAAATGCAGGTTTCTGTAGTTTGATGATTGTTTTTGCACGTATTGAAGATGATAAAAATATCACTGGATTTATTGTAGAATTTGATAAAGAAAATCCAAACGGAATTACTTTAGGTGAAGAAGAACATAAATTAGGTATTCGTGCGTCTTCTACACGTCAAGTATTCTTTAATGACACTGTTGTTCCTTCAGAAAATATGTTAGCAGGTCGTGGTGAAGGTTTCAAAATTGCTATGAATGCGCTAAATGTAGGTCGTATTAAGTTGGCTGCGGCTTGTTTAGATTCGCAACGTAGAATTTTAACTACAGCAGTAAACTATGCTACAGAGCGTAAACAATTTAAAACCCCTATTGCAGAATTTGGCGCTATTAAAACCAAATTAGCAGAAATGGCTGCCAATGCTTATGCTGGTGAATCTGCAACCTATAGAGCTGCAAAAAATATTGAAGATAGAATTGCAATGCGTGAGGCTGCCGGAAATACACATCAGGAAGCAGAATTAAAAGGTGTTGAAGAATATGCTATTGAATGTTCTATCTTAAAAGTTGCCGTATCTGAAGATGTGCAAGCTTCTGCAGATGAAGGAATTCAAATTTTTGGAGGAATGGGCTTCTCGGAAGATGCACCAATGGAATCTGCTTGGAGAGATGCTAGAATTGCACGTATCTATGAAGGAACTAACGAAATCAACAGAATGTTATGTGTTGGTATGTTAGTAAAGAAAGCGATGAAAGGTCACGTAGATTTATTAGGTCCTGCTTCAAAAGTACAAGAAGAACTTATGGGTATTCCTTCTTTTGATACACCAGATTATTCTGAATTATTTTCAGAAGAAAAAGTAATGATTCAAAAGCTTAAAAAAGCATTCTTAATGGTTGCTGGTGGAGCAGTTCAAAAATTCGGACCTCAACTCGAAGAACACCAACAATTATTAATTGCGGCTGCAGATATCTTAATTGAAATCTATATGGCAGAATCAGCAATTTTAAGAACTGAGAAAAATGCAAAGCGCTTTGGTGAAGACTCACAATCTGCACAAATTGCAATGGCAAAATTATATTTATATCACGCTGTAGATATCGTTGAACAAAAAGGAAAAGAAAGTATTATTTCTTTTGCTGAAGGTGACGAGCAACGTATGATGTTAATGGGACTTAAACGTTTTACAAAATATGCAAACTATCCAGATATTGTAGATTTACGTATTGAGATCGCAGAAAAAGTAAAAGCAGAAAAGAAATACTGCTTCTAGGAATTTAGTTAAGTTGAATGGTTAAAAGCCAACACTTCCGATTCATGATTTTCGGTTGTGTTGGCTTTTTTAATTTAGTTACTCTTTCTAATTTCTTCTAATCCTTCAAAAATTGAAGCTGCTATTTGCTTTTGACGATCCACATTCATCAAAACCTTATGATCCTCTTCATTCGTAATAAATCCGAGTTCTAATAATACACCAGGACTATTGATATGCCTAAAAATATACATAGGCACTGTTTTAAGTCCGCGATTGGTTGAAAATAATTCCATCTGGTTTTCTAATAAAATCTTGCCAAATGCATAAGATTTATCCTTAAACTCGTCTTTGTCGTTGTAGTAAGCCTCTACTCCCTTTGTCAATGGATTTGAATGTGCATTGGCATGCAAACTTACAACTAGATCCGCATTTTGCGTATTAATAAATTCAACACGTTCTTGTAATGTTAAAAATGTATCCTCAGTTCTTGTGGTAATAATTCTGATATTATCACTACTCAAAAGAGATAACTGATGAGAAATATTTAAAACAATATTTTTCTCATCTAAATTACCAGAATCATGTCCTCCATGACCTGCATCTATAACAACTACGAGCGGTTCTTTTAAGTCTTTGTAAGAACTTAATACAAAGATGCCTGCAAGAAGTAAGCTGACAGATATAATGTTTAAAGTTCGTTTGAATACTGATGATTTTGATTGATGTAACATAATAATTCGATTTTTGATTTGAATGAAATTAAATCCGCTAGTTAGAGGAACGCGGTATTCCTTTTGCCCTAAGTTTATTATAGTATTTGAGTAATTTTCGATAGCAATGCCAGATAAAACGGATTGTTCATCGGCTAAATATTCATGATTTTGTAAAATAGACATGTTGTACATCCATATAAATGGGTTAAACCAAAATATGCACTTCAACAATTCTAAAAGTATAATATCTAAAGTGTGATATTCTTCACTATGTACAGTTTCATGTGCTAAAACACTTAAATAATCATCGTTAGACAAAACATGATTTTCAGGAATAAACATATAATTAAAAAAACTAGACACCATATCCGAATCGGTAACCGTAATTATTTTTAACCTTTCAACACGTTTATAATCGTGTCTTGTCAACTTATAAATCTTCAATAAATTCTTTAAAAATCGTAACATGAAAAAACCAGAAACCATAAAATAAATAATGAATACAGGATTTATAGATGATTGATGTACTGGTGTAACCTCATCAAAAGTAATAGCTTCGATATGTGGAGTTTCAAAAGTCGACTCTGTAATTCTTTCTAAAGGTATTTCAGTAATACTAGGGACGGCATTAAATAGTTCTATTTCAATAAATGGAGCTACCAAACACAAAAGGATAGAACCAATTAGGAAAAACCGATTAAATTGAAATGTTTTTTGCTTTCTAAGTAACAAGAAATAAACAGCATAAGAACAGCCTAAGCTAATGACGGTATATATAAAATAATTAATCATTAGCTTTCTTTTGGTCCATTTTCTGCTTTAATAAAGCTTGAAGTTCTTCTAGCTCTTGCATAGACAAATCTGCATTTTTTGTAAAAAACGAAGCAAATTGTGCTTTAGAATCATTAAAAAAATGTTGAATCATTCCGTTAACTTGCTTAGTGAAATAATCGTTCTTTTTAAGAATAGGAAAATAAGCTTTGTCTCTACCTAAACGCTCAAAACCAATATAATTCTTATCCGTCATACGTTTTAATAACGTAGAAATAGTAGTATAAGCTGGTCTCGGTTCTGGAAACTTTTCTACAATATCTTTCATAAATCCTTTTTCAAGCATCCATAAATACTTCATTATCTGAAGCTCTGATTTATTAAGTTGTTTTATATCCACAATTATAGTTTTAATACTACAAATGTAGTAATATAATTTAATTATCCAAATTCAACTTAAAAAATATACCTTTGAGATCATTATTAAAACTTGGAAAACTAAGTCTCAAACTGTAAAGACAATAAAATTTAATTACAAAAAATAACCCATGAAAAAAGCCACTTACCTCCTACTTCTTTTAACGCTTCTTTTTAATTGTAAAAATGAATCGAAAACAGAGAAAATAAATGCAAATAAAGAAACGACACAACCTTCGCAGAAAACAGCTTCTACTAAAATTGAAAAGCAACTACGAGAAGTTTACAAATCTGAAGACAATATTATTGTAGATGCTGTGGCTAATGATTCTGCATGGGCAAAAAGTAAATGGTATGCTTTAGACCAAGTTTGGTTGGGAGATTCACTTACCAAAGAGGATTATTCTGGTCGTTTTAAATTAAGTTGGACAAATGATGCTCTTTATATTTTAGCCGAAATAAAAGACGATACTCTAATAGATAAGATTGAAGATCCATTAGTAAAATGGTGGGATGATGACTGTTTAGAAATTTTTGTAGATGAAGACAATAGTGGTGGAGAACATCAATATAATCACAACGCCTTTGCCTATCATATTGCTTTAGATGGAAACATAGTGGATATGTCTACTGAAAAAATAGGAAAACTTTACAACTCTCATATAGAATCTAAAAATAGAACGACAGGAAATACAACCATTTGGGAAGTAAAAATGTCCTTATATGATGATTCTTATAACGATAAGGGTTCTAATACACCGGTTAAATTAAGTGTAAACAAAAAAATAGGCTTTGCCATTGCCTACTGTGACAATGACAAAAGCCTAGAACGTGAAAACTTTATTGGTTCTATTCCTGTAGAAGGCGAAGATAAAAACAGAGGTTGGATCGATGCTAATATCTTCGGAACACTTCTTTTAAAAGAATAATTAATTCTTTGTTCTAATTGTATTTTTTACATTTTCTTCGGCCGTAGTAACGTTAGATAAATTTATAGCCGTTTCAATGAGTGCTAAATGCGAATAAGCTTGTGGAAAATTACCTAACAAACGTTTCGTTTTAAAGTCTATATCTTCACTAAATAGACCTAAATGATTACTGTAAGATAATAGTTTTTCAAATTGCTCTGTGGCCTTTTGCTCTTCACCTATTTTGTATAAACTATTAATAAACCAGAAGGTACAGATGGTAAATGATGAGGATGGTAACCCAAAATCATCTTTGGTTTTATAACGGTATAATAAACCTTCATAACACAAATCGCGCTCAATGGCTTTTACGGTGCTTACAAATTTTGGGTGTTTAGCATCTATAAAACCATAAGATTCCATTAATAAAACAGAAGCATCTAAATCTTCCGAATTATAAGCTTGGGTAAATGCTTGCGCTTTTTCGTTCCAAGCATTATCCATAATATCCTTACGTATTTCTTTTTCTAAAGCTTCCCATTTTGGTAGTTTAGAGGTTTTACCTAAAAGTTTAGCCACTTTTAAAGCCTTATCAACAGCTGTCCAACATAACACTTTAGAGAATGTAAAATGCTGATCGCCTTCTCTAAATTCCCAAATACCTTTATCAGGTTCTTGCCAATGCTTACTTACCACCCAAACAATACCTTTAGTCATGGTCCAAAGCTCTTCACCGTTATCAATATCGTTACTAAAATTAACGAGTAATTGGTGAATCACATCCATTAAAATACCATAAATGTCATTCTGCTTTTGCATGTAAGCGGCGTTTCCTACTCTAACCGGACTCGATCCTTTATAACCAGAAAGGTGATCTAGAGATTCTTCCGTTAGTTTCTTTTCACCACTAATACCATACATAATCTGTAACTTTTCATCCTTATCTGGCATCAGATCAATGATAAATTTAAGATAACGTCTGGCGATATTTTTATGTCCTAATTGCGACATCACTTTAATCACCATAGAGGCATCTCTAATCCAACAGAAACGGTAATCCCAGTTTCTAACTTCACCAATGGTTTCTGGTAAAGAGGTGGTTGCAGCTGCTAAAACGGCCCCTGTTTTATCATAACTCAACAACTTTAAAGTCATTGCGCTACGCGATATTTGCTCGTTAAACTTTTTGTAAGTTGGTGTGCGCTCTAACCAATTTAACCAATATACTTTGGTACGTTCGTATTCTAAGCTTGCATATTTTAAGTGTGGTACAAACAATTTCTCATTGTATCCCACTAAAAAGAAATGATCACTATCTAATACAATTGTATCACCATTTAAAACCGCCTCTTTATCTAAATCTGTGTATAAAAATAAAGTATCGTAAGTATCTTCATTATTAAGACTTACAATGAAATCATCTTTTACATAAGTAGACGTGACTCCTTTTGCATATTCTAACTTAGGATCGTAAGCCACTTTTAATTCTGGCTGACCCGAAACATATTTAAGATATCTAATAAATTCTGGTGGTGAATGATACGTTCCATTTGGCTTGTGATATCTTGGCATAAAGTCAATAACTTCAAAAACATCGTTGTCTTTGGTAAAACGTGTGACTAATATTGCTGTGTTTTCTTGATAAAACTGATCGGTCGTATAGCCGTCATCAACAATAAAACCAAAGCTTCCTCCGATATTATCATCTAGCAATTTTGCGAATACTGATGCAGAATCAAATTTAGGCAAACAACACCAGTCAATAGACGCATCTTTTGATACTAAAGCGGCACTTCTACAATTTCCTATAATTCCGTAATCTAAATTATTCATTAATTTTTTGGTTTAAAATGATGATAAAAATTCTAATTTCTTTAAATTAACGAAAAACTTGAAAACCATCCAAAATATTATCATGAATAAAACAATAATTGTTTCAAACAGATTACCATTACAAATTTCAATTGAAGACGACAAGCTCAATGTAACTCCCAGTGTTGGAGGACTTGCGACAGGAATGAAGTCCGTACATGCAGAAGGAAATGGCATTTGGGTTGGTTGGTCTGGAATTACAGATGAAGATTTAGACGAGAACATAAAAGCTAAAGTCAATGAAAAAATTGAAAATGCAAAATGTAGATCCGTTGGACTTACTGAAGCTGACGTCGAAGATTTTTACTTAGGATTTAGTAATCGTACACTTTGGCCTTTATTTCACTATTTCTTAGAATATGCTAAATTTGAAACTGAGCAATGGGAAGCTTACAAACGTGTTAACGAAAAGTTTGCAGAAGTTGTATTAGACACTATTGATGAAGGAGACACCGTTTGGGTTCACGATTATCAATTATTACTATTACCGCAGCTTATTAAAGACAAAAGACCAGATGTAACCGTTGGGTTCTTTTTACACATCCCATTCCCTTCATACGAAATTTTCAGAACCTTCCCTTGGCGTAAAGAACTCTTAACAGGAATGCTTGGTGCCGATTTAATTGGATTTCACACCTACGATTATGAACGTCATTTCTTAAGTTCTGTAAAACGAATTTTACGTTTAGAGGTTAATTTTAATGAAATTACTTATGAAGATAGAATTGTAAAAGTAGATTCTTTCCCAATGGGAATTGATTATGGTAAGTTTTACAATGCAGCACAAGAACATGATAATCCTGACACACAAAAATCTGAACTTCAAAAACGATTAGACACTCATTTAAATGAAGGGGACGACCAAAAGTTTATATTAACTATTGATCGTTTAGATTACACTAAAGGAATCCCAAATCGATTAAGAGCTTTTGAATACTTTTTAAACACCTATCCTCAATATAAAGAAAAGGTAAGATTGGTAATGCTTGCAGTTCCATCGCGTTCTAACGTACCACAATATCAAAAACTGAAACGTGAAACGGATGAATTAGTCGGACGTATTAATGGGGAGTTTTCTACCGTAAGTTGGACACCAATTTGGTATTTCTACAGATCACTTCCTTTTGAAAATCTTATTGATTTATATACCTCATCAGATGTTGCATTAATCACACCTGTAAGAGATGGAATGAATTTAGTAGCCAAAGAATACGTCGCTACTAGAACAAAACAAGATGGTGTTCTTATTTTAAGTGAAATGGCTGGTGCAGCTAAAGAAATGAATGAAGCTTTACTTATTAACCCAAATAGTTTTGAAGACTTTGCTACTGCATTAGACAAAGCTTTAACCATGCCTTTGGAAGAGCAAAAAAGCCGAATGAAAATTTTACAAAAACGTTTAAAACGTTACGATGTAGAAAAATGGGCTGAAGAATTTTTCAAAACTTTAGAAAGCACTAATGAATTACAAGATGTTTTTGTTTCAAAAAAATTAAACGACAAGGATGAAAATAATATTGTTGAAAATTTCAAAAAAGCTAAAAAACGATTAATTTTATTAGATTATGATGGTACTCTGGTTGGTTTTAAAGACAACCCACAAGATGCCAAACCTGATGACAAGCTTTTTGCCCTTTTAGATAAATTTCAAAATCAAGAAGACACTAAACTTTGCTTAATAAGTGGAAGAGACAAAGCTACTTTTGAAGATTGGTATGGTCATAAAGACTACGATCTTATTACAGATCATGGTGTTTGGATGCGTAAACATAAAAAATGGACACCTTTAGAAATCCTTAAAACCGATTGGATGTCTAGTATAAAACCTATTCTCGAAACTTTTGTAGACCGAACACCAGGTACTTTTATTGAAGAAAAAGAATACTCTTTAGCTTGGCATTATAGAACAGCAGATCCTGAATTGGCACAAATTAGAACCATGGAACTTAATACGGTTTTAACCAGTATGGTAGCTAATAATGAATTATCTGTTTTACAAGGTAACAAGGTTATTGAAATAAAAAGTAGTAATGTTAACAAAGGTAGAGCGACTAGTCAGTTATTAAGAAAGGAAGATTACGACTTTATCCTTATTATGGGAGACGATTGGACCGACGAATATATGTTTGAAGCAGCTCCAGAATTAGCAACCACTATAAAAGTAGGTTACGTTAAAACTAAAGCGAAATATCAAATTAAAGGCCCTGAAAAAGTAAGAGAACTTCTTGAAAAACTAACTCTAAATGAATAAAGCCTTATTACTTTTAACCTTAGCACTTTGTTTCAATTTAAGTGCACAAACTGATCTTAAAATTTATGATATTATTGATGCCGTTTCAGAAGAACGTATTAAAAATGACATAAAAACCTTAGCTAATTTTGGCACACGGCACACGCTTAGTGATACCGTCTCAAAAACAAGAGGTATTGGTGCTGCTCGCCGTTGGATAAAATCGGAATTCGATAACATTTCTAAAGATTGTAAGGATTGCTTAGAGGTTTTCTTTCAAAATAATTTTGTAGAAAAAGGCAGTAATCAACGCATTATAAAAGATGTCAACGTGGTTAATGTAGTCGCCATACAACGTGGTACAAAATACCCAAACCGCTTTATTATAATGAGTGGTGATATTGACTCTAGAGTTACCGATCCTAATGATTATACGTCTGATGCACCAGGAGCCAATGACAATGCTACTGGTATGGCTGGAACTATGGAAGCGGCAAGAGTATTATCGCAATACCAATTTGAAAATAGTATTATTTATGTTGGACTTTCTGGTGAAGAACAAGGTTTATTTGGCGGACAAGGTTTAGCTCAATATGCACAAGAAAAGCATTGGGATATTATAGGTGTTTTAAATAATGACATGATTGGGAATATATCTGGCGTAGATGGTGTTATTGATAATAGAACATTTCGCATTTTTTCGGAACCCATAACTACCGCAGAAACTAATCCTGAAAAATTAACCAAACAAGCTAGTGCACGACGTTATTATGGTGGTGAAGTGGATGGTGTTTCGCGTCAATTGGCACGCTATGTCTATAAAACGACAAAAACGTACATGCCAGAAATGAACCCGATGTTAATTTATAGATTAGATCGTTTTGGACGTGGCGGACATCATAAACCCTTTAATGATGCTGGTTTTCCAGCACTTCGAATTATGGAAGCGCACGAAAATTACACACAACAACACCAAGATATTAGAACGGAAAACGGTATTAGTTACGGCGATACGTTTGAGCATGTTAATTTTGCTTACTGTAAAAAATTAACCACGGTGAATGCTATTACTATGGCAAGCCTTGCTTTTGCCCCACCATCGCCTACAGAAGTAAGCATTGGAGGTATTGTAGAAGCTTCTGCAAAATTGCAATGGAAAAAAGTAGAAGGCGCAAAAGGTTATAAAATTTACTGGAGAGATACAACATCACCAACTTGGGATTACAGTCGTTATGTAGAAAACACAACCGAATTCACACTAGATGGTATTGTTATTGATAATTCTTTCTTTGGTGTAGCTGCTGTAACAGAAGACGGACACGAAAGCGTTGTTGTTTTTCCAAATAAAATTTTAAGATAAAAACCTTTCCTTTATTTTCACGGCAGAAATAAGATTATAAAATCCCTATGAGAACCATTGTATTCGTACTTTTTACATTGTTTATATTTTTAAACGGCCAAAGTCAAGGGCTACTTACTGAAAAGAATAATTTCACACATCAAGATACTTTAAGAGGAAGCATTACACCAGAACGTGAATGGTGGGATTTAACCTATTACCATTTAGATGTTGAAGTTAAACCTGACGCAAAATTTATTTCAGGAAAAAACACCATTCAATATAAAGTATTAAAACCGCATCAGGTAATGCAAATAGATTTGCAACCCCCTTTACAAATCACTAAAGTTCTTCAAGATGGTGAAGAATTACAAATAAGACATGATGGTAATGCGCATTTTGTAACACTAATTAACCAACAAAAAATTGGAACAGTTAACAGTATTGATGTTTTTTATGAAGGTCAACCAACGGAAGCCAAACGCGCACCTTGGGATGGTGGGTTTTCTTGGAAAAAAGACCACAACGGCAAAGATTTTATAGCCACCTCTTGCCAAGGTTTAGGCGCTAGTGTTTGGTGGCCAAACAAGGACCATATGTATGATGAAGTCGATAGCATGCTCATTAGTATTACCAACCCAAAAGGGCTCACTAATGTTTCTAACGGTCGTTTACGAAAGCTAATCGATAATGGTGATACCGTAACTTCGCATTGGTTTGTAAGCAACCCAATTAATAATTACGGTGTCAATATTAATATAGGTGATTATGCAAATTTCTCTGAAGTTTATAAAGGCGAAAAAGGAGATTTAGACATGAATTATTATGTTTTAAAGGATAATCTTGAAAAAGCTAAAGCACATTTTAAAGATGCCCCTAAAATGATGGAAGCTTTTGAATATTGGTTTGGTCCTTATCCTTTTTATGAAGACAGTTTTAAGTTGGTAGAAGTGCCTTATTTAGGTATGGAACACCAAAGTTCAGTAACCTATGGTAATCAATATAAAGAGGGTTATTTAGGTCGAGATTTATCAGGAACAGGTTGGGGGTTGAAGTTTGATTTTATTATTATTCATGAAGCCGGACACGAATGGTTTGCTAATAATATTACCAATAAGGATATTGCTGACATGTGGATTCATGAAGGGTTTACGTCCTATTCTGAAAATCTGTTTTTAGATTATTACTATGGAAAAGAAGCTTCTGCAGATTATGTTATAGGAACACGTAAAAACATTCAAAACGATAGACCTTTAATTGGTTATTATGATGTGAATAACGAAGGGTCTAGCGATATGTATTATAAAGGTGAAAATTTAATACACACACTTCGCCAATTGGTAGAAGATGATGAAAAATGGCGACAAATACTACGAGGGCTATCATCTACATTTTACCACCAAACCGTTACCACTAAACAAATTGAAGATTATTTAAGCGAACAAACAGGCATTGACTTAACCGCATTTTTTAATCAATATTTAAGAACGATAAAAATTCCGACTTTAGAATATCGCATTAAAAAAGGTAAATTAAAATACCGTTGGATAAATACGGTTGAAAATTTTGATATGCCTATTCAAGTTGAAATCAACGGTAAATCGGAATGGTTATTTCCTAAAATGAAATGGCAATCTAAAAAAGTAACTTCAGAAGATTTAATCATCGATAGAGATTTTTATGTCAACGCAAAAAAAATATAACTATTGGAAATTCCTGAATTATATTTTAAGACAGATACAGAATGGAGAAAGTGGTTACACAAAAACCATGATTCTGAAAAAGCGATACACTTAATTTTCTATAAAGTAGATCACGAAAAAGAATCCATGCGTTGGGAAGAAGCTGTAAAAGTAGCTCTTTGTTACGGTTGGATAGATGCTACCGTAAAAAGTTTAGGCGATGGCAAACGTAGACAATATTTTTGTCCTAGAAAACCCAAAAGCGTTTGGAGTGCGGTAAACAAAACGTATATAAAAGAATTACAAAAAGACAACTTAATGCATCCAAAAGGTCTTGATTCTATTAAGATTGCTAAAGAGAATGGAAGCTGGACAGCTCTAGACGCTGTTGAAAAAGGTATTATTCCTGAAGATCTTCAACTTGCATTTAATAAAAACAAAAATGCTTATACCAATTTTCTCAACTTTGCACCGAGTTACAAAAAAGGTTATTTATATTGGCTCAATCAAGCCAAACGTGAAGATACCAAACAAAAAAGAATCGCAGAAATTATAAAATTCTGCGATTCTAACATTAAAAACCGTGGTAATCGGTAAATTTATAATCCACTAATATAATTACCATAAGGATCTTGGAATTGCATGCCTTCCGAATAACTATACTTACTCAATTTTTTAAATTGTGTTAAACCCCAAAGAATAAATTCTTTTTCAAAATACACATCTCTCGGATCCAGCTCTGGTTGGTAATCCGCAATTAAAGCATCTAGAGGTGTTACCTCATCTATTTTTGCCTTGTAAGCTTCATCATTAAATTCATTTAACAATTCAAAACCATCACCATTAAAAAACCATGAAATTAAATCATCATAAGGAGTTTCATCACCTTGTTTTTCTAACTTTTCTACTTTAGGGAAATATTTAGGAAATAAGGTTTTTACTGCGGCTTCCATTAAAGCATTTGCCACAAAGTCTGCACCTTCTTGTTCCCCTTCGTAAACCAATTCTACTTTTCCTGTAATGGCCGGAATGACACCTACAAAATCAGATAAACGAATCACGGTTTCTGTGTCACCAGCAATTAAAGCACGACGTTCTGCTGTGCTTAATAGATTTTCAAAAGCTGTTATACTCATACGTGCACTGACACCACTTTTAACGTCTACATATTCACTCTCTCTCGCTTCAAAACTAATTTGTTCTAATAAATCTTTTGCTAACTCAGGGACATAAACTGATTCTGATTGTCTGGTGTCTAGTTTTGCCTCTTGTGAGGTAATGGTTCTCGCTATTTCTATATTTTCAGGATAATGCGTTAAAATCTGAGAACCAATTCTATCTTTTAAAGGTGTTACAATACTTCCTCTATTGGTATAATCTTCAGGGTTTGCTGTAAAAACAAATTGCATATCCAAGGCTAATCGTAACTTGAAACCTCTAATTTGAATATCACCTTCTTGTAGAATATTAAATAAAGCTACTTGAATACGTGCTTGTAAATCGGGTAATTCGTTTATAACAAAAATACAACGGTTAGCACGTGGAATCATTCCATAATGAATCACACGATCATCGGCATAACTTAATTTTAAATTCGCTGCTTTTATAGGATCTACATCCCCAATAAGATCGGCAACCGTAACATCTGGTGTTGCTAATTTTTCAGCAAAACGATCATCACGATGTAACCATGTGATTGGTGTTTCTTCGCCTTTTTCTGCAATTAATTCTATTGCAAATCTAGAGATTGGTGCTAAAGGATCATCATTAATCTCAGAACCTTCTACTACCGGAATGTATTCATCTAAAAGCGTCACCATCTTACGCGCCAAACGTGTTTTTGCTTGACCTCTTAATCCTAATAAATTAATATTATGGCGTGACAAAATAGCGCGTTCTAATTCTGGAATCACGGTATTTTCATAACCGTGAATCCCTCCAAATGTAGTTTTCTTATTTTTTATATTTTCAATCAAATTATCTCTCAATTCATCTTTTATAGATTTAGATTGGTAACCTGATGCTTTTAATTCACCTAATGTTTTTATGTCTTCTTTTTTCATATCTTTTATTTTGAAATTAGAAATAGACTTAGCAATGTCTCTTTTCTATCTTCTTTTTTCTTTATCCTTTAATTCTTTTTTTTCTGTTGTTTTCGTAATCTTCAAAAATCATTTCACCTAAACCTTTCAGTCCTGTATAAAATGCTTTTCCACGATTGGCTTTCGTAAATTCTCTAATAAATTGCATTAAATAAGGATCTTCAGCAATCATAAATGTGGTAATAGGAATATGCAAACGCCTCGCTTGTTGCGCCATTCCGTAACACTTATTAGTAATATACGGATCAAGACCATTACTGTTTTTATAATACTGACCGTCTGGCAAACGCAAACAACTTGGCTTTCCGTCGGTAATCATAAAAATCTGTTTGTTGGTGTTCCGTTTTCTACGTAACATATCCATTGCCAGTTGTAAACCTGCAACCGTATTGGTATGGTAAGGTCCTACTTTTAAATATGGTAAATCCTTAATTTTTATAGGCCAAGCATCATTACCAAAAACTAAAATCTCTAAAGTGTCTTTTGGATAGCGTGTGGTAATCATTTCGGCTAAAGCCATAGCAACTTTTTTAGCTGGTGTAATCCGGTCTTCACCATAGAGAATCATACTGTGACTAATGTCAATCATCAATACGGTACTCATTTGGCTTTTATGAAGTGTTTCTTCTACCACCAAATCATCTTCTGTGAGACTAAAATTGCCGATACCATTATTAATTTGAGCATTTCGTAAACTTTCGGTCATCGATACTTTATCCAAGCCGTCACCAAACTGATAAGCTCTAAAATCGCCTGTATGTTCGTCTCCAAGACCCGAACCTTTACTTTTATGATTCCCTGAACCACTGCGTTTAATTTTTCCAAAAATCTGATCTAAGGCTTGCTGACGAATGGCACGTTCGGTTTTTGCCGTAATTGTAATGCCACCATTTCCGGCCCCATCAGGATCAATTTCTTGTTGAATGTACCCTTTATTCTTTAAGTCTTCAATAAAATCATCAATAGTATAATCTGGTGTGGTTAACTGATATTCTTTATCGAGTTGACGCAACCAATCAATGGCTTCATCAAAATCTCCTGAAGTATGGGTAATTAATTCCTTAAATATTTCGAACAGTTTATCGAACGGAGATTGATTTGGTGCTTCGTAAGTTTTAAATACAAAGCCCGATTTATTAGGTTTTTCTTTCATAGCTTTATAAAAATAACACTTTTCAAGTTCCTAATAAGCAGCATTAACATCAATTTAGAAATTGATTTCTTCTATTTGAGATTCTGGAGTCCTCAAAAGCGTATTGTGTTATATTAACTAGCTCGTTTACAAACGAATTTTTAGGCTAAAAAATAGTGTTTATTAAAAAAAAGTGGTACTTATTCAATACGTCTTAATGCTTCAAAATCTATAATTTTAACATGTTTTCCTGTAGTAGAAATGAAACCTTCCTTTTTAAACTGAGATAATATTCTAATTGCAGATTCTGTTGCTGTACCAACAAGGCTGGCATAATCTTCTCTAGAAAGTACAACGCTAACAAAACCATTATCGTCTTTTTCAAAAGTTTCATGCAAATAGATTAATACATCTGCTAAACGTCGTTTTACAGATTTCTGAGCCATATCTACAATAACATTATCTGCTATTCTAAGTTCTTTAGCCATATCTTGAAGCATGTCTAATGAGAAACTCGCATTTTTAGATAAATCGTGAAGAACTTCATTTTTAGGAATAAAGCAAACTTCCATTTCATTAACGGCAATGGCTGTAAGGTTAGATTTTTCATCAGTAACTAAAGAACGTTGTCCGATTAAATCACCTCGAACTACTAGTTTTACTATTTGATCTTTACCGTTAGCGCTTAGCTTTGACATTTTACAAACACCGTCCTTTACACAATAAATACCATTAATGTTCTCGCCTTCTCTAAAAAGCGTTTCTCCTTTTTTAATGAATTTTGAAGTCTTACAACCTGAAATTCTAATTAAATCGTCTTTTCCTAAAGCTCTTAGAGAATTAAATTGTTTAACAATACATTGATCACACTTACTCATCGCCATAAAATATAAGATTCAAAGTTATGGAAAACATGACAATTATCATAGATATTAATTCGTAGTTTTATCACTTTTGTACCAGGTATAAATGAGCAAATTATAAAATGGAAAACAAAACTTGTTTTCACTGTGGAGACAACTGTGGTAATCATCCTATAGAATTCCAAGACAAATCTTTTTGTTGTAATGGTTGTAAAACTGTTTTCGAAATTTTTAACGAAAACGATCTTACTTGTTATTATGATTTACAAAACTCTCCGGGTACAGTCCCTAAAGAGATTGAAGGGAAATACGATTTTCTTACTCAAGAAAACATTGTAGAAAAACTCACGGAGTTTAGAGACGAAACGATTGAAATTGCGACACTATATATTCCGCATATTCACTGTAGTTCTTGCATTTGGATTTTAGAAAACCTCAACAAATTAGACCCTAATATTACATATTCTCAAGTTAATTTCGGGAAGAAAACGGTTAGAGTGACCTATAAACCCAATGCCACTAATTTAAAATCTGTAGTTTTATTATTAAGCGCTATTGGCTATGAACCTTACATTAGTTTAGACGATTTCAACTCGGGTAAAAAAGAAATTAATCGCACCTTAATATATAAATTGGGCGTAGCAGGTTTTGGATTTGGAAACATTATGTTTTTGTCCTTTCCTGAATATTTTGAAGTCAATGAATTTTGGTTAGACCAGTACAAAATTATCTTTCGCTGGCTTATGTTTGCCTTATCACTACCCATTGTCTTTTATTCGGCTCAAGATTATTTTATTTCAGCTTTTAAAGGTCTAAAAGCAAAAATATTAAACATAGACGTTCCTATTGCTTTAGGTGTTACTGTATTGTTTGTGAGAAGTACTATTGAAATTTCCTTAGATATTGGTTCTGGCTTTTTTGATAGCTTAGCGGGCTTAATCTTCTTCTTATTAACAGGCAAATTTTTTCAACAAAAAACCTACGAATTCTTATCTTTTGAACGCGATTACAAATCTTATTTCCCTATTGCTATTACTAAAATAGATAAAGAAGGAAATGAAGAAACAGTTCAAGTATACGATATTGAAAAGGGAGACCGTATTTTAATACGAAATGAAGAATTAATTCCTGTTGATGGTATTTTAATTAACGGAAAAGCGAAAATAGATTACAGTTTTGTAACAGGAGAATCGCAAAACATCTCCAAGCAATCTGGCGCTAAATTATTTGCTGGCGGTAAACAAACCAATGGTGTTATTGAAATGGAAGCATTAAAATCTGTAGAACAAAGTTATCTTACACAACTCTGGAGTAATGATGTTTTTAGTAAAAATAAAGAGGAAGGTTTTACCAATATTACTAATACTATAAGTAAGCATTTTACAATTTCTATACTAACTATTTCTATAATCGCAACTGTTTTTTGGCTATTAGTAGACCCAAGTAAAGCGATGAACGTATTTACTGCTGTACTTATCATTGCTTGTCCTTGCGCTATTGCACTCTCTGCTCCATTCACTTTTGGAAACATCCTGAGAATTTTTGGTAAACAAAAATTCTACGTTAAAAACGCGAGTGTTATTGAAAAATTAGCCCATATTGATACCATTATTTTTGATAAAACAGGTACAATAACCTCAAATAAACAGAGTAACGCTGAATATGATGGAACATTACTTTCAGACGTTGAAAACATAGTCTTGAAGAATTCTCTTCGTGGTTCTAATCATCCTTTAAGTAGAACCTTATATCATATCTTGCAAGAAAATAATATTATTACACTTGATGCCTTTGAAGAACACATAGGAAAAGGAATTGAAGTAAAACACAATGCCGTAAGTATGAAGATTGGTTCTGCTAGCTTTGTTGGTAATCCTAATGATCAAGCCGTGTTAAACACTACAGTCCACGTAAGCAGTAATGATGTTTACAAAGGGAAGTTTACGTTTTATAACAGCTACAGAAAAGGGGTTTCTAAACTTTTTAATAAGCTTAAAAAACAGTATGATTTAGTCATTCTTTCTGGAGATAACGAAGGAGAGCGCGAAAATTTAAGAAAATTACTTCCTGCAAAAACTAAACTTATATTTAATCAGAAACCTGAAGATAAGTTAGACTTTATAAAATACCATCAGACAGAAGGCGCAAAAGTATTAATGATTGGAGATGGATTAAACGATGCAGGCGCATTAGCACAAAGTGATGTTGGCATTGCGCTCTCTGAAGATGTAAATATCTTTTCTCCAGCCTGTGATGCGATACTAGATGCTTCTAGGTTTAAAAACTTGTTCACCTTTATTAAAGCTTCTAAATCGGCTGTAAAAATAATTAAATGGAGTTTTGTGCTTTCATTTTTTTATAACATCATAGGTTTATATTTTGCTGTTACGGGACAATTAGAACCTGTAGTTGCAGCAATTTTAATGCCATTAAGTTCTATTAGTATCGTTATATTTACAACAATTGCAACAAATTTTTTAGGACGAAAATTAAAATAAATTGTTCTACATGACAAATATCATGTTTTTAAAGCAGCTGCAATATTAATTTTGCCCCATAACTTCACTAGGTATGAGTGTTATTTATATTTTATTAACCATAAGTATTCTTGTGGCTATCATCTTCTTTGTTGCTTTTATAGTAGCTGTTAGAAGCGGACAGTTTGATGACAGCTATACGCCTTCAGTGCGTATGCTTTTTGAAGACGAATTAGTTAAAGAAAAACCAAAATCAACTATTAAAACCAATAAGACTAATTAATTATTATGGAAGTACAACAATTCTATTACGATAATAAGATCGTTAAAAAATTCCTCTATGCCACCATATTTTGGGGCATAATAGGTATGGCTGTAGGATTACTACTAGCATTTATGTTTGTGTTCCCTAACCTTACCGATGGCATTTCGTGGCTAAGTTTTGGAAGGTTAAGACCATTACATACTAATGCAGTAATCTTTGCTTTCGTTGGAAATGCAATTTTTGCAGGTGTTTACTACTCTACACAACGTTTGCTGAAAGCTAGAATGTTTAACGATACCTTAAGTGCTATTAACTTTTGGGGATGGCAAGCTATTATTGTTGCTGCTGCAATTTCGTTACCCTTAGGTTATACCTCTTCTAAAGAATATGCTGAACTAGAATGGCCTATAGATATTGCCATTACATTGGTTTGGGTCGTTTTTGGATGGAACCTTATTGGAACGATGTTAAGACGTCGTCAGCGTCATTTATACGTAGCCATTTGGTTTTACTTAGCAACGTTTGTTACGGTTGCTGTACTTCATATCTTTAATAGTTTAGAGCTTCCTGTAAGCGGAATGAAAAGTTACTCTGTTTACGCAGGTGTTCAAGATGCTTTAGTACAATGGTGGTACGGACACAATGCTGTTGCATTCTTCTTAACAACTCCGTTTTTAGGATTAATGTACTATTTTGTACCAAAAGCTGCAAATAGACCAGTATACTCTTATCGCTTATCTATTATTCACTTCTGGTCATTAATATTCATTTATATATGGGCAGGACCACATCACTTGTTATACACAGCGTTACCAGAATGGGCTCAAAATCTTGGAGTCGCTTTTTCAGTAATGTTATTAATGCCTTCTTGGGGTGGTATGATCAATGGTCTTTTAACTTTGCGTGGTGCATGGGATAAAGTACGTACAGATCCTGTTTTAAAATTCATGGTCGTAGCACTTACCGGTTATGGTATGGCAACCTTTGAAGGGCCGCTTTTATCACTTAAAAACGTTAATGCAATTGGTCACTATACCGATTGGATAATCGCTCACGTACATGTTGGTGCTTTAGCTTGGAATGGTTTTCTTGCCTTTGGGATGATCTACTGGTTAATTCCTAGACTATTTAAAACAAAACTTTATTCTTTAAAATTAGCTAATGCTCATTTTTGGATAGGAACTTTAGGTATTATCTTTTATGCCTTACCATTATATGTTGCCGGATTTACACAAGCAAGTATGTGGAAACAATTTAATCCAGACGGGACATTAAAGTACGGTAACTTTCTAGAAACGGTGACCGAAATTATGCCAATGTATTGGATGCGTGCTATTGGTGGTACACTTTATATTACAGGAATGCTTATCTTATTATATAACGTTGTTGCAACTATAAGAAAATCTAGCGTTAGTGTAGAAGACGAATTAGCTGAAGCTCCTGCTTTACAACGTGTTTCTAAACATAGAGTTGCTGGTGAAGGTTGGCATACGGTATTAGAACGTAAACCAATTAAACTAACCATTTTAGCGACTATAGCAATATTAATTGGTGGTATTGTACAAATTGTGCCAACGATAATGATAAAATCAAACATACCAACATTATCTAGTGTTAAACCTTATTCACCATTAGAATTAGAAGGCCGTGATATCTATATCCGTGAAGGTTGTGTAGGTTGTCACTCTCAAATGATACGTCCTTTTAGAAGTGAAGTAGAACGTTATGGTGAATACTCTAAAGCTGGAGAATATGTTTACGATCACCCTTTTCTTTGGGGAAGTAAACGAACTGGTCCAGATTTACATCGTGTTGGAGGAAAATACTCAGATAACTGGCACCTAAATCATATGTATGACCCACAAAGTACATCATCAGGTTCTATAATGCCATCGTACAAATGGTTAATAAGAGATGAACTAGACAAGTCTCAAACCGAAGCTAAGTTAGAAGCTATGGTAACTTTAGGTGTCCCTTATACAGCTGAAGATATTGCAAATGCACAACAACAAATGACAGATCAAGGAACGCAAATAGAAAAAAACCTATATGCTGATCCAGATTTTGCTGCGACTTACGAAGCTGATAAAAAAGCTGGAGGAGCTGAGTTCGTTGAAATGCGAAATAGAGAAATAGTTGCTGTAATTGCCTATTTACAACGCTTAGGCACAGATATTAAAGTAAAGGATATAGATCCTGAAACCACTAAAAATTAAACGCCATGTTAAAATTTGTAAAAAACTATATGGATAGTATTGCTGGCATAGAAATCTATCCAATCATTTCACTAATTATATTTTTTGGCTTTTTTGTAGTCTTATGTTGGTGGGTAATAACAGCAAAAAAAGACTATATAACAGCGGTAAGTAATTTACCTTTAGATAACCAAAACCAAACAGAACTATGAGAAATTTAACACCATCTTGGTTAAGAGTCCCATTCCTATTCTTTCTAATTTTTGGACTGGTAGAATACTTTGTAGATTCAGGAGACGAACCTGCATTTATAGCCCAACCTTTAATTGCTTTATTTCTTTTATTAATACTATTAGTATTAATTGGTATTGAAGCCATTTCGAAATCGATAAAAAATGTACTTTATCAAAGTTTAGATGAAGCTGCTAAAGCACGTTACGACGCTAAAGCATCAGAACCTTCTAAAACAGTTATTTGGGTAGAAACAACCTACAAGAAACTATTAGGTGCTAAGGCTATTGAAGAAGAACACGAAATTATACTAGATCACAATTACGACGGCATAAAAGAATTAGATAATGACCTTCCACCATGGTGGTTATATGCTTTTTATGCTTCAATTATTTTTGCTGCTATTTATTTAGTAAAATATGAAATCTTAGACGGTGATAATCAGTTTGCCGAATTAGAGAATGAATATGCTCAAGCAAAGATTGACATTGAGGAATATAAAAAAACAGCTAAAGATCTTGTAGATTTTAATACGGTGGAATTGTTAACCGAAACTTCCGATCTAAATAGCGGAAAGAAAATATTTGAATCTAACTGTGTTGCTTGTCATAAAGCAGATGGTGGTGGTGGAATTGGGCCAAATCTCACCGATGAGCGTTGGATATTAGGCGGAGGCATTAAAAATGTCTTTAAAACAGTCTCTGAAGGTGGTAGAGATGGAAAAGGTATGATTGCCTGGAAGCAAAGTTTAAAACCTGCTGAAATTGCTCAAGTAGCTAGTTACGTTTTACAATTTCAAGGAACTACACCTGCAGAACCAAAAGCTGCAGAGGGAGATGTTTGGGAAGAAGAAACTGCAGAATAATTTATAACAAAAACAAAGTGGAACCGTCAGAAAAAGAATCGTTTAGAGATACCATCGGCACAATGACCGATGAAGGTAAACGCGCTTGGGTTTATCCTAAAAAACCAAGCGGACATTTTTATAAATACAGGAAGTTTGTAAGCTATGGTTTACTTATCTTTTTATTGGTGGCACCATTTATTAAAATTAATGGAAATCAGTTTCTATTATTAAATATTTTAGAACGTCGTTTTAATGTTTTTGGCTTGCCTTTTTGGCCTCAAGATTTTTATCTTGTAGTAATATCAATGCTTATTGCTATTGTATTTATAGCTTTATTTACCGTAAGTTTTGGTCGTGTATTTTGTGGGTGGATTTGTCCGCAAACTATTTTTATGGAAATGGTTTTTAGACGTATCGAATATTGGGTTGAAGGAGATAGAAACAAACAGCGCAAACTAGATAAGCAAGAGTGGAATGCTGAAAAAATCAGGAAGAAAGGATTCAAATGGTTTATTTTCTTAATCATTTCATTTATAATTGCGAATGTTTTCTTAGCCTATTTAATAGGAAGCGATAAAATTCTAAGATACATAACAGAAAGTCCTTTAGATCATTTAGGAACGCTTTTCCCTCTACTTATTTTTACGGCTGTATTCTATTTTGTATTTGCATCCTTTAGAGAGCAGGTTTGTATAATTGCCTGTCCTTATGGCAGATTACAAAGTGTTCTATTAGACGAAAAATCTATCGTTGTTGCTTACGACCATAAACGTGGTGAAGCAGAAAACGGAAGAAAGAAATTTAGAAAAAATGAAGATCGTGAAGCTTTAGGTCATGGAGATTGTATCGATTGTTTACAGTGTGTCAATGTATGCCCAACAGGGATTGATATTAGAAACGGTACACAATTAGAATGTGTAAACTGTACCGCTTGTATTGACGAATGCGACCATATTATGGAAAGCATAAATCTTCCAAAAGGATTAATTAGATACGCTAGTGAAAACGAGATTGAAAAGAAAGAAAAGTTTAAATTAACTGCAAGAATGAAAGGCTACATAGCCGTATTAACCATTCTAACAGGTATTTTTATAGGCTTATTATTTTTAAGAAATGATGTTGAAGCAACTGTACTTAGACTTCCTGGTCAGTTATATGAGCACAAAGAAGGAAATATAATCAGTAATGTGTTCACTTATAAATTAGTCAATAAAACGACTAAAGATATTAACCGCATTAATTTTAAGTTGAGAAAATATAAAGGAACAATTAAGCTTGTTTCTACAACAGAGAATTTTATCGTTCCTGCTCAAGATTTAGCTGAAGGAACTTTATTTATAGAAATTGATAAAAGTGAACTCTCTGGCGATAAAAATAAATTAGTCATTGAAGTTTATAGTAATGAAGAATTAATTGAAACTACAACGGTTAACTTTTTAGGACCAAGAAGTTATAATTAATACCATTAAATTTTCTGGTAAGACACAAAATAAATTAATAAAAAAATCCCTTTTATGGGGAATTGAGATATGAAAATAAATTGGGGAACAGGTATAGTCATCGCATTTGTATGCTTTATTAGCTTCATTATGTACTTTATTATTACTATGAGTGTTGATGATAAATATGATTTTGATTTAGTAACAGAAGATTATTATGGCCAAGAATTAGAATTTCAAGAAGATTTAAATAAAGAAGAACATTCTAAAACATTGATAACAAATCTTAATTGGACAAAAACAGAAAAAGGCGTTGTTATTAATTTTCCAGAAGACATCGATTACAAGAACATCACAGGTACAGTGTTCCTATATAGACCATCTAATAAACAATTTGATTTTGAAATACCAATTTCATTATCTAACTACAATTTACTCATACCTGACAAACGTTTATTGGGTGGTCGTTGGAACATTAAAGTCGATTGGAAAGCTAACGATAATTCTTACATCTATAAAACTGAAATCATTTACTAAATGTTAGTTTCTGCACTTGTTTTAGGCTTATTAGGAAGTTTGCATTGTGTTGGTATGTGCGGACCAATAGCTTTTATGCTCCCTGTAGACCGTTCAAATTCGTTAAAAAAAGTAAGCCAAATAGCTATTTATCATTTCGGAAGGCTTTTTGCATATAGTTTAATTGGTTTAGTTTTTGGTATTGTTGGTAAGAGTCTTTACATTTTTGGCATTCAACAACAACTATCAATAATAATTGGTGTTTTAATGATCACAGTGGTGCTTTTACCGCATCATATTGTTGGCAAATACAATCTATCAAAACCACTTTACAAAGGTATTTCTAAAGTAAAATCAGCCTTGGGTAAAGCTTTAAAAAAGAAAACAGCCGATACTTTTTTAACCATTGGTTTTCTTAATGGTTTTCTTCCCTGTGGTTTAGTTTATATGGCCGTATTCGGTGCCATTGCTACAGGCAGTTTATTAGAAGGAAGTTTGTATATGGTCTTATTCGGGCTAGGAACTATTCCTTTAATGACAACAGCTATTTATTTAGGAAAGTTTTTAAATAGTACCATTAAACAGCGCATTCAAAAGGCAATTCCTGTATTTGTTGTTATTATTGGAGCCTTATTTATTCTTCGAGGTTTAGGTCTAGGCATTCCGTACATTTCACCTGCTCCAATGGTAGAAACAGCAACGAGCGCTATTGAATGTCACTAAACAGTTGTGATCACTCATCTAAAATTGATGTCTGAAACCTCTTAATATTGAATCGAAAATTTGAGATTCATTTAAAAACTCACCTATTCATATTCATAATTTCAACTTTAAATGTAAAGTTATTTTTAGCGTTAAAAAATTCATTTATATCAGCGTATTTTATAGTATTTTTAAAGAACTAATTGAATTTTAATATTTTATCAATTGACGTCATGAATATTTTATACATACACGGACTTAATGGAAGCCTAAGTCTAGAGAAAAAAATTGTTTTAGAACATTACGGAGACGTATTTGCACCTTCTATTGACTATGAAAATGCACCAAATAGTATTTTAGAGATCATTGAACATTATCCTAAAATTACGTTTAACGTTGTTATAGGAAGCAGTATGGGGGGGTTTGCTAGTTATTATATATCCAACCATTTTCAATGTCCTACCCTACTCTTTAACCCTGCGTTAGAGAAGCGCTCTGTAGTTCAAAATATCCCAGAAATAACACATAAAATAAGTCCTAATAAGCATATCGTTATCGGCACCGAAGATAATGTTGTTAACCCTAAAGACACACTTCAATTTATAGCCAACATAGTAGATCTTCAACCCAATTTTAAAATTCACCTACGCAATCATTTAGCACATCGTATTCCATTAGATATTTTCAAGGAAGAAGTCAATACCTTTTTCAACAATATTTAACCATTAATTACAATCTCTAATTTAATCTTTACATACATGAAAAACATTCTATATGTATTAATTTTTAGTACTTCATTTTTAACTGTAACAGCGCAAAGTACAAGTGTTGAAAAATCCGTATTTGGTATTCAAACAGGATTTTTAGGTTTTTGGGGCCATAATGAATCTAAACTTTCCAATTCTATAGTTTTAAGAAGTGAGTTAGGATTTGATGCAGGTATTTTTAGTAACAACTTTGAAGATGGATCACTATTTATTTTAGTACCTGCAATTACAATTGAACCGCGATGGTATTATAACCTCAATAAAAGAGTTTCTAAGTCGAGAAGAATAGATGGGAATAGCGGGAATTTTATTTCAATAAAAACAACGTACCATCCGGACCTTGTCATTGGTTCTTTAGATGATAACCATAATTTCATCAGTGATATCTCGATTATACCTACCTGGGGAATCCGAAGAAATGTTGGAAACCACTTTACTTATGAAACAGGTATAGGATTGGGCTACGTTCATTTTTTTAAAGAAGAAAACGTTTATCTAAAATTTAATAATGGCCTTGCACTAAATCTACACTTAAGAATTGGCTACCGTTTGTAAGAGGTGATGATCTCGCTAATTTAATATGATAATTCAGGATAAAAAAACGCCAAAGAAAAATCTTTGGCGCTTTCCTTACGATGAAAAAAACACTAACTATTTACATCGCTAACTATAATTTAAAAGTCATAACAGGTAAGGTTGAATGATTCGCTATGTCTTCGGAAACACTACCTTCAAAAAAATGAGATAAGCCTTTTCTTCCATGCGTAGCCACAGCAATTAGATCTGCGCCTATAACATTAGCAAAATGTAAGATTCCTTTTTCTATAGTATAATCAGAGACTACGCTAATTTGATTTAAACGCTTTAAATCTCCCTCTGCCTTTTCTAAAAATTTAGACACGCGTTTGTCAATTTCAGAAGAACTATTAAAATTTCCATCAGGCGAATTAACATACACGAGATGCATCTTTATACCTAAATTTTCAAAAGTTTGTTTTGCTTTTAAATAAGGAGCAATAGCACTTTCAGAAAAATCGCATGCAAAAACACCATTTTCAAACTCCATTAAAATAGGATTATGCTTTATAACTAAAACAGGAATCTCTGAATACCGCACAACTTTTTCTGTATTAGAACCTACAAACACCTCTTTAATACCGCTAGTGCCTTGAGATCCCATAACGATGATACTTGCATCATATTCTTTTGCCACCTCATTAACCTCACTCCATACTTTAAAGTGCTTAATTATAGGAGTAACATTAATCCCTTTTAAATAAGGTTTATTTAAAAACGTATCAAATTTTTGTTCTGCCAGCTTTATAAAAAATATTGTTTCTTGGTTTAGGGCTTCACTTGCAGAAGAAATGATCGCGTTAGACAATTCTAACATGTGTAATACAATCAGTTCCGAATCATATTTCTGAGCTAAACTTGCAGCAGCCTCTAAAGCAAATTCTGATTGTTCTGAAAAATCAACTGGTACAATTATCTTATTCATGTGTTTTTATTTATTATTTTTAATTATCACATGCTGTTCGCTACTCATTAGCTTTTAAGAAGCTTAAATTTTGAACATGCTCGTTTCATTTTTTTCAATGTTTTATATAGTCATTGAAAATAACTGAGTCTCTGGCTTTTTTCGCTGTAAGAGCAAATCAAAAGCCATACAAATATTTCGAATAAAAGGTTTCCCTTTTTCCGTAACTGTTACCTGTTTCAATTCAAACTGAAGTAACCCATCTGATTCAAATTCTTTTAATTTTATAAGGACGTCTGGTAATTCTTCAAAATTTAGAGCATCATCTACCCAAGACGTTTCAAAATTACACATTAAGTTTAAAATATGCTTTCTTAGCGTTAAATCTTCGTTGTTTAAAATATGACCTTTAACTACAGGAATAATATTGTCTTCTAACAAACTATAATAGGTTTCGTTAGATTTTACGTTTTGTGCAAAACCATACCAACTATCACTTATGGAAGAAACTCCCAAACCTATCATTGCCTGAGTTTTTGAAGCAGTGTACCCCATAAAGTTACGATGCAAATTTTTGTTTATCATGGCTTTGTAAAGCGAATCACTTTTAAGCGCAAAATGATCCATACCAATCTCTACATAACCCGCTTTTTCAAAATGTTTTTTTCCTGTTTCATATTGTTGACGTTTAGATTCTGGTGTAGGTAAGTCTGTATCACTAAAACCGCGTTGTCCATTTCCTTTTATCCAAGGTACATGAGCATAGCTATAAAAAGCAATACGATCTGGCATTAAAGCTTCTGTTTTATTAATCGTTTCTATAACATCTGCTTCAGTTTGAAATGGTAAACCAAAAATAATATCATGACCTACTGAGGTATACCCTATTTTACGAGCTAAATCTGTGGCCCGTTTTACATTTTCAAAAGGCTGAACTCTATTAATAGCTTTCTGAATATTTATATTATAGTCTTGAACACCATAACTAACACGCCTAAACCCTAAATCATATAAGGTTTGAAGATGTGCTTCTGTTGTATTATTAGGATGGCCTTCAAAACTAAATTCATAATCTTCTGCAAGATCCGAAGTATTTAAAAGTCCGGATATTAAAAGATTGAGATGTTCTGGTGAAAAAAATGTAGGTGTACCTCCTCCAAGGTGCAATTCTTTAATTTTTGGTTTACCTTCTAATAATTGAAGATACAAACTCCATTCTTTTAAAACAGCATTAATATATGGAGACTCCACTTCGTGTCGTTTAGTAATACGCTTGTGGCAGCCACAAAAGGTGCA
This sequence comes from Winogradskyella wichelsiae, assembly GCF_013403925.1. Lineage (GTDB taxonomy): Bacteria > Bacteroidota > Bacteroidia > Flavobacteriales > Flavobacteriaceae > Winogradskyella > Winogradskyella wichelsiae. The sequence continues at coordinate 162,624 of NZ_JABFDJ010000005.1, forward strand.
TAAACTTTCGCAAAATGGTAAATGAATATAGAGACTTAGACCTTCGGTACTATTACTTTCTCTAAAAGAACGCTTTAAGGAATCTTTCCATTGCGCTAATGAAAAGGTTTCCGAATTCCAATAAGGAACCGTTGGGTAGCTTGTATATCGTGGACCTGAAACATTATATTTATTAATTAGCGACTGACTCATTTTTTCGTTAAGATTTCAGACACAAAATTAAAAGAATCCCAATTCTGAAACTATGATAATTATCATGATAGAAAAAATCATAACATTGAAGAATCCCCATACTACTTGCTTTACACCATATATCTACTTAACTTTACTAAAAAATAAATTTAAGTCATGAAAAGCACAAAATTTTTATCGTTATTCGTCATTCTTACCTTAGGATTAACATCTTGTAAACAAGAAAAAAAGGAAGATAAAACAGAACCTATTGAGACGGTAGATAATGCCGTTAAATATATAATTAAACCAAATGGTACTTCTGTAAAATGGACAGCTTACAAAACAACTGAAAAATTACCTGTAGGTGGTGAATTTGCAACTTTAAATTTTGATGCTAAAGAAGGATCAACACCTCAAGAAGCCTTAAATAATTTAGAATTTGCAATTCCTATTAGTAATCTATTAACTAAAGACGAATCTAGAGATTTAAAAATAAAAACCTCTTTCTTCGGTGCTATGTTAGATACTGAAATTATAAAAGGTAAAATAAAATACATCAATGATGCTTACGTAGCAACAATCACAATGAATGGTGTTACTGAAGATCTACCTTTAGAAGTTAGCATTACAGATGAAAGACGTGTGAGTCTAAAGGGTACAATGCATTTAAAAGATTGGAATGCACTTGGGGCTTTAGAAGCATTAAACAAAGTATGTTTTGATCTTCATAAAGGGGCTGATGGTGTTAGCAAAACTTGGGAAGACGTTGCTATTGAAGTAAATACTTACCTTCGCGATAAATAATCGTATGATTAGCGTAGACTTTTAAAAACGCTAATAAGATCATGATCAAATGAACTAACATTCTTTTTGATTGAGTTCTTAAAATATTTATTACTTACTTAAATTGGGCTTGCTGTTAAAACATCTTTAACATCAAGCCCAATTTGGTATTTGAATTAAAGAATGTTAGCAGTTATATTATTAACGCAACATAAAATTAGAACCATCATGAAAAATTTAAAATTGGTAGTATTTATGCTTTCAGTTGTATTTGCAACAGCTTGTAAGGACAAAACAAAAAAGACAGAAACAACTACAAAAACAGAAACCAAAGATTTAGAAAAACCAAAAACTTCAGAAAAAAGCCTATCGATAACATTAGCTCCAAAAAGTGGAAGTAATGTTGAAGGAACCATCAAATTTTCTCAAAAAAATGGTATGGTCAATATGAATGGTACTGTTACGGGGTTAGAAGAAGGTAAACATGCGATTCATATTCACGAAAAAGCAGATTGCTCTGCCGATGACGGAACATCGTCTGGAGGACATTGGAATCCTACCGCACAACCACATGGTGCTTGGGGGGATGACGCCGGTTACCACAAAGGAGATATTGGCAATCTAACTGCAGACGCAAACGGAAAAGCAAACATATCCAAAACTACAGATGAATGGTGTATTGGCTGTGGAGATGATACAAAAGACATATTAGGGAAAGCCATAATTGTACACGTTGGTGTAGATGATTTAAAATCTCAGCCATCAGGTGATGCAGGTACTCGTATTGGTTGTGCCGGAATTATAAAATAATTGTATTACATTTACAACAACTAAATAACAACTAATTGTTAGAACAATTGCGGTGTACTCTTCCCCTTCTGCAAAAAATTCTAAGTAAAATCCACTATTTAAATGGAATTAGAATTACTGGTAAAGCAGTTTCAAAATAAAAATCATATCGCTTTTGAGAAGTTATATGAAATGTATAGCAAGAGTATACATGGCGTTGTTTATAATATTGTAAAAGATGCCGCTATTGCTGATGAAATAATGCAAGATGTCTTTATAAAAGCTTGGCACAAGTCAGATACTTACTCTTCAAAAAAAGGACGTTTTTTTACTTGGATACTCAATATTGCACGTAATGCAGCTATTGATAAAACGCGTTCAAAATCATTTAAACAAAAGAAACAAAACCTTAGTACAGATTATTTCGTAGATATCATAGCCAGCCATGATAATTTAGACAACAGTACGGATGCCATAGGTATTAAAAAGTTTGTAACGGAGTTAGGAGAGAAATGTAAAGCAGTTATAGAGCTACTTTATTTTAAAGGTTTTACTCAAAAAGAAGCTTCGGAAGAACTACAAATGCCAATTGGTACTATTAAAACAAGAAACCGGAACTGTATTCAACAACTAAGAGATATGGTATTGTAATATGGACATTAAAGCATACATAGAGTCAGGTATTTTAGAGCTATACGTAGCAGGAAAACTTTCTGAGGAAGAAAATCAAGAGATATATAAGCTTCTGCTACAACACCCTGAGTTGTTACAAGAAGTATTAGAAATAGAAAATGCAGTTGTAAAACTAACTGCTGCAGTATCGCCTAGCTCGAAAGGGTTTGAAAATTTAAAAGATAAGATAGGTAACACGGACACAAAAGTAGTACAATTACAACCTAAAAGTACAAATTGGATGTCTTACTCAGGTTGGGCAGCTTCTGTTGTATTGGCTGCTGGATTATTCTGGACACTTAATCAGAAATCAGAATTAAAGCAAACGATACAGACAGTAGGTTTAGAAAATCGTTATTTAGAAACGCAAATTGAAGATACAAAAACAGATTTAGCGGCGACTAAAAATTTATTAGACGTCATTAGAGATAAAGACATAATTGCGGTGCCACTTGGCGGACAAGGTGATTTTACCTCTAGTTTTGCTAAGGTATATTGGAACAAATCTAAGAACACAATTTATTTAGATGCTGAAGGCTTACCTGAAGCTCCTGAAGGAAAAGTATGGCAAGTATGGTCACTAACGTTAAACCCATTGAGCCCAACTAGCTTAGGCACTATTGACGACTTTAATACAGATGACAATAAAATCTTTACCATCGCAAATGCTAACGAAAGTCAAGCCTTTGGTATCACTTTAGAGCCAAAAGGAGGTAGTAAAACACCAACGATGGAACAACTGCACACATTAGGTGTTGTAGCTTCAGATCCGTCTTAGCATCTCTTAAAATATAAAATTAAAAACCACCTTGTGAAAACATGGTGGTTTTTTTAATTAACGTTCCCTATAAGAAGAGTTTTTATTAGTTTGATTTAAAAAATTAGTTAATTAATCACTAACTTTTTAGTCACTTTAGTCGATTCTCCATTAAATTCTAAAAGATAAATCCCTGTATTCAGATTAAGATGCATTTCATTATCTCCAACGTGTAATGCTTTTTGCATAATTAGCTGACCATTAATGTTATAAATACTCATAGTTTGAAACGAAATATTTTGAGACAAATTTAATTGACCTGAAGTAGGATTTGGGTATAATTTCATCTCGTTTAAGACGACATCCTCTATACTTAAAAAGGCACAATTAACAGGATCAAAGGTGACTAATCCTAAATTAGAGATATCATTTTCATGCACAATTACAGCTTCTGCATCTGCAAGCGAATTTGGTGCATTTGCTTCATCCCAGCAATTATGCATAGCTGTAATAGCATTATCTGTATTATTATATAAGGCATAGATAACACCTCCATTACCATTTTCAGAAAATACATTTTGACCTACATTATCAGTATTATCTCCTAAATTAATAGAGGCTTCATCAATCACTGTAATTCCCCAAAGATTACGACGTATTTCATTTCCACTTGCAATTACTTCCATATCATCAGAAGGTGAATTTAGCGAAATACCACTACCACCTAAATTAGGACTTCCTTGTGTATCATTATCTTCAATAATATTATTTCTAATATAAGCAAAAGAGTTTCCTCCAACCACTGTAATTCCATAGCGATTATTGGTAATCGTATTATTATCAATAATTGCATTTATACTATTATCTAAAACATTAGACACCGCAATTGCACCAACTTGATCTAAATTACGATCTCCTATAATAGTATTTTGTATAATCTCTAAAGGTTCTTCAACCATTGTAGATCCCATATTAATTTGAGGACGATTTGAATTTTCTTGATTATTACCCTCAATATAATTATTAAAGATGTAAGGTGATACATTACTATTTGCACCTGAGCTTATTGCTGGGGTATCATTATAAGTAATTGTATTATTTGTAATCTGTGCTCTACCTCTAAGAAGAGAAATAACACTTCCTGTAGAAACACCTGAAACATTATTGGTAATTAAAGAATTATTGATTGTAAATGTTTCCGTAAGCACACGCAGTCCTCCACCATATGCTATAGTTGCATTTTGAATATTTATATCAGAAAGCTGTTCAAAACGAAACCCCTCATAAGGCATTGTAGGATCAATAGCCGTAAATACAACATGATCTGCATCCACACTAAAGGTACCAAAAATGGTAATTAATAAACCTTCATCAATTTCTAAAGTTAAGTCCGAATCGATAAGAAGTGTATCACTAGCCGAAATAATAAGTTCATCTACTAATGTATAAGTAGAACCTGACACAGAAATTGTAGATGGACTAAGAGCAACAAGATCATCTAAACTGTAAATAACACCTGTATCTGGCGTGGTGTAGCTTTGTGCCGAAAGCATTACCATGACACCAAAGCTTGCAAAAAGAGTAAGTAATAATTTTTTCATAAATAAATTGATTTTAGTTGCTTTAAAATTAATTAAATTCCAACAGCATCACAATTCAAATCAATTTATTTATAAGAATTTTCTTATAAGAAGAACATCAACTTACGGCCATTAAAACATTCATAAATGCTATAATTAATGACTACAGTTTTATCACACTAAAACTATCCACAACCTCAAAGCTTAAAATTTTAACTTATTGACCTAATTTTAACACCGACAGCAAATGTTTTAACATCAAGTATTAAACTGATGTTAAGCCGTTTTCAAAATTCGTTATAACGCTACATTTCCTTTATCTTAGAGACAAGTTGAACAAATAAAATTATAAAATCACAAATGGAAAATTTAAAAAGAAAGACAGTTGCAATTTTAGCAACAAATGGATTTGAGGAAAGTGAATTAAAAGAACCAATGAATGCTTTAAAACAAGCAGGAGCTGATGTTCATATTGTTTCAGATAAAGCTGGCAAAATCAAGGGATGGGAAAACGGTAATTGGAGTAACGAATACAATGTGGATAAAATATTGAGTGAGGTCGCTGAGTCTGATTATAATGCCTTATTACTACCAGGTGGAGTGATGAATCCTGACACTTTAAGACAAAATAAAGAGGCTGTTAATTTTGTAAAATCATTCTTTAAAAATAAAAAACCTGTAGCGGCAATATGCCACGCACCATGGCTTTTAGCGGAAGCGGATGTACTAAAGGGACGAAAAATAACCTCTTACGGCTCTATTAAGCAAGATATGATTAACGCAGGAGCTGAATGGGAAGATAGTGAAGTTGTCGTAGATCATGGATTAGTAACAAGTAGAAACCCAAATGATTTACCTGCCTTTAATGCTAAGCTAATAGAGGAAGTATATGAAGGAAAGCATCAATTGCAAACCGCATAATACTAAAATTATAAAAACAAAAAAGCGAACTTTAAAAAGTTCGCTTTTTTTTTATGATTAAAACTTCAATTTAAAAATTGAGTTTTTAAACTAATAATTATTTAGTCCCCATTAATTCAACATCAAATACTAAAGTTGCATCTGGAGGAATAACTCCACCTGCACCTGCTGAACCGTATGCTAAATCACTAGGAATTACAAAACGGGCTTTATCACCAACGTTTAATAGACAAATTCCTTCATCCCAACCAGAAATAACCTGACCAACTCCAACTTGAAAATCTAATGGTGAGTTTCTTTTGTAAGAAGAATCAAAAACAGTTCCATCTGCTAACTGACCTTTGTAATGTACAGAAACCATTTGTCCTTTCTCTGCTTTTTTACCATCTCCTTTTTGAATGATTTTATAACGTAAACCAGAAGCTGTTTCTTCAAAACCTGAAGCTAACTTATCTAACTCAGCTCTTGCTGCTTCGCGCTCTGCTGCAACACGCTTTTCACGAGAACCTTCAAATGTTCTAAAAGCTTCAATAGCATTAAAGTTTTCTGCAGCTTCACCTTGTTTTACAATTTCTAAGCTATCAATAGTATCACCTTGGGCAATAGCATCAACAATATCTTGTCCCTCAACAACGTTTCCAAAAACAGTGTGCTTATTATCTAACCAATCTGTAGCAATATGAGTAATATAAAACTGACTACCATTTGTACCAGGACCAGAGTTTGCCATAGCTAAAACACCAGGACCACTATGCTTTAAATCTGGATGAAACTCATCGTCAAATTTATAACCTGGGTTTCCAGTACCTGTACCTTGTGGACAACCACCTTGAATCATAAAATCAGGAATTACTCTGTGAAATTTTAAGCCATCATAGTAAGGGGTTCCTTGTGGCTTCACCGAATTTTCTAAATTACCTTCAGCTAAAGCTACAAAGTTACCTACCGTTCCCGGAGCTTTTTCGAACTCTAAATTTACTAATATCTCACCTTTTGAAGTGTTGAATTTTGCGTATAAACCGTCTTGCATTGTCTGTGTTTTTATTTGAAGTTGCAAAGATAGTGAATTGAAAGTTTAGAACATAAGACCAAAGGTTTAAAGCCCATGATTCTAATAATATTACAAATCGTTTAACATTAACCCGTCAGTTCGAGTGAAATATAAATTAAAGCACAGCTGAAATTTATATGTTGTATCGAAAACTATTAACACACATAACAACAAATAAAAAAACGAAAATCAAATAATCACAAACAACGTCAGTTCGAGTAAAATATTAATTGAAGCGCAGCGGAAATTTATATGTTGTATCGAGAACTATTAATACACATAGCAACAAATAAAAACCGAAAATCAAATAATCACAGACAACGTCAGTTCAAGTGAAATATAAATTAAAGCACAGCGGAAATTTATATGTTGTATCGAGAACTATTAGCACACATAGCAACAAATAAAAAACCGAAAATCAAATAATCACAAACAACGTCTGTTCGAGTGAAATATAAATTAAAGCACAGCGGAAATTTATATGTTGTATCGAGAACTATTAGCACACATAGCAACAAATAAAAAACCGAAAATCAAATAATCACAAACAACGTCTGTTCGAGTGAAATATAAATTAAAGCACAGCGGAAATTTATATGTTGTATCGAGAACTATTAGCACACATAGCAACAAATAAAAAACCGAAAATCAAATAATCACAAACAACGTCTGTTCGAGTGAAATATAAATTAAAGCACAGCGGAAATTTATATGTTGTATCGAGAACTATTAACACACATAGCAACAAATAAAAAACCGAAAATCAAATAATCACAAACAACGTCAGTTCGAGTGAAATATAAATTAAACAAAGTGAAGATTTAAATTTTGTATCGAGAACAATCCTTAATAACTTACTATCAAATGAAGACCACCATAAAAATTGGGGATTTAAATTAATAAAGTTAGTTTTGAAAAAAATCATAAACATGGCATTTTCATTATCTCAACTTTTAGGCAGTAAATCTTCAAAATCTAATGATTCCATTGAAGCAATTATAAATGACGTAGAAAATAACCCCTTCGGAGTTGCAGACACAAATGTTCTTTTTGCTGGCTTAAATGAATTAGGTGGTTATTATTTTTTTCAAACTGTAATTGTAGGAGAACTCAATATCAAATGTAAAAACGGAGCACAACTTACATTTATTGGCGATGATTTTAAATTAAAATTAGAAGCTGACATGCCTGAATTCGAATCTGAAAGTTCAGATATTAAAGGAAGATATATTACAAAGATTGATTTTCAAATTGAAGAAAGTGAAGTCGAAAAACTAGATAATACAACACTTAGAAGCATTCAAATTAAAGTTAAGAAACACGACATTTCATTCAGTAAATATGTAGTTATAGAAGAAATCTCAGACGAAGAGGAATAGTTAGAAACAACAGACATCAGTTAGAGTAAAAATTAAATTAAAGCGTAGCCTAAACCTATATTTTGTATCGAGAACAGCTTAAAAACACAAACTATTCCCGATTCAAAACACTTAATTTCAGCCTAATAAAGATTAGAAACTGTATATAATAACGTCAGTTCGAGTAAAATTTAAATTAAACACAGTGAAGGTTTAAATTTTGTATCGAGAACTATTAAGTTCACCTACCAAAAAAACAAAAACTGCTAGCTAAATACTAATTAGCCACTTCACTCATAAATTTAATACGATACAAACGTAATTCTTCATCGTCATAATCACCATCAAATTCCTCAATAGCATCGTCTATCTTATCACTTTCAGTTTCCATAAAATAATCATGAATTTCCTCCTGCTGATCTTCGTCTAAAATATCATCAATCCAATAGTTAATATTCAACTTTGTCCCTGAAAAAACAATAGCTTCCATTTCTTTTATAAACTTAGACATGCTCATACCCTTAGACGTAGCAATATCATCCAATGGTAATTTTCGATCGACATTCTGAATAATATATAATTTTATGGCAGAGTTCGTCCCTGTTGATTTCACAACCATATCTTCTGGTCGTAATATGTCATTATCTTCTACATAATCAGCAATTAAATCTACAAAATCTTTACCGTATTTTTTAGCTTTACTCTCACCAACTCCATGAATATTATTTAATTCTTCAATAGTAATAGGATATTTTAAAGCCATATCTTCTAATGATGGATCCTGAAAAATAACAAATGGTGGTACACCTAACTTTTTAGCATTACGTTTACGCAAGTCCTTAAGCATCCCCATTAATTTTTCATCCGCAGCGGCACCACCTCCTCTTGTATTCGTTATAATACCGTCGTTAGAATCTTCATCAAACACGTGGTCTTCTGCCATCATAAAAGAAGTTGGGTTTTCAATAAAATCTTTTCCAACGTCACTTAATCTTAAAACACCATAGGTTTCAATATCTTTCTTTAAATAGCGTGCCACCAATACTTGACGGATCAAAGCCATCCAGTAACGTGGATCTTTAGACTTTCCTATTCCAAAAAATGGTTGTTGATCCGTTTTATGAGAAGAAATCAATGCGTTAGAATTGCCCACTAATACTTGCACTAAATCTTTAGCTTTGTATTTTTCATTAGTTTTAGAAACGGTTTCTAAAAGGATTTTAACATCATCTTGTGCTTCTACTTGCTTTTTAGGATGACGAACATTATCGTCCATATCGCCACCATCACCGGTTTCATTATCAAATTCTTCACCAAAATAATGAAGAATAAATTTACGTCTAGATACTGAAGTTTCAGAGAAAGCGACCACTTCTTGTAAGAGAGCGTGACCAATTTCTTGTTCTGCTACAGGTTTACCTGCCATAAACTTCTCAAGTTTTTCTATATCCTTATAAGCATAATAAGCTAAACAATGACCTTCACCTCCATCTCGACCTGCTCGTCCTGTTTCTTGATAATAACTTTCAATACTTTTAGGAATATCATGGTGAATTACAAAACGCACATCGGGCTTATCTATTCCCATTCCAAAGGCAATCGTTGCAACAACCACATCGGTATCTTCCATTAAGAACATATCTTGATGTTTAACACGTGTTTTAGCATCTAAACCAGCATGATAAGGCACGGCTTTAACACCATTAACTTGAAGTACTTGAGCTAAAGCTTCAACACGTTTACGACTTAAGCAGTAGATAATACCCGATTTTCCTTCGTTCTGTTTTACAAAACGAATAATATCTGCATCTACGGTTTTAGTTTTAGGACGTACCTCATAATATAAATTAGGTCTATTAAAGGACGCTTTAAATGTAATAGCTTTTGGCATCCCTAAACTCTTCAAAATATCTTCTTGAACTTTCGGTGTTGCCGTAGCTGTAAGACCAACGATAGGGATATCATCGCCAATACGCTTAATAATTGTCTTAAGATTTCTATATTCCGGCCTAAAATCATGCCCCCATTCACTAATACAATGGGCTTCATCTACGGCCATAAAAGAAATCTTAACAGTCCTTAAAAAGTCAACGTATTCTTCTTTGGTTAAAGATTCTGGTGCAACATACAGCAATTTTGTAATGCCATTTGTAATATCATCTTTAACTCGTTTTACTTCTGTTTTATTAAGAGAAGAATTTAAAACGTGTGCTACTCCTTCATGTTCAGACACGGCCCTTATGGCATCAACTTGATTTTTCATCAACGCAATAAGAGGAGAAACCACGATAGCAGTCCCTTCTTTAATTAGCGCTGGTAGTTGATAACATAAAGATTTACCCCCACCTGTAGGCATAATAACAAAAGTGTTATTACCTGCAACGACGTTCTTTATTACTTCTTCTTGAAGCCCTTTAAATTCTGAAAATCCAAAGTGCTTTTTTAATGCGATGTGTAAGTCAATTTCTGCAATACTCATTAATCCCTATTGGTATTTTATATACATTTGCAACAAGTTTAAAGATAATAAATTCTTTAGACCAAAAAAACTCAATAAAAAATAAGTTTTGAACACTAAACAAGCCATTTTACATACTGCAAAATCAACCATAAAATTAGAAAGTAATGCTATAGCCAATTTGTCAGAATTATTGACAGATGACTTTGCTGAAGCCGTACAATTAATTTACAATTCTAAGGGACGAGTAATCATTACCGGAATTGGCAAAAGCGCCATTATAGCTAGCAAAATCGTTGCTACGCTAAATTCTACAGGAACTCCATCTGTATTTATGCATGCCGCCGATGCCATCCATGGAGATTTAGGATTAATTCTACAAAACGACATTGTAATCTGTATTTCTAAGAGCGGAAATACACCCGAAATAAAAGTTTTAGTCCCACTTATTAAGAAAGCAAAAAATAAAATGATCGCCATAACAGGCAATATAGAATCGTTTTTAGGGCAACAAGCCGATTTTATTTTGAATGCTTTTGTTACAAAAGAAGCTTGTCCAAATAATTTAGCTCCAACAACAAGTACAACTGCTCAATTAGTTTTAGGAGATGCTTTAGCCGTTTGCTTGTTAGAATTACGTGGATTCTCTAGCAATGATTTTGCAAAATATCATCCAGGTGGTGCTTTAGGAAAACGTCTTTATTTAAGAGTAAATGATATTTCTTCTCAAAATGAAAAGCCTCAAGTAAATCCTGAAGCTTCAGTGAAAGAAGTGATTGTAGAGATTACTGAAAAAATGCTCGGAGTTACAGCGGTTATTGAAAAGGATCAAATTGTTGGAATTATCACAGATGGTGATTTAAGACGTATGTTGAGTAAGAGCGATGATTTTTCGGGTTTAAAAGCCAAAGACATTATGAGTAATAACCCAAGGCGTATTCAAGAAGACGCAATGGCTGTTGATGCTAAAGAAGTTATGGAACAATTTGGCATTTCTCAATTATTAGTAGAACACGATGGTAAATATGCAGGGGTAGTTCATCTTCACGATTTAATAAAAGAAGGTATTATATAATGACAAAAAAACATATAGATGAGATGTCTTTTTTAGATCATCTTGAAGAGTTAAGATGGCATTTAGTTAGAGCTACAATTAGTATTGTAATTGCAGCAACGGCAGCTTTCATTTTTAAGAGGTTTATTTTTGATGTCATCATTTTCGGGCCAACACATATGGATTTCCCAACCTATGAGTGGCTTTGTAAAATGTCTCAACTTATAGGAATGACAGACACCACTTTTTGTGCTGAAAAATTCCCTTTTATTATCCAAAATAGAACTGTGGCGGGTCAGTTTTCAGCTCATATCTGGACTTCAATCTACGCCGGTTTTATAGTTGCATTCCCCTATATACTTTACCAATTATGGAGTTTTATAAGTCCTGGGTTAAAAACTAATGAACGCAAAAGCTCTAGGGGGTTTATAATTGTAGCATCACTCCTATTCTTTTTAGGCGTACTTTTTGGCTATTATATCATCACTCCTTTATCAATTAACTTTTTAGCCAATTACAATATTAGTGATCAAATTTTAAACGAGTTCGATGTCAGTTCTGTAATTGCCATTGTACGCTCTTCGGCCATTGCATCTGGGTTTGTATTTGAGTTACCTATTATCATTTATTTTTTAACCAAAGTAGGTTTAGTTACACCTGAATTTTTAAAGAAATACAGAAAATTTGCTTTAGTTATTGTACTTATTATATCTGCTGTTATTACACCTCCAGATATTGCAAGTCAGGTTATAGTCGCAATTCCTATTCTAATATTGTACCAAGTAAGTATTTATATTTCGGCTATTGTTGTTCGAAATCAAAACAAAAAAAAATCAAAAATTAAGTCCTAAATAGATGTCTGATATTGTAAAAGAATTTAATGATTATCGTGCTAAAATGAACGATAAAATATTAGCCGATAATAATAAAGTAGTAAAACGTATTTTTAATTTAGATACCAATGCGTTCCAAGAAGGGGCTTTAGATAAAAAGACAAAAGAGCTTTTAGGTCTCGTAGCATCAACCGTTTTACGCTGTGATGATTGTGTTAAATACCATTTGGAAGCCTCTTATAACGAAGGGATTTCTAAAGCTGAAATTAGCGAAGCTTTAAGTATTGCAACATTAGTTGGTGGTACCATTGTGATTCCTCATTTAAGACGTGCCCATGAGTATTGGGAAGCTATAGAGCAACACAATGCTGAATCTAATTTATAATTAGAAAGAATTACAAGGTTAAACTTTTAATAAATGATAACTAAAGCAAATAGAATCGCCATGATTTTATTAATTTTAGCATTCTTAGACCATATATGAAGTTACGAGCAGAACATTTAATGAAGTCCTACAACGGACGAAAAGTAGTAAAGGATGTCTCTTTAGAGGTTAACCAAGGAGAGATTGTAGGTTTATTAGGACCAAACGGTGCCGGTAAAACTACATCTTTCTACATGATTGTTGGGATTATCAAACCGAATGGTGGTAATATCTTTTTAGATGATACTAACATTACAAAATACCCAATGTACAAACGTGCTCAAAACGGTATTGGCTACTTAGCTCAAGAAGCTTCTGTGTTTAGAAAACTAAGCATAGAAGATAATATTTTAAGTGTATTACAACTTACCAAGCTAAGTAAGAAAGAGCAACTTGACAAAATGGAATCGCTAATTGAAGAATTTGGTTTAGGACATATTAGAAAAAGTAGAGGAGATTTATTGTCTGGTGGTGAGCGACGACGAACAGAAATTGCGCGCGCCTTGGCCACAGATCCTAGTTTTATTCTTTTAGATGAACCTTTTGCAGGTGTCGATCCTGTTGCTGTAGAAGATATCCAACGTATTGTAGCGAAACTGACAAAGAAAAACATTGGTATTCTTATTACAGATCACAACGTACAAGAAACGTTAGCCATTACAGATAGAACCTACTTAATGTTTGAAGGTAATATTCTTAAAGCAGGAAAACCAGAAGAGTTAGCCAGTGACGAAATGGTGCGTAAAGTTTACCTAGGAAAGAATTTTGAGTTGCGTAAGAAGAAATTAGAATTCTAAAAGACTTCGGACTCTCGTAAAACGAGATGAATTATATTTTAATTTAGGATCCATTTGTCATTCCTGCAGAAGCAGGAACCCACTTATAATTATAAAAAACACGAATAGACAGAGTGCTACTTTGCCATTCTTGCAAAAGCAGGAATCTACAAGTTAAAACCAAACATTAATAAGCAAAAAAACCAAGATAAAATAGAGTGTTACTGTTATACTTTTTAGAGTCTTGTCATTCCTGCGCAGGCAGGAATCCACTTATCAATATAAAAAAACACGAATAGACAGAGTGCTACTTTGCCATTCCTGCGAAGACAGAAATCTACAAGTTAAAACCAAACATTAATAAACAGGAAAAAAACAGAATGCTACTGCTACACATTCTAAAGTCTTGTCATTCCTGCAAAAGCAGGAATCCACTTATAAAGCAAAACATTCATAAACAGAAAAAGACTAAGATAAAAATAGAGTGCTACTTTGTCATTCCTGCAAAAGCAGGAATCTACAAGTTAAAACCAAATATGAATAAACAGAAAAAAAACAAGATAAAAATAGAATGCTACTCTTGTCATTCCTGCGCAGGCAGGAATCCACTTATAAAGCAAAACATGAATAAATAGAAAAAGACTAACATAAAAACAGAATGCTACTGCTACACATTCTAAAGTATTGTCATTCCTACAAAAGCAGGAATCCACTTATAAAGCAAAACATGAATAAACAGAAAAAGACTAACGTAAAAACAGAGTGCTACTGCTACACATTCTAGAGTATTGTCATTCCTACAAAAACAGGAATCCACTTACAAAGCAAAACATTAATAAACAGAAAAGACTAAGATAAAAACAGAATGCTACTGTTACACATTCTAAAGTATTGTCATTCCTGCGTAGGCAGAAATCCACTTATAAATATAAAAAAACACGAATAGACAGAGTGCTACTTTGTCATTCCTGCAAAAGCAGGAATCCACTTACAAAGCAAAACATTAATAAACAGAAAAAGACTAACATAAAAACAGAGTGCTACTGCTACACATTCTAGAGTATTGTCTCCTGCGCAGGCAGGAATCCACTTATAAAGCAAAACATGAATAAACAGAAAAAGACTAACATAAAAACAGAATGCTACTGCTACACATTCTAAAGTATTGTCATTCCTGCAAAAGCAGGAATCTACAAGTTAAAACCAAATATGAATAAACAGAAAAAAAACAAGATAAAAATAGAATGCTACTCTTGTCATTCCTGCGCAGGCAGGAATCCACTTATAAAGCAAAACATTAATAAACAGAGTGCTACTTTGTCATTCCTGCAAAAACAGGAATCCACTTACAAAGCAAAACTTTATTCAAAACACTCAGCTAAAACACAAGATTCCTGCCTTCGCAGGAATAAGAAAATCTAATGCTTCCCTGCTTTCTTTGGAAGCAATAACTTAATACCATTTACAAGAAGTAAACAAACTGCACCCGCTACAAGGCCTACAATGAGATCTCTTAAAATCGAAGGAATCTGTTCTAAAAAATGATGCATGTATTCAATATTATGGACAAAGATACCACCTGCAACAAGTAATAATGCAATGGTCCCAATAACAGATAAACTCTTTATAACAATTGGCAATGCTTTCACTAAAACCGTTCCGATACCAAACAAAATACCTTTTTCACCATCACTTTTGCTAATAAGTTTCAAACCAAGATCATCCATTCTTACAATTAAAGCCACAATACCGTAAACACCAATCGTCGCAATTAAAGCCACTATTGAAACGACAATAATCTGGGTCAACAAAGGTTCATTAACAACAGAACCTAAGGCAATAATGACAATCTCTACAGACAAAATAAAATCGGTAACAACTGCAGATTTTATTTTTGCTTTTTCTAAGGCTAATAATTCCTGTTCCGTAAAATCCTTCTTAAGATCTACATTCACCGTCTTAGGATGAGGGACAATAAATTCATATATTTTCTCTGCTCCTTCATACGCTAAATACAGACCACCAAGGATTAAAATCGCAATAATAGCCCAAGGCACAAAAGCACTTAACAAAAAAGCGAGCGGCAAAATAATAAGCTTATTTAGCATAGAGCCTTTAGTAATGGCCCAAAGCACCGGAATTTCTCGAGAAGACACAAAACCCGAAGCCTTCTCTGCATTTACGGCCAAATCATCACCTAAAATACCGGCCGTTTTTTTGGTGGTAATTTTAGTCATTGCAGCCACATCGTCCATAATTGCTGCGATATCATCAAGTAATGCAAAAAATCCTGAAGCCATTTTATAAAGTATTTTTAATTGAAAGTTATAAGAAAAAGATCGGTTATATTAATAAATCTTAGACCGCGTTAATAATGAAAGTAAGATATACAAACCAATCACTAACGGAATGGCTGCAAAATGTAATACAATGATCAAAACAATACTTAATATGAGAAAAATATAACGCACAGCATTATCCTTAAAACCATAGTTTTTAAACTTTAAAGCGAATAACTTAATATTCGAATTTAAAAGGTAGCAACTCAATAGTGTCAACCCAATTAAAAACCACTTATTGATAATAATATTATTAATAAGATCACTATTCTGATACTCTAATATAAGTGGTAAAGACAATATAACTAAAGTATTAGCTGGCACTGGCAGCCCTTTAAAATAACTTTGCTGATCTTCATCTAAATTAAATTTAGCTAAGCGATAAGCCGATGCTAAAGTAATAAACAGACCTATTAATGGTAAAAAAGACAATTTAAAAACTTGCCAATGAAAAATAGAATTCCAACTATCGCTGTTTGCAGAATAATCTGGTGCATCAATAGTCATTGAAATAAGCTTAAACATTATAATTCCTGGCACAACTCCACTAGTCACCAAATCAGCCAAAGAATCTAACTGAATCCCTAAGGGACTTTGCACATTAAGTTTTCGTGCTAAAAGACCATCGAAAAAATCGAAAAAGATGCCTAAAAACACAAACATCGCTGCTGCAATAAAATGACCATGTACAGCAAATATAACCCCAATACAGCCCGAAAGTAAATTGAGCAGTGTAACTAAATTCGGAATGTGTCTTTTGAAACTCATAAATTTATTTTTTGTAAAAATAGAAAAGAATTGGTGTTCACGCTTATATTTTATTTAAATAATAGCCCTACAAATTTGTTAGAATTTAGAACTCAAACAAGCATCACCTTTATCACCTTCAATTTTCGGTTGATTTAAAGCTTGAAGAAGTAAAATAATAACATTTCTTCTTCTTGAGAAGAGCGTCTATTCATTTTTTATAAAAATAAAACAATAAGAACCTTGTTTCAGAGTTAAATAGATAGAAAAATATTATGCATCTTTGTAAAAAAATTGTGCTGTTGAAAAATTACTATGTAATTCTCTTAACGCTTGCTACGCTTACGGTTTCTGCTCAAACAACTAGAAAATATTCAAATGAATTTATGAATATTGGTGTTGATGCTGCGGCCTTGGGTATGAGTAACGCGGTAGTTTCCCAAACAAACGACGTTAATTCGGGCTATTGGAACCCTGCAGGACTAGTGCATCTTGAAGATACGCAACTGGCATTAATGCACTCTAGTTATTTTGCCAATATTGCAAATTACAATTACATCGCTTACGCCATGCCTATTGATAATAAAAGTGCCATGGGCCTATCACTGATTAGATTTGGTGTCGATGATATTCTAGATACGACACAATTAATTGACGATCAAGGAAATATTAATTACGATAGAATAAGTACATTTTCTACGGCAGATTATGGTCTTACCTTTTCGTATGCTAGAAAACTACCATTAGATGGTCTTAATTTTGGTGTTAATGCAAAAGTGATCCGAAGAATTATTGGTGATTTTGCATCCTCTTGGGGCTTCGGTTTCGATGCAGGAATTCAATTTGAAAGCCGTAATGATTGGAAATTTGGGTTGATGGCTAGAGACATTACAACAACCTTTAATGCCTGGTCTATAGACGAAGATAAATTTGAAGACATTAGTAGTGCTATTGATGGTGAAAATCAAGAATTACCAGAAACGACTGAAATCACAATACCGAAGCTACAATTAGGAATGTCTAAAAAATGGATTTTTCATTACGATTATTCATTATTAGCTGCGGCAAACTTAAACATGCGCTTTGCAGAAAATAACGATATTATTTCAACTTCTTTTGCAAGTATTAATCCTGCTTTAGGCTTCGAATTTGGGTACACCGACTTGGTCTTTTTAAGAGCAGGTGTTGGTAATTTCCAAAATGAATTACAAATTGACGACTCAGAACAAGTCACTTTTCAACCTAACTTTGGGGTTGGTTTTAAATATCGTGGTATAGAAATAGATTATGCTTTCACAGATATTGGAGATCAAAGTGCAGCCTTATATTCTAATGTATTTTCTTTAAAAATAGACTTCGGTGTCTTTAGATAACGCTACAGCTATGAAACTAAAATTATCGGTTCTTGTATTTCTTTTCACTTGTGTCTCTTTAGTTGCACAGCAATTACAGCTTTCCGACGACGCAAAAATATCCGTGATAACCATTGGCCCTGGCGAATCTCTAAATGATGCCTTCGGACATAACGGATTCAGAATTAAAGATAGAGCTCTAGGAATCGATTTGGTTTATGGTTATGGAGAATACGATTTTGATGCCCCTAATTTTTATTTAAAATTTATTCAAGGTAAACTAGATTATCTCATTAGCAGGCATCCGTTTCAAAATTTTTATTACGCATATACCAGAGCAAATCGAAATATTGAGGAGCAAGTTTTAAGGCTATCTAAAGAAGATAAGCAGGCTTTATTTAACTATCTAGAAAACAATTACAAACCAGAAAACAGACGGTATTTATACGATTTTTTCTATGATAATTGTGCCACTAGAATAAGGGACGTCACGCAAACAGCTACAAAAAGCGACATTGAATTTGTAACTCCTAAAGATGTTGAACAAAAAACGTTTAGAGATTTAATTCATGAGCATGTAGGCTTAAATTCTTGGGGAAGTTTTGGTATAGACATCGCATTAGGAGCTGTAATAGATAAACAAGCGTCTCCACAAGAGTATATGTTTTTACCAAAGTACATCCACGCCTTTTTTGAAACTGCAAAAATAAGCACAAATGAAAGCTTAGTTAAAAGTGCAACCACACTCTATCGTAAGAAGGAATCCAATACAACAACGAGCATAGTACTTACGCCTATAGTCATCATGACGTTGTTAGCACTTTGTATTCTATTTGTAACCTATAAAGACTATAAAAATAACACAAGAAGCAAATGGCTTGATGTCACATTATTTACGAGCACAGGGTTAATCGGAATTCTTATTTTATTCTTATGGTTTGCTACAGATCACTCAGCTACAGCTTTAAACTACAATGTATTATGGGCATTTCCATTAAATATTTTGGCAATAGGACAATTAACAAAACCACATGCTAAAACATGGTTTAAAAAGTATTTAAGATTCTTAATCATTATGCTTGTCCTACTGAGCTCACATTGGATTATTGGAGTTCAGGTATTTGCATTAGGACTCATCCCTATACTCATAGCACTACTTCTAAGGTATATCTATTTGGTAAAATGGTTTAAATAAGAATTTAGTGAACTATGCCAACTCTTCTGTTGTGTAACGTCTAAATAGCAATAAGCAAACAAGAACCATTAGGTTTCAATATAAAAATAAGATTTAACCATCGCATCACCAACTCACCACTTCACCACTTCACCAAATCACCACTTCACCATCTCACCAAATCACCATCTCACCTCTTCACCATCTCACCAAATCACCACATCACCAAATCACCACATCACCACTTCACCACCACATCACTGCCCCCGGTAATACAATATCGTACTTAACGTTTTAATAAAAACATTAAAGTCTAAAAAGACACTACGGTGTTTTATGTAGTATAAATCGTATTGTAGTTTTGTAAGACTATCATCAACAGAAGATCCATATCTGGTGCTTACCTGTGCCCAACCTGTTAAACCTGGTTTTATAATATGGCGGGTTTCATAGAATGGTATAATCTGAGACAACTCACTCACAAAGAAAGGACGTTCAGGTCGTGGTCCAATAACACTCATATCCCCTTTAAGTACATTATAAAACTGAGGAATCTCATCCATACGAGAACGTCTTAAAAACGTGCCAAACCTGGTGATTCGGACGTCATTCTTTTGCGCCCATTCGGCTCCATTTTGTTCTGCATTCACCACCATACTTCGTAATTTCACAATATTAAACGGCTTGCTGTTTTTGCCAACGCGTTCTTGCATGTAAAATAAAGGACCTTTATTCCCTATGGCATTTCCTATTAAGATAAAGGGTAAAAATAACAGTCCTATAATCAAGCCTATAATTGAAAAAACAAGATCAAAAGCCCGTTGAAAAAAGATATAGAGCTTATTTTCATTACTACGACTAAATGGAAAATACTTATAGAAATCCTTACCTACAAATTGAATTGGCACTTTCTGAAGCAACTCTTCGTAAACCTGAGTGTAATCTCTAATCTTAAACCCACGTTCTAAAAGCAGCATTAAATCGTGATACACTTCTGTTATTATGGCTTCAGAATCAAAACTAGCGACTAAAATCTCTGAAATCTTCTCTTCTTCAATCGTCTTTAAAAAGTCTTTAGCTTTAAACTCTGGCACCTCTTTATATCTCACCGCTTCTTTTTTAGAAGCCTCACTATTAATAAAACCTACAATTTTATAATTAGGGTCTGAGGTGTTGAGGGCCTTTATTAGACCCTCCATATTAGATATTTCTCCAACTAAAAGCACGCGCTTATAAAAACGAGGACTCTCAATAAGGTTGATATAAATGAGACGCCATATTAGTAACGACAGGATAAGTACAAGATAAAAATAGCCAATTTGTATACGCTCTAGAGGTAAATACGGAGACAGTACCGGAGTTAGCAGATAAAATAAGAGCACTGTAGAAGCGGTGATCACAATATTTTTAAAAGTCGCATCAAAATTACTTGCCTTTTGTAAATCGTAGAGTTCAAAAATAGTTCCGAAGACTGTGATATAAACCCCTAATAATATTAAAGGGACTGTGTTTTCTTGGCTTACTTTTATGTATTCAAAATCAAAGTAAAGACTTAAAGCATATACCCCTAAGAATACCACGACCAAGTCGATGATTCGAAGTAGAATTTTACGCTCAGATACTTCAAAATGAATACTTTTTTTATGCGCCATTATCATGCTGTACTAGGGTGTAAATATAAGAACTCTAGCGTATATTCAATATTAAATTAATTTTAGACCTCAGCATAGGATGAGAAAATGGTCGTTTAATGCTAGGTCGCCCTGAAGGTTTTAAGACTTCCATGGGTCCTTGGTATCGTCTAAAACGGCTTTCCAGCGTGCCTTTAGACAGCCCCAATCAAATAAAGTTACTTTATATCGTGCCTTAGCCACCATAGTAGTGGTCCCCTTGGCGTCTGTTCTTAATGTTAAGATAGCTTCTACAAAGGCTTCGGCGTTATGAGGTGGCACTAAAACTCCATCAACTCCATCTTCAATAAGAAAAGGCATGCCCCCCACATTGGTTGACACAATAGGCAGACCTAAGGCCATCGCTTCAATGACACTCACCGGCATGTTATCAAAATTGGTGGTATTGATAAACACATTATAATCTTTAGCAAGCGTTATCCATTCTGCTTTGGTGAGTTTCCCTGGTGTATTTACCGTAACCCCTAACGCCTTAGCATGAGCTTTCACCTTAGCTAAAGCACCATCTGTATCTGGGCCAGCCATACATAATGTGGTGTTATAACCTTGATCTTGTAGTGCCTTTAAAATATCTACGGCCAAACAAGGATTATAAATTTCTGAAAACGAACGCACCCACAATAAGTTTATGTTAGCTATAGGCCTGATGCTAAACGGGTAGTTTTGCAACTGTAAACTGTTAGGGATGTAGACCACATTGGTAAACCCCTGCTTATTAAATGCTTCTTTTAAGTAAATGGATGGGGACACTAATACCTTAGCGGGCTTGAACAGCATACGGCTTAATTTAGGATTTTGCTCTAAGCGCTGCGGCAAATTCCCCCCATGCAAAATAGGAATATACGGTAATTTGAGTACACGACAGACTTGACTCACCACCAAAGCATAGTAAAAATTCTGAGTGCTATAGGTATCTATTAATACATTATCCATACGGTATCCATACACTATGGTGCCTTTAACCATATCTAAGACACGTGCTATTTTATTTTGAAATGCCGATTTACAAACCACCTTAAACCCTTCTCCTTCCAAGGCTTTTGTTAAGCCTTTCATATAAGAAACGTTGGTTTTAGGGTTTGATAAGTTGTTTCCTAGATACAGGACGTTTTTTCTCATGAGTAATATGTAATAACGCTAAACCATAAATAAAGCCTGGGGCTGCAATACGCATCGCCGAGTGGTTAATGGTCGCAAACCAAAAGATTAAGAAGGCATAGAACAGTAAATTTCCCTTATGTTTTAGGCGATACAGCAAAGGGGTAAAAATAAGTAACAACAAAATAATCACCCCAAAGATGCCATGCTCCGAGAATAACCGACTCACTTCATTATGCGAGGCTATAATTTGCCCTTCTTCTTCGAGACGCACTTGTTTCATCCCATTCGCTCCCACTCCAAAAAATGGATGTCTTAAAAACCCTTCAAATTCTCGTGTAAACAAATCTACACGTCCCGTTGAAACATCTTCCTTTTCTTTACCTTTTGCATCTTTATTGCTGTAACGATTTTCTATTAAGCCTTCTGTTTGATTAGCTGTAATAAACCAAGTTATTGCAATACCAATGCACATTATAAACAATGAACTTATAATTTGTTGTCGTCTTTTGTATTTTGATTTTCCATACAAAATCACCAAAAACCCAACAATCATCATGATGGCTGTGAGTACACCACCACGACTAAAGGTTACTAAAGCTCTAAAAGACACTAAGCCTAAAAGCACTAAATTAAACAGTTTTAAAAACAAACTTGGGGATTTTAAAAAAAACCGCACGGTTAGTGCCACCATACCCAAACCTAACAACGTCGCTACTTGATTAGGACCGTACCCCCCAGAAGCTTCAAAATTAGACCCTGTGCCTTGCAACACCTCTTTAACACTAGGGTTGTATAAAAACAAATAAACCATCATCGCTAAGACCGGAAAGATCATGCAAGCTAAAATTTGTAATAATTGTTCTTGGCTTATTTTTTTATCGTAACAATACAAAGCCGATGCTCCTAAACAGACCGGACCACTCAATACAAAGGCTATGGATTTTCTAAAGTTTAAATCATAGCCTAATGTGGTAGAGGCGACTAAAACTGATGGTACTAACAAAACAAAATAGATAAAATAAGGATAACTGTTCTTAGAGACTCCTGTAAAAAACATCCCGATTAACACCAATAAAATAATATAATACTTAGAAAATTCATAAAACAAGCCGCCACCAGTCATTCTAAAAAATGATTCTGCTGCCGCAATGTAGGCACACCCCAACAAGACCCACATGGCTTTAGAACGTTTTGGAGACAAAATGACCTTTCCTAGAAAATAAAGACAAACCACTGTAAAATACAGGTTAGAAAAGTAGGGCATATAAAACACCCCTGCTCCTACCACCAAATGCAATACCACCAAAGCGACATAAAGGTCATTGGTAAAACGGTATTTTTTTTTATGAGTTGGTCTTTGTTTCATTGGTAAAAAGCAAATTTAAACATATAATGCTAGTATTTGCTTTATACTTGCCGCTTCTGAAAATGTTTTGGCTATAAAATTTTGCAAACATGCGCCTGTAGGTTCTCGCAATTCGATACGCGCCATATAGCTTTTTAATGCTCTAGCTAAGGCTTCTGGGTTCTCAGAAGGTATAAGCTCCCCATAGCGCTTCGATGGGATGACTAAATGACAATCCCCAACAGCCGTTGTTATCACCGCTAGTCCGCCTTGACCGTATTCTAATAATGCTAAAGGCAAACCTTCCGATTTAGACGCTAAGACCCCGATATCTGCTTGTGCGATAATCGCTGTGGTATCTTTACAACTGCCGTAAAAAAAGACACTTTTCTCTAAATTTAAAGCTTGTACCGTTGCTGTAATCGTTGCTGTATAGGCATCCTCAAAATCTTTACCCACACAGTGTAAGGTCCATTCTGGAAACTGCTGTAATACCTGTTGAAACCCCTTTAAAAGCGTTACATGATCTTTTTGAGGGCGTAAATTAGCTAGGCATAAGACCCGTTTTCCTGCCACGCCTTTTAGTTTTGTAATGGTCTTTGTGGTAGCATAAGACGCTATAAAATTGGGCAAAAACACAACCTGCTTACTGTGTAGGTGCTGCTTGTCCCAGTGTTCCAATACGGCATTTACCGTTATAATAGCTTTAAACGTTTTAGAGCACCATTTTAAAATGGTTTTGGGGCGTTGCTCTAAAAACTCAGAATTCCCATAATGATCATGCCAAATAATAGTAAGCTTTGGGTGAACTAATTTTAACAAGGTCGCCATAAAATAAGAGCTCGCATGGGCATGCACCACCGTAATCTGTTCTTGTTTCACAAATTGTAACAGACGCTTTAAAGCCCCGAAGTCCAAAGTTCGTTTACGTTTTAAAAAGAGATAAC
This sequence comes from Winogradskyella wichelsiae, assembly GCF_013403925.1. Taxonomy (GTDB): domain Bacteria; phylum Bacteroidota; class Bacteroidia; order Flavobacteriales; family Flavobacteriaceae; genus Winogradskyella; species Winogradskyella wichelsiae. The sequence goes on from NZ_JABFDJ010000005.1 coordinate 186,950, forward strand.
TCACTTCTGCTTTTAAGCTCGCTTTTAAAAGCCCTTCAGCGCGCGTGGTGCATAAATAAGCCCCTTCTACTTCTGTCACTAAGGCATTCGCGAGATTCACTGCCATACGCTCCGCCCCACCGGCATCTAAACTATCAATTAATTGTAATACCCGCACTCTAGTTTTGTTTAAAATCTATACCCCTCTATTAATTACCATGAACTGATATCACCACACCATCATATCACCATTTCACCATTTCACCACACCACCAAATCACCTCATCACCATATCACCATATCACCAATTCACCATATCACCATATCACCAATTCACCAATTCACCACACCACCATATCACCACTTCACCACACCACCACCTCACCACTTCACCAATCTCTACCTCAAACCCGACTTTCAAAAGTTCCTTCCAAAACCTTTTGAATATCCTCTTCTAAACGATCAAAGGTGTAAGCCTGCGACCAATCCATAGCCAATTCTGCCATGCGCTCTAAATTTTCTGAGTTCAACACCTTTATAAATTGGGCTACTGCGGTCTCTAGGTGCGGTTCGACTAAAATCCCACGTTCCCCATAGCCCATCATCCAATGCACACAAGAGACTGCTGTAGACACCGGAATACAGCCAAAAAACATGCCTTCTGCTACGGCTTTTGGCCAACCCTCACTTTTAGATAATAACATATTAAAATGTGCCGTCTGCAAAGCGGCCTTCACTACTGTTTTATCTTGGTTGCCATGCATGGTCACACAAGACTCTAACTTTTGTTGTTCAATATAGGTTTCTAATTCTAATCGTAAAGGGCCATCACCAAACAGCTCTAAACGCGCAGGAATCCCTTGCTGGTTCAATTGTTCTATAAACTGAATGGTTAATAGAGGCCGTTTTCCTGGCACTAACATCCCTGCAAATACAAAAACAAGTTCTTGACTATAATCCTTAGCTTGAAAAGGTACGCGTTCTTTGTCTCTATAGGTCGCCGAAATAAAAGGATGGACGTTAGAGGTTTCGCCAGGCCAATCGCCGTAGACTAAGACTTTCATATTACGTGTGAACATTGTATTCCTTAGAATGGCCTGTTGTAAACGATACCCTACAGGTTGATTACTATTAGGATCCCAATTCCCTGCATACTTGGTCGATTTTTGCTTAAATGGAAATAGAAGTTGCACAAAGCAAGCTATTAAGCTGACATTAGCAGGACAACGTAAATGAATGTGATCTGCCCAAGCCATTGCTCTTATCATCTGAAGCACTATTAAAGGCATGTACATTAATGCTTTTAAGATATTAAAGATTGAGTTAAAAGCAAAAAAAGGAATGTAATACCGCTTGATTAAGCTTGTACTAAACGGTTTAACTAACACATCTTCTGGGTATGAGAATGGTGCTAAAATCCGATGTTCATCGGCATATTTAAACCAAACATCTATTTCGTTAACATACGGAGAATAAGACCAATATTTGCCATCTTTTAAAATGGTCGGTGCTAAAGATATAATTAACAATTTCTTTGTTTTATTATTCATATATAACCCTTTGAACTATGATCATTAATTTTTATTGCTGGTACACCTAAAACTGTTGTGTGCGACAACACATCTTTTGTTACTAAGGAATTTGCACCTATAACGGCACCATCACCAATGTTAATTTTACCAACTATTACTGCATTGGCTCCTACATAAACATTATTGCCTATGGTTGGCACTCCTCTTTTTTCTTTAAGACCACTCACGCCAATGGTCACCCCTTGTGAAATGTTGCAATTGTCCCCTATCACGGTATTGGCATTAATGATAATTCCGCCAAAATGACCAATGTAAAAACGTTCACCTAGAACAGCAGAGTATGGCAATGATATTCCTGTAACTATTTCTATGCATTTTTGAAATACTAAACACGGCATTAATAATACGCGCTTAAATAATTTAGGCATCGTACTTGTGTAAATAGCATTTGATATACGATAAACGAATAACGCCCATAAGCCCTGTTGCGTGAACAGCAACACCAAGCTGTTTGATGAACTATACTGCTTATATTTCTTTAAATCTTCCTTAAATTTTAACAACATTATAGTCCTTTGGGTTTTACAATTGTTTTATAAAATGCCATATTCTGTTCCGCTATTTTATCAATATTAAAACGCTCAATTACACTTTTTCGAGCATTATCCCCTAATTCAATTGCGGCTTCAGGGTGTTGAAATACCCACTTAATTTGGTTAGCGATATCTTTGGGGTTATAAGGATCACACAATAGCCCTGTTACACCATGGGTAACCACCTCTGGACCAGGACCTTCTTTTGTAAACACTACAGGTTTTGTCATACACATGGCTTCGGGAGCTACTAAGCCTAAAGTTTCCATATGAGATGGAAACACACAGACGTGCGCTTCGGCATATTTCTCGGGTAATTTATCGTAGTCCACGATGCCCTTAAAGTTCACCCTATCTTCATGATGCTTTAATTGAGGCAACTCTAAAGTCTTAAGTCTAGTAATATAAGAGTCCCCATTAGGATACGTCCAATCTCTACCATAAACATCTAAAGTCGCTTCAGGAAACTGCTCTAAAACAAAAGTCATGGCTTGAATTAACTGCCGTATACCTTTTTTTTCACAAACCGTACCTGCAAAAACAATTTTAAAGGGTACATGTGGTTTTGCGATAGGCTGAAAATGCTGAAGATTTATGGGATAATTTATGCGCTGTACCTGGCGATGTTCTAAGGATAAATATTTAGACGTATGGGTTTTCACATAATCTGAAACCGCAATAAACGCATCCGCTTTTTTATAAGACCATTTTTCTTGTAGCCCTTTCCAAAGTCCAACCTTACGCTGTTCGGATTCTGCAAAAAAATGATGTCCCCCATGCATCCTAATGACATAAGCAATGCCTTTTAGTTTTGGTAAAAAAGCCAAGCCCATGTCTGAAGCTTCTACAATATCGATAGGTGTTTTAGAGTGAATTGCTTCTATTTTTTTAGCGATAACCCGTGTATTAAAATACCAAGCTAAGCCCTTTATACTTTTTGCGTGTAGTCTATGCACCTCTACTCCATTAACCACTTCCGTATCTGCACTAGGTATGTAATTTTTACCAACCACACTCACTTTAACTCCCCTTTCTACCAATGCTTTACTTATCGTGGCTATAAATGTACCAATACCACCATGTGGAAATCCGGCTTTGGGGAACTCATTTGTTATAAAACAGATGTGCATAAACTTTACTTTAATTCTTTTAATAATACTTTCTTTAACTGTATAAAGAAATTTTCTTTAGTAAAATACGTCTCCCATAATAAGCGATTCGAGACTTGTATTTTTTTAAAATCTTCCACAGTGATTGATTTATGAAAATCTAATAAACGCGGTCCTATATTTGCAATCTCGACTTCATCAATAATAAAACAATGTTTTTTCCAATCGATACTATCTGAAAACGGTAATTTACAATCTGTATCAACAAGTATAGGAATACGCCCCATAGCTAAAGTTTCATAAAATCTAACTGAAAAATTTCCCAATCCTCGCATACAAAATGTATAGGCATTTTTATTCATATTTTCATAAAACTCTATAGTTGTCGCTTCTAAGTCTTTATTCGTTTTAACACCCGCCCTATAACTATTGCGATAAACAAAATTAGTTTTAATAGTAGTCTCTTTTTCTAAAAGATTTAAATATTTAAACCTCCGCAAACTAGATGGATAAAATGACTGGAAATCTATATATTTTATTCGTAAAAGACGAAAAGCATTTAATTTTATAAAACTTACAATTTCCTTGACTAATTTTATAAACCCACCATTAGCATGACCTACAAATCCAATTATTGGGTTTTCTTTTTTTTCTATAGTTAAAAAACTATGTTTTAGTTTCGCATAAGGGTCTTCTATAAACGGTGGCATAATAAAAGTCTCCTTTTCTGTTTTACTTTTAAAACCTCCTAACCTTAATATTAAAACATTAGCAAATTTTAAAGTTAATCCTATGTCTCCGGTAGTAAAGACTAAAACTTTTTTGCAAATACTTTTAGCTTTATCTATAAATGCCTCTATTTCTTTTTTTCGACCTAAACCCAACATATAATCGACCGTTACAGGCAACAAAAACATGTCACAATCTTCAGCGTCTACTACAAATTCGAAATCAGCATTACTAATTAAACCTTTCTCTGTTAATAAGCTATCTATTAGAGGAAACAAATGTACATTGGGCACATTTTCCTTTAACAACGCAATATCTGTATATATTTTAATTGCTGACATTTTCTACTAAGTTTTGAGCTATGTATCTAGAACTTTCATTTAGCGGATGTAAAACAACCCTTTTCCTCCATTGCTCTTTATCCTTAGCCATATCGGTAGGCTTAGTTAATACTTGATCTATCGTTTTAATTATTTCTTGTTTTGAATTCAACCAGACCACACCTTCCAAATTTTTCATAGACCTAAAATGTTGATATTGATATATTGTAGTTACGGACCAATCTCTATTATGCGCTACATCATAATTTATATAGATACAAGGCTTATTAAAAATTGAAAAATCAAAAGCCATCGTAGATCCCAAATTATAGACTAATTCACAATGCATGGCTAGATTTAATTGTAAATTTACATCTTTATAATCAGGGTAGTAGCCGCCCCAATTTCCACTAATCTTATTCCAAATGGGATCTATGGCTACAATGTGACTCTGAAATTGCTCTAACACTTGGTTATAGCGCTCAGAAAAATCAACAGGGCAACGTCTAAAAATAATTTGGATATCAGTTCTTCCTTTTAAAGACGCTGCCAGATCATAAAGATATTGAGGGTCATAAGGAGATGTTTTTTCATCATCCCCACTAAAGCAAATCCAAGCTTTATTTTCATCTAAATTATGTTGTTTAGCAAATGCTTTTCTTGGTATGACTTGCTTATCCTCTAAATAAAATTCAAATTGTGGTGTCCCTACTAATTTAATTTGCTCTGAAGGAATTTCAGGATAATAATCGGCCATTTCTCGTTGCATCCAATCTCCCCATACCAAATACTGGTCCGCCGTAACACATAGGCGTGCTTTAGGAAGATTATCCCAAGAAAAAATAGCCGTAGTTACCTTTATATTTAATTGTTTTGCAGCCAAACAAATAGGCATTAAACTGCCTACACGCTGGTGGGTGATAAATACACTTTGCGGTTGTAAGGCTTCTAAATAGGCTTTATATTTAGCAATAACTGCCATCCCCCAATGTTGTTTACTTTTTGCTTCATAGCTTAAAATACGCTTGTAATCTTTAGTTAAATAGTTTCCTAGTACTTGTGCTATGCGTTGCATAAAAGCACGTTTGCTATATCCTTTGGGTTTTGGCCAATTGGTTAATAGCGATGTATTGTTCTTAAGTATTACATTGTGTTTTAACCGCGCATAGGTCGTGGCTTCTCGGTATAAACGCGTTAAAGGTGGTTCTGCCAATAAGATTATAGCCTTATACTCAATAGTTATACCATGTAAACGCTCTACTTCATTGAATACCTCTTTTGGTAAAGGTGACCATATGACAATCTGAATATCATCAGATTTAAGCTCCGTTAAAAGCTTAGAGTAGAGATAATTTTTTATTCCTACTCCGTCAGGAATAATTAAAAGTATTTTTTTATGCTTTTTCATATTTCTCTAAAATAACATTAATACTTTTTTAAGTAAGCTTTCTTTAAAAATCATCTTTTTTAAATATTCTCATTAAAACCTCTTACTAATTGCTCTGCTTTTTTCCAGTCTTCAAGCGTGTCAATATTTACATAGGTTTTTTTGGACGATTCTATGTATGATATGCTTTTACCATAAAGTGAATTCTGATTTTTTAACACCCCTATTTTAGTGAGGTACACACTTCCATCTCTATGGAAAGCCTTAGGTAGATCTTGTCTTCTAGAAATAATTTCTGATTCACCTGTTGATACTTTCAAAATACCTTTATCATCCGCTTCAAATACCCAATGCGGATTGTACTCATGAGGAACTTCAATAACTGAAACCAATGAGTCTGTATCATTTTTTAAAAATGTTTCAATAGCCGTATCTAAAAATTCAATTGTACGAAATGGAGAGGTTACTTGTAACAAGCATACCGCATCAAAAAACTCCCCTTGATTTGCATAATAATCTAATGCATGGATAATTACAGGTAACGTAGGGGATTTATCATCAGCTAAATCAGAAGGCCTTTTAAAAGGAACATCTAACCCTAATATTTTGCCTAATTCTATAATTTTATCATCTTCAGAACTCAGAACGACTTTCGATAAATATTTTGATCCTATAGCAACTTCACTAGTGTATTGCAACAATGGTTTTCCTTCTAACAATTTTATATTTTTTCCTGGCACTCCTTTAGAGCCTCCTCTTGCAGGTATAATTCCTAAAATTTTCATTTAATAAGCAATTGTTTTATGAAATTTAAGAGGTACATCGCTTAAATGATTTGCAATAGCGACTCCCGCGTTACCATCTCCATAGACTAAGGATTTGGATGTTTTTCTTATTTTAATTTGTTGTTGAATAGCTCGATAAATAGCATCACTTTTATAAGGGACATCTATAACGTTTTGACCACGTTCTCTTCGATTTTGTCTTGTCCCAATATTTACCACGGGTACACCTAAATAGGCACACTCTCTAATACCTACACTAGAATTACCTATTAAACAATGGGCATGATTTAAAAGATTTAAAAAATCATCTCCTTTCATATTTTTAAAAAAATGAACGTGCTTCAATTCATGATATTCTCTATAGGAACGTATCCCTGAAGACGTACCATCTGCTCCTGCATCTACATTTGGCCAAAACCATAATACCGGTAAGGTTAATTGACTTACAACGGCTAAGGTTTCTTCTACATGACGTCTAGAATCTTTATATTCAGTCGTTACGGGGTGCTGCATGACCACAACATAACCTTTAGTTAAATCGGGAGTTGATCCCACACCACCATAACGTTGATAAGGATCGAACGGTAATGTTTTTGTCTGCACAATGGCTTTTGCAATGTCTATTGAAGGACAGCCTGTATTAAATACAGAATCTACTTCTTCTCCTAATTTTAATACACGTATTTTAGCATCTTCTGAGGCTACAAAATGGTAATCTGCTAATTTTGTAATGGCATGTCTTACTTTTTCATCGATATTCCCTGTGACTTCTCCCCCTTGAACATGCGCTAGCGGTATATTCATATAAGATGCTGCTATAGCTGTTGCCATAGTTTCGAACCGATCTGCTACCGTTACCACGATATCCGGTTTTAGATTATCGAAAACCGTTGATAATTCTAAAATCCCTATACCCGTAGTTTTTGCAGCTGCCGTTAAGTTTTCGCCTTCCAAGACATTGAATACTTTAGCTGCAATTGAAAACCCATCATTCTCAATATAATTTACTGCCGAACCATAACGTTCTAATAACGCAGAAGCTGCTACAATAAGTTGTAATTCTAAATTAGGATGATCTTTAATTGCTCGTAATACCGTTTTAACACGACTATAAGAAGGGCGCGCTGTAATAACTACAGCTATTTTTCTATGAGACATAAATGCTTAGTAACTTTTACTTTGTAATATTACAAATATATACGGTTTTATAAAATGAAAACCTCATTTGTCTTATAAATACCCTGTTCTACAGTAATATGACTTTAAGCCTTGAGCCCCGTTATAAAAGTTGATGCCCCAATACGTGCTTATTTTAAAATAATGGCCTTTTTACAACTCCCACGCCCTAAAAAAGAGCTCTATCGCATGTGAATAAAATTACATTAAATCATCCCAATTTAAGAAAGCCCATTTGTTCACATCCTTATTTAAACGCTTTCCTATAATTTCCTGAAATAAAGACGCATCAATACCATAGCCTTTTGGTTTTTTAGTCTCTAAATCTTCAAAAGTTATATGATGTCCTTTTTCCAAGTTTTTATTAATCGACAAAGATTTTTCAAAAATGCCTTTTAATTCTGAAAATTTAGAATTGTCACATTTATCTATAGGATTTTGAATTGCCAAGGCCACATTATTAACCGCTTTAACTAATTGAGAGGTCTCGTTTAACGTTAATGATGCTTTAGCATCTGGGCCAAACATGTCTTTATCAAAAACGACATGAAATTCTAAAATCTCTGCCCCCAAAGCAACAGCAGCGATGCAGGTTTCTATGGACGACGAATGATCTGAAAACCCTACAGGAATCTGATAACGCTCCTTTAATATTGAAATAACATTTAAACCATACTCTTCTGGTTTAGTGGGATATGCCGTAGTACATTGCAATACCGAAACCGCTACTTTCCGATCTTTTAAGAATGCAATGGTTTGATCTAACTCCTCTAAAGAACTCATTCCTGACGATACAATAACAGGCTTTCTTGTTTGAGCAATTTTTTCTAGCAACACTAAATTATTAACCTCACCTGACCCTATTTTATAGCGCTTCACACCTACTTGTTCTAAAAGATCTACAGCGGCATTACTAAACGGCGAACTCATAAATTCAATCCCCACCGTGTCGCAATGCTGTTTTAAACCTTGCCACTGCTCTAAAGTAAACTCCATACGTTTCCAATAGTCTAACCGCGTGGCATCTTGCTTAGAAAACTGAACTCTAAACGGCTCATGAATACTACTTTCTACCTCAGCAATATGGGTTTGAAATTTTATAGCACTGCAACCTGTTTTGGCAACAGCGTCTATATAGGCATGCGCCATACCTAGGCTACCATCGTGTGCCTGTGCTATTTCTGCAATTGTAACTGGATAGATCATTGTCCTATAGTTAAGAAAAAATTATGTTTTGCTTTAACAACTCTTTTGTTTTAATTTTAAAAATTCATTTTATATTTTCATCACCTGTACAAATATAGACAACGTAGAATATGTTCTTGGTTTAAGGCATATTTTATACTGTGCGCAAATAAAGGTATAATTCTCAATAATAAGGTCTTTTTAAATGGTAAACGTTTATACCGACCTTGGGCAGGTATAATCGATATTGTTTTTTAATCTTTTCATTCAAAAGTTCAATTTTTTCTTGCATAAAGCTCTTTATGTAATCAAAGATTTATCGTAAAACAATATTAATTTAGCATCAGGTCAATGTACATATAAGATATATTCTATCATAATACATAACTTTTATAGTATAAAACTATGCTTGCAATAAAGACTAAATCTTAAGTTTTTCAATTATAACAAGAATCTCTAAGGTAACTTGTATATATCCCTTTACATATCATAAATATAGGCTTGAAATTCCATATTAAGACAACCTATTTTCGTTAAGGCAACTAAAGACGTTTGTTGTTCCTGAAACTATGAACAAAAATTTAATATGATTTAGCTTCTTCTTTTAATAACCCTTTATAATTTAAAAATAATGGCCAAATCCACCTATTCATGAGAATTCTTTCAAAAAATTTTAAACAAAAAAATTCAAATATATTTAATTTTTTAGGAACAATTAAGTTCAAAATAGGGGTGTCAATATCCTTTTTTACAATTTTATCTAACTCTTGTTGCATCCAATTTTCAACTATATTCCCCATATGATATGTATAATTGTCTTCTGTCGCTAATCTCCATAAATTATATTTAACTATAGGATTATCTAAAAAGGCACTTACACTAGCTCCTCCCATAGAATGTTTAGAACTTTTAAAACTCTGATTTTTAAAAATTTCACCTCTATACGTACCAACAAAGTGGCCACCACCAATTAAAGCTTTTATACCCGTCTCACTTTCTATAGAAAGATTTTTTTCTAAATGAATAGATTGAAATAGATTGAAATTACCTATACTTTCTGCAAAACGCTGTAAAGCTTTTTTATTTTTCACTTTAGTGAATAACATTTTTGAATTCCAAATGTTTGACAACAATACAGCGCCCGTTTTGTATTTAATTAATTTAGAATTAGGAGTCGTTGTAACAAAACCTGCTTTAGGAAAACCACCAAATACTTTATAAGTTTCTTCTTGCCAACCATTACAAAAAAGCACATCTGAATCGGCAATAGTAATAAATAAAAAATCATGTCCTATAATTCCTTTTAACACAGCGTTTATTTTACCTATTGTAGTCGTTTGTATTAATTCATTAATTTCACCCTTATTGTAAAGTTCTTGCAAATAATTTCTAACCTCCGCACTGCAACCGTTATCTACTATCGTTACAAAAGTAAATTTATGTATCGTTAACTTTAAGGATGTAATACAGTATTTTAGAATTTCTAAACTTTCATTAAAATAATCATTATTATTTGGAATATAAACTGGTAAAATAACCTGATGTGTATAATCAGAATTTATTAAAGTTGTTTTTTTCTTTGGATTAACTCCCTTACGCATAATTGATTATTTTATAAAGGATTTTATAATAATTTTATTTGTTCTCAAGTTAAAAAACCAAAACTTATTAAGTTTAAATAAGTTTTTTATCGTTTTTATAATATCTTTTTTAATCATTTTTGATTGCATATATATAATATTATTTAAAAGGATATGATAATCACCTTTTGAAATATTTACTTTTAAACATACTTTATCTAAAGCCGATTTTAAAAATATAGGTAAATTTAAATATTTTACATTATCTAAAGATATATTATTAGAATGCTTTCTATAATAAGCTAGAGGTTTATCTACATAGTAAAAATTCGTATAAAATGAACACCTAGTCCAATACTCTCTATCTTCACCAGCCGCCGGCATTGTTTCATTAAAAAGGCCAACTTGTTTTACTAGAGATTTTCTTAACATTGGAGTAGGTGTCATTAATGTCCAATTACCCATCATTCTCAACTTAACATTACCATGCTTAACCCTAGAATTACCAGGTCGACCAATAACTTCATTGATTTTAACCCCGTACTCATCAATTACTTCACAATAACTATGGACTAATCCATAATTAGAATTATTCTCTAAAATATCAACTTGAACTTTCAATTTCTCAGGATGCCATAAATCATCATCATCTACAAAAGCAATAAATTCTCCTTTGGCTAAAAATAATCCTTGATTTCTAGGTTTTGCCGGCCCGCCGCTATTAATAATTTTTATATATTTTATTTTACCAAATTGACTACATAATCTCTCATTTTCTGTTGAGTTAGAACCATCATCAACTACAATAATCTCAAAGTTTGTAAAAGTTTGATTCATCACACTTTCAAGAGTTAACTTTAAATAATCAGTGCGATTAAAAGTTGGTATTATGACACTTACTAGCGGATACGACATATTATAAATATTTTATCTTTAATCCTTTTTAAAACACCTCTTAACGTCTGCTTTTTTATCTCGTTAAATTCATCTTGTAAAACAAGCATTTGTTTATAATTTGTATAAAAAACTCCTAAATTTCTTCTAAATAATTTTTCATCTTCTAAAATCTTAATATTATTAAATTCGATGTTATTACTTATTCCTGTTAAATCAAAATAAGAAAGAGCTATAGGAACATGTTTAAAAACAAAAAATCCAGACAAAAAACATTTAAAATAAAAATCTCTATCTGCACTGATCTTATAAGATTCATCATAGCCTCCCATTTTCTCAAAAACTCTTTTACTAAACAATGTGCTTTGATGAGGTAAAGATGATTTCACAAAAAACAAAGGTGTTAGATAATCTGGGTATCGTTTTTCTCCTTTTTCAAATTTATAATCACCATAAACAATGTCTCCTTTAAATTCTACATGATTTAAAAAATTATACAATGCAAATTCATCACTAAAATAATCCCCACTATTAAGAAATAATAAATAATCTCCTGATGCTCTTTTTATTCCTTTATTCATTGCTTCATAAACTCCAGAATCTGACTCGCAGACAGCTATATCAATATCTAATTTATAAGCCTCTAAAACAGACTGACTATCATCAATTGAAAAACCATCAATTACAATATATTCAATATTCTTATATGTTTGAGATATAACACTTTTTATAGTTTTATTTAAACCTAATTTATTGTTGTAATTAATTGTAATTATAGAAATTTTAGATGTATTCATTTATAACTCTGAATAAATTTTTGTATAAGCAAGAGCAACCTTCTCTTCAGAAAATATTTTACTAGCATAATTTGAAATTTCAACCGAATTAAAAATAGTTTTATTTTGAATAAATCTCGTTACTACTTCCTTAAAACTAGAGTCCTCTGAAACTAAATAACCATTAAACCCATTAATTATATGTTCCTTCATCCCTCCTAAATCACTAGCAATAACAGGAGTACCACACATTAAAGATTCTAACATTGTATTTGGTAAATTATCTTCTCTACTTGGCAATAAAAAGGCATCAGCAGCACAATAAAAATTAGCAAGCTGATTTTTATTATTTATTTCTCCTAAATAAGTTATCCCTTTTATTTTATTTTCTGGGGGTTTTCCTATTGCTAAAAATTGACACTCTTTCTCACCTTTCATATCTTTTACAAGATTTATAATTCTATCAAATCCTTTTCTAAAAACTAAAGTGTTTTGAGATACAAATAAAAAGATAATTTTACCAGTTGCCAAGCCCAAATCGAACCTAATTTCTTCTTTATCCATAAACTTAAAAGGCTCTATTGGTATAGTATTATAAATAGTATTAAAACTTGCATTTAGAAACCGCTTACTTTTTTTTACCTCATCTAATAACCATTTGGAGGGAGAAACAATTGCAGCTATTGATGTGTCTTTATAAATAAGTGCTTTATGATTTAAAATTTTATTATTAAATATCAGAGTATTTGGTGAATTTCTAATTTCATCATTTCTATAATGAAAAATACCCATAAAAGGATTCATATCATGTAAAGTCCATAAGATTGGTTTTTCTATATTAAGAAAGAAAGAATCAGAATCAATTATCCCATCAATCCAATGTAAATTAATAATGTCAGCCTCTTTAACTAGAGGGTGTTCTAAAATATTAAAATTGCAATAAGGTAAAGTGGTTATTTCAGCTTCTATTATTTTTGACAAATTAGAATATTCAGCACTTAATTTATCTAAATTACTAGGCCAGATTTTCTTTTTAATTTTTTTTAATAAACTAGCTTTTTTATATTTAAAAAAAGAATTAGAATATTCCAATCCATTGAAATCAAAGGAACAATTTAAAGATAATAGGGCTACATTCAAGTTGTTTTGAGACTGAGCTTTATACAAACGATAAGCGGCTATTCCAGCTCCACCTTTAATTGAATTTGTTATGTGTAATATTTTCATTTATTTCAAACTATACAAATAATTCTCTAATGTAATTTTACCTAAAGTTGATCCATTAGGTGGTAAATACTTAAACCTATTTCCCCCAAATACAAATTCATAAAGTTTCAACATTTTTTTTAATTTGAAAGAAGAAATTTTCTCTATTAAAAAAAGGTAATATACATCAAACAAAATAAAAAAACTAAATCTAAAATCACATTGTTTTAAATAAATATTAAGTGTTTTAAATAAAAAATTAGTTGACTTATTTTTCAAAAATAATTTACAAGTTATTAATGATAACCCATAAACTCTTAATCCAATATCATTATCATATAGCTTTTCTCGTTTTAAAATATCAATCAGACTCTCAAAAAAAATATATTTACTTAACAATATTCCTTTTTTAATTTTACCAGAAGAAATTTTATCATCATTCCCCATTCTAATATAAACATCGGGTATATTTTCTATTTTTTTATATTTTGGTTTTACAGATAAAACCTGAATATAAAATTCTAAATCTTGATGTATTGACAAACTTTCATTCCAATGAATTTTTTTATTTATAAGAAATTTTTTTTTTAGTAAAGTGGCACTAATATTCCAAGGGTAATCGTAACTAATAAAACGTTTCAAATCTCCAGTATTCTTTATTAGAATATTAGGTATTATTTTAGAATTCTCTATATTATTTACAAATAGCTGTGATTGAAAAACTAAAAAATCAACATCGTCATTTTCACCTAAATATATTAACCGATTGTTTATACAATTTAATCTCAATATATCGTCAGAATCTAAAAAAACTAAATACTCCCCTTTACACATCTCAAACCCATAATTACGAGCGGCATTACCGCCTGGTAAGCGATCTGCTGGTCTATGGTGATACTGAAAACGTGAATCCTTAGAGCAATAGGCCTGCATGAGCTCAGCAGTATGATCCGTACTGCCATCATCAACCACAATACCCTCCCAATTCTGATATGTTTGTGCTAATACAGAATCTAACGTTTCACCTATTAAATGAGCGCGATTAAACGTGGGAATAATTATTGAAACAAGGGGATCTGTCATGTTTGTAATTTAAAGGGCTAAATATACAAAGCAAGACCAAAAGGAGGTCTAAAAATAAAAAAAATAAGCCCCCACCAATAAAACTACTAGTGTTCTATAGTATTATTAACTCAATACCTATTATAACTTAAAATTAATGCCTATCCATTTATGTTCCCTTTTCGATAACCAAACTAAAGAAATCGTAGAGGTTCAATAATATATACGAAACCGTATGCCAATGGCATCCAGTTTTTATTTTAAACTTTAATTATTTTAGAATAGTTTTCAACTAACTTATCAATACTAAACAGGTCAAACCGCTTTAAAGAATACTCGCTTATTTCTTTTAAATCAAATTGTTTGTTATATAATTTTATTAGAATCTCTGATAATTGTTTATCATCTCCTTTTTCAAAAAGAGGAATAGGATAGTTTTCGCCAACAACCTCTCTAACTCCATCAACATTTGTTCCTGCAAAAGGCTTTCCCATAGCTAATGTTTCAATGACACTATTAGGTAACCCTTCATTAAGAGTACTTAATACATTGCAGTCGGTGATACTTAACAACTCTATGTTTTGAGCGGCTCTTCCTAAGAACACAACATGAGGTGTTATTCCTAATTCGTTTACTTTATCCTTATAGGCATTCATCATCCCCGCTACTCCTTCGTCTCCAGCAATTACTAATTTAGAATTTGAATTTGTTTGTTCTAAAAAACATTTCCAAGCTCTAAAAACAGTAATGAAATCTTTTTCCTTAAAGAAATTTGCTATTACGGACACCACAAAATCAATAGATTCTACTTGAAAATGTGCTTTCCAATTCTTTTCACCATCAATGGACCTTATGTTTATCCCATTATTTATCGTATAGATTTCTAAATCATATAATTCACCATAAAGTTCCTTAAATTTTATTCTGGCATGATTTGAATTAGCAATGACAGGAGGTTTATTTTGTAATGCCCGTTTGAAATACCAATTTTGCCTAGGTTCACGTTCTTCAACTGTATTTCTGATATGAAAAATTGTTTTTTTAACTCCAGTAAAATTATGTATCGTTCCAAAAAAATAACTTAACTGATTATGATAAGGAATGACATAACTTATTCTATAAAACCTTAAAATAAATGCAGCCTTAAATATTGGCAGATAACGGTTTAATTTCCAAGAATATTTCAACCAATAATCATCTATAATAAATCTTCCATCTATAATCTGAAAATTATTAGATAATAACTCTTTCTCTACAAAAGTAGCTTCATATTTAGACGTCCACAAGAAATATATTTTAGCCCCTTTTTTCTGATAGGCTTTAGCTAAACTTAAAGCTTGTGTTTGTATACCGCCATATGTTAAGTTACTGATTGCAAAAAGAAGTTTAACTTTAGGTTTTGTAAACATATTTTCTATAGATTTAGAAAAGAAATCCAATTCATAATTATTTTATCCATACAATAATTTTGAGCGGTCTCCCATCCTTTTTTAACAATATCATCTCTTCTATCCTGATTAGAAATTTCATTTAAAGCACTAAGCCATTCTTCTGGACTAGTACAAATAAAGCCATTCTCGCCATTATTAATAACTTCTCTATAAGATGTAATATCGCTACAAAGAACAATATTACCTATAGCAAGAGATTGCAAAACCCTATTCGCAGATTTATATTTAGAAGCCTCCTCATTATCTACAGGTATTAAGCTAACAGAATGTTTACTAATGATATCAAATGTTTCTTTATCTCTCCAATTAAACCATTGAATATCTGCCTTTTCATTATTAGACATGGTGCAAATACCCCATTCTAATGTTTTAAACAACAACTTTAATGATTCTATATTTTGTAACCTTGCCTCCGTTAACCAACCAAAATATATTGCCTTTTTATTAGAAACGGGTGTAGGAAGATTTAGAGCAAAATATTCAACAGCATCTGGTATATAGGTTATATTTTTATAAGGGTGCTTACTTTGATATAGTTGAGTTAACTCTGTAGAAGTGCAAATTATATAATCAAAATATTTAACAAGAGAATCTTCACATTTAGGTAAATCGCAATCAATAAATGCGATATGAACCCCTTTAATTTTCAACAAATGCAATAGCCTACTAAGGTCAATATCTTTTCGCTTTTGAAGAATTAATAGATCTCCTTTTTTTAAAATAATAAGTAACCGTAATTTTTGTTTTCGTGTTAACTTTCTGTTTCCTCTATGTATAATTTTTGAACTAATCCCTTTTTGAAGCAAAGCTTCATGTACATTATAACCATGAATCCTTGAACTGCCAGTATTTTTACCACCTACCAACATCCAAAAAACTCTTTTATGTTGCATGATTTTTAATTGAATGTTAATTTTAAACGATCAACCCAGTCCCTTTTATCATCAAAACTAAAGTTAAAAAATTCTATGTCTTTTTTATACTTCTCAAATATTTGACGTTTCATTTTATCTGTATAAAACTTTGAATAATGATTATTGAATTTTTCACCAACCTGAACTTTTCTTTGAAAAAAATCAGCAGATAGTTTTAAATCTTTTGCCAACTCAATTAGTTTATTATCAAGATTACTTTTATCAAAAAAAATTACGTTGTCGTATCGTATAGGTTGAGAATTCAAAAACATATAATCAATTTGGGGAGTTAGATGATCACCTCGATAGGTATCCTCGCCCTTCTTCATAAACCTTAAAAAGTCGTTTTTCGCATTTAAATAATCATTAAAAGAACCCGTAAAATTTTTAGTTGCTCTAAACCAAAACAAATCGGACATTACTTTATCCCAAGTATTCCTAACAACAATAAATTTATAATAAGTGTTCCACTGTTCTTTCGAGATTAATTCAAAATCAATCAGTTCTTGTGGTGTAGCATGTTGCAAATAAACTTTATTAGTATCATCCCATCCAAATAGATTATCTCTATCTAAATCATTATTACTCACATCAATTCCAAATGCGGATTCAATTGATGACCCTGCACATTTTGGAATATGTATGAAAATACATTTATGTTTGTGTGATATCATTTTATATTATTTAATTTCCCATGATTGTTCTGATATAAATACTCCTAAATTCTGTTTTGAAGGTAGTTTTCCTGTTTTAAAAACATCACCTGTCTCAACAACTACTTCACTAAATTTATCATTTTGAAAAAGAACATGCTTTGTATTTAAATCTAAGATTTGTAATCCTACATCATAAAATCCTGGTGACAATTTAAGATTAGGGATGTCACATATAAAACTTTGTATTTTAGTCTCTAAAATTTTATTCACATCGTGGTGATATGTATTTAAAGTAGTAATTAATTTCTCATTGTTATCGAAAAGTTGATATCTAATATTTATTTTAGTTGATTTAGGATCTTTAATTTCTAATTTTAGTTCTAATGAGCATTTTTCCCCTAATAACAAATTAGAATTATTCCTTTTAAAGTCTAAAATATTAAAGTCTAAAATATTACCTTTATCCAATTCAATTGGAAAACTGTTGTCAATAACATTCTCTTTTTTTCTCAAATAAAAACTTACAGCATCCTCCGTGCCTCCTTCAAAAACAGACGTTCCGTTTTCTAAAACAATAGCGCGTGTACACAAGTTCTTTACCGCCGCCATATTATGGCTTACAAACAACACTGTTCTGCCATCTCCTTTAGAAATATCTTGCATTTTCCCAATAGCCTTTTTCTGAAACTCCGCATCACCAACTGCCAATACCTCATCAATGATTAAAATATCGGGTTCTAAAAAAGCGGCTACTGCAAAGGCTAAACGGACCCGCATCCCAGAAGAATACCGTTTTACGGGTGTATCTACATAACGTTGACAGCCTGAAAACTCAATAATTTCGGTTTCTTTGGCTTTTATTTCGGCTTTGCTCATTCCTAAAATCGCTCCATTCAGGTACATGTTTTCTCTCCCTGTTAACTCTGGATGAAACCCTGTACCGACCTCTAATAAGGATGCTATTCTTCCTCTGGTTTTAATCTCACCCGTGGTTGGTATGGTAACACGCGATAGTATTTTTAATAAGGTTGATTTTCCAGCTCCATTTTTTCCTATAATACCGAGCACTTCCCCTTTCTGGACTTCGAAATTAATAGCCTTTAAGGCCCATACATAATCACTATCCGCTTTAGTACTGCGGTCATTAACAGCACCTACTTTCAAGTATGGATCTTCTTTACCACGCATACGCGCCCACCAACGGTTAAGGTCGTGACTTATAGTCCCTGTACCCACTAATCCTAGTCGGTACTGTTTACTAATATTTTCAGCTTTTAAAATGACACTCATTGTTGTTCGTGGTTCGTTATTCGTGATTTGTTTTGTTCTCACTATTCACTACTTACTATTCAAAATTAAACGGTATCAATAAACGTCTTTTCCGTTCTATTGAAAATAATAATTCCAAAAAATAAAATTAGGAACGTGATTAGAACCGTATACGTGATTCCAAAACCATTTATACTTCCTGTTCCTAACAACATAAATCGTGATGTTTCAATAATATAGGCTAATGGATTGTACTCTACCACCCAGGCTATATTGGGTAATTTATCGCGCATTAGCGCTAACGGATACATTACAGCGGATACATACATTAATAGTTGCACCCCGAAACCTACTAAAAATTTTAAATCCCTGTACTTTGTTACCAAACTGGAAATAATCATTCCTATTCCTAAGCCCAATAAGCCCATTAATAGTATTATAAAAGGGAAAAAGATGATGCTGCTGTCTACAGCAATCGCAGCATCATTGCTGTAATAATAGATATAAAAGGCTATGAATATGAGTAATTGAATTCCAAATTTTAATAAATTGGATAGGATAATCGATAAGGGCACAATGATTCGAGGAAAATAAACCTTTCCGAAAATGGCCTCATTGCTTTTGAAAGTGTCACTAGTTGCGGTCAAGCAGGTGCTGAAATAATTCCAGATAGAAATTCCTGCTAAATTGAATAAAAAAGGCGGCACTGTTCCAGTTTCGATATTGGCCACCTTATTAAAAATTAGAGTAAACGTTAGCGCTGTAAACAAGGGCTGTATTACATACCAAAGCGGCCCTAAAACTGTTTGTTTATAAAGCGTGACCACATCTCTTTTTACAAAAAGCACTAACAAATCTCTATAGTGCCATATTTCTTTGAAATTAAAGTCTATCAGTTTCTTTTTTGAAGAAATAGTATATAGCCAAGATTCCTCGTTTAGCTTGCTCAATGTCAGTCTTTTTTTTGATTGGGTAAATATAGTGATTCCCCTGTAATACCGAAAAATAGACTAAAAAATTGTAGGGGGAGCAACACCTCTTTATCTATACACTTGACGCAAAGTATTATTAAGAAAGCAAAAAGATTTTATGATTATTAAAATATTATTTCTAAGTCCTATTAACAAAATCAAACCCACCGTCTAAACTTTCTTTGGCAGTTTAGCCACCTCCCTTTTTCTAAAGGGAGGTGCACATTTGGGATGCTATGATACATGGTTTAAAAAATTAGCGTTTTATTCTATTAGTGCTAAAAAACAGCTATAATAATAATAATAACTCTTCAAGAATAAATACAAATCATGAATATGCCCTCTTATCATGAATATGCCCTCTTACAAAAGCTCCCCTCTTTTTTTAAGAGGGGAATGAATTCACCGAAGACACGTAGGTGAAGAAAGGGGTGTTCAAAAATTCCAAAACAAAACCAAATAATAAATTGAAACTCAAATTATTTTGAAATGATATTTCAAACCCACCGTCTAAACCCTCTGCGGCGGTTTAGCCACCTCCCTTTTTCTAAAGGGAGGTGCACATTTGGGATGCTATGATACGTGGTTTAAAAAATTAGAATTTATTCTCTTAGTGCTAAAAAACAGCTGCTATAATAATCATCTTAAGAATAGGTGTAAATTATAAATATTACCATCTTAAAAAGCTCCCCTCCTTATTTCAAAGCGGGGAATGAATTCACCCAAGGCACGTAGGTGAAGAAAGGGGTGTTTAATTACTCAGATTTATTTCATATTTTTAATACATGCCAATCAAAAAGATACACAGTAAAAAAGAATTACAAGACTACAGGAAGGCCTTAAGGAAAAACCTAACACCTTCAGAAGCTTTTTTATGGAAACATTTAAAGTCAAGACAATTAAGTAATAAGCGTTTCCAAAGACAACATAGCATCGGTTATTATATTGTAGATTTCTATTGTGCTTCTGAAAAGCTCATCATTGAATTAGATGGCGAGGTTCATAATAATCCAAAAGCGCAGGAATACGATGAAAAAAGAACCCACTATTTAGAAAACTTAGGTTATAAAGTCATTCGTTTTGAAAACAAGATGGTTTTTGACTTTCTACCATCTGTTTTAGAGGAAATACAGCTACATTTTAAATCAGATTGATATATATAATCAAACCCACCGTCTAAACCTTCTGCGGCGGTTTAGCCACCTCCCTTTTTCTAAAGGGAGGAGCACATTAAGGATGCTATGATACGTGGTATAAAAAACTAGTGTTTTATTCTCTTAGTGCTAAAAAACAGCTGCTATAATAATCATCTTAAGAATAGGTGTAAATTATAAATATTACCATCTTAAAAAGCTCCCCTCCTTATTTCAAAGCGGGGAATGAGTTCACCCAAGGCACGTAGGTGAAGAAAAGGGGTGTTTAAAAATTCTAAAACAAAACCAAATAATAAAGTGAAACTCAAATTACTTTATGAATATAATTCAAACCCACCGTCTAAACCTTCTTTGGCGGTTTAGCCACCTCCCTTTTTCTAAAGGGAGGAGCACATTTGGGATGCTATGATACGTGGTTTAAAAAATTAGCGTATTACTTTAACTTTAAACACAAGCAATTTACAGCATAAAACTCAAATCACTTTATGAATATAATTCAAACCCACCGTCTAAACCTTCTTTGGCGGTTTAGCCACCTCCCTTTTTCTAAAGGGAGGAGCACATTTGGGATGCTATGATACGTGGTTTAAAAAAACTAGCGTATTACTTTAACTCTAAACACAAGCAATTTACAGCATAAAACTCAAATCACTTTATGAATATAATTCAAACCCACCGTCTAAACCTTCTGCGGCGGTTTAGCCACCTCCCTTTTTCTAAAGGGAGGAGCAGATTAAGGATGCTATGATACGTGGTTTAAAAAACTAGCGTTTTATTCTCTTAGTGCTAAAAAACAGCTGCTATAATAACTCTGCAAGAATAAATACAAATCAGGAATACGACCACCTTATAAAAGCTCCCCTCTTTTTTTCAAAGCGGGAATGAATTCACCGAAGGCCGTAGGTGAAGAAACGGGTGTTTATAAAGCCTTATAATGGGCTACCATTTTTAAAATCCCTTCTTCTAAAGATACTAATTCTCGCCCTAGTAAGGCTTTCATTTTCGTAATATCTGGACATCGGCGTGTCATATCTCCTTCTTTTAATGACGGTAGAAAATTAATTTCTGATTTAGAATTGGTCAGTTCGATGACTTTATTAGCTAAGTACAAAATACTAATTTCATTTTCATTCCCAATATTAAGCACATCGTTAATGTAGGCCTTATCATCTAATGTTTTAATACACGTGTCAATATTATCATCTACATAACAAAATGAACGGGTCTGCTCCCCTTTTCCATAAATAGAAATAGGCTCATTAGCCATTGCTAATTTAATAAACCTTGGCATTACAAAATCGTCACTCTGTTTAGGTCCATACGTATTGAAAAAGCGAAAAATAGTATAATCTAAACCATACTCTTGTTGATAAGCCTTTAAAAAGGCTTCCCCTACATTTTTAACAATTGCGTAAGGCAATCTAGAGTTTAGTGGTGTGGTTTGTTCGTTTTGTGGAATTTCAAAAGGTTCTCCATAAACTTCTGATGAGCTCGAATAAAAAATACGCTCTACCCCTGAATTCTTTGATAATGACAATACATTTTTTAACCCTTCGATATCTTCTAGTACAACTATCGGATGCTCTAAAGTACGCTCTACCCCCACTACAGCTGCTAAATGAAATACATATTTAAATTTGTAGGTCGCAAAAATAGAGATGATGTCGTAATAACTATTAACATCTGCTTTAATAAAGATGATATTATCTCTTACAGGAAGTTTTGATTTGTCACCTGTAGACAAGTTATCGATCACTACAACGGTTACATTAGGTTTTAGTGCTAATTTTGAAGCCATTGCACTTCCTAATTGTCCTGCACCACCAGTGACTAAAATATTTGTCATTGTTTCAATTTTATAATTAGAACTTGGCTATTTGATTGCTATAATTCTTTAAGTAGCACTAAATGTCGTTGAGATTATGACATTAATTGAACGCATCCCAAGTGATTTTCAGCCCTTCTCTAACCGTATATTTTGGTTGATATCCCAAAAGTTGCTGAGCTTTAGAAATATCTGCTAACGAATCTTTAACATCACCTTGTCTAGTAGGTCCATAAATGGCTTCTAATTCTGAGTTGGCTGCCACACGTAACGACTCCCATAAATAGTTGATACTAATGCGTTCTCCACAAGCCACATTAAACACCTCATTCTTAGCGTCCTTTGAGGCAAAAAACCCTTTTACATTAGCTTGTACCACATTGTCTATAAATGTAAAATCTCGGGTCTGTTCTCCATCTCCATTAATTTTAGGAGATGTATCATCTTTAAGCGCTTGCATAAATAAAGGAATCACTGCAGCATACGCACCATCTGGACTCTGTTTGGGACCAAAAACATTGAAATAGCGTAACCCAATCACATCCGTACCGTAGGTTGTGCCAAAAACATCAGCATACAATTCATTCACATATTTTGTGACGGCGTACGGTGATAAAGGTTTCCCAATTGTATCTTCTACTTTTGGTAAGGCTTTGCTATCTCCATAAGTCGAACTCGATGCTGCATATACCATGCGTTTTACGGTTGTACTATCCTTTAATGCGATAAGCATATTTAGAAATCCAGAAACATTCACCTCATTGGTTGTTGCTGGGTCATTAATAGAACGTGGTACGGAACCTAATGCGGCTTGGTGTGCTACATAATCCATATCCTCCATAGCCGTTTTACAGGTCTCTAAATCACGAATATCCCCTTCGATAAGCTCAAAATCGGGATGCTCCATAAATTCTACTAAATTTTTACGATGTCCATTAGAGAAGTTATCTAAGACTCTAACTTTCTTAGCCTTATGTTTTAATAAATACGCGGTAAGGTTGGAGCCAATAAAGCCCGCTCCTCCTGTAATTAGAAAACTTAATTTTGAAAGGTCTGCTGTGTGATGTGGATGAGAATACATTATAATCTTGCGTCTATGGTGTCTATTGGAAGTAACGATTTTACATCGAAAATAACACCGGTTTCTAATTTCAGTTTGGTAAGATCTACGTCTAAAAACTCTTGATGTGCTACCGCCATAATAACCCCATCATAACCGCTACTTAAGTTATCAAAATTACTAATAAGATCAAAACCATATTCATGTTTCACTTCTTCTGGCGAAGCCCATGGATCATAAACATCGATATTAATATCGTAAGTTTCTAATTCCTTAACAATATCGATGACTCTAGAATTTCTTATATCTGGGCAATTCTCTTTAAAAGTAACCCCTAGCACAAGGACTTTAGCCCCTTTAATTGTGGCTCCTTTTTTGATCATCATTTTTACAGTTTCGGTAGCGACATAGCTCCCCATACTGTCATTCATTTTACGCCCCGCTAAAATAATCTCAGGATTATAACCCGATTCTATTGCTTTTTGTGCCAAGTAATAAGGATCAACCCCTATACAATGCCCGCCCACCAATCCTGGTGAAAAGTTCAAGAAATTCCATTTGGTACCTGCCGCCTCTAATACTGCTTTGGTATCAATATCTAACAGTCTAAAAATCTTAGACAATTCATTGACGAAAGCGATATTAATATCGCGTTGCGAATTCTCAATCACTTTAGCAGCCTCTGCTACTTTTATAGAAGGTGCCAAATGCGTTCCGGCAGTAATTACTTTTAAGTACAGCTCGTTAACGCGTTGTGCAATTTCAGGTGTAGACCCTGAGGTCACCTTCAAAATTTTAGTCACTGTGTGTTCTTTATCGCCTGGATTGATACGTTCTGGTGAATAGCCCGCAAAGAAATCTTTATTATATTCTAATCCCGAACACGTTTCTAAAATAGGCACACAAACTTCTTCTGTTGCCCCAGGGTATACGGTAGATTCATAAATCACAATAGCCTCTTTAGACATCACCTTACCAACGGTTTCACTCGCCTTTATTAACGGAGTAAATACGGGCTTATTGAGTGCATCTGTTGGGGTTGGCACTGTAATAATATAGATGTTCGTGTTTGCTAATGTTGCTGCGTCATCCGTAATATAAAGCCCTGTAGAGGCCTTTAGATCCGTAGTTAAAACCGACTTTAAATGCGCATTATCCACTTCCCTGGTTTTATCTAAACCTTCATTTAACTCTTTAATGCGTTGCTTATTAATATCAAATCCGATAACAAAGAATTTTTTAGCAAACTCTACTGCTAAAGGCAAGCCTACATAACCTAGCCCAATAATGGCAATTTTATCTTCTGAATGTATCATGTCTAAAAATGGATTTTAATATGAGTCTCAAATCTAAGTAAAAACTATAATTAAGCACATAATTTTTGTTGATTTTAACCTTATCTGGCCAAATAACTGATTTATTGTATGTTTCTGGAGATTTGTGCTTTGCTAATAGATCCTCCTCATTGATGTACTTTAAACTCGCAGGTCCTGTAATGCCTGGTTTAACATTTAAAATGATACGATCGTCGCCTGTTAAGCCGTCTGCAAAACCTGGAATATCTGGACGCGGCCCTACAAAACTCATATCGCCTTTAAGTACGTTAAACAATTGTGGCAATTCGTTAAGCTTTGTTTTTCTAAAAAAAGCACCTATCCAAGAGGCATGTGTGTTTAAGTGTCCAAGCTTATGATTCCCGTCCTTTAGGGTTCTAATTTTATAGATTTTAAAGGGCTTACCGTATTGACCGATACGCTGTTGTGTATACACCCCCCATTGTTTATTATCCATTGTTGCGATAAGCACAAGGACTGCGATAAAAATAAAAAGTACAGGCAAGAGAAGAAGCACGACACTGACATCAAAAACACGTTTAACAGCAAGTTGTACGCTCGTAATCATGGTCTTATTTCGTTTGTAGTCTTCGGTTTGTAGTTTTCAGTATGCAGTTTTCAGTCTTCAGTATGCAGTTTTCAGTCTTCAGTCCTTAGTCCTTAGTCTTCAGTATGCAGTTTTCAGTCTTCAGTCTTCAGTAGGCAGTTTGGAGTCTCTAATCTCTAGTCTCTAGTCTCTAGTCTCTAGTCTCTAGTCTCTAGTCTCTAGTCTCAAAACTAAAACCTTTTAACAAATTCCTTCACGCGTTTGAATATCGAATGATCATCTTTTTCATGGTAAGCGTTCCCATAAACCCCATAACCGTAACCATAGCCGTAACCATAACCGTAGCCATAACCATAATTACTATTATTTTTATGTCGGTAAAAGTTAAGCACATAACTGACATTTTTAAGCTCTCCCGTACGCTGTTTCGCATTGACCAATTGCAACATTCCCTTTTTTGTATAATCTAAACGCACCATAAAAATAGTCGCATCCGCATATTGAGTCAATTCTAAAGCATCTGTTACCAATCCTAGTGGTGGAGTATCTAAAATAATAACATCATACGTCTCCTTTAACGTCCCTATCAATTCCTTTAAATGATCGCTCATTAATAACTCTGAAGGATTCGGCGGTATCGGTCCTGAAGGAATAAGATCTAAGTTTTCGATATGGGTATGTGTTGTAATTTCTTCTAACGTACCATCACCAATAAGGTAATTGACCACACCTTTGTCATTCTTAATATTAAAGTCATCAAAGATTTTTGGCTTTCGTAAATCTAGTCCTAATAAAATGGTTTTTTTACCCGAAAGCGCATATACGGTGGCTGTATTGATTGACGTAAATGTTTTTCCTTCTCCACTGACCGAAGACGTCACCATTAACGTGTGTGCTTTACCCGCTTCT
The DNA here is from genome assembly GCF_013403925.1 of Winogradskyella wichelsiae. Classification (GTDB taxonomy): domain Bacteria; phylum Bacteroidota; class Bacteroidia; order Flavobacteriales; family Flavobacteriaceae; genus Winogradskyella; species Winogradskyella wichelsiae. The sequence goes on from NZ_JABFDJ010000005.1 coordinate 213,353, forward strand.
ATTTTTTGATTTTTAAAAATAAATTGCAAACTTGAACGAATTGCTCTAAACGACTCTGCCACGGCAGACTTTGGCTTCTCATAAGCTACCAAATTATTTTTATAGCGGTATTTCCCAACCAATCCTAGAATAGGGATGTTAGACATCCGTGTAATTTCATCAGACCCATGAATGGTATTATCGAGTAAGTAAACAATGAAAATAAGAAACATTGGAGTGAAAAACCCTAACATTAAGCCCATCATATAATTCAAGGATTTGTTAGGTCCTATTAACCCTCCACCGATATCTTTAGCTTCATCTACAATACCAAGATCTGAAATGTTAGCCGCTTTAACAATGGCAGCTTCACTTCGTTTGGCCATGTAAATATTGTAAGCTTCTTGACTTAAATCTAATTGCCTTTGAATCTTTAAAAACTGTTGTTCATCCTCTGGTAAACCACTTAATTTGGCTTCTAAATTCGCGATTTTACGATTTAAAGTGCCAATACCAACTCCAATAGTGCCCTTGGTTGCGTTGATTGTTTCAAGCAATACATTTTTTTCAGAATCAATACGGCGATCTAACTCTTTAAAAAGTCCTGAGCCTTCTTTGGTTGTGTATTCTAAGTTTTGACGTTCTGCCGCTAACTCTACAATTTTGGAAACACTTCTAAGAATGTTACTTTCCTCAATCCCCACACTGGTTGGTGCTGCTATATTGGTATAATCTGTTTTGGTATTTAGATACACCTCTAAATTTCCTAAATAATCAAGCTTAGACGCCTCTTCTTGCTTTGACAATTCAAATTCACGTAATTCTTCTGAAATTTGAGTTATTTCCGTACTGACATCAAACACCTTATTTTCCCTACGGAAGGTATTCATATCGTCCGTGAACCCCTTAAGATTGGTGTTGACTGCCGCTAAACTGCTATCTATAAATTTAATGGTATTGGTGGCGTATAAATTTTTTCGTTCTAATTCGGTTTTACTTAAAATTGCTGAAGTTGCATTTAAATAATCTACAATCTTATCTTTATTATGTCCTGCTAATTGCAGTCTTAAAATATTAGAAGACGACTCTGAAAATGTTCCAATAGCAATCGCTGTTTTATACGTATTGACCACTCCGTCAAAATTGCTAAACTGAAGAAAATATTCTTTACCTGCTTTTATGCTTCGATCGGGTTGAACCACCAAGCGCCCATTAAGAAACGGTAAATTTATAGGTTCTCCACTTTTAAATGTTTTGGTAAAATCACCTGAAGGAACTGTGATTCCAAATTTTGATTTGTCTCCATAGTTTTGCGCTGTTGCCCCATTATCTTCAAAAGCTGTAAAAACCTCAAACTCATTCGCATTTAAAAACCGAATCCCCACCGGGTAATTCAGCACTTGCCCTTTAGATTTATCAATCACAAAACGAAACGGAGCTTTTTTATAAATGTCTATTTTACGATACTTCCCCTCTTCGAGGTACTCCATATAATACTGAAGAGAATCTACCACAATTTCATTATGCGTACGGGTTTTAATCGCCGTCATTATTTTTCCTACCTTACCAGAAACCCCTCCCCAATTGAAAGAAATACTCGTGTTTGCTGTAAAAAAAGGATTTTGATCATTATCTACAGAAATTAAAGCATCTAAACGGTAAACATTTTGTTTTCGAGCATTAATAAAATAAGCAATTAGCAATGCCGTACCGATACATATCAGAACAAACTTCCAAAGGTTTAATACTTTAAAAAGAAACCCTCTAAAGTCAAAACTCATCCCTTGTGCGTCTTGGTCATCTATCTCATCGTAATCTCTCATAGGTCATTATAATCTTGTAAAAAGTAAGATAGTCGTGCTTAATAACGAGACTATCGAAGCAATGGTAGCAATACTAGACACTGCGGTTTCACCCGTACCAAGTGATTTCTGTTTTAAAGGCTTCACATAAATAATATCATTAGGCTGTATGTAATAATAGGGAGACTGCATGACTTTAATATCTGTAAGATCTAAGTGATGTATTTTCTGACCTTGCGGGTATTGCCTAATAATTAAAACATCTTTTTTATTTCCCGTTACCGGAATTTCCCCAACATTAGCTATCGCTTCAAAAATATTAACGCGTTCTGTAAACAGTACTTGACTGCCAGGATTTCCAACCTCCCCATTAGCGGTATAACGCAATCCTGCTAATTTTACCGTCACAAAAATATTAGCCGTTTCTTTAAATTGCTCATCAAGCAATTTGGTTTCAATCTGTTTTTCAATTTCTTCGGTTGTAAATCCTAAAACATTAAGATACCCTAAAGTTGGTATTCTTATATTACCGTGAACATCTACTGTAAAACCATCAAAATAAGCACGCTCAGCACTCCCTGCATTTAAATTCTCGTCCCCTGAAGGGTTTAAAATCGATACCGTTTCTTGATCTAAAGCTTTAACTTTTATATTTAAAATATCATTGATTTGAATGCGGTAAGGTTTCTGCATTTCAGCAAGATTATTAGGAATGCTATCCTTGGTCGCATCTTCCTTTATTTGCAGGTAAACCGTGTCTTTATGTGGAATACAAGAAGACACCACAACACAACTGAATAAAATAATTAAAAGCTTAATAGGCTTCATAGTAACTCTAGGTCTTAGTGGGCAAATATAATCTATCAACACTAATATTAAAACTAATACGATTCTTTTTGGTTTATTTCCGTTCTTTGTAAAAAAACAACTTTGAATTACCTTAACGTAGAAAACATATCCAAGTCTTTTGGGGAATTAGTCCTTTTTAAAGATTTATCATTCAGTATTCATAAAGATCAAAAGATTGCTTTTGTCGCTAAAAACGGGAGTGGAAAAACATCCATCCTTAAAATGTTAGCAGGAAAGGACACTCCAGACGATGGACAAATCGTTGCTAGAAAAGGCTTACGGTTGGCTTTTTTAGATCAAGAACCCGATCTCGATCCTGATCTGACTCTTGAAGAAACCATCTTTGCTTCGGACATTCCGATTTTAAAAATCATTGAAGCTTACGAACATGCTTTAAAGACTCCTGAGGATGCTGATGCGTATCAAAAAGCTTTTGAAGGTATGGATCGTTTTAATGCTTGGGAATTTGAAACCCAATACCAACAAACCTTATCGCAATTAAAACTGGATGACCTTAGCGTTAAAGTAAAAACACTTTCTGGTGGCCAGAAAAAACGTTTGGCTTTAGCACAGGCGCTCTTAAGCAAACCCGACATTCTTATTCTCGATGAGCCTACCAACCATCTTGATTTAGAAATGATTGAATGGTTAGAGGAGTATTTTGCTAAAACCCAACAAACCCTTTTTATGGTGACGCACGACCGTTATTTTTTAGAACGTGTTTGTAATGAAATTATAGAACTCGATCATGGGCAGCTACACACCTACAAAGGAAATTACTCGTATTATTTAGAGAAGAAAGAAGCCCGCATAGAAAACCAAGCGACCGAAGTTGGTAAAGCGAAACAACTCTTTAAGAAAGAATTGGACTGGATGCGTCGCCAACCTAAAGCACGTACTACAAAATCTAAAAGTAGAATTGACGATTTTCATGAAATAAAATCTAAAGCGAGCCAACGTCGTAATGATCACCAAGTGCAATTAGAAATTCACATGGAGCGTTTAGGAAGTAAAATTGTAGAATTCCATAAAGTCTCTAAAGCCTTTAAGAATAAAACCATTTTAAAAGACTTTGAATACACCTTTAAAAAAGGGGAACGTATTGGTATTATTGGAAAAAATGGAACAGGTAAATCCACCTTTCTTAATTTATTGACTGAAAGTCTACAACCTGACGCCGGCAAAGTAGTGATTGGAGAAACCGTTAAAATCGGGTATTATACGCAAGGAGGTATTAAAGCCAAACCCAATCAAAAAGTGATTGATGTTATCAAGGAATTTGGTGAATACATCCCTTTGGCCAAAGGCCGACAAATTAGCGCCCAACAATTATTAGAACGCTTTTTATTTGATCGAAAAAAACAATGGGATTTTGTTGAAAAACTAAGTGGTGGTGAACAAAAACGGCTGTATCTATGTACGGTTTTAATTCAGAACCCTAATGTTTTAATTCTCGATGAGCCTACAAACGACTTAGATATTGTAACCTTAAATGTCCTTGAAGACTTCTTAATGGATTTCCCTGGAGTCCTGTTAGTCGTCTCTCACGACCGTTACTTTATGGATAAGATTGTAGACCATATGTTTGTCTTTAGAGGCGAAGGTGTTGTGGACGATTTCCCTGGAAATTATTCCGATTTCAGAGCTTATGACAGCAGTCAGACTAAGCAGAAGGACATTGAGGTGATCGAAAAAACAGATCATACTAAAGCGGCCAAACAAAACGACGCTAAAAAACTCGATTACAACGAACAAAAAGAATATAAAAACTTAACCTCTAAAATTCGATCTTTAGAATTAGATAAAGCCGCTTTAGAGGGCAAATTCCTTAACCCTGAGTTATCTCAAGACGAGATTACAAAGCTATCCGATCAACTTCAAGTCATTATTGATACCATCGAAGACAAAGAGATGCGTTGGTTTGAATTGTCTGAGAAATTGGAGGAGTAATGAGGTGGTGATGTGGTGAGGTGGTGATGTGGTGAGGTGGTGATGCGGTGAGATGGTGAGGTGGTGAGGTGGTGAGATGGTGAGGTGGTGAAGTGGTGAGATGGTGAAGTGGTGAAGTGGTGAGGTGGTGAGATGGTGAGGTGGTGAGGTGGTTATTTTAATTTAAATGTAAAAAACATTTCAAATCTCAATCAAAGCCTCACCAATTTTCAAAACACTGCTTCACTACCTCACCGTAAATAAAATAACAATTTAAAGTGTACCAATTAAAATCGTATTTAAAATTTTTAACAAAGGCTTCTAATCAACATGGAGTCCACTCCCCTTTTGTTTATAATTTCGTTACAAAATGCCTTTACGACACCACCACTTATGAAGCCTACAGCACACTAAAAGCTTACAAAAAAGCATTAAAGAACTCAGACACTCTTTTGCAAGTTACAGACTTAGGAGAAGGCTCTAAAGTATTAAATACACAACACAGACAAGTCCGCAATATGGTCCGTGTATCTAGCAGTTCTAAAAAAGAAGCACGACTCCTTTACAGGTTATCAAAGTATTTCAACTTTAAAAACAGCTTAGAATTAGGCACCTCATTAGGTATGGGGACGTACGCCCTTTCATTAGCCAATTCTGAAGCTCAAATTACCACCATTGAAGGTTGCCCAAATACCTCAGCCTTTGCCTGCGCGCAGTTAAAGCAAAAAAACGTTACTAATGTGGCATTTATAATTGGTGATTTTAACACTATCATCCCGAATTTAAAAGACACACATTTCGATTTCATTTACTTTGATGGACATCATAATAAGACAGCAACCATTCATTATTTTGAAGCTTTAGTATCCAAAACGCATAACGATAGTGTTTTTGTTTTCGATGATATTTATTGGTCTCAAGGCATGATGGAAGCTTGGGAGTACATTAAAGCGCATGATGCTGTAACTGTAACCGTAGACACCTTTCATTTAGGCTTTGTTTTTTTTAGAAAAGAACAAAAGAAAGAACATTTTAAAATTAGATTGTAACAACCTAACGACTTTAGCGTCCTATTCATTGAAATATCCTGTATCTTGCAGGAAGCTAAAGCAACCAAGACTATTTAATCATGAGTGACAACGTCATCGAAATTAGAAACATCATTAGAGATTTTAAATTGGGTCAAGAAATCGTTCACGTCTTAAAGGGTATCGATTTAGACATTAAGCGTGGCGAATATGTTGCCATTATGGGACCTTCGGGCTCAGGTAAATCCACATTAATGAATTTACTCGGTTGCTTAGACACCCCAACGGCTGGTTCTTACAAACTTAATGGAAAAGATGTCAGCACAATGAGCGATGATGACCTTGCGGATATTAGAAACACAGAAATCGGATTTGTTTTTCAAACCTTCAACCTTTTACCAAGAACCACTGCTTTAGACAATGTGGCTTTGCCAATGGTTTACGCTGGTTTTTCTAAAAAAGCAAGAGAAGAACGTGCTACAGAAGTTTTAACTGATGTAGGTCTTGCAGACCGTATGGATCATAAACCCAATCAACTTTCAGGTGGTCAGCGTCAACGTGTCGCCGTCGGAAGAGCTTTGGTTAACAAACCTTCCATCATCCTTGCTGATGAACCTACAGGAAACCTAGATTCTAAAACAGGTGTAGAAATTATGAAACTCTTTGGAGACATTCATCAATCTGGCAACACAGTCATTATGGTTACCCATGAAGAAGACATCGCAGCACATGCTAAGCGTGTTATTCGTTTGAGAGATGGTGTCATTGAGAGTGATACTTTTAATTCGTAAGATGGTGATGCAGTGAAATGGTGAGATGGTGAGATGGTGAGGTGGTGATACAGTGAAATGGTGAGGTGGTGATACAGTGAAATGGTGAATTGGTGAAGTGGTGAATTGGTGAGGTGGTGATTCTGTGAGATGGTGAGATGAAGACACTATAAACTTAAAAATCAAACCAATAGAAAGTCTCAAAATCAAATTACAATTCAAAAATTAACCCTTTTACAAAAAAAAGAACACATGGATATAGTGACGGGGTTGTATAGTGATACGGTGATGCCATGATTCAGTGGGGCTCTCTATCTTTTTGATCGATTTATCTCAAAACGTAATTCTTATATCTAGTTAATTACCGCTTCATATTAGCGCTATACGCGAAAAAGTGATACAGTGAAACAGTGAAACAGTGATACAGTGATACAGTGATACAGTGAAACAGTGATACAGTGATACAGTGGTACAGTGAAACAGTGATACAGTGAAACAGTGAAACAGTGATACAGTGAACCTACACATCGTATTACCGATTTACCATTTCACACCTCACCACTTCACCACTTCACCACTTCACTATACAACCACCTCACCATCAAAAAAAACAGATTCAAACGCTTAACTTTTAACTCATAACTCTTAACTTTGTTTACATGAAGGTATATACAAAAACAGGAGATAAAGGGACAACGGCACTTTTTGGTGGCACACGTGTTCCTAAGCATCATATAAGAATAGAAAGTTACGGGACCATTGATGAACTTAACGCTCATATTGGTTTAATTAGAGACCAAGATATTAGCCTATTGTATAAAAACACCTTAATGGACATTCAAGACCGCTTATTCACCGTTGGCGCCATCTTAGCTACCGATCCTGAGAAAGCAACTTTAAAAAATGGTAAAGCACGCTTAAACATACCGAAGATTGCGAATGAAGACATTGAGAAACTAGAAAAAGAAATGGACCTCATGGAAGATAGCTTACCTCCAATGACGCATTTTGTATTACCTGGAGGCCATCAAACCGTGTCATTCTGTCACATCGCACGTACCGTTTGTCGTAGAGCTGAGCGTCAGGCATCACATTTAAATGATCTGGAGCCATTTCAACCTGAAACTTTAATGTATATCAATAGACTATCTGACTACCTTTTTGTGTTGGCACGGAAGTTGTCTTATGACTTACAAGCTGAAGAGATAAAATGGATTCCCAATAAAGAATCTTAAAGATCATAAAACGTCAGTTCGAGTATGCTGACCTGTTTGTCAGAATGTATCGCGAACTCGGTTATTGACCTCATTTTATTTTGTATGCTCAAGACTAAAAACGCAAAAATTAGTCTAAAATTAAAAGTTGAAAATTACACGTTCTTTCTATTAATGATTAGACATTTATAAGTGCACATTTGAGCGATTCAAAAGGCACAATTATAAATGTTCAGCGCAACCAAAAAATTAAAATATTAATTTTACGCGTTAATTAATTTGATTTTTTCTTGAATTATTCAACTAAAAAATTATTTTTGCAAAAATTAAATTACACACGCATTATGTATTGGACATTAGAATTAGCATCTTATTTAAGTGATGCACCTTGGCCGGCAACAAAAGATGAGCTTATTGACTACGCAATTAGAACAGGAGCACCATTAGAAGTTGTAGAAAATTTACAAGCGATAGAAGATGAAGGAGATTCATATGATTCTATTGAAGAAATTTGGCCAGATTATCCTACTGACGAAGATTACCTCTGGAATGAGGATGAATATTAACATATAAAATTATCACAAAAAAGTCTCTCGCGTTACTATAACTGAGAGACTTTTTTTATTTTCGGATGTATTTTCCGAACTTAACTATCTGTTTCAAAATACAAGCTATATTTTAAAACAACGAACTGAAATTAATACTAAGATTGGCCACTGTCAATCCGTTACAAATGATTAAATATGACTTTTTTAGATAAAGTACTTAAGGTTTTTGTTGGAGATAAATCCAAACAAGATGTAAGTGCCATTAGACCTATTGTAGAAAAAATAAAAACTTTCGAAAACGCTTTAGAGGCCTTATCGCATGATGAGCTTAGGGCAAAAACTGCCGAATTTAAAGCTAAGATAGCAGAAGCCAGGCAGCCCTTAAACACTAAAAAAGAAGCCCTTTTAGAAAAAGCTAAGCTTACAGAAGATATTGATGAGCGTGAAGACATGTATCTTGAAATCGATAAAATCGATGACGAAATTTACGACATTACAGAAGGCGTTTTAAACGACATCTTACCAGAAGCTTTTGCTGTGGTTAAAGAAACGGCAAAACGTTTTGTTCATAATACACAGATTCCGGTAACTGCAAATGCATTTGACCGTGAGATTTCTGGAGCACACGATTATGTCAATCTAGAAGGTGACCAAGCCGTTTGGGAAAACTCTTGGGATGCCGCAGGTAAAGCTATTACTTGGGACATGATCCATTACGATGTTCAGTTAATTGGTGGTATTGCTATGCACCAAGGTAAAATTGCAGAGATGCAAACGGGTGAAGGTAAAACTTTGGTCGCTACGCTTCCGGTCTATTTAAATGCTTTAGCTGGAAAAGGAGTTCACTTAGTCACTGTGAATGACTACTTAGCCAAACGTGATAGTGCTTGGATGGCGCCCATATTTCAGTTTCATGGCATGAGTATCGATTGTATCGATTACCACCAACCAAATTCTGATGCCCGTCGTAAAGCTTATAACTCAGATATTACTTACGGAACCAACAACGAATTTGGTTTCGATTACTTACGTGATAACATGGCCAATTCGCCAGAAGATCTAGTACAACGTCCACATCACTACGCTATTGTCGATGAGGTCGATTCTGTATTAGTCGATGACGCCCGTACACCTTTAATCATTTCTGGTCCAGTACCAAAAGGAGATGAGCACGAGTTTGATGCTTTAAAACCTAAAGTTAATGCTATTGAAGAAGTACAGCGCAAATATTTAGTTGGTGTTTTAGCCGAAGCTAAAAAGTTAATTGCTGCAGGCAATACTAAAGAAGGTGGTTTTCAATTATTAAGAGCTTACAGAGGGATTCCTAAAAATAAAGCCTTAATTAAGTTTTTATCTGAAGAAGGTGTTAAATTATTACTTCAGAAAACGGAAAACTTCTATATGCAAGATAACAATAGAGAAATGCCTAAAGTAGATGCAGAACTTTATTATGTTATTGACGAAAAAAATAATCAAGTTGAATTAACCGATAAAGGTATCGATTACCTTTCTGGTGAAGACGATCCTGATTTCTTTGTGATGCCAGAAATGGGAACTGAAATCGCTAAGATTGAAAACAAAGGCCTTTTATCTGAAGAAGAAGCCAACCTTAAAGAAGATTTATTTAGAGACTTCAACATTAAGTCCGAACGTATACACACCCTTAACCAACTTTTAAAAGCTTACGCTCTATTCGAAAAAGACAATCAATATGTTGTTATGGACAACAAAGTGATGATTGTCGATGAGCAAACAGGTCGTATTATGGATGGTCGTCGTTATTCAGACGGCTTACACCAAGCTATTGAAGCTAAAGAAAGTGTTAAGATTGAAGCCGCTACGCAAACTTTTGCTACAGTAACCCTTCAAAATTACTTTAGAATGTACCGCAAGCTATCTGGTATGACGGGTACTGCCGTAACAGAAGCAGGTGAACTTTGGGAAATCTATAAATTAGACGTTGTCGAAATTCCGACCAACAGACCCATCGCTAGAGATGATAGAGACGATTTAGTTTATAAAACAAAACGTGAGAAATACAATGCGGTAATTGATGAAGTTGTCAGCTTATCTAATGCAGGCCGCCCTGTACTTATAGGAACCACTAACGTTGAAATCTCAGAGCTTTTAGGAAAAATGTTAAGCATTCGCAAAATAGATCATAACGTCTTGAACGCGAAACAACACAAAAAAGAAGCCGATATTGTAGCACAAGCAGGTAATGCTGGTCAGGTTACGATTGCCACCAACATGGCAGGTCGTGGTACCGATATTAAATTAAGTGCCGAAGTTAAAAAAGCAGGTGGTTTAGCTATTGTAGGTACTGAACGTCACGATTCACGTCGTGTAGACAGACAGTTACGTGGTAGAGCTGGTCGTCAAGGAGATCCAGGAAGTTCACAATTCTATGTCTCTTTAGAAGATAACTTGATGCGTTTATTTGGTTCTGAGCGTATTGCTAAGATGATGGACCGCATGGGCTTAAAGGAAGGGGAAGTGATACAACACGGCATGATTTCTAAGTCTATTGAGCGTGCACAGAAAAAAGTAGAAGAAAACAACTTTGGTGTTCGTAAGCGTTTATTAGAATATGATGATGTTATGAATGCGCAACGTGAAGTTATTTACAAGCGTCGCCGTAATGCCTTGCATGGAGAACGCCTTAGAGTCGATTTAGCTAACATGATTTTTGATACCTCTGAAGGTATTACTGAAACCAATAAAAATGCGAATGATTTTAAGAATTTTGAATTTGAATTGATTCGTTACTTCTCAATGGCATCACCTATTACTGAGTCTGAATTCGAGAAAAAGAATCCAACAGAAATCGCAGGAATCATTTACAAAGCGGCCTTTCAGAATTACCGTGAAAAAATGCAACGTGCTGCAGATTTAGCCTTTCCTGTTATTGAAAATGTATATGATACACAACGTGATCGTTTTAAAAGAATTGTAGTCCCTTTTACTGATGGTGTTAAGAACTTACAAGTTGTTACCGATTTAGAAAAAGCATACGAAACTAAAGGTACACAGTTAATTAATGATTTTGAAAAGAACATTACTTTAGCTATCGTTGATGATGCTTGGAAAGTACATTTACGTAAAATGGACGAATTAAAGCAATCTGTTCAGTTAGCTGTTCACGAGCAGAAAGATCCTCTATTAATTTACAAATTTGAGTCTTTTGAGTTGTTTAAAGCCATGATTGACCAAGTGAATAAAGATGTTATTTCATTCTTATTTAAAGGAGAAATACCTCAAGAAACCGCTAGTACAATTCAAGAAGCAAAACAACAGAAGCAGGAAAAACTGGAAACTCAAAAAGAAGAGATTCCTAATTTGGATGAGCGTTCTTCTCAAAACAGAGCAGCAGGTTCAGGCGCTTCACAACAACAGCAACAAGTTGTTGAAACGATTGTTAGAGATCAACCAAAAATTGGTCGTAATGATAAAGTGACAATTAAGAACGTCATGAGCGGAGAAAGTAAAGACGTTAAATACAAACAAGCCCTTCCTTTATTAGAAAAAGGAGAGTGGGTTATTGTTGAGTAATTCAATTTCTACGACAAGAAAAATCAATAAATAGAATTTAAAATCCTGATGTCACCATCAGGATTTTTTTTTTGTTTTATACCTAAACGTGCACAACATCGCTTCTCATGAAATTCTCTTTTCGAGATTTTGTATCGAGAAGCCATTACTTCCCTCTAATATATCGCTACCTTTAATAAAGCTCCCCCCTATTATGGGGCAATATTTAAGTTTATCAATCAAAACTAAATTCTCCAAGAATATTTAAAATACAGCTTATCTTATAACTTTTGTTTTTAATTTCGTTATTGTTAATATAACGAATACAAAATATGATGAACATTTCAAATCAGAACATTTCAGATTTCGAATTTACACTTTCTTTAGAGATTGCTGGAAACATAGTAGATCAAAGACATGACCTTACCATAGGTGCTCTCACAATGCTAAAAAAGGAAAAAACTTATGTTATAGATTTCAATCAATCTTATACCACTTACATTGAAGCCAGAGATGTTACTGTAATTGAATGCCATTCCCCACAGCAACATTTTGAAATATTGGAAGATGGCACAAGGTATAACGAGGATTTTCCTGATTGCAAATTTGACCTTTCTACTACAGAAATGCCTCATGCTGATCATGTTTTATGGCTAGATGGCGAACTGGATGCTGAGATTAAGAGTATGACTTTGACTGGAAACCTTAATGAAACGTATTCATTTTCATGCAACGTTATTGAATGGAGTGCCTATGCGTCTTAAAAAAACCACTTGGTTCTCGATACATTTTTCGCTTACTCGAAACACTCGAACTGACGAAATAACACAAATCCAACCTCAACGTCACTTCGAGTGAAATCCTCTTTTTGGGATTTTGTATCGAGAAGTATTTAAAGTAACTAACGTTCTCGATACGTTTCTCGCTTAATCAAAACACTCGAACTGACGAAATAACACAAATCCAACCTCAACGTCACTTCGAGTGAAATCACCTTTTTAGGGATTTTGTATCGAGAAGTATTTAAAGTAACTAACGTTCTCGATACGTTTCTCGCTTAATCAAAACACTCGAACTAAAAAAGGTATATATATCGGACCTCAACGTTACTTTGAGTGAAATCCCTTTTTAGGGGTTTTGTATGGAGAAGTCGTTCAGTTACCAAAGATTTCAATACGCTTCTCATATACTTGAAACGCTCGAACTGATGAGCGATTATCACAAATAAAATTCTTAAATTTGTATGTTTATATTCCATATAAAAATTCATGTTTTATCATCCCGACGGCTGCTCTAAAACAGTCTTCAATTAATAATTCATTATGAAAAATATCGTCCTAATTATCACCCTTATGTTAAGCAGCACTTTAGTTACCGCACAACAAACAATGACCCCCGAATTATTATGGCAAGTAGAGCGCTTAAGCGTTATGGGACTCAGTACAGATGCTTCAACTATTTTCTTTACCGTAAAAACGCCTCATATTAAGACCAATGGTTACAATTCTAAATACTATAGCATGCCTTTTTCTGGTGGTGACATTACTGAAATACAAAAAGAAGAGGTCGCTATAAACGATAAAAATACGTCTCCTGATGGTATATATCAATTATTCCATAAAGAAATCGCTATTGAAGCTATCAAAGGTAAAGCTGTTTATAAAGATTTAGAAGAAGCCGATGTTTATATTTTTTCTGATTTAGACATTCGTCATTGGGACACCTGGCAAGATGGTCACTACAATCATTTATTTTATAAAAAAGTAAATGAGAGCGATGACGCAGGCCTTGATATTATGCCTAATGAACCTTTTCACACCCCGCAACGTCCTTTTGGTGGTGATGAAGATTATATTTGGTCACCTGATAGTAAAGCCATTTACTATGTGAGCAAAAAACTAAAAGGTAAAGCTTATGCGACCAGCACTGACACAAATATTTTTAAATACAATTTAGAAAACAAAACGACTGAGAATATTACGGAAGCTAATAAAGGTTATGATACAAATCCAGCCTTTTCATCTCAAGGGGCCTTGGCTTGGTTACAAATGAAAACTGATGGTTATGAAAGCGATAAGAATGATATTATTGTTTTAAATAATGGCATTAAACAAAATTTAACAGCAAACTGGGACGATTCTGTACGAAGTTTTCTATGGAGTAATGACGGGAAAGCCATCTATTTTACAGCACCTGTGGATGGCACGATTCAGATTTTTAAAGTGAATTATCCTGATAAAAAACGAATAGCACCTGTTGTAGAACAACTTTCCAACGGTCCATTTGATATTACAGGTATTGTTGCACAAAAGGATAACACGCTTTTAGTCACAAGAACTGATATGAACCACGCTGCTGATATTTTTAGTTTCGACTTAAAATCTAAAACTTTCAAACAGCTTACTAACATCAACAGTGACTTATATGCTAGCGTAGATTTACCAACTGTTGAAAAACGTTACGTTACCACTACAGATGGTAAGCAAATGTTAGTTTGGGTTATTTTGCCCCCAAATTTTGATGCGACTAAAAAATATCCAACGCTGTTATACGCACAAGGTGGACCACAATCTCCATTATCTCAATTTTATTCTTACCGTTGGAATTTTCAATTAATGGCATCACAAGGTTATATTGTTGTCGCACCAAACCGTCGTGGCATGCAAGGCCATGGAGTTGAATGGAATGAAGACATCAGTGAAGATTGGGGTGGCCAAGTGATGGATGATTATTTAGCTGCTATCGATGATTTAGCTAAAGAACCTTACGTGGATAATGATAGATTGGGTGCTATAGGAGCTAGTTTTGGTGGTTATTCAGTTTTCTATTTAGCAGGAATTCATAACAATCGTTTTAAATCTTTTATAGCACACGATGGTGTTTTTGACACTCGAAGTATGTACGGAACGACCGAAGAATTATTCTTTGTCAATCATGATTTTGGTGGCCCATATTGGGATAAAACCAATGAAGCAGCACAGAAAACCTATAATGCGTTTAACCCTATTACAAAAGTATCTGATTGGAATACTCCCATTTTAATTATTCAGGGAGGAAAAGATTACCGTGTACCTATTGAACAAGGTTTAGGCGCTTACCAAGCAGCACAATTATTAGGCTTGAAAAGTAAATTGTTATATTTTCCTGAAGAAAACCACTGGGTTTTAAAACCGCAAAATGCTTTAGTATGGCAACGTGAGTTTTTTAAATGGTTAGAGGAAACGTTATAATAATTCATATCTTTAAGTACATATAGCATTTATAATAACCACTAATCAATTGGAATAATGAGAAATGTATTAGCGACCATTATTGGCTTTATCGCAGCATCACTAGCGGTTTACCTCATCGAAAATCTAATCGGTCATAACCTATTTCCATTACCAGATGGCGCAGATCCTTTGAATATGGACTGGCTAAGCAACAACATGAATAAGATTCCTGTAGGCATCAAAATCTGTGTCGTCATCGCCCATTTCGTTGGAGTGCTTATTGGAATGTTTGTGGCGGCCAAAATATCTAAAACTCGTATGGTACCAAGTTATATCGTTGGAATGCTAATGCTTGCGGCTACATTTTTTAATATTATTATGTTACCAAAAGAACTCTGGTTTACACTTTCTGATGGTGGTTTTGCTATTCTTGGTTTTATTATAGGAAAGATTTTATCTGAAAGACAACTAAAAAAGTAAGTTAATAAGATAAGTTCTCGATACGTTTCTCGCTTACTCGCAACACTCGAACTGACGGGTTAGTATAAAATGAACCTTAACGTCACTTCGAGTGAAATCTCCTTTTTAGGATTTTGTATCGAGACGTGTTTGTGTAATTGAGGTTCTCGATACGTTACTCGCTTACTCGCAACACTCGAACTGACGGGTTAGTACAAAACGAACTTTAGCGTCACTTCGAGTGAAATTCTCTTTTTTAGGATTTTGGATTGATAAGTATTTGTTTTAACCAAGGTTCTCGATACGTTACTCGCTTACTCGCAACACTCGAACTGACGGGTTAGTATAAAATGAACTTCAGCGTCACTTCGAGTGAAATCCCTTTTTAGGGATTTTGTATCGAGAAGTGTTTGTGTAACTGAGGTTCTCCATATGTTACTCACTTACTCGCAACACTCGAACTGACGGAAGAGTACAAAATGAACCTTAGCGTCACTTCGAGTGAAATTCTCTTTTTTAGGATTTTGGATTGAGAAGTATTATTTATCAAAATTCTTCTTTGCGAGGTTGGGCAACTTTTCAAAGTCACCGTTAATCAAAGCTTCTTTTTTCACTCTAGACCACTTCTTTATTTGTTTCTCTGTTTGAATAGCTATATTTATATCTGTAAACTCTGCATAATAAACTAAACTTAAAGGCCTTCTACTACAAGTATAACTGCCCCTGTGTTTTCCTGTTTTATGCTCTTCTATTCTTTTTGTTAAATTAGATGTAATACCTGTATAATATGAGTCATCTGAGCATTTCAAAATATAGACATAAGATTGTTTCATAATCACAAGATAAGAACTTATTACTAAATTTTCCTCTATGTAAAATCAAGGTTCTCGATACGTTACTCGCTTACTCGTAATACTCGCACTGACGGAAGAGTACAAAATGAACCTTAGCGTCACTTCGAGTGAAATCCCCTTTTTAGGGATTTTGTATCGAGAAGTGTTTGTGTAATTGAGGTTCTCGATACGTTACTCGCTTACTCGCAACACTCGAACTGACGCTATGTGATCTAAAACGTAAATCCAATTCTAATCCCTCCCCATTTGGCTGAGGATCCAGTTTCAAATTCTCTGGTGATGGCAGATCTGGTATATTCAAAATATAGGCTTTTCGTTTTTAATACGAGCCCATAATTGTATTGCGCTGTAAAACGTTCCACTTCTTTTGATGCAATTGTGTATGGATTATCCGTATTAAATACCCCACCTTGTAAAGTTGCATCGTAACCTATGACACTAATTATCGGTTGTGCGTAAACATAAATCTGAAACTTATTTTTAGATTTATCAGTTGTAAATGCTGAATTTAGGATTCCGAAAGTTGTATTAAAACTTAAAGATGCATTTGTAAATAAAGTTCCTAACTGCAACGAGGATTGTGCTTGTAAAGCCAGCCATTGCTGGTATTGATAAAGTTGTTTCTCATAATCTATTCGATAGTTGATAACCACATCATTTTTAATTTGGTTATCCCAACCACCAGGAATCTTATTTCCTGTAGCTTCATGAATACCGACTTGCATTTCTTTGCCAAAAGCCCCAGGACCAATTAATCCCAAACTCAACGCTTGTGATACCCTTGTTTTACGCATCGTATTTGTAGCAATCGTAAAGGACTTCAACATTATAGCTGTAGAAAAAGGACGGTCTCCATATTGAATAGCTTCACTTACATAATCATTGGGTGTGAAACCAATGTGCTCTAGAGCTAAACCATATTTGGTATGGGCTGCTTTAGATTTGAGGAATAAATAATTTATAGGATTTTTTTCTAAACTAGGGGAAACTAGTTCTAAATTATATCCTTGAGTGTAGTTCTCGTCTGTAGCTGCAAAATAATCATTATCGTAGTGAAACCGGAAATAGCTTTCGCTTTCAATATTTCGGTACGACACTGAATGGTCTATTTTCTGAGCCAATAAACCTATGGGTAATAAAAACAAAATACTAATAATAACTACTCTCATAACAACACCTACGAGAATAATAGCGTTGTGGTTTTATTCCTATAACTTCAATAACAAGTTAGGATCAGGACAATTCTGTTTATAAAACTCCAGATCCAATTGATTAGAAACGCCAGGATAATCTCCTTTATAATCTTTAATATCTCTTATTATTTGAAAATGCAAATGTGGCGGATAATCCCCATTGACATCTACTGTTCCTAGCGTTGCAATTTGTTCACCTTGCTTCACTTCTACTCCGATCTCTAAATCTGTGATAGACGCTAAACTTAAATGACCGTAGAGCGTATAAAAAATTTGATTCTGAATATGATGCTTTAAAATTAGTGTTGGTCCATAGTCTCCATGATTTGTATTGTTCTTAAAACTATGAATCGTTCCATTTAAAGGAGCACAAATTGGGGTACCCGCCTCAATCCATAGGTCAATTCCTAAATGAATATTACGTTCTTTCTTAGAATTTTCTTGATTAAAATAAGTGCTACGTTGGTAAATACCGCGTTGTTCTAAGTATCCACCAAAAGCAATTTTAGCCTTATTTTGCTTCTTGTAATTCCATATATAGTTCTTCAAATCTTTAGAAGATGATACGTTAACTTGTTTTAATTCAGAATTACCCACCGATAAATCTAAAGAAACATAAGCCTCTTTAGTTATTGAAACATCCACTACCGCATGTGCGTGAAGTGTTTTTAAAAAAAGTTGAAATGAAGTAAGTAACATTGCCCTGTATTTAAGATGTAAAATTATACATTAATAAGATTCAAAATTAAACCGTCACAAAATTCTTCAATATAATTTAGATTTTATAAGATTTCCTTAAAATTCAACGTTTGACATCTATAAAGTTAGGGATTTGAATTACCTTTAAATCTTGAATACTTATGTTTGTGTTTTTATTTCAAATTAAAATTTATTAAGATCTTTAACCATGCTGAAACGCCTCCTTATCATTTTGTTTATTTTAGCTTTAGGCTTACTTTCCTATTCTGTTTTTGTTGAAAACATTTTCTCTCCGCGTTTAAGTCCAAAAGATTCGGCTAAGATCTCTTTAAATGATTTAGACATCACAGTAGAATACAACAGACCTTCAAAGCGCGATCGTGAGGTATTTGGTGCGCTTGTCCCTTTTGATGAGGTTTGGAGAACAGGAGCTAACGAAGCGACGACTTTTGAAACTAATAAGTCATTAATGATTGATGGTATTGAATTAAGAAAAGGAAAATATACCATTTGGACGGTACCAATGAAAGATTCTTGGAAAGTCATGTTTAACTCTAAACAATACGAATGGGGTGTTAATGAAAAAATGGAACCTATGTGGGATCCTAATTATGATGCCGTAGAACTTATAGTACCAGCGCAGCAACTTGATATTAGTGTTGAACGTTTTACCATTGCTTTTGATAATAAAACAGGACATTTGAAATTAACTATGGCTTGGGATAGTACGTTAATTGAAGTGCCTATTGATATTGTTGAATAAATCGGTTAATGAAGCCCACTGAACTATTTTTAGTTACAGCTATTTTACTACTCATGTTAGTGAGGCTATTTATCACCTATCCTTATACCTCAATTTTAGTAAGCCTATTAACATAACTATTGGCTGTGCTTTATTTTGTATTTAGTTTTGGACTTTTAAATCGCATACGCTTTAGAAATTTATTTCAGAAAGAAGCTTATAGAGCTATTGGCATTTTGAGAATTCTTGGAACTTTATTAGAAATGAAAAATAGAGACTTTCCTCAATATATTAATGCTGAAAAAGAAATTTTAAAATATCCGGATCGCCTTGAATTACAAAAAAAGTAAATAAAATAAGCATTGAAATGGAGACTACTTATTAATCCTGAGATTAAACTTCACGTCAATTATACTTTAAACTACAAGACTTATGCTGTGACACAAAAAAACAATATTTTTGTGCGCATTAAGTAATAAAACGAATGACGTACCAATTTACTATTATAGTTCCGGTTTATAATGAAGAAGACAACCTAGAACGTGTAGAAACAGAACTATCTAACTATCTTAAGATGGCCACTGTAGCTACCTCGATCTTATTTGTTAATGATGGTTCTAGCGATAACAGTCAGGCTTTAATTGAAGCTATTTGTAAGCGTAATGAAGCGTTTGAATACCTTTTATTTAAAGAAAACAGAGGGTTGAGTGCTGCTATTAAAGCAGGATTTGATGCTGTAGATTCAGAATTAGTAGGTTATATCGATTCTGATTTACAAACTTCACCAGAAGATTTCAATGTGCTTTTAGAACATATTGACCAACACGAACTGGTTACTGGTGTACGTTCTCACCGAAAAGATTCTTTTGTAAAGAATATGTCCTCTAAAATTGCCAATGGTATTAGACGTGCATTTACACATGATGGTATGGATGACACAGGTTGTCCGCTTAAAGTTATTAAAACCGATTACGCCAAACGCATCCCTATGTTTAGAGGATTGCACCGTTTTTTACCAGCGATGATTATGCTACAAAATGGACGCGTAACCCAAATTACGGTACAGCATTTTCCGAGAATGGCAGGCACGGCTAAATTTGGACTTTGGAACCGACTACTCGGTCCTTTAATGGATTGTTTTGCTTATTTATGGATGAAGAAAAAATATATTAACTACAACATCGCGAAATCTAGTAAAGACAACTTATAATTTGAAAGATTGGATTATATATAGCATTGGTTTCTTAGCTCAGATATTATTTTCTTCTCGGCTAATTATACAATGGATCACCTCAGAAAAGCAACGTAAAGTTATCACTCCAAACACCTTTTGGACCTTAAGCTTAATTGCCTCTTTTCTATTATTTATTTACGGTTATTTACGTTTAGACTTTGCGATTATGCTCGGTCAGAGTTTAACGTATTACATCTATATCCGAAATTTACAACTGCAAGGGCAATGGCAAAAATTTCCAAAACTCATACAATATTTACTCTTTATTGTTCCTGTTTTTATTGTGCTTTTCTATTATAATAATAACAAAATCGATGTCGATTTATTGTTTCAAAATGATGCTATACCCACTTGGTTATTGGCCTTAGGAATTGTTGCCCAAATTGTTTTTACGCTACGTTTTGTATATCAATGGATCCATTCTGAACGTCACAAAGCCTCTAGTTTACCCTTAGGGTTTTGGGTTTTGAGTTTAATAGGCGCAGGTTTAATCTTAACGTATGCCATTATTAGAAAAGACCCTGTCTTATTTGTTGGCCACTTATTTGGCTTAGTCATTTATGCTCGTAACGCTTATTTAATTAGACACACCAATGCTTAAGTTTATCGAAAAATATCCTATTCCTAGCCTTTTACTATTTGTTATCATCATGCTTGGCTTTACTATTGACGCTATTCCGGTAACGATTATGGAAGCTCGAAATTTTATTTCAGCAAGAGAAATGCTCACCGATAACAACTGGATTTTAACCACAATGAATGGTGAAGCCCGTTACGAAAAACCACCATTACCGACTTGGATTACCGCTGCTTTTGGTTATCTTTTTAGTATCACATCTGTATTAGCATTACGCTGGCCTGCTCTTCTTTTTGTTGCGAGTATCGGAATTTCAATTTACTTATTATCAAAAAAATTAAACTTAACTCCTTCGCATAGCTTAATTAACGGATTTATTGCGCTCACCTCTTTTTACATCCTAGGCATTACAATTGAAGCCCCTTGGGATATTTACACACATGGTTTTATGCTTATGGCATTATATCAGCTGTTTCTTATGTTTCACAATCGTGAAACGCCTATTGTAAGAAGCTTACTTTTTGTACTATTCTTAGCCTGCTCTGTATTATCTAAAGGCCCCGTTTCATTATACGTCTTGTTCCTCCCTTTTATAATTGCTTATGGTATTGCTTTTAAATTTAAAGGAGGAATCCTTCATTTTTTAAAACTTTTCAGTCTCTTAATTTTCGGATTGGTTTTAGGCGCTTGGTGGTATCTTCATGTTAGAATCGCAGATCCAGAAACTTTTAATGCCATTGCACAACGTGAAACTTCTAATTGGCACAGTTATAATGTAAGACCTTTTTATTACTATTGGAGTTTCTTTATCCAATCTGGTTTATGGACTGTTCCTGCTTTTATTAGTCTCTTATATCCTTATCTAAAATCTAGAGTTAGTAACCTTAAAGCTTATCAATTTAGCTTTTTTTGGACCATTTTAGCTGTCATTCTACTCTCTGTTATTCCTGAAAAGAAATCAAGATATTTGATGCCTGTTCTTATTCCTCTTGCTTTTAATATTGGATTTTATATCGACTATTTGGTCCGTGAATTCAAAAATTTGAAATCGAAAAAAGAGACCTTTCCTGTATATTTTCAGTTCGGGTTAATTGGCACTATAGCCCTCCTATTCTGGATTATTGGCTTTTCTATAGGTCCTTTTTTAACAGGAATTGTTCTTGTAAGGTTTATAATCTGTAGTCTTGTTTTGGCGCTTATTGGGTTTTATATTTTTAAAAGCTTAAAAGCTAAGAACATTAAATCGGCTTTCTATCTTGTGCTAAGTTTTATGCTTTGCATTGGCTTTTTGGCTTTACCATTAGCTAAGTTACAAGCACAACCCGATTACAAAACACTTTCGGATTTACCATCAGATGGTATTCCGCTTTACCGATTAGATGGTGTTTCCCCTGAAGCAATCTATAATTATGGTGCTAAAATTCCGAGTATAAAAACGGATGAAGGTCTTTTAATTCCTGAAGAAAAACAATTCAGACTCTTAACCACAACAGCTCAACCTGAAGCGATAAAAGAACTCTCTAAACTTTATACTATTGAATTTAAAGCCACTTATGACTTTAATTTTTCTAGTGCAAATGAAAGATCAAGGTTAGTGAATCAACTTTATTTATTGACCAGAAAATAAGAAGGCATCAATAAGCTCTTCTTATAGCGCTTATGCTACATAGCGTTTAAAAAGATAGTTGTAAAGTTTGTAAAACCCAAATCCAGCAATAGTACCAAAAGTTAGACCACAAAGGATATCTAAAGGATAATGCACACCTACATAAATACGACTATAAGCCACTATTAAACTCCAAATAAGTAGTAGATAAATTAAGTTTTTAAAATAAGGCTTTAAAAGCAAACCTGTAAAAATAGCTACAGACATAGAATTAGAAGCATGACCAGAGAAAAACCCATATTTTCCACAACGTGGAGCAACAAAACGTGTTAAATCCATCACCCCTTCTGCTCTACATGGACGTGCTCTTTGAAAAGTATCTTTAAAAACATTGGTAATTTGATCTGTAAATGTGATCATTGCGGCAACCACGAAAACTAATAATAAAATTCCTTTCCAGCCATATTTCTTATAAATTAAGACAAGTAATATTGCATATAATGGAATAGAGCACAGTTTATTGGTAATCACTAACCATAATCCATCCCAAGATTCAGATCCCAAATTATTGAGATATAAAAATAGGTTTTTATCTAATTCTATAAGTTGCTCTAACATTATTAATCGTCGTATCTCGCTATTTCTCTATCGTAAAACTCAGTAGCTTCTTGAATATAGTTTTCAGTTTCGCTCTCTAATTCCTTTTCGTCGTGTTGATCAAATTCTTCAAACCATTCAACTTCATCATCTTCAAGATTAATGATAAAACGTGGGAATTCTGTATGAATAATAAAAATTGCATTCGGATAATCAGTGTTATCACCTAATATGAATTTTGGTAGTTCCATGTCATAAATTTAATGTTTGAAGCCAAAAGCTCGCTGCTTAATTTAACTTAAGTTGCAAATATATCGATTTAGATTGAGCTCTTCGACTAATAATGAAATATCGAATAGGCTTATAAAATCAGTATTAATTTGATGTTTTTGAAATTAATTTTTCGGTAAGCAAATGAAATCTTATAAACAGCATAATAGCCGCGACGCTTAAGCCTACTATAAGTCCAATCCATATCCCAAAACTACCATACATCTCTTCTTTTCCTAAATAATAACAAATAGGAAAACCAATCACCCAATAAGATATAAAAGTAATTACGGTAGGTATTTTAACATCTTGCAGTCCTCTTAACGCGCCAAGTGCAATAACCTGTAGGCTGTCTGTTATTTGAAAAACCGCAGCAGCTAACAATAAAGTCGCTGCAATTGTTACCACTTCGGTGGTATCTACTCTATTAACAGGATCATCTAAATCGACATACATTGTTGGTAAGAACTCATGAAAAACAACAAATAATAAAGCAAAAAGAACCGCAAAAATAAACCCAACCATAAATATTGATTCTGCAATACGCTTTAGGGCCGAATAATCCTTTAATCCTTTTTGATTCCCCACTCTAATCATCGCTGCAACACTTAATCCTGTCGCCACCATAAAGGTCATTGAAGATAAATTTAATGCAATTTGATTGGCGGCTTGTGCATTAGCTCCTAAAGTACCACTTAACCAAATGGCGGCCGTAAATATCCCTACTTCAAAGAACATTTGTAATGCACTAGGCAATCCTAAGTTGGTCAATTTCTTTATCGGTTGTTTACTTAAGGTGAAGAACTTTAGATTGGTCACGTAAGCTTTAGATTTTTCGCGTTTAGCAAGTAACCACCATAAATAAGCGACCATTACAAAACGAGACACCAATGTTCCGACAGCAGCACCGACAATTCCCATTTCTGGAAAACCTAATTTTCCAAAAATCAGTACATAGTTTATTGCTACATTAAGTAAATTGGCCACAATAGTAGCATACATAGGGTATTTTGTTAGTGATAAACCATCACTAAATTGCTTAAATGCCTGAAATACAATTAAAGGTACAAGTGAAAAAGCTACTAAGTCTAAATAAGGTATCGCCAAGTCTACCACCTCTTTGGGCTGATCCATAATGTACATTAATGGTTTAGCAAATAGTAACAAAACGAATAATACAAGACCTAAAACCGTGCATAAAAACAAACCATGCTTAAATACCGATTTACCCTTATCAAAATCATTTTCTGTATCAGCCTCTGCAACCAATGGTGTAATGGCTGTAGAAAAACCGATTCCCAATGACATGGCTATAAATATAAAACTATTCCCTAAGGATACGGCTGCTAATTCTGCTGCCCCTAATTGACCAACCATAACGTTGTCTACAAAACTTACAAATGTATGACCAAGCATGCCTAACATTACAGGAGATGCTAGTCGTAAATTGTATCTAAATTCTTTAGTGTAGTTGCTTAAAACCATGGTGCAAAAGTAATACTTCCAATTAGTTTTAAGAATGAATTATTTCTTAAATAATTTGAAATCTTTCAGCTTCAAAAAAAATCAATCTAGTCGTTTCGCTTGTGTTACAAATGATAGACCTTGTTGACCTGATGTAGAAGTCATTACGCCTTCAAAAACAGGTTCTGAGGCTCCTATAGGTGTTTTCCAATCGAAGATAAAATTACCACCTGTTCCCCCAGCGATATCAACCTCATTAATCACAATATCTAAAGTTTCCATAGGTCTAACAAACACAGGTTGATCAAAATATGTTTTTAATAATTCGCCATGTGTATCGTAATAATCTACTTTAAACAAATACAGACTATCAGTAGCACTTGTATTTCTCATACTCACCATTGCCGTTAGGTTATAAGTCTTATGTTGTGAATAACTATAAATTTGAGAATATACAGACAAATAAGATTTGCCCACTTCTAAAGAGTCTGAAGCCTTGCGTGTTGCTATTCTTTCCTTCCAATTGATTTTTTCATATTCCTCATCATTTGAAACGTGATCGCATGAATAAAAACTATAAAAAGCGAAAACTAAAACTATAATTTTTTTCATAAGGCATCATTAATGGTTTGAAGATCATAAAAATAACATTATGCTATTATTTCTACAATTTATAACGCTAATTTCTTTAGACTTCAATCGGCGTTTAAATTATAAATACCTCTATAATTAAGCTATTTTAACACTATTAAGAATCTCATTTACTTCACCTAAACTGTCTTCATTATCTAATAGAAGTACAAGTGTATCATTTGCTTCAATGATCGTGGAACCGCCAGGTCTCACAAATTTATTATTACGTTTTATCATGACAATAAAAGCAGAATTTGGAAAATGCAAATCTATAATTCGTTTATCAACCGCGAAACTATTGGGTGGAATTGCAACTTCTTCCATCGCTGATTTAGGAAGATTAAGAATATATCTGTCGTTTTCTGCTATAGGTTTCACTTTTTCTGGCAAAGCTACTTTTAGCCATTTTGCAAAAACTGACAATGTTGTTCCTTGAATTAAAATCGATGTCACTGAAATAAAAAATACAATATTAAAAATCATATTCGCTTTATCAATCCCTGCTAATAATGGATAAGTTGCAAATACAATAGGTACTGCACCACGTAAGCCCACCCATGAAATATAAAAACGTCTTTTTAATTTCATTTTAAAAAACATTAAACTTATAAAAACACTTACAGGTCTAGCGACAAGGATTAAGAATATTGAAATAAGTAAACCGATGCCCATATAGGGAATAATTTGTGATGGAAATACAAGTAACCCAAGCGTAAGGAAAAGCACTATTTGCATTAACCAGGCTATACCATCAAACATTTTTAAAATGGTCGATTTATGTATTAAATCTTGATTTCCTAAATAGACTGCACAAATATAAATCGCTAAAAACCCATTTCCGCCTACAACACCAGTCGCAGAGAAAGTGATGAACATTAAGGCGATCACCAAAACAGGATAAAGTCCTTCAAAGCCTAACTTAATTTTATTAATAATGACCTCGCTCAATTTACCAAAAGCAAATCCTGCAATACCCCCTAAAATCATCTGCTGAAGAAACAAGAAGATCATAGACAAAATACTTTCATCTTGGTTAATGACTAAAGTTAAACATGCCAACGTTAGAACGTAAGCCATAGGGTCATTACTTCCACTTTCAAGCTCTAATGTAGGTCTCAAATTTGTTTTTAATGCCAAATTCTTAGATCGTAAAATAGAGAATACCGCTGCAGCATCTGTAGAAGACACAATGGACCCTAACAACATACTTTCATAGATTGTAAAATCGGTAACAAACCAGACAAAACCTCCTAAGGTGGCTGCTGTAAGAAAAACGCCTAAGGTAGAAAGTACCAAACCTTCTTTTAAAACTGGTTTTATAGATTTAAAATTGGTATCGAGACCACCTGAAAATAATATAAAATTAAGAGAAACAATCCCTATAAACTGTGCTAGTTTGGGATCATCAAAACGAATACCACCAATGCCATCAGAACCAGCTAACATACCAATACCTAAGAATAGTATTAATGTAGGCACACCAAATTTATAAGAAGTCTTACCTACTACAATACTAATAAATAGTAGTATAGAGCCAACTAATAATATGTTTTCAATGGTTAAATTCATTCTTTTATTGTCAAATTTGAACTAAAGCAAATTTAGTTTTTTTATCAATTAATGACGCTAAATAGACGGCTTTAAAAATTAATAAAAGAATGAATTATCAAGTTTGCTATAAAATGCTTCATAACTAAGGTATTTAACACTATTAAAGACCATTAATTAACACATTAACAACGACTTAATAAACAGTTACAAATTCTTTTCTTGTCTCAACTAGCGATTACAAAGAATGGATCGATTTCTTAGCCTCTTCAAATTCTGCAATCATCGTTTTTACAATTTCTGTAACAGGCTTTACGTCATGGATTAAACCTGCTATTTGACCAATCTCTAATTCCCCATCCTCTAAATCTCCTTCGAACATGCCGCGTTTAGATCTTGCCCTACCTAATAATTCTTTAAGCTGCTCTGGTGTAGGACTTGTTTTATAAAGCTCTTGAACCTCGTTATAAAATTTATTCTTAATTAGTCTGACGGGTGCTAATTCTTTTAACGTTAATTGCGTGTCTCCTTCTTTAGCATCCACCACCACTTGTTTAAAGGCTTGGTGTGCTGAAGATTCTTCACTCGCGACAAATCGGCTCCCCACCTGTACACCATCAGCACCTAAAACCATACAAGCTAACATGGCTTTTCCTGTAGCAATCCCTCCTGCTGCAATTAATGGAATTTCAAGTTGTTCTTTTACCATTGGTATTAACGTCAGCGTCGTCGTTTCATCTCTTCCATTATGTCCGCCTGCTTCAAAACCCTCAGCTACAATGGCATCCACTCCTGCTGCTTGCGCTTTTAATGCAAATTTTACGCTACTCACAACATGTACTACTGTTATCCCTTTGTCTTGTAAAAATTTAGTCCACGTTTTAGGATTTCCAGCTGATGTAAATACAATTTTCACACCTTCCTCTACAATTATATCCATGATTTCTTGAACATTCGGATATAGCATTGGCACATTAACTCCAAAAGGTTGATCCGTTGCTGCTTTACATTTCTGAACATGTGCCCTAAAGACATCTGGATACATAGACCCCGCACCTATTAAACCTAATATCCCTGAATTACTTGCTGCAGAAGCTAATTTCCAACCACTGTTCCAAATCATTCCTGCTTGGATAATTGGATATTTTATATTGAAAAGGGAAGTGATTCTATTTGCCATATTATTGTTTTATAAATTTGACTGTTATTGCCTTATTACTCCCTAAAAGTTTCATTAAATAGATACCTGAAGCTAAACTTGAAACATTTAAAGCATTTCCGTTATTACTAATTACTTTGTTTATGACAACTTGCCCCAATTGATTATAGATCACAATTTCAACATTCTCAATATTAGAAGGAAATGTAACATTCAGTTGAGAGATCACAGGATTAGGGTAAAATTCAAAACTTTCAATAGGATTATCTTCAACAGATAAAAATAAATTTCTAGCTAAATTTAAATTAGGAATTCCATAACCTAAAAAATGATCTGGTGTATTAAATTGAGACGCTGATTGCCTTACATAATTTTTAACTTCAGTCGGGGAAGCTTCAGGAACCGCCTGCCATAACGAAGCAATACCTCCACAAACAATGGGACTACTAAATGACGTTCCGTTATTTTGAACAACACTATTAAATTCACTAATAACAAAAGCATTTCCAGCTCTGGCCACCACATCTGGTTTTTGATAGCCAACCTGCGCACTACTGCCTTGCGAACTAAACGATACATAAACTCCATCTTCATCTACGCCACCTATAGATAATACATCTGGTGAATCTCCTGGTGCACCTACCGTTTGCCAATCTGTAGCCCCCGAATTACCGGCACTTACAACCACTAAAATTCCTTTTTCTGCTGCTATAGAAGCACCTTTAGAAATATAAGCCGTCTGTCCGTTCATATCTGAAGGCGAATAACTGTAATTAGGATTATCATATGTTGTGTACCCCAAAGATGTATTGATCATATCGACCCCCAAACTATCTGCACGTTCTGCTGCTTCTACCCAATAACTTTCTTCTACCGGATTTTCACTTGAGGCATCCTCTGTTCTAAATAAATAATAGGACGCATCAGGTGCCGTACCTACAAAATTATCTTGAACATAACCTGCCATGGCACTCAACACTTTAGTCCCATGATTGCTTGATGTATAATCATAAATTTCTGAAGTTCTATCTACAAAATCATAACCATTAAGTAAATTCCCATTAGCTCTTAAACGTTCAAAAGCCCCCATTGTATTGACATTTGGAAAGCCAGAATCCATAACCGCTACTGTAATTCCTTCCCCCGTAAAATCATCAAGATGCAATTGATCTGCACTTATCATTTCTACTTGGTTCTCCGTATTTCCGTAAGTAAAAGCAATCGTTTCATCTTCAACATCTTTTATTTGTTGCTGATTTGAAGTTCTTGAATCTGAGTCTAAATTATTATTTGCAAAATCTATATCCTCTACAAAAGCTAGATTACTCAATGCCGAAATATCTATTTCGGCACCTCTCACATGCACTGCATTAAACCATTTAGATTTTGCTAAAACTGTTATTCCTGTTTGAAGTTTTAAATCTGAAATATAAGCTTCACTTACTGGGACATCGCGTTCATCAATTGCTATGTTATGATTCTGTTTTCTGTCGATTGCTTTTTGTGAAAGTATGCTAATTGGATTTGCAATTGAAGCTGAAACATTTGGTTTATCTGTAAAGTAAACCCATGCATCTTCTTGTGCATAAGTGCTTGTAACAAAAATTAAAAGTAGTGTTGTAAAAATATTTTTCATAGAATTATAAATATAAGTTGTTCGCCATACAATTATTAACTAAAAAAGTTAAAATTGTATGGAACTGACGATCTGTATTTCATCCATCAAAAAATTAATCTATAAGTTACTTAAGAAATAACTCCAGAACCGACCAACTCATCTCCAAGATACCAAGCTACAAATTGTCCTTCTGTAATCGCAGATTGCTTATTTTCAAACTCTACGTATAGTCCTGAAGCTACTTTATGCAAGGTTGCTTTATCTAAAGTTTGTCTATAACGTATTCTTGCTAATACAGCCATTGTTTCACCCTCTTTTAAAGCTAAATCCGTACGTACCCAATGTAATTCTTCATTAGTAACGAATAATACATTTCTATACAAACCTGGATGTTGTTTTCCTTGGCCTGTATAAATCACATTCTCGTTAACATCCGTATCAATAACAAATAACGGTTCTACAGTTCCACCAACTCCAAGACCTTTTCGTTGGCCTTTAGTAAAATAATGAGCCCCTTGATGTTTCCCTACTATTTTTCCGTCTGAAACTGTATATTCTGGTTTTTTAGACAAGAATTCTAATTCTTTTTCTTTAGAGTCAAATACTGGTTTTGGTTGCTTATAAATTTTAAATTCAGAATCAATTTCAACAATATTTCCTTCTTTCGGTTTTAATTGCTGTTGTAAAAACTCTGGTAATCTTACCTTACCAATAAAACATAACCCTTGAGAATCTTTCTTATCTGCTGTAATTAAATCTTGAGCTTTAGCTATTTCTCTAACTTCTGGTTTTATTAATTCACCAATAGGAAATAATGCTTTGGCCAATTGTTTTTGCGACAATTGACATAAGAAATAAGATTGATCTTTATTTCCGTCGGCACCTGCTAAAAGTTGATGCACTTCTTCTCCATCTTTTTCAATCGTACTTTTTCTGCAATAGTGCCCCGTAGCCACATAATCTGCTCCTAACTCTAAAGCGATATCCATAAAGACATCAAATTTTATTTCTCGATTACAAAGTACATCTGGGTTTGGTGTACGTCCTTTTTCGTATTCATTAAACATATAGTCTACAATACGCTCTTTATATTGCTCGCTTAAATCTACGGTTTGAAAAGGAATCCCTAATTTATCTGCCACTAGCATGGCATCATTACTATCTTCTAACCAAGGACATTCGTCTGAAATAGTCACGGTATCATCGTGCCAATTCTTCATAAAAAGACCTATAACTTCATAGCCTTGCTCTTTTAAAAGATAGGCTGCAACGCTAGAATCTACTCCTCCTGAAAGTCCTACAATGACTCTTTTCATATTATTTATACACTTTTTATCTAGATGTCCGTTCGAGTGATTTCGATTTTTTCTATCGGAATTGTATCGAGAACATTCTTAACTTAAATTATTTCTCGATACAAAATTCATAAAAATGAATTCACTCGAAGTGACCTAACTCTACTAAAGAGAAACGCCGTTCTTAGTTCGAAAAATTTCAGCAAAATTACAAAATAAAAAAGGCAATCCTATTAAGATTGCCATTCTGAAATACTATGAGAACCATAGCTATAAACTATTCTTTTTTTGAAATCACCTCTTGAGTTGTATGATCCACTTCTTTCGTTACTTTACCATCTTTGTAATATTTCCACACCCCTTTCTTTTGGTCCATAACATAATTGCCTTCTGATGTTATAATGCCATCAGGCCCATAATATATGGTTTTTCCATCTAATTGATCCTTTTTATAGAAGGTATGGCGCAATAATTTGTTCTGTTCTGAAAACCACTTGGCTTCACCGTCTAGTTTTCCATCTTTATAATGTGCGCTTTCAGCTAACACACCATTAAGGTAATAAACAAAACGTTCTCCTGAAAGTAAGCCTTCAGAATTGTAATTTTCAACAATCATTTTTTCTAAAGAATTTTTATGATAAAACACCCATTTCTCAACAAATCTTTTGCCATCCATACGCCCTTCGCTTATCACCTTTTTATTAGAAGCAAAAAACTTGACATCTGCAATACTGTCTTTCTCATTAAAAATCTTTACTGCACTCAATACACTTTTACCTCCTGATAAGGTATAAAACTTAAATGAATCGATTTCCTTACCATGCTTAAAAGTGCCTTCATATCTTTTCTGATTGGTTTGGTAATAGTCTTTGGTCCAAAAACCATGACGCTTACCATTATTATCAAACTGATTTTCAGATTTTTGAGCATTCAAAGATGTTAAAAATAGTGTTAAAGTAAAAACTGTGTAAATAATTTGTTTAATCATTATGTAATTTTGTTAAACAAACCGGTCAGGGTTTGAATGTTGAACTATTTAAAAACTCAAAACAATGAAAATTATTTCAAAAAACTTCAAATTACTTACAGTATTTCTATTAGTGATAGGTACAACTGCCTGCAGTGATGATGACGACAATACTGTAACACCAACGCCAGCGCCAACAACCGTTGTTGATGTAGCGCTAGCAAACAACTTAACATCTTTAGCTGCTGCTTTAGAGGCAACTGATTTAGTGACCACTTTACAAGGTGACGGACCATTTACAGTATTTGCACCAACAAATGATGCTTTTGAACAATTATTATCTGATACTGGTTTAGACTTAGATAACTTATCTGCTGACGAAGAAGCGTTAGTAAAAAATATTTTATTAAACCATGTCATTATCGGTTCTACTTTAACCTCTACTGATTTGGTAGATGCTGGTTCTGGATATACAAATACTGCTGCAACAGGTCCAAACGATGCTAACTTAAGCATCTATTTTACAACTAATGATGGAGTTGCTTTAAACGGATCTTCTACAGTTACTAGCGCAGATAACATAGCAAGCAACGGTATAGTGCATATTGTTGATGAAGTTATTGCTTTACCAACTATTGCAACATTTGCAACAACAAATCCGGCTTTATCAAATTTAGTAGCAGCCTTACAATTGGCTGATACAGAAACACCAACTGTACCTTACATAGCAACAGTATCTGACGCCGCTACTGGACCATTTACTGTATTTGCCCCATCTAACGATGCCTTTGCTAATCTTTTATTAGAGTTAGATCCTTCAGGAAATACAGCCCTTGCTGATTTAGATCCTGCAACTGTTGATGCGGTTTTAACGTATCATATTGTAAGTGGAAATATTCAATCTAGTGGTTTACCTAATGGAGTTGTGACCACTTTAGGGGGAGATATTACTGCTGACAACACTGCATTTACATTAACAGATCCTAATGATCGTGTAAGTAATATTGTAAGTAGCTTAGTTGACATTCAATCTATTAATGGTGTCGTACATGTTATTGATACGGTACTTTTACCTGCACCATAAAATTGAAGTAACACCTTTTGAGGCCACACTCTCTTATTTTATAAAATATATAATTAAAGAAACCCAAACATTTTACGATTTGGGTTTCTTTATGCTATAACTTTAGAAAAATAGATTCTTCTGTGGCCTTTTGGAACATTTTTTACTTCGCCTACAACATCATAATCATTTTTAATATAGAAATCTTCTGCTTGAAAATCATAAGTATCTACCATAGCCATAGTAGCTCCCTTTTGTTGCGCAACAAATTCTAAATGCTTTAATAGTTTTGTTCCTAAACCTTTAGATCTGTACTTCTCATCAACCCACAAGATTTTAATTTCTAAACTGTTCCAGTAATTAATTCCTGCTAAAATTCCACCAATAACAATCTTGTCTTCATTTTTAATCGTAAAATCTAAAGACGTCCAGATTGGTGCTAAAGCTTCAACTTGATCTAAGTTATAGACATTAATACCTTCTATTATTTTTTTAATATCGTCGGGAGTACATGTTTCAATTGTCATTGTTTAAAATTATAAAATAATTAAGCCTTAACACCATGTGCTAAGGCTTAATTTATATTATTCCATGAGTATTCATACTCACAAGGCAATTAAAAACTTATATTATTTCTTCTTCCCTTTTTGTTGTGCTTGTTTTTGCTGCTCAGCTTGCTCCATCATCTCTGCCATTTTTTTCTGAAACTTGTTTTGTTTCTTTGGCTTCGTTTTGCTGACTTCAATCTTAGCTAATACCTTATCTTCATCAATGATATAGTTTTTAATCACTAACATAATCCCAATACTAATTGAGTTCGATATAAAGTAATATAAACTTAAACCAGAAGCATAATTATTAAAGAATACTAACATCATTAATGGTGAGAAGTAAATCATGTACTTCATCATTTTAGCCATATCTGGCATTCCTTCTTGAGTTGGCTGGTTTGCCACTTGCTGCCCTGTGGTCATTTTCATATAAAAGAAAATTGCTATAGCCGCTAATATTGGAAATAAACTAACATGATCTCCATATAAAGGAATATGAAATGGTAAATCTAAAACAGAATCGAAAGAACTTAAATCGTCTGCCCAAAGAAAGCTTTTTTGTCTTAAATCAAAAGCTGTTGGGAAAAACTGAAACAAAGCGTAGAACACCGGAATCTGCATTAAACCCGGTAAACAACCACTCAATGGACTTGCCCCTGCTCTACTTTGGATAGCCATCGTTTCTTGCTGAGCTTTTAATTTATTGTCTTTATACTTTTCTCTTACAGCATCTAATTCTGGTTTTAAGATTTTCATCTTAGCCTGTGATAAGAACTGCTTGTATTGTACAAATGATAATAAGATTTTTACTAAAATAGTCATCACAATAATCGCAATACCATAAGGTAAAAAGCTACTTAAGAAACCAAATAGAGGTATAAAAAGCATTTTATTAATCCAACCAAAAATACCCCAACCAAAAGGAATACTTTCTTCTAGCTCTTTATCATACTCTTTTAATATTGTATTTGACGTTGGCCCGTAATACAAACCAAAGTTTTTATTTAACTCACCACCAGAATATGCCAATGGCATTTTGGTTGTATATAACTTTGTATGCGTTGTATCTATTTCTTCATCTTCAACCAAGTCTAATGACGTTATTGCCACATCATTAAAACGACTGTCGTTAGCCACTAAAATAGAACTAAAAAAGTGTTGTCTGTAAGATAACCAGTCTACATCACTTATCATCTCGTCATCATTACTCGTTTGCGATAATTTATCAACCTTACCGTCATCGTGCATATAAGTTAAACGCGTGTAGCGATTCTCGTAAGTAATACTTTTAGAATGACGAATACTTTTTTGTTTCCAATCTAAAGTGATTGGTTGCGATGTATTAAAGACTCCACTTAAACCTTGAGATTTAATTGAAAAGTCAATCATATAATCATTAGGCTTCAACTCATAACGGTATTCTAAAAACGAAGATTCCGATATTTTTAGTTTCATAGAAACTATAGTATTCTCACCATTTTTAGTAATCGTTGGTTCAAAAGGAAAATCTTGTGTATTTAAAGTTCTGTTATCTGATGTCCCAAAGGTGATATTAAATGCGCTATTCTGATCTTTTACCATATAAACAGGTACAGAATCATAGTCTACAAAATTTCTTAATTTAACCTCTGCAAGATGGCCCCCTTTATTATTGAATTTTAATTCAAATACATCTGTAGTTACAGTTGTTTGCTTTTCTGACGCTGATGGTAAGTTTAAGGCATATGCAAAAGCACCCACTTTATTTTGAAGTGCTACTTTTTGAGTCGAATCTAAAACTTGTGAATTATTAGAATAATCACTTGAAGTCGTTATTAAGGTATCATTTTGCTTACTTTGATTATTTTCAGCTTCCCCTTTTTCTTGCTCTGCTTTTTCCTGTGCTGCAAGTTCTTCTGGAGTGGGTTGGTTTTGATACATTATAAATAATAATATACCAAAAATGAGTACGAAACCTATAATAGATTTTACGTCGAATTTCTTTTCTTCCATTTATTTTTAATTTTCGACCACTGTCAGCATTATTTTACTGAAATTCATTCAGAATATAGCTTAAGAGGTCTTATAAAGTAACAATTGGATAACTCAAATAGTTATCCAATTTTTAGTATGCGACAAAGTGACACATTATTTTTTCTTGTTGTATTTTAAGGCTGCTCCTACAAATGCTACAAATAAAGGGTGAGGACTTTTTACTGTACTCTTGTATTCTGGGTGGTATTGCACACCAACAAACCAATCGTTAGCAGGTATTTCTACAATTTCTACTAAGCCTGTTTCTGGGTTAAAGCCTGTCGCTTTCATCCCAGCTTCTTCTAGTTTAGTTTTATAATCGTTATTAAGCTCAAAACGGTGTCTATGTCTCTCAGTAATTAATTCTGAATTATAAACATTATAAGCAATACTCTCTTTATCTAATTGACAATCCCATGTTCCTAAACGCATGGTTCCGCCTTTGTTAACAACACCTTTTTGAGATGCCATTAAATTAATAACAGGATCTGGAGTTTGCTCATCCATTTCTACAGAATTAGCTTTGGGAAGCTTTAATACATTTCTCGCGTATTCAATCACTGCCATTTGCATTCCTAAACAAATTCCTAAAAATGGAATATTATGTTCTCTTACAAAACGAACAGCATCAATTTTACCTTCGATTCCACGTTCACCAAATCCTGGTGCAACTAATACACCATCTAAATGACCTAGCTTAAACTCTATATTACTTTCTGATAAATATTCAGAATGAATCGGTTCTACATTAACCTTCACTTCGTTTTCAGCACCTGCATGAATAAATGCCTCTAATATCGACTTATAAGAATCTTGAAGTTCTACATATTTACCAATTAAGCCAATAGTAACTTCACTCTTAGGATTTTTATGACGCTTTAAAAATTCATTCCACCTGCTTAAATCTGGAACTGAACTTTTTAATTTTAACTGACTTAAAACGACCTTATCTAAACCTTCTTCTAACATCAGGTTTGGAACATCATAAATTGTAGATGCATCGATAGATTCTATAACAGCTTCTTTTTTAACATTACAAAAACGTGCTAGTTTTGTTTTTAAACCATCACTAAGTTTGTGTTCTGTTCTACAAACCAAAATATCTGCTTGCACACCACTCTCCATCAATGTTTTAACACTGTGTTGGGTTGGTTTTGTTTTAAGCTCACCAGCCGCAGAAAGATATGGTACTAATGTTAAATGAATAACGCAGGTATTGTGCTCACCTAAATCCCATTCTAATTGTCTTACAGCCTCGATGTAAGGTAAAGATTCGATATCACCTACCGTCCCTCCGATTTCAGTAATAACGATATCGTAATCGCCAGAATTTCCTAAAATTTGGATTCTACGTTTTATTTCGTCTGTGATATGAGGAATAACCTGAACTGTTTTTCCTAAAAACTCACCACGTCTTTCTTTATCGATAACGCTTTGGTAAATTCTACCTGTAGTTACGTTATTGGCTTGAGACGTTGGTACGTTTAAGAAACGTTCGTAATGTCCAAGATCTAAATCTGTCTCGGCCCCATCATCCGTAACATAGCATTCACCATGCTCATAGGGATTTAGAGTACCTGGATCGATGTTGATATATGGATCTAATTTCTGGATTGTGGCTCTGTAACCTTGTGATTGTAGGAGCTTAGCAAGTGATGCTGCAATAATACCTTTTCCTAAGGAAGAAGATACGCCTCCGGTTACAAAAATATACTTCGGGTTTGTGGTCATGATACGTTATTAAACGCAGGCAAAATTACGAAATTTAATGAGTTATTCTCTATTTGTTTATGGTTTGTTTATATGTTATTATTTACATCACATCATACCATCAAATTAACAGCTTAACCTATAACCTTCAAACACTTGAGAATTAACACGTGTTTTATTTTATAACCTAAAAGCACCGCTATTTTACCATTATACCCAAATGCACTTATAACTTGTATTTATTTGAAGGATTATATGTAGCCATGCGTCTTTAAAAAATGACACATTAACTTTTGATAAGTCGGAAAACAAGGAGATCGCGATTACTTATTAAAATCTCTACGAATGGTATAAATCAATTCTTCTAAGCCATTAATTTTAATTTCACACATTTGTGCCATCATCCGTCCTAGCTTACCTTCTGGAAAGCCTTTTTGTTGGTACCAAATATAATAAGGTTCAGGAATGTCGATTAAGTATTGGTTTTTATACTTACCGAAAGGCATTTTATAATGTGCTAATTCAATTAAAACTGTTCCGTCTAATTCCATTATGATTGCAGCTCTAAATCGTTATAAAAAAGATTAAAATTTTAAATATACTTCATACAAACTATCCTTGAAATCTATGACGATTTAAATTCCTTAAGCTTGTTTAACTCTTTCTGAATGTTAGTTTCCCATTCCTTTTGTTTTTCAAGATTCATGGAATGTCTAGTCTCTAAATCGTAACGTTTTTGCTCTTCATTTAAAGCTTTATTGACTGATGCATGTAGTTTTTTCATTTGAGATTTCACCTTTTGATTCACCTTTAATGCCAATAGTTGTTGCCTAAACTGACGTGCATAAAGTTCTGTTATATCAAAGTGTAATTGCTCATGACCTAAAATATGCGCAGTTCCTTTTTTCTTTAAATACCATGATTTAGTTGGATAAAATTGCGCATAAACTGTTGTTGAAAAATCAACAATTTTATTTCCTGAAGTTTTAACAGCAAAGCCAAATGTAATACCAGATGCTGTTAATGCCACCTCATCATTATTAGCATCTGGCTTTGCTTTAAAATCAGACCAGCTAAGTTTAACGGATTCATTCCACGTCAAAGATTCGTCTGTAGCGTTGCTTCCTGTTAAAAGGAAGCATAATAAAAAGATTAGTGTTTTCACTATTTACTATTCAATTGCAAAATTAACATCAGTGGTCTTATAAACGATTAAGCTGCCAAGCCATTTTATATTATTTTGCTTCTATAATTCTAAGGTTATCAAACTTTACAATATAAACCGCTTGATTTACATAACCACCAAACAAAGCTTTATTGTATCTAAACTTGTTCTCTACATATTCTGTTTCTACAGTATCTAAAGATGCATCGTATAAATTTTCTGCAGATGCTAAACGCATTAATAAATCTAAAGTAATATCAAAACCACGTGCAACATATTTACTTGGTGTTACACCGTATTCTTTTTCATATCTCTCAACAAAACCATTCGATTTCGTTTCATCAAAATCTTTATGTACAGATGCGTAATGAAACTTAAGATTTGATAAATTATTATTATCAACATCCTTACCTTCAAAGGCTTTACCTTTATCGAGCGTTGTAAGTACAATTTCTATCTTCTTATCTACAAATCCATTTAGCATACTGATAACACTTGTAGAAAACGAATAATTATCTGTTTCTAAAAACACAATTGTTTTTCCTGTAGAGAATACATTTTTTAAATCTGTATGGTACACAAAAAAGGCATCTTTAGATCTATTCTTTTTATCGTATCTAGAAAAAATAAGTTTAGAGTTCGGAAACATTTCCTGTAAAGCTTTACTACTTTCTCTATGCTCATGATCTGAAATAATAACAACTTTAGATTTTAAACTATCTGCTTTTACAAAATCTATCATCGCTTTGCGCATCAGTTTTTCTTCTGGTATGGTTTGAAACACATTACTAAAAACTTCTGTTGGTTTATTCATCGCTGCAATAACAGGTACATTATCTCCTTTTAATGTCATAGCAACACGGCTAAAACTTTCATCTTGCATCGGACCAATAATAGCATCGTAATCTGAAAAATCATTTTCTGCCAATATTTTACTTGTTTCTGCAATATGATATCTTGTATCAAAAACTTTTAAATCTGTAGAAATCCCAAGCTGCTTTGCAGAATCTAAAGCCATAATTACCCCCACATGAAAATCTAAAACCGTAGATAATAATCTATTATCTTTCATCATCTCTTTCGTTCTCGATACAGCATCTACATCAACTCTATCAAGGCGGTAAGGCATCATTAAAGCTATTTTTTTAGTTTTAAAATTATTTAACCTCCCTTTTAAGTTTGTAGTTTCTACAGTATCTAATGCACTTAACGTATCTACAGTTCCTGGTACTTTTAAAACCATCCCTGCTTTTAAGCCCGTTTCTTTCAATTCAGGATTTAGTGTTTCAAGTTGTTCTTGGGTTAAATCTAATTTCACCTTTAATCTGTAAAAGCCTTCTTTAGGTAATACTTCATAATACCCAAAAGTTGCTTCAACCTCCTTTTCTTCTTGATCGTGAATATTTGGAACATTCAACTCGTCACCAGGTTGAATTGTTTCTTTCATGTTAGGATTTAAAGCTTCTAAATCTGCAACAGAAATACCAAATTTATAGGCAATACGCCATTTGCCCTCCTTAGCCTGAACTGTGTATTTTTTTACTGTATTATTTAAAGTTTGCTTAGACGTCACCGTTTTATAACGCGGAATTCTAAGCTTATCCCCTTTTTTAAGATTTTCAGAATACAAAAAACGATTCGCCTTTTTCAGCTCTTCCTCAGAGACGCTATATTCCTTAGACAAGCCATATAATGTTTCTTTTCTTTTAACCCTGTGCGTTTTATAGCCTGTAAGCTCCTTACTTGCCTCTTCAATTGGAGCATTCTTAATTTTAGAATTGGGAATAATTAAAACCGAGTTTGTTTGAAACTTACGTTGTGCATCTGGATTTAATGCATAAATATCAAAAGGCGTTACTAAATAAGCCTTAGCAATACTCTCTATCGTTTCTCCTGATTTTACAGTATGCTCAATATATTTTTCTTGCGCACTGAGACCTATTGAAAATGCAATTAATAGAACGGCTAAAATATTTTTCATAAAATCGTATTTATACCTACAAGGTCTTATAAACCTTGTAGGATTTTTATATTAAGTCTAATATAATTTACTGCTACTAAAAATTATTGAATGATTATTCCCACTCAATAGTCGCTGGTGGCTTAGAACTGATATCATATACCACTCTATTTACACCTTTTACTTTATTGATAATTTCATTTGATGTTTTCTGTAAAAACTCGTACGGTAAATTCACCCAATCAGCCGTCATCCCATCTGTACTTTCTACTGCTCTTAAAGCGACACATTTTTCATATGTACGCTCATCTCCCATTACACCAACACTATTAACGGGCAATAACATTGCTCCTGCTTGCCATACTTTGTCATACAAATTCCAAGTACGTAGGTTATTAATAAATATTGCATCAACCTCTTGTAATATACGCACTTTTTCTTCTGTTAGATCCCCAAGAATACGAATTGCTAATCCTGGTCCAGGAAAAGGATGACGCCCAAGTAAGTGCTTATCCATATTCATAGAAGCACCGACACGTCTCACCTCATCTTTAAACAAAGCTTTAAGCGGCTCTACCACTTTTAGTTTCATAAAATCTGGTAATCCACCTACATTATGATGACTTTTTATCGTTGCACTTGGTCCACCTGTTGCTGAAACACTTTCTATTACATCAGGGTAAATTGTACCTTGTGCTAACCACTTTACATCTTGAATTAAATGCGCTTCATCATCAAAAACTTCAATGAACACCCTACCAATAGCTTTTCTTTTGAGCTCCGGATCACTTAGTCCTTTTAAGGCATCCAAAAAGCGTGCCGAAGCATCAACTCCTTTAACATTAAGTCCCATGCCTTCGTATTGTTTTAATACATCTACGAATTCATTCTTTCTTAATAATCCATTATTTACAAAAATACAATAGAGGTTTTCTCCTATTGCTTTATGCAATAACATAGCTGCTACTGAAGAGTCTACACCTCCAGATAAACCAAGAACCACTTTATCGTTTCCTAATTGTTCCTTAAGTCCATCAACGGTTTCTTCAACAAAAGATTGTGGAGTCCAGTCTTGTTCAACTTTTGCAATCTTAACTAAAAAGTTATTTAAAAGTTGATATCCGTCTGTGGAATGGTAAACTTCTGGGTGAAACTGAATTGCATAGGTATCTTCACCTTCAATTTTGTATGCTGCATTTTCTACATCTCCCGTACTAGCCAATAAAACACCACCTGTAGGTAACTGTTTTATCGTATCACTATGGCTCATCCAAACTTGACTGCCTTCATGTATATTTTCGAAGAACGCTTCATCCGTTTTAATAAAACTTAAGTTCGCTCTTCCGTACTCTCTTGTATTAGATTCAGC
The DNA here is from genome assembly GCF_013403925.1 of Winogradskyella wichelsiae. Taxonomy (GTDB): domain Bacteria; phylum Bacteroidota; class Bacteroidia; order Flavobacteriales; family Flavobacteriaceae; genus Winogradskyella; species Winogradskyella wichelsiae. The sequence continues at coordinate 254,961 of NZ_JABFDJ010000005.1, forward strand.
CACTTGCCCACCAGAAAAATGAGCTAAATATTGCGCACCATAACACACAGCAAGCATTGGTTTTTTTCCTCTGATACCTTCCAATTCTGGATGAAGCACAGCTTCTCCTCTCACGGAATTTGGGCTACCAGATAAAATAACAGCTTTAAAGCTATCTGAATCTGTAGGGATTTTGTTGAATGGGTGAATTTCGCAGTAGATATTTAATTCTCTAACGCGACGCGCAATAAGTTGTGTGTATTGCGATCCGAAATCTAGTATTAGGACTTTGTTGTGTTGCATGCGCAAAAATAAGGATTGATTTTGAAATTTTCGATTTAGGAATTACATAAAATTTCAAAAAATATTAAATCACTAAAAAACAAGACTTTAAATAATTTATTTTCCATTAAAACAATAACTATTTAACACTATAAATGCAGTTACAAATAAATATTTACTTAGATTTATCTGTCAATTATTCTTACAACGCTTTTATTCTTAAAAACACTAAAGCGATTATTAGTTAATTGCACTAATAATCGCTTTAGAAAAAACAATTCTAAAAATGTTATTCCATTGTTTCTAAAATCATCTGAATATCTTTTTCTGTGGTATCTGGATTGATAAAGCAAAAACGTGAACACGTTTCGTAAGTATCCCCATTTTTCCACTTGGTTGGCGTTACTAAAGCGAATCCTTTTTCATGGTTTTCGTAGGTCCAATGTGTATAGTCTTCCGGTTCCCATCCTATTCTACGATATAAAACACAAGATAAACTTGGTTCTCTCACCAATTCTAAATCAGGATGCGCTTCGATTAAGCGTCCTGCTATTTGTGCCAATTCTAAACCTCGTTCTACCGCTTCTTTATAACGGTCTGTTCCGTGCGTTGCTAAAGAAAACCACAAAGGCAACCCTCTAACACGTCTGGTTAATTGAATTTGATAATCCGTTGGATTAAATCCGTGAGCACCTTCATCTTTAAAAATCTCTAAATATGAGCCTTGTTGTGAATGGGCGTTTTTAGCCAACTCCATGTTTTTGTAGAGTACAGCGCCACAATCGTAAGGTGAAAACATCCATTTATGCGGATCTATAGTAATGCTATCCGCTCTTTCTATACCTTTAAATAAGTGTCGTACAGAATCAGCAACTAAAGCCCCACCTCCATAGGCTGCATCGACATGAAACCATAAATTTTGGTCTTCACATACTTCTGCTATACTCGATAGATCATCAATAATACCTGCATTTGTTGTTCCGCCAGTTCCTACAACAGCAAATAAACATTTACGCTGATGCGTTGTTAAACTAGCTATTTTTTCTTTTAATGCTTCTCCTGTTAAATGCTCTTCAGAATCTACTAAAACGATATCTACATCTGCCACTTTTGCCATTGCTTTTACAGAAGAATGCGCTCCCATAGATGTAATGATCAACCCTTTTTCATTCTCAAAATCAGGGTTTTCTCTCCAGTGTTCTCTTGCGGTAACAATCGCTGATAAATTAGCTGCTGTTCCACCACTTGTGAAGACTCCAAAAGCTCCTTCGGGCATGCCTGTTAAAGAAACCATCCAGCTCATAGCTTCGTTTTCACAAAAGATACCTCCGGCACCCTCCATCCAATAAGCCCCGTGTATGCTTGATGCTGCTGTTATTAAATCGAACATAATGGCTGCTTTCGAAGGTGCAGCTGGCACAAAAGCTAAATTCCTTGGATGATCTACAGGTACATTTGCCTTTGACAAATGCTCTTTCCATAAATTAAAAGCATATTCTCCACCAACTCCTTTTTCAGTTACAGTATCTCCTACTAAAGCTTTTAATTCTTCGTATTTTTTTGGTTTCCCTATTTGATGTTCTGTGGCTGAAACTCTTCCTATGACATATTTCATGACATCTAAAGTCATTTCAATCAAATCAATATCAATATGATGCATTAATTATTTTAAATTTAATATTAAAAATTCGCCTTTCAATGGCTCTAAGGTTTTGGTTAATTCAGTAATTAACTGGTCGCCATACTCTAAATACAATTCTGAAAAATTAGTGTTTCGTTCTTGTAAACTTTGACCAGGAAATAATTGATCTTGCAATTCAGTACAACGTTCAATCTGATCTGCAAGTTTTCTTTTTTGAGCTTTCAATAAACGCTTTTCAAGATGTTTTAAACCCTTTATTTGTTTTACTTCTTGAGATTTTACTGCACCTAAAAACGATTTATCCGTTTGTTCTGCTAAATCAAAAAGGTGTTTAAATTGTGATTCTAACTGTTGTCTCTGTTCAGAAAAATCGATATCAATATTAGAAATTTTTCTAACACGTTTATTTATGAACGAGTGACGATCTAAAAATAAATCTTTATTTTGAATCTCTAAATTTTGAAGTTTTAAGGTCTGTTTTTCTGACTTCACTAAAGCAGAATTCCTTAATAATAACATCGGAAATATAACATTCTGAGCCTCAAAATTAGATTTTAATTGCAACCAATAAATCATTTCTCCACCGCCACCAATATAACATAGGTTTGGTAAGATTACTTCTTGATATAAGGGGCGCATGATTACGTTTGGAGAAAAACGCTCTGGGAATTCATTAAGGTGATTTAGCAGTTCGCTTTGACTCCATGATATTTCTGATTCTAAAACAGAAAATACACCGTCTTTTTCTACAATGCGTTCTCTCAATTCATCTTTAATATAGAATAGATTAATTTCTCTTGGATTCACTTGAATCGTCAATTCTAAATCTTCCAATTTTTTATTCGTCTCGGAAACGTTCTTAAAAGCTGTTTGCTCTAATAATTCCGACTTCATCTGCGGAATAAACAAACGTTTTAAATCTTTATCATCAGCATCTAAAATTACCAATCCTTGGTCGCTAAATAATTCGTTTGCTAAATACCGTGTCGCATCTGCTAAATTATCGTGATTAAGATACGCTTCTTTAAACCATGTTTTTAATTGCTCTGCATTTTTTCCTGTTCCAAATTCTGAAGAAATGACATCAAAAACATCTTCTAAACCTTTTGTATTAAAATGACCAACAGCTCCGGTTTGCCCAGAGTTCCATTGTATTTTTTTACCTTTAAAGTTGAAGTAATTGATTTCTTCAAAATCGTGATCTTCAGAAGCCATCCAATATATAGGAACAAAGTTATATTTTGGGTAGGTTGCTTTTAATTGCTTCGTAAGGTTAATGGTTGAAATTATCTTGTACAGAAAATAAAGTGGTCCTGTAAATAAATTTAACTGATGTCCTGTAGTAATTGTAAAGGTGTTTTCAGTCTTTAAGCTTTCAATATTTTCAGCAGTTAATTCTGATGTTTTAAGCTTTTTATATTGTTTTTTTAAGCTTTCAACTAAAACAGTTCTTGACTGCGCTTTAACTGATAATTGCTTTTCTTCAATCTGAGCTTCAAAATTCTCTAGTTTCGGAAAACGATGATAAAAGTCTTTTAATTCAGGTTTCTGATCTAAATAGTCACATATAAAGTCTGAAAAATAATGGGTTTCCCTAAACGGAATACAGTCGGTTGGCATACAAATTATTTATTAGGGCATAAATATACTGCTCTTCTATTTTTTAACTGCTAATTTTTAGTTAATTCAGCTGAGCAATGTATATTTACTAGCTTCTAATTAAATATATGTTCAATGCAAAAATTTGTTACTACACTTATTGTAATTTTTAGCTTGCAAGCTACACTAATTGCACAAAAACTAGAATCACCAAGTGCGTTTTTAGGCTATGATATTGGCACACAATTTAGTCGAAATCATCAAGTTATTGATTATTTTAAATCCGTTGCCGAAGCACTTCCAAATGCAATAAAACTAGAACAATATGGTTTAACAAATGAGCGAAGAGGTTTGTATTTAGCTTATGTTTCTAGTGAAGAAAACATTAAAAACTTAGAAACTATCCGTGAAAATAATTTAAAAAACACGGGTTTATTAGTAGGAACACCAACAGAAACAGATATTGCTATCGTTTGGTTAAGTTATAATGTACACGGTAATGAAGCTTCGAGTTCTGAAGCGGCAATGCAAACCTTATACAAGTTACTCTCTGAGCATAAAGATTTATTAAAAAATACGGTTGTTATTATTGATCCTTCGGTCAACCCTGATGGTCGTGATCGTTATGTAAACTGGTATAACGAAACAGCAAATCAGCCTTACAATATTGATGCACAAGGAAGCGAGCATAACGAACCTTGGCCTGGCGGACGACCAAATCACTACCTTTTTGATTTAAATAGAGACTGGGTTTGGGCCACACAAGTAGAAACACAACAACGTTTAGAGGTTTATAATAGATGGATGCCGCATGTACATGTCGATTTTCATGAGCAAGGCATTAATGAACCTTATTACTTTGCACCTGCCGCAGAACCTTTTCATGAAATTATTACCGATTGGCAACGTGATTTTCAAACTGAAATAGGACAAAATCATGCTAAATATTTTGATAAAGAAGGTTGGTTATTTTTCACAAGAGAACGTTTCGATTTATTTTACCCTAGTTACGGTGACACCTACCCAACATATATGGGAGCGATGGGAATGACTTACGAACAAGGGGGACATGGACGTGCTGGCTTAGGAATTCTGAATGATGAAGGTCACGTTTTAACTTTAGTAGAACGTTTAACGCACCATACCACAACAGGGATTTCAACGATTGAAATGGCTTCAAAAAATGCTAAAAAACTGAATACTGAGTTTGGTAAATTCTTTAATAATTCTGATTTAAAATATAAGAGTTACGTTGTTAAAGGAAATGCAGACAAATTAAATAGCCTAAAAGCACTTTTAGTTAAGCATCAAATTAGTTTCGAAAACCCTACCGTTTCTAAAGTATCGGGATATGATTACAGCACAGGGAAACAAGGAAAAATGAATGTGAACGCTGCTGCTTTAGTAGTACACAGTGATCAACCCAAAGGTAAAATGGTAAAGGTGTTGTTTGAACCAAATGCCAAACTTTCAGATTCTTTAACCTATGATATCACCGCTTGGTCATTACCTTATGCCTATGGATTAGATGCTATTGCAAGCACTTCTAAAATTCAAAGTGGGATAATTTCATCTCGAAAAGCACTTCAAGTCTTAAATGATGCTTATGGTTATGTTAGTAAATGGGATTCTATGGATGATGCTCAGTTTTTAGCTGAATTGCTAAAAAATGATTTTAAAGTTCGGTTTACAGAAAAACCATTTACTTCAAAGGACACAAAATTTGATCGCGGTTCATTAATCATCACAAAAGGTGACAATAAGCATATTAAAAACTTCGTTGAAAAATTAAATACTATTGCGCAAGCACAAGTACAACCATTAACGGAAATCAACTCTGGGTTTTCTCAAACAACACCAGATATTGGATCGCCAGATATTAAGTTAGTCAATAAGCAAAAAGTTGCTGTACTTTCCGGTGAAGGCACATCGTCTTTAAATTACGGTGCTATATGGCATTTCTTTGAGCAACAACTACACTATCCATTAACTTCTATAAACACAGACGATTTAGGTAAAACTAATTTAGATAAATACAATGTATTAATCATTCCGAATGGAAATTACAGACAAGTTATCGATGAGAAGATCATGGAAAAACTAAAAGGTTGGGTACATTCTGGCGGAAAAGTTATCGCCATTGATGGTGCTTTACGAAGTTTTGCAGCTAAAGATGGTTTCAGCTTAAATTATAAAGATTCAGAAACCGACGAAAAGAAAGACAACTTAACCTCTTATGCCGATCGCGAACGCGCATACAGTAATCATTTAATTACAGGAGCAATTTTTAATGCAAAAATAGATAATACACATCCTATGGGATTTGGTTATCCTGATCATTATTTTACGTTAAAACAAGGACGTAGCACCTATAGCTTATTAGAAAATGGTTATAATGTCGCTTACCTAAATGATACCAAAGTATACTCTGGTTTTGCAGGTCAAAATGCTTTGAAAAACTTAGATCAAACGCTTATTTTTGGTGAAGAACCTATGGGAAGTGGTAGTTTTATTTACATGGTAGATGACACACTATTTAGAAGTTTTTGGGAAAATGGAAAACTGTTTTTTGTGAATTCTATTTTTATGGTGAATAACAATGCTTATGAATTATAAATACAGTAATTCTAATAAAATTAAAATATTTAAAAGTTCTCGATACGATTTTCAGAAAAAGAAAATCACTCGAACTGACAGTTAAAAACAAGTATCCAATACCATAGAACTTAACACAATATAAAAACAACACTTTAAACACATTATATATGAAACATGCTAAATCAACACTTCTAATTTTATTAATACTTTTCACCGTTTGGTCTTGTAAAGAAAACGAGGAAAAAACAGAACCACAAGTAGAACAGGAAGCACAAGAATTTAAAGTCGATTATGAAAAATTCACTTTAGATAATGGCCTACAAGTCATTCTTCATGTTGACAAATCAGATCCTGTAGCCGCTGTAGCCTTAACAGCACATGTAGGTTCTGCACGTGAAAAAGCAGGAAGAACAGGTTTTGCTCATTTATTTGAACATTTACTATTCTTAGAATCTGAAAATCTTGGCAAAGGTGGTTTAGACCAAATGAGTGCTCGTATTGGTGGCTCTGGTGCTAATGGATCTACAAGTAGAGATCGCACCAATTATTTTCAAACCGTACCCAAAGATGCCTTAGAAAAAATGATTTGGGCAGAAGCAGATAAATTGGGTTATTTTATTAATACTGTAACAGACCCTGTTTTAGCAAAAGAAAAACAAGTGGTTAAAAACGAAAAACGTCAGCGTGTAGACAACCAACCTTATGGTTTTAATTCTAGCGTTATAAATAGTAATTTATACCCTGAAGGTCATCCTTACAGTTGGGAAGTTATTGGATCTTTAGAAGATTTACAAAATGCCACTTTAGAAGATGTTAAGGAGTTTTACAAACGTTGGTATGTACCAAATAACGTCACTTTAACCATTGCAGGAGATATTGATATTGCACAAACGAAAACTTGGGTAAAAAAGTATTTTGATGAAATCCCAAAAGGTGAAGACATCCTTGATGTAAAAAAACAACCTGTAACTTTAACAGCGACAAAACAATTATATTACGAAGATAATTTTGCGCGCTTACCAAGGTTAACAATGGCTTGGCCAGGAGTACCGGAATACGATAAGGATTCTTATGCCCTAAGTGTCCTGACAGATTATTTATCTAATGGAAAAAAAGCACCATTAAATAAAGTCTTAGTTGAAAAAGAAAAGCTTACCGATAATGTACAATTTTATCAAAACAATGCTGAAATCGCAGGACAATTAATGCTGAGCGTTACCGCTTTTAATGCTACTCATTTAGACACTGTAGCAGCAGCAATAAAAGAAGGTTTAAAAGATTTTGAAACTCATGGTATTTCTGAAGCTGACTTAAATAGAATTAAAGCAGGACAAGAAACTGATTTTTACAGAGGACTCTCTAGTGTTTTAGGCAAAGGATTTCAGTTAGCTCAATATGAAATTTTTGCAGGTGATCCTGGTTTTATTAATCAAGATGTACAACACATTTTAGCAGTCACTCCAGAAGATGTAATGCGTGTTTATAACACTTACATTAAAGGAAAGAATTTCATCGCAACTAGTGTTGTACCAAAAGGACAAGGTAACCTAATTTTAGAAAATTCTGAATTAGCAAATATCGTTGAAGAACAAATTATAGAAGGTGCTGAAGCTACTTTTGATGCTAGTATTGCGGCAGATTATGAAAAAACACCAAGTAGTTTTGATCGCTCTCAAGAACCTGATTATGGAGAAAGTCCGGATTTAATAATTCCTAAAGTTTGGAAACAAGATTTAGCTTCTGGAATTAAAGTTTTCGGTATCGAAAATACAGAAGTTCCTTTAGTAGAATTTGAACTTGAAATAAAAGGAGGTTTACTGTTAGAACACATCGAAAAGGTTGGAGTTTCTAATCTTATGGCTAGATTGATGAGCAAGGGTACAAAAAACAAAACACCCGAAGCTTTAGAAAATGCTATTGAAAGTTTAGGTGCTCAAGTTTATAGTTACGCTACTGAAAATAGTGTTACTATCGCCGGGACTACTCTAGCCAAACATTTTGATGCCACTATGGACTTAGTAACGGAAATGTTATTAGAACCACGTTGGGATGAAGACGAATTTCATTTATTAAAACAAAGTACGATTAGTGGTATTCAACGTCAAAAAGCAAATCCTAATAGTATAGCCTCTCATGAATTTGCTAAGCAACTATATGGCGAAAACAATATTTTAGCTTACAATAATAATGGTACAGAAACATCTGTAAACTCTATTACCATAGCAGATTTACAAAACTTCTACTCAGAAAAGTTAACACCTCAATTGACAAACTTTCATGTGGTAGGTTCTATTTCAGAAACAGAAGTTGTTAATGCTTTACAAACCATTAATAAAAACTGGAAATCTAAAGTGGTTACTATCCCTGAATTGCCTGAAGCAAAGTTCCCAGAAACTTCTAAAGTTTATTTTTATAATGTTCCTGGTGCTAAACAATCCGTTATAAAATTTGGTTCCCCTTCATTAAAAGCTACTGACGCAGATTATTATGCCGCTTCTGTTATGAATTACCGCTTAGGAGGAGGTAGTTTCGCTTCACAATTAACACAAGAATTAAGAGAAGGAAAAGGCTATACTTATGGTATTCGCTCTGCGTTTAGTGGAGATGCAAACAAAGGAGAATTCGCAATTAATAGTGGTGTACGTACAAACGTAACTTATGAATCGGCAGCTTTAGTAAAAGAAATTTTAGAAAATTATGGAATTAATTTTACTGAAGATGATTTAGAAATTACAAAAGGTTACACTCTAAAAAGTAATGCTCGTGCTTTTGAAACGTTAGATGCTAAATTAAGTATGCTAAGTAATATTAGTAATTTGGGTTATGCCGATGATTATGCTAAACAACGTGAAGCTATTGTAAAAGCCTTAACCGTTGCTGATGTACAAGCTTTAGTTAAAAAGTACATTACACCAAATCAAATGATTTATGTGATTGTTGGTGATGCTAAAACACAATTAAGCAAGTTGAAGGCATTAGGATTTGGTGCTGCTGTGTTGTTGAATTAACAGAGTAACTGTTATATTTAAAGGTATTGGTGATTTAAATTTTCAATACCTTTAAATATAATTATAAAATTAGGAGCGTTTTCTATTAGTTTGGTCGCTAAAAATCTAAAAGCATCAAAAGCCTTTTATGAAACTTTAGGATTTTCTATTTTTGGTGGAGATATAGACCAGAACCATCTTATTATGAAAATGAATCTTCACTTGTGGGTTTGTTTCAAGGTCTGTTTGAAAATAATATTATCTCTTTTACCCGTGGTTAACATCAAAATGTAATAACACTTAAAACTTTTGATGATGTCCGAGACATTCAAAAAATATTTAAAAAGTAATAACAATATATTAGAGAACGCAGCGAATGAAACGACTTTTGGCCCTGCAAGTTTGTTGTTTTAGATCCCGATAGTCACGTCATATTGGTCGATCAGCATATTTCATCCAATTTTAAGCACTGCAAACTTCACATTGTCCGGTTAATAAAATATCGGTAGAATCTACTATATGATTTTTTATAGATGGAATTTTGATCTCAACAGATAAGCACTCCACCTTATTACATTCCGTACACTGAAAATGCGGATGCTTATCAGAATGATGACTCGCAGAACAGCCTTTACATTTAGCATACCACTTTAAACCATCTTTCCCATTAAAAGAATGGATAATTCCATCTTGCTCAAGACGATCTAAAATTCGATACACTGTTGTTTTATTCATCTTATCTTTTACAATTTCAATAAGGTTTACAACAGATTTAGCCTCTTGCTTTTCTTCAAATATTTGTAATACCGTTGTTACTGACTTTGTTTTTCTAATGATTCCCATAAAACAAAATTAATGCAATTAAGTTGCATTTACAAATAGATTTTTCTACTTTCGCGACTGAGTTGCATTAACAATTATAATTTTATGATACAGATACAAGATGTGAGTAAATCATTTAAGGGTGATTTTGCTGTTCAAAACTTAAATTTAGAAGTTAAGAAAGGGGAAATTTTAGGTCTTTTAGGCGCTAACGGAGCAGGAAAATCTACTACAATAAATATGTTATTAGGATTTTTAAATCCCGATTCAGGGAACGTCTATATTAATAAAATTGATACCAGTACTAATGCGCACGATACCAGAAAACTTATAGGTTACATTCCTGAAAATGTCAACCTTTACCCCTATTTAACCGGTTTAGAGAATTTAGATTATTTCTGCAAACTTGCAGGTTTAAACTATACTAAAGATGAGTTAGAGAATTACCTCAGCACGTGTAGTTTATCGAGTGATGCGCATCATAAAAAAGTGAGTGGTTATTCTAAGGGTATGCGTCAAAAAGTGGGTATTGCTATCGCTTATGCTAAAAAAGCAAAAGTGTATTTGTTAGACGAACCAGCTAGTGGTTTAGACCCACTTGCAAGTAACGAACTATCAACACTACTGCAAAAACTCGCCTCAGAAGGTGCTTCAATTTTAATGGCTTCTCACGATATTTTCCGTGTAAGAGAAGTTTGTAATCGCATTGGTATACTAAAGAAAGGAATTCTAGTAAAGGAGCTAAACAGCAAAGATGTAAGCGCTAACGAACTAGAAACTTTATATCTACAATTTATGCAAAATTAATACTTCCATCATGTTTCAAATTATAAAAAATGAATGGCGATTTTTAGTGCGGAGCCGTATATTCTTAGGCATAACTATAGCCTTTAGTGCCATTATGTTACTTTCTATTTTTTTGGGAAATTATCAAATAAAAAAACAAGAGCAAACCTATCAAAATGCAAAAGACCATGTTCGGCAGCAATGGGTAAGTATTGATGAAATGAATCCTCATAGTGCGGCACATTACGGAACATATGTATTTAAACCTTCCAATTTATTAAGCAGTCTCGATGAAGGTGTAAATAGTGTAACCGGAAATGTGCTTCGGGTTGAAGGCCATGTACAGAATGAGATTATTCACTCTGAAGCATCACAAATGCAAGCCGTCTCTAGATTTGGAAAATTAAAACCGTCATTATTACTTCAATATATTGTCCCTTTACTCTTAATATTTCTAGCGTTTAACAGCGTTAGTAATGAGAAACAAAGTGGGCGACTTAAATTATTAGTCTTACAAGGCGCTAAACCTATACAACTAATTTTCGCTAAAACCCTATCCGTTTGGTTATATGGCATATTGCTATTAACTTTTATAATGACGGCTTACGCCCTGTTTAATTCGCAAAACTTAAGCACAGATATTGTAATCCGAACGGGTCTATTTTTTTCAACCTATAGCCTCTACTATTTTATTATTTGCGGGCTCACCGTTTTCTTTTCTGCACGTTGGCAAAACGCAACCGTTGCTTTGACTTCAATGTTGGGTATTTGGATTATTTGGACGATGTTTATCCCTAATATTTTAATGAGTTCTGCCGAAAAATGGCATGCGCTTCCGAGCCGAAATGAATTTCAATCGGCAATGACCGAAGACCGTTCAAAAGGTTTAGATGGTCACAATCCTACCGACAAGCGAAGTATTGAATTAAAGGAAAAAGTACTTAAAGAATACGGTGTAGATAGTGTCTCTCAACTTCCTCTAAACTTTGATGGTATGCGAATGCAAGCCGATGAAGATTATGGCAATAGCGTTTGGGACAAGCATTTTGGTAATAACAGAGCTATCTTAAAACAACAGAAACAAAGCTTTCAATTAGGCGGCATTGTCAATCCGTTTATTTCGCTACAAAATACAAGTATGGGCTTTATGGCTAGCGATAACTTACATCATCAAGCGTTTTTATTACAAGTAGAAAATTACAGGAGAGTCTTTATTAAAATGCTAAACGACAAGCAAATTTTCGGCGGTTCTAAAACAGGTAACTGGAGCTGGAAAGAAGACAATGCCTTTTTTAAATCTGTTCCTGATTTTGAGTACAAGCCGACTCAAATTTCAGAAGTGCTTTCAAACTATATGTTAGATATTCTTTTAATGATTTTATGGTCAATTCTTGTGATTATACTTATTGTTTATGGAACCAAAAAAATAAAAATTATATGAGAAGTTTAAAAACATTTTTATTCGAATGGAAACATTTCGTTGGAAGTCCTTTTAAAATTTTAGCTGTATTACTTTTTATCATAGCAAGTATGTATGGTTTACATAATGGTGCCGATTTATATCATAAACAAAATGCTGAAATAGAACGAATCAATGAAGAAGTTGAAACTAAAAAAGCGACAATACTTTCTTATTTTAAAAACAATGAAAAAGGACCGAGTGAACATCCTTGGGTTGATATTACAACTCCATTTTGGGCGATTTATAACACACCAACTTATCACTTTAAGAATCCATCACCAACATTAGTTTATAATATTGGACAAACCGAACAATACGGGTTTTATAAATTAATTACCACATCGAGTAGCGGTTATGATGCAGATATGACTAAGGAAATTGCTAATCCAGAACGCATACAGTCTGGCACCCTAGATTTTTCATTCGTCATCTTATTTCTATTACCACTTCTATTATTAGTCTTGCTGTACAACATAAAAGGCCAAGAATCAGAACATGGCTTTTTACCATTGATATTTGTTCAAACAGGATCAAAAAATTGGTGGCTACTATCAAGAACGGCGTTTTACACTGTTCTTCTTCTAATTGTAATATTTGGATTAATGGTTTATGGTGCGATGCTTACCAAAGTATTTGTTGCAGATACCATGTTTTGGAATCTTCTGCTTTGGGTGACGCTCTATCTTTTCTTTTGGATAACTCTATATTTTCTAATTTTAAAATATGGAAAAAACACAGTTTCCAATACACTACAAATGGTTGGAGTCTGGCTACTATTTGCTTTCATTATTCCTGCAACCGTACAACAGTGGATTGCGATTGAAAAACCGACCAATTTAATGGTAGATCTCATTGATGTGAGTAGAGACAAAAAAAGTGAAATTAATGCACAACCGATAGCGGTAATTGATGCCCAACTTTTTCAACTGTATCCCGCTTTAAAGGAAACTAAAGTCGCTAAAGATACCATTATTGTTCAGAAAGTGAGAGGTTATTCATCTGAAGCATTAATTAATTTAGAAATAAAAAAAGCAACTCAAAGCATCGAAGCCGATAATCGTATCAAAAATGAATTGATTTCAAAAACCTATTGGTACAATCCTATCACCTACTTTCAAAACAAACTAAATCAACTCACTCATACCGATTATAAGGACTATGAAGCGTTTAGAAATAACATTCGAAAAAGTGTAGATACGCGTATTAAAATGATGGTTTTTGATACTTGGAATGACATTACCATAGATAAAGAAAAATATTTAGAATATAATTCAACACTACCCAACAATGCATACTATTAAAAAACTACCCGTTACGGTATTGAGCGGCTTTTTAGGAGCTGGCAAAACCACCCTATTAAATCATATTTTACACAATAAGGCAGGTTTAAAAGTTGCCGTAATTGTAAACGATATGAGTGAGATAAATGTAGATGCTAATTTGGTTAGCAGCGAAAACGTACTATCTAGAACCGAAGAAACACTCGTTGAAATGAGTAATGGCTGTATCTGCTGCACGTTGCGTGAAGATCTAATGATTGAAGTAGAGCGTCTGGCTAAAGAAAACCGTTTTGATTACTTGCTTATTGAAAGTACAGGCATTAGCGAACCTGTACCTGTAGCGCAAACCTTTTCATTTGTAGATGAAGAAAATGGTATAGACCTTTCCCGTTTTAGCTATGTTGACACGATGGTTACAGTTGTAGATGCCTTTAACTTTTTTCAGAATTTCGGAAGTCCTGAAACCTTAGCACAACAGAAACTTTCAGATATTGAAGGCGATTTTAGAACCATCGTCAACCTACTCACGGACCAAATTGAATTCTGTAATGTTATCGTATTAAATAAAACCGATTTGGTTTCTAAATCGCATCTCGGACTTCTAAAAGCGACCATATGTCGTTTGAATCCATCTGCAAAAATTATTGAAGCTAGTTTTAGCCAAATAGATCCTAAGGAAATTCTAAAAACAGGATTATTCAATTTTGAAGACGCAGAACAAAATGCCGGATGGATTGAAGAATTAAAAAAAGATAAACACACGCCTGAAACTGAAGAATACGGCATTGGCTCTTTTGTTTTTAGAACTAAAAAGCCCTTTCATCCAGAACGGTTTTGGAATTATGCACAACACGAATTCCCGCAAAATATACTACGAAGTAAAGGCTTATTTTGGATCGCCTCGAGACCCGAACAAGCCCTAATTTGGGGACAAGCAGGAGGATCCTTGCGAGCTGACAATGCTGGTGTATGGTGGAGCAGCATGAGTTTTCAACAACGCATTGAGCAAATGGCATTTGTAGAAAACCAGCACACCATTGAAGCTGATTGGCATACCATATTTGGCGATCGAAAAAATGAAATTGTCTTTATTGGTCAGCATTTAGATGAACAATTAATCAGAAATCAGTTAGAAAGTTGTCTGCTTACGGTATCAGAACTCGAATCAATGGCATGGCAGAACGGATTTCAGGATAATTGGCCAGTCGAAAGCGTTTATCCTTTGGGAGAATAAGTATAACTAAAAACGCTAAAATTTAGAGAAATCATAACTAAAATGACTCATTCAAAAAAGATATATTGGGCATATAAATTAGGTGCTATTAGTGCTTTTCTCTGCATAGTTCACTGTCTTACTGTACTTATATTGCTTACACTCGGCATCGGCTTTATAAGCAATCCGATTATAGCCTATCTCTTAATTACTATTGCGTTTGTTTCAATTTATAAAACCACTAATGGCCGCTTTTTAGAACCAATTAGCATTTTTTTATGGTTAGCTTTTATAGGGTTCTCTATTTCAATGCAATTAGAAGCTGAAGTTTTTGAATATACTATGTTTCTTTTTTCAACATTCATTATTCTCGGTCATTTTTATAATATGACATATTGCCGTAAATAATAACATCCAATAATATGAATAATTTTTTAAATATGAGAGATAAAGAACAAATTGAAATTATAGGAGACAATCATTTTAAAATGATCATGCATGAGATGGGATTAGATTTAACCGATGATAGTTTGTCTGGCACACCATATCGTTTTGCAAAAATGTATGTAAAAGAGCTATTTTATGGATTAAACCCAATAAATAAACCGAAACTTTCAACCTTTAAAAATAAGTACGGTTATAAAAAAATGCTTGTGGAACAAAATATCACCATTGATTCTGCCTGCGAACATCACTTCCTTCCAATAATAGGACATGCTCATGTCGCATATATCCCTAAAGATAAAGTTATTGGACTATCTAAAATAAATCGTTTAGTTGATTATTATGCACGTCGCCCGCAGGTTCAAGAACGATTAGTTCTTCAAATTTTAAATGATCTACAAGATGTTTTAGACACCAAGGATGTTATTGTTTCAGTAACAGCAAAACACCTTTGTGTTTCCACAAGAGGAATAAAAGACCAGAGTAGTTTTACGACCACTTTAGAATACGGAGGTTGTTTTTCCGAAACTGCAATCCGAAACGAATTTTTAAATATTATATCACATTAAAAAATTAGCCATGGAAAAATTATCAAGGCGAACATTTATTAAACAAAGTAGTTTTACGCTAACAGCTTTAGCGTTGCCTTTTCCTTTAATCTCACTTTCAAAATTAGATACTATGACAGCTAAAAATGCATTTGAAATAATTATCATTGGAGGAAGCTATTCAGGGCTTTCCGCAGGAATGACCTTAGGTAGAGCCTTGCGACATATATTAATAATAGATAGTGGCAACCCCTGCAACCGTCAGACACCACATTCTCATAATTTTATTACACAAGACGGCAAAACACCAAAAGAAATAGCAACAAGTGCCAAAGAACAAGTGGAACAATACTCTTCTGTAAAATTCCATGATGGATTTGCTATACGTGCTGTAAAAACACCCAATGGATTTGAAATCACAACTCAAAACAACGTTAAATTTATAACAGAAAAGCTCATTTTTGCCACTGGTGTAAAGGACATAATGCCTGATATAAAAGGATTTTCAGAATGTTGGGGCATATCTATAATACATTGCCCATACTGTCATGGTTATGAAGTAAAGAATGAAGAAACAGGTATTTTAGCTAATGGTGATATTGCATTTCACTATGCGCAACTCATCAGTAATTGGACAAAAAAGCTCACCATATTTACTAATGGAAAATCGACTTTAACACAAGAGCAAATTGCTAAAATTAAGACCCATAACATTCCTATTATTGAAAAAGAAATTACAGCTTTAAATCACAAAAACGGCCATCTAAAAAACATCATTTTTGCTGACCATTCTACCTTTCAACTTAAAGCCATTTACGCAAGACCAGCATTTGTACAGCATAGCGACATCCCAAAACAATTGGGCTGCGAATTAACAGAACAGGGCCTTATAAAAGTAGATATGTTTCAAAAAACAACCGTAGAAAACATTTTTGCTTGTGGTGATAATTCAAGTCCGTTCCGAGCGGTATCGCATGCTGTTGCCTCAGGAACTACCGCTGGAGCACTTCTTAATAATGAAATGACTGAAGTAGAATTTTAAACTTAACAACATGTTTTATATATTATAAATTATTGGTGCAAAAATGCCAATAATAGTATCGTTAAATAACTACCATTATAATTTTCAACCCACTTGTTTTTGAATCTAAAAAAACATTATTTTTAATTAAGGAAACACTTAATATAAAAGTATATGATTCACCCAAAAACAGAGTTAAAATTTATAAGCCAAGAGATTGGTTATGGAGTTGTTGCCACTGAATTTATACCAGCAGGCACCATTACTTGGGCTTTAGATCAGTTAGATCGCGAATTTACACCCGAAATGTTCAACGCCATGGATTCTATTTATAAGACGATTCTAGACACCTATTCTTATAGAAATAATAAAGGCAACTTTGTATTATGTTGGGATAATGGACGGTTTGTTAATCATAGTTTTAATTCTAATTGCCTCACTACAGCTTACGACTTTGAAATTGCCGTTAGAGACATTCTACCCGGCGAGCAACTAACAGATGATTACGGTTATTTAAATATTTCGGAACCCTTTGAAGCTTTTGATGAAGGCACAGAAAGAAAAATAGTATTTCCTGATGATTTGGTTAATTACCATAACATTTGGGACCTTCAAATTAAGTCTGTTTTCAATAAAATTTTAGATAACGAACAGCCTTTACAACCCTTAATAAAAAATGATTTATGGTTAAAAATTAATCGTATCGCTAAAGGAGAGGAAGAAATGGATTCTATTTTAAAAAATTATTACTCAGAAAGAAAATAAATGGCTCATTCAAACTATTGAAACCAGATAACAATGCTGAAGTCTCTTTATTCAATTTCTCTAACCAAGGACTCATGTATAAAACCCTGTACGGTATCATTCAAGCGAACATGAAACCAACGGTCTGTTTTACCTAGAATTTTAAGTGGTCTTTTAGCGGCTATATCTTGAAGTTTTGTAGACCTCACATTGGCCCCCACTCTCAATTCATTTCTTTTAAGACGTGTTTCACCATTCAAAGCTAATGGAAGGCTTACAATCGCAATAGGATCAGGCTGTTTTACAAACGGCAAAGGATTTACAGCTCCGCCACTTGTGTAAATCCCAAAATGCAAGTGCGGACTTGTGGTTATAGCATTTCCTGTATTTCCAACAAACCCTAAGGTATCTCCTATTTCAACACGATTGCCCCCAGAAACCGCAATACTATCCAAATGCGCATAATAAAGCGATTGACCAAAAAGTCCATCACGGAGCCATACTTGTTTACCGCCCAAGCCACGATTTCCTGTTTTTGAAATAAAGCCTTTTGTTGCGGCAACCACAGGCGTACCGCGTTTCGCAAAAATATCAATACCTTCATGTGAACGACGCCCCCCACTCCGTGTGGCTCCCCAAAAACTTTGAATCGCTTTATTATCTTTTCCACTCACTGGAAATGCTAAAGTCGGTTCAGTGAAAAGTTTTAGGCCAAAATTGCGTTGTTGTTTTCGATTTGGAAGTATTACTATTTTATATCTTCCCGTTTGGGTCACATCAAACTCTAAATAATTTAAGCTTGATGTATTCGAAAGCATTGACTTTTCTTCAACTACCGAATCATTTTTAAATGAAAACACATCAATCGCTAGCTGCAAACTATCGGCATCACTATCCGATTCAATTTTAAAACGTTCACCGCGCTGTAAATTCAAAGTATAGGCTAAAATTTTAAAATCCGACGTATCCGATTTTGATTGCAACATTAACGGTAAATCCAATTCAAGATTATTTCGCTTGGCATTACGATAGGCTAATTCATAACGTTGAAAAATACTATCGTTATTTTTAAAATCACGTTCAAAAATTACTCGTGCAGAAGGTTTTGTGATAACATCAGCAACGTCCTGCACTTGTTTACAAGATGCTAAAATTAAAAAAAGGAATACGAAAATAAGGTTCAATTTCATACTTAATAATAACCATAAATTATACCAAAAAGTGTTATAGAAAGTCTAAAATATAGTTATAAACATCACATCATTATAAGAATAAGATTAAACTTTAAAGTGTAAACTGATACCTCAGTAGTAACAGCGTTTAATTAAAGGCTGCTAATTACAGTGCTAATAATCAATGTTAACCGTATGTTATATCTCTATTTGAGTCCATTCGAATTTTAAATGAGTTAAAGAAAAACAACAAAAACTTTAATTTTGAACAAACCAAAAAATAACGATTATGACAACAAAAAATACTCTCTTAATTATAGCTCTTATGATTTCCATGTTATCCTGTAAATCTGAAAGAGAGAAAAAAATGACCGTATCTGATGATGAAAAAGAAGCGATATCAGAAGAATCCGCAGATACAGTGCAGACCACTATAGGCGAATTGATTCTACCTAAACCCTACACAACAGAATCTGTTAGAAAAGAAAATAGCTTAGTCGATTGGCCAGAAGGCAAAATGCCAGTAGCTCCTGAGGGATTTACGGTGACCAAATTGGCAGACGGGTTTAAAAATCCACGATGGACCTACATCGCACCAAACGGAGATTTATTTGTTTGCGAAGCTAATACTAAAGATAGCGCAGGTCTTATTACCGTTCTACGAGATAAAAATAATGATGGCACCATTGAACTTAGAGAAACCTTTCTAGACGATTTAAAACAACCTTTAGGAATGCTTATTATTGACAACCATTTCTATGTTGCTAATACAGATGGACTCTATAAGTACCCTTATAAAACAGGACAAACAGCTTTAGATCCTTCAAAAGGTGAAAAGATAGTGAACCTTCCTGCTGGTGGTTATAATAATCATTGGACCCGAAATATTATTACTAACAAAGCACAAGATAAAATTTATATTTCAGTAGGTTCTGCTAGTAATGTTGCAGAATACGGCATGGATGAAGAAATTCGACGTGCTAATATCTTAGAAGTCGCTTTAGACGGCACGAATGAAAAAATTTACGCGAGTGGACTTAGAAATCCTGTAGGTATGGATTGGAATCCTGTTAATGGTGAACTTTGGACCGCAGTAAATGAGCGCGATAAATTAGGAGATAACCTAGTACCAGATTATGTCACTAGCGTTAAGCAAGGCGGATTTTACGGTTGGCCTTATGCGTATTTTGGGGCTATTGAAGATCCGAGATTAGAAGGTGAAGCACCAGACCTAGTCGCTAAAACCATAGTTCCTGATGTTTCGGTAGGTCCACATACAGCGTCATTAGGGCTAACGTTCTATGATGAAGGTAATTTTCCTGCTAAATATAAAAATGGGATTTTTGTTGGACAGCATGGTTCATGGAACCGTTCCGTACTTTCAGGATATCGTGTTGTTTTTATACCTTTTGAAAACGGAAAACCAACAGGAAAACCTCAAGATTTCTTAACTGGATTTATAAGTGAAGATAGTGACACTGATGTTTACGGAAGACCTGTTTGTGTCGCTGTTACACCATCTGGCGACCTATTAGTTAATGATGACTCTGGTAATACTATTTGGAAAGTGAGTTACAATAATTAAAATATCGGCATCTAAAAGAAACCAACCATTACAACTACTACATGAAATTTACACCTTTAAAACTATTGGCGGTTATTGCTTTAACCGCCTTTATTAATCCATTATATACCCAAAACATTAGTGGTCATGTGAATGATTATTCAAACAGCCCCATATCTGATGTTGCCGTTCTCTTAGATCATAAAATCATTGCTAAAACTAATGCGGAAGGTGTTTTTTCCTTACCTAAAGCCTATCTGCTACCATTATCTGTTGAATTAAAACACCCTAATTATTACATTAAGACCGTAACCTTAACTCAAAATAACAGTGTTTTTCAACTTTCTATTTTAGAAGACACTTTAAACCTTGAGGAAGTGACCATCTCTTCAACGTATCAAAAAGAAAGTCAAGTTATAATTCCAACAGCGAAAATTTCGTCACAAAAATTTGCCGAGTATAGTCCCGTAGATTTGGTTTCAGCTCTAAACGAAACACCTGGAGTTTATATTCAGAGTGGTGCCCTAAACACCAACAGAATTGTGATCAGAGGTGTGGGCTCTCGAACACTTTATGGTACTAATAAAATACGCGCGTATTTCAACGGCATACCCATTACAAATGGTATTGGAGAAACAGCCATTGATGCTTTTGATCCTGAGGATATTGGTAGTTTAGAAATTGTAAAAGGGCCAAAAGCAACTCAATACGGCACCAATTTAGGAGGTACTTTATTACTGAATTCAACACAAGCTTCAGAAGGAGAAACCTTTATAAAGAGCAATCTTACTATTGGGAGTTTTGGACTGATTAAAAACAATGTATCTGTTGCTACTGCAAATGAAAAATTAGCCATAAACTTGAATTATGACCATTTAAAATCAGACGGGTTTCGTGACAATAGTAATTATAATCGAAAAGCCGTTTTACTGACTTCAAATTACAAATTTAATGCTAAGAATGACATTGGAGTTTTAATCAACTTCACTGATTATTTTGCACAAATACCGAGTTCCATAGGTGAAACTGCATTTAATGAAGATCCTTCTCAAGCTGCTTTTACATGGAATGCTGCCCAAGGTTTTGAAGATAATAAACAGGTCTTAATAGGGTTTAATTATACCCATCGCTTTTCGGATCATTTTAGTAATACAACGTCAATTTTTTACAACTATCTCGATCATTATGAACCGCGACCTTTTAATATTCTAGACGAATACACCAATGGTTATGGTATAAGAACACTCTTTGCCAAAGATTTTAAATTCTTAAATCAAACCGCTCAACTTAGTTTTGGTGGAGAACTTTATAAAGACGACTATAATTGGAAAACCATTGAAAATCTCTACGAGAATAACGCCAACAATGGCAGTTTAGAAGGTGAACTACTTAGTGATAATATAGAAACCAGAAATAACCTTAATGCCTTTGCTACCGTAACATTACCTTTTACAAAAAAATTAAAAGCCCAATTAGGTATTAATGTCAACACCACTAATTACGAATTTAAAGATGACTTTAATATGGGGGAAAACAACAAAAATGCGGATCGTGATTTTGATCCCATAATTGCGCCTAATTTGAACGTCTTATACCAATTTACATCAAACATAAACGCTTTTGCAAACATCAGTAGAGGCTTTAACTACCCTTCTATTGAAGAAACATTGACGCCTGAAGGGGTTATTAATCCAGACCTAGGGCCTGAAACAGGTTTTAATTATGAAGTTGGTAGTGAACTATTTTTATTTAAAAGAAAACTGCGATTTCAGCTTACTGCATACTTATTAGATATTGATAATTTATTGGTAGCAGATCGCGTTGGAGATGATCAATATATTGGTCGTAATGCTGGTAAAACAGAACATAAAGGTATTGAATTATCTGCTTCATATGCACAGAAATTTACAAATGGATTTTTACTTTCACCTTACATTAATGCCGAAATTACAGACCATCGTTTTATAGATTTTGTTGATGACCAAAACGATTACTCAGGCCATCAATTAACTGGGATTCCTAAGGTTAAAATGAATGGAGGTCTTCAGTTAGGCTTAAAAAACTTCAACTTAAACACTAATTTTATCCATATCGGAGAGATGCCATTAAACGATGCTAACACTTTATCTTCGGATGCTTATACCGTTTTCAATACCAAATTATCTTACAAGAATTCTATTGCGAAGAACTTCGATATTGAAATTAATATAGGTGTGAATAATTTTACAGATGAACAGTATGCATCATCGGTATTAATTAATGCCGTAGGCTTTGGCAATTCAGAACCACGTTATTATTATCCCGGAATGCCTAGAAATTGGTTTAGTGGCATTAAGATTGCATACGCTATTTGATCTCAAAGCATGGAAACCACAATAAAAATAAAATTATGAAAAAGAATTTATTAATAGGACTAACACTTTTAGTCGTCTTTCAAATTGCAAAGGCACAAACAGACAGTTTACAATGGTTAGATATTGAATTGGCAAATTACAAATATCCATATCCTGTTTCTAAGTTAGAGTTGACCATACAAGAGCAAGAATTAAAAATGGCTTATATGGATGAAAAGCCTGATAATTATAATGGTAAAAACATCGTGTTATTTCACGGCAAGAATTTTAATGGTGCCTATTGGAAAACGACGATTCAAGCGCTGACTAAAGAAGGGTTTCGTGTTATTGTACCCGATCAAATTGGATTTGGAAAATCCTCTAAACCCGATCATTTTCATTATACGTTTCAGCAATTAGCACAAAACACCAAAACGTTACTAGATACTTTAAATATTGAAAAAACAGCGATTTTAGGACATTCTATGGGAGGTATGCTCGCTACGCGCTTTGCTTTAATGTATCCAGAAACTGTTGAAAAATTTGTTTTAGAAAATCCCATTGGATTAGAAGATTGGAAATTAAAAGTGCCGTATCAACCTGTTGAATGGTGGTATAAAAACGAACTCAAAAAGTCTTCTGAAGGCATTAAAAAATACCAACTAGAAAATTATTACGACAACCAATGGAAACCTGAATATGATCAGTGGGTCAAGTTACTAGCTGGTTGGACGTTAAATTCAGATTATAAAACCATAGCTTGGAATGCGGCATTAACCTATGACATGATTTTTACACAACCTGTGGTTTACGAATTTAAAAATATTACCGCGCCAACACTTTTAATTATTGGAACCAGAGATCGAACAGCCTTGGGCAAAGGACTTGTTTCAGAAGACGTAAAAGAGACCATGGGATTGTATGATCAGTTAGGCACAGCCACTCAAAAGAAAATCCCTAATGCCAAATTAGTTGAAATAGAAAACGTTGGACATTTGCCTCACATCGAAAAGTTTGACAGTTTTATAAAACCGTTAATTGTTTTTCTAAAACAATAGCATTTTTTTAAATTAGGTGAATAAATAGTGTTTGAGTAGAAGAATAGCTATTATCCTAATCTTACCCTTAAAGTGAATATCTAAAATTTAATGATATAAATTATGAAAAATCTAATTCTAAATGATGGTCATACCATTCCGATTATCGGTTTTGGAACTTATAAAGCTACGGAACAAGAAGGCATTGCATCTGTTAAGCATGCGCTATTAAATGGGTATAGACTATTGGATACCGCTGCCGCTTATAATAACGAAGAAGCTGTGGGAAAAGGTATTAAAGCTAGTGGAGTTCCAAGAGAGGAAATTTTAGTGACGACTAAGTTATGGCGCGAAAATTTAGGTTATGACATGGCAAAAGAAGAATTTGAAAAATCTTTGAAGAAACTAGGCTTAGATTATATAGACTTGTATCTTATTCATTGGCCAGCAAATGCTAAGAATTATGAGAATTGGGAAAAAGCTAATGCCGAGGCTTGGAGAGCTATGGAAGAATTACAAGCCGAAGGAAAAATAAAATCTATAGGTGTCAGTAATTTTTTTGAAGAACATCTTGAAGCTTTATCTAAAACTGCTAAGGTAAAACCAGCCGTTAATCAAATAGAGTTTCATCCAGGTTACTGGCAAGAAGATTTAGTTAATTATTGCAAAAAACAACATATTGTTGTTGAATCATGGTCTCCTTTAGCAAGAGGAAAGGTTTTTGAAAATGAAGTCTTAGAAGACATTGCAAAAGCACACAATACTACGGTTGCAAAAGTTTGCCTTCGATGGATCATTCAGCACGATGTGATTGTAATTCCGAAATCAACCACCAAAGCGCGTATTGAAGAGAATATAAATTTAGATGACTTTGAATTATCCAATGAAGAGATGAATACCATAAATGAGCTACCTGAATTTGGATTTAGCGGAGAACATCCCCTTTTTTGGCCAGACAGAATCTAAATTCTAATTACAAGCCTTTTTAAAAGCGAAAACGCTGTTAGAAACAGCGCTTGCATTTTACAAATGATGGTACAAGCTACATCACGAGAACTTGTACCATCATAAAAAATTTAGAACACTATTATAGTAGTGATTATCGTAGTGCATAAAATAGTTATGATTAAATCACTTCACCATAAAGATCAAAATCCTCTGCTTCTGTTACTTTAATCGTCGCAAATTCGCCTGTTTTTAAATAGGTTTTACTCGCATCAATTAAAACTTCGTTATCAACATCTGGAGAATCAAATTCTGTACGACCAACAAAGTAGTTCCCTTCTTTACGGTCAATAACCACTTTAAATTCTTGACCGATTTTAGTCTGATTTAATTCCCAAGAAATCTGAGATTGAATTTCCATAATCTGGTTAACACGTTCCATTTTTACTTCTTCAGGAACATCATCTTCTAAATTATAGGCATGTGTATTTTCTTCATGAGAATAGGTAAAACAACCTAAACGTTCAAAACGCATTTCTGAAACCCATTGTTTCAATTCTTGAAAATGTGCTTCTGTTTCTCCAGGATAACCAACAATAAGTGTTGTTCTAATGGTCATTTCAGGAACAATAGCTCTGAAGTCGTGAATCAATTTAGTCGTCTTTGCTTTTGTCGTTCCACGACGCATCGATTTTAATAAGTCATCAGAAATATGTTGTAACGGAATATCTAAATAGTTACAAATTTTAGGTTCACGCTTCATAATGTCTAAAACATCCATCGGGAAACCTGTAGGGAATGCATAATGTAAACGAATCCACTCAATACCTTCAACTTTAACTAAGTTCTCAAGCAACTCTGCAAGATTTCTTTTCTTATAAATATCTAATCCGTAGTATGTTAAATCTTGAGCAATAAGAATCAGTTCTTTAACACCATTTGCTGCTAACTTTTCTGCTTCAATCACTAAGTTTTCAATAGGCGTACTTTTATGCTTTCCTCTCATTAGGGGAATCGCACAAAAACTACAAGGTCTATCACAACCCTCTGCAATTTTTAAGTAAGCGTAATTCTTTGGTGTGGTCGTTAAACGTTCTCCAATTAATTCATGTTTATAATCAGCACCTAAGGCCTTTAATAAACCTGGTAATTCTGTAGTCCCAAAATACTGATCTACATTCGGTATTTCCTTCTCTAAGTCTGGCTTATAGCGTTCGCTTAAACAACCTGTAACAAAAACCTTATCGACTTCGCCATCTTCTTTTTTCTGCATGTACTCCAAAATGGTGTTCACACTTTCTTCTTTAGCATTATTGATAAATCCACACGTATTTATTACAACAACATTACCTTCTTCCTCATGTACAACTTCTTTGCCACTTGCTTTTAGTTGTCCCATCAACACTTCGCTGTCGTAAACATTTTTACTACAACCTAATGTTATAACGTTAATTTTGTTCTTTTTAATGGTTTTTGTTCTCATGCTTTTTATAAATCAGTTGGCAAAGATACGGAATGATTTACGATAATTACTTTCTAGCAAGCTAGATTAAACTTTTTACTCTTTTTAAAGTCCTATAAAAAATTCGATTTATGAAACCCACCTATTTAATTGCACTTATTTCATTTTTTGCATTCACTTTTTCTTGCTCTACAGATGATGTTTCCCTTTCAGAAACGTCTGAAAGCTTATATTTCCCTCCTATAAACTCTGATGTATGGGAAACAACGTCTAGTGCCGAACTTGATTGGGACGATAGTCAATTAGAACCTTTATTAACTTTTTTAGAAGAAAAAAATTCTAAAGCGTTCATCATACTTCATGAAGGAAAAATAGTTGAAGAACATTATTTTGGTGATCATACAGATTCTACACCTTGGTATTGGGCAAGTGCAGGTAAGACTCTAACAGCTGCTATTGCTGGTATTGCACAAGAAGAAGGACTAATTGACATCAATGAGAAAGTATCGGATTATTTAGGAACAGGTTGGACCACTGCGTCTCTTGAAAAAGAAAACCTTATCACTTCTAGAAACTTATTAGAAATGACGTCTGGTTTAAACGATAATTTGGGGGATGACGTTTCTACCTCTCATCTTCATTATTTAGAAGATGCTGGAGAACGTTGGGCATATCACAATGTATATCTAAAGCTACAAGATGTCGTTTCTGCTGCAAGTCATGATAGTTGGTCTAACTATTTTAATACAAAATTAAAAGCTAAAATAGGAATGTCTGGCGCTTGGTTACAAACCGATAACTCTAATGTTTATTGGAGTACTGCACGAAGCATGGCTCGCTTTGGTTTATTATCTCTAGCCAACGGAAAATGGGAAACAGATCAAATAGTTCCTGAACTTTTTATGTACGATGCAACTAACACTTCTCAATTGATCAACGAAGCTTATGGTTATTCTTGGTGGCTAAACGGTAAATCCACTTATCATTTACCAAAAACTCAATTTGAGTTTCAAGATGAAATAATCCCCAATGCACCTAGTGACACATTTGCTGCTTTAGGTAAAAATGATCAAAAAATATATGTCGTTCCAAGTAAAGATCTCGTTATAATTAGAATGGGCGAGGCTGCTGATGACGAAAATTTTGCGCTATCAAGTTTTGATACTGACCTATGGGAAAAAATTAATGCCTTTATTAACTAATTAAAATTAAGTACAGCACAAGTTTTATTTAAAGAACACATCTAAAAGGTAACAACCAACCCAATAGATGTCTTTAAATTCTAATACTTTGCATAGAAAATATCAATTACTACTTTTTATATTTTTTTCTTATTCAATTCATACCTATGCGCAATTATGCGAAGGCAGTTTGGGTGATCCCGTTATTGAAATCGATTTTGGATCTGGTTCAGACCGTGGTGGTGCATTGGGATCAGACATTACCGCATTTACGTATAGTAATTCCGGTGAATTAGACGAAGGAGAATATACAATTGCTAATACAACCAGTGGTTTAAAATCAAATGCATGGCATGTCACAAGTGATCACACAGGAGATTCAAATGGCTATATGATGGTTATTAATAGTGCTGTTTTAGCCAGTGAAGGTGTATTTTATACTAAATCGGTAACAGGACTTTGCTCTAATACAACCTACGAATTCTCTGCTTATTTAATGAATCTCATGAACCCATCTGTCGGAACAGATGAATACCATCCTGATGTTACTTTTAGAATTAGTGATTCTGCGGGGAACGTTTTAGGATCCTATAACACAGGGGATATCTCACAAACAACCTCGGGCATTTGGCAACAGTATGGCTTCTTTTTCACATTAGATAATGATGAAGAGGTAATTATCACCATGCTAAACTCTGCACCAAGTGCGCATCCAGGAAATGATATTGCACTTGATGATATTGCTTTTAGACCTTGTGGACCTACAATTATCAATTTTATAAACGATGACCTTAACAGCGCGGTTACCATTTGCGAAGATGAATTGGTTAGCTATACATTTCAATCTCACGTTTCTTCAGGGTATTTAAATCCACAATACCAATGGCAATACTCTGATGATCTCGGTCAAACTTGGGTTGATCTAACAGGACAAACTACGACCAATTATCTATTTACCGACACTAGCACTCCTGGCACTTATTTATATCGACTAACTGTTGCCAACGGAACAAATATAGATTCTGCAGCATGCCGAATTACTTCAGAAGACTTTATAGTCGTTGTTTTAGCAACACCAGAAACTTTAACAGGAGCTTCTGAGCAAGTTTTTTGCACCACTCAACAACCAACCATCAGCACTATTGAAGTAAGCGCAACAGCTATTTGGTATAATGAAGCAACCGATGGTATTATAATTCCAAATACAACAGCTCTTATTGATGGCATTACATATTATGGAGCTCAAGCAACTGTTAACGGTTGCGAAAGTGACATAAGGCTTCCTGTATTAGTCACTATAGTATCACCAACCTTAGTTATAACGAATGTTG
This sequence comes from Winogradskyella wichelsiae, assembly GCF_013403925.1. Lineage (GTDB taxonomy): Bacteria > Bacteroidota > Bacteroidia > Flavobacteriales > Flavobacteriaceae > Winogradskyella > Winogradskyella wichelsiae. Next base: position 283,393 of record NZ_JABFDJ010000005.1, read on the forward strand.
AAGCGAGTATTTGTGACACTGATAACGACTATGAAGAAAATATAGATATTACCATTTATGAAGGTATTATTGTAGATTGTGAAGATTGCGTTTTTAGTTATTTTGAAAATTTATTTGATGCTGACAATTACGATGAAGCAGGTAAAATATTAGATCCAGAAAATTACAACTGGTATCAAGATACCGTTATAGTCTATGCTAGAATAGACTCACCAGACCAATGCTATCAAATAGCTGAAATCATCCTCTATCTAGAAGACACCCCAATAATAGGAATAGATGATTTTGTTGGTATTTGTGCTGGTTATAATACCATAAGTATAGATGCAGGCTACGGCTTTAATAGCTACTTATGGTCCACAGGCGAAACAACACAGATTATTACTATTTCTGAAGAAAATTTAGGTCTTTATTCTGTCACCATTACTGAAGAGCATATTGATTACACTTGTTCTTCTACGAAGGAATTTGAAGTCATCTTATCCAACACAGCTGTAATTTCTCAAATTGATATTAACGATTGGTCTGAAAATGATAATAGTATAACAATTCAACTATCGGCTGTCAGTTTAGGGGATTATGAATATTCAATAGATAATGTCAATTACCAAAACAGTACTAAATTTACAAATCTATCCGCAGGTGAATATACTGTTTATGTTAGAGACAAAAATGGTTGTGGTATTACTGAAGAAATTATTTATTTATTAAACTACCCAAAGTACTTTACGCCGAATGGTGATGGAAATCATGATACATGGTTTATAGAAAATACATATTCAGAACCTTCATTAACCATAAAAATATTTGATCGGTATGGAAAAATCCTTAAAATTTTAGATTACAACGCGTATTGGGATGGTACTTATAAAGGAAATATGCTACCTAATTCAGATTATTGGTTTGTAGTTACTAGAGAAAATGGCCAACGCTATACAGGTCATTTTAGTCTAAAACGGTAAAATAAAAAAGACCAATCTCAGATAAGATTGGTCTTTTTTTATGCTTACTTAATTCTTTATACTTACTTAAAGAAAGAGTCTACAAATTCATATTTATTAAAAACTTGTAGGTCTTCAATACCCTCTCCTACTCCAATATATTTTACTGGAATTTGAAATTGATCACTAATACCAATAACCACTCCCCCTTTTGCTGTACCATCTAATTTTGTTACTGCTAAAGACGTTACTTCGGTTGCTGCTGTAAACTGTTTTGCTTGTTCAAAAGCATTTTGACCTGTAGAACCATCTAATACCAATAACACGTCGTGTGGTGAGTTTGGAACTACTTTTTGCATTACACGTTTTACTTTAGTTAACTCATTCATTAAATTAACCTTATTATGTAAACGTCCTGCTGTATCGATAATAATAACATCTGCATTTTGATTGACACCAGATTGCAATGCATCGAAAGCAACAGAAGCAGGATCAGACCCCATTTCTTGTCTTATCATTGGTACGTCTACACGATCTGCCCAAACTTGTAGTTGATCTATTGCTGCAGCTCTAAACGTATCTGCTGCTCCAAGAACCACATTTAAACCCTTCTTTTTAAACTGATAAGCTAGCTTACCAATCGTTGTTGTTTTACCAACTCCATTAACACCAACAACCATAAGAACATAAGGTGTTTTAGAACCATCTGCTTGTTTTGGTAATTCAGGAATTGTGTATTCTGTTTCTTCGCCTGACTTTGTTTCGGACAATAGAGCAGCTATTTCTTCTCTTAAAATTTTATTAAGCTCTGAAGTCCCTAAATATTTGTCTTGCGCTACACGTTCTTCAATACGGGTAATCACTTTTAATGTGGTATTTACACCAACATCACTAGTTACCAAGATTTCTTCAAGATTATCTAAGACATCATCATCTACTTTAGATTTTCCTGCAACAGCTTTGTTTAGTTTGGTAAAAAAAGAAGTTTTAGATTTCTCCAATCCCTTATCTAGCGTTTCTTTTTTTTCAGAAGAGAATATTTTTTTAAAAAAACTCATTGTATCGTTCTATTTAAACAACACTTAAACAGAGATAGTGATATCGCCCAAATAGTATTGTTATTCAATTTTGTAACAAACAATAATCTTGCCTATAACAATTTACTGCTAAGTTGTCAGATCTTTTCAAATATAGACATAAAAAAACTGCTTTCAAATGAAAGCAGTTTTATAAATCTATATGTAAATAAAGATTATTTTTTATTTAAAAAGTCATTGACAAATTCTGGTGCCATTACTGATTCTACAAACATGTAAGCTCCAGTTTTTGGTGATTTTACCATTTTTATCGCTTTTGTCAAACGCTTTGATCCTGTCTGTAAAGATGCTACTGATTTCTTTGCCATGGTTTCTTATTTTATCTCTTTATGAACTGTCATACGCTTAAGGATAGGATTAAATTTCTTAATCTCCATACGATCTGGCGTATTCTTCTTATTTTTTGTTGTAATGTATCTTGATGTTCCTGGTTGACCAGAAGTCTTGTGCTCTGTGCACTCTAAGATCACTTGTATTCTATTTCCTCTTTTTGCCATTGTAAATCGACTTAAGCGTAAAAAACGCTATTATTTATAAAATCCTTTTGCTCTAGCTTCTTTCAACATTGCTTCGATACCAATTTTATTGATAGTCTTTAATGCTGACGTAGAAACTTTTAATGTTACCCACTTATCTTCTTCAGGAATATAAAAACGTTTCTTTATCAAGTTTGCATCAAACTTGCGTTTAGTTTTATTCATTGCGTGAGAAACATTGTTTCCAACCATCGCTTTCTTCCCAGTAAGTTCACAAACTCTTGACATTGTATTCTTTCTTTAGGTGTATTATTATTATGTTTATTTAAATATTCGCTATTGGATATTTTAAACAAGGGTGCAAATTTAATAAAACTTTACATTTCAGCAAATTTAAATTGCTACTTTTTCAAAATTTCTTTTTGAAGCATGCTAAAAGCCTTGTTTGTAGCCCTTCCAATCACGTTTTCACGATGCTTTCCAAAGTTAAAAACTTCTGATATTACGGTGTTTTTTGTTGCAATAGCAATACAAACGGTTCCAACTTCGACATCAGAGTCGCCTTTTGATGGTCCTGCATTACCTGTTGTACTAATTGCAAAATCACTATTAAATAAAGCTCTTACGCTTGTAGCCATAGCTTCCGCTACTTCTCTGCTCACTACAGAATGTTCATCTATAATAGTTTTTGAAATCCCTAAAATCTTAATTTTAGACTCCGTTGCATAAGGCACAACTCCTCCTTTAAAAAAAGCTGATGAACCTGCATTTGCTGTAAAAGATTGACTTACAAATCCTCCAGTACAACTTTCTGCCACAGCTAAGGTCTTACCCATTTCGGTCAATTGCCGACCAATTACAGCTTCAATCGATTGATCTTCTTCATAACCTACAAAAATATCATCTATCTGAGGTAATAACAAATTGACTTGTTTTTGAATTTCATCTTCTACCACAATTTTGTTATTTCCCTTTGCGGACAAGCGCAAGCGCACACGACCTAAACTTGGCAAATAAGCTAATTTTATAAATTTTGGCAGACTGTCTTCCCAAACTCCAATACGCTCTGCTAATGCACTCTCACCTAGACCATAGGTTAGTATGGTTTTATGCATAATATAAGGAAACTTAAATTTAGCACTTAGTTCAGGAATGACTTGCTCAGTAATTAAAGCTTTCATCTCAAAAGGAACACCTGGCAGTGACACAAACACTTTACCGTTTTTTTCAATCCACATTCCTGGTGCAGTTCCATTATGATTCATCAATACCTTAGACTTAGAAGGCACGAGTGCTTGCTGCTTATTAACCGTTAATAATGGTGATTTATGTTTTGAAAAAATCTGTTCCACATTCTCTAAAACAGCTTTATCTTCAACTAAAACATCATCAAAATACTCACAAATAGTATGTTTCGTAATATCGTCTTTAGTTGGACCTAGTCCTCCAGTAACAATAATAATATCCGCATTTTCTTCTGCTTCCTTTAAAGCTTTAAGAATATGAGACTTATCATCTTGAACGGATGTAATCTGATAAATTGAAACTCCTATTTTATTGAATTCTTTTCCTAAAAATGCTGAATTTGTATCAACAATTTGTCCAATTAGAATTTCATCTCCAATTGTAATTATTTCTGCTTGCATTAATTATAGTCCGAAATCGGCTTTAATTTCATTAGTTGCATTCTCTACGGCTGTAAGTACAGTTTGAAGTTGTATCGTTACATCTTTATCGTTTTGTTCAAACTTTCCCCAATCTTGTACTTCGATTAGCGTATCTAAAACACCGAGCTCAAACATATCTATTGTAGGCTTCATTTTATGAGCTGCTTGATAGACATCTTTAAAATCTCTACCAGGAACACCTACTTTTAATCGTTCTGCATCTTCTGGTACTTCCTCTATAAACGCTGCTGCGATTGCTGAAACAAAATCTTCATCACCATCGGCCAATTCGCGTACACGATCTAATTTATAATGTTTTGACATTTATTTAATTTTTATTGAAAACATTTCCTCGTCTTCAAGATATCCTTTTAGTTGATCTTCTGCAAAAACTTTTGCAACACCAGCTGGTGTGCCCGTAAATATAACATCCCCAATTTTTAAAGTGAAATATTTTGACACATATTCGATGATTTCATCAATTTTCCACAACATAAGTTCTGTATTCCCCTGTTGTACAACTGTTTCATTTTTCTTTAAGCTAAAATTAATTTTATCTATATTTTGAAACTTCGTTTTTGGTAACCATTTACCAATAACAGCAGCACCATCAAAGGCTTTAGCCTTTTCCCATGGTAAACCTTTTTCTTTTAATTGCGATTGAAGATCTCGCGCCGTAAAATCTATTCCAAGCCCAATGTCGTCATAATATTTATGTGCAAATTTTTTATCAATATGCTTCCCTACTTTATTGATTTTTACCAGAACCTCAACTTCATGATGCACTTCATCAGAAAAATCTGGTATAAAAAAAGGTTGCTTCTTTAATAAAATCGCTGTATCTGGTTTTAAAAAAATAACAGGATCTGTTGGTTTTTCGTTTTCTAGTTCCTTGATGTGGTCTGTGTAGTTACGACCTATACAAATTAGTTTCATATTTCTCTCATTCCTGCAACAGCAGTGACCTTATTAATTTGACATTTATTTTATATCGTAAATTTCTTCATTCGCAGAAATGACAATTAACTCAACTTATTATTAAATTGTCTTAATTTAATAGCCGTCAATACCTTTTTAGTGTAAAGTGGAAAATCGGCATTGAGTAACCAGCCAAAATAACCAGGCTCTTTATCTAAAACATCTAAGACACGTTTTCCTTTATGTTTCCCAAAAGAGAAGCATTCCTCGCCTTCTTTATTAAAGATTAAAAATCCTGCAAAATCCGCAAATTTCTTACGAGAACTAAACTCTGCTAAAAATTTAGTGTCATTCTCTAAATCTTCGTAACGATCTAATTGCGCTTTTAAGACTTCGTAAGTTGCTTTTGTATCTGCCTCTGCACTATGTGCATCTTCTAAGCTTTTATTGCAATAAAATTTATACGCTGCTACTAATGTACGTTGTTCCATTTTATGAAATATGGTTTGCACATCTACCGACTGCGTATTTTTCATATCAAAATCTACGTCTGCTCTTAACATTTCTTCCGCTAGTAATGGAATATCGAAGCGGTTAGAATTAAAACCTCCTAAATCCGAATCTTTAATCATATTATAGATTTCTTTAGATAACTCTTTAAAGGTTGGCTTGCCCACAACATCTGCATCAGAAATACCATGAATTTCCGTAACCTCAGCAGGAATTGGCATTTCTGGATTTACCACCCAAGTTTTAGCTTCTTCCTTGCCATCTGGATAAACTTTAAGGATTGAAATTTCGACAATTCTGTCTTTTGAAATGTTAATACCTGTGGTTTCTAAATCGAAAAAACAGATTGCTTTTGATAGATTGAGTTGCATTTGCTATTTAATTTACGCAAAGATAATTAGATTCTTTGAAAAAGACTTCGTCGGTTTTAAAAACCTCATTAAATCACAATGTGCTGTACTCTTTTCTAAATTCTAAAAACCTTTAAATTTCTCGTATCAATAATTTCGATACTAAAATCATTAAAAAGTTTTATTATGAAGAAAATCAAGCTTATAAAAACAAAAGAAGCAGTATTTATACAAAAAGGAAAGATTAATCTCTATTTATTACTATAATATTTAGTATTTTGACCGATATTTTGACAATTCACCGATATCGCATGAGATTATTTTTTATTTATTTTATCTTGATTTTCCTTAATGCAATTCATCTCTCCGCCCAAGACAGAACAACTCATTTACATAAAACAGGAGGCTCTTCTACTTCATATATTAAAGCTTATATTGACTCGGTAACCGAATCAATGATTACTGATTACTACAAAGAAGATTACAGCACGGTTATATTAAAGGCTAATGAAATTTTAAAACCAGCAAAGAATAATAATTTTCCTAATGAGGTTTTTGAGATTAATAGTTACCTCGCCAATTCTTATCATTATCTAAATGATTCAGTAAAATCCTTTGAATATGCAAGAGAAAATATAAAATTAGCAGAGAAACTAAGAACTCCTAAATCTATCATAGGTGCTCAGATAGACTTAGGAAATATCTATTTTGCCTTTAAAGCATATGATAAAGCTTTCAATGCTTTTAACAAAGCTATTCCATTAGCTGAACAACAAGATAATAAACGCACGCTTTTTATACTTAACTATAATATCGCTGAAACCATCTTAATTCAATTAAAGGATCATAAAAGAGCAAAACCTTATATAGAAGCTGCAGAAAAAAATATTCCGAAAAGTTTTAAAATAGGATTTGCAGGACTAAATCTATTTAAAGCGAATTATGCTTTTATGGATAAAGATTACAACCTTGCCTTAAAATTATACATAGAAACTATTGATTTAGCTAAGGAAACAAATTTTAATGAAACTCTAAAAAGTGCCTACGAAGGCTACATAAAGTGTTTAGTTAAAAAAGGAGATTATAAAAAAGCCTATGAAATTTGCAAAATAACAGATAGCATATCACATACCGAACAACAAAAAGACATAGAAAAATCGGCTAAAACATTAACCGCAAACCTAAATAACGCTAAACTAAAAGAGGTTTTAAAAAATAAAATTTTAACTGATGAGTTAATTGTTGAAAAAGCTAAATATCAACAGAAGTTTCTGGTAATTAGTATTGTTATCTCAACATTACTTTTATTCTTTATTATAAACCTTTTAAGAGTCGCCAAAAATAGACGTAAACTAAACACTCAATTAGAAGTAAAGAACCTAGAGTATCTAGAAGCAAAGCTAGAGTCTGAAAGATTAGCGAAATCCAAATCTCGTTTTCTTTCAACTATGAGTCACGAGTTACGCACACCGCTTTATGGTATTATTGGTCTTAGCACTATACTTAACAACGATAAATCTTTAGAGTCTCATAAAACAGAATTACAATCCTTAAAATTTTCTGCAGATTACTTATTAAATCTCGTTAATGATGTACTGACCTTAAACAAAATGGATTCTCATGAAAAAAAACAAATTGAATTTAAGTCCTTTCATCTTAAAGATTTTTTAAATAACATAAAAGAATCTTTAGAATATATTACAGGGCAAACCAACAATAATTTAATAATTACTTTAGACCCTAAGGTTCCAATTTGGATTAAAGGAGATCAAACTAAGCTGTCTCAAGTTCTTATTAATCTATTAGGAAATGCCTTAAAATTCACCGATCACGGAGAGGTTCAATTAATAGTAAGTTTTATTGAAATTAAGGACAACCGTTTAAAACTAAAATTTGAAGTTAAGGATAACGGACAGGGAATTTCTAAAGATAATCAGAAAAAAATCTTTGAAGAATTCGGACAACTTGAACATCAAAGTCATTTTCAAGGCTCTGGATTAGGACTTACTATCGTTCAAAAATTGCTTATTGACATGAACTCTGACATACAATTAGTGAGTATTCTTGGCCAAGGTTCTAATTTCTTTTTTGAAATAACCTTAGGTACTGCAACTGAAGCGCATATTAACGATGATGCACAAGACACAACTACTAAAGATATACTCCGTGGTAAAAAAGTCCTCGTTGTAGATGACAATACTATTAACCTATTAGTGACTAAAAAGACATTAGAGAGTCACGACATTATAGTTGAAGTTGCTACTAATGGGCAAGAAGGTCTTGATAACTCTATAGCATCTGACTATGATTTAATTTTAATGGATGTAAATATGCCCGTTATGGATGGTATTGAGGCTACAAAACGCATCCGTGAGCTTAAAAAAAACATAATTATTATTGCTCTAACTGCAGTAACACAAAATGAACAAGATGATCGCTTTAAAGCTGCACAGTTTAATGATTCTATTGTAAAGCCTTATAAGATTAACGAATTTCTAAAGACACTCGCTACTAACCTCATGAAAGCTAATAAGGCTTAAAACAGAAAAGCACTGTGACGTCACAGTGCTTTTCTTATTATTTAAATACTTTCTCTAGGTGTTTAAAATCACTCTTGAGGAATTTAAGATTATTTCAGTAATTCAGGATTGCTTAGAATTAATTCTATTTTTCTAATAATTACGGTAATTTGATTCATTTGACCTTCAATATTTCTAAAAAACAAGCTAATATCTCTATTTACCCAGCTTTCTGAAATAACTCTAGCGCCCAAACTAATTCTTAGAACAGCGCTTTGTAAATCATTGCCATACTTTACATTTACCGCTTGACCTATATGACACTTTTGCGCAGCAAGTCTATTGATCTCTAAAGGTGAACCTTCAAATTTATCTGATATATCTGAATTTAATAAAGCATAGAGTTTTTTTACCTCATCTACCGGTAAAGCTTTATTATTTTGAAGAATAAAAAACGGAAAGATGGTACGAATATTTCTTATTCCAAATTCTTTACTATCGTAGTTTGTTTTTACTTCATCACCATACAGTGGCTCTAAAAATGTGGCGTCGTTTATTGAATCTTCTATAAAATCACAAAACATTTCAATCCCCATATTTCTATAAAGAATTGGTGTTTTATAATATCTATCCATTTCAACAATGGCAGCATTCCAACGCATGTATGATCCATAATTAAATCCTTCAGATAATTCCTTAGAACAAAACCACGTTATTGGCCAATCGGAATGATTATAATATTGCGTTAATCCTATTGGTAATTTATTTTTTGACGACTGAATTAAATTACTCATACTTTCAGGTAGAATTAAAGCACCTGCATACGGAGGTCCCGTAAAGTACTTACTGCCTGTTGTAGAAACAATATATCCTTTTTCTAAATAAGCGTGTATATCTGAAGGATCTAATCTCAGCTGTGCCGCATCTACAATTATTTGCATGGAAATATCCTCTAAAGCATCTAATTTTTTCATCATTTCCTCACTAGGTGATTGATAACCTAATTTAGAATGATCCATAACATGCAATACAATATGTCTTCCTAACTTATTTGTCTCTGAAATCGCAGTAAAAACCTCAGTATCTAATTCTTTTTCAGATTTTAACTTCCCTTTTTCATCTCTAAAAGGAATTTTAATTAATTCAACGTCTCTAAACCCTTCTATTTTATCCCCTTTTTTAATTGGATAATTAAGTGCCGTTGTATTTTCGAAATGACAACCTTTTAAGGCTGCAGGCACTCCACTACCTGTTTCATCTGACGCGACTAAAACATGAGTAATCTCCTTATCTGTTATAATTTGAGTGATTGCAGCAACTTGCAAAGAGGCATCTGTACCTGAAGGTGAAAAAATAATCTCACAAGCATCGTTTAACTTAAATAGCGTTTTAAGATTGTTTTTTAATAATTCTGAAAACTCATTCGTGGTCTTTTTAAAGCCGTTTTTTAAGCTATTCTTAATTAATATACTTCTTACTTTATCTGTTTTATCGAAAGCAAAATTAGAAACACTTGTTGCTGTAGATGAAGCAAAAGTAAATGCCTCTGGTCTAGGGAAAGGTCTACAACCGTATTTGTTTAACAAGGCAACTTCGTCTATATTTAACCTTAAATCACCACCAGCCATTAGTAAATATTCTGTTGGTTTAGCTAAATTCGCTACAATGGGTCTCCAAGAATCTTCAAATTCTTTTTCTGAATTATCAATTTCATGAAATGCTTGTAATTCTTTATGTTTTAATAATGCTTCAGCGGTTAAATCTTCATCTTTTTTAAATAAATTGATTAAAAAATAATCAAGAGGTTCTAATTTTTCTTTATCCTCTTTAGGCAACAGCTTGTAAAATATTCGAGCTACTTCAAATGCTGCTATATCACACAAAGCAGAATCGTCTTCTTTATTGCTTAGTGCTTTGTACCAAAGTTGCCACTCTATTCCATATCTTAAATAAACTAAAGCTAAAACAGGATTTTTTAAATACGTCGCACCAATTATAATAGCTTCATTAGGTAAAATTTTGAATACAAGCGGCTCTTTTGCAGAGGTAATAATATTTATATTGTTAAGTTTCGGAACTGTGTTAAATCTTTTTAAAACATGAACTAGATAATTCACATTATCTTTTTCAAACAAACTCGTTCTTTTATATTGATTTTCAATAATAATATTATTTGTCATATGTATTTATTTTATAACGTACGCGTAAATGAAACGTTTTAAAGGGCGTCTTTTAAATATTAATTTCAGTAGGTAAATGCAATGTTTATTTGATGAACGTATTCTAAAATTTTGATAAAAATAGGTTTATTTTAAAAACTTAAAACTAATATTTTTCTTATTTATTAAATTTCTAAAACTGCACAAAAAAGAACAAAAGTAAAAAACTAGATATAATATACTAGATGGATGTTGTTTATATTTTTATTTGAAAAACTTTTACTCTTTTTATTCTGTTTTAAATTCATAAGCAATTGACAAGAACTTCTTATTTCTTCTTTTAAATGCTCAGATTATTCGACTTTAAAAGCGTGCTATCGTTAAACTCAACTTTAAATATATTGGTCATAAATTCTGGAATTTTTTTTGGTGAACGCGTCTGAATATCTACTGAAACAACCGTAGATGTCGCTTTAACTAAGAGCACGCTTAGTTTATTCCTAATTTCAAATTCAAAATTGAAACGCACTTTTGGTAACTCTTTAATAACTGTTGTAATGGTTAGTAACTCATCAAAATGTGCTGGTTTCTTATAATCAATATAAAATGAAATAACAGGTAATATTATATGATGACCTTCAAGCGTCACTTCGTCTAAATTCAGTTTTCTTAATAATTCATTTCGAGCTTGATGGCAGTATGCAAGATAGTTTGCGTGATAAACATATCCCATTTGATCCACCTCTCCGTAATGCGGTCTTATTTGAAATGTATCAATGATCACAAGATTTATTTTCTATTTTATTTTCAGTGAGTTGATGGCCCATAAAATTTTCTTTGGTCTCTAAATAATACTTATTAAATGGATTTGAGGGTATTATTAATGACACTCGTTTTACAACCTTAACTCCACTCTGCTCTAATCCTATAATTTTATCGGGATTATTAGTTAACAGATCTACTTGTTTTACACCAATTGCTGCGAGAATTTCAACAGCAATATTATAGTCTCTTTCATCTGCAGCAAAACCCAACTTCAAATTAGCTTCAATTGTATCTAACCCTTGCTCTTGCAATTTATAAGCCTTCATTTTATTCATTAAACCTATTCCTCTTCCTTCTTGCTGCAAGTAAACAATAACACCTGTTTTATTGGCCTCAATCATCTTCATCGCTCCAATTAATTGATCGCCACAATCACATCTTAAAGAACCAAACAAATCACCTGTAGCACAAGCAGAATGAATACGAGTTAAAACGGTATCTTCCGAAGTTAAATCTCCTTTAATAAGAGCCATATGCTCAAATCCATTTATTTTTTCTTTGAAAGGAACCAATTCAAAATGACCGTATTTTGTAGGAAGCTTAACCCTTTCCCCTTCTATAATAATTGCTTCTTTAATAGACATGAATTTTATTTTTATATATACTTATAGAAGACCAGTTCGTTTAACAGTCTCTATTTTAAAAATTAACAATGCGATTTCTAATTTTGCAAATGATGTTGCTTTCTTCTATATCCATAACAACTTATACCATTATCTGTAATCTCGTTTGCGACAAATTGCAAAACAACATCTGCTGAATCACCAGCACACCCTCTTATGACAGTGATACCCGCTTTATTTAATTTATTTAAAGCTTTATTTCCTATATGATCTGAAAGCATAAAAGTAACTTGTTCTTTTACTAAAGCGTTTACAATGTTAGAACAATCAGTATTTTTATTTAAATCGAATAACTGCACATCTAAAATGTCATTTGCCTTAGAGAAAATATAAATTTCGTAAACTTTAGAATCCCTAAAATAATTTTGAACTTTATTATTTTTAGTTATTGGTATGGCTATTTTTTTCATGACCTTTTTTTTTGCTTCATTTCTATTTTTGAATCTAAATTATTTGACACTTTATATTTTAGGCTTAACATCAGCTATTCATTTAAATTCACTAAGTCATGCACGTCACCTGAAGAGCAATTATCAGACTTTAAATCATTATCTACTTCTACAATTAACTTGAAGCATCTTTTGCATTTATACCAATTTTCTTCAAATTCGAAATCCCCCCCTTTAATAAGAATCGATTTACCCTCTACAAAAGCTTGTCCAATTTTCTTTAAGGCACTATTATAAATTCGAGTAAGCGTCGGTCTTGAAACTTCCATCTGATCTGCTGCTTCATCTTGTGAAAGATCATCGTAAATAACAAGTTTTACAGTTTCATATTCTTCATATTGCATAACAACATGTTCTGTTTCACAGAACCGAATACCAAAAGGTTTAAAACCGAGCATTTTTGGAGGATTATTAACTTTTCTCTTTTTTTTAGGGCGAGGCATCTTATAAATTTCACATAAAGGTAATGAACTTGCGTTCAAAATAAAATTTAATAGTGCTAATATTTTCGATATAAACAAAAAAAAAGCACAGTCCTTAAACTATGCTTTTATATATTTTAAAATAAAAAGGTTTTTAAATCTCGCGATCAGAATCCCAAGCTTCTAAATAATCTTTTACTGCTTTTACAAATTGTCCACCTAGAGCGCCATTAACAACTCTATGATCATAAGAGTGCGATAAGAACATTCTATAACGGATACCAATATAATCGCCTTCTGAAGTTTCTATAACAGCAGGCACTTTTCTAATAGCACCTAAGGCTAAAATCCCTACTTGTGGCTGATTAATAATTGGTGTTCCCATGATGCTACCAAACGTACCAACATTAGTTACGGTGTAAGTTCCGCCTTGTATATCATCTGGATTCAACTTCCCTAAACGTGCTCTATTTGCTAGGTCATTGACACGTTTTACCATTCCTAATAAACTTAATTGATCAGCGTTTTTAATTACAGGAACTATTAAATTACCATCTGGTAAAGCTGCCGCCATCCCAACATTTATAGCTTTCTTTTTAATGATCTTATCTCCTTCAAGAGAAATATTCATCATTGGGAATTCTTTTAAAGCCTTTGTAATAGCTTCCATAAAGATTGGCGTAAAAGTCAGGTTCTCACCTTCTCGCTTTGTAAAACCCGCTTTAACTTTCTTTCTCCAATTCCAGATATTAGTTACATCGGCTTCAATAAACGATTGCACGTGTGCAGACGTCTGTACCGAATCTACCATATATTTAGAAATGAGTTTCCCCATTCTAGACATTTCAATAATCTCATCACCTCCGTCTGTTATAATTGACTTAGGTTCTGGCACTGCCTGTTTCGGTTTTCCTTGTGTCTGAGTTGGCTCTGGCGCTTTCTCTACAACGGTATTAGACGTTGAAGTTACAACTGGTGAAGCACTACGTGATTCTAAATAAGATTTAATATCATTTTTAGTTACCCGAGCATCTTTACCTGTCCCTTGAATTGTATCTAATTCTACTTGAGAAATACCTTCCTTCTTTGCTATATTTTTTACTAATGGAGAATAAAAACGATCTTCTGTCGATGCCACTGGTGCAACAGATTCTCTTGCTGCAACTACAGTTTGTTCTACTTCTGCTACTTGTTTAGGCGCAGCAGTATCTTCCTTAACTTCTGGTTTTGCTTCAGTAGCTTTAACCTCTACTGTATCTCCTCCTTCAATTTTAATCACCGCAATCACCTGTCCGACTTGTACAACATCATCAACGTTAAATAGTTTTTCAACTAAAACGCCATCTACTTCACTCGGAACTTCACTATCTACCTTATCAGTAGCAATTTCTAAAACAGCTTCATCTGCTTCAATTGTATCTCCAACATCTTTAAGCCATGAGGTTATCGTTGCTTCTGCAACACTTTCTCCCATTTTAGGTAACTTAAGTTCAAAATTTGCCATATCTTTAATTTGTAGGTCGTTATTTGCTAATCGCGTGCAAAATTACTAAAAAAATAAGTGTTTCACTGAATTTTACTCAACAAATCTATTTTAAAAGTGTAATACTTCCCCTTTGTTGCTAGCGCTATCACTTCCGAGGATAAATTTACAGTTTTTTGTAAGAAATCTAAAAACAATAGCTTCTTGTTTCGATTTTTGCTTCATATCCGCAATTACATCACTCGCATTCAATAATTTAAAATCGTAAACAATTAAGCTGTCATTTTTAACATTCAACTGAATATTATCTTTCAATTCAATTGGTTTCGGTAATTTTTGACTCAAAATAAGATCTGAATCCATGCTATATAGATAAGAATGATTTGGCACGACTTTAACATCTTTTGGATTTTTTCGCATTAAAAATGCCATTTTAATTCCTAACCAAACCACTGCATTGAATAACAAATTCTGTTTAAAATGTTTTTTATAAAAAATCTGCATCGCCCCGTAAAAGCGTTTTGCGTATTTGGAATCTTTTAACGTACTCTCTCCTTTAAAATGAATCACCGTTGTATTACCATAATAGAAATTATCATAACCTGCTTTAATCACTTTATAAGAGAGATCAATATCTTCCCCATACATAAAATAGGCCTCGTCAAAACCGCCAACAGCATCATAAACCTCTTTTTTAAGCCACATAAAAGCCCCCACTAAAATATCAACCTTTCCTGTATTATTTACATCTATGTGATTTACGTAGTAATCGTTAGTAAGTCCTAATATTTTTTTTAGAGCTACTTTTGGTGTTGGAATATGACGTTTACTTTCTGGTAGAAAATTTCCTTGACCATCAATAAGTTGACAACCTACAATACCAAGATTGGTCTGAGTTTCTGCAAACTTAAAAAGTTTAGTAAACGTGTCTTCTGCAACAATTGTATCTGGGTTAAGAATACAAAGATATTCGCCTTTAGCTTGTGCTACTCCTATATTGTTTCCTTTTGAAAACCCTGAATTCTCTTTATTCTCAATAAGTTTTACAGATGGAAACAATTCCTTTACCATCGTACAACTATGGTCTGGAGAATTATTATCTATCACAATAATTTCAGCATCAATTGACGTAATGGCCGCTTCAACACTTCTTAGACAAACCTCTAAAAAGTAGCGTACATTATAATTTAAAATGATGACAGAAAGTTTCAAGATAAGATTATGATTTTAATGAAGCTTCAAATGGAACACGATCTATAATGCTTCGGCCTAGTGTAATTTCATCGGTATATTCTAATTCATTTCCAGCAGCAACACCTCTTGCAATTGTAGACGTTGTTACCTTATAATCTTGCAATTGTCTAAATATGTAAAAGTTTGTGGTATCACCTTCCATTGTTGGACTCATTGCAAAAATTAATTCTTTTACTTTTCCTAATTTCACTTTTTCTACCAAAGATGAAATATTCAAATCTTGAGGACCAATACCATCCATTGGTGATATTTTACCTCCTAAAACATGATACAAACCTTTAAAAGAACTGGTATTCTCTACTGCCATAACATCTCTAATATCTTCTACAACACAGATTAACTCGCTATTTCTATTAGGATTTGCACAAATTTCGCACAATATTGTATCGCTTATATTATGACACGATTTACAGAAATTAATTTCTCCTCTCACCTTCGTTAGCGCATTAGCTAATTGAAAGGTTTGATTTTCGGGTTGTCGCAACATATGCAACACTAAACGCAAGGCTGTACGCTTACCAATACCAGGCAATTGCGACATTTCATTAACTGCGTTTTCTAAGAGTTTTGATGAAAATTCCATAACCGCGAAGGTACTTAATTTTGGAGATAAAAATAAAGGAGAACATAAATCTCTATTTTAGAGCAAATTATCTAAAAACCACTATTTTTTTCGTAATTATATTTAATTTAAAGCAGTCCTTTTTTACAAATAGATTACTTTCATAAATTATACTAAAAAAACGTTACCATTATGTCTCCAACAGCAATACTCATCTTAATTGTATGTTACTTTGGTTTGCTTATTTTAATCTCTTATTTCACAGGGAAAGAAGATTCTAACGCTGCTTTTTTTAAAGCAAATAAGTCCGCACCATGGTATTTAGTAGCTTTTGGTATGATCGGTGCTTCTTTGTCTGGTGTTACATTTATCTCTGTTCCTGGTGCTATTGAAGCAAAACAATTTGGTTATTTACAAGTTGTTTTCGGGTATTTTTTTGGGTACTTAATCATCGCTTTTGTGTTATTACCACTCTATTACAAACTTAACCTTACCTCTATCTACACGTATTTAAGAGATCGTTTTGGTGTTGTGAGTTACAAAACAGGCTCTGTTGCATTCCTTATTTCTAGGACCGTTGGTGCTGCTTTTCGCTTATTTCTAGTCGCTAAAGTTTTACAACTTTTAGTTTTTGATTTATTCGATATTCCTTTTGCTTTCACCGTAATAATTACTATTGCTTTAATTTGGCTTTACACCTTTAAAGGAGGCATAAAAACAATCATTTTCACAGATACACTTCAAACTTTCTTTATGTTGGTTTCTGTTGTAGTTACCATTGTATTTTTAGCATCTGCTTTAGATTTAAATAGTATTGGAGATGTGATTACTTACACCAAAGAAAGTAACCTGAGTAAGGTTTTCTTTTTTGAAGACGGCAATGGTCCTCAATACTTTTGGAAGAGCTTTTTATCTGGAATTTTCATTACTATTACCATGACTGGTTTAGACCAAGATATGATGCAGAAGAACTTAACTTGTCGTAATTTAAAAGATGCTCAAAAAAACATGGTCACTTTTAGTGTTGTCCTCATTTTTGTAAATATCCTTTTCTTAGTTCTTGGTTTAATGCTAACACAATATGCAGCAATCCATGGTATCACGGCATCTAAGGATGATTTATTTCCTACTATTGCTATGCTTCCAGAAATAGGTATTGTAACCTCAGCGTTCTTTTTACTTGGTTTGATTGCTGCAGCTTATTCTAGTGCAGATTCTGCTTTAACCTCCTTAACTACCTCTTTTTGTTTTGATATTTTAGACATTGAAAACAAACCAGAAACCAAAAGAAAAGGCCTTAGAAAACGTGTCCATATCGGTTTTAGTGCTGTGCTTGTTTTGGTTATTTTGTTATTCGATTTTATCTTTAAAGATGTCTCAGTTATCTGGGAACTCTTTAAAGCGGCAGGCTACACTTACGGACCGTTATTAGGCTTATTTGCTTTTGGTTTAATCACCAAAATTGAAATTAAAGATAAGTTGGTCTGGATTGTTGCTATTATAGCACCTCTAATTTCTTACCTATTAAACCTTTATTCTAAAGCATTATTTAACGGTCACGAAATCGGATTTGAAATACTAATTTACAACGGACTATTTATGTTTTTAGGTTTACTTCTTATAAAGAAGAAAGCCTAATATTGCCCTGTACCCAATAAAACTAAGGTGCAAGCTTCTTCAAACTCAATATTATTCTGTTCTAAAACATTGTAAAACTCTGAGTTTTCTGTTCCAGGATTAAATATGACACGTTTAGGGTTAAGTCCTATTATGTAATCGTAATATGGTTTTTGACGTTGCGGATTTAAATATAAGGTAACAGTATCAATACCTTTATAAGGCATTAATTCTGTATCTATTGATACGTCTTCAATATTTCCTTTTCTTAAGCCAAAAGCCTTGACTTCATGATTATAACTTCGCAACCTCTTGATTGCAATGTTAGAATAGCGCTCTTGTTTTAATGACGCTCCGATAACTAATGTTGTTTTATTCATAGTGTTAAAAAAATGTTAAGAGAAAAATTTAGGGTAACATAACATAAATATAGTCGTCTTCTATTTCACAAACAACCTATTCAATCAAAAAAAATAAATCAATCAAAATGAAGCATTTCTTATTAATGCTTGTAATAGCATCATCAACTATTATAAGTGCACAACCCAACTCTAATTCTGATATTAAAAACGGTTCTGTTTCAGGACGTGTTATTGATGCAGACCTCAATCAACCTTTACCTTATGTCAATATCGTTATTAAAGATATGGCGAAAAAAATAATTACAGGCGGTATTACCAGTGACGATGGTACTTTTAAAATAGAAAACATTCCAGAAGGAAAAATTATTGTATCCATCCAATTTGTTGGTTTTAAAACCATAGACCGCACGGTTACAATCGGAAAAGGAAATTACAAACTCGAGTTAGGTGATATTAAACTTGAAGAAGAATCTATGGGTTTAGACGAAGTTACTATTGTTGCTGATGTTTCTACTATTCAACAAAAAGTAGATAGAAAAGTGATCACCATTGGCAAAGATTTACAAACCGCTGGCGCAACGGCAAGCGAAATCATGAACAATCTACCTTCAGTAAGCGTAGATCAACAAACAGGCACTTTAAGCTTACGTGGTAACGAAAATGTCAGGGTTATGGTCGATGGGAAACTATCTAATATTCCTGCCGATCAATTATTAAAACAAATTCCTTCTTCTTCAATAAAAAGTATTGAATTAATTACAAACCCTTCAGCCAAATATAACCCTGAAGGCATGAGTGGTATTATCAATATTATACTTCATAAAAACACTAAAATTGGTTTTAATGGTAATATTAACTTTGGTTTAGCTTATGATATTGAACCTAAATTTAATAGTTCTATTGATGCAAATTACAGAAATGGTAAGCTGAATTTTTATGGTTCTTACAGCAATAGCGTGACAAAGAATGTTAATTATGGACAGATTGATCGTATTGACCAAGCGATTGAGCAAAACTTTGATATTTTAAACAATAATAAATCGCATTTATTTAAAGTTGGTGTTGATTACTACCTCAATGATAAGAATACAATTTCGGTGTTTACCAATCAAAACCTTTTTAACGGGTGGAGCAATGTTTATTCTAGTATTGCCTATTTAACAAATCCTAGTTTAGACGAATCTCAATATACACGTGGTGATAACGAGAATGATTCGCAGCAATATAATGTCAATTATAAACATGATTTTAATGAAGAAGGACATAGCATAGAGTTTGAAGCAGATTACAATACTTACAGTGGTCTAACAGATACAGGAAATACCTTTTACAGTTCTCAACGTCCTAACTTTCTTGAACAAACAGATACCGACAGAACAAATACAACACTTAATTTAGATTACACGAATCCTCTATCTGAATCCACAAAATTAGAATTTGGCTTACAAGCACGTTTGTTTGATACAAGTTTGTTCTACCAATCAGATGCAAGAGAAACGAACCAGAACGGAGACTACATACCAACAACGACTCGTTTTGATTACGTGAGAGATATTTATTCAGCTTATGCTACTTATGGCACAAAAAAAGAAAAGTGGAGTTACCAATTGGGCTTAAGAGCAGAAACCGTCAATGTCGATTCTGATGCGTTTAAAAAAGACTTAGCGTCTAACGAAGCATTAACGATTCCTTTTGAAAATAATTATTTTGAATTATATCCTTCAGCATTTTTTACTTATACACCTTCAGAAAAAAATTCATACCAACTAAGTTATAGTCGACGAATTGACAGACCTGGAATTGGACAAGTAAATCCTTTACCTGAATGGAACACACCTTTAATTTCTCAATTTGGAAATCAAGAATTACGTCCTCAATTTACAAACTCGATGGAAGTAAATTATACAAGACAGCTTGAAAAAGGAAGTATTACTGGTGGCATTTTTTACAGAATTATAGAAGACGAAATTCAACAAGCTATTTTAATTGATCGTACCGACGTTAACCGTTTAATTATGACTAACTTAAATTTTGACAACACAACAGCTTATGGTGTCGAATTGTCTTCAAGCTACCGTCCAACAAAATGGTGGAGTATTAATGCGAGTTTTGATTTGTATTCTCAATCTCAAAAAAGTTTAGCAGAATCTTTTGATGACAATCAGAATATACTTTTAAATACCGTTGAAGTTGACAATTTAGCTTGGAGTGCAAGAGTATTTAACAACTTTAAAGTCAGTAAAAGTTTAAGTTTTTCAGCCTTTGGAATGTATAGAGGAAAAAATCAGAATATTCAATTTGAAATGAACGACATGCTTATGGTCAACCTAGGAATGCGCTATACATTTATGGAAGACAGAGCTAATTTTAGCTTGAGCTATAATGACATTTTTGATACCATGTTTGCAGAGTTTGATAGCGAGCGTCCATATACACAACACGGACAATTTAATTGGGAAAGTCAACAAATATCAGCGCGCTTATCTTACCGTTTTGGAGGAGGAAATTACAGTGCAAAATCTCGTAAACAACGCGATAGTGATGTTCAAGAAGGTGGAGGTATGTTTTAAACAGTAAAACTTAAAATTAATATAACGCATAAATACCCCAAATCTACAGCTTTGGTTATTTGTTAAATGCGAGTTAAATACCCAAAGTCATGTAATAATATAGGAGTCCTGACGTCTATAGTAGTATAGTTTTTAAGTAATATATTATAAATTAATTTTTATAATAGTTTTAGTTAAGGTTGGTTAATAGCGAAAAAGCCCAAACAAAATTTGTTTGGGCTTTTTTTATGTTTTAAAATCAATTTAATCTAATTGACTTTCATCTAATTCATTGCAAAAACAACGTAATCCATGGTATTTAAAACATCTGAAGTGATATCTCCTTTTACCGCAATAATATAGGCTTTAGCTTCTCTTCTTTAAAATATACATCAAACGCTTTTTTTTTAATTCTTATTTTCTTGCTCTACTATTATTGTTATATGACCTTACACCTGTAACATCTTAAAAAAGCAATCTTAAAGCATCAAAAAATTAAACTCCGCTATAGGCACTAAATCCACCATCAATAGGAACCACAATTCCTGTTACAAATTTTGAAGCTTCCGAACATAAATAATGGATCGCTCCATTAAGTTCATCTGCATCTCCAAAACGTCCCATTGGTGTATTTCTAATAATTGTATTTCCTCTATCCGTATAACTTCCGTCTTCGTTTGTTAATAATGCTCTGTTCTGATTTCCTATAAAAAAACCAGGTGCTACAGCATTAACACGCATGCCTTCTCCATATTTTTGAGCCAACTCAACAGACATCCATTTGGTAAAATTATCAATCGCTGCTTTTGAGGCAGAATACCCCATAACACGTGTGATTACTCTATCTGCAGCCATAGAAGACAAGTTAATAATTGTTCCTTTCTTATTTTTAGCCATTTCTTTACCAAACACCAATGAAGGAATGATACTACCAAATAAGTTTAGATCTATAACTTGTTTAAATTGTTCGATATCTACATCAAACACAGATTGTCCGGGGGCCACAGTAGCACCAGGCTTATTTCCACCCGCAGCATTTATTAAAGCATCTATCTTACCGTATTTTGCCATGATTTTACTAGCAGCATCTTGAAGTGATTTTTCTTCAACAACATTACAAACATAGCCTTCTACTTTGTCACTAATTTTTTTAAAATCAGCGACTGTATTATTAAGTGCCTCCGTTTTATAATGCAGTAAAATAACCGTTGCATTGTTTTCTAATAAATATTTAGCAATTCCACCTCCAAGAACTCCGCAAGCTCCTGTTATAAGAATTGTTTTATCTTCTAAATTAAATAAATTCATTTCTAATTTTTAATTCGTTTTTCTTTTTCTTAATCATTAATCTTTTCTAACTCGGAGGATAGCAAAGTAAAATTTTAGATGCCTCATGAGATCTAAAAGTAATTTCTAAAATCGCTGCTGATATAAAGATTTCATCCCCTTGTTTATAATCGTATTGTTTTCCGTTGCAATCTATGACGCCATCGCCTGAATAAATTACCGCAACGTAGAAACATCCATTTCCTTTAATGGTATGTTCTCCATCTAAAAGCAGTTCGCTTAACCCAAAACAATTAGTATGCTTTTTATTGAATAGTGTTTTGAATGTATGTTCAGCTGACTCCTCTAAAACTTCAGGAGTTATTTTCCATTCATTTAAAGCTTCGTCAATAGTAAAAGTATCATAATGGAAACATTCTAACATTTTTTCTTCGCCTACACCTTGATGAATTAATTCTGGACCTATTTTTAAACCTGCAGGCGTTGTTTTTTCAACACGCATCGTATAATCCGTAGGTTCTTGTACTTCCATTAAAAAACAGCCTGCACCAATAGCATGTGGTACACCACCGTAAATCATAAAAGCATCACCTGGTTTTACCTCGATTTTATGTAAACAATCTAACATTCCTTCAATGTTTTGATTCTCAAAATGCGTTTTCCAGATCTCTTTAGTGACGTGTTTTTTAAACCCCATATAAACCACAGGTTTTTCACCATCAATTTCTCTTGTGTTTAAAACATACCAAGATTCTGTTTTACCAAATTCTGAATTAAAAACAGTTTTTGCATAGTTTTTATCTGGGTGTACTTGAACTGTTAAACGCTCCATAGAGTCTAACATTTTAATGAGCACACCTGTAGTTCCGAATTTTTCAGCAAGATCTTTACCTAAATATAAATCTAAATCAGAATTAATTAAATCCTTTAAAGGAAAAACACCATCTTCAGTTTCTATCAGAGAAAGCCCTTCGTCTTCAGGTCTGCCATTTCCGCGCGCTGTTATTGTAGACATTATCCATTGTTCAGGCATTTGTCCATCTACTTCTGGTGTCATTTTTTTCCATCGATCAATTAAAGCTCCTCCCTCATAAGTTCTCCAAACTCTATTAGATTTTTGTTTTAAAGGTATGTGTGCATATTTCTGTAAGTCCTCACTCATGGTTATTGTATTATCGCTTAAAGTATTATTGTACAAAATCTATAAATCCTAAAATCGCAACATATAACATGAAACAATTAAAAATGAATGTTGCTACTAAAGCTATATTCATCCAAAGTGAAGGTTTATGTGATTTCATTAAGTCTGATTTATTCAGTAAAATTATTAAAAACAGTGTTATTAATGGCATTACAAAAGGACTAAATGCTTGGGAAGCGATTAAGATCCATACAGGTTTCCCCCCTAAAAAAGGTACTATTAATCCAGATAATGCTACTAAAACCACTATAACTTTAAATAGTGATCTTTTCATATTTCGTGGTGTATCTGTATAATCTGCAATTAACCAAGGAAATAAAAGTAGGTTCGGGAAAATTGATGATAAGCCCGCACCAACAATACCTAATGTAAATAATGTTAAAGCAAAATCGCCCGCCCATGGCCCCAAAGCGGACATTAAATCTGTAGCATCATTTACGGGTGTTCCTTTAAAATAGAGTGTTCCTGTTGCACTAATCATAATGGCTAGACTTATTAAAAAAGTCATGACCATTGCAGACATTGCATCTTTATTTTCTTTTTTTAAATCGTTTAAGCCCCATTTTTCTTCATGTACTAAAATACTACGAGATGCCAAACAAACCCCTGCCATTGTAGTCCCAACAATTCCTGCTATGATTAAACCTGTATTATCACCTGTTGGTAAATCTGGAAAAAACTCAATGATTGATTTTCCTGACTCCTTTAAAACCATAAAACTGGTAAAAATAAAAGCGAGCGCCATAAAGCCAACCATAAGACTCATGGCTTTTATAAAATTCTCATGCTTTCCTGTCCAGAAAAGAGCAATTAATAAAGCAATAAAAAAAGTTGCAATTACAGGCTTGTTTAAAAAGGAGATTGATGTTTTTACCGAAATCCATTCCATACAAACCTCAGCAACAACTCCCATAACTCCAATAACCGAAGAAATAATGGATACTGCTAAAGCGGTTATAATAAATAGTGTAATAGGCTTACCAAATGTTTTTTTGAACAATAACATAAGCGTATTACCTGTAACGATGGTCAGTTTGCTAATTGAAATCAATAAAAAATAAGTAAAAAAACAGGATAACAGAAGAGCCCAAGACAAGCTTAATCCAAATTTAGCACCAGAAACCACCATTGAGGTCACACTTCCGGTTCCGACGACATAGCCAATAATAAAAAAGGCGGGGCCAAAATCTTGAATTTTCTTTTTGAATTTAACGGCATAAGTAGGACTACTTGTACTCATAATTTTGTTGTTTGTTATATTAGTTTATAAGTTAAAAGTCATGGGAGAAGTTTCAATATATAATTGAAAAAGTAGAGTTATTCTCCCTTGTCTTTGTTAGGTTTAAGGTGTTAATATATGAAATAAGAATATAAAAGCAATTTAATATGTACTATTAAAATTAAAGAACCTGATCTGTTGGCACAAATCAGGTTCATCAAAAAATTATATTTATGAAATATAGGTATAGCGAAAGTTGTCTGTTACCACTTGATAATCACACTTCCCCAAGTAAATCCACTACCAAAGGCTGCCAACACAACGGTGTCACCTGCTTTTATTTTATCTTCTTCCCATGCTTCTGTTAAAGCAATCGGAATTGAAGCTGCAGTTGTATTTCCGTATTTCTGAATATTATTAAATATTTTATCATCACTTAATTTAAACTTACGTTGTATAAATTGTGCGATACGCAAATTAGCTTGGTGCGGAATTAGCATATCAATATCATCGACTTCTAAATTATTTTTCATTAAACCTTCCATAATCACTTCACTAAAACGAATTACTGCATTTTTAAATACAAATTGCCCATTCATGTGTGGGAAATAACTTTCGTCATTAGGATCATTATCTGCAATGATATCGCTTACCCAACGTTTCCCCATTCCTGGCGCTACTAAAACTAACTCTTCGGCATGCTCTCCTTCTGAGTGTAAATGTGTTGATAAAATTCCTTTAGAGTTATCTTCTTCTCTTGTTAATATAGCAGCACCTGCTCCATCTCCAAAAATTACTGAAACACCTCTTCCACGTGTTGTTTTATCTAAACCAAATGAATGTAACTCGCTACCAATCACTAAAATGTTTTTATACATTCCTGTCTTAATAAAGTTATCGGCTACAGACATGGCATAAACAAAACCAGAACATTGATTACGAACATCGAGAGCACCAACTGTTTTAATACCTAAAGCATGTTGCACTTGCACACCTGGACCAGGAAAATACATATCTGGACTTAACGTTGCGAAAATGATAAAATCAATATCATCTTTATCTATACCTGCACGTTCAATAGCAACCTTGGCTGCTTTTACCCCCATAGTTGCCGTAGTATCACCACTGCCCTTTTCTACCCAACGACGTTCTTTTATACCTGTTCGTTCTTGTATCCACTCGTCGTTAGTATCCATCATCTTAGATAAGTCATCATTAGTTACAACGTTATCTGGGACATATTTACCTAAGCCTATTATTTTTGAATTATACATGGAATTTTAAATTTGATATTTTTTATAAAAACAAAGCTAACATTTTCAAAGCTAGAAAAGATTTAGTTGTGCTTACATTAGCTATGCACGCATAGCTTAATCTGTTTTTTTAACTAAAAGGAACTTCATGCTGTTTCAATATTATTCTGTATGTCATCTTGTCACAAATATTTTCTTGGTATTTTATTTGACTGTAAGTTATTATTCAAATTAATAATACAAAAAACTATATATCATGACAAAAGGAAGTATTAATGTATCGGTAGAGAATATCTTTCCGTTAATTAAAAAGTTCTTATACAGTGATCACGAAATCTTTTTACGTGAGCTTATTAGTAATGGTACAGATGCCACACTAAAATTAAAACACCTTACAAGCATAGGTGAATCTAAATCTGATTACGGAAATCCAATCATTGAAGTAAAGATTGATAAGGAAGGTAAAAAACTTCACATCATTGATCAAGGTTTAGGGATGTCTGCTGAAGAAGTTGAAAAATACATTAACCAGGTCGCTTTTTCTGGTGCTGAAGAGTTCTTAGATAAGTACAAAGATTCTGCTAAAGATTCAGGAATTATTGGACACTTTGGTCTTGGTTTTTACTCTGCTTTTATGGTAGCAGAAAAAGTTGAAATCATCACAAAATCACATACTGGTGCAGATGCAGCACATTGGACATGTGATGGGTCTCCAGAATTTACGCTAGAGCCTTCTGATAAAGCAGATAGAGGAACAGAAATTATTCTTCACATTGCTGAAGACTCTACTGAATTTTTAGAAGACAATAGAATTAGTGAGTTATTGAATAAGTATAATAAGTTTATGCCTATTCCAATTAAATTTGGAACAAAGGAAGTAAACGATCCAGAATTTACACCAGCAACAACTACAGATGCAGAAGGTAAAGAAACTACAGAACCACACAAACAGATTACTGTAGATAATATTATTAACAACCCTAATCCGGCTTGGACAAAACAACCAACTGAATTAGAAGCTGAAGATTACAAAGGATTCTACAGAGAATTGTACCCAATGCAATTTGAAGAGCCTCTATTTCATATCCATTTAAATGTAGATTATCCTTTTAACTTAACAGGTATCTTGTATTTCCCTAAGATGGGTAATGACATGAACATGCAGAAGGATAAGATTCAATTATACCAAAACCAAGTTTATGTAACGGATAATGTTGAAGGGATTGTACCTGAATTCTTAACCATGTTACGTGGTGTTATTGATTCTCCAGATATTCCATTAAACGTATCGCGTTCTTATTTACAAGCTGATGGTGCTGTGAAGAAAATTTCATCTTACATCACTCGTAAAGTCGCTGATAAGTTGAAATCATTATTTAACTCTAACCGTGAGGATTTTGAAGCTAAATGGGATGATATTAAACTTGTTATTGAATACGGAATGCTTTCTGAAGATAAATTCTTCGAAAAAGCAGATGCCTTTGCATTGTACCCAACCGTTGATGGTAAATATTATACCTATGAAGAGCTTTTTAACAAAACAAAAGCAACTCAAACAGATAAAGACGGTAAGCTAGTATTGCTTTATGCTTCTAACAAAGACCAACAGCACAGTTATATTGAAGCTGCAAAAGCTAAAGGTTATGAAGTGTTAATGTTAGATTCACCTATTGTACCTCACTTAATTCAGAAATTAGAATCTACTAAAGAAAATATTTCTTTTGCACGTGTAGATGGTGATCATATTGATAATTTAATCAAGAAAGATGAAACTACTATTTCTAAATTATCTGAAGAGCAACAAACAGAATTAGATACACTTTTAAAAGAAGTTGTACCTTCTGAAAAGTTTGCTGTACAATTAGAAGCTATGGATAGTGATGCTTCTCCATTTATTATTACACAACCAGAATTTATGCGTCGTATGAAAGAAATGCAGCAGACTGGTGGCGGTGGTGGAATGCAGATGTTTGGTAATATGCCAGAAATGTATAACCTTATCGTTAATACAAATTCTCCATTAGTTAGTGAAATTTTAGAAACTGAAACTAAAGAGAATAAAGAACGTTTAATTACACAAAGTTTAGATTTAGCACGTTTATCTCAAGGCCTTTTAAAAGGTGAAGAGTTAACGAACTTTATTAAGCGTAGCTACGAATTATTGAAGTAAGTAATATTTGAAACGTCATTGCGAAGACGCAGGACGTGGCAATCTCCTCTATTTGAAACCACTTTGTTAATTCAAAGTGGTTTTTTATTTTCCACAAACTAACTGAAAACTCTATTTTACTCATCGAAAAGAAGCGTTAGCTAAACCTTCGTTTTCTGTTTTTTAATTGATACCTAAGTTTGATGTACACTAACATTAAAACTTTATATTATGAAGAATCAATTTAACTTAGACATTAAAACACCATGTTCAGAAAACTTTAACCAATTTTCACCAACTGAGAAAGGTGGTTTTTGCAACTCATGCGAAAAAGAAGTCATAGACTTTACGCAAATGAATGCAGAAGAAATTATCGTTTTCTTTAAAAACAAGTCCTCTCAAAATACGTGTGGTCATTTTAATAAAAATCAGTTAACCGTATACAATAAAAAACCGAAAAATAATAAGCGATTAAGTTTCTTAAGAGGCATAGGATTAGCTTGTGTAACATTCCTCGCTAGCTTTACCGCACATGCACAAGACACAACGAACACGATTGAACCAAAACAAAACACATCTGAACTTAAAGCCAATAAATTCGAAAAAAATATCATTATAAAAGGTAATGTAACAGAGGGAGATTTACCACTTCCTGGTGCAAATGTGGTTTTACAAGGTTCGACAGTTGGCATTGCTACTGATTTTGACGGAAATTTCACCTTTCTTGAAAAACTAAAAATAGGAGATGTTTTAGTCATTAGCTATCTTGGCTTTGAATCACAAAAAGTGGTCATAGAAAATAAAAATTCAGCTTCAAAAATTGAACTCAATATTGATATGAAAGTTGATTCTTGTATGATTTTGGGTAAAATAGCTGTCAAAGATATTTACAAATCTAAAAGAGACTAATATTTTATATTATGAAAAATTGGTTCGTCATCTTTTTAGCTGTGCTCATTAATAGTTCTAACGCTCAAGTATCAGATTTTAAAAACATAGATTTTACAAAAGCAGATAATACAGCCAAATTATATGAAGGTCATAGCATAGAAAACCTATCTCTTTTAGCGCATAAATTAACAACCAATCTCACCACAGATGTTGAAAAATTTAGAGCTATTTATAATTGGGTTTGCACCAATATTAAAGGAGATTCTAATCAGCATAATAAAGTCAGTAGAGCGCGGAAAAAATTTAAAAGTGATAGTTTAGGTTATGTAGAATGGAATAATTACTACAAGAAAATAGCCTTCAAAAAACTACTAAATCAGAAAAAAACGATGTGTACGGGTTATGCGTATCTTATTAAGGAATTATGTTTTATTGCAGATATAGAATGTATAATTGTAGATGGCTACGGCAGATCTTTTGAAACTAACGTCGAAAAACTGGAAAACTTAAACCATTCTTGGAATGCCGTAAAATTAAACAACAAGTGGTATGTATGTGATGCCACTTGGTCTAGTGGTTATATGATTAACAAAAGCTATTTTATTTCGGATTATAATGATGGTTATTTTCTAACTGATCCAGTTTTATTTGCAAAAAACCATTTTCCACTTCAAAAAAAATGGTTTCTTAATGACACTTTAAAAACTACGAAGTTTGTAGCTGAACCCATAGTTTATGGAGAAACATTTGAGCACAAAATAATTCCTATTGGTCCTAAGAAATTGAATACAACAATTACAAAGAATAAAGACATCACCTTTCAGTTTAAATCATTAAAAGACATTTCTACGAATACTATTTCATTAGTTCGCATAATAAAAACAAAAAAGATACCTTATAAAATTTATGATGTTATAAGCAAAAATGGAATTGTAACATTTAAATACAATTTTAAACATAAAGGTTCCTACGACGTTCACCTAAAAATAAAGAATGATATTGTTGCCACCTACACTATCGAAGTGATTTAAATTTTGGAAACAAACAGTAATCTTATTGTTTTATTTAAATTAGCCCATGGAAGAAATTAAAATACTATTCTTTGTAGTAGGTACTTTTTTCGGTGTTCATCAAAGTAACATCCTTTCAGAAAAGACAACAGTTACCGTAAACCCTCAAGAAAAAACGATTGTAATCCGCCAAGAAAACTTAGTTACTTTTATTAAAACAGAAAGTGATAGTTTAAATATTCAAAATGAACTGTCAAAGTTTGTACACCCTAATCAGTCATGGAGCTCTGAACTTAAAAACTTCTCCGTAAAAGAGAAGGAATTCTATAAGTCTGATGATCATAAATCGCTTCATTTAAAACTGAGTCTAACGTATTCAACCTTAAAAGATTTAAAAGTCTTTGGTATCGATATGAATAATGACGGAAAGTTCTCTATGACGAACTTCCCAAAATCACATACAAAATCTACGGATGGTATATTAGAAGAACCGTACTGGAATTTTGAAGCTGATCAACCCTTCACGTTTACCGCGGAACCTTTAACTGATTTACCTGAAGCGTTCCAAAAACTTAAAACAAAAGTATTACCGTTTTGGTTCGCTCTCAAATAAAAATAGTAAAAACAAAAAAAGACCATCTTCCGATGGTCTTTTTAATTATTAAGTAATTACTATTAATCCAAAATCAACTTATGTGATACTCTTCCTTGTTCTGTAAATACATTAACGATATAAACTCCAGTAGACATCCCTCTAATGTCCATAGAATTGATTCCATTTCCTAATTGAACGTCTTTTACTAAACGTCCAGATAAGGATACAATTTGAGCATTTATAGCACCAGAAACTGCATTATCTATCACAATATTAAACTGACCTTTTGAAGGATTTGGGTAAATATTTAAAACTGATGCTGCATTGAAATCATCAATTGATAAGGACAATTGCGCTTCTAAAGATCCCATATCTCTAGAACCGCCAAATACAACTTGACCAATTTGATCTACAAATACATCTGTTGCATCTCCCGCATCAAAAGCAGGAGAATTACTTAATAATTGATGTGTTAATGTCACACCACCATT
Organism: Winogradskyella wichelsiae; assembly: GCF_013403925.1. Lineage (GTDB taxonomy): Bacteria > Bacteroidota > Bacteroidia > Flavobacteriales > Flavobacteriaceae > Winogradskyella > Winogradskyella wichelsiae. The sequence continues at coordinate 314,272 of NZ_JABFDJ010000005.1, forward strand.
ATCTTGTAAAGCTCCCAATAATGGATCTACTTCCTCTAAATCATTCATTTGCGTTGTAAAAACAGCTAAATCATCAGAGCCTATTAAGTTATAATCATTTGAGGTAAACATTCCAGAAACATCCATTCCTGTTACTGCCGTATTTAAAGCCACAATTGTATTCTTTAAAGAAACCGTGTTAACCGCATCGATACCACCACCAATTCCATCAGTTGAATTCATGGCAACCGTAACCGCATTGAGATCTAAACTTGCACCATTATTTGTTAATCCACCACCAGAAACTGAAGCTGTATTTCCTGAAATTGTACTCGTCATTACAGACGTCATTGATCCTGTGTTGTTATAAATTCCACCACCTTCAGCAGCTGTATTATTATCTATTGTAGACATAGAAACTGACATTGTAGTTCCTCCTTGATTCCATAGCCCACCTCCTTCATTAGCAGCAGCATTTCCTGTAATTGTACTTGTAGAAATAACAACCGTTCCAGACATTCCTGTAACATGAAATCCACCACCATTTCCTGGCGCTGCAGTTCCTGCTAATCCATCGACATTATTATTAGACATTGTTGAATTTAAAAACATCAAGTTCCCATCAATCAGTTCAATAGCACCACCTGCTCTATTTGCTGCATTACTATCAAATGTTGAATCCATAATTGTTATATTCCCAGCTGTACTTAATAATCCACCACCAGATGCAGAAGCACCTGAAGCTATATTATTTGAAATTAAAGTTCCGTTAATCACATTTAAAGTTCCGCCATTATTGAAGATTCCAGCACCACCATCATCTGCTCCATCACCTAAAGCCCTATTTCCAGTAATAGTTACACCATCTACAATCATTGTAGCTGTACTATTCCATAATGCACCACCTTCTCTAGCAGCCATATTATCATTCATTGTTCCACCTATAATTGTTGCAGTTCCTGCACCACTAATGTGAAGTCCTCCACCATTACCTGGACTAGCCACTGCTGGTGCAACACCTGTATTATTACCACTAACATTATAATTTCCTGAAAAATCTATAGCCCCGTTAATAATTTCAATAGCTCCACCTGCACGGTTAGATTGATTAAAAGCTAAAACAGCATCTGTAATTGTAACAGCACCATCCGTACTTAAAATCCCACCACCAGAACCAGAAGTTCCATTTGCAATGTTATTTGTTATCGCTGCTGCATTACCAACAACTAAAGTTCCTCCGTTATTAAAAATAGCTCCACCACCATCATCTGCATCATTACCTGAAGCGATATTAGCATCTAAAAAGGTAAAGCTTACATCCATAGTCCCTAGGTTATTCCATAAGCCACCACCTTCTTTAGCCGCATAATTATTTGATACTGTTGTAAAACTAGAAACCGTTGCATTTGTTGTTCCTGATAAATGAACAGCACCACCATTCCCTGGGTTTGGCGTAATTGTATTCCCTAAACCAATATCTACACCTGCAGCATTTCCTGTAAGTGTTACACCCGATAAAATCAATGTTCCATTAGAACTATCTTCAATCGCACCACCTGCTCTACTTGCGTAGTTTCCTGTTATTGCCAATCCATTTGCTAGATTTAAAACCCCATCTGTATTATTAAAAATAGCACCACCACGACCACCTGGTGTTGCTCCTGAAGCGATATTGCCTGATAATATTGTTCCTGCTGAAATATTTATAGATCCGTTACCATTATTATAAATACCTCCCCCACCTGTAGCATCACCTACAGCTGAGTTTTCTATTATCGTTACATCAATCACATCTAAAACTCCACTACCATTCCATAAGCCACCACCTTCTTTTGCGGCTGTATTTCCAGTAACGGTTCCTCCAGTTATAGAAGTACTTCCTGCACCAGTAATATGTAATGCACCACCATTTCCTGGAGCTGCTATAGCAGGAGACACACCTGCGTTGTTATTATTTAAGTTAACATTTAATAATGTAATTGCTAATCCCTCACCCGAATTATCTTCAATTCCACCACCTGCTCTATTTGCTCTATTATTTGAAATTTCAGAATTATTAACGACTAAAACACCACCAATTGCATTAAAAATTCCTCCTCCAGAACCTGAAGCTCCATTTGCTGTATTTCCTATTATAGCTGAATTATTAATCGTTACACTAGAGTTTGTTATATAAATAGCTCCACCATCAACTTCAATACCATTAATTAACATTAAATCATTTAATTCTACCACACCTGCAGTAATATTAAATACTCTACCGTTGCTATTTGCATCTATAGTTACCATAGATGAAGGAGTTCCAGTAATTATTAAGTCCTTATCAATTAATAGTTCACTATTTAAACTCACTGATAACACTGATGCATCAAAAGTTATAACACCTCCGCTGGGTGTATCTGCGATTTCATTTCGCAATGTTCCGTCTGTTCCGTCATCTGCGCCGCTAGTCACTAACTGCGCAAATGCATTTGTTGAAGTAAAGAATGTCATTGCTACAGCAACAACAAGAGTAATTTTGTTTTTCATGTTGATTAGTTTTTAAATAGTTAAATGCACCACCTTTTGGTGGTATACAAACACCTACGAGAAACCTCAAATGGGAGTTTTAAAAAACATGATATTTAACATTTCGTTAACAATATGTAATTTCAAAAAAAGACTCAAAATCTATTCATACAAGTGAAGTATTAATAAAAAGTTAAAACCATGACTTTCAATTGAGATCATCTGTATTTAATAATTAGTTGCCTAATAAATTCCTTAACTTTAAAGCATCACAAAATCACTATTCAAACAGATATTTAATCATGAAAATAAAAAAAATATTAGTTGCTAATCGAAGTGAAATTGCAATACGTGTGCTTAGAGCATGTACTGAATTAAACATTGCTACTGTTGCAGTTTACACTTATGAAGATCGTTATTCGCAACACCGAAATAAAGCGGATGAATCGTATCAAATTGGAGAAGATAATGATCCTTTAAAGCCTTATTTAGATATTGAAGAATTAGTTGCTTTGGCTAAAGAAAAAAAGGTTGATGCTATTCACCCAGGTTATGGTTTCTTATCTGAAAATTCAGAATTTGCAAGACGCTGTGCGGAAAATGGTATTATTTTTATAGGTCCAGACCCTGAAGTTATGGATGCCTTGGGAGATAAAATCACAGCTAAGAAAATTGCTGTAAAATGTAATGTTCCTATTATAGAAAGTAATAAAAACAGCTTAACCTCTTTAAAAATTGCAATTTCGGAAGCTAATTCCATAGGTTATCCTTTAATGCTAAAAGCTGCTTCTGGTGGTGGAGGTCGAGGGATGCGCGTTGTGAGAACAGATAAAGATTTAGAGCAAAACTTTGATTCTGCCAGAAATGAAGCTTTGAATGCTTTTGGTGATGACACCATGTTTTTAGAAAAATATGTTGAAAACCCTAAACATATTGAAGTACAAATTGTAGCAGATAGACATGGCAATATTCGTCATTTATTTGAACGTGATTGTTCCGTACAAAGACGCCATCAAAAAGTGGTAGAAATTGCGCCTTCATTTAACATCTCTCAAAACGTAAAGGACGCTTTGTATAAGTATGCCGTTGCCATTACTTCAGAAGTTAATTACAATAATATTGGTACTGTAGAATTTTTAATAGACGAACAAGAAAATGTTTATTTTATTGAAGTCAATCCACGAATTCAAGTAGAGCATACCGTTACCGAAATGGTCACAGGCATTGACTTAGTAAAAACTCAAATATTTATTGCTGGGGGTTATAAACTATCAGATCAACAAATAAAAATATACGAGCAAGACTCTATAAAAACCAATGGTTTTGCTCTACAATGTAGATTAACAACAGAAGATCCAGAAAATAATTTCACACCAGATTATGGTAATATTACCACTTACAGAAGTGCTTCTGGTATGGGAATCCGTTTAGATGCGGGTAGTATTTATCAAGGTTATAAAGTGAGTCCTTTTTTCGATTCTATGTTAGTAAAAGTTTCTGCACAAGGGAGAACACTTGATGGCGCGGTTAGAAAAATGGTTCGTGCTTTAAAAGAATTTAGAATTAGAGGTGTAAAAACCAACATTCATTTCCTTCAAAATGTTATTCAGCATGACACCTTTAAAGAAGGAAAAGTGACCGTAAACTTTATTCAGAATACTCCTGAATTGTTCGAAATTAAGCTACCTCAAGATCGAACTACAAAAGCCGTAAACTTTCTTGCAGAAGTCATTGTTAATGGTAATTCGGATGTAAAAAACATTGACAAAACTAAAGTCTTCAGAACTGCTAAAGTTCCTAAATTTAAACGTGCGGATGCATTTCCTAAAGGGACTAAAGATTTATTGACAGATTTAGGTCCAGAAGCCTTTTGCCAATGGTTAAAAGAAGATTCTAAAATACACTACACGGATACCACCATGCGTGATGCGCATCAATCACTTTTAGCAACACGTATGCGAAGTTACGATATGCTTAAAGTAGCAGAAAGTTTTGCTAAAAACCACCCAAACACCTTTAGTATGGAAGTTTGGGGAGGCGCTACTTTTGATGTTTCTATGCGTTTTTTACACGAGAGTCCATGGACACGTTTAAGAGAATTGCGTAAAGCAGTACCCAATATTTTGTTTCAAATGTTATTGCGTGGGTCTAATGCGGTAGGTTATAAAGCATATCCAGACAATTTAATTGAAAAATTTGTTGAAAAATCTTGGGAAAATGGTGTTGATGTTTTTAGAATATTTGACTCGCTCAATTGGGTTGAAGCTATGGAGCCTAGCATTAATTATGTCCGAACAAAAACTGGAGGAATTGCCCAAGCTGCCATTAGCTATACTGGCGATATTTTAGACCCAAAACAAACCAAATACAATCTAAAATATTATACACAACTGGCTAAAGATTTAGAAAATGCTGGTGCTCATATGTTAGCAATAAAAGATATGGCTGGCTTATTAAAACCTTACGCTGCTACCGAATTGATTGCTGCGCTTAAGGATACGGTGAACATTCCTATTCAATTGCATACCCATGATACTTCTTCTCTGCAAACAGCCACATATTTAAAAGCTATTGAAGCAGGTGTAGATGTGGTAGATGTTGCACTTGGTGGATTATCTGGTTTAACGTCTCAGCCTAATTTTAATGCGGTTGTAGAAATGATGAAAGGCCAAAAACGTGCCAACGATTTTGACATGCCAACATTAAATCAGTTTTCTAACTACTGGGAAGATACACGTGAAATGTATTATCCTTTTGAATCTGGATTAAAGGCAGGAACCGCTGAGGTTTATCAGCATGAAATTCCTGGAGGTCAATATTCCAACTTACGCCCACAAGCCACTGCCTTAGGTTTAGGAGAACGCTTTGATGAGGTAAAAAAAATGTACGCACAAGTTAATATGATGTTTGGTAACCTCATCAAAGTAACCCCAAGTTCTAAAGTCGTTGGTGATATGGCGATTTTTATGGTGACCAATAATTTAACACCTGAAGATGTTATGGAACGTGGTGAAGGCATTTCATTTCCTGAGTCTGTTATTAATTTCTTTAAAGGAGACTTAGGTCAACCAACAGGAGGCTTTCCTAAAAAGCTTCAGAAAATTATCCTTAAAAATAGAGACGCGTATACAGAACGACCAAATGCACATTTAAAACCTATAGATTTTACTCAAGAATATGCTGCGTTTAAAAAGAAATTCCAACAAGGTTTTACAAGACCTATTGAAATGGAAGATTTCTTATCATATATGCTGTATCCAAAAGTTTTTGAAACAACACACGAAAATTACAAACGTTATGGCAATGTAGCCCTCATACCAACTAAAGATTTCTTCTTTGGAATGAAACTTCAAGAGGAAACTAACATTACATTAGAACCTGGAAAAACCATTATTGTAAAATTACTTTCGGTAAGTATTCCTAATAGTGAAGGTATGCGAACTGTTTTCTTTAAAGTGAATGGCGAAAATCGATTTGTGGAAATATTTGATACAACTTTAAACATTACAAAAGTAGAAAATACTAAAATTGACCCAAATGATTTCAATCAAATTGGTGCACCACTGCAAGGTTCGTTATATAAGGTTTTAGTAAAGAAAGGTTCTGTTGTAAAAGAAAATGATCCTTTGTTTATTATTGAAGCCATGAAAATGGAAACTACAGTAACGGCCCAGAAATCTGGAACAATTAAATCGGTAAGTTTATCTGAAGGAAAAATGGTAAAACAAGATGATTTGGTCGTAACAATGGAATAATAAAAGCTTATAATCTCTTAGCTTCTCATAAAATGTGAAGCACAAATAGTGATGAGGTTCTACGGTTTAAAACTGTAGATTAATCACAATATCATTATTTATTTAATTTATTGGGTTATTTAGGCTTAGGTCTTAATAACCCAATTTGTTTTCCATTACCTTTGTCCCTATTAAATTATTAAGAATTGGAAAAGAAAAAACAGCATCCGGAAGTAAAATCAGAACTTCACCCAAGAAATCAACATAGATCACGCTATAATTTTGATGCCCTTATAAAAAGTTCACCAAAATTAAGTCCTTATGTTGCACCTAATAAATACGGTGACGATTCTATCGATTTTTTTAATCCTGCTGCTGTAAAAGCATTGAATAAGGCTTTACTAATTCACCATTACGGATTAGACTACTGGGATATTCCTGAGCACTATTTATGCCCACCAATTCCAGGAAGAGCAGATTACATTCATAATATTGCTGACCTTTTAAAGGGTGAAGGCAGTGTTATTCCTAAAGGAAATCATATTAAAGGTATCGATATTGGTGTTGGTGCCAATTGTATTTACCCTATTATTGGTCATCATGAATATGGATGGTCATTTATAGGAAGTGATACCGATGAAGCCGCTATTATATCTGCGAAAGAAATTGAGCAGAAAAATTATGACTTAAGATCTACTCTAGAAATTAGACGTCAAGAAAAAGCGAACAACTTTTTTTATGACATTTTAAAACCTGAAGAAAAAGTAGATTTCTCTATTTGTAATCCACCATTTCATGCTTCAGCAGAAGATGCTCAAAAAGCAAGCTTAAAAAAACAAAGGAACCTCAAAGGGAAACGCCCTAATAAAGCACTTTTAAATTTTGGCGGACAGCATAACGAATTATGGACCAAAGGTGGTGAAGCTCGTTTTGTAAAAGACATGATTTATGAGAGTAAGCATTTTGGCAAACAATGTTTTTGGTTTACTAGTTTAATTTCGAAAGAAGTCACTCTAAAACCAACTTATAAAGTTCTAGAAAAAGTAAATGCGACAGTTGTAAAAACTATTGAAATGGGACAAGGCCATAAAATCAGTAGATTTATAGCTTGGACTTTTTTAACAGAAGAAGAACAAAACGACTGGATAAAAGAACGTTGGTAGAACGATTTCGTCACTTCGAGTGTTCTGATTTTTTTATCGGAATGTATCGAGAAGCAATTGAATCCTTATAGTTCTCGATACTATTTGCTCATACTTCACAAATCACTCGAACTGACGTGGTTTGTAATTTTAATATTTTTATATCAAAGTTTGAATTAACAAATATTCTAACTTTACAACAAACACAATACCTATGTCATTTAAAGACTTACATCTTATAAAACCCATTCAAAAAGCTGTTGCAGCTTCTGGTTATGTAGAACCTACTTTGGTACAACAACGTTCTATTCCACCAATTTTGGAAGGTAAAGATGTTATTGTATCTGCACAAACAGGTACAGGAAAAACAGCTGCTTTTGCTTTACCTATTTTGCAAAAATTGTACGATAAACAAGATGCGCCTAAAAAAGGTAAAAAAATAAGAGCGTTGATAATAAGTCCTACACGAGAATTAGCGATACAAATTCAAAAGAATTTTAAAACCTATGCTGAGTTTACTAATCTAACGTCTTTAGTCGTTTTTGGTGGTTCATCAATAGAACCTCAAATAGATGTATTAAAAAAAGGTGTTGATATTTTAGTCGCCACTCCTGGTCGTTTACTCGATTTGCACAAACAAGATTATATTAATCTCGATTTCATTGAAACCTTTGTTTTGGATGAAGCCGATTTAATGTTGGCCATGGGCTTTATTGATGACGTAAAAAAGATAGAACGTCTTTGTCCTCAAGAAAAGCAAACCTTATTATTCTCGGCAACGATTCCTTATAAAATTGAAGACTTAGCCAATACGTTGCTTAAAGATCCTGAACGTATCGATGTGACACCAACAAAATCTGTCGCTAAAGATGTAAGTCAGCTGTTGTATTATGTCCCTAAGCAAAATAAAATTGAACTGTGTTTACATTTAATGCGCAATACTATTGAAGGTAACGTTCTTATTTTTAGACGTACTAGAAATGGTGTGGATAAGCTTGAAGAAACCTTATTAAAAAATGGGTTCTCTGTAAATAGTATTCATGGTGATAAACCTCAAAGCGAAAGACAAACCGCTTTAAATAAATTTAAAAACGGTTACGTTAAAATACTAATTGCTACAGATGTTGCCGCACGTGGTATTGATATTAACGAACTCGATAACGTTCTTAATTTTGACATGCCAGGTATTCCTGAAACGTATGTTCACAGAATTGGTAGAACTGGTAGAGCCGGACACACAGGTAACGCTTATTCCCTATGTTCTGCCGATGAGAAAAATTATGTAAAAAAGATACAACAAGCTATTAATGTTCAGATTCCGGTAGAAACGGAACACCCTTATCCGTTAGATCCGAAAGCGGAACCTATTGTGCATAAAAGACAAGGCAGTAAGTATAAGAAAGGTCGTAAGAGTGAAGCTTCTAAGAAGAAGAAGAAACGTTGGTATTAATCTTTAGAGATTTTAGACGTTAGATAATAGATTATAGACAAAAGCACTTAGTGAATTTAAGTGCTTTTTTATTTCTTTAAAGAATGAACTACTCAAACTGAGCCGTTGTTGGTGTTTTTCACCAATAACTTGTGGATTTGAATTTGCAATAGATCACCGTTGGTGAAAACACCAACATTGGCAAGAGAGATTTTAGACGTTAGATATTAGATTATAGACAAAAGCACTTAGTGAATTTAAGTGCTTTTTTATTTCTTTAAAGAATGAACTACTCAAACTTCATTTCGAAAAGTAAATAATGTTTAATCCCGAATTGCTTTCCCCATTTTTCAATTTCAGCGCCTGCAGTTCCAACATCACACCAAGACAATAAACCATCTTCTCTTTCGTAAGGTAAAATATAAGCTAACAGATAAAACGACTTGTTATAGCTTATTTCTAAATTGCTTTCATCTACTAAATTTCTTAGACTATAGTTTTCATAATCCATAGCATCATAGTTTTTAGTGACACTAAATCTTGGGAATTTAAAGGTCATTTTTAGTTGATTGTCATCTGTATGTTTAGAAATCACTTTCATTTTTAAAACCGTATCACTTAACGTTTCAAATTGTTTAACACCAATACTTCTGCTATCCATAACATTGGTGTCAGATACAATTTTACCATCCCAAATTTCCTTTACCGTAAATTTGTAACTTTTTCCTATAAGGTCTTCTCCTGAAAATTTCAATTTCATATAATCAATACCTTCAAAACTTAAAAGATCGCTTACCTCTTCAATATCTGATGCATATTCAGTTGTCATTTTTAAATCTGAATCCGTTTTAGAATCAGCTTCTTTTTGTTGTGCTAGTAATCCGCTGAAACAATTTAATGCAGCAGCCATAATTAGAATTCTCTTCATAAATTAATTGTCTGTTTTTTTGAATGAATCGTCGTAAGAATAGATAATACCATGAATAATATCGAAGAAAATTTCACCTGAAAACTCACCATTCCCTTGTGATTTTCGTTCCATCATATTAAACTTCTCCCCTTTCTTGGTAGGCTGCATCTCTATGGTATACTTGTCAATAAAATTCTTAGTGTTATTCCCTATCACTTTAAAACTGTAATCTAATTTGGGATAAAAGAAATGTATCTTAGAATATTCTGAATACAGATTAAAACGCTTAAAATCTTTAGCCCAATTATAAAAATAATACTCACTATTAAAATCCGTTATAGTCACATGCTTTTGAATTTCTCCTATTTCAAGCTTTGAGAATTCTGATGTAATTTTAGTATTTTGAACACTTCCTATTTTACCGTCTTTCACATTTTTAAATTTGTACTCACCACCTGAAATGGCATCAGCTTCAAAATTGGCATCATCAATCCTTATATTATTAAAGGTGTTAATTAGGACTTTTGTCTTTAGTGTACCTGATTTTAATTTTAAAGAAATTTCATTTTGTGTATTATTTCTAAAATGTATGCCAGAATTTTTTCCGTTGATATTTAACTTCACATAAGGCGGGATTTTGATTACGAAAACACTGCGCATTACGTCCATCGTTCCCTTTCTAAAATTAGTTAAACCTCCATCTTTATCAATTTTCTTAAATCTTTCATTGATATATTTCAAGCCATTATTGGTCCTAGCTACTCTGTTGTTATATCTAATAATTTTCAATAAAGAATCTTTTGATTTCCGGATTATAGAATCTTTCTTTTCACTTAGAAAATCGTCATTATAGGTAATTCCATATTCTTTTTTAAACTCATACGATTCAAATGACATTTGACTTTTACTTTTTGCTGTAAGTGTGATGTGATTCTCAAAATTTGAAACCTCAGCCGTAACATCTTTAAGTCTTTCCTGAATATCTTTTTTTGAATGTCCTTCAAATTCCATGACATAATCAAAGTGAATTTTTCCATCTGTAGATTCTTCTAGAGCGACATAAATATTTTCAAAATTTAACACAATTGATGTATTTTTATCTACTGCAATACTTTCTTTAAGTATCCGATGACTTTGAGCATGACTTAATACCGATGTGATGAGCAACAGTATTAAAATTTTAAATGGTTTTTTCATTATGTTCGTTTGTTTGATTTAATATTTTAATGTGATTTTGTATGTCTTTTAAAATTTGAAGTCGCGTTTGAAGATTTTCAACGAGTGCTTCAATAACTAAAATGTTATTAGCATCGTCTTTAAACTGAACAGAAATAGCTTTGTAATCGGTATCTAAATCTTTCAGTTTTTTTCTGAAGCGTTCTACCAAAACGGCGTCATCTGCGATAGCTATAAAACTTTGCCATTCGGTTTCAATATCTTTAAGATAAGCTGCTTCAACAGCTTCTACTTGCGCTATAATTGGTGATTCTTTATTTAATTCTGGTTTTGCTTCCTTTTGCATCACATTAAAGCCAATCGTTACTGCAATAATTAAAATGGCTGTTGCACTTAACCATGCATAAGGACTTCGTTTTGGTTCGGATTGCTTTTTGAGTCTTTCTCTAAATTCTGTTCTATGGTTTTCCGGAAGCGTTTTTAAATCGTCTTCCTCGTTAAATAGGCTTCTAATATCTTGCTTCATTATACTTTTGTTTTAAAAGGTCTTGTAATTTTAATTTCCCACGTCTTAGATGTGTTCGAGATGTTTTTACAGGGATTTCTAATATGTCTGAAATTTCTTCGTGATCGTAGCCTTCCAACAAATAGAGCTTCACGACTATTTTATGTTTTTCATTAAGTTCGTTAACGGCTAACAGAATTTCTTCCTTCGTAATACTGCTATCAAAATGCCAATCGTCTTCGTTTATAATCTGTAATTCGGTAACCTCTACAGCACTAAACTCTAACTTATTTTTCTTTAAAACATCTAAACATTGATTGATGATAATTCGTTTTAACCAAACACCAAACGTAGCTTCTGCCTGATATTTTTCAATATTTGTAAAGGCTTTTAAAAACCCTTCTTGCATGGCATCCTTTGCATCTTCTTCATCATTGAGATAACGACAAGCAATGGTAAACATCGCTTGCGCATAGGTATCATAAACTTGCATTTGTGCAACTTCATTTCTTTTTTTACAAAGCTTAATAAGTTGAGTGTCTTTGTGCATTGGGTTGGTTAGCTATTCTATAATTAAAAACGATGGAATTTGGAAAGAGTTTCAAAATAGGATAAAAAAGATTGATTTTAATTGAATATGCCTAATTTTAACCTGAATTTCAATCTACCCAATATAAAGATGAGCGACGATTACAAGAAACCTGCGTTTAAAAAATTATTAGATCGATTACAAGAAGAAAGCTGGCAATTAGAATTGCTGATTTCTGGTTTTGCTATTTTTGGATTATTCTCAGCCTATCCTGCTTTAGAACTAAAAATGGCCTATCACCAGTCTCAAAACGATAATAATCTGTTTTTTACGCTGATTTTAATTCTTGCACTTTCTGCATGTTCCATATTAATTTTCAACTTACTTCTCCACGTACTTTTACGAGGCTTATGGATTGGTGCCTTAGGATTACGGTATGTTTCTGGCGACATTGAATACGACACCTTAAATTACACCAAACGATTTAGCAACTATCTAAAAATAAAAGTAGGCTCTTTTGATAGGTATATTGCAAGATTAGAAGACTACTGTAGCATCATTTTCGCAATCACGTTTTTACTCATCTTTTATTTACTCGCTCTTGTTCTAATCATTGGGTCAATTGCTACAATAGTTTCTGTATTTTTAAATGGTCATACCTTTCGTGATTTTTCTACGTACGTTGGCATTATCCTTTTAGCATTTGTAGTTATTGGTATGCTACTAACTTTTATCGACTTTATTACTCTCGGTTATTTAAAAAAGAAAAAATGGCTTAGCAAAGTCTATTTTCCTTTTTACTGGGTTTTTAGCATTATCACACTTTCCTTTTTATACCGACCATTAATTTATAATTTTTTAGACAATAAATTTGGAAAACGCCTGAGTCTCTTTTTAGTTCCTATTTATATTTTATTGATATGGATGACTTCTTTATATTACAATCAATCTAACTATTTTAATTTTATTGAGGACTCGAGTAATAATATTTCTAATTCTTTAAATTACGAAGATATGTTAGTTGAGGAATCTGATTTTATAAAAAACATTGCTATCAATAGTAAAGTTATAAGCGATCCGTACGTCAAAGTATTTATAGCTTTTGATAAATATATAGAGGATGAAATTTACCTCTTCAACCCAAGTTTAAAAGTTGATGAAGATGCTAGAGGTATTACATCAGAAATCAGCACAATCAATTATGACTCCAATACTAATGCATTAAAAAACGACTATTTAGCTACATTCAATTCACTTTATTCTGTTGAAATTGATTCCACATTATATAAAACCGAATTTTTACTCGGTAGAACTATAAAAAAACAAAACGGGTTTGAAACTTATATAGGTATTAAAAACATAGAAGAAGGTAAACACATGCTTTATGTAAAACGAAGAGAACTAAAAGAATCGGATACCATATCTAAAATTGAAGCTTCTATACCATTTTGGTATTATCCAAATTAGCATACAGTCTAAATAATGTATCTTTAAAATCTATACACTTAACCATGCATAAAATTTTATTTATTTTCTTGTTTATTAGTCAAATTACATTTTCACAAACAACTATTAAAGACAATATCACATCTTACCCTGTCAGTTACGCCACCATTTCTTTTGGCAATGGTAATGGTCTTTTTGCCGATGATCAGGGGAAATTTATTTTTACACAAAAATTATATCCAGATATCGACTCTCTTTTTATATCCGCACTTGGGTTTAAAGATTTAAATATAGCAACCAAAGATTTACCTTCTCTATTATTAATGCAGCCACAAGCGCATCAACTAGATGCCGTTATGATTGACAATAAAATAAATCGAAAATTTAAAGAAGAAAAATTAAAACCTTATTTAGACGACGATTATTATAAATGTTGGTTACCAACGATAGAGTCTGAGATTGCTGTGTTTTTTCCAAAAACGACTTCTAAAGATCAAAAACTTTCAGAAGTATTATTCCCTATAGCATTAGAATCTAAAGATTGGAATAAGCGACATAAATCTAATAGTGAAAAGAAAAAGTTCTCTACTTTATTTAAAGTGAAATTTTACGATAATGATAATGGAAAACCTGGTAAGGTTTTAACTTACGAAACGACTGTATTTAGAGCAACGGAAAAAGATGGAGATTTTCATGTATTAAATGTTGATGATTATGATATACTTATTCCTGAAAATGGTTTTTTTGTGTCATTACAAGTTTTAGGCTACACAAATAAGGATGGCAAATTACTTCCCAATAAAAAATATAAAGAAATCATTTCTAAATCTGAAGGTGTTATAAAAATACCAACCAACTTTAGACCATTGCTACCCTTTACAGATAAAATTGAAACAAAGAACACTTTTGTAAAACGCGTGTTTATTAGCGGAAATAATTGGGTGAAATTTGATAAAGGAAATCAATTTACGTCTAGTTTATTAGATAAAAATCTATTTAACTATGGCATTGGTTTAACCTATAAAACGTATAAAGATGAATGAACCTATAGGACTATACATCATGGCTGTTCTGTATTTTATTGCAGGAATAATGCATTTTATAAAGCCAAAAACCTACATGCGTATTATGCCAAATTACTTACCTAATCACCAAGCTTTGGTTTACTTAAGTGGTTTGGCAGAAATTATTTTAGGAATTGGCTTGTGTATACCAATGCTTAAAAATCTTTCAATTTATGGTATTATAGCCATGTTAGCCGTATTTCTATTGGTACATTTCTATATGCTTTCTAGTGAAAAAGCAGCTGCAGGGGTCCCTAAATGGGTTTTAATTTTACGCATACCACTACAATTTGGATTGATGTATTGGGCTTGGATTTATTTAAACTAATCTTATTTTGAAAACTAAAACAAATTCTAGTAAATGGATTTTACCCATAATTATTTTTTCTCAATTTTGTTGTACTTCTCTTTGGTTTGCCGGGAATTCTATTATTGATGATTTAGTTTTATTTTTTAATTTAAGTACGGAATCACTCGGGTATATTAGTTCATCTGTCCAATTTGGTTTTATAATAGGAACTTTCACTTTTGCGATTCTTACACTAAGCGATCGCTTTTCACCATCAAAAGTATTTTTCATTTGTGCAGTTTTTGGAGCTATTTTTAATTTAGGAATACTCTATTCTAACAATACAATATCTACATTACTTTTTTTTAGATTTTTAACTGGGTTTAGTTTAGCAGGAATTTATCCTGTAGGAATGAAAATTGCAGCAGATCATTTTGAAAAAGGATTAGGTAAATCTCTTAGTTTTTTAATTGCGGCCTTAGTATTAGGGACTGCTTTCCCCTATTTGATTCAATCTTTCGGATTTAATATTAAATGGGAGGCTGTAATTTTTACCACATCAATCTTAGCATTGATTGGAGGATTTCTTGTTTTAATTTTCGTTCCTAATGGACCTTATCAAAAACTGGCTGATAAGTTTGATGTTTCTAAAATTTTAGATGTTTTTAAAAAATCGAATTTTCGTTCAGCTGCATTCGGCTATTTTGGGCATATGTGGGAACTGTATGCCTTCTGGACGTTTGTACCTATATTATTAATGATGCATCAAGAATTTCATAGTGTAACCTTAAATATTCCTTTATTTTCATTTATCATCATAGCCTCAGGAAGTATATCTTGTGTTTTAGGTGGTTTTATATCTAACAGATTCGGTGTTAAAAAAACAGCTATTTGGGCCTTAACTATTTCTGGAGTATGCTGCTTTTTGTCGCCTATTTTCTTTTTAGTTAGCGCTACACCGCTATTTATTATTTTTCTTATAATTTGGGGAATGGCGGTAATTGCAGATTCACCTTTATTTTCTACTATGGTTGCACAAAATTGTGAAGTACAATCTATAGGAACAGCATTAACTATTGTAAATTCTATAGGCTATAGTTTAACCATTGTAAGCATTCAATTGTTAAACTATTTAATAACGGATGACACTATTGCGCCATATGCTTTTATTATTTTAGCAATAGGCCCCATTATAGGGCTACTTCATTTAAAGAAAACTTAAATTATTTAATCTCAAAATCAAAATAAGTTTTAGGAAAAGGTTCCCAACGTAACGTAAAATGCCACCATTCTTTAGAGTAGTTTCTAAAATTATGTTTCAACATTACAGTTTGTAATAATTGACGGTTTTGTTTTTGTAAATCCGTTAAAGGTTCGTGAGCGATCCAAGATTCTTTTCCAAAATAATCAAATGGACTTCCCATATCTAAAGGTTCTCCTGTTTGCCCATCAATAATAGTTAAATCTATGGTACTGCCTCTACTGTGCCCAGATCTAGAAGCAATGTAACCAGCATTAAATAAATTTCGTTTTTTAACTTCAGGATAAAATTGAGATTTTTTAATGGTATCATTTAAATCATGAGCCCAACGGATAAAATTATTTACAGCACGTTGTGGGCGATAACCATCATAAACTTTAAGACAAAGATTTTGTTCTTGTAAATCATCTTGTACTAACTTTAATTTATCAGCCGTTGCTTTAGTTAAAATTAACCGATTCGTTTTATACCCTTCAATTGTATCTCCAACAAAATTATTGGTCGTAAAATAACGTAATTCCACATCCAAATCAGTAATTACCGACTTTACGTACACAAATCCTTCTGGTAAAGTTTGCTTTTCTTGAAGACCAAATGAAAGAAGGCATAAACTTCCTATATATAAGAGCGTTTTATAATTCATAATGAAGTATTAATTTAGTCAAAAATAAAACTATGGATCTATTTCCCGAAGAGAAACAACATTTTAAACTCCCAAATGCAGAATTAATCTATATTCCTAACTATTTCTCTAAAAAAGAATCTAATACGTTTCTTAAAAATATTAGACAAGAAACGGAATGGCAACATGATGATATTACAATATTCGGTAAAACATATAAGCAACCAAGATTAACTGCTCTTTTTAGTGAAACTAACCTTCCATATAGCTACTCTAATATTACAATGCATCCAAACCAATTTACAGAAACACTTCTAACTATAAAAAATAAGATTGAATACATTTCTGATAATAATTTTAATACCGCTTTAATAAATTTGTATAGAGATGGTAACGACAGTAATGGATGGCATTCTGATAACGAAAAAGAATTAGGTTTACACCCCATAATTGCATCAGTAAGTTTTGGACAACCACGCACATTTCATTTTAAACACAACAATTTAAAAGACCAACGTTATAAACTTATTTTGAAACATGGAAGTGTATTAATTATGAAGGGAGAAATGCAAGAACATTGGAAACATCAAATTGCCAAAACTAAAAAGAAAATTGACGAGAGAATTAATGTTACCTTTAGGACGCTAATAAGCTAAATCTAAATTAGAACAATAGGTTAAAACCTATTAAAAACAAAAAACCGAGATCCCTCAATCTCGGTTTTCGTTTATTTGCTTTATTTTCTGCTGGTAGATTCAGGGTCTCTAATTCGACGCAACACAAGGCAAATATTAATTAATTAATCCATTGAACTAAAACTAGATTTTAGTACGGTTCAAATATAAAATTCATTTTCAAATACCACGCTTAAAACCATATTTAATCGATTAAATACACTTAATTTTAACATTTATCGATAAAGCTGTGTTTTTAATCGACCAAAAACACTCTTAAATTACACTTTATATTTTGTTGAATCTATTATAATTCATATAAAACAGCTATGAA
This sequence comes from Winogradskyella wichelsiae, assembly GCF_013403925.1. Lineage (GTDB taxonomy): Bacteria > Bacteroidota > Bacteroidia > Flavobacteriales > Flavobacteriaceae > Winogradskyella > Winogradskyella wichelsiae. The sequence continues at coordinate 331,874 of NZ_JABFDJ010000005.1, forward strand.
AACTTATATTTTAACTTATATGGAGTAAATTTATAGGCAATTAAAATCATCTTATATGAAACCTTATTTTATTATTATTCTAAGTTTAGTGACCTTCACTAGCTTTAGTCAAGAAAAAACATATACAGAAAAAGAATTATCAATATCTCAATGGATAGATGGTACATTGTTGATGCCAATTGAGACTAAAAAACCATCATTAGCTATTATTATTGCAGGTTCTGGTCCGACAAATAGAAATGGTAATCAAAACTTTTTAAAAAATAACTCTATAAAAAAACTAGCTGAAGGACTTACAGATAATGGTATTGCCACTTTTAGATACGATAAGCGTGTTGTAAAGCAAATTCGTCAAAAGAACGTTGATAAGAATATGATGTTTGACGACTTCATTGCCGATGCTTCAGATGTTTTAGATTATTTTAAAAAAAGTAATGATTATAAAAACATTTATATCATTGGTCATAGTCAAGGAAGCCTAGTCGGCATGGTATCTGCTAAAGACAAAGCTGATGGATTTATTTCATTAGCAGGCGCAGGAAATAATATTGGCGATGTTTTAATTGAACAGATTGATAAAACAGCACCAATGTTTAGTGAAGACACTAAGCGCGTTGTTACCAGTTTAAAAGCAGGCCAGACAACTACGGACTTCCCTATAGCTTTAGCTTCAATATTTAATGCTGACCTACAACCTTTTATGATGAATTGGATGTCTTACTATCCTATTGAGATTATTAAAAACTTAAAAATGCCAATTTTGATCATTAATGGAACAAAAGATCTTCAGGTATCTGAAGCTGAAGCTCAACTTTTAAAAGAATCTAATGCTAATGCCGAACTGATAATTATAGAAAACATGAATCATGTTTTATTTGAAATAGAAGGTGATGATTTAGAAAATTCAAAATCATATAATGAATCCTTCAGAACTATTTCTCCACTACTGATTAAAAGTATTACTAATTTTATGTTACACTAATAGTTCTATTATCCAAAACATATAAAAGCATCATTATTATGCTGTTTTACTTATACTAAATTAATTAAAATGAAAAGCATCCCAACCACGAGATGCTTTTTCTAACTAACCAACCAATGTAATACTTAAATTACTATAGTATCCTTATACTATGGTAACTATACTATTATGTATTACACATAATATTAAGCAAACGACGTGCCAAAGTCTATTTTCAAAACATTAATTAAATTTAAAATTTATTAAAGACGCAGAATATTTATTTATAATCACTCTTGTTTTTCTTATTCACCTTCTTTTTAATTGTCAATACTACCGTTATCATTTTAATAATAAAGTGATCATAAACGGTCACTTTTTTAGGTTTTAATTTTTGTATTTTGCGTCCTCTAATCAAACTATTTTTTTATGGATAACACGCCTATTTTTACTGATGATACTATTGTGTTTGGACTATTAATGCTGGCCTTAGGTTTTGTGTTTATCACAGAATCTATAAAAACAGGATTTTGGCCCAAGTTTTATAAAATAGTTCCAGGTTTATTCATGGCTTACATGCTACCTGCTTTATTAACAACTACAGGTTTAATATCACCAGAATGGACTACACTTTCTGAAACAGGTGTAATAACAGAACACAGTTCAAGCTTATATTATGTCTCAAGTCGCTATTTATTGCCAGCAGCACTGGTGCTAATGACTTTGAGTATTGATTTAAAAGCTGTTTTCAACTTAGGTTGGAAAGCATTAGTTATGTTCTTTACAGGAACTATCGGTATTATAATTGGAGGACCAATAGCTATTATATTAATTGCTAGCGTTTCACCTGAAACTGTAGGGGGTGTAGGTCCAAATGCCGTTTGGAGAGGACTCTCAACCTTAGCCGGAAGCTGGATAGGTGGAGGTGCTAATCAAACCGCAATGTTAGAAATCTTTGGTTATAATCAAGCTAAATATGGAGGAATGGTATTTGTAGATATTGTTGTTGCCAATATTTGGATGGCTATCATATTAATTGGAATTGGTAAGCGAAATAGAATTAATAAGTGGTTGAATGCTGATACTTCTTCGATCGAAGCATTAAAGCAAAAAATGTCTACTTTTTCTGAAAAAGTAAAACGAAACCCCTCACTAACCGATATAATGGTGATTTGTGCCATTGCATTCGGGACAGTAAGTATAGCGCATTTTAGTGCTAACTACTTAGCTCCATTCTTTGAAAGCATAGTTGCAAGTATAGAATCCCCTACAACACGCAATATATTCACCTTTTTAGGTTCTAAATTCTTCTGGATGATTAGTATAGCTACAATTATAGCCATTATATTATCAAATACAAAAGCCAAAAACTATGAGGGAGCGGGCGCTAGTAAATTTGGTAGTGTTTTCATATATATACTAGTTGCTAGTATTGGAATGAAAATGGATTTAACGATGATTTTTGATAATCTAGGTTTAATTGCTATAGGCGTCATTTGGATGACTATTCATGCCATATTATTAATAGTTGTTGCTAAGTTAATAAAAGCTCCTTACTTCTTTTTAGCAGTAGGTAGCCAAGCTAACGTTGGTGGTGCAGCTTCTGCCCCTATTGTAGCATCTGCTTTTCACCCGTCATTAGCAACAGTAGGTGTTTTATTAGCTGTATTTGGTTATGCTGTAGGAACAATCGCTGCCATAGGATGTACCATTTTAATGGAAATAGCAGCTATTAGTTAGCTAATTTAAAACTATTATTAGATATTTACCAACCAATTTTTTACGTTAACAAATCATGAAATTAAAAAATATTTTATCCTTAATTATTGTGCTAGCAATAGCGACATCTTGTAACCAGAACAACAATTCTAACTTTACCCTTAAAGCAAATATAAAAGGATTGAAAAAAGGAATTGTTTATCTTCAAAAAGATGGAGATTCAACTATTATCAATTTAGATTCTCTTGTAATAAACGGCCAATCAGAGTTTACGTTACAAACAGATCTTGAAGAACCTACTTTATTATATTTAAAACTTTTTAAAAATGATAAAGAAGAACATTATATTCCATTCTTTGCAGATGAAGGTATTACAGAAATATCAACATCATTAAAGACTTTTAATTATGATTCAGAAATTAAAGGATCAAAACAACAAGATCTCTTAGAAGAATATTTGAATGTTATGACGAAGTATAATTCCCGCAATTTAGATATTATTGAGGCTCGTTTTCTAGCACAAAAAGAAAATGATAGCATAGCGTTAGATTCTTTAAATCTTATTTCTGATAAGCTCATAAAACGAAAATATGCTTATACGATACAATTCGCAATGAATAACAAGGATAACGAAATAGCCCCTTATCTAGGATTATACGAAACTAGAAATGCTAACCCCATCTATATTGATTCAATTTATAACAATTTAGATCCTGACATTAAAAATTCATTATACGGTAAAAAACTAAATGATGCCATTCTGAAAAGAAAATCGTCAGATTAATCAGATTCTTGTTATCCTAACATTCACCTTACAAAACCAATCATAAATTAATGATTGGTTTTTTTTTAAACTATCTTATGCAATAGAAAAAACAATTATCGAAGTTATAATAGGCCCAGAATTCTTAAGAATGAAAGCTGGTACGGCTCAAAAATTAGTTCTTAATATGATTACTACAACAGTAATGATTCAATTAGGAAAGG
>NZ_JABFDJ010000006.1 GCF_013403925.1 Winogradskyella wichelsiae
GCTACATTATCTAAACTTACGTTTCCTGTGTTTTCTACAGTTATCGTATAAGTCATTGTATCTCCTAAACTTAAGCCCGTTGGTAATACATCATTACTGATTACTACTGTTTTAACGGCTTCAATACTTGCTGATGCTGTAATTGTTGTTACTGTGGCATCATCTTCTGTATTGCCATCTGTATCATCATCATCATCACTGGTATCATCAACTGTTGTTCCTGCTGGACTATCACCTTCGGCTAAAACACTGTTACTAAAACCGCCTGCATCTATTGCAGCTTGTTCTATAACATAAGTTGCTGTATATGTTGCCGTTTCTCCTACTGCTAATAAACCTTCTGCACTTCCTGCATCTGAACTATTAAATGTTGGACCTGTTAATAAAGTTAAGGTGTTACCGTTAGCATCTACAAAGGTATCTGCGATAGCTACATTATCTAAACTTACGTTTCCTGTGTTTTCTACAGTTATCGTATAAGTCATTGTATCTCCTAAACTTAAGCCCGTTGGTAATACATCTGTTGTAAGTGCTACCGTCTTAACAGCTTCTAATGCTATTGAACATGCAAAAGAATTTGCTGCATCAGTTACTGCGGAATTAGTTCCTAAAGAATAATCAACACCTGTTTCTGTCACTAAACCATTTGCTGGATTTACCGTAGCTGGATCTGAATCACCAAACTGTCCTCCATCTGAACCCGAAGCAGTTGCGCTTACATAAGCCTCATTAGCATCTGTACAGCCATCTCCATCACTATCTGTATTTTGAAAATCATAGCTATCATCTGCTAATGTATCAATAGGTGTTGTTATTTCTGCATCGTCATCCGCTCCATTATTATTTGAATCGCTAAAACCAGTATCATTAGCGTCTATTACACCATCATTATTTGTATCTAATGCAGTATTTCCTGCTTCATCTACATCATAAATTCCATCATTATCTGAATCTAAATCTAATCGATCAGGTACACCATCTGCATCGGAATCTGAACAAGCATAAACATTCACAACCATTTTAGGGTTTGCTATAGCTCCTGGACCACCGTGATTTGAGTTCCCAAAACGTACATCAACTCCATCTAAACAATTATAAGGAACTGATAAATTCAACTCCCAATCATCAGGGAAATTAAAAGGATCCATAAAAGGAAGTGCATTTTCTCTTGTTCCAGAAGAAGTATCAACCATAAGAGTTACTTCTGTTCCCGTAATTTCTATTGTTGGATTTCCTTCGTTATTCCAAGGTTTCCATAAACCATCTCCATTAGAATCAAATCTCCCTCCTGTATTAAACTCGGTGGTATTAGCACCATTACCAGAAGACCAATGGTTTTGATTAAATTCTAAAACTCGTGTACCATTAATATACAATTGTAAACCATCATCAAAATTATCTGCAGAAAAGCTTAATGTACAAGTGTCATAAATATCTGTTGGTCCAACAGTTGCTAAAACATTAAATTCTGAAACTATACCTACGCTATTGTCACTACCACCAACACCATTTACAGTAGCCATAATAGGATAACCTCCAACTACAGTAGCTGTATCATCACCCGTAATATTTAAAGTTGTAGTGTTAGAAGCACATTCTATTACATCTAGAATTCCATCGTTATCATCATCAATATCCATAGAATCACTGATCAAATCTCCATCTGTATCTCGATCAATAGCAATTGTAACCGTAGCTGTTCTACAAATTAAAACTCCATTTGAATCATTACAAACTTCATAAATAACAGTTACTACCGAACCCGCTTCACTTAATAAAGGAGTATAAGTTAATATACCTGTATCTGCATCGATAGTAATAGTTCCTCCAGCCGTACCAGTTGTTGTATTTGAAACTGTAGTTGTTCCAATATTATTAGTATCTGAATTACCTAGAAAATCATCATTAAATAAAATATCTATAGTACTCGGTCCATAAAGATCTATAAAAGCTGAATCATTTACTGCTGTTGGTGTATTGGTATTTGGATCTGAAGAATTTGGATTTCCATCTCCATCATCGTCTCCATTACATGCAAATGAATTCAAATTGTCAGTTACATTAGTATTAGTACCGAGTGCATAATTAACACCTGTCTCTGTAACTAAACCATTTGCTGTATTAACAGCTGCTGGATCTACAGAAAATTGGCCATCATCTCCACCATCAGCCAATGAACTTCCGTAAGCCTCATTAGCATCTGAACAGCTATCTCCATCACTATCTGTATTTTGAAAATCATAGCTACCGTCATTTAAAGTATCAATAGGTGTTGTTATTTCTGCATCGTCATCTGCACCGTTATTATTACTATCACTAAAACCTGTATCATTAGCATCTATTACTCCATCATTATTAGTGTCTAATGCCGTGTTCCCTGCTTCATCTACATCATAAATCCCATCATTATCTGAATCTAAATCGAAGATATCATACACACCGTCGTTATCAGTGTCTAAATCACAATCTGGTCCGAAAGTAGCATCAGAAAAATCTACACCTATAAATTCTCTAGCATAATCATGATCTATACCTTCATTATTTAAAGTTCCTGTAATTGTAATAGATGTAATCCCATCTGGCAAAGTAATTTCAAAATCAAAATCATTAATCCAGTTTGTTCCTTCCAAATTAGGACTCGTAGCCTCATAAAGTTCACCATCATCATCAAATACAAATTGATAGCCATTCGTTAAAACTGAATCTGAGAACACAGGTGTAGTGCCCGTTGAAGAAGGATCATAAATATTTGGCTGACTTCCATTTCTTGGGTTATTATCAACAACTAATCCTGTAGCACCAACATTACCACCAGTCCAATTTATAGTCCAAATTATAACATCTGAATTTTTCGTACGATCAGTTGGTAAACTTACTTTTATTCCTGATACACCTGAATTGAATGTTTCTGTTGAATAAAAAGTATCACCTGTTACTGCTGAATTAATTAAATAACCAATTTCTAAAAAATTCCCATTTTGTATATTTAATTCAGAAGGTATATAATCTCCCCCTGAAGCTATTGTATTATCTATTATGTTACCTAATGCGTCTGTTAAAATAAAATCAGGATTTGTACCCGTTAGAGTAAGTCCTGGAGTTGTTGAGAACCCACATTCAACAGCATCAATAATACCGTCATTATCACTATCTATGTCCGTAGAATCACCAATTAAATCTCCGTCTGTATCTTGCTCTACAGTAATTGTTACCGTAGCTATTGAACAAATAGAAACTCCATTTGAATCATTACAAACTTCATAAATAACGGTTACTACAGAACCTACCTCACTTAATAAAGGTGTATATGTTAATATACCTGTATCAGAATCGAAAGTAATTGCTCCCCCCGCTGTACCTGTTGTTGTATCTGTAATTGTAGTTGTACCAAGATTATTACTATCTATACTATCTAGATAGTCATCATTACCCAAAATATCTATATAACTCGGTCCATTAAGACCAATAAAAGCTGAGTCATCTATAGCTGTTGGTGCATTTGCGTTCGGGTCAGTAGAATTTGGATTTCCATCTCCATCAATATCTACAGCTGGACCAACTTTAACTGTTACAAATGCAGAATCACAATTTGTAACATTTACTATTTCACAAATTTGATATTCAATATCGTATTCCCCTTCTGGTGTGCCCGCAGGAATATTAATAGTTCCATCTGAGTTGAAAGTTAAACCTGATATTCCACCGTTATCTAAAATTGTTAATGCAACTTCTGCTGCAGTAATTGCAATTCCATTATTTGTATCATTATTAAAAACAGAAGCTGTTGTAGTACCTCCCGAACCTGCATCAATTAAATCTAAACTAAAGTCATCATCTACCGCATCAAAACATGCAATTGACGGGGTCGTTGCTGTAGTAATTGCTAACCCAAAGCCGCCCATTGTAGCTCCATTTACAGGGAACTCAGTTAAAGCAGCACTTGTAGTTCTACCACTAATTCCACCGTTAATATTAATTGTAGGTGAACCCGAAGCAATAGCTACAAAACCTCCTGATCCTCCACCACCAGGACCCTCTGATTCAATAGTGGTTATAAACTGACTACCTCCTTCACCTCCATTAGCATTGATTGTTAAACTAGATGCCAAAATAGCAGATTTTAAAACCACACTACCACCAGCACCAGCACCACTTGGTGCATCATTATGATCATTTATAGTATCAGAGCCATCTTCACCATTAGCATTAAAAATACCAGTACCACTAATTTGATTAGCTCTTATAAAAATTATACCTGCTCCATTGGTTGCATCTAGGCTTGAAAAATTATTAGCATCACCAGCACCACCGCCACCACCAAAGAAAATTCTATTAGATTCTGTTGCTGTCAATGGTCTACCACCTAGCCCCCCTAGATTTCGTCTTCTATTCCATTGCCATGCAGAATTATCTGGACCTACGGTCAGAGCATCTCTATTCTGAATAGTAAAAGTATACCCACCTCGACCACCACCAGATGACACGGTAGGGGTATTACCATTGTTTGTATAACCTGGATCTAAAGACCATGCTGCTGAACCTGTACACGCTGTACACATATTTCCATTACCATCTAACCAAACAACACCATTGTTTCCATTAGCTCCGCCACCACCACCAGCATTGTGTGTGTTTCCACCACCACCACCATTGGCAGGAGCACCTCTTCCAAAACGACCACCTAATAGGTCATATTCTATATTATAACCAGCAATACTTTCTCCTTTTTCTGCACTAACTAACCCAGAATCTGAAACATAATCATCATTATCAGTAGGATCATTATCATTATGATTCGCAGACAAAGTATCTAACAATCCTCCTCTAAACCCTAAACCAGTAACATCAATATCTCCATCAACAACTACATTTAAAGCATCAATTACCACTAAACCTCCTCTTCTACCACCAGCATAATCTTGCCATGGTAGAGCTGTAACGGATGCACCTGCATTAATGGTTAATGTATTATATTGAGGTACTTTAATAACCTGAGCTCTTCCTGCTACTGTATAGTCTTGAGTAACCCCACATGAAATTGTTATGTCATTACCATTAACACTAACTACATATACAAATTCATACAAACCAGCACTGTTATAAGCAGTAACTGCTCCATAATTTACAGTGTTAGTAACATCAATTGAAGCTCCTTGGGCTTGATAAATCATAATTAAATCCCCTGCAGAAAGCGTACCTATATCTGAAGCTAAATCATAAATCTTAATAATATCATCACCTACTGCAATATTTTCGGTAACAGAACTGTAAGTGTTTAGCACTGTATTAGCCGCACTAACTACGACATTACCGTCTTTACCTGGCTGTGCAAATGATTTATTTTGCCAAAAACAAGAAAAAAGAATGAATAATAGATAAGTAATTTTTGTAAAAGAGAATCGAGTAAAGATTTTCATATTATATATAGTTGAAGTAAAATTCCATTTCACATCACTAAATTAGCGATGCTTTGTTTCGATAAAGCGGCAAACATATCCGATAAAATGCAAATAAGCAAATAATTATTCAATTTAAATTAACATTTGTTTTTTTGATTATTAAATGATTCGTCATAAAAACAAACTTTTTTCTATCACGGAAACAAATTAATAATCTAAAAATCAGATAACTAAAACGATTATATGAGTGTATTTTTTTTAAGTAAAATTTAACGAAATTTAAAAAAATAATTATTAACTATTTGCATATCATTACTTCCTTTTACATTTTATCTATTTATACCCCTATATTTGCACACGATTTTTAAAAATATTTATGAACTTTCTAGAAGAAATTAACAGGAGAAGAACATTTGGAATTATATCACATCCAGATGCCGGAAAGACAACCTTAACAGAGAAGTTACTTTTATTTGGTGGTGCTATACAAGAAGCAGGTGCCGTAAAGAGTAATAAAATAAAAAAAGGAGCTACCAGTGACTTTATGGAAATTGAACGTCAGCGTGGTATTTCTGTAGCAACATCTGTTTTAGCATTTGAATATAACGGTATAAAAATTAATATTTTAGATACCCCTGGTCACAAAGATTTTGCGGAAGATACATTTAGAACATTAACGGCTGTAGACAGTGTTATTGTCGTTATTGATGTTGCAAAAGGGGTTGAAGAGCAAACTGAAAAGCTGGTAGAAGTTTGTAGGATGCGTAACATCCCGATGATTGTTTTCATTAATAAAATGGATAGAGAAGGGAAAGATGCATTTGATTTGTTAGATGAAATTGAACAAAATCTAGGTCTTAAAGTAGTTCCTCTAAGTTTTCCGATAGGAATGGGATACGATTTTAAGGGAATTTATAATATTTGGGAAAAAAATGTCAATTTATTCTCTGGTGATAGTAGAAAAGACATTGAAGAAACCATCGAAATTTCAGATTTATCGTCTTCAGAACTAGATAAATTAATCGGAGAAAAAGCAGCAGACACGCTTAGAGAAGAAATTGAATTAGTGGAAGGTATATACCCTGAATTTAACAAAGAAGCTTATTTAAACGGAAGTCAACAACCTGTATTCTTTGGTTCTGCTTTAAATAATTTTGGTGTAAGAGAATTGTTAGATTGTTTTGTAGCTATAGCACCAAAACCGAGACCTAAGCATAGTGAAGAACGTTTGGTAAAGCCAGACGAAGATCAATTTAGTGGTTTTGTATTTAAAATACATGCTAATATGGATCCTAACCATAGAAACAGATTAGCATTCGTTAAAATAGTTTCCGGAGAGTTTAAGCGTAATACAGCTTATCTACATGTTAGAAACAATAAAAAATTAAAATTCTCGAGTCCTAACGCCTTCTTTGCAGAAAAAAAAGAGATTGTAGATATCTCATATCCAGGCGATATTGTTGGTTTACAAGATACTGGAAGTTTTAAAATAGGAGATACCCTAACTGAAGGAGAAATATTACATTATAAAGGTGTACCTAGTTTTTCACCAGAACATTTTAGATATATTAATAACGCTGACCCTATGAAAGCTAAGCAGTTATTTAAAGGTATTGATCAATTAATGGATGAAGGAGTTGCTCAATTATTTACATTAGATCTTAACGGTAGAAAAGTGATTGGAACTGTTGGAGCTCTACAATATGAAGTGATTCAATACCGTCTAGAACATGAATATGGTGCAAAATGTACCTATGAAAATCTTAATGTTCAAAAAGCATGTTGGGTACAAACAGAAACTCCAAAAAGTGAAGAATTTAAAGATTTTTTACGCGTAAAACAACGTTTCTTAGCAAAAGACAAACAAGATCAATTGGTATTTTTAGCAGATTCAATGTTCACATTACAAATGACACAGTCAAAATATCCTAGTATTACATTTCACATGACTTCTGAATTTGAATAGAACTTTATAAAAGTTTTGCTTAGAACAAAGATTCAATTATTTTGATATTCACAGGACATTTAAAATAATAAAACTAGAAAACCCTTAAATTAATTTTTAAGGGTTTTAATTTCTTATATAGTAGTTAAAAAGCAAATTTAAGGCTATATAAGCCTGTTTATTTAAAATGTCATGTTATTGCTTGCAGATTACAAACAAGTTAATTAAAGCGCATTAAAACGAATGTTTTTAGATTCAAAAAAACTATTGATATTATTATTTTGATTGCTTCTATTTATACCTGTGTTTTGATGAAATTTTTAAGCTTGCCCTGTTGGTCCAAAATTTAAGGGAATAGGAGGTTGCTCATAATCTTTAATTTCTCCATGAGCATTTTCAAAACGCGTTACATTATCCGCTAAGGCTTTTAACAAACGTTTTGCGTGTTGTGGTGTTAAAATAATTCTAGACTTTACTTTACTTTTTGGAGTACCTGGCATAATACTCACAAAATCTACTACAAATTCTGAAACAGAATGATTAATTATAGCCAAATTTGAATACGTACCTTCTGCTATTTTTTCATCTAATTCAATATTAATTTGTCCCTTTTTATTATTAGGATTATTGTTTTGATCTGACATATTATCGTTATTTATTTTTATAATTAAAAAAGCCTTCCTGTAAAAATACAAGAAGGCTTTTAATTCATTTATTATTTTGAAAAAAAATTAAAGAATTAATTAAAATTCATCTCTTCTTTTGCTTTCATCATTTCATTAAATTCTTCTCTAGAACCTACAATGATGTTTTCATATTCTCTGACACCTGTACCTGCTGGAATTCTATGACCAACAATTACATTTTCTTTAAGACCTTCAAGTGCATCTACTTTACCATTTACAGCTGCTTCGTTAAGAACCTTAGTTGTTTCCTGGAACGATGCCGCAGAAATAAACGACTTAGTTTGTAATGAAGCTCTAGTAATACCTTGTAAAATTGGAGTTGCAGTTGCTGGTTTAGCATCTCTTGCAGTTACAAGATTCTTATCCTCTCTACGTAAACTAGAGTTTTCATCTCTTAAATCTCTTACAGTGACAATTTGACCTGATTTTAAGTTCTCTGAATCACCAGCTTCTTCTACCACTTTCATTCCGAAAATTTTATCATTTTCTTCAATGAAATCTGATTTATGACCTAATTGATTTTCTAAGAAAATTGTATCACCAGAATCAATGATTCTAACTTTACGCATCATTTGTCTTACAACAACTTCGAAGTGCTTATCATTAATTTTTACACCTTGTAAACGATATACTTCTTGTACTTCATTTACTAAGTATTGTTGAACCGCAGATGGCCCTTTAATGTTAAGAATATCGTTTGGAGTAATAGATCCATCAGATAAAGGCATACAAGCTTTTACATAATCATTCTCTTGTACAAGAATCTGATTAGATAATTTTACTAAGTATTTCTTAACCTCTCCTAATTTAGACTCAATAATGATTTCACGGTTACCACGCTTAATTTTACCGAAAGAAACAACACCATCAATCTCACTTACAACAGCAGGATTAGAAGGATTACGTGCTTCAAACAATTCAGTTACACGAGGAAGACCCCCTGTAATATCACCGGCTTTAGCAGATTTACGAGGTATCTTAACTAAAATCTTACCGATATCAATCTTATCACCATCGTCAATCATAATGTGTGCCCCTACTGGTAAGTTATAAGAACGGATTGTTTCTCCTTTAGAATCTTCAATTAATAATGTTGGTATTAATTTTTTATTTCTAGATTCTGAAATTACCTTTTCTTGAAAACCAGTTTGCTCATCAATTTCAACTTGGTAAGTAATACCTTGCTCGATGTTTTCATACTTCACATTACCTGCAAATTCTGAAATAATTACACCGTTATATGGATCCCAAGAACAAACAACATCATCTTTCTTAAGTTTATCGCCTGGTTTCACATAAATAAATGAACCATAAGGAATGTTACTTGTACTTAATACAATTCCTGTTTTAGCATCCATTAATTTCAATTCTGAAGTTCTAGAGATGACTACATCTACCTCTTTACCTTCATTATCTTTAGATTTTACAGTTTTTAAATCTTCGATTTCAGCAACACCATCAAACTTAACAGTTAACTTATTATCTTCAGAAATGTTACCTGCAATACCACCTACGTGGAATGTACGTAATGTTAACTGTGTACCTGGCTCACCAATAGACTGAGCGGCAACTACACCAACAGCCTCACCTCTTTGTACTAATTTACCAGTAGCTAGGTTACGACCATAACATTTAACACAAATACCTTTCTTAGCTTCACAAGATAAAGGAGAACGTACTTCTATAGAATCTAATGGAGAATCTCCAATTTTCTTAGCTATAATATCATTAATATGTCCGCCAGATTCAACCAATAACTCTTCAGTTAAAGGATTATAGACGTCATTAAGTGATGTTCTACCTACAATTCTATTTTCTAAGCTTTCTACTATTTCTTCATTTTTCTTAAGTGCAGAAACTTCTATACCTCTTAATGTACCACAATCTTCTTCGTATACAATTACATCTTGAGAAACATCTACCAGACGACGCGTTAAATAACCTGCATCGGCAGTTTTAAGAGCCGTATCTGCAAGACCTTTACGTGCACCGTGAGTAGATATAAAGTATTCTAAAATAGAAAGACCTTCCTTAAAGTTAGAAAGAATCGGATTTTCAATAATTTCTCCACCACCAGCAGTAGATTTTTTAGGCTTAGCCATTAATCCACGCATACCTGTTAACTGACGAATCTGTTCTTTAGAACCCCTTGCCCCAGAATCAAGCATCATAAACACTGAATTAAATCCTTGTTTATCTTCACGAATACGTTTCATTGACAATTCTGTCAATTCAGCATTGGTCGACGTCCAGATATCAATAACTTGGTTGTAACGTTCGTTATTAGTAATAAGTCCCATATTATAGTTACCCATAATACCATCAACTTGTGTGTTAGCAGCATCAATCATTCCTTGCTTTTCTGAAGGAATAATAATATCACCTAAACTAAATGATAAACCACCTTGGAATGCGAATTTATAACCTAGAGTTTTAATTGCATCTAAGAAATCAGCCGTTTCAGGTACACTTGTTTTCTTAAGAATTCCATGAATAATTTCTCTTAAAGACTTCTTAGTTAAAACTTCATTTATATAACCAGCAGCCGCAGGTACATGCTCGTTAAAAAGTACACGACCAACTGTAGTTTCAATAATTTGAGTTGTTAACTCTCCTTCTTCGTTAAAGTCAGTTGTTCTAACTTTAATTCCTGCATTTAAGTCAACTTGTTTCTCATTATATGCAATATTTACTTCTTCTGGAGAGAAGAATGTTAAACCTTGACCTTTTACTGTATAATCTTCGTCAGTTATTCTAAGCTTAGTCATATAATATAAACCAAGTACCATATCTTGTGAAGGTACAGTTACTGGCGAACCATTTGCAGGGTTCAAAATATTATGTGATGCTAACATTAACATCTGAGATTCCAAAATAGCTTCTGGTCCTAATGGTAAATGCACCGCCATCTGGTCACCATCGAAATCGGCATTAAATGCAGTACACACTAATGGGTGTAACTGAATCGCTTTACCTTCAATAAGCTTAGGTTGGAATGCTTGAATACCTAGTCTGTGTAATGTAGGAGCACGGTTTAAAAGTACTGGATGTCCTTTTAAAACATTCTCTAAAATATCCCAAACTACAGGTTCTTTTCTATCTATAATTTTCTTAGCCGATTTTACAGTTTTTACAATTCCTCTTTCAATTAATTTTCTAATTACAAAAGGTTTGTAAAGCTCTGCAGCCATATCTTTAGGTAAACCACACTCGAATAATCTCAATTCTGGTCCAACAACAATTACAGAACGTGCTGAATAATCCACACGCTTACCAAGTAAGTTTTGACGGAAACGTCCTTGCTTACCTTTAAGTGAATCTGATAATGATTTTAATGGTCTGTTAGAATCTGTTTTTACAGCAGATGATTTACGTGTGTTATCAAATAATGAATCTACTGATTCTTGTAACATACGTTTCTCATTACGTAAAATTACCTCTGGTGCTTTTATCTCAACCAATCTTTTAAGACGGTTGTTACGGATAATTACACGACGGTATAAATCATTTAAATCTGAAGTCGCAAAACGACCACCATCTAAAGGCACTAAAGGTCTTAATTCTGGTGGAATTACTGGAACAGCTTTCATGATCATCCACTCAGGTCTGTTCTCTCTAACCAAGTTAGAATCTCTAAACGCTTCAACAACTTGTAAACGTTTTAAAGCTTCTGTTTTACGTTGCTTAGATGTTTCATTATTAGCTTTATGTCTTAAATCATAAGATAATTGATCTAAATCTATACGTGCTAATAAATCGATAAGACACTCAGCACCCATCTTAGCGATGAATTTGTTAGGATCTGTATCATCTAAATATTGGTTTTCTTGAGGAATAGTTTCTAAAATGTTTAGATACTCTTCTTCAGTTAAGAAATCCATTTTTTGTACTGGCTCACCTTCAGCATTCATAGCAATACCTGGTTGAATAACCACGTAACGCTCATAATAGATAATCATATCTAATTTCTTAGATGGTAATCCAAGAAGGTAACCTATTTTATTTGGTAAAGAACGGAAATACCAGATATGTGCAACTGGTACAACTAAGTTAATATGACCTACACGATCTCTACGTACTTTCTTTTCTGTTACTTCTACACCACAACGGTCACAAACAATACCTTTGTAACGTATTCTTTTATATTTACCACAAGCACATTCAAAATCCTTCACAGGACCAAAAATACGCTCACAGAACAAACCATCTCTTTCTGGTTTGTGTGTTCGATAATTAATAGTTTCTGGCTTTAATACCTCACCTCGAGACGCTCCTAAAACAGACTCAGGCGATGCTAAACCAATAGAAATTTTATTAAATTTCTGTACTGTATTCTTATCTTGTTTTCTTGCCATGTTATTTTGTGTTATGTATGGGCAGTTATTGCTAACTGCCCAATATTTTTTTTCGATTGTTATGAATAATTTTGCAATTACGGACAACTCTTGAGTTATCCCTATCTGCACCTTATTCACATAGAATAATTTCTAAAAAATTATTCTTCCAATCTAATATCTAATCCTAAACCTTTCAATTCGTGCATAAGTACGTTGAATGATTCTGGAAGCCCTGGTTCTGGCATAGGCTCTCCCTTAACGATAGCCTCGTAAGTTTTAGCTCTACCAATAACATCATCTGATTTTACAGTCAAGATCTCACGTAGTGTACTTGATGCTCCATAAGCCTCAAGTGCCCATACTTCCATCTCTCCAAAACGTTGACCACCAAATTGTGCTTTACCACCTAATGGTTGCTGTGTAATTAATGAGTATGGTCCGATAGAACGTGCGTGCATCTTATCATCAATCATGTGACCAAGTTTAATCATATAAATCACACCAACTGTTGCTGGTTGATCAAAACGATCTCCTGTTCCACCATCATAAAGGTAAGTATGACCAAATCTTGGAATTCCAGCTTCATCTGTGTAAGCATTAATTTGGTCTAAAGTTGCACCATCAAAAATTGGTGTTGCATACTTCTTACCTAAATCTTTACCTGCCCAACCTAATACAGTTTCATAGATCTGACCAATATTCATACGAGAAGGTACCCCTAATGGATTCAATACAATATCAACTGGCGTTCCATCTTCTAAGAATGGCATATCTTCCTGACGTACAATACGTGCAACAATACCTTTGTTACCGTGACGACCTGCCATTTTATCACCAACTTTAAGCTTACGCTTTTTAGCAATATAAATTTTAGCTAACTTAATGATACCTGCAGGTAACTCATCACCAACAGAGATTGTAAACTTCTCACGTCTTAATGATCCTTGTAAATCATTTTCCTTAATCTTATAGTTATGGATTAGATCTGCAACAAGTTCATTAGTATGATCATCAGTGGTCCATTTTCCTGAAGTTAAGTGCGTATAATCATCTACAGCATTTAACATTTTTAAGGTATATTTTTTACCTTTAGGAATAATCTCTTCACCTAAATCATTATAGATTCCTTGTGCCGTTTTTCCATTAACGATATTAAATAACTTATCAACAAGAACGTTTTTAAGATCATCGAATCTGTTATCATAAACATCTTCTAACTTCTCGATATCTTCTTTATCCTGTGCTCTTTTGCGTTTATCTTTTACCGCTCTAGCAAATAATTTTTTAGCAATAACAACACCATGAAGTGATGGAGATGCTTTTAAAGATGCATCTTTAACATCACCTGCCTTATCACCGAAAATTGCTCTTAAAAGTTTCTCTTCTGGTGTAGGATCAGATTCTCCTTTAGGTGTAATCTTACCGATTAAGATATCCCCTGGATGAATTTCCGCACCAATACGAATCATACCATGCTCATCTAAATCTTTTGTTGCTTCTTCAGAAACGTTAGGAATATCATTAGTTAACTCTTCGTTTCCTAATTTTGTGTCTCTAACTTCTAATGAATACTCGTCAATGTGAATAGATGTAAATACATCATCTCTAACAACTTTTTCAGAAATTACAATTGCATCCTCAAAGTTATACCCTTTCCAAGGCATAAAGGCTACTTTCATATTTCTACCAAGCGCTAATTCACCATTTTCAGTAGCATAACCTTCACAAAGCACTTGTCCTTTAGCAACTTTATCTCCTTTCTCTACGATTGGTTTTAAGTTGATAGATGTACCTTGATTTGTTTTTCTGAATTTTACTAGAGGATATGTTTTTGTGTCACTTTCGAAGCTAACCATTGCAGCCTCTTCAGTACGTTCATACCTAATTGTAATTTTCTGAGCATCTACATACTCTACAGTTCCAGCTCCTTCAGCATTTATTAATACTCTAGAATCTGATGCTACTTGACGTTCTAAACCTGTACCTACAATTGGTGCTTCAGGGCGTAATAATGGTACGGCCTGACGCATCATGTTAGATCCCATTAATGCACGGTTGGCATCATCATGTTCCAAAAACGGAATTAAAGATGCTGAAATAGATGCAATTTGGTTTGGTGCAACATCAGTATAATTAACATTGACAGGATCGATAACAGGAAAATCACCTTCTTGACGAGAGATAATTTTATCTGCTAATATTTTCCCATCTTCATCAACTTTTATAGTTGCTTGTGCAATTAACATATCCTCTTCCTCTTCGGCACTCAGATATGTTGGCGCATTTTTAATATCTACTACACCATCTTCAACTTTACGGTATGGAGTTTCAATGAATCCCATAGCATTTACCTTAGCAAAACAAGATAAAGAAGATATTAAACCAATGTTTGGTCCTTCTGGTGTTTCAATTGGACATAAACGTCCGTAGTGTGTATAGTGAACATCACGTACCTCGAAACCTGCTCTTTCTCTTGATAAACCACCTGGTCCTAATGCTGAAAGACGACGCTTATGCGTAATCTCTGCAAGAGGATTTGTTTGATCCATAAATTGAGATAACTGGTTTGTACCAAAGAAAGAATTAATTACAGACGATAACGTCTTGGCATTAATTAAATCGATAGGTGTAAACACTTCATTATCACGAACGTTCATACGTTCACGAATAGTACGTGCCATACGTGCTAAACCAACACCAAACTGAGAAGATAACTGTTCACCTACTGTACGTACACGACGGTTAGATAAGTGATCAATATCATCAATCTCTGCTTTAGAATTGATAAGCTCAATTAAATATTTTATAATAGTTATGATATCTAATTTGGTCAAAACTTGTTTGTCCATTCCGATATCTAACTGTAATTTTTTATTCATTCTATAACGACCTACTTCACCTAAAGAGTAACGTTGATCAGAGAAGAATAATTTGTCAATAATACCACGTGCCGTCTCTTCATCTGGCGGCTCAGCATTACGTAGTTGACGATAGATGTGTTCAACAGCTTCTTTTTCAGAGTTTGTTGGATCCTTCTGTAATGTATTATGAATAATTGCGTAATCTCCTTGCTGTGCACTTTCTTTATGTAAAAGAATCGTTTTTACATCTGCTTCAAGAATTTCTTCAATATTATCTTTATCTATAACTGTGTCACGATCTAATACAATTTCGTTACGCTCAATAGATACAACTTCACCTGTATCTTCATCAACGAAATCTTCGTGCCATGTATTTAATACACGCGCAGCTAATTTACGACCGATAACTTTCTTTAATCCAGATTTTGAAACCTTTACTTCTTCAGCAAGGTCAAAAATCTCTAAAATATCTTTATCACGTTCAAAACCGATAGCACGGAAAAGTGTCGTAACTGGTAATTTTTTCTTTCTATCAATGTAAGCATACATTACTTGATTGATATCAGTTGCGAATTCTATCCAAGACCCTTTGAAAGGAATAACTCTGGCAGAATACAATTTTGTTCCATTAGCATGGAAAGACTGGCTAAAGAATACACCAGGTGATCTATGCAATTGAGAAACGACAACACGCTCTGCACCATTAATACAAAATGTCCCACTAGGAGTCATGTAAGGAATAGTACCTAAATATACATCTTGAACTATCGTCTCAAAATCCTCATGTTCTGGATCTGTACAATATAACTTCAATCTTGCTTTTAAAGGCACACTGTATGTTAATCCTCTTTCAATACATTCTTCTATTGAGTATCTTGGTGGATCGATAAAGTAATCTAAAAATTCTAGTACGAATTGATTACGCGTGTCTGTTATTGGGAAGTTCTCCATGAAGGTGTTGTATAAACCTTCTGTACCTCTTTCTTCTGACTTTGTTTCTAATTGGAAAAAATCCTGGAAGGATTTTATTTGGATATCCAAAAAGTCTGGGTAATCTGTCCTATTTACAATAGAAGAGAAATTAATTCTTTCAGCCTTTTTTGCTAACATTGATGAACGAGATTTTATTAAAATAAAAACTAAAAAATGTATATAACGTTTATATACACAAAAGGGTTTAGGTCTTAGAGTTTCCCTCTAGACCTAAACCATGTATTGTAGATAAGGTAAGCTTACTTAAGCTCAACTTCAGCTCCAGCCTCTTCTAATTGAGATTTTAAAGCTTCTGCTTCGTCTTTTGTTACACCTTCTTTGATTGGACTTGGCGCATCATCAACTAATCCTTTAGCTTCTTTTAAACCTAAACCAGTTAATTCTTTAACTAATTTTACAACTGCTAATTTAGAAGCACCTGCCGCTTTTAAGATAACATCAAATTCAGTTTGCTCTTCTGCAGCTTCACCACCAGCAGGTCCAGCTTGCATTACTGCAGCAGCAGCAGCAGGCTCAATACCGTACTCATCTTTTAATATAGTTGCTAATTCATTAACTTCTTTTACTGTTAAGTTAACTAATTGTTCTGCGAAATCTTTTAAATCTGCCATTTTTCTATTGTTTAATAATGTGTGTTATAATTTAATTTTCTATTGTGTATAGTTATACGATTATCCTTCTCTTTCAGATAACGTTTTAACAAGGCCTGCGATAGTTCCACCACTAGACTTAAGTGCTGAGATAACGTTCTTAGCAGGAGACTGTAGTAAACCTACAATTTCACCAATAAGCTCTTCTCTTGACTTGATCTCTACTAATGCATCTAATAAATCGTCACCAATGTAAACAGATTCCTCAATGAAAGCCCCCTTTAATAAAGGTTTTTCAGATTTTTTACGGAATTCTTTTATTACTTTAGCTGGACCGTTTCCAGTTTCAGAATACATTACTGATGTATTACCTTTTAAAGTTGTTGGTAAATCACCGAATTCTCTATCCGATGCTTCCATTGCTTTCTCTAAAAGTGTATTCTTTACAACCGCTAATTTAATATTAGCTTTGAAACAGGCTCTTCTTAAATTTGAAGTTGTTGCTGCATCTAATCCTGAAATATCAGTTAAATAGATATTCGTATTATCTGCTAATTGAGCAGTCAACTCTTCAATTACTTGGGATTTTTCTTCTCTTGTCATAATATTCTAAGTTTAACTACTATCCTATTTTTGTATCAATTGATATACTCGGACTCATTGTACTAGACATATAGATGCTCTTTACATAAACCCCTTTTGAAGCCGTTGGTTTTAACTTCATAATTGTAGATAATAATTCTTGAGCATTCCCAATAATTTTATCAGTATCAAACGATGCTTTGCCTATTGGTGCATGTACAATACCTGTTTTATCTACTTTGAAATCAATTTTACCAGCTTTAACTTCTGCAACTGCTTTAGCTACATCCATAGTTACTGTTCCAGTCTTAGGGTTTGGCATAAGACCTCTTGGTCCTAATACTCTACCTAATGGCCCTAACTTACCCATTATGCTTGGCATAGTAACGATAACGTCAACATCTGTCCAACCTTCTTTAATTTTTTGTAAGTACTCATCTAATCCAACGTAATCCGCACCAGCTTCTTTTGCTTCTGCTTCTTTATCTGGAGTTACAAGTGCTAAAACCTTCATGTCTTTACCTGTACCATGTGGTAATGAAACTACCCCACGAACCATTTGATTGGCCTTACGTGGATCTACACCTAATCTAATTGCTAAATCGATAGAAGCATCAAACTTTGTGAATGTAATTTCTTTTAGTAAAGCTGAAGCTTCTTCTAAAGAGTAAATTTTGTTGTTATCAACTTTTGCTCTTGCTTCTTTTTGCTTCTTTGTTAATCTTGCCATTTCTAAAAATTTAGTTTGGAGCTTCTCCTCCTTTAACAGTGATACCCATAGATCTTGCTGTACCTGCCACCATTTTCATAGCTGACTCGATCTCAAATGCATTTAAATCTACCATTTTGTCTTGAGCAATTGCTTTCACTTGATCCCAAGTTACTTTTGCAACCTTACGACGGTTTGGTTCTCCTGATCCTTTCTTTACTTTGGCCGCTTCTAATAATTGTACTGCTGCTGGTGGCGTCTTGATTACAAAATCAAATGATTTATCTTTGTAAACAGAGATTGCCACAGGTAAAACCTTACCTGCTTTATCTTGAGTCCTAGCATTAAACTGCTTACAGAACTCCATGATATTAACTCCAGCGGCACCTAAAGCGGGTCCTACCGGTGGCGATGGATTCGCTGCACCTCCCCGAACTTGTAGCTTAACTACTTTGTCTATTTCTTTTGCCATTTCTTAATTTTTATTACGCTTATCTATATTGGAAGCATAGATAATACGCTCTTTATTGTAACAATTATTAAACTTTCTCTACTTGCATGTAACTCAATTCTAATGGTGTTTTTCTTCCAAAAATCTTAACCATTACCTCAAGCTTACGTTTTTCTTCATTAATTTTCTCTATTGTTCCATCAAAACCATTGAATGGACCGTCGATAACCTTAACTGTTTCTCCTTTTGTAAACGGAATTGCAATACTCGCATCTGCTTCAACAGATAACTCATCTACTTTACCTAACATTCTGTTTACTTCAGATTGTCTCAGTGGCACAGGATCACCACCTTTAGTTTCACCTAAAAAACCAATAACATTAGTAATTGATTTAATAATATGAGGTACTTCACCACTTAAATTAGCTTGTACCATTATATAACCAGGAAAATAAACCTTTTCTTTATTGATCTTTTTACCATTACGGATTTGAATAACTTTTTCGGTTGGTACTAAAACCTGATCTACAAAATCATCTAAACCTAATCTCGAAATTTCACTTTCAATATAAGACTTAATTTTATTTTCTTGACCGCTTACCGCTCTAACAACATACCATTTTTTATCAGACATCTTCTCTTCTTGTATAATTGTTATTAGTGTATCATTTCAAAATAAGCTTTTACTGATCTACTAAAAACAGTATCCACTCCCCAAATAGCTAAAGAAAAAATTATTGAAAACACAGCAACAATCACAGCTAATTTCTGAGCTTCTGGCCATGGTGTCCATGACACATTGTTCTTTAACTCTCCAAATGATTCTTTTATATATGTTACTAATCCTGCCATTTGTAATTTACTTTATTTAGGATTAAAAAATCCAATTTTATTTTGCACGGGTTGAGAGACTCGAACTCACGACACCTGGTTTTGGAGACCAGTGCTCTACCAACTGAGCTAAACCCGTATTTACATTTTATATCTTTCTAAGATTAGAAAGAGTCTAACTTGTAAACAATAATCAAGGCGTCCCGACTTATCGAGACACCTTAATTAATTATTTTAAGTATTAATTACTCTAAAATTTCAGTTACCTGACCTGCACCAACTGTTCTACCACCTTCACGGATAGCGAAACGTAAACCTACGTTCATTGCAATTGGTTGGATTAACTCAACTGTAATTGTTAAGTTATCACCAGGCATTACCATTTCAACTCCATCAGGAAGCGCAATGTTTCCAGTTACATCAGTTGTACGAACGTAAAACTGTGGACGGTAATTGTTATGGAATGGTGTGTGACGACCACCTTCTTCTTTCTTAAGAACGTAAACCTCAGCTTTAAATTTAGCGTGTGGTGTTACAGAACCTGGCTTACAAATAACCATACCTCTAGAAATCTGAGACTTCTCAATACCTCTTAATAAGATACCAGCGTTATCACCAGCTTCACCTCTATCTAATATTTGACGGAACATTTCAATACCAGTAATTGTAGATGTTAATTTCTCAGCACCCATACCGATAATTTCAACAGGATCTCCTGTATTAGCTACACCAGTTTCAATACGACCAGTCGCAACAGTACCACGACCTGTAATAGAAAATACATCTTCAATTGGCATTAAGAATGGCTTGTCCATATCACGAACAGGCTCTTCAATCCAAGCATCAACTTGAGTCATTAATTCTAATACAGTATCAACCCACTTTTGCTCACCGTTAAGTGCACCTAAAGCAGAACCTGCTACTACAGGACCATTATCACCATCATATTCATAGAATGATAATAAATCTCTGATTTCCATTTCTACTAATTCTAATAGCTCTTCATCATCAACCATATCCACTTTATTCATGAATACAACCATACGAGGAATACCTACCTGACGACCAAGTAAGATATGCTCACGTGTTTGTGGCATAGGACCATCAGTTGCAGCAACAACTAAAATAGCACCATCCATTTGAGCAGCACCAGTAACCATGTTTTTTACGTAATCCGCGTGACCAGGACAGTCAACGTGTGCGTAGTGACGGTTTAAAGTTGCGTACTCTACGTGTGAAGTATTAATTGTAATACCTCTTTCTTTTTCTTCAGGTGCATTATCAATTTGATCAAATGATCTTGCTTCTGAATAACCTGCATCAGCTAATACTTTAGTAATAGCAGCAGTTAAAGTTGTTTTACCGTGATCTACGTGTCCAATAGTACCAATATTTAAGTGTGGTTTTGAACGATCGAAAGTTGCCTTTGCCATGTTTAATTTATTTTAATCTTAATTATATTATTAGTGTTCAATTGTATATTCTAAATGTAATTAACTTAGAAAAAAAAGAGCCAATGACGAGAATTGAACTCGTGACCTCTTCCTTACCAAGGAAACGCTCTACCCCTGAGCTACACCGGCATTTCATTTACGATTACCGATTAGTTAGATTTACGAAGTAAAAATCACGTGTCGAAACTCGCAAATTTCAGAGCGAGAGACCGGGTTCGAACCGGCGACATTCAGCTTGGAAGGCTGACGCTCTACCAACTGAGCTACTCTCGCATTTTGTAATTAAATCGCTTTAATTAGTGGTTTCAATATTTCAAACTATCCTTTTTATTTTTTAACCAATTAATTTCACCTAACTGACTAATAGATTGATGACCCAACCTAAAAAACCCTAAAAAGTAGTTTTCAAAATTTTACATTTAAAAACTACCTGTTAAAATTAATGTGGGGAGAATAGGATTCGAACCTATGAAGACGTAGTCAGCAGATTTACAGTCTGCCCTCGTTGGCCGCTTGAGTATCTCCCCAAAACTTTAATTCAATATTTCAATATCAATAAAAGCTTATTTTGCAAAATTAAACTTTTAAAGAGCCGATGGAGGGACTCGAACCCACGACCTGCTGATTACAAATCAGCTGCTCTAGCCAGCTGAGCTACATCGGCTTTTTATTACTTTCTTTCACTCCAAAAGAGCTTATTAAAAGCGCCGCTATCTCTAACGGGATGCAAATGTAAAACCTTTTTTCAGTTATTCAAAATATTTTTTAAAAAACTTTTATATATGTGCTCTTAATTTTTCTTTTCGTTTCTTTATTTGTCTTTCTAAAGATGCTATAGCCGCATCCGTACCCTCTTCAAACGTCTTACATTGCTTCTTTACAATGAAACTATCACCAGGAACACTAACCTTGACTTCAAAAATTTTATTTTCTTTATCACTTGTGTTTTCAACTTTTAAATACACATCAGACTGAATTATTTTGTCATAAAACATGTCTAGTTTATCCATTCTTGCTTGAATGAAATCTATAAGTTTACTATCTGCGTTAAAATTTACGGATTGAGTGTTTACTTTCATATGGTTTATTTTAGGTTAAATTAGTTTACTAAAACTTATTACAGTATTAGTTATATAAGCCTAGGCTTATTGTAAATTTCTAGGATGTGCTTTTGAATGCACTTTTTTTAATTCGCCTATACTGTTATGCGTATAAACTTGAGTGGCAGCTAAGCTTGTATGCCCTAAAAGCTCTTTTATTGAATTTAAATCAGCACCTTTATTTAATAAATGTGTAGCAAACGAATGTCTTAATACATGCGGACTGCATTTTGCTTTAGACGATGCTTCACTAAAATACTTATTTATTACTCTGTAAACAAGTTTTTCGTAAATTTTAAGACCCTTTTGGGTTAAAAATAACACTTCATTATCTTCAATTTTAGGCAACTTATTTCTATAACCCAAGTAACACGTTAAGGCTTTGTTTATTGAGTCAATTAAAGGAATATAACGTTCTTTGTTTCTTTTACCAAGTACTTTTATCTGATGACCAGTTTGATCTACATCGGACAGCTTTATATTAACGAGCTCTATACGTCTAATTCCTGTAGCATAAAATAATTCTATTATGAGTTGGTTTCTTGCACTTTCGAAATCTATAACTTCTATTGAATTTTCTAATACAGATTTCAATTCTTGTTCAGAAAAAGGAAGTTGCAGCTTCTTCCCTACTTTTAAAGCCCTATGCTTATTTAATGGATTAATATTAATCTCTTCTACTTTTAATAGGAATTTATAGTAGGTGTTTAAAGATGACACTTTTCGGTTTACAGTTCTATTTGAAATATCATTGTTTACTAATTCTACAATCCATTCTCTGATTTCTGAATATCCGACTTTTGATATGCTAACCGCGTCATGGTTTTTATCTAAAAAACTATTAAAATTTTCTATATCTCTTGTATACGCCAATACAGTGTGCTTAGAATATTTCTTTTCTAATAATAAATAATCTGTAAATGGTTTAAGGTTCATACATACAGTTTGATTAATTTTAAATATAACCATTAACATTTATAGAATTGCATATAAAAAGAAAAAATCCTACTTAAAAGCAGGATTTAAAAATGATATTTAGCATTTTATTTTACAGACCAAACCGAATAACCTTTTGGTGGTGCTAGTATTTTTATCCACTTGTCTGATTGTGTCGTAGTTTCCCAACTAGAATTTCCTGTATAATCTTTTATTAAGGTATTAGACCAATTCGTTTCTATCCAGCGCTCTTGCCATGAATCAGAATTATTTATATATACAATAAGACCATTATTATCATACCCGTTGCGTTTTGCTATGTATTCATCCGTGTCAACATGCAATATATTGGTAGATCCGCCAGCAAGGTTATTATGTATCCATATGAGATTATTCAATTGATCTTTATTTAACCATTCTTCATAATCTTTATAAAAAATAGTTGGATACCCTTCATGAGTTAAAATATACGCATAAGCTAAAATTTTATTATTGATTATTTCATCTGTATCATGGTTTGTTACAAATGTTACTGCTTTAGATGCATTTTGTTTCCAAAGCATATTATCATTTAATGCCGTTAAATCATTCCCCATAAATGCATCTTTCATTTTGTAATAACATGCAAAATCGAAAGCACTCGCCTCAGAGGTACTCGTCCAAGAATCTAAAGTAGATACATTACTGTCCCAATACTCACCTACGGTAAACCCACCTACTTCATTTTTCCAATCTTTTACGACCCATGAGTCAAAACCTTTTACATAATCGAACCTCCAACCATCAAAACCTATAACATCTCTATAATACTTTGCAACACTATTTGAATTTTTCCATAACCAATCCTGAACATAAGGTTGGTGATGACATAAGTCTGGATAACCGCCAAAAGCGCCAAGATCATTAGCGTGTACATTGTTGGCATGAAAATCCGTTGCTGAACGAAGAAAATTCCCAGACCTAGGGTTGAAATCCGTCCAAGTATCCCCGCCTACATAAGGATTTACTTCGCTATCACCACCACTATTATGGTTAATAACGATATCAGCAATAACACTAAGCCCATTATTATGAGCTGTGGTGATCATATCCGTTAACTCGGTTCTAGAGCCAAAACGTGTTTCTACACTACCCATTTGGTCGAATTCTCCAAAATCAAAGTAATCAAAAGGATCATACCCCATTGAAAAAGGTCCATTTTGTGCTTTTGAGGCTGGTGGAAGCCAAATGGCATCGATACCAGCATTACTCCAATCTGCTATTTTAGAGTTAACTGTATTCCACCACGAACCACCCGCGGGCACATCCCAATAGAAAGCTTGCATCATTACACCAGAACCTATTGGTTTCAGTCCTGCGCGCTTAGAAGTTACTGGAGTGTTTCCTGTTAATTTGGATACCTGCTCCTCTTCGACAATATCATCTTGACTACAATTGAATAGGCATAGTATGACACATGCCATACTTAATAATTTAAAATTGTTCATAATTTGTAGAGTTTATTTAGTATTTCTAAAACTACAAGAATATCAACACCAAACAAAACCATTAATTTTACGAAAACGTTGTCGTGTTGATAAATAACAAATTAAAGCCTATTAAAATTATATATTAAACAAAAAACTCATGAATAAATTCACGAGTTTTCATTTTTACAAAAATAAGATTACAATTATATTTTTAATATAAGTCTTATGTTGCTGGCTTATAATCTTTATTGTCAATTACCATTTTGGCGATAATTTCTTTTAATATTTCAGAAGTACCTCCTCCTATTGGACCTAAACGACTATCTCTAGACATACGTGCCAATGGATATTCTTCCATAAACCCATAGCCACCTAAAAACTGAAGACATTGGTAAATAACATCATCTGCCATTTTAGTCGATTGCAGCTTAGACATTGTAGCCTCTTTTACTACATATTCTCCCATATCTAAGCGCTTGGTAACGTAATAATTAAATTGTTTACAAATTTCCATTTGTGTTTCGCAATCTGCATAAGAATGTCTTAATGCTTGAAATTTATCTATAGTTCTACCAAATGCTGTACGTTCACTCATATATTGTTTAGCATACTCTAAAGCATATTCTGCTCTAGCATGTGCATTAACCCCCATAATTAAACGCTCTAAAGCAAAATGTTGCATAATATAGGGAAAACCTTGATTTTCTTCACCCATTAAATTAGATGCAGGGATAACCACATTATCGAATGCAATTTCAGCAGTATCCGAAGCTCTCCAACCTAATTTATCTAATTTAGTAGCAGAAACACCTAATGTATCTCTATCTATTATAAAGATACTAATTCCTTTATTTCCTAATTCCGGACTTGTTTTAGCAGCTACAATCAAGTAGTCACTGTAAACACCATTTGTTATAAACGTTTTAGAGCCATTAATAACATAAGTATCATCCTTTTTAACCGCTGTAGTGCGCATACCAGCTACATCACTTCCGCCAAAAGGTTCTGTTATACATAAACAACCTATTTGGTCTCCGGCAATACTATCTACTAAATATTTTTCTTTTATAGCATTATCCCCTTCTTTATTAAGATGCGTCATTGCCAAATAAGCATGTGCCCACATTGCTGCGGCAAATCCACCAGAATTGATACGTTGTAATTCTTCAAGAAAAATAACCGTATAGAAAAGATCTAGATCTAATCCACCGTATTGTTCTGGATAAGCTAGACCGAAATAGCCCATATCACCAAATTTTTTCCAAATGAAACGTTCTATATGGCCTGTTGATTCCCATTTATCAATATGAGGAACGACTTCTTTTTTTAAGAACTCACGGAGACTTTCTCTGAATAGATTATGCTCTTCTGTAAAATATAAATTAGACATGTATTGTTGTTTGTTTAGAGCTGCAAATATAACTTAATTATATCTATTTTTTTGATGGGGAAATCTTCAACCTTCTGTAATTCATCTAATGATTTAAAGCCATCTCTAAGTGTTCTTTCTTCTATTATATTGTTAGCAACCTCATAATCTATGTATTGAATCATTACCAATTGATCTCTTGTTGCCATATTAAGATTATAAACATTAATTGCCCTAGGTGTCTTTACGGTAAAGTCATTTAGCACGCGTTCTATCACTTCAGGCGATAGTCCCCAAACTTCTGAAAGCTCTATATCTGCTACAAATCCACCTTTTAATTTATGTCGCTCTTTAATAATGCGTTCTGAAAGTTTTTCTCCAATGCCATACACTTTTTGCAACTGAACTGCTGTTGCTTTATTAAGATCTATTTTTTGACTAAAGGTTTTAATCTTGGAAGAATTTGAATAAGATTTGGAATATCCTTGTGTTTGTGGTTTTGGATTAGTAACCCAATCTGGAAATTTAAAAAATGGTGAAATTGTTTCTAAAAAAGAGTCTGAAACTTTAGTGACTTGTTGAAACTCCTTAGCTGAGTTAACCCATTTGTTGGTGTCTCTATATTTGTGTAATCTATCAATTTCGGCAATTGACATACCTAGAGTATATCCTTTATAATCTGTAATGTAATTAGGGTTGAAAGGATAAATTTTAGGTTTCTTATTCTCTATTTCTATTAGTCGAAGTGAATCTATTTCTTTTTTAAAGCCTTTAATTTTATTTGTGTTTTCTATATTTTCAATATCAGTTATACCTGAATCAAAAGGTATAAACCAGTAAACACATTGTAAGGTAAGTACAATTGCTAACAACAAAAAAATCCCATTCCGCTGTTGATTAGTAAACTGGAAATGGGATTTCATTTATATTAGGTTTATTTTATAGAATTTCATTTAAATCATCAGCACCATCCTCAATTGCTTCATGCTTTACATTAATAGCCTTATAATATCTTGCCAATTCTTTCTTAATAATTGGGGATAAAATAATTACACCAATAATATTAGGCACAACCATTGCAAAAATCATAGCATCAGAGAAGTTAATTACCGCACCTAAACTAATAGAAGCACCAACTACAACAAAGAATAAAAATAAAATTTTATATATTAAATCAGTAATTTTTCCTTTCCCGAATAAAAATACCCAACCTTGCATTCCGTAATACGACCAAGAGATCATCGTTGAAAAAGCAAATAATATAACTGCAATTGTTAATATTATAGAGAAATGAGGAATCACAGAATCGAATGCTGTAGCTGTTATCTCTACACCTTCAGTAATCTCTACTCCATATTCCATAAAACCACCATCAAAATTAGTAATTACAATCACTAAAGCTGTCATAGTACAGATAACAACAGTATCTATAAATGGTTCTAATAAAGCCACAATACCTTCTGATGCCGGATATTTAGTACGAACAGCAGAATGTGCAATTGCTGCAGAACCAACACCTGCCTCATTAGAGAATGCTCCTCTTCTAATACCTTGAATCATTACACCTACAAGTCCACCTGCAATACCTAACCCTGAAAATGCACCTTCATATATTAAAGCAAAAGCATCATCAATTAAACTAAAATTAGCTCCTAAAATAATTAAAGAAGCTAACACATATATACCTGCCATAAACGGTACTACTTTTTCAGTAACCTTAGCAATACGCTTAATACCTCCAATAATTACAACCGCGACAAGAACTGCCATAACTAAACCAAAATATAGACCTGCATTAGAAGCTGGATCTAATTCGAATACTTTAACAAATTGTGCTGCCGCTTGATTGGCCTGAAACATGTTTCCACCACCAAAAGAACCACCAACCACGAATATGGCAAATAATACGGCTAGTACTTTACCAAAGCCACCCATTCCTTTAGATCTTAATCCTTTGGTTAAATAGTACATTGGACCTCCGTAAACAGTTCCGTCTTCACCAACATCTCTATATTTTACACCAAGTGTACATTCAGCAAATTTTGAAGCCATACCTAGTAATCCAGCAACAATCATCCAAAATGTAGCTCCTGGTCCGCCAATAGATAAGGCTACAGCAACACCTGCTATATTACCTAAACCAACAGTTGCTGATAAAGCCGCTGTTAGAGCCTGAAAATGTGAAACTTCTCCGTCTGCACCATCATCTCTCATGGTTTCAATTATATTCTCCCCTTCATTTGCTGTGTTATCACCATATAAAGTATCTGCTCCATGCTTCTCAATATCTTCATATTCTCCTTTAACAACTCTAATAGCCATTCTAAAGCCTGTAAAATTGATAAATTTAAAATAGATTGTAAAAAATAAGGCACCACCAACTAAAACGATAAGTACCCATGGAATTTTATAAGTTTCTGAAAATGGAATTTCATAAAAAATAGCATCCACAAACCAACCTGTATAATCTTTGAAAATGACATCAATTTTTTCGGAAGTTGTTTCTTGTGCAAAGTTTAAAAGCGGTAATATCAATGCAAAAATTGATAGAAGGAATCTCTTCATTAGTATCTTTATTAATTAGTTTTTAAGTTTAGAAGTCGACAAGATGCAAAAAAAAAATGAGCCTATAAAGTATCAGCTCATAAAATGATGATATTATTTACTCCAATTCGAACTCCGAATTGAGCCTCATAATTTGTTCTGGGCGCCCAAGCACAATGATATTAGAGCCTGGAATAAGCTTAGTATCCGCCTCAGGGTTAACGATATATTCGCCAATATTATTTTTAAACCCAATGACTGTACAACCCGTTTTATTTCTTAAATCTAGGTCTTTAATTGTTTTAGCATGTTGTGCATTATAAAGTTGTTCAACTTTAATTTCAACCATATTTACATTACGTTCGCCTACAATACTTAGATTATCGATAAACTCAATTAAATCTGGTGTTACAACTAAAGATGCCATATGATCTCCTCCAATTCGGTCTGGAAGTATAACATTATCGGCACCGGCTAATTTTAATTTACTGTACGATGTTTCTTCAGATGCTCTACTAATAATATTTAAATTTGAATTAATTTGTCTTGCTGACAAAACCACAAATAAGTTATCTGCATCATTTGGTAATGCACATATTAAAGTTGATGCTTTCTGAATTCCTGCTTCAATTAAAATATCATCATCATTGGCATTTCCTAAAACAAAGGGTAAATCATCATCTTTAAATTTTTCTATAACCTCTTTATCCTGTTCTATAATAATAAAAGGCTTCTCGTACGATAAAAGTTTTTTAGCTGCTTGCTTACCATTACGTCCATAACCACATATTATAATATGCTCTGCCATTTCTTCTATCTTCTTTTGCATCTTACGTTGTTTTATATCTTCAAGATTATTTCTGTTTAAAATATATTCTGTGATAATGGAAATAGCATAACCGACAACTACAATACTCGTTAAGATTAAGAAAATTGTAAAAATTTTAGAAGGTGTATCTAATGGATTAACCTCAGCAAAACCAACGGTAGTAATTGTAATCACCGTCATATAAAATGCATCTAACCACAAATAACCTGCAATAAATCGATAACCCAAAACTCCAACACTAAGTAAGAAACCAAGTAGTAAAACGGCTGTGTAAATCTTAGATCGATAAAATTTTAAAAGAGTATTATTCATGCTTATAAATCAAAAACTGAAGAGCGTTTTGTATAAACAATATCTTTTATACGCATCCAAAATGCCATAAACAAATAAAGTGCAAAGCCAAACCCTACAGTTACAAAAGTGAGATAAATAAAAGATGTTCTCACAATTTTAGCCCTAATACCTAAACGATCTGCTATACGTTGACAAACGTAAAAACCTCGTTTTTGAAAATATAATAAAAGTGCATAAAACCAATTCATGCTGCAATTTACTATTTTTTTACGATTAGGTCATTACCTATTGCACAATGTAGACACTTGTTTTTATCACAATAATATTGTTTTAACTGCAATAACCCCTGAGAACTTAGAGCATTTTTTTCTATAGGCTTAAGACCTAAAAATTTATTTATTATGCTGTTATTCTCAATTTTTAACGACCTAATAAGCTGAAACAAATCTTCTTCAACTGGTTTCCCTAGTGACTTTGCATAACTAAATTTTAAAGGAATTAAAGTATTTATAATTAATAAATCGATAAAAGATTTTGTCATTGTTTTCTTAGCAACTTTTGAAGTTTTTGCAAATGTATAATGCGTCATCCAAAACTGTGTTACTCCTTTATTAAAGAACTCATATAATTGATCTAAAGTCTTTAATTCCATAACTTTTGAAAACAAATGAGGTTCTAGGGTATATAAATTGGCAAATTGAGACAAGCGAATGGTTGGAAAATTTGGTGGTCTTAGTCTAAAAAATTGCAAAGGTAAAGTACTGCGATTATCAAGATTGAATTTTTGTTTTAAGAAACCATACTTATGCTTTAAGTCTATAAAATATGACTCTTCTATAGTTTCTACGTCCAATAAACCCGCTTGACCAAACAATAATGCCTCTACATTATGCACATTGTTTTGTAGTTTTCTAAAAACAGAAAAGTCAAAAGAATTTGATAAGCTTAAAAACGGCTCTCCATTCACTTTCAATCCAAAGTTCTTCAATAACATCTTGAATAACACAGCTTCCCAGTCGTTATTTGAGTCAGTTAATAAATGTTGAATTGTTTCTGACTTTTGCTCTAAGCGTTCAATATAAAGACGCTCTAGCCAATTATTAAGTAAAAAATCATTTACTTCATTGAAATTAGATTCACAATTAATCCAAGTTTTAGACTTTAAGAGGTTCTGGTAGTTATGAATTAAACTTTTATCTACATAATGTTTCAATTCTAAAGTTGGAATTTCTGAATTATCTTTCCTGAAAATCTCAGTATCATGCTCCCAAACAACATGAAGAATTACATTATCGTAAGCCTTATCTGTTTCGTGATTATGAACATACCAATCTGAAGATTTAATATGAATTTCTACATTCCCAGCCCAAAGCTGATCTGAAATTGTTAATTGAGCATTAAAAAAATCTGGCCCTGCGTTATGATTATGTTGACCTAAATTAACAATACTAATTTTTTCGTTCTCTGTTGTTTCTAAAAACAAAGAATCGAAAGCTTTATGTTTCCATATGTAATGAAGAAAATCTTCTTGCATTGACCTAAAGTACTAAAATCTTAAATAAAACGATTATAATAATTATTGTTTCTCAGAACTGTAGAGACTGAGAACATTATATAATTCATTTACATCTAAAGGCTTACTTAGATATCCATTCATTTTATACCGCTTTGTTTTATCTCTAACTTCAGATTCTGTAAACGCTGTTAATGCAACAATTGGGATGATAGATTTAATGTTATCTGACATTTTTCTGATTCTCATTGTTGTTTCATAACCACCTAAAACAGGCATTTGTAAATCCATTAAAATTAAATCAAAATCTTCATTTATGTATATATCTAGTAATTCTTGTCCGTTTTTAGCTATTGCATAATCTACTTTCCATTTTTTAAATAGCTTTTTAAGTAATAATGCATTAAGATTATTATCTTCTGCTACCAAAACTTTTATATCAATTGGTTCTATTTTTGATACATAATTATTGACATCAATTAATTTTACTTTGGAGTGCTTATATGAAATTTCAAACCAAAATTTAGCCCCTTTTCCCTCTTCACTTTCTATATGCAAATTACTATCATGAATTTTTATAAGTTCCTTACTAATATATAACCCTAAACCAGAACCTCCATAAAGCGCAGATGTGTTATCATTGGCCTGAACAAAGCTTTTAAATATATCTTTTTGCTTATTATAAGAAACACCAATTCCCGTATCTATAATACTAAAACGTATTTTAGTTTTATTTGAAACAGTTTCAACTACCTCTACTTTAAAAACAACACCACCTTCATCTGTGAATTTAAAAGCATTACTTAATAAATTTCTTAAAACTTGTGATAATTTGAGACTATCTCCTTTTAAAACCAAAGGAATGTTACTATCTATAATGGTATCGAAATTGAGTTTCTTTTTTGTTGCTGTTTGCTTAAAGTGTAGTTGGATATTCTGAATAAATTCTGGAAGATTAAAATCTTTTTCAATAAGTTTTATTTCATCAGACTTAAATCTATTGAGATCTAACAGGTCATTAATTAATTCTAATAAATGTTCTCCCGAATATTTTAAAATTTGTAAATTTTCTAATTGTTCTGGTAAATAATTCTCTAACAACAAGATATCAGACATACCGATTACAGCATTTAAAGGCGTCCTTATTTCATGAGACATTGTAGACACAAATTCATCTTTTGTTTTATTAGCCTTACTTAACTCTAGTTCAATTTCTTTTAACTGAGTTACATCTGTCATAGTACCAATAGTGCCATTACATGTACCATCTGCATCGCAAACAATGACTAATCGTAATTGAATCCAAATTTTTTCACCTGTAGATTTGTTAAAATAAAATAAAGAGTTGTAATCATTATCTTTTCCTCTTAAAAATTGAGCAATTTTAACTCGTTCTTTTTTATTTATTCCTATTGATAAATTTCTATAGTTCTTACCCAATACATCTTTAATAGGAATACCAATTAAATCTTCCCACGCTTTGTTTAGATATTTAAAATTGCCATCCATGTCTGTTTTAAAGATGACACCTTCAATAGTATTTACAATGGCATTTAAATTAGTCTCTACACTATTAACTTTAGATTTTAAAGCTAGATTGGCTCTGTAAAGTTCGTTAGAGCTTTGTTCAAAAATGATTTCATGATGTTTTACATCATCATCAAAACTTTTATAGGCTTCATTAACGACTTCAAAAAAGTCTTTAAACTTTTCTAAATCTGCTTCTTCAAAGCCTGCTTTACGAATTTGTCTTCGTAACAATCTGTGTGTATTAGAATTTATCATTCGGATAATGTCGTAATTGTCATTGTTTGATTGTGAAGCTCACAAGGTGAATACAGCCCAAATGGGGCAATTTCTCCATAAGAATAAAAACCTGTAATTTTAGAATCTTTACCTATTACATCTCTAACAACCTCGACTTCTTCTTCTATCAGTTGTTTTAGCACCAATCTGCGACCAATACAACTAATTAAGATTGCCAATTTCGTATCTTGCTTTGTAACTTCTAATGCTTTTTTTGCAGAATCTTCTGCGCCTCCTATAAGCCGATCAACGTTTGCTTTCATTAAGCGTACATAAGAGCCTTCTGGTATATTGCCCGCAAAAGTTAAGCTTTGTTCTTCTTCATTAATGCCTAAAATAGTTCTTACAACAGGTGCATCTGTTTCATTTACACGCATACTTAAAGGAAATAATAAGCCTGAACTGGGTAGCTTTGTTGCATTACTTCCTAAAAAAGATTTATATAATTCTAGTGCTGGTAAGCCATCTAATTCATATAATACGTTTTTTTTAGATCTACTGACTAAGCGATCAATGCCGAAACTGTCCCATCCGCCTTTAGAGCTATAACCAATTTTTAACTGGTCTCCATAAAACCCTAACCCTACAATTATCTTATCCGTTATAGTGCTATTTGCTATTACAAACGTTTCGCTAAAATCGGCACCATCTGCCGCTAAACCACCAGTAATACTGACTTCTGACAAAACACTTTTTAAGCCTTCAACTAATTCAGCACCATTAACATTTAAGCCATCACTAAATACCAAAACATGTTTAAGATTCTCTGTATTAAGTTTTTTTGCGAGAGAAGCAGCGGCTTCATAACTCTTGTCCATGCTATCAACGCCAACTTTTACTAATCTATGATTTGTCTTTTCAAGTTCAATTGCTGTAAGTGAGACAGAATTATCAGATACATTTGTATTAGATATTTCACCAGCTGTAGAGCAGCCTACAATTGTAGCTTCGGGATAAAGTATAATTAATTTGTTTACCAAATCATTCTTAGCAACAAATAAAGGTGATACAAATAATAAGAGAATAGTAGGTACAATCTTAATATTATTTACCTCATCATTCCATGTAGAATTCTTTAAGGATAGTTGCTCTACTTTCATGTTATATTAGGGCTAATTTCAAAAACACTTTGTCGATAAAAAATGCTCTTTAGCCAATATATACTAAATTATTGATACTTTCTAAAAAGTATGATGAATACATCACATATTTGATACTTATAGAGAATTAATCTAATTAATTTTACAAATATTTAATAGAAACGTCTAAATATTAATATTTTAAAACCTTTATAATATCCCTGTATTCTTCTTTAACCTTATTTGTAGGTACACCGAAATATTAATAAACTTATAATATTGATTAAAATTTAAATCAATAATATCTTCACGTATTTACATTTTAAAAACCAAGTGTTACAGCCTTTTACTTAGCATGAGTAAGCACCCATAACTGAACTTCTTCGGTTTTACGATAATGAGAATCGCGAGTTGTTTTATCAGATGCCTTTTTAACATTTTTGGTATAACATTTTTCTAACTGAAAACGTCCTCCTTCTGCTATTTCCTGTTCAATAGGATTTGATTTTGCTAAGCCTGTTATTTCTGCTAGATTAGAGAAAATGAGCACCAACTTACCGTCTGGCAGTAGCATTTGTTTTGCTGCTTTAAAAAAATCAGGAAACAATGTATCATTATAATAAATAGCTGCATCTAAATTTTCTACATTTCGAGCTTCTGGTAACCAAGGTGGATTAAAAACAATAAGTTCCGCTGGTTTATCCCATTTACCAAAAAGTGATCCAAAATCTAATTCTATTTTCCTTGAAAGCTTAGTCTCACCCATCGATTCTGTTAAACCAATAACAGCATTAGGATTGGTGTCTGTTCCGAATACTTTTTGAAATCCATGCTTTATAATTTGTAATGCTAAGACTCCACTACCAAAACCAACATCTATCGCTGACTTCTTAGGACCTGTATAGCGCTTTAACCAGTTATCAAACAATTCTAAGTGTTCAAAGCGTGTTGGAAAATAAATACCATAGTAAGGGTGAATTTTATTTCGTAAAACAGGGATTGTAATCCCATTTTTATACCATTGCCACGCACTATTAAAACCTTGTACCTGCGGAAGACTTAATAAAAAGTCACTAGTATCAGGGTACAATTTTTCAAACCATCCTATAACAGGTGATTTTTTCACTAACAATTGATGATTTTCAATCTGAATCTTAATGAGGTTTGAAAGCTTATGATATTCCGAACGATAAATTCTCTGCTCCTTAAACGACTTATTAGGTAGTTTTCTGTTTAAATGTTCTTGAAGACCTCTAAGTAATATAGCTCCGTTATTATAAAATTCAGTAATTAAAACAGGCTTACCGCTTTCTAAAACTTTTATAACTTGCTGAAGATCTTCTCCTCGATTATAAATTACCAGATCTTGTAATGGTAAAAACGGTTCTGGTCTATTTACTTTTAATTCTTTCATTATAATATGGTATTACTTTTGGGTGAAGGTAGGTAAATACTATTGCAACCATAATGTATTATTAAATTGAAACCATCTATTTTTTAGTTTAGTTACTAAATAAAAAATCCTGATAGTGATATCAGGATTTTTGTTTTATAATAGCGATGAATTAAATACTTTATGTTTCTATATACAATAAATAAAATCTTATTGAATTCTCAAAAAAAAGAAAACACGTATTAAAAACTAAGACTTTATTAGTTTTTTTGACATAGATTCTCCATTAGAAGTTAAAAGTTTTAAAAGATAAACTCCAGATTTTAATGTTGAAGAAAAATTCTCTAAATCTTTAATTGAAGCTGATTTGTAGACCTGTTTTCCTAAAATATTATATAGCATTACATTTTCTATAGGTTGGTTTATTTCAATTCTTACTTTATTATTAAACGGGTTAGGATAAATACTCATAGCTGTTTCTGTAACTTCATCTACAGATAATAGCATTATAGAATTAACATCATATACTTCTGAAATTACAGCATCGTACGACTCTAATTCTAGTTTTAACAAATCAGCATTACAATCACAAACAATAGATTTATTTCCATTCAAACCGTTATAAGGATTGTCAACCAATTCATAACCTCTAACATTAAAGTTGCTAAAAATCTGATTTAAACCATC
This sequence comes from Winogradskyella wichelsiae, assembly GCF_013403925.1. GTDB lineage: Bacteria > Bacteroidota > Bacteroidia > Flavobacteriales > Flavobacteriaceae > Winogradskyella > Winogradskyella wichelsiae. Next base: position 35,858 of record NZ_JABFDJ010000006.1, read on the forward strand.
ATCATTTGTTTCAATAATATTCATAGCATTTACTCCTGTTGCAGCTCCTATGCTATCATCAACCAAATTAAAAGATAGACCGTTACTTATTTTCAAATAATCATCTGTATCATTTCCGATAGCATATTTAACAACATTTGAATAAGCTGTTAAATCTAAAATTAATTGTTCTGTATCACAATTTTCACATAGGACATTCATATATCTAGAGTTAATTGCATCTTCATCGTAAAACAAATCAGAGTGAGCTTCAGAGTATAAAACCTGATACGAAGAAATAGTATACGAATTTAATATCGCATTTAAACCATCATCATTAGAGGTTGTATCCCATGAACTACCTGTTGACGGCTGACCAATACTTGGATTTACCAACTCTAATTGAATATATGTGTTTTGCGCGAAACTAACACAACTGATACTTATAGCTAAAACGAATATGTATAATTGCTTCATAGAAATTGGTTTAGGGCCCCAATATAGACAAATTTATGTTATAGAGAAAGCTGTAATCATCTAAATATGTTAACTGTAACTTCCTTTTTAAAATGTACTACAAGTTATTTTATTGCTTTTGTAATCATGCTAAACAAAAAAATCCTGATAATTAAATCAGGATTTTCACTTTTATATAAAGAGTTATTTATTAATCTAAATACCCCATTTCACGCATCCAATCATCATTATACATTTTTCCTACATAACGACTTCCGTGGTCATGAAACAAAACAACAACAACATCTTCTGGTTTAAACTGTTCTTTTAACTGTAACACTCCTTTAATTGCAGATCCTGCTGAGTTGCCTAAAAACATTCCTTCTTCTTTACTTAAACGTTGTGTGTAGACACAAGCATCTTTATCTGTAACTTTAGTAAAGCCATCAATAATATCGAAATCTACATTTTTAGGTAAAATATCTTCACCAATACCTTCGGTTACGTAAGGATAAATTTCATTTTGATCAAACTCACCTGTTTCATGATATTTTTTAAATACCGAACCATAAGTGTCCACTCCCCAAACTTTAATATTTGGATTTTGCTCTTTTAAATATTTACCTACACCGCTAATTGTTCCTCCAGTACCAACACCAACAACAAAATGTGTAATTTTACCATCAGTTTGTTTCCAAATTTCTGGACCTGTACTTAAATAGTGTGCTTTTGTATTACTAGGATTATCATATTGATTAACATACCAAGAGTTTGGTGTTTCTTCTCCTAAACGTTTAGATACAGAATAGTAACTACGAGGATCATCTGGTTCTACTGCTGTAGGACAAACTACAACTTCTGCACCAACAGCTTTAAGAATATCTACTTTTTCTTTAGACTGCTTATCTGCCATTACAAAAATACATTTGTATCCTTTTATAATGGCTGCTAGAGCCAATCCCATTCCTGTATTTCCCGAAGTTCCTTCAATAATAGTTCCTCCTGGTTTTAAACGACCATCTGCTTCTGCATCTTCAATCATTTGCAAAGCCATTCTGTCTTTTACAGAGTTTCCTGGGTTAAAAGTTTCGTATTTAGCAAGTACCAAACAAGGTAAATCTTCCACTAGTTTATTCATTTTAACCAATGGTGTGTTCCCTATAGTACCTAATATATTTTCTACGTAATCCATAATTATTTTTTCAGAAGTGCAAAAATAATGGAATTGAAAGGAAATAAACGATAAATATTAATTAATCTAGTTATGCACAGCCATACTAAAACACAAACATTAAACAACTAACTAACAACCTCTAATAAGGGATTAATCGAATCGGATAGCTTTTACTGGGGAAATTTTAGAAATAATAATAGAAGGAATTAACAACATTAATAAACAAGCTATAAATGTGCCAATATTAAGTAGAACGATATAATCTAAACTGATATAAACAGGTGCATTACTGACGTAATAAGTATCTGGATTTAATGGAAATAGCTTAAAATACTTTTGAGCAAATAATAAACCTAAACCTATTATATTTCCCCAAAGCAGACCTAAACCAATTAAATAAGATGCGTTATAAAGAAACACTTTTCGAATCGTCCAATTAGAACTTCCCAAAGCTTTTAGAACACCAATCATTTGGGTACGTTCTAAAATTAAAACCAACAAAGCGGTAATCATATTAATGCCTGCAACAATAATCATTATAGCAATTATACCATAAGTATTATTATCAAAAATTTTAATCCATTCGAAAATAGCATAGTGCTTTCTAGTAATAGAAGTTGCATTTAATAATGACGGAATCGCTTGATAAATCTCAACTGTTTTAGCTTCGATTTGTGAGAAATCATCTATGAGAACCTCAAAACTTCCTATTTGGTCAGCTTCCCATTTATTTAGACGCTGAATATGTCTTAAATCTGCAATACAAAATTTTTCATCGAGCTCTTGAAAACCTGAATTATAAATACCAACAATATCAAAGCTCATTATCCGAGGCAATCTATCAATACGTTCTGTAAACAATGTTTGTACGTTATCTCCAACTTTAAATCCTAAACGATTAGCTAAATATTGAGATATTAAAATTTCTTCGTTTCTATCTTTTGCGAAATCTGGCAATCTACCATCAATTAAAAATTCTTGAAAATACTCCCAATTGTAATCTGCACCAACACCTTTAACTATAACACCCTCAAAATCAGTTTCTGTTCTAACAACCCCAAATTTTTGAGCAACACCCTGAACATGTTTTACACCTTCAATATCTTTAAAATTCGGATAAAATTCTTGATTAATAGAAATAGGGACTTGAGACTCATCTGAAGTATTATTATCGTAATTAGTAATTTCTATATGACCATTAAAAGCAACAACTTTATCTCTAATTTTTTGCTGTAAACCCAAACCTGTAGCTATTGCAATAAGCATTACAATAACACCAATAGCAATTGCAGCGATACCAATTTTAATTATTGGTCCCGATACACTACTTTTATACGTTTTATTGCCAATTATGCGTTTAGCTATAAATAATTCAAAATTCAAACTTATATATGCTTTTAAAGGTTTTCAAAAATACAGTTTTATTCTCTATAATTATTGGGATTTCATTGGTAACATTTTCATGTGGAAATAGCACAAACAAAGATGCTGGAAACTATAGCATAGATACTTTAGCTATTAACGACACACCAGCCCCGTTAAGTACATTAAATAAACAAAAAATTATTGTTGGTGCTAATAAAACGCAAGACTACCTTCCATTATTAAAAGGAAAACGTATTGCTATTGTAGCTAACCAGACCAGTGTAATTTTTAAAAATAGCAATTCTAAATCTAACGCTATAAATCAAACACATCTTGTAGATTCGTTATTAAATCTAAAAGTTGATGTAAAAAAAGTATTTGCACCAGAACACGGATTTAGAGGTGTTGCAGATGCAGGCGAAGTTGTAAAAGATGGCATTGATACTAAAACGGGTCTACCTATTATTTCACTCTATGGTAAAAATAAAAAACCAAGTGCCGTGCAATTAAAGGGACTTGATCTTGTCGTTTTCGATATACAAGATGTTGGTGCTCGTTTCTATACTTATATTTCTAGTCTACATTATGTTATGGAAGCTTGTGCAGAGCAAAACATTCCGGTTCTCATATTAGACAGACCCAACCCAAACGGGCATTATATTGACGGTCCTATTTTAGAAAAAGAACATACTAGTTTTGTTGGTATGCACCCCATCCCTGTGGTTCACGGTATGACTATTGGCGAATACGCAAAAATGATTAATGGCGAAAGATGGCTAAAGAACGGAATAAAATGTGAATTGAGTGTCATTTCTGTTCAAAATTACAATCATCAGCTTCCTTATAATTTACCGATAAAACCGTCACCAAATTTACCTAACGAAGCGGCTATAAACCTGTATCCAAGTTTATGCTTTTTTGAAGGCACTAATATTAGTGTAGGACGCGGAACTGATAAGCAGTTTCAGGTTGTTGGCTCACCTATTTTCGCAAAGCAAGCATTACCATTTCAGTTTACACCAAAAGCTAATGAAGGTGCAAAATATCCTAAACATGAAAATAAAGTTTGTTTTGGTTATGACTTATCTAAGGAAGCACATTTAGATGCCCTTAATTTAAAATGGTTAATTGAATTCTATAATAAAGACAAAAAATCAGGCTCTAAAGGTCCCTTTTTTACTGACTTTTTTACATTATTAGCAGGAACAAAAAAACTACAACAACAAATAGAATCTGGGTTATCTGAAAGCGAAATTAGAGCCACTTGGAAAGATGGCTTAGTTGCTTTTAGTGTTACACGAAATAAGTATTTATTGTATAAATAGATTAATGTTTATTTATAGCTTAAGAATTTTTATAAGCACATTAGGATAGTCTGTAATGATTCCATCCACATTCCAGGCTATCATTTGCTTCATATCCGTTTCTGTATTTACTGTCCAAGGAATAACTTGAAAACCTTCTTTTTGATAATTTGAAATAGACGCTTCTGATAACAATTTAAAATAAGGACTTATAATTTCGGGTTGAAACGATAGTAAATTCAACTTTTCATTAATGATTTCATCGTCTTCCACTAATAAAGCCAAAGGTATTTTACGTGCTTGTACCTTTACTTCTTCAAGAATAGCAATATCAAAAGACTGTAGATTTATACGACTAAGCATGTCGTGTTTATTTATTTCTTCTAAAATTAAAGCGACATAAGCTTCTGGTTGTGGTGTAAAAATATCATAATAACTGGGGTCTGATTTTATTTCAATATTAAACTTAACATTCGATTTTTTAGTTTTTACTAAATCGAAAACTTCTGATATTAGAGGTTTATACGTTTTAAACTTTTCTTGATTTGGATAAATTGGATGGAATTTTGTACCACAATCAAATGTTTTAATTTCATCGTAATTCATTTTATATAAATTGTAAGCCCCCTCTGACGAATCTGGAATAACAGTACCTTCAGAACTTAAACAAATTACAGGATTCATGTAGGGCTCATGAGAGACAACAACTTTACCATCTTTAGAAATTACAATATCTAATTCTAAAGTTTCTACACCGAGATCTATTCCTTTTTCAAAGGCAGCTAAAGAATTCTCAGGCATTAAACCTCTGCAACCTCTATGGCCTTGAACGTTCATTTTCTTTTTTGAATCACAACTCATCATTAATACTAAGGTTAATAAACTAATTATCAATTTTTGTTGAAAGTGTCGTTTTTTCATAATTTTGAAATGGTTGTTTTAGTAATTCTTTAAGGTTACTATTCTTAACTTCATCTGGAAAAACATCCACTCCGTAAATCAATTTTTCTCTATCTAAATATCTGTAAGTTCCGAGTAAACGATCCCAAACACTAAATATATTTCCGTAGTTAGAATCTGTATATGGTAATCTATAATGATGATGTACTTTATGCATATCTGGGGAAACAATAAAATAACTTAATGCTTTATCTAAACGCTTAGGCATTTTAATATTTGCATGCGTAAATTGTGTAAATATCAGTGACATCGCTTGATAAATCATAACAAGAGCAATTGGTGTGCCCACCAAAAACACCCCCAGTAGTGTGAACGCAAAACGAATTAAGCTCTCTATAGGATGATGCCTATTAGCTGTCGTAGTATCTACTTTATGATCTGTATGATGTACCAAATGCACCATCCAAAGTGGTTTTATTTTATGCTCTACGTAATGTGCTAAATATGCCCCAAAAAAATCGAGTAGAATAACACCTAACAATGCATATAACCATAACGCCATTTCTGGCAACCAATTAATAATTCCAAAATTATTAACAGTGACCCAATCAGATAACCGTAATAATAAAAACGCTAAAGCAAAATTTATTGTAATTGTAGTTAGTGTAAAAAATAGATTAGGAACAGCGTGTTTCCATTTTTTATACTTGTAATTAAACAATGGCAAACTACCTTCTAGCAGCCAAAAAAAGGTAAGACCACCTACTAAAACAAGACTTCTATGTAAAGAAGGAATTGTTTCAAAATACTTAATTATGGTTTCCAATAATTTTAAGAATTAAGGTTTATTAGCAATTCTGCTTTCTTCAAATTTACTGAAGAAATTTTAGATCTCAATAACCCTGCTTCTGTTTCATCCCCTAAAATACGGTAAGATGTATAATATAAAAAGTCTACAAACCTTTGATTTTTTGGTTCTATAGCTTCTTTCTCCATCCGTTTTAACATTCTTAAAACCTTTTTTGGGCGTTTTAATATTAAATATTGTTGTATTCTAGATAGCGCTACTCTTTGTGTTAATCCTAATTGATTTTCTTCAGGATTATCTGCTATATGTTCTACTGCTTCATCGAGATAAATCATTGCTAAATCTATAATGTTCTCTCTTATACTTTCTTTCATATATAATGAATAATCTAAATATTTTGAAGCCAAGTAATAAGCTGAATAAAAATCTGATTTGTCGTTATAACCATTTAATTCAGGTGAGACAAACTCTGTATTTAAACCATAATCTAAAATGATTTTTGTGATATTTTGATAGCCTTCTGGTTGATTTGAAACATTTAAAATATTGCCGTTTACATCCATTATTTTAATAGAGTCGTCATTAAACTTATCAATATATTTCTGTGATTGTTTGTCTTTAATTTTCTCGTATAAATCTGCATATTCAAATTCATTAACAATAACAGGCACAAAGTAGTCCCATATTAAAGGACTTACCTCTTCATTCTCAAATAAATTTTGAACAAAAACAGTATTCCCCTTTTCATTATTTACAACAACCTGATACTTATAATCGGTAGTATCTTCCCAAACCATCAATACCATCTTATTTTGAGATAAAGCCAATTTTTGGGCGATATCTAAATTAGTCATCCATGCTTGTGCATGCGACACATTAATAATAAAGAATAAAAACAAAAATTTTATAAATAGATTTTTCATAAGGTATTTTCTCTTTAAGCATCAAAAATTATTCCGAAGGTTATTCATTTACTTAGGAATCCTCTTTTTCATTTGTTCCACAATATTAAATGCAGCTGGACAAATAGCTACATTTTTTAAGGTTAAGTTAGAGATTTGCTGAAACTTTTTACGATCTGTATGCGGAAACTCACTGCAAGCCTTTGGCCGAACATTGTAAATAGAACAGTAATTATCTGCTCCTAAAAAGGTACAAGGTACCGATTGTAAAACATAATCATTTTCGTCATCTAAATGCAGATAAGTTTCTATAAACTGCTGCTCTTTCATTTTAAAAAATTTTGAAATACGCTGTATATCTTTAGAGGTAAACAAAGGCCCTGTAGTTTTACAACAATTAGCACAATCTAAGCAGTCGGTACGTTCAAATTCTTCTTCATGCAATTCTTGCATTATATAATCTAACTGCGTAGGTGGTTTCTTTTTTAGCTTCGTAAAAAAGATTTTATTCTCCTTATGCTTATCTTTGGCGAGCTTTGGAAGGTTATTAATTTGGTCTTGCATAGTACAAATTTAAGTAAAGTTCTCGATTCATATCCGAGAAAACAAAAATCACTCCACTAAGTTTTAGGAATAATTATATATGAAAGATATTTTTGGACAAGCGTTATTAGATTATCAAAACGGTAATTATTCTGAAGACTTAATCACTTCAACAAACATTTCAGATGAAGACCATTTACCACTTCCTTATTTATTTAGAAGTTATGCCGAAATGCCCAAATTAGAACAAGAGGCATTAAAAATAAGTGAAGGTAAAATATTAGATGTTGGTTGTGGTTCTGGAAGTCATTCTTTATGGTTACAAGAAAAAGGATTCCAAGTAAAAGCGATAGACAGCTCTAAAGGAGCTATTGAAGTTGCTAAAAAACGTGGCGTTTTACATGCTGAACTAAAACCCCTTTTAGAAGAAACTGAAACTTTTGATACCATTTTATTACTGATGAATGGCACCGGAATTTTTCAAGAGTTATCTGAAGTTAGTAAACATTTAAACCATCTAAAATCGTTATTAAATACTGATGGCCAAATTTTGATTGATTCTTCTGATATTTCTTACATGTATGAAGATGAAGATGGCGGAATGTGGTTAGATTTAAACCAAAGTTATCCTGGTGAATTAGATTATTTCTTATCTTATAAAGGTAAAAAAGAAAAGCCTATGAAATGGCTCTATTTAGATTTTGAAACTCTAAAAACAGCTTGTTTGACTGTGGGGTTAAAATGCGAAAAAGTAATGGATGGCGAACACTTTGATTATTTAGCTAGACTTTCTTAATTGCAATTTGAATTATAAAATCTGATAATATCTTGCAAATCTTCCTTTTTAAACTCTTTCGTTTCTATTTTAACTTTAAGAACTGGGCAATCTTCAAAATATTCCATCGCTCTTTTTCTAAAAGACTTTATTAAACTTACTTGATTGAAAATTTCAGGTGTTTCGCCATCTTTTAATATCATTACCTGATTGTGAATCCCCATGTAACCCGGATGATAAATTGGTGCCATATTTGGTGCTCCTGTACCTGGCATAAATCCTCCTCCAGATTGTACAGACACAGTTCTACCAACCAATTTTAAAGTCCCATACACCAATATTTCTGCAAACCCCATTTTAGTTTGTCTATCATTTAAATAAATAGGAATGTAAGTTTCATCTCTTGTCTTCTCTATTCGAGTATCATTTACCCGCTCTTTATATGCAATGGTAAAAACAATACTATCGACCTCTTCTGGTTGATATTTAGACTTCTTAGCTTTTTTATCTGCCTTAAATTTAAGTTGCTCTTTTTTTAAGATTTAAACCATCCGACATCATGGGTATCTTAGCTAAACCTGTTAACACTTTTTGATTTTTAAGATAAACAACTGCATCTGTCCAACCGTATTGAGCAAAAGTAAAATTTGAACAAAACACTAAGAACAATAACGTGTAAAGAGACTTTTTTATCATAACTATTTATTATTGCGCTTCTCCACCTACAACCGTTTTTAATACTTTAATATGAGGAATAACACTTGTATTAACTGACATAATATCTTTATCTAGAATAATAAAATCGGCAAACTTACCAACTTCGATACTTCCTTTTTCATGTTCTTCAAAATTAGAGTAAGCTGCCCAAATGGTCATTCCTCTTAAAGCTTCTTCTCTACTTAATGCGTTTTCCATTTGAAAACCTCCTTCAGGATATTGCTTTAAATCTTGTCTTGCCACAGCCGCATAGAACGTTAAAAACGGGCTTACCTTTTCTACAGGAAAATCTGTTCCTAATGCAACTTTCCCATAAGCTTCTAATAATTGCTTATAAGCATAAGCACCTTTAATACGCTTTTCTCCTACTCTATCTTCTGCCCAATACATATCGCTTGTAGCATGGGTTGGTTGTATAGATGGCATTATATTTTTGTATAATTCAAAATCTTCAGGTGAAACAATCTGAGCATGTTCTACTCTCCATCGTCTATCTTCTTTTCCTGCTAAAACCTTACTATAGGTTTCTAATATGGCATGATTTGCCGAATCTCCGATAGCATGCGTGTTCATTTGAAATTCTGAATTTGCAATACGCTCAGCAGACTTTTTCATAGTTTCTAAATCCGTAACCAATAATCCTAAATGTCCTGGTTTATCTGAATATGGTTCGCGCAGCATTGCGCCTCTAGATCCTAAAGCACCATCGGCATAAAACTTAAATGAACGTACATTAAGATAATCTGTTTTAGTAATTCCCTTATCTAAATAGTAATCTAAATTCTCTTTTGTATGAGAAACCATGGCGTAAATACGCATTTTTAATTCTCCAGCTTTTTGAAGACTATCAATCACCTCAATAGCCTCTCTATTTAAACCTGCATCATCAACAGTTGTTAACCCTAAATCAAAACACATTTTTTGTGCTTCTAATAATGCTGTTGTTATATCAGATTTTGTTGGTTTTGGCCAATGGTCCATTACCAAGCTTTCTGCATTATCTATTAAAATACCAGTTAGCTTACCGTTTTCTACTACAACTTCACCCCCTTCAATCTTACTATCTATAGTTACATTCCCTAAATCTAAAGCTGCTTGGTTAGCTAATATAGCATGTCCATCTATTCGTGTTAGTGCAATTGGTGTATGCGGATAAAGCTGATCTAAGAGGTTCTTATTAGGGAATTCTTTAACCTCCCAATCGTTTTGATCCCAGCCTCGACCTAAAATATATTCATTATTATTTTTATTCTGAAAATTTAATAAGCGTTTCATCATTTCCTCAAAACTCTTCGTATCAAATAAATTAACCGATTGCTGATTAAAACCTAACCCTAAAAAATGACAATGTGCATCAATTAACCCTGGTACAATTGTATTTCCGTCTGCATTGATAGTATCTGCAGCTCTATATTTATTATCCATTTCTGAAGTTGTCCCCACAGCAATAATTTTACCGTCTTTAACGACAAACGATTCCGCCTTACTAAAAGCATCATCTACGGTGTAAATATTAGCATTGGTAACTATTAAATCTACTTCTTGTTTCCCTTTTTCGCAAGACATAAAAAAGAATACAGCCAACAATAAAGAGGCATTTTTGCTCATCTTAATTAAACGTGATAATGGGTAATCGTAATTTTGAAATTTCATCTATTTAGGTTTATTGATATGTAAAAATAACAAAAGCGCTCCGATTAAGGAACGCTTTTAAATTGTAACTTGGTTATTTATAGTACAAAATAGCTTCTAATAACTACTTATTTTTAAAAATCGAATTGATATGTTGCACCTGCTAAGACTTGAATGCCTTGAACGGGATAATTTAACCAACGTTCATAATTTTGACTTGCTAAATTATTACCCTTAGCAAAAATAGATAACTGATCGTTTATTTTATAACCGACATGCAGATTAGCATCAAAATAACTATCTAAACTTACCGTTGTTATGGTTGTGTTTAAAGGATTTAACACATCATAAAATGTAGCTTGATCTTTACGTTCTCCTACAAAGAACATACTAGCACCTGCAGACCATTTTTTTGAAATTTGATAATCTAAAAATACAGATGCTGTAAGATCTGGTAAATTCCAGGCTTCAGATTCATTATCTGTACTATACCCATAATATTCTCCTTTTAGACCTAACGTAAAATTTCTATTTAAATCTACATTCAGCTCACCTGCCACAGAAAACGTAGTTACATCATCATAGGCAACATTAAATGAATTTCCGTATTGATACTCTGTTAAAGCTGCACTTGGCACTTCATTTGATTTGTACAAAGCTTTATTTTTCTCAGAAGTATAATTCGCTTTTAAATTATAACCAATATTGCTAGATAACTTCCCTTTTACTCCAACAAATGTTTTGTATTGCTGATTGGTTGGTGTAACAAATAAGCTAGGTGATACAAATGGATTTTCATTTACAAAATCGTAATAAGAATTTTGAATTAAATCTCCTTTAAGCCCCCCAAAAGCGATTAATATTTCGTCTACTAAACGGTAAGTTGCTTCGATGTTTGGATAAATATAAAACTTATTATTGCTAAATTCTGTGTCATTAAGGTATGCCAATTTAACTCCCAAATCTAGAGTTAATTCATCTTGAATAAGTTGGTAATAAGGTGCAAACCCGAAAGTAACATTACCATAATTAATTTCGCCAATGTTATAGTAATCGCGATCAAAAGTACCGCTGATATAATCTATAGAAAACTCTGATTTAATAACAGCATCTTGCACTTCAAAATCAAAGCCCGACTTAGCTACCAATCTATTTTCGGCTGAATCGTGATTATCTCCAAAGTGTCTAAAACGAAGACTTGCATCTTTTACAATAGCATCTTCAAAATCAATTTTACCACCCACATACAAATCGTTATAAGTCTGCCCCGAATCAATATCATTCAATACACTTTCATCATAAAAATCTTGTGGTACACCGTACCAATTGTAGGTTTGTAAATTAAAACCTCCATCGACTTGCCATGTAAAATCTCTATCACTTTTTTTGTAATAAGCATTTAACATCGTTTTAGAAAAATTATCATCTAATTCTACACCATCAATACCACCTTGCGATGAATGATGACTAAAATAACCACCTACATTTTCATCCCTACTCAGTTCATGATTTAGATAAACCTCACCTAAAATAGTGGTGTAAGAACCAACTCCTAACGACGCATAATTATCATACAATTTTATAGACTTAGCCTTATCTACCGTTGCTGCTTTACCCTTTGCAGGTGTAAATGTTGAAGCTACAGGAATTGAAAATATATTATACTTTATTTCCTTTTTCTTAACCGCATTAGAATCGTTTAACTTCGGATTATCTTTAATTTTAAAAGCATCTGAAATTGTTGGTGTATATGGTCTTATAACGTTTACCGTTTGATCTCCAAGAGTATCTTTGGTACGCTCTTGAGCAAAACTAAAAGCTGCACTCAAGGTAAACATTGATAATATTAAATATTTAATTTTCATTATTAAAATATTAGTATTAGAATTTTAACGATTAAATCTCTTTCCTGGTATTGGTTAATCTTCTTCAGTTTCTACCGATGAATTAGTCTTAGCTTCTTCTGCCTTTATTTTATTAAGTTCAGTTTTTGCTTCACTCACAACATCTGTAAAGTCAGAGAAGTTACTAATGACACTTTCTAAAATATAAGTGGCTTGAAACGCATCTCCTAAAGCATAGAAGTTCTTAGCCATAACCACTAAACCTTTTGCACTATACAATTTATAACTTCCATAATCTTTAGCTAATTTTTGAATGGTAATGTTAGACGCTTCGTAAGCGCTTTCTTTATTTTCAAAATAACCTTTGTAATATAATGCTTCTGCAGCAACACTTCCTGTCGCTATGGTTTCAATTTCAGCATATGCCATTTTTGCTTTAGCTTCATCTTCTATTTTAATAGCAGAACGCGCAATAGTTAATTTTGCATCACTCTTTACTTTATTATCTAATTTTGGATTGCTCAATACTTTTGCTGCATAACCTTCAGCTTTAGCAAAATCATCAGTTTGGTAGTAAGCATTCATTAAATTAGACTGTGCATAAATAACATTCTGAGGATAATCTGCTTCAACCTCTAAACGTTTTAATTCCGGAATTGCTTTTTCCCAATTAGATTGACTTAAATAAATCTCACAAAGCTTAACCGATGCTTGCTCAGAATATTCAGATTTAGAAGCTTCAACAACTGCCAAATAGTGAGGTAAAGCATTATCAAACAAATTCTTTTTGTAATATAATTGTGCTAAATAGAAATGTGCTTTTAGACTATTTAGTCCTTTAGGAAATTCATTTAAGTATTTATTAAATTGACGAATCGCTCTATCCGTATCGTTATCTAAATAAGGTTTTTCTGCTGCTAAATACGTGGTATTATCTAATTCTACATCAGAAACCTCAACGTAATCTAAAGTTCTTACCCAAGTGGCATATTCTTCTACTTGACCTAAATCGATATAAATTAAACGCACCGTTGACACTGCTTGAACCGCTTCACCAGAACCCGGGAAATCTGTGGCGACTTTCTTAAACTTAGTCAACGCTCTAGTATTATCGTTACCATTATAATAAACCAAACCTTGACGTAATAAAGATTTTGAAGTGAAAGCACTCGTAGGATAATCTGAATTTAAACGATCGTACATTAGCATCGCTTTATCGGTGTTACCAGCTTTTACATATGAATTTGCTAACTCATACATAGCATCATCTCGTAAAGCCGATTTTGTATATGTTTTTATAAATGAGTTTAATTCTGAAATTTTTTCTGGCCCTTTTGCCAAGTAACCTAAACTCATTGCTTTTTGAAACGCTGCATAATCCGTTTCTATTTTATTAATTTGAATAGCTTTGGTATAAGCATCAATTGCTTTTTGATATTGGCTAGATACAAAATAACCATCAGCCAATCTTAAATACGCATCGTTTTGACGCAGTTGATCATTCGATTTATTCTTTATGAATTTCTCAAAATAACTTGAAGCATTTGTATATTCCTTCAACTTAAAATAAGTGTAAGCTAAATTATAATTTAAGTTTTCATTTTCTGCTAAATATGAAATGTCACTAAAACCTGCAAATTGCTTAAATCCTATTAAAGCATCATTATAATTGGTTAAATTGTATTCTGTTTCAGCTTTCCAAAATGTTGCTCTTGCAACAAACTCTGAATCAATTTGTTCTTTTAAAGAGCCTTTAAATAAATCTAAAGCCTCATTATATTTATTCTCGTTATATAATTCTACACCTCTAAAAAAGGCTACTTTTTGGTAAGCCGATTTATTTTCAAAACTATTTTTACCTTTTAAAAGCTCTAAAGCTTCCTTATAATTTTTGGATGTGATGTAAGAATCAATTAATAAAGTCTCAACCTCATCTTTATATTTTGTATCTGGATATTGACTTAAATATCCCGTTAAAACCTGAGGAACGGATTGATATGGATTTCCAATATCATAACTAATCTTAGCATAATTTAACCAAGCGTCTTCTTGAATCTTTAAATCAAAATCCATTTGAGATGCGTTTCTAAATGCGTTTAATGCTTCTTGTTTTTTATCTAGGTTAATATAACTTTCACCTAAATGGTAATAAGCATTTTGAGCTACAAAATTATCACCTCCAATAATCTTATTGAATTCTGAAATAGCACTTTCAAAATCATTCTGTTTGTAATACGCATAACCGAGTTGATAATAATCTGTATTATTCCATTTTCTATCTTTTCCTTTATAGTCTTTTAAATAAGGAATAGCAGCCTCATATTGACCAAGGTTAAAGAAACTTTCACCAATAATTTTTGATAATTCAGACTTTTCTGCTGCATTACTTTTAGGTAATTGTGCATCGGCAAGTTCTATCGCTTTCGCAAAATTACCCAACTTAAAATTTAAATCGGCTTGGTAATAAGATAACTTCTCTTTGTATTTTTCGTTGTCACTCACTTGATCGAAATACTCATTTGCGGTATCATAATCATCACCTTGGTAAGCCATAAAACCAATATAATATTTGGCTTGTGATCCATATTCTTTTGAATTAACAACACGATTAAAATACTTAGAAGCTTGCTTTTCTTCTTTAGTGGAATACAAGACATAACCATAATTAAAATTGAAACGGTCTTTTTCTGTTCTAGAAATACTATTTTGATCTACCTTATCGTACCACTTACGAGCATAAGCATATTTTCCATTATTAAAATAATAATCGGCTACATCTAAAAATGCTGTATTTCTTTTTGTGCTAGTCGGGTAATCTTCAACAAATGCTGTTACAAGATTATCTGCATTATTTTGATTTAATCTTACAGCACAATTCGCAATATAGTAAGCACAATCAGATTCTATTGTTGCATCCTTTGTATTCAACTTTACATCGTCGAATAAAGATTGAGCAGCTTTAAATTGGTTGTTGTTGTATAACGTTAATGCTTTTTGGTAGTCTTTAAAATCGTTAGTATATATCGCAGATTTTTGCGCCATACCTATTGAAGAAACTATAAGAAAAACGATGATTAACTGTCTTTTGATGAACATCATTTGTTATGTGTTTTATTGATGGTTTTATTATAAAGCAAATATAATTTAATACTAAATCTATAACGACAGAATTTGATTATAATTATAAACGGAGTTATTATAATTATAAGCTTATTTTCAATCTTCCTTTAAAATTTAAATCTGACGAAACACAACGAATTCGTTTTAATAGATACACTCAGTACAGCAATTTAGAAATGAAATGAATTATATCATCAACGCTCCTGCTACAATAAGCTCTTTATAAAGTAGTGAAATTTCGTTTTTAAGCTTTATTTTTACAACATTGAAAGCAGCTATTAAAACATTAAAAACTCTGCTTTTTGCATATTTAAAATCTGAATAACATTTTATATCTCAGAAATTACAGAATACAATAAAAACACTTGAATTTTGAATAGAATAAACCAAAAGTTAAAAGAAGACCATAAGCTATTATCTATATATTTTACCGCTGGCTACCCAAATATTAACGACACCGTAAGCATCATAGAGAATCTAGAAAAAAGCGGGGTAGATATGTTAGAGATAGGGTTACCCTTTAGCGATCCTTTGGCAGACGGCCCCACAATACAAGCCAGTTCTACAAAAGCTTTAAAAAATGGAATGACAACCGCGTTGCTATTTGAGCAATTAAAAGACATTCGAAAAACGGTTTCTATTCCATTAATTATAATGGGGTATTTTAACCCAATGCTACAGTATGGTGTTGAGGCTTTTTGTAAGAAATGCAAAGATGTAGGTATTGACGGGCTTATTATTCCTGATTTACCAGTTGATGTTTATAACGAAACGTACAAAACAATATTTGAAAAATACGGATTAGTTAACGTACTTTTAATAACACCACAAACTTCAGAAGAACGTGTTCGTTATATAGACTCTGTATCTGATGGCTTTATCTATATGGTAAGCTCTGCAAGTGTCACAGGAGGCAATTCTGGTTTTGGTAATACTCAGACAGATTATTTTAAACGTATTGCTAATCTCAAATTAAAGAACCCACAGATTGTTGGTTTTGGTATTTCTGATCATGAAACGTTTACCCAAGCTACAGAGTATGCTAAGGGAGCAATTATTGGAAGTGCTTTTATTAAACATGTCACCGAAAAGGGACCTACTAATTTTGATGTTTTTGTAACTTCAATTAAGAATAAGTCTTAAAATAATTTAACGTTTTAGTCCTAGATTTTATGAAAATCTTGTGAGCAAAATCAACTATAACTTGTTAGATTAAGCTGAACACAAAAAAGATATATTATGGGAATTATAAAAGATGAAAAAAAGTTTAAAAGAACTACAAAACAAACAAATCCGACAAATCCAACGGCTAATATCAATCAGAAAACTGACACTTTTGATATTAACTCCGATACTATAAAAGAGCAACAGACAAAAAAGTAGTTGCCGAAACCTAAAATAAAAAAGTCTATTCATAACCTTTGAATAGACTTTTTTTTATACCATGAAATGGCGCCTAATAATTTTACTTTGCCGTACCTTAGGATCAACTCCTTTTTTCCCAGAACCTTACCTTATTGATAAAATACGCTGGGTTGCAGGTGGTGCCAATGGCATGACTTTTAAAGATTATGTTGATGTGATTAATGATACTTCTCATAGTAAAAAAGCCCAGTCATTCATTTTTAGTTCTTTGTAAATAGCTTTTTTTTTCCATTATTGATATATAAGTTTATATTTGGTATCAAATAAACTTAACCAATTAAAACTTAAATTTATGAAATGGTATTTAAAAGTCGTAAAAGAGAATTACGCAAATTTCACAGGACGCGCTAGAAGAGAAGAATACTGGATGTTTGTATTATTTAATATGATATTTGCTTTTGCTATTGCATTTGTATCTATAGGATTAGGCCTAATGACAGAGCTGCCTTTACTCTCTTCCCTTTACTTTATTTATGTTTTAGGTATTATTGTACCAAGCTTAGCTGTTGCAGTAAGACGATTACACGATACTGGTAAAAGTGGTTGGTTCTTCTTTGTAGCATTAATTCCTGTAGTAGGAGGTATTTGGTTATTAGTTTTACTTATTACCGAAGGAGATAAAGGAACTAACGCTTATGGCCCAGACCCTAAAGAAGCAGTCCCTGCAGATGTAATTGCCTAATACAGCAATTAGTTAAAAAAAATTAAACTTATATAAAATGCCTATTCACAACCAATGAATAGGCATTTATAATTTAGAAACTAAAATTTATGTCATTAAACATTGTCTTAATAGAACCAGAAATACCAAATAACACAGGTAATATAGGCCGTTTAGCATTAGCTAGTGGTTCAGTACTACATTTAGTAAAACCTTTTGGATTTGAAATTGACGACAAGCGCTTAAAACGTGCAGGACTCGATTATTGGCAACATTTAGAAGTCATCTATTACGATAACATTGAAGATTTCTTCGCTAAAAACAACACTTCTAAAATGGTTTTCTTATCTAGTCATGGCATTAAAGATCACTGGGACATTGAATTTAAAGATGATATGTTTTTAGTATTTGGGAAAGAATCTGTTGGGTTACCTAAGCCGCTTATTGAACAATATAAAGCGCAATTATTTAAAATCCCCCTGTATAGCGAATCCATTAGAAGCCTAAATTTAGCCAATTCGGTAGGCATTGTAGTTTATGAAGGCTTAAAACAAATAAAATAGTTTAGATCAAAAATTCGCCTTAATACTATAACATCATTAATCTCACCGTATATTGTCGAATTACCTTATTATAGAGTGAAATTTTGATTATTAAATATAAAACCATAAGCATAAATAGTAATAAAAAAACACTAGTAACTCTATAAAAAAGAATAGTAAAACAAGTCTGTTTTAAATGGTTTTTGTAACTTTTTACGCAACTAAAAATCAAAAACTTGAAACACTCTAAAACGTATAATTTCTTCTCTGAATTAGGTCAAATCACCTTAGGTATTATTTTAGCTAGTGTCGGTTTAAAAGCTTTTTTGTTACCCAATGGTTTTATGGATGGGGGTGTCACCGGAATAGCGCTATTAGTTAATCGGCTCATCGGAGTAAACATTTCATTATTATTAGTCATCTTTAGTTTACCTTTTTTAATTCTTGGCTATTATACGGTTTCCAAAAGCATTGTAATTAAATCAATCTTAAGTATCATTAGTTTTGCCTTATTAATTCATTTTGGAGATTATGGTACCATTACAGATGACAAACTCCTTATTTCTATCTTTGGCGGACTCTGTTTAGGTGCTGGTATTGGAATTGCGATTAGAAACGGATCTGTCTTAGATGGATCAGAAATTTTAGGAATTTATCTCAATGATAAATTTGGCTTAAGCATTGGTCGCGTTATATTAATGTTCAATATTGTTTTATTCAGTATTACAGCGCTTGTTGTGTCTTTAGAAATTGCATTGTACTCTATTCTTACTTACATCGTCACGGCAAAGGTGACCGACTTAACTATTGAAGGCTTTGAAGACTTTATTGGGGTTACTATCGTCTCTAACGACTATGCAAAAATAAAACATGCCATTATGATAGAACTTGGCGTAGGCTTAACAACCTATAAGGGTTCTAAAGGATTTGGAAGTAATGGACCTCAACAAGATTTTGATATCATCCATACTATTATCAATAGGATTGATATTAAAAAAATGCACAGAATAATTGAAGAAATAGATGATAAAGCTTTCATTGTTGAATTTGACGTGAATAACGTTAAAGGTGGAGTGCTACGTCATTATATAGATAAGAAAAAAGGTAAAAAATTAGGTAAATTATGAAATATCATATAATTATTAATAGCGTAAAAACAGTAGAAGAATTAAAAAATGCGTGGAGTATTGAAGATTATCGTACTTTATTAGAAAAATTTGGATTAGAAGACACATCAAATGCTACAGAACAAGAATTATTAGAATTCTTAACCATGGCCATATCGGATTTTGAACCAAATGAAGCTGCGGCAATTGTATTAGAATATAAGCTTTCTGAACAACTGAACGAAAACCAAATCGATCAACTCTCTCACGAAATGTTGCTAGATAAAATATCTGAAGAATATCCCGATATCTCACTACATCACCAACTTTATGACATTAATCAGTTATTACACAAGGCTTATAATGGCACATTCCCAAACACAAAAGCGACAGTAATAGAATTTGAAATTACACCAAACGAAGACATCACTAAGGAGGTCATTTTAAAATCATTTGAAAAAACTTTAGCCAATAACAATGTAATTAAAAGATTATTTTCAAGTCAACTTGCAGGTAAAGAATCTTTTGATGAATCTGAATCTATTATTTGGGATTTAACTGCAACAGGTAAAAACTCATATATGCTAACCACATCCGAATATTGGATGAGTAGAGACGAATTTAAAGATGCTGAATTTGATGCTGTAGTAATTCCGTTTGAAGAAGAGGAAAACTAATCTTTTTTATTCTTCTTTAAATAACTTAAATACATCTGTTCAACCTTAGTTCTAGCCCAAGGTGTGCGTCTTAAAAATTTTAAGCTAGATTTTATAGAAGGATTATCTGTAAAGCAACGGATTTTAATCTCATAACCCATGTACTCCCAACCGTAATGCGCTTGTAAATCTGTTATAATTTGCTCTAGTTTTATTCCATGAAGTGGATTATTGGGCTGTGTAGACAAATTATAGGATTTTAACTAATTCTTTAATCTTTACTGCTTTTTCAAAATGATCTAGCTGATGTGTTTTTATCCACCAAGTTGCTGCTTCCATCAATAATACAGGATTGTCATTTTTATTTTTAAAAAAAGCATAAAAGGAAACCCCTACATTGGTTCCCTTTTGTGCTATTTTTTTATCACATACTTCTAGTATGGTATTTTTTAAATCAGAAGTCATATATTAACGTCTACTGTCATTACTTCGACTACGACTTTTACTCTTATTTCGATCTGAACTTGAACTTTTAGGCTTACCAGAGTTTCTTGAATTAGAACCTCTACCACGACCTTGATTTCTATTCTGACCTGGTTTTATAGGTTCAGTTGAAGCATTCGGATCAGGTTCAAAACCCTCAACGATTTCAACTTCAATCTTCATACCAATCAACTTCTGAATATCGCGTAAGAAAGTAGTTTCATCTGCACTTACTAAAGAAATAGCTTGTCCGCTAGCTCCTGCTCTACCTGTTCTACCAATTCTATGAACGTAGTCTTCAGAAATATTAGGCAATTCAAAATTGATAACATGTGGTAATAACGGAATATCTAAACCTCTAGCTGCAATATCAGTAGCCACTAAAACTCTAATAGAACCATTTTTAAATCCGGCTAAAGCTTTTGTTCTAGCTCCTTGACTTTTATTTCCATGAATAGCGGCAGCAGTAATTCCTGCACTAATCATCTTTTTACAAAGGTTGTTAGCACCATGTTTTGTTCTAGTAAACACTAAAACTTGTTTCCAGTCACCTTCAGAAATTAACTTAATAATAAGTCCGGTTTTCTTTCCTTTAGCAACACGATATACTTTCTGCTCAATAACCTCAACAGCTGTATTTTCTGGCGTAGCCTCAACTTGAACAGGATTATTAAGAATAGAATAGGCTAATTTTTTAATATCCTTAGAGAACGTTGCCGAAAACATAAGGTTTTGTCTCTTTTTAGGTATTAGTTTCATCACACGTTCTATATCGCGTAAAAAACCCATATCTAACATACGGTCTGCTTCATCTAAAACAAATATTTCAACATGTTTTAATGATAACAATCCTTGACTTTCTAAATCTAATAAACGTCCTGGAGTTGCAACTAAAACATCAATACCCTGACTTAATTTATTAACTTGTGGTTTCTGATTTACACCACCAAATATTACGGTACTTCTAATATTTAGAAACTCGCTATATTCTTTTACATTAGCATGAACTTGCGCTGCTAACTCACGTGTTGGAGTTAAAACCAAAGCTCTAATTGGTCTGTGTCTTTGTTCAGAACCACTAGTAGAAAGATTATGAAGTAACGGTAAAGTAAAACCTGCTGTTTTCCCTGTTCCTGTTTGTGCTGAAGCTAAAACATCTTTTCCTTCTAATACTGGAGGAATTGCTTTTGCTTGGATTGGTGAAGGTGTTTCGTATCCTTTTTTTTGGATAGCTTTAAGTATAGGCTCAGATAGGCCCAATGATTTAAATGACATAAATAGTGTTTATGAAGCAAACGCTATTTATTTAGGTCACTCCTTTAATTAGGTGCGAAGTTACAGTTATTTTGTCCCAACTCTACTAAATACCCTATTTTATTGCAAATACTATGATTTACGCCATTGTTTAAGTTTAAGAAGAGGATTCGTCTCATGATTTTTAAAAGCATGAATAGCGCTGCTAATAATTAAAATCGCTGCACTCACAAAAGCAACATACGTAATAGTCTCTACTGTTAATTTATTAGCATTCCCTATACCTATTAACGCCCAAGCACCAACTAGAGCAAACTCTCTCATATTTCGTTTCCAAGTCACTAGTAAATTAATAACTACAGCTATAAAAATCATTACAATTGTCCAAGTTATATGAGCGTACCCTAAACCACTCCAATCTATTTTTATTAAATAAGTAGAAACATTAGCAATACTTGCCACAGTAACCCAACCTGAATAAATAATAAACGGCCACCAAACAAAAGCAATGATAGGAAACGGTTCATCATCTAATTCCATTCTATTATTCATTACAATTTTTAATAGCGAAAAGAGCAATAAAAAAATAAAGATACAAGACACACCTGTGTATTCATAAATCCAAGCAAATACCCAAAGTGAATTAAAAAGACAAGACCATATAAACCACCATCCTGTTTTTAACACAAAATCATCGTTCTTAACTTTCACAAATAAACTTCTACCTTGATAAATAGCAAAACCTAGAAGTAACAGATAAATTATTCCCCAAATAGCAAATGTATAACCTGCAGGTGTAAATAATGATTTATAGCTATTAGAAACTTCACCTATTGTAGTGTTATTTAATAGCCCTGTATTAGACAGGTAATTAATAACTATTGTTGCAACTAGTGCAATACCATTACCTATTTGTAAAACCTTTTTCATTATACTTATATTTTAAATTGAAATAAAAAACATTCATTATATCAGCTTTTATATGCTTTGATTCTGAATGCATTTATCATTTTATTTTGCGTTTGGTCTAAAGAATTAATTAGTCTCCATAAAGTTAATTTTGTATGTTTAACTGTGAGATAAAACTAGTACATAAATTTAAAGAAATATCATGAAAACCTTAATCTATATCATCCTATTATTACCGCTATACATTGTAGCCCAAGAACAAACTAGTTCAGAAAAATTCTGGAAAAAACTAGAAATACATTGTGGAAAAGCATACCAAGGTAAAATTACGGCAGGCGGAGTTGAAGGAGACGGTTTTACAGATGAAAAATTAGTGATGCATGTGCGATCTTGCGAAACCAATACAATTAGAATTCCTTTTTTTGTAGGTGAAAATAAATCGCGAACCTGGGTTTTACAAATGAATGCAGATAAGATAATGAGCTTAAAACACGATCATCGTCATGAAGATGGTTCTGAAGAAAAACTAACTCAATATGGTGGCACAAGTGCAAATGAAGGACTACCAAATCTTCAAATGTTTCCTGCAGACCAACATACTTCAACTATTTTACCAGCAGCTTCAACAAATATTTGGTGGTTTACTATAGATGAAACAAGCCTAACTTACAATCTTCGTCGTATAGGATCTGACCGCTTATTTAGCTTAAAATTTGATTTAACTAAAACAATTGAAACACCAGTTGCCCCATGGGGAAGTGAGAATTAGATTATAGTACTTTACTTTTAATTTTATGCTCTAAGATATTTCAACTAACTTTCAATCATTATTATCAAGAGTTACCAAAAGTGATGTTTTATTATAAATATCCCCCTTTTAATTAGAATAGTATAATTCATATCAACTAGATAAATATTATTATGGCTAAAAATCATTTTAAATTCATTGCAATAGGATCACTATTAGTAATCTTTTCTGCTTGCAAAAACAATGTTGCTAGCTCAGAAACTACATCCGAAGATGAAGTTGTTATAACGGTTAAAAGTGATAACTTTTTAAATGAAGGATTAGCAGAACCTATTACAATTGAAAGCAGAGAACTCTCTGACGGCACTACTGCTGATTGTTACAAAATTGTTGTGACTTCAGTACCTACAGATCATGACATGGGACCTTGGTGTCCAGATAATATATCAGATGATGCTTCTGCTGGTGGTATTTGGTTAAGTGATGGAAAGGTTTATGATGTAGATGGTGATTTTGTTAAAAATTTAGCCACATTCTATGAAGATGATACTTGGATGTTATACAACCAAGAAACAGGTGAAATTACAAAAACAAGCACAAAACAAGAATGCGAAGATGCAGCAAACCCTAATGTAGGAGAAGAATATCAAAATTATTGTGTAGAATGCTTACCGTCTTATGTAACCGGAATAACGCACACTTACTACATTCCTGTAACTCCGAAGAAAGCAAAAACGGCTTACAGTTTTTCTAGAGGCCCTCAAGGAGGTGGAGGTCTAGGGGGACCACCTCCAGGACATGAAAGACCTAAAAATGGAGAAAGACCTGAAAGACTAGAAGGACATGCTGGTCCACCACAAAATAATTCAACAATGCCATCTAATAGAGGCTTAGCGTTTAATGGTGTAATTTTTAATGCTCCCGCTCCTGTAGATAACATCTTAAGCGCATATACTTTAGCACCTTTTGATGATGCAGGCGGACACATCAATCTGCACGAAGGTTACCATTACCATGCTGCCACAGGTATTTCTACAAAAATTAAACAAGAAGATAAGCACGCAGCAATGATTGGCTATGCTTTTGATGGTTATGGTATTTTTGAAAATACAGATAAAAATGGTAATGAAGAAACAGAGTTAGA
Source organism: Winogradskyella wichelsiae (assembly GCF_013403925.1). Classification (GTDB taxonomy): domain Bacteria; phylum Bacteroidota; class Bacteroidia; order Flavobacteriales; family Flavobacteriaceae; genus Winogradskyella; species Winogradskyella wichelsiae. Next base: position 60,305 of record NZ_JABFDJ010000006.1, read on the forward strand.
TGAATCTAGAGGACATTACGATAGTATAAGAGGTTATCATTACCACGTAGATAAAGCAGGAAACAATAATTTTATAGACGGCTTACGTGGTGAATATGCTTTATAAAAAAACTTTATTAAACATATTATTTTTTTGTTGGATGTTAGTGAGCAATTTTATTTTTGCTCACAGTCCTGATTTTTCTAATATTATTATTTCTAAAACGGAAAGTGGACAAATCATTTTACAAGCCAACACCTCACTAACCGCTTTTCAACAGGAAGTAAATTACGTTAACGGAGAAGGTGCTTACAAAAGCCCTGAAGAATTTCAAAAATTGGTGCTTAACCATTTTTACAATAATTTTTCAATTGTTATAAATAATAAAGACACTTTACAGTTTAAGAACCCAAAAGTCTATTTAGGTCATGAAACTAAATTAGTCGCTGAAATAATTGGACTACCAAAAACCATTAGTTCCATTTATATTAATAATAACTTATTTAAAGATATACACCGAAGTGAATCAATCGTTATATTCTTATTAGAAGGTTTTCCTAAAGAAAAACACACTCTAAACCACTCTAATAATCACGAATTAAACATTAGTTTGAAAAATGAGCGTTGGGAAAGTGTAGAAATTGGAGAAACGAATCCTAATTTATCATACCTCTTATATCCTTCTATTTTAATTATACTCGTTTTAATCTTCTTTTTTATTCGAAAAAAATTCAACTAACAACAGTCCTTTCCTAATGCATTTTAATAACCTAAACCATTCTTAGGTGTAACCGTTTATCTTTCCTTATAAATTACTCACACACTTTCACTTATAAAAACACAGCATTTACGGAACTTAACAGACCTTGACATATCTTAAAAATTATTATTTAGATTTATTATAAATAATTTGGTTAATAAATATTACATAAATACATTTGCCAAAATTAACTATTTATATTAAGTCTAAATAAAGCGTAAGATGAAAAATATTTTATCCAGTTTAATACTCATTATATTATTTACACAACTAGGTTTTGCTCAAAACGCAAGCCTATCTGGTACAGTTACGGATAATAACAAAACCTCACTGATTGGTGTAAACTTATTAATTAAAAATACCACAAAAGGAATACAAACTAACGAGAATGGAACATTTGAAATAACAAATATTGAAAATGGAGATTACACACTTTCAGTTTCATACATTGGATTTAAAACAAAGGAGATTGAATTTTCAATTTCTAATAACGAAAACTTAACGCTAGATAACATCATTCTTTATGAGGGAAATGAAATTTTAGAGGAAGTTGTTTTAGATGTGAATCGAAAAAATAAATTTTCACGAAAAACAAGTGCCTATGTTTCTAAAATGCCTTTAAAAAATATTGAAAACTCTCAGGTTTACAATACAATTACCAATCAATTATTAATATCTCAATCCGTTAATACTTTTGAAGACGCCTTAAAAAATGCGGCAGGTATCACTAAACTATGGTCATCTACAGGAAGAAGTGGTGATGGTGCTGGTTATTATTCTAGTCGTGGTTTTGCAGTACAACCACAATTAGTCAATGGTGTTGCGGGTATTACAAACGGATTCATTAACCCTTCAAACGTAGAACGTGTAGAGGTTATTAAAGGACCTTCTGGTACATTGTTTGGTAGTTCTGTAACTTCTTATGGTGGTTTAATAAACATCATTACAAAAAAACCTCATAGCGGAACAGGTGGAGAAATAACAGTTGCTGGTGGTTCTAACGATTTTGCAAAATTTAATGCAGATATTAACGTTAGTCCTACTGATAAATTATCTTTTCGTATCAATACAGGTTTTCAGCAAGAACATAGCTTTCAGGATGCTGGCTTAAAAAAATCAGTATTTATAGCCCCTTCAATTTCTTACAAAGTTAACAATGACCTTACGCTTAACTTTTCTTATGAAGCATCAGATAATGAACAAACTAACGAAACTTTCTTATTCTTAAACCGTTATGCTCCGTTAGCGTTTAATTCTATTGAAGAGTTAGATTATAACACAGACTTATCTTTTACAAGTAATGATGTTACTATTAATAACATTACACAAAACTATCGTGGAGAGGTTGCTTGGAAAATTTCAGACCAATGGTCTTCTCAAACCTTAATCTCAGGTGGCTTAGCAAAATCATTAGGGTATTATACTTATTTATGGAATGGCTCTGATGCACTTTTTAATTTATATGCTCAGGATACGGACTCGAGAACTAAAACAATTAATCTTCAACAAAATTTTACAGGTACTTTTAAAATTGGTGATTTAGAAAATAAATTATTAGTTGGTGCTGATTATTTAGATTATAACATTATTGACAATAGCTCTAATTGGGGTTATTTACACACTATAAATATTGATGGAGATTTAGTTTATGGTGAACCAGAAATTAACGAAGAAAACTTAAGCGCTGCTTTAACAGGATTAGGCTATTTAGATAGTGATATACGTCAAAATGTATTTGGAGCATATGTTTCTGATGTTATTAATATTCTACCTTCTTTATCTGTAATGGCTAGTGTACGTTACGATAGATTTGATTATCAAGGAGACAGAAATACAAACACTGATGATGACAATGAATATACAGAATCTACATTCTCACCAAAATTTGGAATTGTTTTTCAACCTATTATTGATGAATTATCAATTTTTGCCAACTACCAAAATGGCTTTTCTTACGTCAACCCTGAATATATTACAGATTACGATACTGGAGATGTAACATTACAAGCTTTTGATGTTGAACAAGCCAATCAATTTGAAGTTGGAGCAAAATCGAACCTTTTCAATAATAAATTAGAAGCGACTTTAAGTTATTACAACATTAATGTAGACAACGCATATTATTGGGCAACAAAAACGCAAGATGTAGAAGTTAACAGTCAAGGTGTTGAGCTAGAAGTAAATGCCAACCCAATAACTAACTTAAACATTCACTCTGGGTTTAGTTACAACGATTCTGAAATAACAGATTCACCTAGTGCAACTGAATTGGAAGGAAATCGTTACGGAGAATCTGGTGCAGAGTTCACATACAACTTTTGGGCAGACTATAAATTCTTTAAAAACTTTGGTATAGGAACTGGGTTTAACGGTCAATCTGAATATGATACTATGACGGATTACAAAGCTGTTACTGGTAGTTTTTATATTCCTGCTTATACCATATTTAACGCTTCTATTTATTATGAAACGAGTAAGTTTAGAGTTAGTGTAAAAGCAAATAACATTACAGACGAAACTTATTTTTCTGGTTGGAGTACAGTAACACCTCAGCAAAAGCGTGTATTATTAGGTACTTTCTCATATAAATTTTAATTAACTCATACTTAAAGAGCAAGCTTAATTTGTAAGTTTGCTCTTTTTTAATTTAAAAAACAATATGTCCGTAAAAAAAATCATTTTTCAACTACATAAAATTTTAGGTTTAGCAACCGGACTCGTCGTATTTGTTGTTGCTATTACGGGCTGTTCTTGGGCATTTCGAGAAGAAATTGAAGGATTATACGACGATTACAAATATGTTGAACCACAGGATGCAGCTATTCTGACGCCCACCGAAGCTAAGGATTATGCTAAAGTGGTTTTTCCTAATAATACGATTCATGGAACAGTTTTCAAAAAAAATAAAGACGCTATAGAAGTCATTTTTTATGATGCTGAACCTGAATTCTATCAAAGTGTATTTCTTAATCCATACAATGGAGAAGTCATACAAGTAGATGACCATCTTACGGGTTTTTTCGCTTTCATTTTAAAAGGTCATACACGTTTATGGTTACCTAAAGAAATAGGCGAACAATTGGTTGCTGCTTCTATCTTAATTTTTATTCTAATTATTATATCTGGGTTTATTATATGGATCCCTAAAAAGCGTAAAAACCTAAAACAACGTTTAAAATTTGATTGGAAAAAGACAACACGATGGAAACGCAAAAACTTCGATTTACACACTGTTATTGGATTCTACATCTGTTCATTAGCTTTGATAGTCGCGTTTACAGGTTCTGTTATTTCTTATAATTGGTTAAAGTATGTTGTATATAAATCTATTGGTGGAGATAAAGTTCCTGCATTTATTATTCCCGAAAATAAAAGTGAAGCATTAAGTGATAACAGCACGATTCCGATGGATTATCTTATTGTAAAACTTCAAAAAGAATCGCCTGAAGCTGTAGCCTACGAATTACATTATCCTAAAACCGAGGACGAAAGTATCTACGTAGAAGTTTCTAATAGCAAAGGGCTTTATTACGATTCCGATTTTAGATTTTTTGATCAAAATACTTTAGAAGAAATTGAAACACCAGCCATATACGGAAAGTATAAGGATGCTAAATTTGCAGATAAAGTATTACGAATGAATTACGATATTCATATCGGAGCCATTGGTGGTATTGTCGGTAAAATTATAGCCTTTATAATTAGCTTATTAACTGCGACATTACCCGTAACAGGGTTCTTGTTATGGTATGGAAGAAATTATAAAAAGAAGAAAAAATAACTAAAACTGTTTCCTAACTTATTTTAGAGAAGACAACAAACGCTCTACCTCAACAATAGTACTTCCGTATAACTTTTGGTTAGGTTTTGTTAAGCTTTTAGATTCCATAGAAATTTCATTTAACAACGCTTTTCCTTCGGAAGCTTTATTGTTATCTAAATAAAACTTAGCAAGCTCTAAACGTTCTGCGTAATTAGAATACGGTCTATCTATGGTTTTTAATTGCACTTCTGCCTCTTCTCTTTTACCCAATTCATTTAAAGCTAAACCATAACAGAACTGTTGCTTTGAACCTTTAAATTCGTGCTTATCCTTTATCAATTCAGCTTGAGTAATTACAGCATTATAATCACTTAATTGAAAATAACACAAGATCAGTTTTTGTCTCGCATATAAAGGATCTTGAACCGTATCTTCTAAAGTTATGTTATAATTAAGAACGGCTTTATCAAAATCTTTATTTGCGTAATAAGCATCTGCTAAATCAATTCTATTGGTATAGGTGTCAATAAATTTTAGCTTAGCTTCTAAGTCTTTAATCCGTTTTGTAGGATTTAAAACGGTTGTAATTTCCTCTTGTATTTTTTGAGTGTCATTTCTATTATACACCTGAGTGATAATATATATTAATGGCCCCAATATGGGAACAATAAATATAATGAGATACCAATAAAAAGGTTTGTTGTTTTTAAAAGCATGATAGATACAATACGCTTTAAGCGCTAAAAGTAAGAAGTAATACATAGCTGCAAAATTAGCTATTTATATTCACTTTATCTGGTAAACACCAACTCATTTTTTGAAGACAACGCATCGCTAAAACCATAATTCTCATAATTAAAAGCTTTAATATCATCTACCGTTTTTGCATCTGTATCAATAATATATCTGGTCATTAATCCTCTTGCTAATTTGGCATAAAAAGCAACAATTTTATACTTGTCGTTTTTAAATTCTTTGAAAACAATATTTACAACAGGTACTTTTAAAGCTTTAGTGTCAACTGCCTTAAAGTACTCGTTACTTGCTAGGTTGATAAAGAGTTCATCGTCTTCTAATTCTTCATTCAACGCCTTGGTCACCTTCTTTTGCCAGAATTCATACAAATTCTTGTTTTTACCTACAGGCAATTTAGTCCCCATTTCTAATCGGTAAGGTTGCACTAAATCTAAAGGTTTTAAAATTCCATATAAACCTGAAAGAATACGTACAGTATCTTCTACTTTATCTAATTTCTTCGTATCAATTGTATAAGCATCTATTCCTCTGTAAACATCACCACTAAACGCGTAAATAGCTGGTCTGGCATTGTCTTGGGTAAATGGTAATTCCCATTCTTGATTTCGTTCAAAGTTTAACTGCCCTAAATTATCTGAAATGTGCATCAGCTCTGATAAATCCTTTGCTGATTTCTTTTTTAATACTTTATTAAGTTGATCTGCTTCTTTTAAAAATTGACCCTCGGTCGTTTTAGTCGTTGGTAATTTTGTTTCGTAATCTAAAGATTTTGCTGGTGATAATACTAATTTCATATATCGTAAACTGCCAAAGCAGGTGTTTTATTAAAGGTTAAACTATTTTCTTTCTCTATGTAAAAATACAATCTATATGAAAGAGTTTCAAATATTACGGAACACTAATCTAGATAACGATATAAGTGTTTTCTATCAGAATAACAAAAACATAGAGAACATCAATAACACCAAGTAATTTACATTTATAATATTTGAAGAAATAAATTGAAGAAGATCTATTTGAATGATACGCTTCTATCACATTCAAAATAAAATATATAAAAAAACATCTCATTTTTTCTATTAAGCTTAAGATGCTTGTGTAGAAAAAATGAGATGCTGATATAAATAAAAGATAAGTTTATCTACGCATCCATATGCCTTGCATAATGGCGCCACTTCTCAATACATAAGGTCATATCTTCAGGAACTTCAGACTCAAACCTCATAAATTCATTTGTGGTAGGATGCACAAACCCTAAAGTTTTTGCATGCAGCGCTTGTCTTGGTAAAATTTTAAAACAGTTATCTACAAACTGTTTGTATTTTGTAAACGTAGTACCTTTTAAAATACGTTCTCCACCATATCGCTCATCATTAAATAACGTATGTCCTATATATTTCATGTGCACACGTATTTGGTGTGTACGTCCCGTTTCAAGCTTGCAACTCACTAAAGTAACGTAACCTAAACGCTCTATTACCTTATAATGTGTTACAGCATGTTTTCCTTGCTCTTCATCATCGTCTACGAAAACAATGTTTTGTAATCTATTTTTTGGATGGCGACCAATATTACCTTCTATAGTCCCTTCATCTTCTTCCATATTACCCCAAACAATAGCAACATATTCGCGCTCACTTGTTTTCTTAGCAAATTGACTAGAAAGATGTGCCATGGCTTGTTCTGTCTTAGCAACCACTAATAATCCACTGGTATCTTTATCTATTCGGTGTACTAAACCAGGTCTTTCACTTGAGTTATTTGGTAAATTTTCAAAATGAAAAATCAAGGCATTAATTAAAGTCCCAGAGTAATTACCATGACCAGGGTGTACTACCATTCCGGCTGGTTTATTAACTACTAACAAATCATCATCTTCATAAACCACATCAATATCAATATCTTCTGCAACCAAAAGATTTTCATGTGGAGGATGCTCAAATTTTACCGTAATAAAATCATTAGGCTTTACTTTGTAATTCGATTTTACGGGAACGTTATTTACAAAAATACTACCGTCTTTCGCGGCAGCTTGAATTTTATTACGCGTCGCATTTTCAATAAAATTCATTAAGTATTTATCGATACGAAGGGGTTGTTGACCAGCAACAACTTTAAAAGCATGATGCTCGTATAATTCGTTTTCTGCGTCGTCTGAAATTTCAGGAATATTTGGCATTATATAAATTTAAAGTTTACCGTTACCCACTACTAAGTCAATCTTAGAAGTTAAAGGTAATAATGTGCCTGGTTTTAATGTTTTTCCATCATGTGACATAGAAATAACACCTTCGCCTATAGCATCTTTATAGGTTATTTTTCCAATTGTAAACTCTAAGGCTTCTAATTGAGGTTTTGCTTGTCTAAAAGTTCTTTTCAAAATATTTGGCACTTCAACCTTTCTATAACCAGAAGGATTTAAGATTAAATAAATCTTTCTATTCTCTTTGACATTAGATCCTGCGACTGGGTTTTGTTCAATTACAGAATACTTTGGGTATTTTGGATTATAATTTGCAGAATCTTGAATTTCTAAGGCTAAATGATTATCCTTTAACTCGATCCCTACAGTTTCTAGGGATTTACCTTTTAAATCAGGCACAGTTATAAACTCACCATGATTGGTGGTTACACTTAACCATTTTAAGGCTATAAAACACATAACTACAACAGCTATAATAGCTAATGCAATTTGTTTAAAAAAAACTTTACTAGTAAGAAACTTAACAAAACTCATAAGAAAATAATTGTTGGCAAAATTAAGAAATAATAACGACAAGTATATAAAATACGTGCGAACAACTGAATTAGTTTATAAAAAATATATTATACATTTACACTCAGGCTTTTTTAAACTCAAATATGAAGAAAAATATTGCAATAATAATGGGCGGTTATTCTAGCGAATACAAGATTTCCCTCAAGAGTGGTAACGTGGTTTTTAACACTTTAGACAAAGATAAATACAATGCTTACCGCATTCATATTTTTAAAAACAAATGGGTTTTTGTTAATGATTTAGATGAAGAATTTCCTGTAGATAAAAATGATTTTTCGATTCTAATAAACAAAACCAAAATAAAATTTGATTGTGTTTTTAATGCCATTCATGGTTCTCCAGGTGAAGATGGCTATATGCAAGCTTATTTTAAATTACTAAATATGCCACAAACGAGCTGTTCTATGTACCAAGCGGCTTTAACTTTTAACAAACGAGATTTATTAGCTACTTTAAAACCTTTTGGTATTAAAACGGCTGAAAGTTATTACTTAAATTTTGGTGATATTGTAGATGAAGATGCTATTGTCGCAAAAGTAGGTTTACCCTGTTTTGTAAAAGCAAACAAAGCTGGTAGCAGCTTCGGAATTTCTAAAGTATATAAAAAAGAAGAGCTACAAACTGCCATTGACAACTCATTTAAAGAAGATAATGAAATTATAATAGAACAGTTTTTAGATGGTGTAGAAGTCTCTGTTGGTGTAATTACCTATAAAGGAGAAACTCTCGTTTTACCAATCACCGAAATTGTTTCAGAAAATGATTTCTTCGATTACGAAGCAAAGTATTTAGGTAAATCTCAAGAAATAACACCTGCTCGTATTTCTGATGATTATGCAAGTAAAGTGAATATTGAAGCCAAAAGAATTTATGAAACCTTAAACATGAAAGGTTTTTCTAGAAGTGAATTTATCTTTAAAAATGATGAACCTTATTTATTAGAAGTAAATACAGTTCCTGGTCTTATCAATGAAAGCATTTTACCTCAACAAGCTGCACAAGCCGGAATAAGTATGCAAGATTTATTTGATAGTGCAATTAAAGAAGCTCTGAAATAATAATTATCTTTGAATCTATAACGTCTATTTATTTAACGTAAACCACAAAACATTATCACCGATGAAACGAGCCATATTCCCAGGATCTTTTGACCCGCTTACAAACGGACATTACGACATTATAAAACGTGGTATTAAACTTTTTGATGAAGTTATTGTTGCCATCGGTATTAATTCAGACAAGAATTATATGTTTTCATTAGACGAACGAAAACGATTTATTGAAGAAGCATTTATAGATGAACCAAAAGTAAAAGTAGTTACTTACAAAGGATTAACTATTGATTTCTGTAGAGAGATTAATGCAGAATTTATATTAAGAGGTCTACGAAATCCGGCTGATTTCGAGTTTGAAAAAGCCATTGCTCATACCAATAGAAAACTCTCTAAAATAGAAACTGTTTTCTTATTAACTTCATCTAAAACCTCTTTTATATCCTCTTCCATTGTACGTGATGTACTTAGAAATAATGGAGATTATACGGTTTTAGTACCAGAAAGTGTTAGAGTTTCTAAAAGCTAAATAATTTAGAGTTTTATATATTTAACCTTCAAACAAATAAACGATGAAAAAGTTAAGCATACTCTATTTTATTTTTCCTTTATTTTGTTTTGCTCAACACAGTGATTTCATCCATATTGATCAATTTGGTTACAGAACAAATGCGACTAAAGTTGCTGTTATTAGTAATCCGGAGATTGGTTTTAATAGTGATTTAAATTACACACCAAATAGCACACTTGAAGTTCGAAATGCACTAACAGATAATATTGTTTTTTCAGGTACGATTCAACAATGGAATAATGGAAATATACATTCGCAATCTGGCGATATCGGTTGGTGGTTCGATTTTTCATCTGTAATAACCAATGGCAGCTATTATATTTTTGATACTTCTACTAACGAATCTTCAGCAATATTTGAGGTTAATGATACTGTTTATGATAATATTATTAAAACAACCTCTAAAATGTTTTATTATAACAGAGCGGGTATTGAAAAAGCTGAACCTTATGTTTTAGCGCCTTATGTAGATGCTATTTCTTTTACTCAAGATACAGCTGCTCGCGATATTTATGACCAAGATAATACAACAACGACAAAAGATATGAGCGGTGGCTGGTTTGATGCAGGCGATTATAATAAATACGTAACCTTCACAGAATCTACAGTACATAATTTATTATGGGCCTTTACAGAGAATCCTCAAATTTTTGGTGATGATTTTAATATTCCTGAATCGGATAACGGAATTCCAGATCTTATAGATGAAATAAAATGGGAACTCGACTGGTTACTAAAAATGATAAACACAGATGGCTCTGTACATATAAAAATGGGGAGCAGAAATTATAACGAAAACACTAGCACGCCACCAAGCATCAATACAAACACCCGATATTACGGCCCTACCTGTACTTCTGCAGCCATTTCAACGTCCTCTGTACTCGCACATGCTTCTAAAGTCTTAAGTCAATTTACTAGTTTAACAACTTATGCACAAACTCTAGAAGATCAAGCAATTTTATGTTGGAACTGGGCTTTACCCTATTTAAACACGGACACACTTCAAGAAAACTGTGATGATGGTGCCATTGTAGCTGGTGATGCAGATAAAACTATTGAAGAACAACGTGAAATGGCTATTACAGCAGCTATATATCTCTATGCTTTAACGGGCAATAACACATACGATCAATATTTAATTGACAATATTGATGACTCAGCTGTTATTGCCGATGGTGCATGGAATAATTATAATATTTCAAATATTGATGCCTTATTACATTACACGACTTTAAATACGGTAAATACGGCTTTAAAAACCACTATTATTAATTCTGCTCAAACGGCTGCTTCTAATAATTATAGCGAGTATTTTCAATTTAACACGTTAGATTTATATAGAGGATTTACTAATGATTGGATCTACCATTGGGGAAGTAACCAAGCAAAAGCTAATACAGGAAATCTTAATTTAATTTTTAAAAAATATAATATTAACACCTCTAGCACTTCAAGCTATAATCTTAAAGCAAAAGAAATGCTTCACTATTTTCATGGTGTTAATCCATTAGATCTTGTTTACCTAAGTAACATGAATAGTTATGGTGCAGAAAATAGTATTAAAGAAATCTACCACACTTGGTTTTATGATGGGTCTCAATGGGATAATGAAGACATTACAGACTATGGACCCGCTCCAGGCTTTTTAGTTGGAGGTGCTAATGGGGATTATACTGCTAATCCTAATTTAATCCCACCTTATAACCAACCTCTTCAAAAAAGTTACTTAGATTTTAATACAGGTTATCCTGACAACTCATGGGAATTTAGTGAACCAGCCATATACTACCAATCGGCTTATATCCGATTATTAGCAGCTGTATCTCGCATGGAAGAAGACGACACCTTAAACAATGATGACTTTACAATATTAGAAAAGACGCTTAAATTGGTACCAAATCCATCTAAAAATACTTTTAAAATTGAAACACCAAATCTTAATTATGCAAACGTAAATATTATTAATTTGAATGGACAAAAAGTATTAGAATTATCAAATTTTGACACTAGAAAACTTATTGATGTTTCAAATCTGGCTGATGGATTGTATATTGTTTCTGTAGAAGTAAATGGACAGCTTACTAATTTGAAATTTATTAAAAATTAAAAGCACTTTCTTAAGCCTCTATTTTGAATCTTACTCAAAATTAAAAAAAGGATATTCATGTTGTAAATTTTCAATATCAACTTGAAGTTTCTTTAAAAAAACTTGATGAGCTTCAGACTTCGGGTTAAATGGTCGATGTGCTTTTTTAGCCTGTAGAGAAGTTACAATTTTCAAGGTTTTTAAAGTATCATCTGACAACCAAACCGTTTTAAATTTCTCCCAGATGTAATCTATAGCGACCTCACTTGGGTGAATCATGTCGGCATTATAAAACCTATAGTCTCGTAATTCATCCATCATAATTTCATACGACGGAAAATAATACAAATGTTGTCTCGGTTCTACAACTTGATGAATCGCGGTGATTAAATGAGATTTACTCAATGTATTTTCTACAAAACCATCCTTTGTATGTCTCACTGGTGATACTGTAAATAAAAATGAAACTTCGGGATTAACGTTTTTAACTAAGCTGATAATCCCTTCTAAAGATTCTGAAATCTGCTCAACAGAAAGTAATTCTTTTAAAAATTTCTTTTGCGGTAATTTATGGCAATTCGCAACAACATTATCAGATTCTATATCCCTATAAACCCAACTTGTTCCTAATGTAATAATAATATGAGTTGCACTAAGTAAATCATTATAAGTCTTATCTATTTGAGAATTTAAAAGTGTTAATAATTCTTCTTTTGAGGTTTGATTTAATTTTGAATGTGCATCTAAACAAAACCATTGCTCGTTATAAAACTGCAAATCTTCTTCTGTGTAATAATCCTTATTAATTGCTCTGGTGATAAGATTCTCAATTGCTAAAGGATGAAATAATATCCCAAACGGATTAACTACTGTTTGAAATTTATGATACGCAAACTTGTCTCCAATATTCTCAGAAAAACACGAACCAAACAACAGCAATCTAGAGTTATAATCTATTTGATTGTATTGCTGTGGTTGTAATGGTATTTGTGTTATTAGTTTCATGTATTCTCAAAAAAGTCGCAGAGACATAAAGGTTTATCCTATTATCTACTATTCTTATTACTTTTACACAGAGATTCGCAGAGTCTCACTTAGTTTCAGAGAGAGTTGTGATAAAAATATCATCTCCCATTCTATACTAAACAATATATCCCTCTGTAAATCTCTTTGCTTTTCTCTGTGTATCTCTGAGTAATTTCTATTTTACAAATACCCCTTAGCAGCCTCTAAAGCAGCTTCAATCCCCTGAGGATTCTTACCACCTGCAGTTGCAAAGAAAGGTTGTCCTCCACCTCCACCTTGGATGTGTTTTCCTAATTCTCTTACAATAGTACCCGCATTTAAGTTTTTACTCGCTACCAATTCTTTAGAAATGTAACACGACAGAATTGCTTTCCCATCATTCTCAGCTCCAAATAATAAAAATAAGTTATCAAACTGACTTCCTAATTCAAAACAAACATCTTTAACTCCGGCAGCATCTAAATCTAATTTCTTAGCTAAAAACTGAACACCATTAATTTCGGTTAATTCATTTTTAAGCTCCCCTTTAATATTCTTTGCTTTATCTTTTAAGAATCCTTCAATTTGTTTCTTTAATTCAGTATTTTCATCTTGAAGGCTTACTAAAGCTTTTACAGGCTCCTTTACATTATTTAGCAAGGCTTTCATTTGAAGAAAAGCAGAGTTATTATCGGTATAATAATCTCTAACAGATTTATTTGTTATCGCTTCAATTCGTCTAATTCCTGCTGCAACAGCTCCTTCAGAAACTATTTTAAAGTGCCAGATATCTGCAGTATTCTTTACATGAATTCCTCCACATAATTCCATAGACTTTCCAAAACGAATCGTCCTTACGGTATCTCCATATTTCTCACCAAATAATGCCATTGCACCTTCTTCAATAGCTTTTGCCATAGGAACATTCCGCTGTTCTTCTAAAGGAAGCTTTCCTTCTATTCTAGCATTTACAAAATCTTCTATTTCTTGTAATTGCTCTGAAGTTACTTTTGAAAAATGAGAAAAATCAAAGCGTAATGATTTGGGTTTTACTAAGGATCCCTTTTGTTCAACATGCTCTCCTAAAACAGCTCTTAATGCTTGATGCAATAAGTGTGTAGCTGAGTGATTACTAGAAGACAATGCTCTGTGCTCTGCATTAACTACTGCTTTAAAACTTTCATTAATATGTTTTGGTAAATTTTTAGTTAAATGGATAATAACGTTATTTTCCTTTTTAGTATCTAAAATATAAACCACATCGCCATGTGCATCTTGCAACGCTCCTTGCTCTCCTACTTGACCACCACCTTCAGGATAAAATGGTGTTAAATTAAATACCAATTGGTACATTTCACCATCCTTTTTAGAAGTCACTTTTCGGTATCTCGTAATTTTCACATTAGCTTCTAATGCATCATAACCAATAAATTCTTCAACATCATCTTCTGCTAAAACCGTCCAATCTTCCGTAGAAGTTTCACTTGCAGAACGCGATCTTTTTTTCTGTTTTTCTAATTGTTCCTTAAATCCTTTTTCATCGAGTTTTAAATGCTTTTCAGAAAGAATTAAAGCCGTTAAATCTATAGGAAAACCATAAGTATCATATAATTCAAATGCTTTTTCACCAGAAACAGTATCGCCTTTGGTTTCTTCTACAACTCTATTTAATAAAACTAATCCTTGATCTAAAGTTCTAAGAAAAGAAGCTTCTTCTTCTTTAATTACATTTTCAATTAAAGTTTGTTGTGCTTTTAACTCAGGGAATGCATCTCCCATTTTTTTACTCAACACGTCTACTAAACGGTAAATGAAAGGCTCTTTTTTATCCAAAAATGTAAAACCGTATCGTATAGCTCGTCGCAATATTCTACGAATCACATAACCGGCTCCTGTATTACTTGGCAATTGACCATCTGCTATAGAAAATGCTACGGCTCTTACGTGATCTGAAATAACACGAACCGCTATATTTATTTCTTCTTGTTCTTTAGGTAAATTGCTCGATTTCCCTACATATTTTTTATCTGTAATGGTTTCTATTTCACGAATAATCGGCGTAAAAACATCGGTATCGTAATTAGATTGTACATTTTGTAACACCATACATAAGCGCTCAAACCCCATTCCCGTATCAATATGTTTATTTGGCAATGCTTCTAAAGAACCATTGGCTCTTCTGTTGTATTGCATAAATACCAAATTCCAGATTTCCACAACTTGCGGATGATCCATATTCACCAAAGATTTCCCATCTACTTTTGCTTTTTCTTCAGCAGAACGGATATCGACATGGATTTCACTACAAGGTCCGCATGGTCCTTGGTCTCCCATTTCCCAGAAGTTATCTTTCTTGTTTCCTTTTAAAATACGATCTTCAGAAATAAATTGTTTCCAAAGGTCATAAGCTTCCGTATCCATTTCTAAGTTATCAGCATCATCGCTTCCTTCAAAAACAGTAACGTATAAAATATCTTTGTCTATTCCGTAAACCTCAGTAAGTAACTCCCAAGCCCAAGCAATTGCTTCTTTTTTAAAGTAATCACCAAAACTCCAATTCCCTAACATTTCAAATAAAGTATGGTGATAGGTATCGTAACCAACCTCTTCTAAATCGTTATGTTTACCCGAAACACGTAAGCATTTCTGAGAATCTGTCATTCTATTTTTCTTAGGTTCTGCATTTCCTAAAAAGTACTCTTTAAAAGGCGCCATCCCAGCATTAACAAACATTAACGTTGGATCATCTTTTAAAACCATTGGTGCAGAAGGAACAACAAGGTGTTGCTTTTCTTCAAAGAAACTTAAAAATTTAGAACGTATATCTTGAGACTTCATATATTGAAATTAGATCTTGTTTTTAATTAATTGTCAAAAATGCAAAACTATTTTTTTATCTTTGGACGTTAGGCTAATTAAAAAGCTTATTTACTGCCTTTATTAGATGCAAAAATAGTATAAATTCAAACATGGCTAAAGTAAAATATTATTATGATTCTGAAACGCTTTCTTATCGCAGAATAAAGCGAAAAAAAGCGACAACTATTAAGTACGTAAGCGTATTCTTAACAGCTGCAGCACTTTTTGGATTTCTTTTTATTTTTATCTCTAGTCAATATATTGAATCGCCAAAAGAACGACAAATGTCAAGAGAATTGCAAAATATGGAATTGCAATACGAATTGATAAACAAACGTATGGATGACGCTATTGCTGCGTTAGAGAATGTTGAAGAAAGAGACAACGCCATTTACAGATTGTATTTTGAAGCCAACCCAATACCAACAGAACAAAGACGTGCTGGGTTTGGAGGAATTAATCGTTATAAGAAATATGAAGGTTTTGATAATTCACAACTCATTGCTGAAAGTAATAAACGAATGGATATTTTAGAAAAAGCAATCGTTGTACAATCTAAATCTTTAGACGAAATTGCGAAGCTAGCAGATCATAAAGAAAAATTTCTAGAAGCTATCCCAGCTATTCAACCAATAAATAATATAAACCTTACACGGATGGCCTCAGGTTATGGTTATAGAACAGATCCATTTACTAAAGTGCGTAAATTTCATTACGGTATGGATTTTACAGCACCTCGTGGCACTCCAATTTATGCTTCTGGTGATGGTGTTATAAAACGTGCTGATAATAGATCTACAGGTTATGGTAATCATATTCGTATTGACCACGGTTATGGTTACATTTCTTTATATGCGCACATGTATAAGTATAACGTAAAAGTAAACCAACGCGTAAAACGTGGTGATTTAATAGGATTTGTAGGGAGTACAGGCCGCTCAGAAGCACCACATTTACATTATGAAGTTTTTAAGGATGGTGAACGTATAAATCCTATTAATTTCTATTACGGTAATTTATCGGCTGAAGAATACGACATCTTACTGAAGAAAGCTTCTTTAGAAAACCAATCTCTAGATTAAGATGTATATAGACTTACCAGAGAAACTTTATTATGGCATTGGCGAAGTTGCTAAAGCTTTTAAAGTAAATCCTTCGCTCATTAGATTTTGGGAAAAAGAATTTGATGTTTTAAAACCTAAAAAAAACGCTAAAGGCAACAGAAAATTCACTCCTGAAGACATAAAAAATCTTAAGTTTATTTTTCATTTAGTTAAAGAACGGGGATTTACTTTAGATGGAGCTAAAACACATCTAAAAGAAGAAAGAAAACAAGCTTTAGAAAAATTTGAAATCATAGAAAAGCTCGAAAGTATAAAAGCACAACTTAACAAAATAAAAACACAACTTTAAAACTAAATTATCATGAAAAAATGGTTAGTTCCTATAATTATAATCGGACTCTTAGTATTTGCTCTGTACTCTTGGGGTAAAGGTTTCAACAATACCGCTGTAACTCTTAATGAAAATGTAAAAGAATCTTGGGGAAATGTACAAACCTCTTACCAACGTAGAAATGACCTTATCGGAAATTTAGTAAAAACAGTACAAGGTGCTGCCGACTTTGAAAGAGGAACTTTAGAAGCTGTAATTAAAGCTAGATCTGAAGCTACAAAAACAACAATAGACCCTTCTAATATTACACCAGAGCAATTAAAACAATTTAACCAAGCACAAGGAGGGTTAAGCAGTGCTTTATCTAGATTATTAGTTACAGTAGAGAAATATCCTGACTTAAAAACAAATCAAAACTTCTTGAAATTACAAGATGAGTTAACAAGTACAGAAAATACAATTCAAACTGCTAGAACACGCTACAACGAAAAAATCAAACCTTACAACATTCACGTTAACACATTTCCTAATAGCATTTTAGCTGGATTTTTAGATTTTGATGAAAAACCATATTTTGATGCTGAAGTAGGTGCTGAAAAACCAGTAGATGTTGAGTTCGACTTTTAAATAAAATTACAAATGTCTAAACTAGAAGATTTTCTTACCGCAAAAGATGAAGAAAAAATCGTTGAAGCTATACGCCTTGCCGAAAACAAGACTTCAGGTGAAATCCGAGTTCATATAGAAAAAAATTGTACAAAAGATATTCTTGAGCATACCATGGAAGTATTCCATTATCTCAAAATGGACAATACTAAACAACAAAATGGTGTCCTTATTTATGTCGCTATAGAAAATAAGTCTTTTATGATTTATGGAGATGTCGGCATTAATAATGTTGTAGATAATGAGTTTTGGAATACAACACGAGACGTGATCTCTTCTCATTTTAAAAAAGGAGATTTTGCTAACGGATTAATTACTGGTATAGAAAAAGCTGGAAATGAATTAGCAAAATACTTCCCTTGGTTACATGGGGATACTAACGAACTTGAAAACACGATTTCTAAAGGCTAATGCAAAACTTAAAATATACCGTATTCACATTCTTCTTAAGCCTATTAACTAGCTTATGCTTTACTGCTAACGCGCAATACAATATTCCTGAAAAACCAGAATTTATTCCGCCAGTTATTGACAGTACGCATGTTTTACAACAACACGAATTTAATGCGCTTTCAGAAAAACTTCGTCATTACAGCGATAGCACATCCACAGAGGTTATTGTTGTAATAATCCCTACAACTAAAGGTGAGAATATAGGTTTATTAACACCAAAATGGGGACAAAAATGGGGCATTGGACAAGCAGAAGAGGATAACGGGGTATTTATTTTATTAGCGAGAAATGATCGTAACATATGGATCTCACCTGGTTATGGTGTCGAAGATAGGCTCACAGCAGGTATTGTTGGCGAACTTACCCGTAATGTTATTATACCCGAGTTTAAAAATGGAGACTATTATACCGGTCTAGATAAAGGCACTGATGCCATTATAGATGTGCTAAGTGGTGCATATACAAACAATAGAACCAATACTTCTAATGATGGCATGCCAATACAAGTCATTTTTTTCTTAGCTATTATTTTCATCATATTTGTTATTGCCATTTCTAAAACCAGTGGGGGAGGAAATGGTGGAAACGGTGGAAAAAGGTCTCAAGGAAGAGGGCTTCTCGAAGCTATTATTTTAAGCAACATGGGACGCGGCAGTTATTCTCGTGGATCATCTGGTGGTTTTGGCGGAGGTAGTTTTGGTGGAGGCGGAAGCTTTGGAGGTGGTGGCTTCGGCGGCGGGGGCGGTTTCTCTGGTGGAGGTGCTGGCGGAAGTTGGTAAAAGCTATTATACATAACATATCTCAATTACTAAAACTTTGATTTGCTATTCTTTTCTGAAAGATTATAGCAAATCAAAATTATGAGTACTTTTTCTGATTAATCAAAAAAGATAATATCTCCGTCTCTTGACTCTCCCTTACTCCCTAAACTATTAAATTTGTAACTTAAGCTTAGCATAAAATAACGCTTTAATACAATACTTTGACTGTCTTCAATATAATCTTGAGTTGCTAAACGCCTTGCATTAGTATTCTGATTTAATAAATCATATACTTTTAATGTTATAACAGCCTTATCATTAAGAAAGCTATATGCTAATGTTGAATTCCAAAACCAAGCACTTTTTTGAAAATCATCTGCTACATTAGGATTGTAATTAAAATTAATATCGTTTTGCCATTCTAGATCTTTTGGCAAAAAAGTAGTTGTTCTTAATCCAGCGTTATGACTCGTAAACTCTCTATCTTCAAAAGCAGCTATATCATAAGCAGTGTTTGTAAAGCTTAACTGATAATACGGTTTAAAATCTAATACTTTATTCCAAATAAAATCAATTCCTATTCGTGGAGCAATACTCCTTACATGACTAGCATACTTAACATTATTATTAAAATTAATGTTTTTAGAATCACTATAACGCGCTCTAAATTTCAACTTTAAAGTTCTTAAAGTATCAAGTTTAAAATCCTTTGTATAATTCCCTGAAAAACTATAGTTATAATTTCCATCTACGTTTTCATAGGTTGTAGTTCGTTTCAATGTTTCTGTATCCACGATGGTCTTAGACACAACTTGATTATTTGAAAAGCTTGCGTTTGCATTAGCATAAAAACCAGTTCGTTTCTGCCAATCAAAACCATTATAACCAGCATAAATACTATGCCTACTGCTTGGTTCTAAATTAGGATTACCTGTTACCGTCTGCAACGGATTAGACACATCTGTATAAGCTTGTAATTGCCTTAAGCCTGGCGGAGTATTCTCTAACCAATAACCAACGTAAAGTGAAGCTTTTGGACTAAAAGTATAATTTAGAGAATAATCGAGCTCAATATTCTCAAACTCCCTTTCTACATTAAACTGAGGTCTTAATAGATCTTCATTTTTAAGTGTACGCATGTTATAACCAACATTAAAACTTGTGTATAATTTTTCTCCAGAATAGGTTAGTCCAAATGTTGGGATACTCTGCATATCTGTATATTTAAAATCTGTACTTAGATCTGTATTAAAATCTGAATAATCTAGCGTACTATTATTATAATCGAAGGTGCTTTCTCTATTATTATCCTTATCACGTGAATACTCATATTCAAAATTGAGAAAAAACTTTTTAGCAAGTATAGGCAGTCTATATGACAATTCAGTAATAACCCCGTAACCTTCGTTTTCCCCATTCGTATATTGATCTCGACTAATCGTTTCTGGGTTAGAACCAAAAACTTCAGTCTCTGAGTTTAAAAAATCATCACTTTTTTGTTGGTTAACACTTGTCTCTAACTCTAATTTTACAAATCCACCTTTACTACCAAAGCGCTTTGTTGCCGCTATTTGATTTGAAAATGTATTAGCCAAATTTTCTACAATAGAGTTTACATCAGACTGATTGGTTAAAACCAAATTTTCATCTAAAGTCTCTTCATAACTAGAGAATCTTGTTTTTGATTCTGAATAACCAACAGAAGGTTCTATTGTAATTTGAAATGTAGAATCTGTTTCTATTTCAAATTCTAAATTAACAGAATGGCTATCCGTATCATTATCTGATTTTGAATTTGAATTGGTAAAAAATCGAGAATCCGATAAAATAGTTTCGCGTTGCAATGCCGATTCGTTTTCAGAGTTACTTGATGAATAAAAATAATCTGCCGAGACATCTGAATTTTCACCAATAACATCAGCATAATTTATACCTGCGTTTTGAGACGTTGTTATACCTTCTCCTCCTCCGAATGAGCGACCTCCAATAGAAAAAGAACCATTCTCACTAAAAGAAATACCTCCACTGTTTCCAAACATTTTTGATATTTCACCAAAACTAAAGCCTGGTGAATTAGTATTATTACCACCTGCAAGTACACTTACTCTTCTATCATTATCAAACAAATTTACCATCCCTGCAAATTCATAACGATCATCTGTTCCAGCACCCGCAGACACACGTCCAAAAACTCCTTTATTATTTTCTTCTTTAATCGTTAAGTTAATTGTTTTGTTTTCTTTATCTCCTTCTTCTCCTGTAAAAGCTTCAGATTTGGTTTTTGTATCTACAATTTGAATTTTTTCAATAATATCTTTAGTCAAGTTCTTGGTTGTAATTGTTGGATCATCACCAAAAAAGGGTTTACCATTTACTAAAATTTTATTTACAGATTTTCCATTCACAGTGATGTTACCTTCTTCGTCAACCTCAACACCCGGTAATTGTTTTAATAAATCTTCAACATTTGCATCTTTTTTTGTTTTAAAAGATTTTACATTAAATTCTAAGGTATCTTTTTTAATCGTTATTGGAGCTGTAGATTTCACCAGAACTTCACCAAGTTGATTGTCTAGAGACATTAAGATTATTCCTAAATCTATCTTCTCCTTATTTATTTCTATTTTTTTAAAATAAGTACCATAACCTACATACGATACATAAAAATTTAATGCTTGGTCGTAAGTTGAATTTTCAATTTTAAACTTCCCTTTTTTATCTGTAATAGTATAAGTTACCACAGAGCTATCTTTTACACGTTCTAAGTAAACTGTAGCAGATTCTAAGGGTAATTGTGTGTCTTCAGCTTTTAATGTCCCTATTAGTTGGAATGATTTTTCTTGAGAGAATGCTTGTAATACAAATAAGAATGCTAATACTAAGGTTAGTTTCTTCATGTTGCTTGATCGATTGATTGATTGATTGATTGATTGATTGATTGATTGATTGATTGATTGATTGATTGATAATTTTCAATATTACAACGTAAGAAAACTATAAATGGTATTAAAGTTCTTAAAATTATCATAAAACCAAGCCCTAAACAGCTCATAATGAAAATTTACCATAAGACGATTCTTTAACATATCATTTCGAAGATATAATAAAACTAATATTCTTTAAATGAAAAATTCCCCCTGAAAAATATTTCAGGAGGAATTTATAATATTATGGTCTATAAGAAACTTTATTTTTTTCTCATGTAAACACTTACTGGCACACCATTAAAATCGAACTCATCACGTAACTTATTTTCAAGAAAACGTTTATAAGGTTCTTTTACATATTGAGGTAAGTTACAGAAAAATGCAAATTGTGGTTGCGGTGTTGGCAACTGCATAATGTATTTAATTTTTACAAATTTCCCTTTATATGCTGGTGGTGGCTGGTTCTCTATTATAGGTAATAGAGTTTCATTTAACACACTAGTTTTAATACGTTTTGTTCGGTTTTGATAAACCTCTACAGCTGTTTCAATAGCTTTAAAAATACGTTGTTTATTTAATACAGATATAAATACTATTGGCACATCTGTAAATGGAGCCATTTCTTGTCTTATATGCTGTTCAAAAGCTTTAGCTGTTTTTGTATCCTTTTCTATTAAATCCCATTTATTAACAAGAATTACAATTCCTTTTCTGTTACGTTCTGCTAACCAGAAGATATTTTGAACTTGACCATCAAAGCCACGAGTTGCATCTAAAACCACTAAACAAACATCACAATGCTCGATTGCTCTAACACTACGCATTACAGAATAGAACTCTAAATCTTCCTTTACTTTAGATTTACGACGAATACCTGCCGTATCTACCAAATTAAATTCAAATCCAAAACGATTATATTTTGTATCGATAGAATCTCTAGTTGTCCCCGCAATATCTGTTACGATATAGCGCTCTTCACCTATTAATGCATTTATAAAAGAAGATTTTCCTGCATTTGGTCTACCTACTACAGCAAAACGAGGCAATTCATCTTCTTCAACTTCTTCTTTTTCTGGTAAAGCTTTAACAACAGCATCTAATAAATCTCCTGTTCCACTTCCATTGATACTTGCAATGGTAAAATATTCACCTAAACCTAGAGAATAGAATTCAACAGCGTCTTCAGCACGTTTATTATTATCAACTTTATTTACTACTAAAAAAACAGGCTTATCTACTCTTCTAAGTAGTTTAGCTACATCTTCATCCATACCAGTTACGCCAGATTCTACATCCACCATAAAAATAATAGCGTCAGCTTCTTCAATAGCTAACTCTACTTGTTTATCTATTTCTGCTTCGAAAACATCATCACTACCAACGACATAGCCACCAGTATCAATTAAAGAAAATTCTTTCCCGTTCCAATCCGACTTGCCGTAATGACGATCTCTTGTGACACCACTAACAGCATCAACTATAGCTTCACGTCTTTTAATAAGACGGTTAAAAAATGTCGACTTCCCTACATTAGGACGACCTACCACAGCTACTATATTGCTCATTGATTTTTATTTAAGTCTACAAAGATACTATATCCTTGTCTCTTATGATGCACTAATAGTCACTTTTCACTCCTTATATAGTATAAAGAATTTTTATCGCATAAAAATTAAATTAAAAAACCAAATAAAAATTATTCAGCCCCTCTTTATAACATGTGTTATTTTAGGAGAGTTAGCTTAATTTTTAGTAATTTTATCACATGTAATAAATAGGATTTTTTTTACATATTTTTTAATGATTGTATAGATCTATTTGCTCAGGAACAGCTCCTTTCCTGCAGGTTTGTTACAGTTTACAATAATAAAAACGCACGTTAGTTGTTACCTAAAAAACAATGTGTTATACTTAATAATTCAAAAAATAATGGGGAGATTATTTACGCTTATCTTAATTTTAGCTTTAAATTGTAATGTAATATTTGCTCAAGAGAACTACAAAGAGCATGTTATAAAAAAAGGAGAAACTGTTTATATGATTTCTCGACAATATGGTATAAGTCCTAATTCTCTTTTTGAACTCAACCCAGGATCTGAACAAGTAATTTATGTAGGAAGCATTTTGCGTATACCGAATTCTTCTTCAACCAATAATACTCCAAGAAACAACAAACCTGCAGTTAAAACCGTTAATGGCGATGCCATAAAAAATTATGTTGTACAAGAAGGAGATACAAAATTTAGCCTTTCTCGTCGTTTTGGTGTCAGCATTAATAAATTAGAGCAACAAAATCCTCATATTAGAAATATGCTTCAAACTGGGCATATTATTAATTTAGATAAATTTAAAACTAAAGAAACCACTACTGCAAACATAAATGAAACGGTTATTAAAGAAACAGATACTATAACCAACAACACCACTATTAAAGAAGTAAAAACCAAAATCAACGAATATAAAGATTACGTTATAGAACCAAAACAAACACTTTATAGCATTTCTATGATGACAGGTATGTCTACCGAAGAATTAATTACCTTAAATCCACAATTAAGAACAGCAGTTGTTACAGGCGATATAATAAAAATACCTACTAACGCAACACAGGCTAAAGATGTAAAAAACACATTAAACAATTCAGATTCTACTAAAAACATTAAGGCAGAAAAGGTACCAAACATAAAAAACAATAATAACAAAGCTTTATACGCTAATTTAGTAAAAAGCACAGCTAACGGAATTTATTTTTATACTCCTTTTTCAAGCGAAGAGTTTAGTTCTCCTAAGGATCGACAAAAAATATTAGAAACTAATACCGATTATAAAAAATATATTGATTTCTTCCAAGGAGCTCAAATAGCCATTGACTCTGCTAAAGCTTTGAAACTTGAGTTTGATGTTACTTTAATAAAAAAGAATATAGCAGAATCTAAATTAACAGTTGACAGTCCCTATAGCAAGAATGTTATTTTAGTTCCGTTTTTAGATGGTGACTCAAAATTTCCCGAAATTAAATCGGATAAGACTGTTTCAATTATTGATATAAAATCGAATTTAAACAGTAGTGAGAACATTAATATTTATAAATCAATTCCATCAGACACTATTCAGAAAACAAAGACTTTAAATTATTTAGCTCAACAGGATGCCAATACAGTTGTAGTTAGCGATTTAGATGAAGCTAAAAATAAAACTCTAATTAAAAAGATACTTCCTAATTCTAAATTTTTAAAAGTAAATAGTTCCGGTTTTTTTGATTCTGAAAAACTAAAAAATACATTAGACAAAACCAAGCTTAATTATATTGTTTTAGACAGCGAAAAGACGATCATTCTTTTAAATACCACTACAGCCTTAATGAAAGAATTATCAGAGTATAATATTCAGCTGGTTATGATAGAATCTGAACTAATTTCAAAACAAGGTGAAGTTTCAGAAATGAGGTTTAAAATATTAAAACTCATTTTTCCTTCAACCACTAACTCTTTAAATAAGTCTGACATTATAGATTTTGAAAATAAATACAAAACTATTTTCGATACAGCACCTACAGAAAATTCTATTCTAGGTTTTAATGTCACTTTAGATGTATTATTAAGAATCTCTCAAGATTCATCATTTGAAGAAACAATCAGCAATACCATCTCTACACAATCTCATTTAAAGTTTGAGTATAAAAAAATAAGAGATGGTTATTATTTAAATACAGGTATTTATTTAATGCAATATAATTCTGAAGAAGGACTATTAGAAATCGATTAATTGTTCAAAATATTTACATAAATAAGCATCGTAATTATCTTAAATTACATAAATAAAAACTCCTATTCTCATTCAATATCTCGCACTAAAAGAGCTCTTTTTCTAAAAAAGCCACCCATCAAATACATAAAATAACGATAAACAACACTTTTTACTTTTTCAAAAAGACAATTAACACACTTAACAACAGTCTTTTAACGCTAAAAAATGCAAAAATACAAAAGTCAAAAACTGCAAGACTTAATTTTTGCTATATTTAAGCTAATTACATATATTTGTTTCCCTTCCCCTCTGTTTGGCAAGAAGATAGTTTTATTTTGAATTTGCTGCTCTATGCTAATTTCAACAAAAAATAATTATTACAAATTTATGAGAGCCAAAAAGTACAGTTTTAAAAGTTATACTATGTTTTTAGTATTTCTTATGTTGTCAATTACTGGCATACTTACACCTGCTTATGCTCAATGTCCTACAGTAACAGAACCTGCACAATCATTATGTAATGTACAATCTGTTTTAGTTAGTGACTTACAAGCAACTGATACAGGTGGCGGTATTGTTTGGTACGAGTCAGCAACCTCGACAACTCCTTTATCAAATTCTGAAGGTCTAATAAGCGGTGAAGACTACTATGCCGATAGCAGCACAGGTACTTGTACCACAAGAGCTCGAGTAGATGTCATAATCTACAGTGCACCCGTTGGAGATAATTATCAAGGTATTTGTATAGATGATCCTTCACTTGCGACCGTTAGTAGTTTAAATGCTACAGGAAATGACGTACAATGGTATTTAACATCATCAGGAGGCATTCCT
Organism: Winogradskyella wichelsiae; assembly: GCF_013403925.1. Classification (GTDB taxonomy): domain Bacteria; phylum Bacteroidota; class Bacteroidia; order Flavobacteriales; family Flavobacteriaceae; genus Winogradskyella; species Winogradskyella wichelsiae. The sequence goes on from NZ_JABFDJ010000006.1 coordinate 86,702, forward strand.
TTAAATGAAAATGATGTTCTAATAGATGATACTTTATACTACGCAGATCAATCAAGTCCTGATGGAAACTGTAGAACATCAAGACTATCTGTTTTAGTTAATGTAGGATCCACACTTTTACCTGAAGGAGATCCTATTCAACAGCTTTGTGTTTCATCTAGTTTTCAGCCTACACTTGAAGATTTAGTTGTTACCGGTAGTAATAATTGGTATAACTCCTTATTTTCTGCTGTAACTCTTCCGCTTACAACACCTTTAGTTAATGGACAAACTTATTATGCCACAGCTGTAGATCCACCTTGTGAAAGTACTGCTAGATTAGCTATAACAGTAATTTTAAATAACTATCCTGATGCAGGTGAAAATGCCACAGTAGATATCTGTGAAAATGATAATTCAACAATTGACTTATTTACAGCATTAGGAGGAACACCTCAATCTGGGGGCTTTTGGTCACCGTCACTTAATAGTGGTACGAGTATATTTGATCCTGCTATAGATCCTAGTGGTATTTACACTTACACTGTTGGTGCACCTGCTACTTGTGGTTATGCCACGGCAACAGTTAATGTATCTATTTCTGATAATGAAGACGCTGGTGAAGATGGAACTATAGAGGTTTGCGAAAACAATGGCACTTTTAATCTTTTTAACAGTTTAAATGGCACACCAAACACTGGAGGTACTTGGTCTCCTGCTTTAAATAGCGGAACGGGACTTTTTGATCCTAATTTTGATACTGCAGGAACTTATACTTATACAGTATTAAGCACAACCTCTTGTCCTAATTCTTCTGCAAACGTAGTAGTATCTATTTTACAAGTACCTGATGCTGGTTCTAACGCTATATTAGATATATGTAGTAATAACGAAAACACAATTAACTTATTTGAAACTCTTAATGGAACACCTGAAACAGGAGGGTTTTGGTCACCGTCTCTTAATAGCGGTTCAAATATATTTGATCCATCTATAGATGCTAATGGTGTTTATACTTACACTGTTGGTGACCCTTCTTCTTGTGGTTATGCTACTGCAACAGTTGATATATCTATTTCTATTTATGAGAATGCTGGTGAACATGGAGCTATAGAGGTTTGCGAAAACGACAGTGCTTTTGATCTTTTTAATAGTTTAAATGGCACACCAAGTACTGGTGGTGCTTGGTCACCTACTCTTAATAGCGGAACTGGACTTTTTGATCCTTCTTTTGATACAGCAGGAACATATACCTATACAATATTAGGCACAGCCTCTTGTCCTGGTTCTTCCGCAAACGTTGAAGTTTCTATTTTACAAGAACCTGACGCAGGTTCAAATGCAGTACTAGAAATTTGCAGTAATAATGAAAATACAATTGATTTATTTGACGCTCTTAATGGAACACCTGATACTGGAGGTTTTTGGTCACCGTCTCTTAACAGTGGTACAAATATATTTGATCCTGTTATAGATCCGAGTGGTATATACACTTACACCCTTGGTGATCCTTCTTCTTGTGGTTATGCTACTGCAACAGTAGATATATCTATTTCTGTTTATGAGAATGCTGGTGAACACGGATCTATACAAATTTGCGAAAACGACAGCGCTATTGATCTTTTTAATAGTTTAAATGGCACACCAAGCACAGGAGGTACTTGGTCCCCTGCTCTTAATAGTGGAACTGGACTTTTTGATCCTGCTTTCGATACGGTAGGAACTTATACCTATACAATATCAGGCACAGTTTCTTGTCCTGGTTCTTCTGCAAACATAGAGGTTTCTATTTTACAAGAGCCAGATGCGGGTTCTAATGCTGCTTTAGATATTTGTAGTAATAATGAAAATACAATTAATTTATTTGAAACTCTTAATGGAACACCTGATATTGGGGGAGTATGGACCCCTTCATTAACTAGTGGAACGGGACTTTTTGACCCTACTATAGACCCTAGTGGCATATATACTTATACTATTGGTGACCCTTCTTCTTGTGGTTATGCTACGGCAACAGTAGATATATCTATTTCAGCATATGAAAACGCAGGTGAAAACGGCACTATAGAAGTTTGCGAAAACGACAGTACTTTTGATCTTTTTAATAATTTAAATGGAACACCAAGCACTGGTGGCACTTGGTCCCCTGCTCTAAGTAGTGGAACAGGACTTTTTGACCCTTCTTTTGATACCGCAGGAACTTATACCTATACAATTATAGGCACAGCCTCTTGCCCTGATTCTTCTGCAAACGTAGAGGTTTCTATTTTACAAGAACCTGATTCTGGAACAAATACTACAATAGATATTTGCAGTAATGATATAGTTAACCTATTTGAAAACCTTAGTGGAACACCTGATATTGGAGGAACATGGACTCCTTTATTAAATAGTGGAACAGATATATTTGATCCTAGTGTTGATGTAGCGGGCACTTATACATATGAAGTAAATAATTCATGTGGTACAAGTTCTTCTACTATAATTATAACTATTTCAAACCCCAGTGATGCAGGTATTAACGGTTCTGTTGAATTCTGCTCTGACGAATTAGACACAATTGATTTGTACGATGTTTTAGAAGGAACACCTGAACCAGGAGGAGTATGGAGTCCTACATTAGCTAGTGGCTCAAGCCTTTTTGATCCTAATATTGATGCGCCTGGTATTTACACTTATACCGTTTCAGATACTTCATCTGCCTGTTCTGACGCAACAGCTTCTGTTACTGTCACACTTATAGCACCACCAAATGCAGGTAATGATAGCATAATTAATCTATGTTCTAACGGTACTATTATTGATTTATTTGATAATCTTGATGGTACTCCAGATGCAGGAGGAATCTGGACTCCCTCATTAGCTAGTGGAACAGGCGAATTTGACCCGAGTATAGATCAACCTGGTGATTATACATATACATTAACTTCTCTTGAGTGTGATATTACGGCTACTGCAACAATAACAGTAACCATTATAGAAACACCTAATGCTACAGGACTAACATTACAAATGGAAGATAATTTTGTTTGTCAAAACAATGAAGATATTATCATTAATATAACAAATGCAACTCAATTAACTGATGCTGATTACTCTATAGAATACTCGATAACCGGATCAAACAATTCTATTAATACCTTAATAATAACAATAATTGATGGCAATGCTACGCTGATAATTCCATCCTCACTATTAAGTAATCCTGGAATTAGTATAATAACCATAACTCAGCTTTTTGCATTAGGTCAAAACTGTAGTGCAATAACAGATATTCTAGAACCTATTGAAATTGAAGTCCAAGAATCCTTAATACCCGAAATTATAAATAATGACATTGAGTATTGCTTAGCTGATACTTTAACTATTGCCGATTTAACAAACAATATAGTCTCTGTTGAAGACAATGATATAATTTGGTATGACGAATCTACAAATGGAACTCCATATGATTCTGCAGAAACCTTAGTGGATGGTTTAACGTATTATGCCGCTTATCAATCAGAATATGGTTGTCAAAGTAACACAAGGTTAGAGTTTACTCTTAATTTAGTTTCATGTATTGAAGAACTCTTAATACCCGATGGATTCTCACCAAATGGAGATGGAATTAATGATGTTTTTGATATTTTATTCTTAAATGATTTATACCCCAATTTTAAATTAAGCATCTATAATAGATACGGTAATATATTTTACGAAGGAAATATTAACTCACCTAAATGGAATGGAACAGGTAAAAAAGATAACTCGGTATTACCTTCTGGTGTCTATTTTTACATTTTAGAATTTAATGATGGAGAACGAGAACCAAAACAAGGGAGGGTCTATTTAAATAGATAATTAAATGACAAATAAAATAACAGTATATAGTATTGCGATGATAATCTCATTCTTAAGCTTCTCATCGCATGCACAACAAGATCCACAATTTACGCAATACATGTATAATATGAGTGTTGTGAATCCTGCTTACGCTCTTGATGATGATACTAACATAAATTTAGGTTTATTATACAGGTCACAATGGGTTGGCTCTGTTGGTGGCCCTACAACTGGAACATTTTTTGGCCATACAAAACTTACAGATCGCTTAGAAGGAGGTATTTCTATTGTACATGACGAAATTGGTGATGTTGTAAAGCAAACTAGTACGTATGCAGATATTGCTTATGTAATTCCTGTTGGTCTTAATTCAAAATTATCTTTTGGAATAAAAGCAGGAGCAACATTTTTTAGTACAAATTTTGATGGCTTTTCTTTTTCTGATCAAGTTAATGAAGACCCCGCCTTTTCTGAAAATATAAATAGAACCTTCCCTAATATTGGTGCTGGTCTATATTATTTTTCTGAAAAATATTATTTAGGATTATCTGCACCAAATTTATTACAGTCAAAACATCTTAAAGATGAAAGTGGAGTATTCTCTGAAGCATCAGAAAATATACATTTATTTTTTACAGGAGGTTACGTCTTTAATTTAAATGATAATTTAAAGTTTAAACCTGCTTTTATGACAAAGTACGTAAATAATGCTCCTTTATCTATAGATCTTACAGCAAATGTATTAATGTATGATAAGCTTGAATTTGGTTTAGGTTATCGCTATGATGATTCAATTACTGGTATGATGAATTTTTCAATATCATCAGCAATTAGAATTGGATATGCATATGATTACACACTCACTAATTTAGGAGAATTTAATTCTGGCTCTCACGAAGTTTTTTTATTATTTAACATAGAAAAATTCGGTAAAGGCTATGATAAATCTCCAAGATTTTTCTAATCAAAAATAGATGAAAACACATAAATTTTATATCATATTAGTCCTTTTAATGATCAGTACGCTCTGTTTTTCTCAATCGCAAAGAAGAGCTGATATTTTATATAAAAATAAAGCATACTTAGAAGCAGCTGAAATCTTCTCAACCCTTCCTAAAACGTTAGAAAATTTAGAAAAATTAGGAGATTGTTATTATTATAATACCGATTACGAAAAAGCCTATAAAACTTATAAAAAAATTTATAATACAAAAACGGATAAAAAACTAACAGCGTCGTTCTATTTTAAATATTATGAAGTTTTAAAAGGAACAAAAAATTACAAACAAGCCGATGAGATATCTACATTATACTTAGACGACAAAATAAATACCCCAAATTTTAAAGCTTTATTAGAAAAAATAGTTCCTTATAATTACGAATTAAAAAATCTTACAACAGATGTTGGAGGATCTAATTTTGGCGTAGCACTAAATACGGATAAGATTGTTTTTGCCTCAACAAAAAACATTAAATATCCAAACTATCATTGGAACGGTCAACCTTACTTAGATTTATACGAAACTAAGCTATCTAAAGAAGGAGAAATAAACTTAGACAGTATTCAACCTTTAAGTAAAGAGATTAATAAAGAAAAACAACACGAAAGTAATGCTGTATTTACAAAAGACGGCAAAACAATGTATTTCTCTAGAAATTTAAAAAAACGAATTAGTTTAGACTCTACAAAAATTTCTGTTGTAAGTATATTTAGCGCCCAATTAATTGAAGGTCAATGGACAAATATAAAACCTGTCTCTTTCTCTAGTGATACTTATTCAACCATGCACCCTACCCTTAATAAGAAGGAAGATAAATTATATTTTTCAAGTGATATGCCTGGAACACTTGGGGAATTTGATATTTTTTATGTCGACTTATTCTCAGACGGATCATTCGGTCAAGCCATTAATTTAGGCGGTTCCATTAATTCATTAAGAAGAGAGCAATTTCCTTATATAGCAAATGACACTACCCTATATTTCTCTTCTAATGGTAAGCACGGCTTTGGTGGTTTGGATATTTTTGCAAGTAGTTTTAAAAATGATAAATTTTTAGAAGCTTTAAATTTAGGAGAAACTATAAACAGTGAAAAAGATGACTTTTCCTTTGTACTTATTGATTCTTTAAATACAGGTTTCATCTCGTCAAACAGATCTGGGCTGGACAACATTTACACTTTTAAGCGCTTAGAAAAAGAAAGACACTATTATTTAGAGGGCTTAGTTACAGATATAGTAACAGGTCAAATACTACCAAATACCATAGTTGTATTATATGATAAAAAGGGCAAGAAAATTGGAGAAGAAATTGTAGATAAATATGGAAAATACAGATTCTTAATAAGGCCTAATCAAAGCTACTCTATAGAAGGGTTTCAACCTAAATACATTCCTCATATTGAATATTTTGATACTAATGACAAAGGTGATATTCAATTTAATATTCAATTAAAGATTCGAGCTTATAAGGATGCTGAAGAAATTGTAATTGATGATGGTAAAGGAAATACTTATATTGAGTTAGAAAATATTTATTTCGATTTTGGTCAATGGGATATTAAACCTCAAGCAGCAAAAACACTTGATGTGTTGGTAGAGTTATTAGTAAAATACCCAAGAATGGAGATTCAACTTGGAGCACATACAGATTCTAGATCAAGTGAGCTATTTAATTTAGAATTATCTGAAAAAAGAGCACTTGCCACATTAGAATATTTAGTAGAAAATGGAATTACTAGATCACGTTTAAGATCTAAAGGATATGGAAAAACTCAACCTTTAGTTCGTTGTGGTGATAATTGTACGGAAACAGAACACTCTATCAACAGGCGTTGCGAATTCCTTATTTTACGATAGAAGTTACAGATATACATTATGGAAATTTCTAATGATATTGTTTTACGTCCACGGTTTAAGCTTAAAATCTTAGCGAATAATAATACTGTTTTAGAAAATTTTGAGGTGCATAAAAAAACGCAAACAAAATTTATAATCTCTAGAGTTGATGACCATGTATTTATTAGATTCCCTAAAAAGGATCAACACTTTTGGTCGCCACAGCTTCATTTAGAAATTAATAAAGAAGAAAATAATCATTCTATAGTGCACGGCCTTTTTGGTCCAAATCCTACCGTTTGGACCCTGTTTATATTTCTGCATTTTGTTGTAGCTGTGCTGTGTCTCGGATTTGGAGTTTGGGCATACACCAGCGCCAAACTAGGAAACGCTTTTATTTTACAGCTATGCCTATCATTATTGATGATACTTATTTGGTTTCTGCTTTATTTAGCAGGGAGAATAGGACGTACTAAAGGAAAACCAGAGATGTATCTTCTACATCATTTTATGGAAGAAATTCTTAAAACCTATCGTTGATTATAACCAAAACGTCTCAATTGCGTCTGATTACTTCTCCAATTTTTGTTAACTTTAACATAGAGTTCTAAATGAACTTGTTTGCCAAAGAACTTCTCTAAATCTTTACGAGCTTCTATTCCTACCCGCTTTAATGCTGATCCTTTATGACCGATAATAATACCTTTTTGGGTATCACGTTCAACCATAATCACAGAGCGCATTCTTATAATTTCATCCTCTTCAAAAAATTCTTCTGTATCAACTTCAACAGCATATGGAATTTCCTTTTTATAATGCATTAAGATTTTCTCTCTAATAGCCTCATTTACAAAAAAGCGTTCTGGTTTATCTGTTAACTGATCTTTAGGATAAAATGCAGGAGAAGCTGGTAATAGCTCTATTATCCTATCAAATACATTCTGAACATTAAAACCCTCTAATGCAGATATAGGAAAAAATTCTGCATTAGGCACTTTTTCTTGCCATAACTGAGCTTGCTCTTCTAATTGTTCTTGATTAGAGTTATCTATTTTATTTAATAATAATAAAACTGGAATTTTAGAATTGGTTATTTTATTAAAAAATGCCTCATCCTTTAATTCTTTTTCCCCTATTTCAACCATGTAAACTAAAACATCAGCATCATCAAACGCCGACTTCACAAAGTCCATCATAGAAGCTTGTAGTTCGTAGGCTGGCTTTATAATACCTGGTGTATCACTCAGTATTACCTGAAAATCTTCTCCATTTACAATTCCTAAAATACGATGTCTAGTCGTTTGAGCTTTAGACGTAATTATAGATAATTTTTCACCTATAAACGCATTCATTAATGTAGACTTCCCAACATTCGGATTACCAATAATATTTACAAAACCTGCTTTATGCATTCTTATTTAATTTAGGATATAAAGATAATATTTTTTAAGTATGAAGAGCTTTTACATTCTCTACGCTAGTAAGATAATGATTTTTAAAAAATTAAAGCTAAACTTTAGACACAAAAAAAGTCTTTCCTAATGGAAAGACTTCTTAGTATTTTGAAAGAAAGTATTATTAGATTGCAGCAACATGTTTCGTTAACTGCGATTTTAAGTTACCTGCTTTATTAGAATGTATTACATTCCTTTTCGCTAACTTATCTAACATACTAATAACAGAAGGTAACATTGCTTGCGCCTCTTTAGCATCAGTAATCTCACGTAATTTTTTTATAGCATTACGAGTAGTCTTATGCTGATACTTGTTAAGTACACGTCTTTTTTCGTTACTTCTTATTCTTTTTAAAGCTGACTTATGATTTGCCATTATATTTCTTTCTTGTTAAAAATTGTAGCCCGTAGGGGAATCGAACCCCTCTTACATGGATGAAAACCATGCGTCCTAGCCGATAGACGAACGGGCCATTTGGTTGTTATAATATTTAAATGAACCAACAACGTTTCCATTGCGGGTGCAAATATACAACTCTTTTTTACTTCTGCAACATTAATTTTATTTTTTTTCAAAAAAATTAATATGCCTTAGCAAAAAGCACCCTTTCTTGTGATGGTTTACCACTAAAAACACATACTCCCTCTTCCTTAACATTGTTCATAGGAATACATCTAATCGTTGCTTTTGTTAGTTCTTTGATCTTTTGCTCGGTCTCTGGGGTACCATCCCAATGTGCCGAAATAAATCCTGTCTTTGTTTCTAAAACTTTCTTAAAAGTTTCAAAATCGTCAACTTTAGTAATATGTTCATCTCTATAATTTAAAGCCTTCGCATATAACGCATCTTGAATTACCGTTAAAAGATCTTTTATAGTTGAAGCAATACCATCTATTTGAACGACCTCTTTCGTTAAAGTATCTCGTCGAGCTAATTCAACAGTATTATTTTCTAAATCTTTTGGGCCAATTGCTATACGTAATGGTACACCTTGTAATTCGTGTTGAGCAAATTTAGCCCCTGGTCTATGTGTCGTTCTTTTATCAAACTTACAGCTTACACCTAAAGCTTTTAATTCTTCAATAATAGCTTGAGCTTTATCTGAAATTAATTCGAATTGCTCATCCGTCTTAAATATAGGAACAATCACAACTTGAGATGGCGCTAAGTTTGGTGGTAATACTAAACCTTTATCATCACTATGCGTCATTATTAAGGCTCCCATTAATCTTGTAGATACTCCCCATGATGTTGCCCATACATAATCTTGCTTTCCTTCATTATTAGTAAACTTAACATCAAAGGCTTTAGCGAAATTTTGACCTAAGAAATGAGAAGTACCTGCCTGAAGTGCTTTTCCATCTTGCATTAAAGCTTCAATACAATAGGTATCAAGTGCCCCTGCAAAACGTTCACTTTCTGTTTTTACTCCTTGTATTACAGGAATTGCCATAAAGTTTTGAGCAAACTCTGCATAAACATCATTCATCTGCTCTGCTTCTACTAACGCCTCAGCTTTTGTTGCATGAGCCGTATGCCCTTCTTGCCATAAAAATTCTGCTGTACGTAAAAACAAACGCGTTCGCATTTCCCAACGCACTACATTTGCCCACTGATTAATCAAAATAGGTAAATCTCTATAACTTTGTATCCAGCCTTTATAAGTATTCCAAATAATAGCTTCACTTGTTGGCCTAACCACTAACTCTTCTTCTAATTTAGCTTCAGGGTCTACTCTTAATTTACCTGGATTATCAGGGTCGTTCTGTAATCTATAATGTGTTACAACAGCACATTCTTTAGCAAAACCTTCTGCATTCTTTTCTTCTGCTTCAAATAAACTCTTTGGTACAAATAATGGAAAATAAGCATTCTCATGTCCTGTTTCTTTAAACATTCTATCTAATTCTGCTTGCATCTTTTCCCATATAGCATAACCATAAGGTTTTATAACCATACAACCCCTAACAGCAGAATTTTCTGCTAAATCAGCCTTTACGACTAATTCGTTATACCATTTTGAATAATCTTCAGCTCTACTCGTAAGATTTTTACTCATTTTCCGTGTTTTGGCACAAATATTGCGCTTATGTTAAATGTATTAAATAATACAGCAAAACTAACTATTTTTGCTATGTTCAACAATAAAATAAAAGAGATATGCAATTTAAAACTATAATTACCCAAAAATTGCCATTTTTTGTTGCTCTCGGTTTAATTACCGCGTTAACTTCTTGTGGTTCGTTTCAATATGTAGGCTATGACAATGATGGGATCTACAGCACTGAAGAAAACGAAATAGATGTTGAAGAACCTGTAGTTACAACCTCTGCAAACGACTCTAATTATTATAAAAATTATTTCGCTGAAAATTCAGCAGAAGTTGATGCCATACAAGAAGAATCTGAAGTTTTTACAGATATTGATTCTTATGAAGGTGATTATACTGAACAAGCAATGAATTCTTCAGAAGAACAAGTTGCTTATGGTGGATGGGGTCAAAACAGCAATACCGTTACTATTAATTATATAGATAATGGCTGGTATGGTTATAATAACTACGGTCTGTGGAATGGTGGATTTGGATATTATGGTTGGAATAGGCCTTGGGGTTATAATTATGGTTACGGTTGGAATAACCACTGGAATTATGGTGGATATTATGGTTATGGCTATCATTCCCCTTGGAACTATGGTTATAATAATTACGGCTGGAATAATGGTTACCACAATAACAATAGATATGCTTTTAATAACTCTAGAAGAGGATCCTTATTGTACAGCAACAATTTAAGTCGTAGCTATAACAACAGATTAAGTAGAACAAATAGATCTGCTTTATCTAGAAGAAGTGATTATTCTACACAACGATTATCAAATACATCACGTCTATCTAGAAGCAATTCAACATCTAGAGCAAGTACAACTAGAAGTATTAGAACAACAACACCAAGAACCAGCGCAAGAAGCACCACTAACTTAAGATCTCGTTCTTCAAATACAAGAATATCTAGACCGACAACAACACGATCATCTGCGACAACAAGATCTTCTACAACAAGAAATTCAAGATCATCTTCTGGAACAACTACTAGATCTAGCTCTAACAGCTCTAGATCTAGCGGAACAGCACGATCTTCAGGAAGTTCTAGTTCTAGATCATCTAGTAGCGGTAGCTCATCTAGTAGCAGATCTAGCGGTAGCTCATCTCGTAGAGGATAAAAACATTCATTTTAAAATTATAAAAACACTAACTATGAGAAAGTTACTTATGCTCAGTATAAGCTTAATAAGCACGTCTTATATTATGGCACAAGACATTACCGATGCTGTGAGATATTCTATGGATGAAATTCAAGGCACTGCTCGTTTCAGAGCCATGAGTGGTGCTTTTGGAGCTCTTGGTGGCGATATGTCTAGTATTAATATTAATCCAGCAGGTTCTGCTATATTTAATAGCAGCCATGCCTCTATATCATTAGGAGTATTCAGTTCTAAAAATGATATTAGTTATTTTGACGGAAATAATTCATCATCTAATTCTAATGTTGATTTAAACCAATTAGGTGCTGCTTTTATATTTAAAAACAATAACACAAATTCGGGTTGGAAAAAATTTGCTTTGAGTTTTGCTTATGATCGTTCTGCTGATTTTGATAATGATTGGGTAGCTAGTGGAAATAATGATAATGACAATTCTATAGATAGTTATTTTCTTTCATTTGCAAATGGAAATGAAGTTCCTTTTGGAATATTAAAACTTCAACCAGGCGAATATCTCGAAGAGGCATATGTGGATATTGGAAGAATACCAGAAAATGGTTATGCTATGCAGCAAGCCTTCTTGGGGTATTGGTCTGGAGTTATTGACCCAAACAATCTTGATGATGAAACTAACGATAATGAGACGCTATACAATTCTAATGTAGCTTCTGGAACAATTAATCATAATTACTCTTATTCATCAACAGGCTATAATGGCAAACTTGCTTTTAATTTTGCTACTGATTATAACGATAGGCTGTTTATAGGAATCAACTTGAACTCTCATTTTATTAATTATGAAAAATTCACAAGTTTAAGAGAAACGAACTCTAATAATAGTTCCCTTGTAAATGACGTAGTTTTTGAAAACTTATTAGCAACTACTGGAAGTGGTTTTTCATTTCAATTAGGAACAATTGCCAAACTTACAAATGAATTAAGAGTTGGATTATCTTATAATTCACCAACATGGTATAGAATTAGTGATGAGTTAACCCAAGGTATAAATTCTAACATAGCAGAAGATGATATTAGTTACATTAGTAGCATTATAAATGTTTATGAAGAATACAAATTACAAACGCCAAGCAAAATTACAGGAAGCTTAGCATACATATTTGGACAAACAGGATTATTAAGTTTTGACTATGCAGTTAAAGATTATAGTAATGTAAAATTTAAACCAACATCAGATGTGGTATTTTCAGATTTAAACAATGATATATCCAATACTTTAGATTCATCTATTTCTTATAGATTAGGTGGGGAGTACCGTTATAAACAAATAAGCTTTAGAGGAGGTTATCGTTTTGAAGAAAGTCCATATAAAGATGATAATTTCTATGGTGATTTAAATGGTTATTCATTAGGTTTAGGTTATAATTTTGGAAATATTAATTTAGATTTAGCTTTCAGTCAATCTGAGCGTGATTACAATCATGAACTTTATTCTACAGGTTTAACTGATGCTGCAGAAATTGAATCAAAATATACAGATTTTACTTTAACATTAGGATTTAATCTATAAATCCACGCCTTATCTAGGTTATATTTTATAAAAAGAGCTTAAACATTATATGTTTAAGCTCTTTTTATTTTTAAGGGTAATAGCAATATTCTAAACAAAAAAACATGTTGAATATTACTTATCAGACTAATTTACATACTTAATTTACTAAAACCATATACACCTAAAAGTCATCTTATATCCTCTCTAATCTAAGAAGTAACATATCTTTTAGATCAAAATCTTAATAATAGAAAAAACAGTCATACCGATATAAGATAAAAAAAGCCTGAACATATTAAATGTTCAAGCTTTTTTATTTATTCCGAATTCAATTTATCGTTTTAAAGAAAAATGAGCTTTAAATTCTTTTCGTTCTCCTGTACTTGGTTCATCGTATTCTACTGTAAACCAGTAACCATCTGTTGGCATCGCTTCTCCATTAAATTGACCGTCCCAACCATCTCCATCTGGACTTAACTGCTTTAACAACTTGCCGTATCGGTCAAATATATAAATTTTTGCACTACTTCCAACACCTTCAATGTTCCAAGTTTCATTATTCCCAACACCATTAGGCGTGAAAAACAATGGATAATCTATAACAAATTTTGAGCTCGATCTTAATCCACATCCATTTTTGTCTCTTGCCGTAATCTCATGGTCTCCTGATGACACTCCTGTAAATACTCCTTCATCTTGCCATGGACCTCCGTCTAAACTGTATTCATAGATACCGATTCCGATTGCTGTTGCTTCTAAAACATGGCGATCTGCAAAGGCTTGTGTTAATAGTTCGATTGTTATACTCGGCGGCTCACTTTCTATAACTTCAGTACTATCACTATGAGTACAATTAGTCTCTGTCGAGGTATTTAAATCTGTAACCTCTACACTATAATTACCTTCTTCTAAAGGTATAAGGCTTGCTCCTGTTTCCCCTGCCATTTCTACGTCATTAAAATACCATACAAAACTATAATCTACAGCTGATAAATAGGTGTCTATAACTAAAGGGGCTAAAGCTTCGGTATCATTAGTATTTATACAAAGCACATAACGATCGTCTAAATCAAACTCTGGTAATGCATTTACTTGTAACGTTAATTCGGCTACAGCATAACAAATGGATGTATCAGCACCTGTTACTGGATCTGGAATATCATTATCTACTCTGGCATAAATTACTTGTGGATTTACAATGTTTTCATACAAGGTTGGTAATGGATTCACTTTTAAGTCGGCTTCTTCTTGTGTTTCATAATAAGTTACAATATAATCTGCTGAATTTTGAAGGTCTAAAACCTCGGCATCCATCGTAGCTAAATCAAATTGTACACTATCATTACTTGGGTCTCCATCGATTTCCATTTCATCATCACATAGTTCATATAAGATAGCATCAGTATCTGAATTCGCTTGTGCTGCCTCATGTACTTCTACATTAAAACTTTGGGTACTGATAGAACAACCTGTTGTGTTATCTGTAATTGTTACAAAGATTTGCTGTGGATTACTTGTGTTTGCATAGGGACCTACAATAGCATTCATTCCGGATTCTGCATCAACCAGACTGCTATGGTAGCTCACTATAAATTGGGTTGGGTTTTGACCGTTTAAAACTTCGTCGTCTTTTGTTGTTAAGTCAAAGTTATCAATCCCATCGGTAAATAATTCACATTGTATAAAATCGGTAACGGCAACAACACTTGGTAAAGGGTGAACTATAATCGTAAAGTCGACTAAAGAATAACATCCCGTACTATTTCTGGTTACTCGCACATAGATCTCTTGTTCTGGCGTACCTATATTTGTATACTGTGTTGGATCTGCTATTGCATTTGTCCCTGCGTTCGCATCTTGTAATCTTTCATAATATGTTGCTGTTACTCCAGCCTCACCATTAAGAATTAAGGTTTCATTTGCTGTTAGATCAAAAACTTCCACTCCATCGCCTGTATTTACATCATCACACAACTCAATGTTTGGAATATCTTCACTTAAAGCTGGCGTTGGGTTTGGTAAAACTCTTATGGTTAAAGTAACATAATCTACACAACCGGTATCGGTATCGGTAACCACTGCATAAAGTGTTTGTGGATTAGCATCTAAACCGCCTACTGATGTATTTGTATATTGTGTCGGATCTGCAATAACATTGGTTTGAGATTGTGCATCGGCATTCGTTTCGTAATAAGCTACGGACCAACTGGCATTATCACCTATAATTTCATCGTCTTTAACCGTTAAGTCAAATACGGTGAAATTATCGCCTGGCATCTCTCCTAAATCATCACATAAATTTAATTCGGTTGGTTGTATCGCTTCTGGCAAAGCATTAACTATTAATTCTAAACTCGTGATTTTATAACAACCTTCTATCGTTGTTGTATCTTCTACACGTACCCATATAATTTGATTAAAAGCAGTTGTATTAGTATACGCTGATGGATTAACAATTGCATTAGTTCCTGCTTCTCCATCGGACTCATTGCTATAATAACTAACCTCATACTGTATTGGATTTTGACCATTCAAGATTTCTGGCGCTTTAGCTGTAAGATCAAAACTAATGTAACCATCTGAAGAACCAAGGTCTTCACAAAACTCTAAAGCTGTTGGATCTTCTATTTGAGGTGAAGGCTCTACTATTAATTCTACCACTACAATAACAGCACAATCGGTTGCTATAGTAGGACTTTCAATCCGTGCATATATTATCGCTCCATTAGGATTAATATTCTCATAATCTACAGAAGTATCTATAGCGTTAACCCCATTATTAGCATTGATTTCTGTTTCATGATAAGTGACTTCTAAACCCGGATCACTTCCTGTAATTTCATCATCTAAATCTGTAAGTACAAACAGTCCTAAGCCATCGTTATCTGGATCACAATATATTAATGGTTGCGGTGTATTAGCGATAGGGGCTTGTTCTACTGTAAGTTCTAAACTTGTAGTGCTGTAACATTCTGTTGCTGTATCCTCTACGCGCACGTATACAATTTGCCCATTGCTGGTGTTGGTATATAAGGTTGGTAATGCATTGGTTCCTGACACTGCTTCTGTTGCTAATTCGTGATAAGTCACTGCATACGCCGGGTTATTACCTGTAATTTCTGAGTCCTTTAGGCTTAGATCCATCGCTGTAAGACCATCTGGCGTACCATCGTCACAAACCTCTAATGCCGTCGGATCTATTAATGTGGGTAATGGATTAACTATCACATCAAAATTTGTAGTGCCATAACAATCTGAAAATAATGGATCTTCTACACGCACATAAATTGTTTGTTGATTGGGTGAGCTTGTGTTGGTATAGCTCGTTGGTAAAGCATCTGTATTGGTATTAGCATCATCTTGACTACTATGAAATGTTACATTATACACCGACGCATCTTGACCTCCTAAGATTACAGCTTCTTGGTTACTTAAGTTAAAGGTCTCTATACCATCTCCACCAATATCATCGCACAGTTCTAGGTCTATTGGTGCTGTAGCTAGTGCTCTGATATTTACGACTAAATTGAATAATGGTGTCGCTGATGCATTATAACAGTTTGAGTTAGATGAACTTTCTACTCTCGCATAAATAGGCTGTGAGTTAACACTATTAGTATAAGTTAACGGTAAAGCATTGTCGCCAGATTCTGCATCTTCAGGTGTTAAATAATAAGAAACTGTAAAATCGGCAGCCGCCTGAGAGCCTAAAATTGTGGCCGTTTGATCGCTTAATTCAAAACTCTCAAAACCATTGTTGGAAACATCGTCGCAGGTAAACATATCGGATGCTGAATTGATTGATGGGGCTTCGGCAATAGACAAAGTAACAGTACTTGTTGAATAACAAGCTGCAGCACCTGCAACCTCTACCCTAGCAAAAATAATTTCTCCATCAATACCATTATAAGAATCTGTATTACTAATAGGAGCTGTATTGTTTTCTGCATCATTTAAATTCTCATGAAAATAAACAACATAATCATCAACATTAAGAGGACTTAATATATTAGTAATTTCATCATTTAAATTGAAATCAGCAGAAGTAGCAGTACCACTACAACCTAAAACTGTTATATCATTTAAAACAAAAGGCTCCCCTATAGAAATTACGATGTCGTCTTGAGCAGAACATGCATCTCCATAAACAGCATCAAAACCCTCAGCTATTAATGTATAGGTTCCAGACTCGGTTACAGTTAATGTTGGGCTTGTCTCGCCAGGTATAGTAACACCATCTAATTGCCACTCAAAAGTGTTAAAAGCACCTGTACTATCTGCCGTAATTGTATAATCACCACCACTACACAGGTTTTGATCATCTCCTAAATCTACTTGACAAATAATATCGCAATTCAGAGCCAAACCTGGATTAGGATTTGTATTCTCTAAATTGATATAACCAGCTTGACCACTATAGTTAGTAATTAACAGTACATAATAAGAATTTGCGGGTGCATTAGCTACAAATATATCTTCTTCACCAGATCCTGAGTAACTACAATCTTGTTGATTAGTAGGATTCAAATTTGAAGGCCCACATTCTGGTTGGTCAAACGGTCCCCATATAATAAAGTCTACATCAAGTAAACCTCCTGATCCATTTATACCTGTATTTTGGGTCAATGTAAGCTCTATATTACCTACAACATCACCTGTCTGAATAAAATACCATCTAGGATTAGGTTGAGAAGTTAGACAATCATATTCAATACCAGGTTGAGCAACACTATCACCTACAAGAGATGGCACATCAACAATACCATCACAAATTGGTAATGCACCTACACAGGCATCATTATCTATTACGAAAACCTGAATAGAGCTATCCGAGTCTGAACAACCTAAAGGATTTGTATCTGTAGCAGTAAACGTTACGGTATATGTCCCTGGTACGGCATAGGCGTAATTAACATTTAATCCTTCGATGGTATCACCATTTCCAAAATCCCAAGTATAAGTAGCCCCTGTATCATCATCTGAAAAAATAGCGCTACCCTCAAATGTAATTAAATCGCCTGGGTCTACTTCTATAACACCTAAAGCAGCTGCAGGAGTCGTATTATCTATAGATGCTGTAATATCTTGACACGGAGTAAAACAAGTAATATTAGCTTCCCAACCTGGTTGTGTCCCTGCAGAATTAGAGATAAATTCTACAGTTAAACATCCTGAGCTATTTGCAGAAGAAGCTGAAACCATTCCTGGACCAGTTCCACCTGTGTAAGTATCTATTAAAGGAGCCGAAATATCATCTCCATCATAGATCCTCATTTCATCACCGTCTGTACCAATAAAAAAGAATGGTGTAAAATCTAATTGAATAAAATCACCAACAACATCAGAACAAATTGTCGTTACTAAATTCTCATCTGAGCCATAATTAGCATATTGCGTTCCCGAATCGTAAAACATTCCACTACATTGATTAAATGCACCGTTTTGCATGGTGATGTCTTGAGACAGCACTAAATTAGTTGTAATAAGTGTAAGAAGGAGTAAAATATTTTTCATTATACTGAATTATCCGTTTGTATTATTATTTAAATGTTCTATACTGAGAAGTTACCTGAATAAAATAATTGGTATTGTCAACTTGATAAACATAGGTACCTTTAGCAAAGAAATCTAATTGATACTTTAAAGGGTTAAACTTTTTGAGCTTAAACTTAGTGTCCCTTTTCAAATCTTTATTATATGCATTTGAAAGAGGAACATTAGAAAGCAGCTTACCTTTTTTCTGAGTTTTCGGATCTGTATCCTCATAAATTAAAATCCTATTTCGCAATAGGTGTTTTATATCTTTCAAAAATTCTTCATTGTCATAAACCATTTCTTTGGCTTCACTTTTATACACTTCCTCAATCATGTTTTTCTCCTTTTTTGTGAGAGGAGCATTTACATTATCGGGATAGTTGATATTTGTGCTTTTTTGGTTTTGACTAAAACTCAAAAGACATAAAAATAGGAATGGTAATACTAAGAGGGATTTTAACTTCATTTTTTTTGTATTTAATCTGGCAAATTAAGAAATATATAAGAAAACAGCTGTT
This sequence comes from Winogradskyella wichelsiae, assembly GCF_013403925.1. Lineage (GTDB taxonomy): Bacteria > Bacteroidota > Bacteroidia > Flavobacteriales > Flavobacteriaceae > Winogradskyella > Winogradskyella wichelsiae. The sequence continues at coordinate 105,625 of NZ_JABFDJ010000006.1, forward strand.
CGTTTACCAAGGATAATGGCATTTTAACGCTTTTATAGATATAACAGCTGTAATTATAAAACCCCTACCTTATCCAAACTATTTTTATTGTTTATCTTTGCCCCTCGTTTTAAAAAAAATTTATAATGAAAATCGAAAGTGATTTTAACGATATAGATGCAATAGGTGATGATCATATTGGTACATCTAGTGATACCCCTTTGAGGGCTGATGCCTTTAAGCTTTCTAACACAGAAAAAATAGAAAGTATTAAAACAGATGTTAAGCATATATTAGAAACTTTAGGTCTAGACTTAAATGATGACAGCCTAAAAGGCACACCTAATAGAGTTGCTAAAATGTTTGTTAATGAAATTTTTAGCGGATTAAATCCTAAGAATAAACCAAGTGCTTCTACATTTGATAATAAATATAAATATGGTGAGATGTTAGTTGAAAAAAACATCACTGTTTATTCAACTTGCGAACACCATTTATTACCAATCGTTGGGCGCGCACATATTGCCTATATTTCTAATGGTACCGTTGTTGGTTTATCTAAAATGAATAGAATTGTAGATTATTATTCTAAAAGACCTCAAGTACAAGAACGTTTAACGATTCAAATAGTAAAAGAATTACAAGATGTTTTAGGAACAGATGATGTGGCATGTATTATAGATGCAAAACATTTATGTGTAAACTCTCGTGGTATTAGAGATATTGAAAGTAGCACTGTAACCTCTGAGTTTGGTGGTCAATTCAATAAAAAAGAAACACGCAGAGAACTTTTAGACTATATTAAACTAGAAACGAAGTTTTAGCACTTTACCAAACTTAATTATTGATTCATTCTTTCAACTTCACAACATGTCATTATATCATACGCAACAAATAAAACTTTACAATACACTTACTAGTGAAAAAGAAATTTTTCAACCTATAACAGAAGGCTATGTCGGTATGTACGTTTGCGGCCCAACTGTATATAGTAATGTGCATTTGGGTAATGTAAGGACTTTTATGTCTTTCGATATGATATTTCGCTATTTAAAGCATTTAGGCTATAAAGTACGATATGTTCGTAATATCACTGATGCTGGTCATTTAGAAAATGACGCAGACGTAGGTGAAGATAAAATCACTAAAAAAGCGCGTTTAGAAGCTATAGAGCCAATGGAAATTGTACAGCGCTATACTGTAGATTTTCATAATGTTTTAAACACATTTAATTTTTTACCACCAAGCATAGAACCAACTGCCACAGGTCATATTATAGAACAAATTGAATTAATACAATCTATTATAGATAACGGTTTTGGATACCTTGTAAATGGGTCCGTCTATTTTGATGTTCATAAATACAACGAGTCTAATGAATATGGTATTTTAAGTAAACGTAAGTTAGAAGATTTAATACATAACACACGTGCTCTTGATGGTCAGAGTGACAAGAAGAACCCTCAAGATTTTGCACTTTGGAAAAAAGCCGAACCAACACATATTATGCGTTGGCCTTCTCCATGGAGTGATGGCTTTCCAGGCTGGCATTTAGAGTGTACAGCAATGAGCACTAAATATCTTGGTGAGTTTTTTGATATTCATGGAGGTGGAATGGATTTAAAATTCCCTCATCACGAATGTGAAATTGCACAAAACCAAGCTGCAAAAGGGCAAGCACCTGTTAAATATTGGATGCACGCCAATATGTTAGAACTAAACGGAGCTCGCATGAGTAAATCTACAGGGAATTATATTAACCCTGCAGAATTACTTTCTGGTAATAACGATATAATGTCTAAAGCATATAACCCAAGTGTTATTCGCTTTTTTATAATGCAGGCCTCTTACAGAAGTATTTTAGATTTAACAGATGCAGGATTAGCCGCTGCAGAAAAAGGATTCCATAGATTAATGGAGGCTATTAATTTAACAGACAAATTAAAAACAGGAAAAACATCATCATTTAATATTACAGATTGGAAGCAGAAATGCTACGATGCTATGAATGATGATTTTAATACTCCTATTTTAATTGCAACGCTTTTTGAAGCTGTAAAATTCATCAATCAAATTAAAGATGGAAGTGCAAGCATAACCTCTGAGGATTTAGAATCTCTAAAAACAACTATCGAAACTTTCGTTTTTAACATCCTTGGATTAATAAATGTTGCTGAAACTAATACAGGAACTGATAAGCTCTCTAGCGCTGTAGAAATTCTAATAAACCTTAGAAAAGAAGCTCGTGTTAATAAGGACTTTGCCTTATCTGATAAGATTAGAGATGATTTAGCTGAAGCGGGAATTCAGCTAAAAGATAGCAGAGAAGGTACCACGTTCACAACAAATTAAAATAGTGAAAAAGCTATTAACATATCCTTTTCTCTTTTTAATTAAAGTTTATCAGACTGTAATATCCCCATTTACTCCTGCCACTTGTAGGTATCAACCAACCTGTTCTCATTACGCAAAAGAAGCACTTGAAGTTCATGGTTTTTTTAAAGGTGGATGGTTAGCCGTAAAAAGGATTTTTAGTTGTCATCCATGGGGAGGAAAGGGATTTGACCCAGTTCCTAAAAAAGAAAATTAATATTACGTTAATCTCATTTTCAATCCCTCTCAAAATATTATATTTACCGAATAAATAGATTATCTATGTTTTTATTATCAATTGATTGGGATCCTATAAAGTTTATTGATTTAGGGTTTTTTAAACTTCACTTTTACAGCTTAATGTGGATCACAGCCTTTATTTTGGGCTTTTATGTTACTAAGCGTATTTATAAAAATGAAGGGGAATCAGATGAATCTTTAGATTCTTTGTTTATCTATTCTGTCATAGGTATTATGCTAGGTGCAAGACTTGGTCATGTTATTTTCTACCAACCAGAGCTTATCACAGAAGATTTTTTTAGCATTTTTCTACCTTTTAAATTTAAAGGAGGTTTTGAGTTTACAGGCTTTCAAGGTTTAGCGAGTCATGGAGCTGCTATTGCTATGATAGTTTCTATGTACTTATACAATAAAAAAGTCCTTCATAAAACAGTGTTGTGGATCTTAGATCGTGTCGTAATCCCTGTTGCTTTAGGTGCTGTATTTGTTAGAATCGGAAATTTTATCAATTCAGAAATTATAGGAAAATATACAGGTAGCGACTTCGGTGTTGTCTTTAAGCAACTTGGTGAATCTGCGCCAAGACATCCTGCTCAGTTATATGAAGCATTTTGTTATGTATTTGTATTCTTAATCTTATTTTATTTTTACTGGAAAACAAAAAAATCTGAACAACAAGGCTTTTTATTTGGTCTGTTTCTAGTCTTATTATGGACTGTAAGATTCTTTGTAGAATTTGTAAAAGAAGCTCAGAACGTTGAGCGCGCAGATTGGGCATTAAACACAGGGCAGCTTTTAAGTATTCCTTTTGTATTAATTGGATTATATTTTATGTTTATCTATAAACCAAAAACAAAACTTAGTTAATGCGTATTCAACTGTTTTTAAAGTCTGTAGTTATTGTTTCTGGGCTTGTGTTCCTTTCATCTTGTAAAGAAGAGAAGAAAACAATAACCGAAGATAAAGTTGTGGTTTCCTTTAAGAAAGAAGGCACACTTACACTGAAAAAAGCAGATTCGAATTCTATTATAAAAACAATAGATATTGAGATCGCTGATGATGAATACACTACCCAAACCGGTTTAATGTACAGAAATCAGTTAAAAGTAAATCATGGCATGTTATTTATATTTCCAGATACACAAATGCGCAGTTTCTACATGAAGAATACTAAAATTCCTTTAGATATAATTTATATAGATAAAAACAAAACTATTGTTAGCTTTCAGAAGAATGCGAAGCCAATGGATGAGATATCACTACCTTCTGAAGCACCTGCCAAATATGTGTTAGAAATATATGGTGGACTTAGTGATGTATGGAACCTGAATGTTGGAGATACTATTTCTTTTGAAACTCTATAACAACTTATCATCATAAATAAGATTAATATCTTATCATAAAATTAAAACCCCAGGTTAAATATTAATCTGGGATTTTTTTATTTTAAATTTCATACTCTTACTACTTAAATCCTCAAATGGATATATAAGTTTTAGAAACTGGTTAATTACAAAACAAAACTAGTTAACCTATTAAATAAGTCAATTCCTAACACTGTTAGGTCCTAAATAGAAAATATTTAACAAGAGGACACAACTATAAAATAGCTCTTTAAAACAAGCTCTAATTTAATCTTAAATAGAGATTTCTTACTCTGACACTAATTAGAATAAACACATACTCAATAACACCAACATCTTCTTTTAAGCAAAAAAAATGCCCTTCAACTAAGAAGGGCATTTCTTAATTCTGAATTTAGTTCAGAATTAATAATAATCAAGACTTATACTTCTTCAGTGTCTTCTTCTTTTTCTTTATTCTTAAGTGCATCTGCAGCACTACCTTTTCTAGCAGTATCATACATTATAGGAGTTGCGATAAATACAGAAGAGTAAGTACCCACAATAACACCAACAATTAATGCAAATAATAAATCCTTAAGTGAATCTGCACCAAATAAGAACATCGCTAATAACGCTACTAACGTAGTTAAAGATGTATTTAATGTTCTACTCACCGTACTGTTAATTGATCTGTTAATAGTGGTATCTAATCCCCAACCTAAGTTTTCATTAAAATATTCTCTAATTCTATCGAATACAACAACCGTATCATTCAGCGAGTACCCAATTACAGTTAAGATTGCTGCAATAAACGTTTGGTCAATTTCCATGCTAAATGGCATAATTCTCCATGTTAACGAATAAATCCCTAATACAATTAAAACATCATGGAATACAGCAGCAACTGCACCAAGAGAAAATTGCCATTTCTTAAATCTTAATAAGATATATAAGAATACAACAACTAAAGATCCTAAAATTGCCCAGATAGATGATTTTTTAATATCATCTGCAATTGTTGGACTTACTTTACTTGATAGCATTTTACCAATTTTCTTATCACCAGAGCCATCTAAAAACTCAGCATAAGTCATCCCTTCTGGAAGGTACTTTCTAAGCGTTTCAAACAACATAGATTGTACTTCTTCATCCGCTTCAATAGAACTATCTTCTACCTTATATTTTGTAGAAATTTTTAATTGGTTTGCACCACCAATAGTTTTTACTTCGGCACTTTCAAAAACTTCATGTAGATCATTCTTAACTTCTTCTACACTCATATCTTGATCAAAACGTACTTGGTAAGTTCGTCCCCCAACAAAATCAATACCTTGATCTAATCCTGTTGTAAAAAGCGAACCTAAACTTGCTAAAATAAGCGCTCCAGAAATAATGTAAGCAATCTTACGTTTCTTCAAGAATTCAATATTTAAGTTTGTAAATAAGTTTTTAGTTAAACTTGTAGAGAAATCTAATTTACCACCTCTACCTACATACCAGTCTACTAATAAACGAGTAATGAAAATTGCTGTAAATAATGACGTTAAAATACCTATGATTAATGTTGTTGCAAAACCTTTAATTGGTCCTGTTCCGAAAACAAATAATATAAAAGCAGTTAAACCTGTTGTAATGTTAGCATCTAAAATTGAAGATAATGCATTAGAAAAACCATCTTTAATAGCTTCTTTTTGAGTTTTCCCTTTGGCAATTTCTTCTTTTATCCTTTCAAAGATAAGTACGTTGGCATCGACCGACATACCAATCGTTAATACAATACCAGCAATACCAGGAAGCGTTAATACCGCACCTAAACTTGCTAATACACCAAATATTAATAAGATGTTTAACATTAAAGCGATATCAGCAAATCCACCAGCTTTTCCGTAATAAACCATCATCCAAAGTAATACGAAGGCTAATGCTATCATAAAAGATCGCATTCCACTATCAATAGCTTCTTGACCTAAAGATGGACCAACTTCATCAGCTTGAACGATCTGAGCAGAAGCAGGTAATTTACCAGCTCTTAAAACGTTTGCTAAATCGACAGCTTCTGTTAATGAAAATGATCCTGAAATTTGAGATCTACCACCTGCAATTGGCCCTGAAGATACACTTGGTGCAGAATACACAGTGTTATCTAATACAATAGCAATATACCCTTGAGTTTCGTAAGCTTTTTTAGTCATTTCTTCCCAAACCTTAGAACCTCTAGCATCCATTTGCATACTTACGGCTGGTCTACTTACTTGGTCATAATCTTGACTTGCATCTGTAATAACAGCACCACTTAATTCTGGCTCACCGTCTCTATTACCCTTAATAGCATATAAATCAGAATATTCAGATTCTTCATTTTGAAGTCCCCAAACAAATCTTACATAACGCATTTCTGCCGGTAAAGATGCTCTGTGTTTAGACGAGTTTAATTCCGCCATTACTCTTTCTTTATCTTTAGATAAAAACATACCAACTACAGACCCACCGTTTCCGTAACCTTGAATCCCTAAAGGATTAACATTAGCAACACTTGTAGAGTCTGATTCAATCTGCCCCGTTAACTCATCAATTGCATCTGCTGTACCTTCATCTTCAGTTTCTGTTACATCAGCGACCTCATCTGTAGTTTCCGCTTTTTTATTCGCTTCAACTAATGCTTGGTTTACTTCTAATAAATAAGGAACAACTTCTTCTGTTTTATAAGTTTCCCAAAACTGCAATTGTGCTGTCTTAGTTACTAAATCCTTTACACGTTCAATATCTTTAGCCCCTGGTAATTCTAATAAAATACGACCAGAATTTCCTAAACGTTGAATGTTAGGAGATGTTACACCAAATTTATCAATACGCTTACGTAATACTTCAAAAGCAGAAACGATAGACTCATCTATTTTAGTTTCAAGGATACTTTTAACCTCGCTATCTGACATATCGAATTTAATCTCGTCACTTAACGTACGGTTTGCAAAAATATCTGGTGATGCTAATTTTGTATCTCCTTTAATTGCATCAAATGCCGTAAAGAACGATTGTAAATAAGAGTCTTGTGAATCCTTCTGTAATTCTTCAGCATTATCTAATGCTTTATTAAAAATTGGATCTTTACTATTATCAGCTAATCCTTTTAAAATATCTCTTACAGAAATCTGAAGAATAACATTAATACCACCTTTAAGGTCTAAACCAAGGTTCATAGCATTATTTTCAACTTCAGTATAAGAATACTGAGCGATACCTAAATTATAAACTTCAATAGGCTCAAAGTTATCACCTACTTTAATTTTTGAAGTTTTTAAAGAATCTAGATAACGAAGTTCTTCAATATTTCTTTTTGTTTGGTAATCTTCCTCTGTGTCAGCATATTTTGCTATTGCTGCTGTTTCTGCGGTTTGTTCAATTTGTCCGGATTTGAAAGTAAATGATAATTGATAAATACTTACTAAACCAAATAAAAGCGCAAAAAGCTTAATTATTCCTTTGTTTTGCATTGTGAGTTTTTGTTTAATGTCGACTATTTAATTAATTCCAATAGTTATTGAAACTAGCGCGCAAATATATAGTTTACACTATAATTCGACAATCTTTTTTAATAAATTGATTTTCTGCCTTTAATTGATAAAAGCATTGTAATGTGAAGTGAGAATTATATTAAAGTATTTAATTCCCTAAGCGGTTGGCCCTGCCCTGACCTCAGGAATAATATAAGAGACATTATGAATCGCTGTAGTTAAATCATTAACAATGACTACCGAAATTTTAATATCATAATTATGAATTGAATTTTGGTTATAAAAACCAGAACTATGTATTTTAAAATAAGATAAACGATCCGTTTTTTGATTAACTTCGACAACTTGTGTACCGTTAAAGTCCCAATCGGTATTGTTATTTGTCTTTATTTCTGAAATATTAATCTCGTAATTCTTAAGATGTTTAGAATCTGGAAGATTATGTGATTTATTATGAGAAGAATTGTATGCTATTGTTAAGTCTTCAACATTAAAAAGGGCATGCTGAATATCCTCTACATCTGCATCACTATGATAAATAATTCGAAGTGTTCCTTGATTATTTTCTCCGATTTGAATTTGAGAAACCCCTATGTTTTCTAATTTATTCTGAATAGCAACTATAGCATTTTCAGAATCTTCTGAAGAAATATCCTTGTCTGAAAACTGAATTACAATTTGCTGATTAGGAACTGTATAATGCTCTATATACGTCCCTATAAGCGCCAAGAGTACAGCTAATACAAAAAAATGTAATTTGATTTTCACACGCCAAATATAGACAAAAAAAAGACTGTATTTCTACAGCCTCCTCTAAATTTTACAACTGAATAAAATATTCAATTACATCCCTTCCATTTTAGTATAACCCTCAGGAGGTGTTAAGCTTACTTTATCATCAGAAACAGCTTCTTTCTTAATTTCTATAATTTCTGAAGTCACTTCAATATTAGATCCCATTTGGTTCATCGTCATAACAAAATAAAGCGGAAATCCTTCTACCTGATCTCCCATTGCTGTTGTATTTTGACTTACAGCTGAAATCTTATCTGTTGTAAACATCTCCATTTTTACATCTTGACCGTTTTGTTTCATACTAATCAAATATTGTTGACATTCGTAACCCAATATTGTTTTTGTTTCAGTGCCTTTTGTAACAGTTACTGATTTTAGATCTTCTTCAGTTGGCTGAAAAGATTGTAATACATATTTTTTCCCCATTCCTGGACGATCCATCATCATTAGCATTTGCTTATCTGAAGCATCAATAACAATAACAATATCACCAGTCATAGGACTACTAGTTTCACTTCTCGACTTTTCACCTTTAAAATAGGTCTTAGCCGATGTATCTCCCATAGCTTTAAGCTGTGAATTCATTTGTTCATTATCGCTAGCCATTGTCTGCTTTGCAATAAGAATACCTTCATTAATCTTTTCTTGAGCTGTAACAGCAATACTTAGCATTAATGCTAAACTTAATAATAGTAACTTTTTCATTTCTTATTTTGTGATTTAAATCTAATCACGCAAAAACCTTACCAACAAAATATCGGTAAGGTTTTCACAAATTAGTTATTTATATTATTATCTATAATTCTAATAATGCATTAGTTTTCTTAACACCTTCTGCACTTGCTTTCATGTGTTCTTTTTCTGCATCGCTTAAAGATACATCAACAATTTTTTCGATACCGTTTTTACCTAAAACAACTGGCACACCAATACAAAGATCACTTAAACCATATTCTCCATCTAATAATGTAGAACAAGGATAAATTTTCTTTTGGTCGCAAGCAATTGCTTGTACTAATCCGCTAACAGCTGCTCCTGGAGCATACCAAGCTGAAGTCCCTAATAATTTAGTCAATGTTGCACCACCTACTTTAGTATCTTCTGCAACTTGAGTTAAACGCTCTTCTGATAAAAATTCAGAAACTTTAATACTGTTTCTTGTCGCATGAGATATTAATGGCACCATACCTGTATCGCTATGTCCACCAATTACCATTCCGTCAACATCACTGATAGGCGCTTCTAAAGCTTCAGCTAATCTGTATTTGAAACGTGCAGAATCTAAAGCTCCACCCATACCAATAATTCTATGTTTTGGTAAGCCTGTAGTTTTATGAACCAAATAAGTCATTGTATCCATCGGGTTACTTACAACTATGATAATTGTATTTGGAGAATGTTCTACTAAACTTGAAGATACTGTTTTTACAATACCAGCATTAATACCAATTAATTCTTCTCTTGTCATTCCTGGCTTACGTGGAATACCTGAAGTAATAACACAAATATCACTATCTGCTGTTTTAGAATAATCGTTTGTACTTCCTGTTACTTTAGTATCGAACCCATTTAGAGAAGCACACTGCATTAAATCCATTGCTTTACCTTCTGCATAACCTTCTTTAATATCTAAGATCACTACTTCTGAAGCAAAATTCTTAATTGCGATATACTCTGCACAACTTGCTCCTACGGCACCTGCACCAACTACTGTTACTTTCATGTTTATTATATTTTAATGTGAAACTAAGTGTTATAAATCACTGTAAATTTACAAATAAAATTACTTTTAAAGAAGAAAGGATTAGAGTAAATACCGCTCTTTGTATTAAAAAACGCATAAGATTTATGTATTCTTAAAAATGAAAAAAAATCAATCTTAAGATATCATTATCTATTATTTATAAACCTCAACACCAATTAATACTGAACAGGTTTAATAACCCTTTAAAAATTACAATATATTCTACAAAAAAAGCAACTACGTGAGCTACGTAATTGCTTTTTTTTATAATTTAAATGAAGAATCTATTTAAGCATCAATATTTGCATAAACAGCGTTCTTTTCAATAAACTCTCTACGAGGTGGCACTTCGTCTCCCATTAACATTGAGAATACACGATCTGCTTCAACTCCATTATCAATATGGATTTGACGTAATGTTCTAAACTCAGGATTCATTGTTGTATCCCAAAGTTGTTCTGCATTCATCTCTCCAAGACCTTTATAACGTTGAATTTTTGCACCATCACCATATTGTTCTTGCAATGCCATACGCTCTTCATCGTTCCAAGCATATTCTTTTTTAGCTCCTTTTTTCACTAAGAATAAAGGTGGTGTTGCGATATAAATATGACCATTTTCAATTAACTCCTTCATATAACGGAAGAAGAATGTTAAGATTAAAGTTTCAATGTGAGAACCATCAATATCGGCATCACACATAATCACAATTTTATGATATCTTAATTTTGAAAGATTTAAAGCTTTACTATCTTCTTCTGTTCCGATAGTAACACCTAGAGCTGTAAAAATATTTTTGATTTCTTCGTTTTCGAAAACCTTATGCGTCATCGCTTTTTCTACATTAAGAATCTTACCTCTTAATGGTAGAATAGCTTGAAACATTCTATCACGACCTTGTTTTGCTGTTCCACCTGCCGAATCTCCCTCGACTAAGTAAACTTCACATTTTGAAGGATCTTGTTCTGAACAATCAGAAAGTTTCCCAGGTAACCCCCCAATACTCATTACAGTTTTACGCTGTACCATTTCACGCGCCTTTTGAGCGGCATGACGTGCTTGTGCAGCAAGTATTACTTTTTGAACAATAGTCTTAGCATCATCTGGATTCTCTTCCAAATAATCTGTTAGCATTTCAGAAACAGACTGACTTACTGCTGCAGAAACTTCACGGTTACCTAACTTAGTCTTTGTTTGTCCTTCAAATTGTGGTTCTTGTACTTTTACCGAAATAATTGCAGTTAACCCTTCACGGAAATCATCACCAGCAATATCAAACTTTAATTTGTCTAACATTCCAGATTCATCCGCATACTTTTTAAGGGTATGTGTTAAACCACGACGGAAACCAGAAAGGTGCGTACCTCCTTCATGTGTATTAATATTATTTACATAAGAGTGTAAATTTTCGGCGTATGATGTATTATAAATCATAGCAACCTCTACAGGTACTCCGTTTTTCTCACCTTCAAAAGAAATAACATCTTTCATTAAAGGCTCTCTTGTTGCATCTAAAAATCTGATAAATTCTTTAAGACCTTCTTCAGAATGAAAAGTTTCTCCTTCAAATTCTCCATCTTCTTTTACACTACGCTTATCAATTAAATGAATTGTAATTCCTTTATTCAAATAAGCTAATTCACGCAAACGACTTGCTAAAGTATCGTAGTTATAATCTAAAGTCTGCGTAAAAATTGTTGCATCTGGTTTAAACGTAACAATTGTACCTCTTTTATCAGTTTCACCAACCTTTTTTACAGGATACATGGCTTTACCTCTTTCGTACTCTTGCTCCCAGATTTCACCTTTTCTGTATACGGTAGCTGTTAAATGCTCTGATAATGCGTTAACACAACTTACACCAACACCGTGAAGTCCACCAGAAACTTTGTAAGAATCTTTATCGAATTTACCACCTGCACCAATTTTAGTCATTACAACCTCTAGAGCAGAGACACCTTCTTTTTTGTGTAAATCTACAGGAATACCACGACCGTCATCTTCTGTAGTGATGGAATTATCTTCATTTATAGTAACACTAATATTGTCACAATGACCAGCTAAAGCTTCATCAATTGAGTTATCTACAACCTCATAAACTAAATGGTGTAAACCTCTCACACCTACATCTCCAATGTACATGGAAGGACGCATACGCACGTGCTCCATCCCTTCAAGGGCTTGGATGCTATCTGCGGAATAATTATCCTTGTTAAATTCTTCTCTTTTCTCGCTCATTATTTTGAATACGTTTTAATTCGATTTATGGCATAAAAAAATGACACGTGTGTATCATTTTTGAACACTAACAAATATAAGGATTTAAAAACGCATTTCAAAAGCTTTTTAACCACTCTAAACAATAATCATCACTATTTTCAATTATCACGAAAACGTCTTAAATCGCTTAAAAAGTAGATTAAATCGGATTTCAATGTTTTCAATTCAACATGTAATCTTAAAAAATAAAAAGATGGCTCAGAAGCTTTATTTTGAACCTTATTATTTTATTCATTTAATGCTTTTTCTTCTAAAACAAAGCGTAAATTTAAGATGAAGACTAAACAACTTACTCCTCAGGTCTTGATAATTAATTACACTATTCTAAATATCCAAACTTGCCTGTATTAAAATCTTGAAAAGCTTCTATAAGTTCTTCTTGCGTATTCATTACAAATGGACCGTGAGCTGCAATAGGTTCGTTAATTGGTTCTCCGCTTAATACTAAAATAACACCATCACTTAAGGTTTCTACCGTGAAAGTTTCTCCGTCTGAATTAAATAATACAAAGTGATCTGCTAGCACTTTTGCACCATTAATTGTAGCGCTTCCTTCAACCATTAATAATGAGGTTGTATAATGTTTTGGAAACGTTAATTGTGTTTTTGCACCTTTCTTTAATTTTAAATTGAACATATTCATTGGCGAAAATGTAGATGCTGGTCCTACAACTCCTTGATATGAACCTGCGATGACCTCAACTAAACCTGCTTCATTTGGCAAAATCACTTTTTTTATTTCTGCATTAGAAATCGCTTGATATTTTGGCGGACTCATTTTGTCTTTCGCTGGAAGATTAACCCATAATTGAACCATTTGAAATTCGCCTCCTGTTTTACTCCATTCGGTTTCATGAAACTCTTTATGCAATACTCCTGATGCCGCAGTCATCCATTGTACATCTCCTTCTCCAATTATACCTCCACCTCCTGCACTATCTCCATGTTCCACACGACCTTTGTAAGCAATAGTAACCGTTTCGAATCCGCGATGTGGATGTACACCAACTCCTTTTGGCTTATCTGTTGCTGGAAAATTATATTTTGAATTATAATCTAGCATAATAAAAGGATCCATACGCTTCATCGTTGAAGTTCCTGGAATAAAATTATGTACTCTAAATCCATCACCTACAAAATGAGGTGTTCCTGGTTTTATTATCTTTTCTATAGTTCTTAGCTTCATCGTACTTTACATATTTATTACTGTAAAATTAATAGAACAATAAAGCCTAAGCATTGACCTATGATAAGTAGTTAAGCCTGAATTAATACGGTTTAAAGTTCTCTTTAGATAAAGCTTTACGAACACGACTTAAGCTTTCGGGTGTTATTCCTAAATAAGAGGCGATCATCCATTGTGGTACGCGCAACATAATATCGGGGTACATATTTACAAAATACAGATAACGCTCTCGAGCTGTAGCGCCTAGTAATTGACTTATCCTTTTATATAAATGTCTAATATGATTTTGTAATAGTTTTTCGTTTTCCTTTCTAAAATGAGCATTAACACTTGCTACTTTATTCACAAAATCTTCATCTAACAAAACCGTCACGACATCTTCTATTGCATCTATATAATATGTAGAAGGTTCTTGAAAAAACACACTTCCACGATCGCTAACAATCCAACTTTCTGTAGCAAACTGAAGTATATTTTCCTTTCCTTCTTCATTTAAAGCATAGAATCTTAAAACACCTTGTTCTACAAAAAAGGAATAATTACAAACCACACCTTGTTTAAGTAAAAATTCGCCCTTAGAAATCTTCTTTATTTTTATAAAGCGTTCTATTTCTAAAAATTCAGTTTCAGATAAACCTCCTTTTTCAATAAGGTGTTTCTTAAAATTAGGTAATAACATAGTTCCTTTTAAAGTTATGAATTTACAATATTACTAGACATAAAAAAAAGACCAATCTTTTAATTAGATTGGTCTTTACTATGAAAATTGCTTTTCTTAACATTATGCTTTCACATAAGAATCTGAATGTACTTTCGCTACAGCTCTACCAGAAGGATCATTCATGTTTTTAAATGCTTCATCCCACTCTAAGGCTGTTGCTGTACTACAAGCTACACTTGCTTCTTGCGGTACACTTAATGCTGCTGCATCACTAGGGAAATGACCTTCAAAAATAGTTCTATAATAATACTCTTCTTTGTTTAAAGGTGTATTAATTGGAAAACGGAATTTAGCATTTTTTATTTGCTCATCAGTAACCTCTTTATCAACTAGTTCCTTTAAAGTATCAATCCAACTGTAACCAACTCCATCAGAAAATTGTTCTTTCTGTCGCCATGCTACACTTTCTGGAATCATATCTTCAAATGCCTTACGAACCACCCATTTTTCCATGCGTTCTCCATTAATCATTTTATCTTGTGGGTTGATGCGCATAGCAACATCCATAAATTCTTTATCTAAAAATGGCACACGACCTTCAATTCCCCAAGCTGCTAAACTTTTGTTAGCCCTTAAACAATCGTACATGTGTAATTTATCTAATTTACGCACGGTTTCTTCATGAAACTCTTTTGCATCTGGTGCTTTATGAAAGTATAAATATCCACCAAACAGTTCATCTGCTCCTTCACCAGATAAGACCATTTTTATTCCCATAGATTTAATAACTCGCGCCATTAAATACATTGGTGTAGACGAGCGAATCGTCGTAATATCGTAAGTTTCGATGTTATAAATAACATCTTTGATAGCATCTAAACCTTCTTGGATAGTAAATTTAATTTCATGATGAACAGTACCAATATGATCGGCTACTTTTTTTGCTGCAGCTAAATCTGGCGAACCTTCTAACCCAACAGCAAAAGAATGTAATTGTGGATACCAAGCTTCTGAAACATCATCACTTTCAACACGTTTTTGAGAATATTTTTTTGCAATTGCAGATACTACTGAAGAATCTAATCCTCCAGATAATAATACACCATAAGGCACATCACTCATTAATTGTCTATGCACAGCAGCTTCTAACGCTTCTTTTACTTCTGCAATACTTGTTTCGTTATCTTTTACAGCATCATATTCTGTCCAATCTCTTTTATACCATTGTACAAACTCACCATCTTTACTCGACATGTAATGTCCTGGAGGAAATAATTCAATTTTAGTACAGACACCTTCTAATGCTTTTAATTCTGAAGCCACATAAAAAGTTCCACTTTTATCCCATCCTATATATAAAGGAATAATTCCCATATGATCTCTTGCAATAAAATACTCATCTTTCTCAGCATCATAGATAGCAAAACCAAAAATACCGTTCATCTCATCTACAAAGTCTGCACCCTTTTCTTGATATAAAGCTAAGATGACTTCACAATCACTTTCTGTTTGAAAATCGTACTTACCTTCAAATTGTTTTCTCAATTCTCTATGGTTATAGATTTCTCCGTTGGCTGCTAAAATTAATTTCTTGTCTGGACTTAACAATGGTTGTTTTCCTGAAGCAGGATCAACAATTGCTAAACGCTCATGCGCCATAATTACTTTATCATCACTATATATTCCGCTCCAATCTGGACCACGATGACGAATTGTTTTAGCCATTTCTAATACCTGAGGTCTTAAGTCATCAGTTTTTTGTTTTATATCGAACGCACATACTATTCCGCACATAACTTTTATCTTTTTTGTATTAGGCTTCAATTATTATAAGCCATATATTATTAATTACAGGACAAATATGAACTTAAACTTTCATATTAAAAACACTAACAACAATAATAGTTTCAATATGAAACTAAAAACATAAAATACATGTTAATATAGAATTAAACCAACATTAAATAAACAGATTAACTATTAATCTGTAAATTTTACTATTTAATTACGACTTACGCCACATATTACATTCTAATTTAATCAAACAAAATTTTAATTCTAATTATGAAAACTTCAAACTTATTAACCACTGTTAGCCTAACTTTTGTAATGCTTATTTCACTAAATGTTAATGCTCAAGAATTTGACCAAATGGACAATAGCACAATGGATCGTGCTTATTATCCTTCAAACGCGCCGAAAAGAACCTTTGAAAAAAGTGAAGAAGCTAAGAAACAAGCTGAACCACAAATTAGAGTTACTTATTCTAGACCTGCAAAAAAAGGAAGAGAAGTTTTTGGTAAGCTTTTAAAATTTGGAAAAGCATGGCGCGTTGGAGCTAATGAGTCTACAGAAATATTATTTGTAAATGATGTTACTTTTGGCGGAAAAGAAATTAAAGCCGGACGATATAGCGTGATTATTATTCCTACTGAAAAAGAATGGACTCTTAAATTAAACACAGAACTTGACGGTTGGGGAAATTATGGATACGATGAAACTAAAGACATTGCAAGCGTATCTGTACCTGTAACTAAAAGTAATAAAGAGATTGAAAACTTATCTATAACACTATACAAAGTATCTGAAAATACAGTGAACTTAAAAATAGGATGGGATACAACTATTGCAGAGTTTCCAATGACTCTAAAATAAGACATCAACTTTAACATTCACTTGATACATTTAAGATAAAATTAAGACGAATGGGGTTTATCTTTATCGAATTCACATTAACAAAAACTTAAAAATTAATTATGAAAACACCAAGACTATTAACAACCATTTCATTTGCATTTATGATGCTTATTTCTTTTAATGCTGAAGCACAAAAATTTAGCGGCTTAGACAAAAGCCCTTTAGACGCAGCTTCATTTGGAAGAGGTAATGAACAATTGATAAAAGTATATTATGGTAGACCACAACTTAAAGGTAGAACGGTAAAAGAATTAACTCAAAAAGATAAAATATGGAGAACAGGTGCTAACGAAGCAACTGAACTTATTCTTTTTAAGGATATGAAACTTGGAGGCAAGACGGTTAAAGCTGGCACGTATTCATTATTTACAAATCCTGGAGATAAAGAATGGACTATTATTATAAGTTCTGATGTAAATAACTGGGGAGCTGCAGGATACAAAGAAGACAACACCGTAGCAAGTATTACTGTTCCTGTAACAGAAGGTAAAGAATCATTAGAAGCATTTTCTATTGCTTTTGACAAGTCTGATGATGGCGTACATATGTTCATCGGTTGGGGAACAACTAGAGTTGCTGTACCTTTTACTAAATAAAAAGCTAGAAGCTAGAAGCTAGAAGCTAGAAAAATAAAAAGATCCGATTATATTAATTTATAATCGGATCTTTTTTATTCTGTCTATTTATTATTCTAAGGAATATTTAAATATTTATGTGTCTGTAATGATACTTTCCATTTCGGATTAGCCATAACATAATCTACAATTTTAGGAATTACCTTATCGCGCTTACTCCATTCTGGCTGTAGATATAGAACACAATCCCCATTAACCTTAGCTGCTTCCTCCTCTGCAAACTTAAAATCATCATTATTATAAATAATGCATTTAAGCTCGTGTGCTTTTTCATAAACTTCCTTAGTAGGCAATTTCATTTTCTTAGGAGACAAACAAATCCAATCCCATTCCCCTGTCAACTTATAAGCGCCAGACGTTTCAATATGTGTTTGTACACCTTTAGCTTTTAACTGTGCTGTTAATGGTCCCATATCCCAAGTTAATGGTTCACCACCAGTAACAATAATGGTATTACTATGTTTTACAGCATTCTCTACAATCTTTTCTGTTGCTGTAGGCGGATGTAATTCTGCTAACCAGCTTTCCTTAACGTCGCACCAATGGCAACCAACATCGCAACCACCAATTCTTACAAAATACGCCGCTGTACCTTTGTGAAATCCCTCTCCTTGAATTGTATAAAACTCTTCCATCAAAGGCAGTAATAAGCCTTTATCTATTAACTCTTGTCGTTCTCTTCTTGTCATAAGACCGCAAAGATAGTTATTTAGTTTTCAGTCTCTATATCTGTTTACTGTAAACTATTACTAAAATTCAATATTTACAAATACAAAAATATATCTGCACGTTATTAGCCTCTCTAATTATCAGGTTGAAAACTATTTCATACGTAACATAATTACATTATTTTTATACAAATTTTCTGACCAATGAACAATTCTGAAGCTTTCGTAAAAGAAATTAACGAAGGAAACACCTGTAAAGGCGACTATATTACATTAGGTTCTGCCATGTTAGATGGTAAAACGATGACCAATACTTTTGTAAATGTTCCTTTAAAAACCATGAACAGACATGGACTTATTGCAGGAGCAACAGGTACCGGAAAAACAAAAACATTACAAGTTTTAGCAGAAAATCTTTCTGAAAAAGGTGTTCCTGTTTTGCTAATGGATATTAAAGGCGATTTAAGTGGACTAGCGAAACAAAGTCCTGGTCATACTAAAATAGATGAACGTCACGAACAAATTGGTTTACCTTTTGAACCCAAAGCATTTCCTGTAGAAATGCTAACATTATCCGAACAAGATGGGGTACGTTTAAGAGCAACTATTAGTGAATTTGGTCCTGTTTTAATTTCTAGAATCTTAGACGTTACCGAAACACAAGCTGGCATAATCTCGGTTATTTTTAAATATTGTGACGATAATCATTTACCATTATTAGATCTTAAGGATTTTAAGAAAATTCTTCAATATGCAACTAATGAAGGGAAAGAAGAATTTCAGGAAACTTATGGTCGTATTTCAACAGCTTCGACAGGAGCAATTCTTAGAAAGCTCATTGAAATAGAACAACAAGGTGGGGATTTATTCTTTGGAGAAAAATCTTTTGACACAGATGATTTATTACGAATTGATGACAATGGTCGTGGTTACATAAATATTCTTAGATTAACGGATATACAAGATAAGCCCAAGTTATTTTCGACATTTATGTTGAGTTTGTTAGCTGAAATTTACTCTACTTTCCCAGAGCAAGGTGATACTGGAAGACCAGAGTTAATTATCTTTATTGATGAAGCACATTTAATTTTCGATGAAGCATCAGGTGCCTTACTCAACCAGATTGAAAGTATGGTAAAACTGATCCGCAGTAAAGGTATTGGTTTATATTTTGTAACTCAAAACCCAACAGATGTCCCAGAAGAAGTTTTAGGACAATTGGGATTAAAAATTCAACATGCCTTAAGAGCATTTACAGCAAAAGACCGAAAAGCGATAAAACTAACTGCTCAAAATTATCCTGATTCTGAATATTATGATACTGCAGAAATGCTAACCTCATTAGGAATTGGTGAAGCTTTAGTATCTGCTTTAGATGAAAAAGGAAAACCAACACCATTGGCAGCAACCATGCTACGCGCACCAATGAGCCGAATGGATATTTTAACAGAAACAGAACTCAGCAGCTTAATATCGCAATCGCAACTCGCAAAAAAATATAATGAAGAGATTGATCGTGAAAGTGCTTACGAAATGTTGAATAAAAAAATTAAACAAGCTGAAGCCGAAGAATTAAAACAAAAAGCTAAAAAAGAAAAAGAAGATTTAAAACGCGCCGAAAGCAAAAGAACCACAAGAAGACAAAGCACACGTATGAATCCTTTAATAAAGGTTTTAACAAGTGCTACAGTTATCCGAGGAGTTCTAGGAATTTTAAGTAAAATGATTAAATAAATATAGTAAAACAAAACATGAACAAAACCTTTTTAGCAGCACTTACTGGTGCGCTTATAATTACAAGTTGTACAACAGATAAACCAAATCCTTTTTTAATTAAAAAAAATAATATTGGATTATTAAACGATTCAACTCAAGTTAAAGAATTAGATGCTATTTTCAATAATGATTCTGTTGTCCGCTATATTGCAGGAGATGAGTTTTCAGGCTCAGCAAATATCATTGAAGTTTTTGAAAAAGGAGGAAAAAAATTATTAGATATTTCACCTAGAAAACCCTTAGATTCAACTTCTGTTATCTCAACAGTTCGTATTATAGATGAGCGATTCAAAACCGATAAAAACATTACCGCTTTAAGTACCTTTAAAGATCTTAAGGATAATTATAAAATATCTAAAATCAACATTCTAATTAACTCTATTGTTATTACCGTAGATGAAATCAATGCTTCTTTTACAATAGACAAAAAAGAATTACCCGCTAGTATGCGTTTTAATATGGGATTAACCATAGACCCAATACAGATTCCTGGAAAAGCTAAAATTAAGTTTTTTATGATCCACTGGTAGCCCAAAAAAGATTAATTGACACAATGAAAAAGTACCAAATACAAAACTCGCCCTTTGTTGTTCCAACAAACGATGGTAAAATAATAAAAGAACACTTCGGAAATGCTACTGATGGTAACTCTAAAATTAGTGTTGCACACATGGTTGCACCTGCTGGTTGGTCAGAACCTTTTCAGACACCAGAATTTGAAGAGTATACATTTATCATAAAAGGCAAAAAACAATTTATAATTGAAGGTGAAACTATCATTTTAGAAGCCGGACAATCCATCAAAGTAGAAAAAAACACTAGGCTTCAATATTCAAATCCATTTACAGAACCTTGCGAATACTTAGCGATTTGTTTACCAGCATTTTCAATTGAAGCCGTTAAAAGAGAAGAAGAGTATATATGAGTAGTTTTATTGTTAAATCTATAGGTAGAGCGCTTAATGCAACAAGTATAATCTCTTCAAAATTTGCTTCAAAAAGAGCGCTTAACCTATTTGCATCCCCTAGGAAAGGGCGTTATAACGAAGACCAAAAGCAAATTATTAACTCTGCTTTTTTCGAAGAAACCAGTTATAAAAACATGGAAATTGCAACTTACCGTTGGGTAGGAAAAGGCAAAACGGTTTTATTAGCTCATGGTTGGGAAAGTAATACATCGCGATGGAATTACATTCTAAAAGATCTAAAAGCACAAGACTATAATATTATAGCTTTAGATGCACCAGCTCACGGAAGATCAGACGGAAAACAATTTAATGCTATTCTATATTCTGAATTTATCGCTGCCGTTGCTAAGAAATTTCAACCTGATGTCTTAATAGGTCATTCTGTTGGTGGTATGGCTAGTGTTTTTTGCTTACACGGTAACAAATTACCATCTATAAAGAAATTAGTTTTACTCGGAGCACCAGCACATTTTACAGGTGTTTTTGATCGCTATAAAAGTATGATGGGCTATAACAAAAGAATTTCAAAAGGATTAGATTCTATTATTTTAGATCATTTTAACCAACCTGTATCTTATTTTTCAACAGCTAATTTTACCGAATCTATTGAAGTTAAAGGCTTGGTTATTCATGATAAGAAAGACAGAATAATTCCTTACGAAGACGGACAGTTAATTGCAAATCGCTATAAAAATTCAGAATTTATTACCACTTCTGGTTTTGGACACGGATTAAAAGACACCTCTTTAACACCAAAAATCATTGACTTCATTAATGATTAATCTTTATTGTACTTTTGCAGCATGTCACAAGAATTAAAACGCCTTAACAAATACCTCAGCGAAGCCGGATATTGCTCTCGTAGAGCCGCAGATCGATTAATAGATGCGGGCCGTGTAACAATTAACGATGTTGTACCAGAAATGGGAACAAAAGTGAGCTCTGAAGATATCGTAAAAGTCGATGGAGAAATTATAGGCGAACGTCAACAAGACTTTGTTTACTTAGCATTTAACAAACCTGTCGGTATTGTTTGTACCACAGATACACGTGTTGAAAAAGACAACATCATTGATTATATCAATTACCCAAAACGTATTTTCCCTATAGGTCGATTAGACAAACCAAGTGAGGGATTAATATTACTTACAGATGATGGCGATATCGTTAATAAGATTTTAAGAGCTAGCAATAATCACGAGAAAGAGTACATTGTTACTGTTGATCAACAGATTTCTCAAACCTTTATTGAGCGTATGTCTGGTGGAATCTATATTGAAGACTTAGATAAGCGTACTAAAAAATGTAAGGTTAAGAAAATTGATAAATTTAAGTTTAGTATTATTTTAACTCAAGGTTTAAACCGCCAGATACGTAGAATGTGTGAGTACTTAAATTATGAAGTACAAACTTTAAAGCGTGTGAGGATAATGAATGTAAAGCTTGATATATCTTCAGGTCAATATAGAGAATTAACGAAAGAAGAGTTTAAGGGCTTAACGGAATTGATTAGTGACTCTGATAAAACATTTGAAGAAAGCCAAGAAACCATTAGAAAAAACGGACGTTAATTATGGCATTATCACCTTTTCACTTAGCTATCCCTGTAGATAATCTCTCTGTGTGCAGAAATTTTTATAGTAAAATTTTAAATTTTGAAGAAGGTCGAAGTAGTGATCATTGGGTTGATTATAACTTTTTTGGACATCAATTAGTGATTCATTATAAAAAAAAGCAGACAGAAGATATTGCTACTAATTTAGTTGATGGAAAGGATGTTCCTGTGCCACATTTTGGTGTGGTTTTAGAATGGGCAATTTTTCATGACTTTGCCGAGTTACTAAAATCAAAACATATTAAATTTATTATTGAACCATACCTTCGCTTTGAAGGACAAGTAGGCGAACAAGCCACTATGTTTTTTAAAGATCCTTCAGGAAATGCTTTAGAATTTAAATCTTTTAAAGACAGTAGTCAACTTTTTGCGAAGTAGAAATCTTTTAAATTAAAATCTAACACATAAAAAAAAGGGCAATAAATAAAATTATTGCCCTTTTTTAATATTAACTAATTTTTAGTTATTATTTCTATGTTGGTCTCTAGCAATTAACGTATTCTTTAACAGCATAGCAATAGTCATTGGTCCTACCCCACCAGGAACTGGTGTTATAAAACTTGCTTTTTTACTTACTGTTTCAAAATCTACGTCACCCGTGATATAGTAACCTTTCTCAGAATCATCAGGAACTCGTGTGATTCCTACATCAATAATTACAGCGTCATCTTTAACCATTTCTGCTTTTAAGAATTTAGGAATTCCTAATGCTGAAATAATAATATCTGCTTGAGATGTAATTTGTGTAATATTTTTAGTGTGACTGTGTGTTAGTGTCACTGTAGAGTTTCCTGGAAAACCTTTTCTTCCCATTAAGATACTCATAGGACGGCCAACAATGTGAGAACGACCGATAACAACCGTATGCTTCCCTTTAGTCTCAACACCATAACGATCTAATAACTCTAAGATTCCAAATGGAGTTGCAGGAATAAACGTTGACATATCCAAAGACATTTTTCCAAAGTTCATTGGGTGAAATCCATCGACATCTTTATTAGGATCTACCGCCATTAATACTTTCTGCGTATTAATTTGAGGAGGTAATGGTAACTGAATAATGAAACCATCAATATCATCGTTAGCATTTAATTCTGCTATCTTGTCTAATAATTCTATTTCGCTAGTTGTGTTTGATAATCTTACCATGGTAGACTCAAATCCAACACGCTCACACGCTCTAACTTTACTACCAACGTAAGTTAAACTCGCCCCATCATTACCAACTATAACAGCTGCTAAATGCGGCACTTTTTCACCATTAGCCTTCATCTTATCGACCTCAGCTTTGATTTCGTTTTTAATATCGTTACTTACTTTTTTACCGTCTAAAATTGTCATGCTTTTGGTTATTGTTTTCTTGCAAAAGCGCTATTGCGCAAAAAATTACTGGTTTATAAATTATAATATTTTAAAATCTACTGAAGCCTGTTTTAAAGATAAATACTTTAAACTCTACTTAGGCATATTTTGCATCATCTGCATCATACGTTTTCCACCTCCGCCTTGCATCATCTTCATCATTTTACTCATCTGAGTAAATTGCTTCAAAAGCTGGTTTACTTCTTGAACAGAAGTTCCTGAACCTTTACCAATTCTCTTTTTACGACTTGCATTTATCACTGCAGGATTAGCACGTTCTTCTGGTGTCATAGAATGAATAATGGCTTCAATTCCTTTAAAAGCATCATCATCGATATCGATATCTTTCATCATTTTTCCTGCTCCAGGAATCATGCCTACTAAATCCTTCATGTTACCCATTTTCTTGATCTGCTGAATTTGTTTTAAGAAATCATCAAACCCAAACTGGTTTTTAGCAATCTTCTTTTGAAGTTTTCTTGCTTCCTCTTCGTCAAACTGCTCTTGTGCACGTTCAACTAAAGAAACAACATCTCCCATTCCTAAAATACGATCTGCCATACGTGAAGGATAGAAAACATCAATTGCTTCCATCTTTTCACCTGTACCTATAAATTTAATTGGCTTGTTTACGACAGACTTAATAGAAATTGCAGCACCACCACGTGTATCACCATCTAATTTGGTAAGAATAACACCGTCAAAATTTAAGATATCATTGAAGGCTTTTGCTGTATTAACAGCATCTTGCCCTGTCATAGAATCCACAACAAATAATGTTTCTTGTGGCTTAATTGCTTTATGAATGTTTGAGATTTCAGTCATCATGGCTTCATCTACAGCTAAACGACCTGCGGTATCAATAATTACCACGTTATGTCCGTTTGCTTTAGCATGAGCAATACCTGCCTGCGAAATAGCTACAGGATCTGTATTTCCTCTATCACTAAAAACCTCAACACCTATTTGATCTCCTACAACATGTAATTGATCTATTGCAGCCGGACGATAAACATCACAAGCTACCAATAAAGGTTTCTTAGTTTTTTTGTTTTTTAAGTAATTGGCAAGTTTACCAGAAAAAGTAGTTTTACCAGATCCTTGAAGACCTGACATTAGAATTACACTCGGGTTACCAGAAAGATTAAGTCCTTCTGCATCACCACCCATTAATTCAGTTAACTCATCTTTAACGAGTTTCACCATTAATTGGCCTGGTTGTAACGTAGTCAATACATCTTGACCAAGTGCTTTTTCTTTTACACGAACGGTAAATTCTTTAGCAATTTTAAAGTTAACATCGGCATCTAAAAGCGCTCTTCTTACTTCTTTAAGTGTCTCAGCAACATTAACTTCTGTAATGCTTCCATGACCTTTTAATACGTGTAACGCTTTATCTAACTTATCACTTAAATTATTGAACATGTTTCTAGTATTCTATTTTCAGTCTGCGGATTAGCAGTCTGTGTTATTTTAATAAGTTGCAAATTTAAGAATTTATGAGGGAATTATGAATGTGTTTAAGAAAATGATTTTAATCTAAGCGTGAAAGACTAAAAATCGTTAAAATAGTTTTCCGAAAGAATCATTATTTTCTTTACATTTAAATAAAAAAAAGAGCTGCTCATGGCAGGCAGCCCCTTTTCCTAATCAACTTAACTTAATCATTTTTCTTTTAATCACAGGTGCGATCTAGCACTATTTCGAGATTACTGTCTGTAAGATCATGAAGCACAAACTGATTTGCCGTACACTCTACAATTAGCCAACTTCCGTTTATAGCTTCAATGTTTAGTGCAGCTACATTTGAAAACGTTACAACAACACCTTCATTTGTTTGAGATAGTGACCAACCAGCATCTATTATATTATTAGCACCATAAACAACCATAATTCCTGAATCTTGTTCAAAATCGAGATTATAACTGGCTAAATTATCACTTCCATTATAGTTGGTAATATTCCATAAGCATGAGGTCAATGCTCCTTCTACGTCTTCTATAGTGCAACTCCCCGCATTACAATCTTCTGCAATTAATGTTACCTCGAAGATTTCATATTCATCATTTATGGCTTCAATTCTTATATATACTTGACTGACTAAAGTTTCAAACGCTTCTGTATTTTCTATAGCATTAGTGTTATTTTCTGCATCTATTAGTGTTTCATGAAAAGAAGAAAAATAAGGAACAATGCAATCTACTAGTCCAATGGTATTAGCACTTAAATTATAAATAGGAATGTTATTAGAACCGTTACAAGTTGTAATTTCATAATTATCGAAACAACTAAATGGATTGTTTAAATTGCAATCTTGTTCTAAAGTGAATTCAAAATCAGCTCTACTAATTTCTAATCGACCATCCTCACATTCTACAATAAGCCAATCTCCTTCTAATGTTTCTTGAAATGCTGTTAATTCGGATAAGGTTAAAACAACACCATTTTCGGTTGTAGATAAACCCCAACTTCCACCAATTGCAGATGCTGCCACTCCTTCAGAAATTTGTAGTTGCCCATCAGAATTAAAAATCATCCAATCATTTTCAAAGTTTACAGAGCCATCAGTAAGAGTCCAAGCACACTCCATTAAATCTATCAAAACATCATCTTCAACACAGTTATCATTTTCAACTTCACAAAACTGCTCTGCGGCCTCTATGGCATCACTTAATTCTTCATTGTTATTGACCTCTATAGTTTCGCCATTAGCATATTCTAAATTAATAGGATAATATAAACTTACTATTAATGTATTATTTTCTTCTTCTAAATCATTTAAAAAGTTATGCAATGCTTCGTCATTATTAACAACGACTGCCTCAATTAGACTAAATTCTGAATCAAAAACAGAAAAAGACAATGGATAAATAAAATCCACACATTCAATATATTCATATTGATTATCAGAACATTCATTTATTAACTCTAGAAGTTGATCTTCATTTTCAATTAGAATCTCACTGTAATCTATAAAAATGACAGTCACGGGATATACAAGATCTATATTTTCTTCATTGACCGTAAAATCCCCATGTAATTGCTCTAACTGTTCTAAGTCAATTTCGCTTTCTATAACTATAGTTGAACCATCTACAATAACCGTGACTGGCAATTCTATAGTAAAGCAACTTGTTCCATCTAAGATATCATCTACAGTGCTAAAATTCGCAGCCATATTGCTCATCAGATTTGATAAAGCAGAATCTGGAACTATCGTTTCTTGCTCGGAAGAATTTTCAACTTCGTGAATCTCATCTTGACAAGATGTAAGACAAAAAAGGGCAAAAAAGAAGTAAAGTAGGATTCTATTAAAATTCAATTGTTTAAGATTTGGGTTATATCTTTTTATTATATAACAAGTTACGAAAAAAATCTCCTACTATAATAATTAAAAATTTTATTTCTAATTTGTAAGCCCTATAAAAACCCATGAGTCAACCTTTACATGATAACATTTGCGAATCGCAATTATTTGAGCGTTTGTATAAAAAGTACGCTAAAAACTTGCACGATTTTTTGTATTACAAATTTGGAGCGCACTTAAACCCGCAAGACAAAGTACAAGAGGCGTTTATTAAACTTTGGCAAAACTGTGGTAAAGTTGCACCGCCTAAAGCGAAGAGTTTTTTATTTACAACAGCAAATAATTTAATGCTTAATGCTGTAGCGCACCAAAAGGTTATTTTAAAATACAATGAAAAACCACAAAGAAGAAACACCAATGAAACCCCTCTGTTTATTTTAGAGGAAAAAGAATATCATATTAAGTTACAAAAAGCTATTGGCAATTTAACCGAAGCACAACGTGTTGCTTTTTTAATGAATAGAGTTGAAGGTAAACGTTTTAAAGAAATTGCAACACTCTTAGATATTTCTGTAAAAGGTGTTGAAAAACGCATATACGGTGCTTTAAAAAAATTACGAGAGGAAATTGATGAACTTTAAAGAGTAGGAGTTTTAAAACTTAAACTGTTATATAGTTGAAAACATATTTTAAAACGATTCTGTTTTGTAATCGTTCTTAATGCTATTGAAAAACAAATGAATAGAGAAGAGCTCATAAAAAAATGGCTAGACCATAACCTCAATATTGAAGAGCAACATGCTTTTGAAAAGTTAGAGGATTACTCTCAATTGCTAAAAATAGATTCTACTTTAAAAAACTTTAGAGCACCAGACTTCACTACTGAAAAGTCTTATAAAACCTTACAACCTTTACTAAAATCTAAGACAACTAAAACAAATACTTGGCATAAATCTTTCTTTAAAATTGCTGCTATTTTTATGATAGGGTTTAGTTTCTATTATTATACTACAACTTTAGATACAGAAATTCATACAAAAATTGCAGAGCAGTCTACCATTCAATTACCTGACGCCTCACGTGTAAATCTAAATGCAAATTCTACCGTAACATTTAATAAAAGTAATTGGGATAAAACTAGAGCTGTTCAGCTAAAAGGGGAAGCTTTTTTTAAAGTTGCTAAGGGTCAAAAATTTGATGTTATCACTGATGATGGTATTGTTAGTGTTTTAGGAACACAGTTTAATGTTAAACAACGTGGATCTTACTTTGAAGTTACATGCTTTGAAGGGCTTGTTTCTGTTGCTCATAATGGCAAAACGGTAAAACTAAAACCTGGAAATAGTTTTAAGGTTATAGACGGAAAACAAATTGCAGATATTAAAGAAACTGCTATACAACCGCATTGGCTTAAAGGAGAAAGCAATTTTGAAAGTGTCCCTCTTAAACATGTCATTGCAGAACTAGAAAATCAGTATAACGAAAGTATTACAACAGAAAATATTGATACATCTCGCTTGTTCACCGGAAGTTTTACTCATAATAATTTAGATTTAGCATTGAAATCTGTTACAATACCTTTAAATTTAAGCTATAGTAAATCAGGAAAATCTATTTTATTAAAGCGTGAATAAAAAATTAAAGCTTTTAGGTTTTTTATTTTTAATGTTTTCTATGTGTAACTTAACTTATGGTCAAGTACAACAGGAAGAAAAAGCACTTGTTCAAATTCTTCTAGAATTAGAAAAAAAACACCATATTAAATTTTCTTTTGAAACTAAACTTATTGAAGGTATTTCAATTCTTCCATTAGCTTCAAACCTATCTTTAGAAGAAACAATAAATCAACTAAACCTAGTTACTAAACTAAACTTCAAAACATTAAGCAATCGATTTATTGCTATATCTACTAAGAATAAGTTAAGTAATCCAAACAGCATTCAACAACTTAATGAAGTTATCATTTCTAATTATTTAACCAAAGGAATATCTAAGATTAACAACGGAACAATAAAAGCAACCCCCAAAGCTTTTGATATTTTACCTGGACTTATAGAACCCGATGTTTTACAAATAGTTCAAAGTTTACCTGGTATAATCAGTGTTGATGAACGCGTATCTAATATCAATGTTAGAGGCGGCACAAATGATCAGAATCTAATTATATACGAAGGCATAAGAATGTATCAATCTGGTCATTTTTTTGGATTAATATCCGCTTTTAATCCTTACCTAGCGGAAGATATTACAATTTCTAAAAACGGAACTAGTGCTAGGTTTGGTAACGCAGTATCGAGCACAATAGCCATTAAAAACAGAGATCAATTAGATCAGAAAAATAGTGTTAGTATTGGCGGAAACCTATTAAGTATTGATGGGTTTGCGAAAGTTGCTTTAACTGAAAAAACAGAAATTCAAGTATCTGCAAGACGCTCTTACACCGATGTATTGGTTACAGAAACTTACGACGCTTATTTTAATCGCATTTTTAGAGACTCAGAGTTAAACGAATCTAACACAACCAACACCCAATTAGCCTTAGACGAACGTTTTATTTTTTATGACTTTAATGCTAAGTTTTTATATGATATTAATGATACTTCTAAGTTTCGATTAAATTTATTAACGATATCTAACCATTTAGATTACAACCAAGCTTTTATAACATCTGAACACACTTTACAAGAAACTAGAAGTGAATTAAACCAAGAGAGCCAAGGAGCTAGTGCTAATTATTATAAGCTAGTAAATAGTAATCTTAAATTATCTACTCAAGTCTATTATTCACATTATGATTTAGATGCTACAAATAAAAACACATCCAATAACACCACTTTACAACAAGAAAATAAAGTTGAAGATTTTGGTTTACGATTAGACATAACTAAAACCGTTAACGATGATCTTAACTTTAATGGCGGTTACCAATTTAATGATGTCAGCGTTACGTATTCTGAAGATGTTACGAATCCTAATTACACAAGTCTAAATAAAGAAATTGTTAGAACACATTCTCTTTTTGGCGAGATTGAATGGTACTCTCCAACTCAACACACACATATTAGATTAGGTTCTAGAATTAACTATTTTAGCAAATTATCTGATTTTTTAATTGAACCTCGGTTTTCTATAAATCATAAATTTCTAGATTATTTTAGACTTGAGGTTTTAGGTGAACTAAAAAGTCAATCTATTACGCAAATCATTGACTTACAACAAGATTTTTTCGGTATTGAAAAACGCCGATGGCAACTTGCAAACGGAAATGATGTTCCTCTAATTACTAGCGAACAACTTTCATTAGGCTTGAGCTATAGTCAAAACAATCTATTAATTTCTTTGGAAGGCTACTATAAAAGTGTAAATGATATTACCGCAAAAAGTCAAGGCTTTCAAAATCAATTTCAATTTACTAATGACATTGGTAATTACTCCGTAAAAGGTTTAGACTTCCTTATTAATAAGCGTTTCAATGAGTTTAGCACATGGCTGGGTTATACCTGGAGTAAAAACGATTATACTTTTAGCACCCTTAATGCCAACGAATCTTTCCCAAACACCCTAGATATAAGACATGTTGCAAATGCTTCAATCACTTATAATATTGATCATTTAAAAATAGGACTAGGCCTTAATTGGCATTCAGGAAGACCTTATACTTCTGTATCAGATATCCAAGATAGCAGCAATTCGAACATCGCATACAACTCACCAAATAATGCTCGCTTAAACGATTACTTTAGAACTGATATTTCAGCTATTTATGATTTTTTAATTTCTGAAGGTATTGATGCTGAATTAGGTGCTTCTGTTTGGAATCTCTTTAATCAATCGAATACTATAAATCGTTATTACAGCAAAAATTCAGATGGAGAAGTTAAAGAGGTTAACAATCAATCTTTACAATTGACACCAAATCTTAGCTTTAGAATCAATTTTTAATATTAGATATTATTACGTTGCCCCATGTTTATTTAAACTTAATTAAAAACCTTAAACAACAAAACGTCCACCGATAAGGCAGACGTTTAAAATAAGTTAGTGTATACAACAAACAGTTATCTTAATTCCAAGAACCTACATACGTTCTGGAACTGCGATACCTAAAAGACTTAATGCATTCTTTATCGTTTGACTCACTGTTTTAGATAAATCAACTCTAAACCTTTTTTCTTCATCCGTATCAGCACCAAGAATAGATACATTTTGATAGAATGAATTAAATCCTTTAACCAACTCGTAAGTATAATTAGCAATTAATGCAGGACTGTGTTGTTCTGCCGCATTTTGTATTATCTCAGGAAATTGTTCTAATTGTTTTATCAATTCCTTTTCTTTTTCATGAAAAGAGATATCAGGCACATTTGATGATACATTAACACCAATATTCGCTTTTCTTAGTATCGATTGAATTCTTGCATAAGTATATTGAATAAAAGGCCCTGTATTCCCTTGAAAATCGATAGATTCTTTAGGGTCGAATAAAATCCTTTTCTTAGGGTCTACTTTTAGAATGTAATATTTTAAAGCTCCTAAACCAATTGTTTTATAAAGCTCGTTTTTTTCAGCTTCATCGTATTCTTCAAGCTTCCCTAATTCCTTAGAAATTTCTTCAGCCGTATCAGCCATTTCCTCTATTAAATCATCAGCATCTACAACAGTTCCTTCTCTACTTTTCATTTTTCCACTTGGTAAATCTACCATACCATAACTTAAGTGGAATAGATTTTTTGCCCAATCAAAACCTAATTTTTTCAAAATTAAGAACAATACTTTAAAATGATAATCTTGCTCATTTCCTACCGTATAAACCATACCACCAACATCTGGGTAATCTTTAATACGTTGAATTGCTGTACCAATATCTTGAGTCATGTAAACAGCTGTACCGTCTGCACGAAGTACAATCTTACGGTCTAAACCATCTGCCGTTAAATCGCACCATACAGAACCATCTGCATCTTGCTCAAAAACACCTGTTGATAAACCTTCTGCAACAAATTCTTTCCCTAACAAATAGGTATTACTTTCGTAGTAATAAGTATCAAAATCAACACCTATATTTTTGTAAGTCACATCAAAACCATCATAAACCCATTGGTTCATTTTATTCCAAAGTGCCACAACACCTTCATCACCAGCTTCCCATTTAATCAACATTTCTTGAGCTTCCAGTAACAAAGGTGCGTTTTTCTTAGCTTCTTCTTCTGATTGACCTTGAGTCATTAATTCTGAAATTTCAACTTTATATTCTTGGTCGAACTTCACATAATAATTCCCAACTAACTTATCACCTTTTAAATCTTGAGTTGGTGTTTCACCCTTTCCAAATTTTTGGTAAGCTAGCATACTTTTACAAATATGAATTCCTCTATCGTTGATGATTTGCGTTTTATAAACTTTCTTTCCTGAAGCCTTTAAAATTTCGGCAACACTATATCCTAAAAGCACATTTCTAACATGTCCTAGGTGCAAAGGTTTATTAGTGTTTGGCGAAGAATATTCAACCATTACTGCGTTATCACCCTTCTGATCTTCAAAACCGTATTTAGCGTCATCTTTTATGGATTGAAAGAAACGAAAGTAATAATTATCACTTATTTCAATATTTAAAAACCCTTTTACAACATTAAATCCTTTTACAAAATCTACATTATCTAGCAGGTATTGACCAACTTGTTCGCCTATAACAACAGGATTTCCTTTAACCACGCGTAACATCGGAAATACAACAACTGTGACATCACCTGCAAATTCTTTGCGTGTTGCTTGAAATTCTACTGATTGTAATTCCGATTGAAACAACGCCTTAATCGCTGCTTTTACATGTAATTCTAAAGTCTCTTGAAGCTTCATATTTTGCTGTATTTTTGGTGTTTTAAAACGTGGGCAAAGATAGAAGTTTTATTGTTTTATAGAACCTCATCATAAACATAATTATTCAGCTTATAAAACTCATAGCCAAGGCATACACTTTAGTTAACTTGAAATTGAATATTATTGAGTAATTCAATTAAAAAGTAGTTAAATTATTACCTTTACATAGACACATTGCAATTGCTCTTTTCAAAAACTTAAAAATAGACTTAAACACAGCAATAATTTACTGTTACAATTTCATTTTCAAACCTCAAAACAGAATAACGAATAAATTTAACTACACAATATAAACATTAAAACACCTCGCTTAACAAAACCATAACAAACTGAAAATCAATAAACAACTTAAAAAGTGTATTTCATCGATAAAACAGCATTACTACTGCTAAATTTACCTTTCACCGATAAGTCCGTTTTTTTTTAAATTCATTTAGTCATTTAATCTAATTTTTTTGCTTTAAATCCTAATAATTAGCATATTCACTTTCATAATAGCACTTTTGACTTGCTATTAATTTATGTCCCAAAACATTAATGAAGCTTAATAATCAAACATTAACAATATTGTTATTGTTTTGTGTTAACTTAATTTTTTGTCCTTCCATAAAAGTTGATAAAACCAAAACAGCGCAATTAAGTTTAACGCTACTTTAAGATGAAACAGTTATTTACATTAGCTGTTTGTCTTCTGTCGTTTGCTGTTTTTTCTCAAAATGAAAAAATAGATAAACTAACGGTGCAATTAGCATACTTAAATGCAGACTCTACAAAAGTAAAGCTATCTCTTGCGCTTATAGATGAACTTTATGCTCATAAAGATTATAGCATGGCTCTACTCTATGCTAACGAAACTTCTAAACTTTCTGAAGACCTTAACTATACTAAAGGACAGGCTGAAAGCTGCTACTATAAAGCTTTAATTTTTACAGAACGTAACGACTATTATAACGCCTTAGATTGTTATAATAAATCCAGAAATTTCTATTTAAAAATAAGAGATACACTTGGTATTGCAAGAGTAAGTAATAGCATTGGGCTTATTGAAATAAGAAGAGGAAACTACACTTTAGGGTTGCAAAATTCATTATCGGCAATAGACATTTTTGAAGAAAAATATTTACAAGATGAGCTAAGTTCTGCTTATAATAACCTTGCTGAAGCTTACCATAAAACAAATCAAATTGATAAGTCAATAGAATTTAACTTTAAGGCCTTAGAAGTTAGACAGCTTATAAATGATAGTAATGGCATCATACAATCAACTAAAAATATAGCAGAGCTTTATTCTTTTTTAAAGGAACACCGTAAATCTATTGAATACTACGAAAAAGCACTAGAACTACTAGATTCTAAAACAGATCAAGACTTAAGAGGAGAAATCCTTCCTAAATTAGGTAGTGAATATTTACGTTTTAATGAATATGATAAAGCTTTACATTACTTATCGGAGGGCTTAAAATACAACAGAGAAAACCAGAATAACCAAGGCCTTTTAAGAACACTTAATGCATTTGGTAATTTAAGTCTTAAACAGAAAAAAATAAAATTAGCAGAAAGCCAATTAAATGAAGCTTACACTATTGCTAATAATATAGATAATAAAACAGAGCTTTTAAAAAATTATAAATTACACATTGAGCTAGATTCTACACTTGGATATTTTCAAAGAGCCTTCTATTGGCAAAACAGATTTTACAAATTAAGGGATTCTCTTAATAAGGCAGATGAACCTGTATTTCCAAAAAACATAGAACACTTAAACTTAATTGAAGATCAATCAGAAAACAAGTTATTAGACAAGCCAAAACAGTTAACTTTTGGATATAGCCCTTACCCCTTGTATGTAGCGATAGTTATAATAATTCTATTAGTCCTATTATTAATCTTTAGCTATTTAAAGACCAAATCTCACTACGCCGAGTTAAAACAACAAAAAATTGAATTAGCTGAAGAGAAAGTAAAAACAGAAGCTATACTTGAGCACACTCATCATTTAGAAGAAGTAAACCAGGTTAAAGACAAACTATTCTCTATTGTTTCTCACGATTTAAAAGATTCAATCTCTTCAATTAAAGCTTTTTTAGATTTATTAAATGAAGATAGCATTACTAAAGAAGAGTTCTTCGAATTAATTCCTGAATTAAGTGAAAATGCAAATAATGCATCATCATTACTATATAATTTATTGAACTGGTCTAAATCTCAAATGCAAAATTTAGAACCTAAGCCTGAATTATTTAACATTCAAGAAGTGTTTCAAATCAAAATGGCATTGGTAGAACAAAAAATTGAAGACAAACAGATTATTTTAATTGATGAATCTCAACGCGATTTCATTTATGCTGATAAAAGTATGGTGGAAATTGTAATCCAGAATTTAATTACAAACGCTGTTAAATTTAGTAAGAAAGGTGATGTAATTACAATTTCTAATCAAGATGTTAATGGTAGATCTTTAATTTCAATAGAAGACACAGGTGTTGGTATCCCAAAAGAAAACATAAACAAACTTTTTGCTGCACATAAAAACTTTACAACCACAGGTACTCAAAATGAGAAGGGAACTGGTCTAGGTTTAACTATAGCAAAAGATTTAGTTGAATTAAACAACGGTAAAATCTGGGTTGAAAGCACAGTGAATGTTGGCAGTAAGTTCTTTATTGAACTTCCTAAAGCTGAATCTAGAGCTTAAAACCAACTAACACTGATAATCAGAATAGAAACTAAATTAACTTTTAGGAAGAAATACTTCAGCCATCATACAACGGGCACTTCCACCACCACATGTTTCAATGGTCTCTAATGAACTTGAAATAATAGCACAAAACTTTTCAATATTGTTTATTTGAGATTTAGTTAAACTATTATGAGCTGCTTCGCTCATTACTAAGAAACGTTTATCATTTTCACCTTGTAACTGCAACATGTTTCCAGCAAAACTATGCATCTGAGCCTCTGTGATAGAAATAATTTCTTTTCCATCTTGCCTTAAATGTTTCACAACACCTTTACGCTCTTTTTTATCATCAATACTATCTAAACAGATCACAGCAAATTTTTCTGCGATACACATCATAACATTGGTATGGTAGATTGGTAATCTTTTATCTTCAACAGATTGATAAGCCGTAAAAATCACGGGGCTATATTCAAAATCTTCACAAAACTCTATAAATAACTCTTCATCAGCTCTTGGAGATAGTGCACAATAAGCTTTTCTATTTACTCGGTCTAATATAACACTACCCGTACCTTCTAAGAAAAACCCTTCGTGTTCTGCTGAAGTATAATCAACTACGTTTTCTATTAAAAACCCTTCTTCTTCAAGCCTAATAAAAACTTCATCTCTACGCTCTCGTCTTCTGTTCTCAGCAAACATTGGATATTTTGCTACATCACCATTACTATGAAAACTCACCCAATTATTAGGGAAAATAGAATCTGGCGTGTCATTGGTTTTATCATCTTCTTCTACAATGACATTAATACCTACTGCTCTTAATTTTTCTACAAAAGCGTCAAATTCATTTTGCGCTTTGGCATTAATTTCAGCATTTTTTAAATCTAATTCTTCTTGAAAATAATTATTAATAGCTGTTTGCTCATTCATCCTAAAGTTGATAGGACGAATCATTAATATAGTGTTAGTCGTTTGTTGCATTAAAAATATAGAGTGTAAAATTAAATGCAAAGTTATAATTTTTTATATAGAAATAACGTTAAAATCAATCCTGTTATCCTCATGAATATCAAACGATTTTACGCTTAGAAAACATTTATGTTTATTATAGTAAGGTCACTATTTATAACAACTACAAAAGATTTATCAAAAACGTATTTATGGTCTTTTCATTGATAGGTAATAAAACTGAACCACTCGTTATTATACTAAAAATAAGGATAACTTATTGCTTGTAACTAAATCTCTTAAAGAACCACCCTAACTATAATATTATTTTTAAGTATTGTTGCTCGTATATGTTTTCATGTTAATTATTATAAGTAAATTGTAGGTCAAATTCTACATAATGAAAAAATTATTACTACTAACCTTATTATTAGTTGCTTGTAACGAAAAAACGGATAAACCAGTTGAACCTGAAACTCAACCTAAACCAGATTTCACTACCGTTTTTGAAATAAGTGAAGGATTAGAAACAGCAACTTACAATGAAACTATAGCTTATTATGAAGCATTAGCTAATACATATTCAGAAATTTCAACGCAAGAAATTGGTAAAACAGACGCAGGTAAACCTTTACATATTGTTACATTAAACATGAAGGGTTCTGGTGCAGATTTTGAAACCCTAAAAAAAAATAATAGAATTATTTTAATCAACAACGGTATTCACCCAGGGGAATCTGACGGAATTGATGCTACCATGATGCTTTTTAGAGATATCGCTGAAGGTAAAGTTGAAGCACCAAAAAATACAATTGTAGTAACTATTCCTATTTATAATATAGGTGGAAGTTTAAATAGAAATTCTACGAGTAGAACCAACCAAAATGGACCAGAAGAATATGGTTTTAGAGGCAATGCTCGTAATTACGATTTAAATCGTGATTTTATAAAATCGGACACTGAAAACGCAAAAACATTTGCTCAAATTTTTCATTTAGTACAACCTGATATTTTTATAGATAACCACGTTAGTAATGGTGCAGATTATCAATATACATTAACCCATTTATTTACACAGCATAATAAATTAGGTGGTACGCTTGGTGACTTTATTCACACGGAAATAATGCCAACATTAGAACAAAAACTAGAAACTAAATCTTGGGACATTACACCATATGTCAATGTTTTTAACCGCACACCAGATTCAGGATTTTCACAGTTTTTAGATACACCTCGTTATTCTACGGGTTACACTACTTTATTTAACACGCTTGGTATGATGGTAGAAACTCACATGCTTAAACCTTATAAACAACGTGTAGAAGGCACTTATGAAGTTATAAAAAGCATGATTGAAATCACTGAAGAACAAGGTGAGAAAATAACGAAACTCAGAAAGCAACAAGCTAAATTATGGACTGCTGGTAACCATTACCCTTTAGCCTGGGAAGTTGACACCACCAAATCATCAACAAGAGATTTTAAAGGTTATGAAGGCGAAATGATTCCGAGTGAACTTACCGGAGCCACACGTTTAAAATATGACAGAGCTAAGCCTTTTACTAAAGAAATTAATTATCAAGATTATTTTAAAGCTACAGATTCTGTTACCATTCCTAAAGCCTATATCATTCCACAAGGATGGCATAACGTCATTGATTTATTAAAATTAAATAATGTGGCCTTCACTCAATTTGAAAACGATACAACTCTCACCGTTGAATCTTATAAAATAGGAAATTATGAAACCCGAAAATCACCTTACGAGGGGCACTACGCTCATTACAATACAGAAGTAACAACGTCTAGCAAAAAAATAACATTTAGAAAAGGTGATTATTTGATTTCTACAAATCAAAAGGCAATACGTTATTTAATTGAAACATTAGAACCAACGCCTATAGATTCTTTTTTTAACTGGAATTTCTTCGACACCATTCTACAACAAAAAGAAGGTTTTTCACCTTATGTTTGGGAAGATAAAGCTGAAGAACTTTTAAAAGGAGATAAAAAACTTCAAATGGAATTTAACGTAAAAATCAGTTACGATGATGAATTTGCAAATAGTTGGTATGCACAATTAGATTGGTTACATAAACAAAGCAAACATTATGAGAAGGCTCATTTACAATACCCTGTTTATCGCGTAAAATAATCCTTGCGTAATAATAATATATTTAACTTTCTGAATTACAATAAATAATTATATCATGAAAAATAAAATTTTTAGTCTATTGTTTTTGGTTCTAATAGTTAGTTGTGCATTAGAATCTAAATTTGGGTTACCAAATGACGAAGAAATTAATACAGAATTAATAGGAACTTGGCTTGATATAAAAGCAAACGAAATGCTTATGATTAAAAAAAATAACGAAATGAGTTATAAACTGATTCCTAATGACAGTACAGAGATCATTTCTTATTCTAAAAAAATTAAAGGGTTTAATGTTTTAAACATCGTTACAAATGACAACGGAGTTAAAACAAATTCCTTCTTTGGTTTTGAACTTAGAAATGACACATTAGAATTCTCTGAAGTAAATAAAGACCTAAAAGAAACTGATTTTAATTCTCAAGCTGAATTAATTAAATTTTTCAATGAAAATATTGATAAAAAAGGATTCTTTATTAATCATACAATAGTAATTAGAGAGTAAAAAACGATATATAGAACTAATTTAAGACCTTATTTTCAACACATTAAAATCTGAAAAATGTTTTTAAACGAATGTAAAAGCAATTAAAAAATAATATACATTTACTTAAAATTATAATAGCGTAATGCACTCTAAATGAATAAATATATTGTTGTAAATCAACCTGAAAAATGGAACTTTTCAATTGATAATATAACTGTAATTTCTGCTCAAGATTATCTTACAAATCCTAAGTATTCTTTATTAAAAAATGCACGTATTTTTAATTTGTGCAAAGATTACTCGTATCAATCTAAGGGGTATTACGTATCACTTTTGGCAGAAGCCAGAGGTCACTTACCAATTCCAACTACAAAAAACATTGTAGATCTTAAAGCTTTAAAATTAGTAAGAATAGTCTCTGATGAATTTGATGATGTTATTCAACAAAGTTTAAAGAACATTAAATCGCAAGATTTTACGCTAAGTATTTATTTTGGACAAAATGTAGCTCAGAAATACAAAAACTTAAGTGCTTTGTTTTATAAGCATTTTCAAGTTCCGTTTTTACGTGTTAATTTTAACCATACAACAAAATGGAACATTCAGGGTATTAAAGCGATTTCAGAATCTGAAATTCCAGAAGAACACAAACCTAGCGTTCGCGAATTTGCTAATCAGTATTTTTCTAAGAAAAGATATGACACTGCTAAAGTTGCCAATCATGATTTTGACTTGGCTATTTTAGTTAACCCCAATGATCCGGCTCCACCAAGTAATCCTAAAGCCTTAAAAAAGTTTATAGAAATTGCTGAAAAGATGAATATCTATGCAGAGATTATTGAACCCAAAGATTTATCGAGACTCTCTTCTTTTGATGCATTATTTTTAAGACAAAGCACGGAGGTGAATAATGAAGCCTACACTTTTGCCAGAAAAGCACAACAAGAAGGCATAGCGATCATAGATTATCCAAATGCCATTTTAAAATGCTGCAACAAAGTATATATGGCAGAAGCCATGAACAATGCTAACATTAGTACACCAAAAACAGTCATTGTACACAGTAATAATCGGAATTCTGTTTTAGAACAAACAGGATTACCTTGTGTGTTAAAAGCACCAGATTCTACTTTTTCGTTTGGCGTTAAAAAAGCACAAACACAAGAAGAGTATGATATTCTAGTAACAGAAATGCTTAAGGAATCTGATTTAATAATTGCCCAAGAGTTTTGTCCTTCAGATTATGATTGGCGTATTGGTATTATAGATAATAAACCTTTTTTTGCTTGTAAATATTATATGGCAAAAGGCCATTGGCAAATTTACAATTGGAAAGCAACCAATAAAAACGAACAAGATGGTGATGCTGATTGTTTAGCAATTGAAGATGTGCCAAAAAACGTTATTGATATCGCACTAAAATCTGCTAAATTAATGGGACTTGGACTCTATGGTGTTGACATAAAAGTTGTAGATGGCAAATTAATGGTTATTGAAATTAACGACAATCCTAATATTGATTTTGGTGTAGAGGATGCGCATTATGGAGATGTCGTTTACAAAAAGATTCTTACTGCACTTAAAAAACGACTAGAGTAAATAATGATTAAAAAATATCACTTATTCGAAGTTTATGGAATTGAACTCGAATATATGTTAGTTAACAATAAAACATTTAAAGTTGCGCCTCAAGTTGATGAACTACTCACCTTAAAAGCTGGTAAAATAGAAGCAGATATTGATAACGGAGCTATTGCTTGGAGTAACGAATTGGTTGCGCATGTCATTGAACTAAAAACTAATGGACCAGCAAAAAATACAGATGATTTATCCGACAAATTCCATGCTAACATTTTAGAAATTGATACACTTTTACAGCCATTAGATTTACAGCTTCTGGGCTCTGCATCTCACCCTCTGATGAATCCAAACACAGATACACAACTTTGGAAACACAGTTATAGTAAAGTTTATGCACTTTACAATACTATTTTCAATTGCAAAGGTCACGGTTGGAGTAATGTGCAAAGCACACATATTAATCTACCATTTTATGATGACAAGGAATTTGAAAAACTACATGCAGCAATTAGAATCATCTTACCTATTTTACCAGGATTATCTGCGAGTTCACCAATTTTAGAAGGAAAAATAACAGAATTTAAAGACACAAGATTAGAGTTTTATAAAACGAATCAAAAAGAAATCCCTGAATTAACGGGTTTGGTAATTCCGGAACGGACATTTTCAAAATTAGATTATTATGCTACAATTTTAGAACCTATAAAACGCGCCATTCAACCTTATGATAAAGACAAAATTTTAGATCAACATTTTCTAAATTCTCGTGGTGCTATTGCTCGTTTTGACAGAAATGCAATTGAAATACGTTTGCTAGATATTCAAGAATGTCCCAAAGCAGATATTGCTATTTGTGCATTAATTATTGAAGTTTTAAAAGCGTTAGTCAATAAAGAATTTGGCACTGTGAAAGATCAAAAATCATGGACTAAAGAAGACTTATTTCCTATTTTGAATGACTCTATAAAACACGCCGAAAATTCTAAAATTAAAAATAAAGACTATTTAAAATTATTCGGAATAAAAGAGTCTTCAAGTGTTAGTGAACTTTGGAAACACTTATACCAATCTGTAAAACCAAAATTGCACCAATCTCATTATACTGCAGTTGAATTAATTTTGAAAGAAGGCACTTTGGCTACAAGAATACTCAAAGCAGTTGGTACTGAAAATAATGACACTCATATTATTTCAGTTTACAGACAGCTTCAAAAATGTCTACAAGCTAATGAATTATTTCAACCTTGAAACTCGTTTTAACTTGTGAGCATGGCGGAAACGAAATTCCTACGACTTACAAAAAGCACTTTAAAAATAAAGTTATTTTAAAAACTCATCGCGCTTTAGATTTGGGTGCTTTAGATCTATTTCAAACTTTAAAACCGTTATCTGACGCTTCTTATTTCAGCACAACATCACGTTTATTAATAGAACTAAATCGTTCATTACATCATAAAAACTTATTTTCTGAGTACATAAAAGACCTCACTAAAATTGAGAAAACAAAAATTATAAATATTCATTATTTACCGTACAGAACATCTGTAGAAGATAATATTAGAAGCTTTATTAAAAAGGGTGATTCAGTACTTCATTTATCTATTCATAGTTTTACACCTTCTTTAAATGGAGAAAATAGAAACTGTGATATTGGCTTATTGTATAATTCTTCTAACAAACAAGAAAAACAGTTGTGCAAACAATTAAAGTTAGAACTTTTAAAACAAGACCCGAACTTAAACGTAAGATTCAACTATCCGTATTTAGGAAAAGCTGATGGGTTTACAACCTATTTAAGAAAACAATTTTCAGTACATTATTTAGGAATTGAAATTGAAGTGAATCAGAAATTTACAAAAGACAACCTATTTGATTCTGGTATAAAAACAAAACTATTTAATGCTGTTTCGATATTAAATTCTAAATAAGATTTCTACACTGCATTAGGCAGCAGTCCGTTAATGTGAATGATTTTAGTAGAAGAAAAGGTCTATTAAGAAGTACTGTTAATTTAAGCCTAAATTTAAAAAAGCGTTTTCAAAATTACAAGTACATAATTTTGAA
Organism: Winogradskyella wichelsiae; assembly: GCF_013403925.1. Lineage (GTDB taxonomy): Bacteria > Bacteroidota > Bacteroidia > Flavobacteriales > Flavobacteriaceae > Winogradskyella > Winogradskyella wichelsiae. The sequence continues at coordinate 148,563 of NZ_JABFDJ010000006.1, forward strand.
AACGTTTTTTAGCTACACAATAAAACTGTTTTAAACCAATATCCTAATATTTGCATAACTATTCTCTAAAGCTTTTTGAGATGCTTTATCATCTAACCACTCTACTTTAGTAATACCCTCTTTTTCTTGAGGAAACAATTGACCATTAAAACTTGTTTTCATTTCAAACCAATGCGTAATTTTTATTCTAAGTTTACCATGACGTTTAAAAATATGATAAGTCGTCGGTATTGCTTTCACAATTTTTAGACCCTCAACACCTGTTTCTTCTTCAACTTCTCTAATCGCTGTTTCTTCAATAGTTTCATTGCGTTCAGCTTTTCCTTTTGGCAAATCCCATTTATCATTTCTATAAATAAAGAGAATTTCACCTTTATCGTTATAAACTTTACCTCCACCAGCAACAACATTCGGTAATAGCTTCAAAAACTTTTTAAGTAACTTATCCTCATTCTTATGTATTAAATGCACGGCCTTTAAATCCGTATTATTTAAAGTCTTTATGACTTTACCAATATTCACGGATTTTAAAAGAAAAGATTTAAAGTCAGTTTCCTTAGTATTCTCAGTAGTTAAAATTATAGGTTTATCACCTACATATATAGTGTACATCGTTTCGGTTGTTTCAACATTCTATATGTAAAAATATTATTTTTTTCGAGAAAGTATTTGAAATGAAAATTTAATTAATTTAAAATTTCTTAAGATTTAAAAATCATTATTTTTGTAATATGATTTTTAACAAAGACACCGCCAAAAAAACAGCCGAAGTTTTACTGCAAATTAATGCTATAAAATTACAACCCGAAGATCCTTTTACTTGGGCTTCTGGCTGGAAATCTCCAATTTATTGTGATAATAGAATTGTATTATCATTTCCGCTTGTAAGAAATTACATTAGAGAAACAATTGCTAAAAATATTGAAACGCTTTACGGTAAACCAGATGTAATTGCTGGTGTCGCCACTGGTGCAATAGGAATTGGAGCTTTAGTTGCAGAATATTTAAATCTGCCTTTTGTATATGTTAGACCAGAAGCAAAAAAGCATGGTCGTCAAAACCAAATTGAAGGTTATATTGAAAAAGGACAAACTGTTGTTGTTGTTGAAGATTTAATCAGCACCGGAATGAGCAGTCTTAATGCTGTTACGGCTTTAAATGAAGCCGAAGTTAAGGTAAAAGGCATGGTTGCCATTTTTTCTTACGGATTTGATATTGCTAAGAAGAATTTTGAAGAAGCCAATGTAGAATTACACACCCTTGGTAATTATGAAAATTTATTAGAACAAGCTTTAGACAATGACTATATAACAAAAGATCAGCAAGACATTTTAGCAAAATGGAATGCAAATCCAAGTGAGTGGAACGCTAATTGATATATAAAAGTACAAGTGTTAGGTGGTGCAGTTAATAAAAGAATATTTTATTAAAACGTCTGCCATTAACTTAGCAAAACAACAACTTAACAATAAAAAAAGATGAAATTAGAATCTCCAAAAGTAACTTTAGATAAATCAGCTGAATCTACCTTTAATTTTTTATCTGATGTTAAAAATTTTGAAAGCTTAATGCCTGAAAACATAAGTAAATTTGAAGTTTTGGACAACGATAAATTTCTTTTCGCATTAAAAGGAATGCCAGAAATTGTATTGAAGAAAAAAGAAGCAATCCCTAATAGTAAGATTGTTTTAGGTGCAGCAGGCGGAAAATTAGATTTTTCTTTAATCGCAGATATTACAGAAATTGAACCTAACAAAACGGAGGTGAAATTAAATTTTGAAGGTGAATTTAATGCCATGATGGGTATGATGATTAAAGGCCCTATCAGTAAATTTATTGAGACTTTGGTTACCAATATGAAAACTGAAATCTAAAAATTTATAATTCCAAGTTTGGATTTAATAGAGCAGTTTTATTTCCTTTAAATCAAAGGATCTAATAATGTCATCTTCAGTCCAAACTTGTAATTGTCCATTTTCTGTTACTCCTTGTATTATTCCTGCAAAGCGTCGATTGTCACTTACTGTTAAAAATGTAGATGGCTTATCTTTTCTAAATAACTCACCTTCATATGCGGTCTTAATTTCATAAAACCGCTTAGATTCTAAGATTTTAAAATAAAATTGCAGCTGTTTTAATACCTCTGCAAGCACTTCATCTTTATTATAAAGAACTCCCGTAAGCAAGCTCATGGAGGAAGCTTGAGGCAAATTATCAAAAAATTTTTGATTTACATTAAGTCCAAATCCAATTATAGAACCTTGAAGTTGATTATTTTTTATGACATTTTCAATTAAAACTCCACATATCTTCTTGTCCGCTGACAAAATGTCGTTAGGCCATTTAACATGCAATCTAGGTATTTTTAAGATACTCAAAGCTCTAATAATTGCTAACGCCACAGTCATACTTATATAAAACTGATCGGTAACATTAAAACCTGGCAATCTTTTAAACACACTAACAGTAAGGTTTTTTCCGCCTTCCACCTTCCATTTTGCGCCCATTTGACCCTTACCTTTAGTCTGCGAATCTGCAACCACAACACTGTAATCTTTAGGTAGAGATACCGTTGCCAAATCTTTTAGATAGGTATTTGTAGACTCAATGGCATTAAGTTTGATTATGTACATTTACTAGGCAAATTTATTTTATAGTTTTCTTATGACATTATGCGCCTACAAGAACGAAAAATATAATAACTTTGCACAAAATTAATACAAATTAATGACTAAAGATAAAATCCCTACAGACCAACTCATTACAACAATCATCGGAGGCATCGAGGAAGTAAAAGGAAAAGAGATAACAATATTAGATTTACGAGAAATAGAAAATACTGTTTGTGATTATTTTATTGTTTGTGAAGGTTCTTCAAACACACAAGTAAACGCCATTGTCAGTTCTGTTCAAAAACAAGTTAGTAAAGCATTAAAAGATAAGCCTTGGCATGTTGAGGGTACAGAAAATGCTGAATGGGTTTTAATGGATTATGTTAATGTTGTGGTACATGTGTTTCAAAAACATATTAGAGAATATTACAATATTGAAGAGCTTTGGGGAGATGCTAAAATCACTAAAATTGAAACAAGTTACTAAATAAACACACACGCTTAGAATGGCAAAAGACAATAAAAACTTAAACAAAAAACCGAAATTAAATCCTTATTGGATCTACGGAATCATTATAGCTGTATTTATATCATTTCAGATTTTTTCTGGAGGATTTGGTGAATCTACAGGCACACAAACAACTCCTGCACAATTCTTGGATTATTTAAATCAAGGGCAAGTAGACAAAATAGAAATTGTAAATAAGAGAGAAGCTCGTGTATTCTTAACTAAAGAAGCTAAAGAGCAAGCACCTCACAAAAAAACAAATTCTAATTCAATATTTCCTTCTGCAACTCCTTCACCAAACTATAAGTTTGAATTTGGGGATCTTCAGAATTTTGAAAAAGAAGTTAATCAAGTTATTAAAGATAATAACCTGAGTACAGAATTGGTATATGAAACAGAACATAATGTATGGGGAGATTTCCTTTTAACATTATTACCATTTGTATTAATTATTGGTGTTTGGATTTTTATTATGCGTCGTATGTCTGGTGGCGGAGGCGGAGGAGCTGGTGGTCAGCTTTTCAATATTGGAAAATCTAAAGCTAAACTTTTTGATGAAAAAATTGATATAAAAACATCTTTCAAAGATGTTGCAGGTCTAGAAGGAGCTAAAGAAGAAGTACAAGAAATTGTAGATTTCTTAAAATTCCCAGAAAAGTATACCGCTTTAGGTGGTAAAATACCGAAAGGTGCATTATTAGTAGGACCTCCAGGAACAGGAAAAACATTATTAGCAAAAGCTGTTGCAGGTGAAGCTAAAGTTCCTTTTTTCTCTTTATCTGGTTCAGATTTCGTAGAAATGTTTGTTGGTGTAGGTGCATCTCGTGTTAGAGATCTATTTAAACAAGCTAAAGAGAAATCTCCTTCAATTATATTTATTGATGAGATTGATGCTATTGGTAGAGCAAGAGGAAAAAATAACATGTCTGGCTCTAACGATGAACGTGAAAACACATTAAACCAACTCTTAACAGAAATGGATGGGTTTGGTACTAACACAAACGTTATTGTGTTAGCTGCAACAAACAGAGCTGATGTATTAGATAGTGCATTAATGAGAGCTGGTCGTTTTGACCGTCAGATTTATGTAGATCTTCCAGATGTTAGAGAACGTAAAGAGATTTTTGAAGTGCATTTACGTCCACTTAAAAAAGAAGAAACTTTAGATATCGATTTCTTAGCAAAACAAACTCCAGGTTTTTCTGGTGCAGATATTGCTAATGTTTGTAACGAAGCGGCTTTAATTGCAGCTAGAAAAGGTAAAAAATCAGTAAATAAACAAGATTTCTTAGATGCTGTTGATAGAATTATTGGTGGTTTAGAAAAGAAAAATAAAATTATTACCCCGGCAGAAAAAAGAGCTGTTGCTTTTCACGAAGCTGGTCATGCCACAGTGAGTTGGATGTTAGAGCATGCTGCTCCTTTAGTTAAAGTAACTATTGTACCAAGAGGACGTTCTTTAGGTGCTGCATGGTATTTACCAGAAGAACGCTTAATTGTACACCCAGAACAAATGCTAGACGAAATGTGTGCTGCATTAGGTGGTAGAGCTGCAGAAAAAGTGATTTTTGATAAAATTTCTACAGGTGCCTTAAGTGACTTAGAAAAAGTAACTAAGCAAGCACGAGCTATGGTGACTGTTTACGGACTTAGCGATAAAGTTGGTAACTTAACGTATTATGATTCTTCTGGACAATCTGAATATGGTTTTACAAAACCATACAGTGAAAAAACAGCAGAACTTATTGATCAAGAAATATCTGATATTATTGAAAAACAATATCAACGTGCTATACATCTATTAGAAAACAACAAGGATAAATTAACCGAATTAGCAGAAGTGCTTTTAGATAAAGAAGTTATATTTAAAGATAACCTTGAGAAGATATTTGGTAAGCGCGCTTTTGAAACTCCTATATTAAATAGTGAAGAAGAAGCGTAGACCTTCATAGCCTACAATCATATAAAAAACTTAAATTAACCCTGTGTTAGTTTAAGTTTTTTTATATTTGAAAATAACACCATACAAGGATAAATAGCAATTATTGAATGAGCATATTTAGTAAATTCTTCGGAAGAAAATCTGAAAAAACTGAAGAAAACATACCAAATCATGAGCGAGGCAAGTACATGCCTGAAATGAAGCTACCTGTAGATGAACGTTTTACTATTAACTTTAAGGCTAATGGTGGAAAGTTTTTATATTGTGAAAATATTGAAGAAGTGCAACAAAGCTTTAATGCCATTTTAGACGAAAACAACTGGCATGATGATAAAGTTTTCTTGATTGATGAGCGCTTATCAGAATTATTTAAAGATTTTAATTTAAATTCTACTAAAAAACTATCAGAAAGCGCGTATTTTTTATCTACTTGCGAATATTTAATTTCTGACGATGGCTCTTTATTAATTTCTTCAAATCAAATTGCTGAAAAAAAATTAATTGAATTACCAGACAATTTTATAATTTATGCTACTACTAGCCAATTTGTGGAAACAATAGGCGAAGGATTAAACGGAATTATAAAAGCAAAAAGCAAACAAAAAATACCAACCAATATTACTACAATCAAGCATTTTAAAACAGCAGACGATAAAGACTTCTTATCTTATGGAAGTAGTTCGAAAAATTTATATCTACTCTTACTAGAAGATCTATAATGAAAGAGTTAGCAACAAGAGCCTTGTCTGGCGCTATATACGTAGCACTACTCATTGGTTCACTTTATTCTCAAGCCGCAACGGTAGCTCTAATTGGAGTCTTTGGATTTATCTGTCTAACAGAATTTAGTCGTCTTATTAATCTTAAGTCTATTGCGCAATATCTTATTTTTGCTGTCATTTATATTGGCTTTTGGTACATTAGCATCTATAATTCAACGAACTTAATTGCTAATGAAGCAATTAAAATATTACTCATTATAACCATATTTGTAAATCTTATTTTAATTAAAGATTTATTTACATCAAAAAAAATTCCCCTTTTCGAATCTAAGAGACATATTGTAACTGCTTTTTACTTAACAAGTGGTTTTGTTTTTATGTTACTCATTGCTAATTATCAAAATAAATTCACACCTCTAATGCTTTTAGGTGGTTTTGTGCTTATTTGGGTAAATGACAGTGCTGCCTATTTAGTTGGTAAGAATTTTGGAAAACAAAAACTATTCCCAAGTATTTCACCTAAAAAGACCGTAGAGGGTTTTCTAGGTGGGTTATTTTTCGCTTGTATTTCTAGTTATTTTATCGCAAGCTATACAAATACCTTAGGTTTTACTTCTTGGTTAATTTTGGCCATTATTGTAAGTGTTTTTGGTACATTTGGCGACTTAATAGAATCTAAATTTAAACGCCAGGCTGGTGTAAAAGACAGCGGTGTAATAATGCCAGGACACGGTGGACTATTAGATCGTCTAGATAGTATTATCTTTGCAGTACCATTTATATATTTATTCTTAAGAATTTTAAAGTATGTTTCATAAAGAAGGTCATAAAATTATATTTATAACATTAGTTATCGTTGTAGGTTCATTTTTTTTAATAGATGCGTTTATAGCTGTAGAATGGCTTAGAAAGAGCCTGATGCTCCTTGTTTTAGGTTTCTTTGTACTCATTCTTCAATTTTTCAGAAACCCTAAAAGAAGTACAAATCCTGATGAAAAACAGGCCGTATCACCGGTTGACGGTAAAGTTGTTGTAATTGAAGAAGTGCAGGAAAACGAATTTTTTAAAGACAAACGTATTCAGGTATCTGTTTTTATGTCTCCTGTTAATGTCCATGTAACACGCTTCCCTATTTCTGGAAATGTAACTTATAGTAAATATCATCCAGGGAAATATTTAGTTGCTTGGCACCCCAAAGCAAGTGAAGAAAATGAGCGTACTACTGTAGTTGTAGAAAATAAACATTTTGGTAAAATACTATATAGACAAATTGCTGGTGCTTTAGCCAAACGTATTGTTAATTATGCCAAAGTTGATATGCAAGCTAAGCAAGGTGGTGATTCTGGTTTTATTAAATTTGGATCGCGAGTTGATTTATTCTTACCTTTGGATGCTAAAATAAAAGTTGAACTTAATCAGAAAGTTCGTGGTGGTGAAAGTATCATTGCAGAAATAAAATAATGATTTCTAAAGAATTAGACATAAAATTTAAAGACGCTGTGGATCTAGTCAATGATCATACAGAACCTTTTCCTGCCGATTTTTTATTACGCCTCTACGCCTATTATAAAAAAGCTACTCGCAATTATGATACGCCAAGTAGTCGTAAACCTATAATTAATGCTTTTAAGGCTAATGCTTTATTTCAAGTAAAAAACATTAGCCGTGATGAAGCTAAGGAAGAATATATAAATCTTGTTACAAATTATTTCTTATATAGAAAGTAACTTAATCTCTAATTAACGGCATTGTTGAACAACGTAATAAGCCCTCTTGCTTTGCTATTTCAGCATAAGCGACTTCTTCAACAGTAAAACCATTTTCACGCAACCAAGTATTTAATCTTATAAAGTTCTTTTCTGAAATTATTACATCTTCAGAAATTGAAAATATATTACTGTTCATATTAAACATTTCCTCTTTAGTTATTTCAAAAACATTCTCTTTTCCAAAGAAATTTAATAACCATTCATATTCTCTTTCAATTAAGAAACCGTTTTTATGAAGTATCGCTTTATCTTTTCCTATGGGTTGAAAACAACAATCTAAATGAAGTGCATTTTCTTTCGGATCAGTATTAGATTTACGAAGTTCAAATGACTTTACTATTTTGTCTGGAAATAACTCTTGAATGGCAATAACAGCATCCATATTAGTCCTTGCAGTAATGTAATCTGAATAATCCTCACCAGAATATGTTCCTATAAATATATAATCGTTATAAGGCATTACATCGCCTCCTTCTACATGACATTCTTCTGGAAGAACTATGATATTATCCTTCCCTATTAAATCTAATACATGTTGAATAGCCTCGTATTCTCTTTCACGGTCTGGTAGAATATTGGCTTCAATTAATTTGTCTTCAATAACAAATGCAATGTCTCTTGAAAAAATTTGATTATAATTAGAAATTACTTTTGGTCTATATACTGTTACATCATATTTTTTTAAGATCGCTTCTACAGCATCTATTTCTTGCACCATATCCGCTTCTGTTGGGTAAGTCCCTGCCTTTATATGCTGAATAGATTTAGGATCGTAAGCGTCTTCTAATGACGGAACTTTACCTACACTTTCTGCAGTTCCTAAAATCACTGATCTAAGACGAGAACTCTCGTTTTGTATGTTTAATTTCATATGAATATCTTTTTAATCTATGACTCCTTTATTGTGCTTAATTATAATAGAAGTCTCAATTAGTTTTTACTTTTTGATAAAGTCAAAAATAGAAAAAGCTTCATAATAAATATGAAGCTTTTAAAAAATGTTATGTAAAATGTTATCTATTTTCTACTGGTACAAACGGTCTGTATGTTTCACCTGTATATAATTGTCTTGGGCGACCAATAGGTTCTTGATTTCTTCTCATTTCTTTCCATTGCGCTATCCAACCTGGTAAACGACCTAATGCAAACATTACTGTAAACATCTCTACAGGAATTCCCATAGCTCTGTAAATAATACCAGAATAGAAATCAACATTCGGATATAATTTTCTGTCAACAAAATAAGGATCTTCTAAAGCTTCTTTTTCTAATCCTTTAGCAATTTCTAAAATAGGATCTTCAATTCCTAAATCTGCTAATAACTCATCTGCAGCAACTTTAATAATCTTAGCTCTTGGGTCAAAGTTTTTATAAACACGATGACCGAATCCCATAAGACGGAAAGGATCATTTTTATCCTTAGCCTTAGCCATATATTTTTTAGTATCACCACCATCTGCTTGAATAGCTTCTAACATTTCTAATACAGCTTGGTTAGCACCTCCATGTAGAGGTCCCCAAAGTGCAGATATACCAGATGCAAGAGAAACAAAAAGTCCTGCATGAGAAGAACCAGTTATTCTTACTGTAGATGTAGAACAGTTTTGCTCATGATCTGCATGTAAAATTAAAAGTTTATCTAATGCATTAACTAATATAGGATTTTGATTATAATGCCCGTTTGGACTCTTAAACATCATCTTTAAAATATTCTCTACATACCCTAAATCATCATCACCATATTCTAATGGTAAACCTTGTTTTTTACGCATAGTCCAAGACACTATTACAGGAAACTTACCTAAAATAGTAACAATAGAATTATACATCGCTTCTTCTGAAGCAACATCTACTGAAGATGGGTAAAACGCAGTTAGTGCGCTTGTTAGTGAAGACAAAACACCCATTGGATGAGCCGACTTAGGAAAAGCATCTAAAATCTTTTTAAGATCATCATCTACTACAGAGTGAGACTTAATATCTTCATGAAATTGATCTAATTTTTTCTTATTTGGTAATTCTCCGAAAATAAGTAAGTATATTACTTCTAAGAAACTAGCTTTTTCGGCCAGTTCTTCAATAGAGTAACCTCTATATCTTAAGATACCTTTTTCTCCATCTAAAAAAGTAATAGCACTTTCACAACTACCAGTGTTTTTGAAACCTGGATCAATAGTGATAACTCCATTTGTGGCAGTTCTTAAACTTTTGATATCTATAGCAACTTCCTTTTCTGATCCTATTACTATAGGGAATTCGTACTTTTCACCATTAATTTCTAATGTAGCTTTATCTGACATATTTTCTTTTCGGATTTTAATAAATTATAAGGAATGTAAATTTACGAAATATCAAACGATTTAGAAAGCACATTTATAATGGTTTTAACAATTTCTATGAATACTTTAAAATCATTAAAATGTTTTTAGCATAAATAGAAATAAATAGTAGTTAATTTGAATAAAAATAGACTCTTAGGTTGTTAATCTTAATGCTTCTCTCAATAACCAAAATAATTTAAACACTTAAAAAATATATTCTACAATACTCCATCTGTATCATAAAAAAACCATCTAAAATTTCTTTTAGATGGTTTAATATTATTAGAAGCTTAAAATTTAAGCTTTTATTTTAAAAGCATTCGCACCAGGAAAATAAGCAACTTCGCCTAATTCTTCTTCAATGCGTAATAATTGATTGTACTTAGCCATACGGTCACTACGAGATGCAGAACCTGTTTTAATTTGACCACAGTTTAATGCTACAGCTAAATCTGCTATAGTATTATCTTCTGTTTCCCCAGATCTATGAGACATTACAGACGTATAACCTGCATTATGTGCCATATTTACTGCAGCAATAGTTTCTGTTAATGTTCCAATTTGGTTTACTTTTATTAAAATTGAATTGGCTATACCATTTTCAATTCCACGAGATAAACGCTCTACATTAGTTACATACAAATCATCACCAACTAATTGCACTTTATCCCCAATCTTTTCTGTTAAATATTTCCAACCATCCCAATCGTTCTCATCCATTCCATCTTCAATAGAAATAATTGGATAATTAGCAGCTAATTCAGCTAAATAATCAGCTTGTTCTTTACTTGTTCTAATAACACCAGAGTCTCCTTCAAATTTTTTGTAGTCATATTTACCATCTACAAAAAATTCTGCTGCAGCACAATCCAATGCGATCATAATATCTTCACCAAATTTATATCCAGCTTTCTCAACTGCTTTCTTAATTGTATCTAATGCATCTTCAGTTCCTCCTGGTAAGTTTGGAGCAAAACCTCCTTCATCACCAACAGCTGTACTTAAATCTCTATCATGTAATACCTTTTTAAGGCTATGGAAAATCTCAGTTCCCATTTGCATTGCTTGTGTAAAGTTTTTTGCTTTAACAGGCATAATCATGAATTCTTGAAATGCAATTGGAGCATCACTATGAGAACCACCGTTAATAATATTCATCATTGGTAATGGCAATGTATTGGCAGAAACACCACCAACATATCTATATAGTGGCATACCTAACTCATTAGCCGCCGCCTTTGCAACAGCAAGAGACACCCCTAAAATTGCGTTAGCACCTAACTTTGATTTATTGGGAGTACCATCTAAATCAATCATCATTTTATCTATAGCATTTTGTTCAAAAACTGACATGCCTAATAATTCTTGAGCAATTGCAGAGTTTACATTTTCTACAGCCTTAAGAACTCCTTTTCCCATATAAGTATCGCCACCATCTCTAAGTTCAACAGCTTCGTGCTCACCTGTAGATGCACCAGAAGGTACTGCTGCTCTACCCATAACACCGTTTTCTGTTGTAACATCCACTTCTACTGTTGGATTTCCTCGAGAATCGAAAATTTGTCTTGCGTGTACATTAATAATAATACTCATTATTTTTGGTTTTAGTTAACTTTTATTAAATATGTAAGATGTGAGTTTTCAGTCTAATAAATCATTCTAAAGAACGTCAATAACACCTTATTGATAGTAACAAATTTACGAAAATCTATGACTCTAAACTTGACAAAAATCATATTTATGATTAAAGTTTACGATATTGTTTTCGTAACTAAAAAAACGCAATGAAATTTAAATTTCATTGCGTTTTTTATATTTACAATTTTTTGAGATTCTCAATAAACTGATCAAACAGATATAAAGAGTCATTTGGTCCAGGACTTGCTTCTGGATGGTATTGAACTGAGAAACAATTTTTATCTTTTAGCTTGATTCCTGCCACCGTATCATCGTTTAAATGAACGTGGGTGATTTCTACATTGGTGTTAGCTTCAGTTTCTTCACGATTAACAGCAAATCCATGATTTTGAGATGTTATTTCACCTTTTCCTGTAATTAGATTTTTAACAGGATGATTTATACCTCTATGGCCGTTGTGCATCTTATAGGTTGAAATTCCGTTTGCTAAAGCAATCACTTGATGTCCTAAACAAATACCAAATAATGGTTTATTCTTAGCAATTATTTCTTTGGCTAAGTTAATGGCATCTATTAAAGGTTCCGGATCACCAGGACCATTAGATAAGAAATAACCATCTGGATTAAATGCTTCTAACTCTTCAAACTTCGAATTATAAGGAAATACTTTAATATAAGCATCACGCTTAGCTAAGTTTCTAAGAATGTTCTTTTTAATTCCAATATCTAAGGCTGCAATTTTATAAGTCGCATTTTCATCACCTACAAAATATGGCTCTTTAGTTGAAACCTTAGATGCTAGTTCTAACCCAACCATAGAAGGAATTTCAGATAGTTGCTTTTTGAGATCTTCTATATTGTCTACTTCCGTAGAAATAACCGCATTCATTGCACCATTATCTCTAATATAACTCACTAAAGCACGTGTATCTACATCAGAGATGGCTAATGTATTATTTTTCTCAAAAAATTCTTCTAAAGATGCGTCACCTGCTGGTCGTGAATAATTAAAACTAAAATTTTTACAAATTAATCCTGCAATTTTAATAGCATCCGATTCTACTTCATCTTCTTTGGTGCCATAATTACCAATATGAGCATTGGTGGTTACCATTAATTGACCGTAATAAGACGGATCTGTAAAAATTTCTTGATAACCTGTGGTACCTGTATTAAAACATACTTCACCAAAAGCAGATCCTTCTTTTCCTATAGACTTACCATGAAAGATTGTTCCATCGGCTAATAAGATGATCGCTTTTTTTCTTTGTTTATACTTCATGACTTAAATGTGAGTTATTAAGCTGTTTTGTTATTTTATTAATTGTAAACACTAGAGTACTTTTAATACGCCTTATAATTTTTAAATCGTTAAATATTGATTAATTTATTCCTATTACGAGCTAAGAGCCTGTTGTTAAACATTGATTTATCTTAAAACTAAACCAACATATATATTATCAATAATAACTTTTACAAAAATCCAAAAAAAAAGGATAAACTGAAACAGTTTATCCTTTATATTTTTAAATGCTTATTAACATTTATTCTTCTTCGTTTGAAGTGTTAACTTCAGTAGCTGGTGCTTCAGTAGCTTTGTTACCACCTCTTCTACTTCTACGAGTTGTTTTCTTTGGTGCTTTATCAGCATTATAGATTTCGTTGTAATCAACTAATTCTATCATTGCCATATCAGCATTATCACCTAATCTGTTTCCTAATTTGATGATACGTGTATAACCACCTGGACGATCACCAATTTTTGGTGCTACATCTCTAAACAATTCTGCAACTGCATCAGTTTGTCTTAGCTTAGCCATTACAATACGTCTGTTATGTGTAGTATCTGTCTTAGATTTTGTAATCATAGGCTCTACAAACTGCTTTAAAGCTTTCGCTTTAGCAACGGTAGTATTAATACGCTTGTGCTCTATTAAAGAACAAGCCATATTTGCTAACATTGACTTTCTATGTGCTGTTTGTCTACCTAAGTGGTTGAATTTTTTTCCGTGTCTCATGACTTTAGTGTTATCATCTTGCTACCAAACTCTTTATTGAGGAGCAAAATATGATTAATAATAATTTTATTTATTAGAATTGGATTCCTGCTTTCACAAGAATCCTAATCTATTTAATCCTTATCTAATTTATATTTGCTTAAATCCATTCCGAAGTTTAACCCTTTTACATTTACTAGTTCTTCTAGTTCAGTTAAAGACTTCTTACCGAAGTTTCTGAATTTCATTAAATCATTTTTATTGAATGATACTAAGTCACCTAATGTATCAACTTCTGCAGCTTTTAAACAATTAAGAGCACGTACAGAAAGATCCATATCAACTAATTTAGTTTTCAATAGTTGTCTCATGTGAAGTGATTCTTCATCATAAGTTTCAGTCTGTGCAATTTCATCAGCTTCTAAAGTGATACGCTCATCAGAGAATAACATGAAGTGGTGAATTAATATTTTTGCTGCTTCTGTTAAAGCGTCTTTAGGATTAATAGATCCATCAGTTCTAATTTCAAAAACTAATTTTTCGTAATCCGTTTTTTGCTCAACACGGAAGTTTTCAATAGCATATTTTACGTTCTGGATTGGTGTAAAAATTGAATCAATAAAAACAGTTCCTATTGCTGCTGAAGATTTCTTATTCTCTTCTGCAGGAACGTAACCTCTTCCTTTTTCAATAGTCAATTCCATATTGATATTTACTTTAGGGTCTAAGTTACAGATTACTAAATCTGTATTTAAAACTTGGAAACCCGAAATAAACTTCTGAAAATCACCAGCCGTAATTTGATTTTGTCCTGATATAGAAATTGTAACAGTTTCGTTATCAACTTCTTCAATTTGACGCTTAAAGTTAACTTGCTTTAAGTTCAAAATCATTTCAGTAACATCCTCAACTACTCCAGAAATTGTAGAAAACTCATGATCTACACCTTCTATTTTTATTGACGTAATAGCAAAACCTTCTAATGAAGATAATAAAACTCTTCTTAAAGCATTACCAACAGTTAATCCATATCCTGGCTCTAAAGGTCTGAACTCGAATTTACCTTCGAAATCAGTAGAATTAATCATGATTACTTTATCAGGCTTCTGAAAATTTAATATTGCCATATATTCTTCGTTTTAATTGTTATTTGGTTGCGCGATTTATAAGTTTGAAGAAGTCCTATAAAACCTTTGGCCAAATACCAATGTGATTAGATTATTATTTAGAGTAAAGCTCAACGATTAACTGCTCGTTGATTTGTTCTGGAATTTGGATTCTTGCCGGTACTGCAACATAAGTTCCATTCATTGTATTTGTGTTCCATGTAATCCATTCAAAAACTTCACTAGAATTAGATAATGAATTTTGAATAGCCTCCAAAGATTTAGACTTTTCTCTTACAGCAACAACATCACCAGCTTTTAATTGGTAAGAAGGTATGTTTACTTTTTCACCGTTAACGGTAATATGTCTGTGAGAAACTAATTGCCTAGCACCACTTCTAGAAGGAGAAATTCCCATTCTGTAAACAACGTTATCTAAACGAGATTCACATAATTGAAGTAATACTTCACCTGTAATTCCTTTAGCAGAAGTTGCTCTTTTAAACATGTTTCTGAATTGCTTTTCTAAAATACCGTAAGTATATTTAGCTTTTTGCTTTTCCATTAACTGAACAGAATATTCAGATTTTTTACCACGACGACGTGTGTTACCATGTTGTCCAGGTGGATAATTTCTTTTTTCGAAAGCTTTATCGTCTCCGAATATAGCTTGTCCAAATTTACGAGCTATTTTAGTTTTAGGACCAGTATATCTTGCCATTTTAATTTGTTTTTTAAGAGTGATTAATGAATTAAGGTCTTAATCTTATCCTTCATTAATCGTTGACCTCTTATTAATACTTGTTATAATTTTTCAGTTTGCAAATTTACACAAAATAAACTAATATCAACACATATATGGATGATATTAGTTTATAAGGTAATTTAAGTAAGTATTCTAACTATAATAAGTTAGACATCTAAATAAAAATTTAGATTAAACTCTACGTCTTTTTGGTGGACGACAACCGTTATGAGGAAGTGGAGTTACATCAATAATTTCTGAAACTTCAATACCAGCATTATGTATAGATCTGATAGCAGATTCTCTACCATTACCTGGCCCTTTAACGTATGCCTTTACTTTCTTTAATCCAGCTTCTTTAGCAACTCCTGCCGCATCTTCTGCAGCTAATTGAGCAGCATAAGGTGTGTTCTTTTTAGAACCTCTAAATCCCATTTTACCAGCTGATGACCAAGAAATAACGTCACCTTTTTTATTTGTTAAAGAAATAATGATGTTGTTAAATGAAGCAGTGATATGAGCTTCACCAATTGCATCAACTATGACTTTACGTTTTTTTGTACTTGCTTTTGCCATTATATTTTTAGCTTTTAGTATTAGTTAATAGTCGCTAGAATCCTAAACCGTCAAATTTCAAACAGATTCTTTCCAACGTCTAAAGACTAAAGACTATTGATTACTTAGTTACTTTCTTTTTATTAGCAACTGTTTTACGTCTTCCTTTTCTTGTACGTGAGTTATTCTTAGTACGTTGTCCTCTTAATGGAAGACCAACTCTATGACGAATACCTCTGTAACATCCAATATCCATTAATCGCTTAATGTTCATTTGTGTTTCAGAACGTAATTCACCTTCAATTTTAAAAGTTCCAACAGATTCACGGATTGCTCCAATTTCATCGTCAGTCCAATCTTGAACTTTAGTGTTTTCGTCAACTTTAGCTGCTGCTAAAATTTCTTTTGATCTACTTCTACCTACTCCGTAGATATAAGTTAAAGAGATAACTCCTCTTTTCTGTTTTGGTATGTCTACACCTGCAATTCTTGCCATAATTACCCTTGTCTTTGTTTGAATCTAGGATTCTTTTTGTTAATGACGTAAAGTCTACCTTTTCTGCGCACTAACTTACAGTCTGCGCTTCTTTTCTTTACTGATGCTCTTACTTTCATCGTATTAGTATCTATAGGTTATTCGAGCCTTAGTTAAATCGTAAGGACTCATTTCTAATTTCACCTTATCTCCTGGTAACAACTTAATGTAATGCATACGCATTTTACCAGAGATATGTGCGGTCACTATATGACCATTTTCTAATTCAACACGAAACATAGCATTAGATAATGCTTCTATAATTGTCCCGTCTTGTTCTATTGCTGCTTGTTTTGCCATAATTAT
Source organism: Winogradskyella wichelsiae (assembly GCF_013403925.1). Lineage (GTDB taxonomy): Bacteria > Bacteroidota > Bacteroidia > Flavobacteriales > Flavobacteriaceae > Winogradskyella > Winogradskyella wichelsiae. The sequence goes on from NZ_JABFDJ010000006.1 coordinate 165,319, forward strand.
ATCTTATTGCGCAACCGCTTTTCTATTTTTACCTGTTTTCATCAATCCATCATAATGCTTATTTAATAAATAAGAATTAATCTGTTGCATTGTATCAATTGCTACACCAACCATAATTAATAGTGATGTACCACCAAAGAATAATGCCCATCCTTGTTGTACCTTCATTAAGGATACAATAAATGCTGGAAAAACAGCGACTAAAGCTAAAAATATAGAACCTGGTAATGTAATTTGTGACATTACTTTGTCTAAATACTCAGAGGTTTCTGACCCCGGACGAATACCTGGAATAAACCCACCGCTTCGTTTTAAATCATCAGCCATTTTATTAGTTGGTACCGTAATTGCTGTATAGAAATATGTAAATACTATAATCAATAAAGCAAACATTAAATTATACCAAAAACCAAATATATCTGAGAAATTAGCTTGCATCCATACTCCTGAATCGGTATCTTTCAACCATGCTGATCCACCAATTAAACTTGGTACAAACATAATAGCTTGTGCAAAGATAATAGGCATTACACCTGAAGCATTAAGCTTCAATGGTAAAAATTGACGCGATCCAAAAACATTTTTCTCGTAGCCACCAGTTGCAGTTCTTCTTGCGTACTGAACAGCTACTTTTCTAACTGCCATTACTAAGAAGATTGATCCTAGAATAATTAAGAACCAAATAACTAGTTCTATTAATATCATCATGAATCCACCATTACCCCCTTCTAATCTAGAAGCAGCATTTTGTATAAATGACTGTGGTAACGTAGCGATAATACCAACCATAATTAATAATGAGATACCATTACCAATACCTTTATCCGTAATTTTTTCACCCAACCACATTGCAAAAACACAACCAGTTACTAAAATAATTACTGATGAGAAGTAAAAGATATTTTCACTAAAACCTGGTACTAACATAGCTCCCATTGATGAAGCACCTGATAATCCTGGTACGCTTGCTAAATAACCTGGTGCCTGTACCAGACAAATACCAATAGTTAACCAACGTGTTATTTGAGTGATTTTCTTTTGACCACTAGCACCTTCTTTCTGAAGCTTTTGTAAATAAGGAATCGCAATACCCATTAACTGAACAACAATGGAAGCAGATATGTAAGGCATAATACCTAAAGCAAAAACAGATGCATTGGCAAAAGCCCCACCTGTAAATGCATTTAACAATCCTAATATTCCACCATCAACACCAGCTTGTAAACCACCTAATGCATCGATATTAATACCAGGTAATACTACCTGTGCACCAAAACGATAAACCAACAACAAACCTAAGGTTAGAATAATTCTATCCTTAAGTTCTGTGATTTTCCAAACGTTTTTTAATGTTTCTATTATTTTCATCCTAAAAATCTTATAAAGTTACAGCTTCACCACCAGCAGCTTCAATAGCCGCCTTTGCCGTAGCAGTAAATTTATGAGCAGTTACTGTTAATTTTGCTTTTAACTCACCTCTACCTAAAATTTTTACTAGTTCATTCTTACCAGCTAAACCTAAAGATATTAATGTATCAAAATCAATACTACCTTCAATTTTCTTTTCATCTACTAACTTTTGTAGAGTATCTAAGTTTACACCTTGATGCTCAATACGGTTAATATTAGTGAAACCAAACTTAGGTACACGTCTTTGAATTGGCATTTGACCACCTTCAAATCCTACTTTCTTAGAATAACCTGAACGAGACTTTGCTCCTTTGTGACCACGAGTAGCGGTACCACCTTTACCAGAACCTTGTCCACGTCCAATACGCTTTCCTTGATTTTTTACTGAACCTTCTGCAGGTTTTAAATTACTTAAATCCATTCTTAAGTTATATTTTTAAGCTTCTTCTACAGAAACTAAATGTTCAACTTTCTTAACCATACCAAGGATGTTTGGTGTGGCGTCGTGCTCTACAACTTGTCCAATCTTTTTTAAACCTAAAGCTGCTAATGTAAGCTTTTGTCTTTTAGTACGATTGATTGCACTTTTTACTTTCTTTACTTTAATCTTTGCCATCTTATCCTATCGATTATCCGTTAAATACTTTTTCAAGTGAAATTCCACGCTCTTTAGCAACAGACTTAGCATCTCTTAATTGTAATAAAGCATCAAATGTTGCTTTTACCACGTTGTGAGGGTTAGATGATCCTTGAGACTTTGATAATACATCATGTACACCAACTGCTTCAAGTACTATTCTTACCGCACCACCTGCAATAACTCCTGTACCAGGTGCAGCCGGGATTATGTTAACTCTAGCTCCACCATACTTACCTTTTTGCTCATGTGGTATAGTTCCTTTAAGAATTGGAATTCTCACTAAATTTTTCTTAGCATCCTCAATAGCTTTTGCAATTGCAGTAGCTACATCTTTAGATTTACCTAAACCTTGACCTACAACATTTGTTTCGTCACCAACAACAACAATAGCAGAAAAACCAAATGCTCTACCACCTTTTGTTACTTTAGTTACACGCTGCACGCCAACTAAGCGATCTTTTAATTCTAATCCGCTTGGTTTAACAAGCTCTGCGTTTTTATATTTTTGATACATAATGTCTTAAAATTTAAGTCCTGCTTCTCTAGCACCTTCTGCTAATGATTTTACTCTACCGTGATATAAGTATCCACCTCTATCAAAAGAAATAGTTTCAACACCAGCTTTAATAGCTTTTTCGGCAACAGATTTACCTACTAATGTAGCTAATTCTGATTTACTTCCTTCAGACTTTGTAATGTCCTTGTCTCTTGAAGATGCAGCAGCTAAAGTTTTACCAGTTACATCATCTACGACTTGAGCATAAATTTCTTTATTACTTCTAAAAACAGCTAATCTTGGTCTAGTTTCAGTCCCAGATACTACCTTACGGATTCTGCTTTTAATTCTTAATCTTCTTTCGTTCTTTGTCAATGCCATAACTTAATTATTAAGCTGATTTACCTGCTTTTCTTCTGATTTCTTCACCTACAAACTTGATACCTTTTCCTTTGTAAGGCTCAGGTCTTCTAAAGCCGCGAATCTTAGCTGCAACTTGACCTACCAATTGTTTGTCAAAAGACGTTAATTTAACTCTTGGATTTTTACCCTTTTCAGATATTGTCTCAATGATTACCTCTGGAGCAATGTCCAAAACAATATTATGAGAAAATCCAACGGCCAAATCTAACTTTTGTCCTTGATTTGATGCTCTATACCCTACACCAACTAATTCTAGTTCTTTGGTCCAGCCTTTAGAAACACCTTCTATCATATTAGCAATTAATGCTCTATAAAGACCATGTTTTGCTCTTAAATCTTTCTTATCAGAAGAACGCTCTAATGTAATAGTACCGTCTTCTAATTTTATTTCAATCTCCGAATACTCTTGAGTTAATTCACCTAATTTACCTTTAGCAGTAATTAAGTTATCTTTAATCTCAACTGTTACACCTTCAGGAACTGTTATTGGGTTTTTACCTATTCTTGACATAATTTCCTGTTTTTAGTATACGTAACATAAGACTTCACCACCTACATTTTCTCTCTGCGCTTGTTTCCCTGTCATCACTCCGTGAGACGTTGAAACAATTGCAATACCTAATCCGTTAAGGATTCTTGGCATTTCGTTAGATGAAGCATACTTACGTAAACCTGGTTTACTGATTCTTTGAATTTTTTTGATAACTGATTCTTTAGTTTCTTTACTGTACTTCAAAGCAATTTTGATTGTACCCTGTACTGAAGAATCGTCAAACTTATAACTTAAGATAAATCCTTGATCGAATAAAATCTTAGTTATTTCTTTTTTTAAATTAGATGCAGGAATCTCAACCACTCTGTGGTTTGCCTTAACTGCGTTTCTAACTCGCGTTAAATAATCCGCTATTGGATCTGTATTCATATGTATTAATTTGCGGTAGCGGTTTTCGACACTATTGCCAAACCTGAAACCAATTTATAATTTTACCAACTTGCCTTTCTTACACCTGGAATTAAACCTTGGTTAGCCATTTCTCTAAACATTACACGAGAAATTCCAAATTGTCTCATATAACCTTTTGGTCTACCTGTAAGTTTACAACGGTTGTGCTGACGTACTGGTGATGCATTTTTTGGTAACTTTTGTAATGCTTCGTAATCTCCAGCTTCTTTCAAAGCCTTTCTTTTCTCTGCATATTTAGCTACCGTTTTAGAACGCTTCACCTCACGGGCTTTCATTGATTCTTTAGCCATAATTTAGTTCTTTTTAAAAGGTAATCCTAATTCTGTTAATAATGACTTAGCTTCCTTATCGGTTTCTGCTGAAGTCACAAATGTAATATCCATTCCTGAAATCTTATTAACTTTGTCAATATCTATTTCTGGAAATATGATTTGTTCTACTACACCTAAGTTATAGTTTCCACGTCCATCAAAACCAGTAGCTTTGATTCCGTTAAAATCTCTAACACGTGGTAAAGCTGAAGTCACCAAACGATCTAAGAATTCATACATCTGCTCTCCTCTTAACGTAACTTTTGCACCAATTGGCATCCCTTTACGCAATTTAAAAGAAGCAACATCCTTCTTAGACATTGTATGTATAGCTTTCTGTCCAGATATTTTTGTAAGCTCCTCTACTGCGTGATCGATTAATTTCTTATCCGCAACAGCAGCACCAACACCCTTAGATATTACTATCTTAGTAAGCTTAGGTACTTGCATTACATTTTTATATCCAAATTCTTCCGTAAGAGTTGGAACAACTTTGTCCTTATACTCTTGTTTTAATCTTGCAACGTAAGCCATAATTAAATTACTTCATTAGATTTTTTAGAAAATCTTACTTTATTATCACCATCCATCTTATAACCAACTCTAGTTGTTTCTCCCTTAGAAGTTAACAACGATAAGTTAGATATATGTAAAGATGCTTCTTTCTCTACAATACCACCTTGAGGATTTTGCGCACTTGGTTTAGTATGTTTCTTAACCATGTTCACACCTTCTACGATGGCTTTGTTCTTATCTATTAATACTTTAAGTACTTTACCTTCTGATCCTTTATGATCACCAGCAATTACTTTTACTGTATCTCCTGATTTTATTTTAAGCTTTGTCATTTTATTTATCAATTAAAGCACTTCTGGTGCCAATGATACAATTTTCATGAATTGTTTATCACGAAGTTCTCTAGCTACAGGACCGAAAACACGAGTTCCTCTCATTTCCCCTTGAGGATTTAAAAGTACACAAGCGTTATCATCAAATCTAATGTAAGATCCGTCAGGACGTCTTACCTCTTTAGCTGTACGTACAACTACTGCAGTAGAGACAGCACCTTTCTTAATGCTACCATTAGGTGTAGCATCTTTAACAGCTACTACAATCTTATCTCCTACAGAAGCATACCTTCTTTTAGTCCCACCTAATACACGGATAGTTAAAACTTCCTTTGCACCAGTGTTATCAGCTACTTTTAATCTTGATTCTTGTTGTAACATAATTACTTCGCTCTTTCAATTATTTCTACTAATCTCCAACACTTAGATTTACTTAAAGGTCGTGTTTCCATGATCTTTACTGTATCTCCTTCGTTGCAGTCATTTGTCTCATCGTGTGCAACATATTTCTTTGTTTTTAACACGAATTTTCCATACATAGGGTGTTTTACCTTCTTAACTTCAGCAACAACAATAGATTTCTCCATTTTGTTACTCGTTACGATCCCTATACGTTCTTTTCTTAAGTTTCTTTTTTCCATCTTTCAGCAGAATACAATTATTGTACGTCTCTTTTAGTTAGTTCTGTTGCCACTCTAGCTACTGTGCGACGCGCAACTCGTAACTGTATTGGATTATCTAAAGGTGATATAACATGTGCCATCTTAAGGTCTGTATAACTCTTTTTAGATTCACTAAGTTTCTCTTGTAACTCAGCTGTTGAAAGCTGTTTAATGTCTGATTGCTTCATAATATCTTTCTATTAAGCTTCGTAATCTCTAGCTATGATAAACTTAGTTTTTACAGGAAGTTTCTGTGCTGCTAAACGAAGTGCTTCTTGAGCAGTTTCTAATGGCACACCACTTATTTCAAATAACATACGTCCTGGTTTTACAACTGCTGCCCAATATTCAACGGCACCTTTACCCTTACCCATACGTACTTCAAGAGGTTTCTTTGTAATAGGCTTGTCTGGAAAAATTTTAATCCATAACGATCCTTCTCTTTTCATGTAACGTGTAGCGGCAATACGTGCTGCTTCTATTTGACGTGCAGTAATAAATGTTGAATCTAATGATTTAATACCGAAAGTACCATTTGATAACAAATGACCTCTTCCCGCATTTCCTTTCATACGTCCCTTTTGCTGCTTACGAAATTTTGTTCTTTTAGGCTGTAACATTTTGTCTTTTCTTTAAAAAATTACTTTCTACGACGAGATTGGTTCTTATTTCCACCACGTCCACCTTTGCTCTTTTGTTTAGATAAGCCTACTAATGGAGAAAGTTCTCTTTTTCCATATACTTCACCTTTCATTATCCAAACTTTGATACCTAGTCTACCATAAGTAGTATGTGCTTCTACAAGAGCATAATCAATGTCAGCTCTAAAAGTAGATAAAGGAATACGTCCTTCTTTATAGTGTTCAGAACGTGCCATTTCAGCACCATTCAAACGACCACTAATCTGAATTTTAATTCCTTCAGCATTCATACGAATTGCAGCAGCGATAGCCATTTTTATTGCACGTCTGTATGAAATTCTACTTTCAATTTGACGAGCAACACTAGCAGCTACTAAATAAGCATCAAGCTCAGGTCTTTTAATTTCAAAGATGTTCAATTGAACTTCTTTGCCAGTAATTTTCTTAAGCTCTTCTTTCAACTTATCTACCTCTTGTCCACCTTTTCCGATAATAATACCAGGTCTAGCAGTAGTGATAGTAACGGTTACAAGTTTAAGCGTACGCTCAATAATTACTCTACTTACACTAGCTTTAGATAGACGAGCATGAATATACTTTCTAATCTTATCGTCTTCGGCAAGTTTATCACCATAATCGTTTCCTCCGTACCAGTTAGATTCCCATCCTCTGATAATTCCTAAGCGATTTCCGATTGGATTTGTCTTTTGTCCCATATCTCTATCTTAGCTTTGTGTTTTATTTATTGAATCTATTACCACAGTTACGTGATTAGATCTCTTTCTAATTCTATGTGCTCTACCTTGAGGTGCTGGACGCAATCTCTTTAACATAGAACCACCATCTACTCTAATTTCTTTGATAAACAATTTAGCCTCTTCTACATCAGCGTCTTCATTTTTAGCTTGCCAGTTTGCTATTGCAGACATAACAAGTTTCTCTAAACGACGAGATGCTTCTTTTTGACTAAATCTAAGAATCTGAAGAGCTTTCTCTGCCTTTTCACCTCTTACTAAATCCGCAACTAAGCGCATTTTTCTTGGTGATGTAGGACAGTTATTTAGCTTAGCAAAAGCAATCTGCTTTTTCTCGGCTTTAATAGCTTCCGCCATTTGTTTTTTACGACTTCCCATGATTCTTATTTTTTACCTTTATTCTTAGCACCTGCATGACCTCTAAAAGATCTTGTTGGTGAAAATTCTCCTAACTTATGTCCTACCATGTTTTCAGTAACAAATACTGGAACAAACTGACGACCGTTATGAACTGCTATAGTTTGTCCAACGAAATCCGGAGAAATCATTGATGCTCTAGACCAAGTTTTAATAACTGTCTTCTTATTTGAAGCTACATTTTCTGCAACTTTCTTTTCCAATTTATAGTGGATATAAGGTCCTTTTTTTAATGAACGTGCCATACTATCTTAATTATTTCTTTCTACGTTCTACAATATACTTATTACTCGCTTTAGTCTTAGAACGTGTTCTAAATCCTTTAGCAGGAATACCGTTTCTAGACCTTGGATGACCACCTGAAGATTTACCTTCACCACCACCCATTGGGTGATCGACTGGATTCATTACTACTGGTCTTACTCTTGGACGTCTACCTAACCATCTACTTCTACCCGCTTTACCAGATACTAGTAATTGATGATCAGAGTTAGATACAACACCAATAGTTGCCATACATGTTACTAGAATCATTCTAGTTTCACCTGATGGTAACTTAACCGTTGCAAATTTATCTCCTCTAGCCATTAACTGAGCAAATGCACCAGCACTACGAGCCATTACAGCTCCTTGTCCTGGACGAAGTTCTATACAAGAAATAATTGTACCTAAAGGTATTTCACTTAATGGCATTGCATTTCCAATTTCAGGAGCAATACCAGTTTCACCAGACACTATATTTTGACCTACTTGTAAACCATTTTGAGCGACAACATAACGTTTCTCACCATCTTGGTAATTTAATAAAGCAATAAAAGCTGTTCTGTTCGGATCGTATTCAATTGTTTTAACTTCCGCAGGAATCCCCGCTTTGTTACGTTTGAAATCGATAATACGATAACGTTTCTTATGACCTCCACCTACTTGGCGTATGGTCATTTTCCCTTGACTGTTTCTACCACCTGATCGTTTTTTCGGAGCAAGCAAGCTTTTCTCCGGCTTATCAGTAGTAATGGCGTCAAATCCATTAACTACTCTAAATCGCTGACCTGATGTGATCGGTTTTAATTTTCTTACTGACATTAATGTCTAAAATTACATGTTAATGTATAAATCTATTACTTCACCTTCCGCCAGTTGTACAATTGCTTTTTTAACAGCATTTGTTTTACCATGTTGAACACCAGTTTTTGTAAACTTGGTCTTACGATCTGGACGGACATTTATTGTACGAACTTTTTCAACAGAAACTCCATAAGCAGCTTCCACTGCTTTTTTGATCTCTACCTTGTTCGCCTTAGTGTTCACTTCAAATGCATACGCATTAAACAACTCACTTTGCTTCGTTGCTTTTTCTGTGATTATCGGTTTTCTTAAGATACTCATCTGTTCTATTTACTTAAATTCGTTTCAATTCCTTCTAAAGCACCTTCAATTAGAATCACTTTATTAGCGTTCATAATCTTATAAGTACTTAATTCTGAAGCGGTTATAACTTCAGACCCTTTAAAATTGCGGGAAGACAAATATACATTATTATTTGACCCAGCCAACACAATTAAAGATTTTTTGTTCTCTACTTCTAAAGCCTTTAAAACATTAATAAAGTTTTTAGTTTTTGGAGATTCAAAACTGAAATCTTCTAACACTAAAATTGCTTTATCATTTGCCTTAATACTCAATGCAGATTTACGAGCTAATCGCTTAAGGTTTTTGTTTAATTTAAAACCATAATTTCTTGGTCTAGGACCAAACATACGACCACCACCTCTGAATACACCAGATTTGATACTACCTGCTCTTGCAGTACCAGTACCTTTTTGTTTTTTAATCTTACGTGTACTACCAGTAATTTCTGCTCTTTCTTTAGCCTTATGCGTCCCCTGTCTTTGATTTGCTAAGTATTGCTTAACATCTAAATAGACAGCGTGATTATTTGGCTCTATAGCGAACACTTCTTTAGAAAGCTCAGCTTTCCTTCCAGTGTCTTTTCCGTTTATATCTAAAACTGCTATCTCCATTACTTCTCAATGATTACATAAGAATTCTTGTGACCAGGAACACATCCTTTAACCACTAGTAAGTTCTTTTCTGGAACTACTTTGTAAATTCTTAAATTTTGAACTTTTACTGTTTCACCACCCATTCTTCCGGCCATCTTCATTCCCTTGAATACTCTCGCAGGATAAGAAGCTGCACCAATAGAACCTGGAGCTCTTAAACGGTTATGTTGACCATGCGTTGCTTGACCTACACCACCAAAACCATGACGTTTTACTACACCTTGAAAACCTTTACCTTTAGAAGTACCTGCAACATCTACAAATTCTCCTTCAATAAATTGTTCTACTGTGATAGCATCACCTAATTTGTACTCCGAATCAAAACCTTTGAATTCAACAACTTTGCGTTTTACAGAAGTACCCGCTTTTTTAGCATGACCTAAGTCTGCTTTAGTAGCGCTTTTTTCTGTCGCGTCATCGAAACCTAATTGAAGTGCAGAATAACCATCCACTTCTTCAGTTCTGACTTGGGTAACGATACATGGTCCAGCTTCGATTACTGTACAAGGAATGTTCTTCCCATTTTCATCGAAAATGCTGGTCATACCGATTTTTTTTCCAATTAACCCAGACATAATTATTATTTATTTATTATTAATTTAAACTTTGTAATAACAACCTTGTTGCTATTACTATATAAAATTCAAGGCCGAAAATACGTTTCAGCCCTGAATTGTATTTATTACCGTTTTTCCTTCGCACGCAGCTTAGGACATGTTAGTGTCTTATCACACTTTAATTTCAACTTCTACTCCACTTGGCAATTCAAGTTTCATTAAAGCGTCTATTGTTTTAGAAGATGAAGAGTAAATATCTAATAATCTCTTATAAGAGCTTAATTGAAATTGTTCCCTAGACTTCTTATTAACGTGTGGTGAACGTAATACAGTGAATATTTTCTTGTGTGTTGGTAAAGGGATTGGCCCTGTTACTACTGCACCTGTACTTTTTACTGTTTTTACAATCTTATCAGCAGACTTGTCTACTAAATTATGATCGTAAGATTTTAATTTTATTCTGATTTTTTGACTCATTTTCTTAAGATTTACGATTCAAGACCTTTAGCTGCTTTGATTACTTCTTCTGATACATTAGAAGGAGTTTCTGCATAGTGTGAAAATTCCATTGTTGATGTAGCTCTACCTGAAGATAATGTTCTTAATGTAGTTACATAACCAAACATTTCTGATAATGGTACAGTAGCTTTTACAGTTTTTGCACCAGCTCTATCACCCATGCTAGTCATTTGACCTCTCCTTCTGTTTAAGTCACCTACAATATCACCCATGTTTTCTTCTGGTGTAATCACCTCAAGTTTCATGATAGGTTCCATTATAACCGCCTTAGCTGCTTTTGCCGAATTTTTAAATCCTAATTTAGCTGCTAATTCAAAAGATAGTTGATCTGAATCGACATCATGATAAGATCCATCTCTCAATGTGACTTTCATTGCATCTACCTCAAATCCTGCCAATGGACCATTTTGCATAGCCATTTTAAATCCTTTTTCGATAGAAGGTATAAATTCCTTAGGAACGTTACCACCTTTAATTACAGATTCAAACTGAAGACCTACTACACCTTCATCTGCTGGTTCAATCGTAAATACGATATCAGCAAACTTACCACGACCACCAGATTGTTTCTTGTAAACTTCTCTATGATCTGCAGATCTTGTAATAGCCTCTTTATATTCAACTTGTGGCTGACCTTGATTAACCTCAACTTTAAATTCTCTCTTTAAACGATCTACAATTACATCTAAGTGTAATTCACCCATTCCAGAAATAATAGTCTGTCCTGAAGCTTCGTCTGAACGCACTGTAAATGTAGGATCTTCTTCAGCCAATTTAGCTAAGCCCATTCCTAATTTATCTACATCTGCTTTTGTCTTAGGCTCAACCGCAATACCAATTACTGGATCGGGAAAGTCCATAGACTCTAATACTAAAGGATGTTTCTCGTCTGTAAGTGTATCTCCTGTTTTGATAGATTTAAATCCAACAGCAGCTCCAATATCTCCAGCTTCAATATAATCAATTGCATTTTGCTTGTTAGCATGCATTTGATAAATACGAGAAATACGCTCTTTCTTACCTGAACGATTATTCAAAACGTAAGAACCTGCATCTAAACGACCAGAATAAGCTCTAAAGAATGCTAAACGCCCTACAAAAGGATCAGTAGCAATTTTAAATGCTAAAGCAGCAAACGGCTCCTTTACATCTGGCTTACGAAGCTCTTCTTTTTCAGTATCTGGATTCACACCAACAATACCATCCTTATCCATAGGAGAAGGTAAGTAACGACATACAGCATCTAATAAGAACTGTACACCCTTATTTTTAAAAGCAGAACCACAAATCATAGGAATGATTGCCATGTCCATAACAGCAGCTCTAAGTGCAGCATGCACTTCTTCTTCTGAAATAGAATCTTCATCTTCCATGAACTTCTCTAATAAATTCTCATCGTAACCAGCAACTTCTTCAATAAGTAGTGCTCTATACTTTTTAGCCTCAGCTTTAAGATTTTCTGGAATTTCAATAACATCAAAGGTAGCCCCTTGAGTTTCATCATGCCAAACAATCGCTCTGTTCTTAACTAAATCTATAATTCCTTTAAAATCTTCTTCGTCACCAATGTTTAAAACGATTGGCACCGCGTTAGATTTTAACATATCTTTTACTTGTTGACAAACACTTAAAAAGTCTGATCCTTGACGGTCCATTTTATTAACGAAACCAATACGAGGCACTTTATAGTTATCTGCAAGTCTCCAATTAGTTTCAGATTGTGGCTCAACACCATCAACTGCACTAAACAAGAAAACTAAACCATCAAGCACACGTAATGAACGGTTTACTTCAACAGTAAAATCTACGTGACCTGGTGTGTCAATAATATTAAAATGGTAGCTCTGTGCTTCAGGAGTTGGTTGTGCATTTTCCTTTGGAAAAACCCACTCACATGTAGTAGCTGCAGAAGTAATTGTAATACCTCTTTCTTGCTCTTGCTCCATCCAGTCCATAGTTGCAGCACCATCATGTACTTCACCTATTTTATGTGAAACACCTGTATAATAAAGAACACGTTCTGTAGTTGTAGTTTTTCCAGCATCAATGTGAGCTGCAATTCCTATATTTCTTGTAAGTCTTAAATCTCTTGCCATTTCTTAAAATCTAAAGTGTGAGAAAGCCTTATTTGCTTCTGCCATTTTATGAGTATCAGTCCTTTTCTTAACTGCTGCTCCTTCTTCTTTAGCTGCTGCTAAAACTTCTGCCGCTAAACGTTGCGCCATAGATTTTTCGTTTCTCTTACGCGAAAAGCTAATTAGCCATTTCATTGCAGTTGAAACCTTACGGTCTGGACGAATCTGCATTGGAATCTGAAATGTAGCACCACCAACACGACGACTACGTACTTCTACGTGAGGCATTACGTTAGATAAAGCTTCTTTCCAAATCTCTAAAGCTGTTTTTTCGTCATCATTCTTTTTCTCTTCAACAATATCAATTGCATCATAGAATACTTTAAAAGCGATAGACTTCTTACCATCCCACATCATCATGTTAACAAAACGTGTTACTAACTGATCATTAAATCTTGGATCTGGTAAAAGCGGTCTCTTTTTTGCTGCTCTTTTTCTCATGTCTTCTTCTTAAAGTTTTAAATTACTTCTTAGGGCGTTTTGCACCATACTTAGATCTACGTTGCGTTCTTCCCGATACACCTGCTGTATCTAAAGCACCACGAACGATGTGATATCTAACTCCTGGTAAATCTTTTACCCTTCCACCTCTAACCAATACTATCGAGTGCTCTTGTAAATTGTGACCTTCTCCACCAATGTATGCATTTACTTCGTTTCCGTTTGTTAAACGAACCCTTGCTACCTTACGCATTGCTGAGTTAGGTTTTTTAGGTGTCGTTGTATAAACACGAGTACATACACCACGTCTTTGAGGACACGAATCTAAAGCAGCCGATTTACTCTTCTTGGTTATTTTGGCTCTTCCTTTTCGTACTAATTGTGAAATTGTTGGCATATATTTCTATATAAAATTTATTAATCCTCACTTTTGAGGGCTGCAAAGGTACAAATTAATATCTATAATTCAAATAGTTGTGTATTAATTTTTTGAATAAGTAGAGAAATTTATTTCAACCTTATATAATATCAGCTATTTTTACGTTGAGACAATAGTAATTCTATTAAATATCGATGCCAGTAATTAAACAAGTTATTTCTGTTTTTATAATCTTATTGATTTATTCAAATCAAAGTTATACTCAATCACTTGGATTAAAAATACAGGCTGAGAGTATTGAAAATACTAGAATTATTGATTCTATCGATTACACCAAAATTTTTGACAATTTTATTAAGCTTCAAACGGAGCTTACTAATTTACAATTAAAACTTTCTAGAATTGGATACATAGATTCTAACATAGAACAGATTACAAAACCTAATGATACTCTTTTTTTAGCCTCTCTATTTTTAGGAAAAAAAACAACCACAATTAGAGTTTACTACGATTCTAGTTTTGACCCTGAGTTTTTAAATTTAATTTCCCACACAGCAGGTAAGTCTTATTTTGAATTGGATATAGAAGATTTAGAAAGTTCATTAAACACTTTAAATTCTAAAATAGCTGAACAGGGTGATCCGTTTTCTACTTTACAACTTACGGATTTATTAAAATTTAATTCAAATATAATTTCTACAAAATTAAAAATTGTAACAAATCAAAAAAGGCGTATTGATAAAATAATCATTAAAGGTTATGAAAAATTCCCAAAATCTTATGTTAAGCGCTTCCTTAAGTTAAAAACAGGAAAATCATTTAACTTAAATGCTATAAAAGATAAAATAGAACTGTTAAACAATATTCAATTTGCAAATAAGATAAAAGATCCCGAAGTGCTTTTTACCAAAGACTCAACTACACTATATATATATATTGAAAAAACGAAAACTAACAATTTTGACGGCTTCTTAGGCTTTGGAACTAATGAAGATACTAATGAGATAGAATTTGATGGTTATTTAGACCTACGTCTTATAAATAATCTTAACTACGGTGAGACAATTAATCTATTTTACAAAAGTGATGAGATTGATCAGCAAACTTTTAAAGTCGATGCTGACCTTCCTTATTTATTTTCTTCACCTATTGGTTTACAAGTTGGGCTTAATCTTTTCAAAAAAGATTCAACCTTCTTAAATGCTAGTCAATATGCTAAAATAAATTATCTCCTTAATGCAGAGCAAAAAATAGGCATTGGTATAACGTCAACTAAATCGACAAACTTATTAGAAGATGACACTACAACTTTAAATGATTATACTACAAATTATTTTACAATTAGCTATAATTATTCGAAACTACAATCTTACGACCCTCTATTCCCTGTGAATTTCTATTTAGATTTTTCATCTGGGTTCGGAGACAGAACAAACGATTTTGGTGCTCAGAAACAAATGATGTTCAACATTGAAAGCTTCAAAATATTTAGTCTTAATAATAAGAATAGTATTTTTACAAAAATAAGTGGAGCTATTCTAACTTCTGATGATTACTTAGATAATGAATTGTTCCGTTTTGGTGGTATAAACTCCATTAGAGGTTTTGAAGAAAATAGTTTAGTTGCAAACTTGTATGGAGTTTTAAACACAGAATACCGCTACCGATTAAGTAATAGCCTCTATGTCCATTCTGTTATTGATGCTGCTTATTTTGAAAACCAACTTACAAATAGCAAAGAGAAACTTTTTGGATTTGGATTTGGATTAGGTTTATTAACCAATGCTGGTTTATTCCGCCTAAACTACTCTAGTGGTAAAACTGAAAGTAGACAATTTAAATTATCGGATTCTAAAGTTCACATTAGCTTGACAGCTACTTTTTAAAAAAAAATTAAAATATGATTACGAAATCACTCTTCATTCTTTTAATAACTATAAATTTCACTTACTCACAAAACACTATAGGTACCACCCACATAACTAATCAAGTATCTGAAGGTTTTACTTTATTCTCTGCCTTTACTGAAACTTATCTCATTAATAATTGCGGTGAGGTTATAAATCAATGGTCTAGTAATTTTCCACCTGGAAATGCGGTTTACCTGTTAGACGACGGAAGTATTTTAAGAGCTGGTAGAACTGCAACCCAAGATATTATATTTGGAGGACAAGGAGGCGTTATTGAAATCTATGATTGGTATGGTAACTTAACTTGGCAATATTTCTATGATACACCATTAATGAGACAACATCATGATGTCTTCCCTATGCCAAATGGTAATATTCTTATTCTCGCAGTAATGAAAGTATCTAATGCAGAAGCCATTCAGTTTGGAAGAAATCCTACATTATTAACTGATAATGAACTTTATAGTGAACAGATTATAGAAATAACACCTATCGGAACAAATAGTGCTAATATAGTATGGCAATGGAATATTATGGATCATATTGTTCAAGATTTTGATGCCACCAAAGACAACTTTGGGAATGTTAGTTTAAGCCCTGAAAAATTAGATATCAATTTCTTAAATGGCGGCAATGGTAGTGCCAATTGGCTTCACTTTAATTCAATTTATTTCAATTCCGTTTTAGATCAAATTGTAATAAGCTCTAGAAGCCTAAGTGAAATTTACATTATAGATCACTCTACAACAACAGCACAAGCTGCAAGCAATACAGGTGGTACTTATAGCAAAGGTGGGGATTTATTATATCGTTGGGGCAATCCACAAGCATATAAACAAGGAAATGAGTCAGACAGAAAACTTTATGGACAACATTCGCCATACGTTATAGAGGAGGGCTTAGCCGACGAAAACAAAATAATGTTGTTTAATAATGGGCGTGATCGAGGAGAACAATTTTCCGAAATCAATATTCTAAATCCAGAAACTGAAAGCCCAGGAGTGTACTCTTATCAAACCAACACACCTTACAGCCCTTCCCAAGCAGATTATACATATGGTAATCCAACAGGTACTGATATATTTTTTTCTGGCATATTAAGTAGTGCCCAACGTTTACCCAATGGCAACACTCTAATTTGTGAAGGTAGCAGTGGACGATTTTTTGAAATAACTAAAAGTGAAGATATTGTTTGGGAATATATTAACCCTATAAATACATCGAATGGAAATATCATTTCACAAGGTGTTAGTTCATCAACTTTTTCTAACGTGAGTTTTAGAGCTCATAAATACGATATTAATTATGAAGCTTTTTCAAATAAAGATTTAACACCAAGTAGTCCAATTGAATTGAATCCTAATGTAGCAGCATGTCAAAACCTGAGTACTTCAAAATATAATCTAGAGTTGATTAAATTACATCCTAACCCTACACGTGGTAAAATCACAATAACCTCTAATTCAGTTATTAATAAAGTAGAAATTTACAATATATTTGGTCAAAAGATAAATACCACATCTTCAGAAAACATAGATTTATCAGATAATATTAATGGCGTCTATTTTCTAAAAATTCATATAGGACATATAGTCCTTCTTAAAAAAGTAATAAAGAATTAACACCACGTAATCCTATATTATTTTACAACCATAGAAGCCATTATTACACTGATTAACTCTACAGGTTAGATCTATCTATTTAATCATTCAATAAATTATATTGAAATAGACAACTTCATATAATAAAGCAATCCTTCCTTCTTTGTAAAATAAACGCTTAATTACAGCCATCACTAATTCAATTATAAGCTTTTTTTTATTAAATCTTTATTATTACTTTAACAATTATTTATAGTATATCAATTAGCTACACCCCTTTATCTATCGGGAAAACACCCTCAATCATAATTCAATATTTATGCAATAAAAATCAACATAAACCAACAATAAATCAAACATTTAACATAATCATATTGTTTTCTTAACTTTTTTTTTATACTTTTCACGTATTACTAACTCAAAAAACAAAAACATGAAAACAAAGTTTAGTAGAATTCTCACGCTACTACTAGCGTTTATTGTGCAATTAACTTTTGCGCAAGAAAGGACAGTTTCAGGTGTGGTAACAGATCCCTCTGGCCTACCTCTTCCAGGAGTAAACATTGTAGTAAAAGGAACAAACAATGGAACTCAATCAGATTTTGATGGCAAATACTCCATCTCGGTCAATACAGGTGACATTCTTTCTTTTAGTTACGTAGGACTCAAACCTGAAGAAATTACAGTTGGAACATCCGATCAAATTAACGCAACACTCACCGAAGACACCGCTGCATTAGACGAAGTTGTTATTACCGCTCTAGGTATTAAACGGGAAAAGAAAAGCCTAGGTTATGCGACTCAAGAAGTTGACGGAGATGAAGTCTCCAAGGTTAAAAGTTCTAATTTTGTCAACTCCCTTTCCGGTAAAGTTGCAGGTTTAGATATTAAATCCTCAGGAACACTTGGTGGGTCTACCAATGTAGTAATAAGAGGAAGCAACTCTATTTCAGGTAATAACCAAGCTCTTTTTGTAATAGATGGAGTACCTATTAGCAATCAAAATACAAATACAAGCGCTCAAACACTAGGTCAAGGTGGTTATGATTACGGTAATGCATCATCTGACATTAACCCTGATGATATTGAAACTATAAACGTTTTAAAAGGTGCAGCAGCAACAGCACTTTACGGATCTAGAGGTATGCATGGTGCAGTCATTATCACTACTAAAAAAGGTAAGACTAAAAACGGTATTGGCATAACAATAAGCTCAAGCCTTATGATTGGTACAGCTGATAGCGAAACATTACCCAAATATCAAAAAAAATATGGAGCTGGCTATGGAGCTTATTATGGAACATCTGAAGATCAGTATTTTAATGATTTTGAAGATATCACTGGTGATGGAAATCCAGATATCACCGTACCTTTTACAGAAGATGCCTCTTACGGAGCTGCATTTGACCCAAGTTTACTAGTCTATCAATGGAATTCAATTTACCCACAGCTAGACGGATATCGTGAAGCAACACCATGGGTGGCTGGACAAAATGATCCTAATTATGTTTGGGGATCCTCTGGAACTTATGTAAATTCTATAGGACTAGATGGTTCTGATGAATCAAGTTCTTTTAGATTAGGCTACACTAATATGATGCAAGAAGGTAATTTACCCAATAGTGAGATTAAAAGAAATTCGATAAATTTTAATGGTTCTCACAAATTCACAGATAAACTTACTGCATCTACGTCTTTTACATACACTAAGACGAGCGGAAAAGGTCGTTATGGTACAGGTTATGATTCTAACAACGTTATGCAACAATTTAGACAATGGTGGCAAACAAATGTAGATCTTGAAGCTCAAAAGAATGCCTATCTAAGTACTGGGGACAATATCACTTGGAATACAAGATCAGGAACAGACACAGCACCTATTTACTCTGACAATCCATATTGGACATTTTATGAAAACTACGAAACAGATTCTAGAAATAGATATTTTGGTAATGTAATGTTAGATTATAAAATTAATGATTGGGTTAGTGTTATGGGAAGATTTTCTTACGATACTTATACCGAGTTTCAAGAAGAACGTACTAACGTAGGTAGTGCTAATGTAGCTCAATATTCAAGGTTTAATAATCAAGTTGCTGAATACAATTATGATTTCTTTTTGAATTTTAATAAAGACTTAAACGAAAAACTTAACCTAGATGGAAATATAGGTTTTAACTTAAGAAGACAAACATGGGAGTCTATGAGAGCTGTAACCAATGGTGGGCTTGGTATTCCTGGACTTTATTCTTTATCTAACTCTACAAATCCTATCGAAGCCCCTACAGAATATGATGCGACTAAAATGGTTGACGGTGCTTTTGTAAGAGCCAGTCTAGGTTATGATAACTTTGGTTTTATTGAAGCGACTTATAGAAGAGATCGCTCATCTGCATTACCTCAGGAGAACAACACATTTGGTTATTATTCAGTTTCAGGAAGTTTTATATTTTCAGAATTCATAGACAGCAACTGGATTACATTTGGTAAATTAAGAGCTAATTATGCTGAAGTAGGTGATGATACTGGACCATATAGAGTATATAATACTTATAATATTTCCGCACCCTTTGATGGTTCGGGTATAGCATCAAACCCTTCTTCTTTAAATAATTTAGAATTAAAACCACAACGTCAAAATTCATATGAGTTTGGTATCGAAATGTCATTTCTAAATAAAAGAGCAGGATTCGATTTCGCTTATTACAACACAACTACAGAAGATCAAATTGTAAATGTTCCTTACTCAGGATCTACAGGATACGCTTCTCGTTGGTTAAATGCAGGAACTATTGAAAATAAAGGTTTAGAAGTTCAGCTTTATGGCACACCAATTAAAACAGAAGATTTCCAATGGAACTTAATGGTTAATTGGTCTAAGAACGAGAACAAAGTAATAAAATTACTTGAAGGTATTGAAAACTTACAGCTAGCAGATTTACAAGGTGGTGTATCAATAAATGCAACACCAGGTGAAGCATACGGAACAATCAGAGGAACAAATTTCGTCTATCAAGATGGGCAAAAAGTTGTTGGAACTGATGGCTACTATTTAACAAGTGACACTTCTAATGAAGTTATTGGAAATGTAAATCCTGACTGGAAAGCAGGTATAAGCAACACCGTGTCTTACAAAAATCTAAGCTTAAGTTTCTTAATTGATATCCAAAAAGGTGGAGATATTTTCTCATTAGACACATGGTATGGTTATGCAACTGGTTTATATGATTTCACAGCAGGAACAAATGATTTAGGAAACCCCGTAAGAAATCCTGTGACTTCAGGTGCTGATAGTGGAGGTGTAATTTTATCTGGTGTACAAGCTGATGGAACACCTAACAACGTAAGAGCAGATGCTACAACATACTCAAACCCTTGGGGATATGCTCAAACACCAAATGCTGAACATGTATATGATGCTTCATTTGTAAAACTAAGAGAAATGAGTTTAACTTATAGCTTGAGTCCAAAAACATTAGAATCATTGCCATTTACAAATGCATCATTCTCAATTATAGGTCGAAACTTGTGGATTATTCATAAAAACCTCCCATACTCTGATCCAGAGGCAGGTTTAAGCTCAGGAAATATCCAAGGATATCAATCTGGAGCATATCCTTCAATCAGAGAAATAGGTGCTAGTTTAAAGTTACAATTTTAAAAAATCAATTATGAGAAAAATACTAATTCCAATATTAAGCTTCACACTTATATTTTCTTGTATGAGTGATGAGCAATATGATGATCTAAATCAAGATCCCAAAAACCCAACTCAAGTCACCGCGGACGTATTATTCACCTCCGCTACAAAAAGCTTGTTTGATCAAATGTCTAGTACTAATGTAAACAACAACGTATTTAAATTGTTTGCACAATACTTTACACAAACAACCTATATTGATGAATCTAACTACGACTTAAATGGAAGAACGATAACCGATTCTCATTGGTCTGAAATGTATAGTAATGTGCTATTTGATCTTAAAGACTCAAGTGAAAAAGTAATGGCAGATGCCGCTTTAACTGAGAATGAAAAATCAGGTCGCTTAGCTCAAATAGAAGTCTTATCTGTTTATACTTGGCAACAGCTCGTAGATACTTTTGGAGATATTCCTTATACACAAGCTTTAGATATCGCACAATATCCTTTACCTGAATATGATGATGCAGAAACCGTTATTTATCCAGATTTAATCACACGAATTGATGCTATTTTAGCTAATTTCGATTCTGGAGAAGGTTTTGACAGTACTGGTGATAGAGTTTACGAAGGAGACATGGACGCATGGAAGAAATTTGCAAACTCCTTAAAACTAAGAATAGGGATACGCTTATCTGATAAAAATCCTGTTCTTTCTAGAGCTGCTGTAGAATCTGCAGTATCTGATGGAGTATTTACATCTAACGCAGATAATGCATTACTAAACTACCTTAGTGCAACACCAAATACAAACCCATTATGGGTAGATTTAGTAGAGTCAGGACGTCAAGATTTTGTGGCTGCAAATACTATCGTTGATATTATGAATGGCCTAGATGACCCAAGAAGATCATTATACTTTAGAGAGAATTTAGGATTAGACACTTTTGTTGGTGGAGAATATGGTGATTCTAATAGTTACACCACAAATTCTCAACTCGGTGATCTACTGCATGAAGCTAGTTTTGCTGGCGTATTAATGGATTATTCTGAAGTCTCTTTTTATTTAGCTGAGGCTGCAGAACGCTCATATAATGTCGGTGGCACTGCTGACGAATTTTATAATAATGGTATAACTGCCTCAATAGAATATTGGGGAGGAACTCCAAGTGACGTAACAAGCTACTTAGCAGCTTCAGATGTAGATTATGCGACTGCAACTGGTACATGGAGAGAGAAAATTGGAACTCAATTTTGGTTAGCTATGTATAACAGAGGTTTTGAAGGTTGGACTGTATGGAGAAAATTTGACTATCCAATCTTAAATATTGCTGCTGACTCTGAAGATCCAGTACCTCTTAGGTATACTTACCCTGTTGATGAACAGAACTTAAATAGCGCAAATTGGGATGCTGCATCTACAAGTATAGGTGGCGATGCACAGTCTACTAAACTATTTTGGGATACCATGTAATATAGTTTTAAAATAATTAAAAGCCTCATGATTTTCTTATGAGGCTTTTTTTATACCTTTACCGCATGAAGAACGAAACTACAATTTTTGGAATTAGAGCAATTATAGAAGCCATTAAGTCTGGCGAAACTATAGATAAGGTATTTATGCAGAAAGGCCTTCATGGTGAATTATTTCAAGGATTAGAACTTGCCATCCGCACGGAAGGTATTAATTCTTCATATGTGCCTGTTGAAAAACTTAACCGCTTAACTAAAGGAAATCATCAAGGTGCAGTTGCTCAGATATCTCCTATTGAGTTTCATGATTTAGATGAATTGGTGGTAAATGTTCTTGAATCTGGTAAAACACCGTTATTTTTATTACTCGATCAATTGAGTGATGTTAGAAACTTTGGCGCCATTGTCCGTACTGCAGAATGTACAGGTGTTAATGGTATTGTTATTCAGAAAAAAGGTGGTGCCCCAATTAATGGTGACACTATTAAAACAAGTGCTGGTGCAATTTTTAAAATTCCTATCTGTAAAGTAGATCATATTAAAGATGCTGTGTTTCATATGCAAGCCTCTGGAATACGCGTAATTGCTGCAACAGAAAAAGCAGAAAATTATGTATACAATGTTTCATTTAAAGAACCTTGCGCCATAATCATGGGATCTGAAGGTAGAGGGATTAATCCTTCCGTATTAAAAGTCGTTGACGACAAAGCCAAACTTCCTATTTTAGGTGAAATAGAATCATTAAACGTTTCTGTAGCTTGTGGTGCATTTTTATATGAAGCAGTAAGGCAGCGCAGTTAATATTGACTTATAACAGGACCTACTCTATATTATTTGTTTTTAATAATCTCATTTTCTGATTTTTTAAAGGTATAATTAATACAAATATTTTTGTGATGACTAGAAGTCTCTTGAATATTTTCATCTTCAATTTCAGGCTCTATTATTTCCTCTTGTTCTAATTCTATAAAGTTTCCATTCTCGTCAAAATGCTTCATAAAAGGATCGTCATCTTCATTATAATTAGGTTGCTCCCACTTATAACGATCTGGTTTTGCTACTTGTTTTCTAAACAATAAGGCAAATACTAAACCTGTAATTAAACCTCCCAAATGCCCTTCCCAGGACATACCGTTTTTTATAGGAAACACATACCAAATCATACTTCCATATAAAAAAATCACCACTAAAGAAAGCGCTATTAATCTATAGTGCTTAGCAAAAATCCCTTTAAAAAACATAAAGCTAACTAAAACATAGATTAACCCACTTACCCCTATATGATTTCCAGACTCACCTATAAACCAAGTTAAAAGTCCAGAAAGAATAATACCAAAACCTATAACCTTCCAAGCTATTTTACGATAGAAATAAAACAATGCTATTGATAGCACAAATAACGAAACAGAATTGTTATAAATATGATTTATATCGCCATGTAAAAAAGGACTTGTAAAAATTCCTAGAAGCCCCTCTAGTTTTTGAGGCCTAATTCCAAATGCTTTAATACCGCTATCAATTCTTACTTGATACCAAAACACAATCCATATAACAAATATGATCACTAACGGATAGATGATTATGTTGTTAGAGTATTTAAAATGTTGTGTTTTATTCATAATCTAATTTAAAGAGTGTATTTCAAAATTATAGCCAAAGATCAATTGTCTGAAATATTGGCAGAAATACAATTCTAAACTTATTAATTTTTATATGAATTTAATCAAATTCATCAATACATCACAAAAGCATTTTGTAATTTTGAATTATGAATATTCCATTAGCAGAACGTTTACGACCTCATAACCTAAATGACTATTTGAGTCAACAACATTTAGTAGGTAAAGAGGGCATGTTGTATCATCAGATAAAAAGTGGAGTTCTTCCTTCGCTTATACTTTGGGGGCCACCAGGAATTGGCAAAACAACATTAGCTAATATTATTGCTAACGAATCTGAACGGCCTTTTTTTAAATTAAGCGCAATCAATTCTGGTGTTAAAGACATTAGAGAAGTTATTGATAAAGCAAAGAAAAGTGGAGGATTATTTACAGCTAAAAATCCTATTTTATTTATTGACGAAATACATAGATTCAGCAAATCTCAACAAGACTCATTACTAGAAGCTGTAGAAAAAGGTTGGGTTACATTAATTGGTGCTACAACTGAAAACCCAAGTTTTGAAGTCATTTCTGCATTATTATCTAGATGTCAAGTCTATACTTTAAACGCTTTTAGTAAAACCGATTTAGAAGCCTTATTACAACGCGCAATTACACAAGACACTGCTCTTTCAAAGTTAAATATTACACTAAAAGAAACAGAAGCTTTATTGAGATTATCTGGGGGAGATGCTAGAAAGTTATTAAACGTTTTTGAATTACTGGTCTCTTCTTTTAAAGGAGAAGATGTTATTATCACAAATGATTTGGTGATGAAACAAGTACAACACAAAGCGGCTCGATACGATAAAACTGGCGAACAACATTATGACATTATTTCTGCGTTTATAAAATCTATTCGTGGTAGTGATCCTAATGCTGCTGTATATTATTTAGCGCGAATGATTGAAGGTGGTGAAGATGTAAAATTTATAGCAAGACGTTTATTGATTTTAGCGAGTGAAGATATTGGCAATGCAAACCCTACAGCTTTGGTGCTTGCCAACACCACTTTTCAGGCCGTTTCTGTTATTGGTAATCCAGAATCACGGATTATACTAAGTCAATGCGCCACGTATTTGGCGAGTTCACCAAAAAGTAATGCAGCCTACGAAGCGATAGGCAGAGCACAACAATTAGTAAAGGAAACAGGAGATTTATCAGTTCCTATTCCTATGCGAAATGCTCCAACAAAATTAATGAAAGAACTCGGTTATGGAGAAGCTTATAAATATTCTCACAATTACCAAAATAACTTTGCACATCAAGAGTTTCTTCCTGAAGAAATAGCAGACACCAAATTATATAACCCAGGGAACAATGCCCGAGAACAATCGCAACGCAATTATTTAAAAACGCTTTGGAAAGACAAGTATGATTATTAAAATTTAATATTTAAAACCTTTGTTTCGGTTATTGTTCCATCATTTTTTGAATAAACCCATTGCCCATCTTTATTAAAAACAATAGCATTAGCATCTTTTACTAAAAACACATCTTTAGCTTGCGTAATAAGTAAAATCATGACCACTTTTGGTTCTGAGTTTACAAGTTGAAATCCTCTTGTTATAGCTTGTGCATAAAATAAGTTTTCAGCTGTTTTATTAGTTGAAAAGGTTGCAGCTATATCCCCCTTTACTTTCTCTTCATTTTCTACAGCCTTACTTACAACTTCAGCTTTTACAACTTCTTCGCTTAAAGATTTCTCTTCTTCTGCTGTTTTAGTAACGTTTTCTACTCCTGTATATTTATAATCTAAATCTTGAAAACTTTCAAACGCCCCTCTTAAGGCTAGGTTGTATGCTTTAGCATATTCTTTTAATCGTGATTCTCCAATCTTAGAAGTCATAACCACATTATCAAAGCAGTCTTTCAATGTTATTTCTAAGCTAGTTTTAAACATTGAACTTTGCTCATTTGAAACATGAACAAATAAACCTTTGCATCGATTATTTTTTAAATCTTCAGGAGCATCATCTATAGAGTAGGCGTCATACCCATACTTATTGAATAAAAATTTAGTGAGAGAATTTAATTGATATTGATCATCTCCTTTAGAAAACTCAAAAGCTTTTGGTATAATGATGTACTTATAATCATTAATGCTCTTTTGAGCATTTCCAATGATGCTTATTAGAATAAATGAAACTGTAAATATTATCTTTTTAAACATTTTATTTAAATTTTAAAGGTGATTTGTAAGCATTTTTAAATTTGTAATTCTTTTATAAGCATGGTTCTGTTCAGCATCCTTATAATCAAAATGAATTGTGTCCATTCCTATATTATGGGCACCTTCAATATCGGCTTCTAAACTATCTCCAATCATCAAACTTTCATTTGCATTTGCTTTAGCAAGGTCTAATGCAAAATTGAAAATTTTGGGATTAGGTTTTTTAACGCCTACCATTTCTGAGTTTGTAACGGTATTAAAGTACTTTTTAATATTTGAAGAGATCATTTTTTTTTCTTGAGCTTCCTCAAACCCGTTAGTAATAATATGTAATTGGTATTTATCTTTCAAATAGTCTAAAATTTCAAAAGCACCATCAAAGAGGTGATTAAATGATGATAGATTATCAATATAGGCATCAGATAAATGATTAATTACATCATCTTCAACTTCAACACCTACTCCATCAAAAGTATCTTTTAATCTGCCGTAGCGTAATGCAGATTTGGAAACTTTCTCTTCTCTATAAAGTTTCCAGTAATTAAGATTTATAGATTCGTAAACTGGCAAAAAATCAATTAAACTAACGTTAATCTTATTCAGTTTAAAAATCTTTTCAAAAGTTAATCCCGAATTTTTATCAAAGTCCCAAAGTGTATGGTCCAAATCAAAAAAAACATGTTTTATCTGCTTATTCATTCTTCGGATTCTAATATTAAGTTGAATAGCGACCTAAAACCTTTCCATCGTTCTAAATCACTAAATGAATAATTGTGAAATATTGGCGTAAAGATACCGTTTACGGCTTTCACCTCTTCAATTATTTTTTGCAAATGTTCTGTTTTATCTAGTAACGAATGATATTTTAATAACGCAAAATCTAAACAATGATATGGGTTTATTTGCAGTGGTGTTTGCACCTCATAATCTAAATCGTAAAATTGAAACGGTGTACAAGTACCTGCTCTAAAACCTAAAGTGTCTATGTATCCCATTGTAAAATCTTGATTAATTTCTAATTCTACCAAGTTCCTGTACGAAATAGGCAAATTTAATTTAGAAAAGGAATGGCGCACTGCATTTAAATCTACATGCGTTATTGTCTCCATTTTAAGTTTTTCTTTCTTAAGAATAGCAACATCATTTAATGAAAAATAAGATGCTTTAAGACCAACACTACAGTAATCTGAGATAGACTTAATTAGAGATATAAAATCTTTTTTGGTTGTGTTTATATTTTTGTCATAAGTAGAATAATCACCTATTAAAAACAACACCATAAACTTAATTTTATTAGACTTCTGTTTTCTAACAATCCATTTAAAAGTATCATAAGGATCACGTTTAAACCCCATTAAAACAGTGTATCTATAATATAACTGTTTCAACTTTAAACGTCGTAAATCATTTAATGTTCCTCCAATGGTGCGCAAAAAACCTTTATGCTTAAAATAGTATGCCATTGGCACATCTATTACAGGTTGCACCATATATTTTCTTCCTGGGAAATTATAATCTGAAAAACGTGCTTGCAGTACATCCTGTAGTTTATAAGCCCAAATATCAACCACTGGTTGGCTTAAAAAATCGTTATGATAGGCTAAACTTTCAGAAGCTAAAAAGCGACCATAATCATCCTTAACATGAGGTAAGTATTCTTCATACCGACTTAACAAATAAAAAGATGCGGCAAAAATATCGAAAGGCAAATCACTTCGCTCGCTTGTTGCAAAAAAACCTTTGGTATCATCCCATTTTTGAACATTAATTTCGAGATCAGTTAAACCATGATCAAACAATAAATCATTACTTCTAACAAACAATTCATTACTTAAGGGCTTCTTGGCATAAGACATTTTAAGACTATCATGAGCTATAAAATCTTCCACTTTAGATGTAAATCTCACTTCTAAACCTAAAATACGTTTGCAGATATGCTTAAACGTGTAGGTAACACGTGGTGTAATTTTATGAGTATAAACTAATAACATAAGGGCTTTAAAATTCTAAAAGATAAAAATAAGAAATTCGAACTGCATTAGCTGTTAATTCTAATATGAGTTCACACGTAAATATAAAGTTGTCGTTTTAAAAGACTAGCTCATTTGATTTTCATCGGCAAAGCTATAATAAGCATTTTCTGTTATAATGAGATGATCTAAAACTGAAATATCTAAGCTTTGAGCAGCAAGTTTCAATTTCTGAGTAATATCTATATCAGCTCTACTAGGCTTTAAGGTTCCTGAAGGATGATTATGACATAATATTAAAGCGACAGCCCCAACTTCTAAGGCATTCTTAAGAACCAAGCGGACATCTACTAAAGTTCCTGTTATTCCCCCTTTACTTAATTGATTTTTCTTAATTACCTTATTAGAGTTATTAAGATAGAGAATCCAAAATTCTTCATGGGGTAAATCTCCAATAATGGGTTGCATTATATCAAAAACAGATCGACTAGAGTTAACCTTATCTAACCGCAACGCATCTTCTAGCCTTCTACGCCTCCCCAATTCTAAAGCCGCAGTAATCGTAATTGCCTTAGCTTCACCAATACCTTTAAACTCCATTAATTGCGCAATAGACAATTTACCCAAAGCATTAAGATTGTTATTTACACTTGCAAATATGCGTTTACAAAGAGCAACAGCACTTTCTTCTCGATTACCACTACCTATTAAAATAGCTATAAGTTCGGCATCACTCAAAGTCGTTTTCCCCTTGTCTCTAAGCTTCTCTCGAGGCTGATCATCTTGTGACCAATTTTTAATTGAAAACGAATTAGGTTTCTCTGACATGCACTAAAGATAAAAAATTGTAAATTTCGAGTGTCATTAAATTCAAATATTATGAAATCTATTTTTGAAGAATCCGGTTATAACGAAATTAAAACACGTATCGTAACTCTAAATAAAGACTCTGAATCTCAATGGGGTAAAATGAATATCGGACAAATGGCCTGGCATTGCCAAGGTCCTTTTAATATTATGCTAGAAAAAGAAGACTATAAATTAAAACCTAACTGGTTAGCTAAAGTATTTTTCAAAAAGTCTCTATATAATGATAAACCCTGGAAAAAAGGATTACCAACAGCTAGGGTTTTAAAAACAAAAGAATCTAAAGATTTTAATACTGAAATATCTAAGTTAAAACCTTTAATTAACGAAAGCTATGCTCTTAAAGACAAAACGGAATGGACACCTCACCCTGCATTTGGTTATTTTACAGCACAACAATGGGGACAAATGCAATACAAACATTTAGATCACCATCTTAAACAGTTTGGCGCATAAATTAACCTAACAACCATTTTTAATCATTAACTATATTTCATTTGTATCCACCAAAACAACATCAAGATAACGACATAAATCATTTGATTGAAGTCATCAAAACATACCCTTTAGCAACCGTAATATCAGTAGCAAATAATCTTCCCTTAATTACTCATTTACCTTTAATTTATAAAGATAAAAAGCTAATTGGCCACATTGATATTAATAACCCACAAGCTAAATTATTAAAAGACAATCGTGATGTGACACTTATTTTTAGCGGACCAGAATGCTATATATCACCTAGTATTTTTGAAACAGCGCATCTTCCGACTTGGAATTATATTAAAGTACACTTAACAGGAAAAGCTAGAGCTAATACAGATAAAGTAGCTTTAAAAAGATCATTAATAAGCATGACTGAATTTTTAGAAGCTCCTGAACAGAAATATGTTTTAAATGCAGATAATCCTCGATTAGATAAAAACCTTGATTACATTGTAATGTTCGAAATTACCATTACCCATTGGGAAGGTAAATTTAAACTATCTCAAGATAAAAAACCTAGTGATATAAATGCCGCTAGAGAAGAGTTAGTCAGAGCCTACAAAATAAATATTGAACAATTTCTAAAGAACATATTCTAAACCCTAAATTATGAAATATCTAATTAGCTTTTTTATTGCCCCCCTTTTTATTTTAAGCGCTGTCAGCCAAAAAGAAACCTTTATTGGTAAGTGGACTGCAGAAGATCATAACGAAATCGGTTATCTGCTTTTTGACAGTGAAGGCTATGCTGCATTTGAAATTAGCGGACAAATTATGGGAGGGAAAGAGTTCTATATAAACGACCAAAAAGGAAAAATGACCTACGCTATTAATTATGAAACTACTCCTATTGAAATAGACTTTACATTGACTAAAATTGAATCTGGAGAATCTAAAAAACTTCTTGGCATAGCTGAATTCACGGATAAAAACACAGTAAATTTCAATATCAATTTTGACAATGTAAGACCATCTCAGTTCGATAAAAATTCAATCACACTAAAACGCGTGAAGTAAAACTTGCTTTTCAAATTATAAACTACCTTATATAATCGTAATTATAAGGTAGTTTTTTGTTATTTAGCAGTTCCATAAAATTGAATCTAAAAACAGAATACGGAATGCCAATTACACTTTTATCATCACCATTACAAGGGTTTACTGACTTTCGATTTCGGAATGCCTTTAATCATTATTTTGGTGGAATTGATACATTTTATGCGCCTTACATAAGATTCAATAAAAAATTAATCATAAAAAACTCTTATAAACTCGACTTACAACTCGAAAATAATTCTGAACTCGAAGTGATTCCGCAAATCATGACCAATAGTGCTGATGAATTTCTATTTGTTGTCGATTATATTCAAGAATTAGACTACAAAGAATTAAACTGGAATTTAGGTTGTCCATACCCAATGGTAACAAAACGTGGTATGGGTTCTGGATTGATATGCGACCCGGAAAAAATCAATCATATTTTAGATCGTGTGCACCGTGAAACAGATATTCTTGTTTCAATGAAAATGCGCATGGGTTATGAAAACCCAGAAGAAATATTAAACACCTTCCCTATTCTAGATCAATATCCACTAAAAAATATAGCGATTCACGCCCGTATAGGAAAACAACTTTATAAAGGTGGTGTAAATTTAGAGGCCTTTGAAAAATGTACAGAAAGCACCAAACACAAACTCTATTACAATGGTGATATTACATCTGTGGCAAAATTAAAAGAGATGCAAACCCGTTTTCCTAGTATCGATCATTTTATGATTGGTAGAGGACTCATTGCTGATCCGTTTTTACCTAGTATGATTAAAAATGATACTACAGAATATCCAGAAAATAGATGGGAAATTTTTAGAGAATTCCATGATACTATTTACCATCAGTATGATGAAGCTTTATCTGGGCCAACTCCTATAAAAATGAAAATGCAAGGGTTTTGGGAATATTTTGCTCAGTCGTTTTCAAACCCACAGAAAGCATTCAAAAAAATAAAAAAAGCAAATAATCCTAAAGCTTACCAACAAGCTGTTGCTGAGATTTTAAAGAATGGGTAGATTTCAAACTATATTTGCATCAAACTATTTCAAATTTAGTTTCATTTTCAACTTCAACATGTGAAAGATCTTTTACTCATAACACCTCCATTCACCCAATTAAATACGCCTTATCCTGGCACAGCCTATCTTAAAGGTTTTTTAAACACGAAAAGTATAGACGCTTTTCAAATGGATTTGGGTATTGAAGTTATTTTAGAACTTTTCACTAAAAGCACATTTAAAGAAATTTTTGAACTTGCTTTTGAAAACAATCGCATTCAAACAGAAAACTGTCAACGTATTTATGCTCTAAAAGAGCATTATTTACAATCGCTAGATGATATAATCTTATTTCTACAAGGTAAAAATCAAACTTTTGCTAGACAGATTTGTACCAATGGTTTTTTACCACAAGCCTCACGTTTTGAACAATTAGATGATATGGATTGGGCTTTTGGCTCTATGGGAAACCAGGACAAGGCTAAACATTTATCTACGTTATATATTGAAGATTTATCAGACTTTATTGTAGAATGTATTGATCCCGATTTTGGTTTTAGCCGTTACGCTGAGCGCTTAGGACAAAGTGCAAATTCTTTTGATGAACTTTATGAGAATTTACAAGATGACAGTACTTTTATAGATCAAATTACATTAGAAATATTAGACGCTCAAATTAAAGAAACACAGCCAAAACTGATTTGCTTTTCGGTACCTTTCCCTGGTAATTTATATAGTGCTTTTCGTTGTGCACAATTTATAAAATCTAATTATCCTGAGATTAAAATTGCCATGGGAGGCGGATTTCCGAATACAGAATTGCGTTCCGTAAATGATGTTAGAGTTTTTGAGTTTTTCGACTTTATAACTTTAGATGATGGTGAACTTCCAATTGAGTTATTACATAACGTTGTCCTTAAAAACGAAACTTCTTTTAAACGTACTTTTCTATTAGAAAACGGAAGCATAGTTTATAAAAATAATAACACAGCCCCAGATTACAAACAACAAGATGTTGGCACCCCTGATTATTCCGATTTATTATTAGATCAATATATTTCTGTTATAGAAATTGCAAATCCTATGCATAGTTTATGGAGTGATGGCCGATGGAACAAACTAACCATGGCACATGGTTGTTATTGGGGGAAATGTACGTTTTGCGACATTTCATTAGACTATATTAAAATTTACGAGCCTATTGCTGCAAGTCTTTTAGTAGACCGCATGGAAACGTTAATTGAACAAACTGAAGAAACTGGATTTCACTTTGTAGATGAAGCTGCACCACCGTCTTTAATGAAAGCTTTAGCACTCGAAATTATTAAAAGAAACCTCAGCGTTACTTGGTGGACAAACATTAGATTCGAGAAGAATTTTACGCAAGACCTTTGTGTTTTACTAAAAGCATCTGGATGCATTGCTGTTTCTGGTGGTTTAGAAGTAGCTTCCGACCGTTTACTTGCATTGATTGATAAAGGTGTTACAGTAGAGCAAGTAGCACAAGTAACACGTAATTTTACCGAAGCAAACATTATGGTACACTCATACTTAATGTATGGCTACCCAACACAAACTGTGCAAGAAACCGTTGATAGTTTAGAAATGGTACGTCAGCTTTTTGAAGTTGGAATTTTACAGTCTGGCTTTTGGCACCAATTTGCATTAACAGCTCACAGTCCTGTTGGTTTACACCCGGAAGAATATGGCATTTCACCTAATTACAAAAACATCACTTTTGCGAATAATGATGTTGATTTCACGGATTCTACAGGCATTGATCACGCACAATTTAGTTTCGGATTAAAAAAATCACTCTTTAACTTTATGCATGGTATTGGTTTTGAAATCCCTTTACAAGATTGGTTTGAATTCGATATTCCTGAAACTGATATTGATCCTGATTTTATTTATAATTGCTTAGCACAAGAACCTGTTTTTAATATTAAACCAACAGCAAAAATTGCTTGGTTAGGTACATTTCCTTTAGTTCACGAATTTTCTAAAACTAAAAAAGGACATAAAAATGACTTTATGGAAATCACATTTCATGATACCGTAGAAACATTTCAGATTACAACAGAAAAAGAAAAAGGAAACTGGTTATTAGATACTTTAGAACAAATTACCCCTCAAAACAAACCGCAATCTTTTAAACAATTAAAAGTCAGTTTTGAAACACATTTTGAAGATTTTGAATTGTTTTGGTATTCAAAACCTATTCATGTATTGAGAGATCATGGTTTATTGGTTTTATAAATTCAACTTAAAAAACAACAATTAAAGCATGATAAATTATTAGCCTACAATTTGTCATCTCCAAAAATTTCGCAGAACTTTGACGCTTCAAAATGCTGAGTTATAAAACTTAGTTTCAAACTAAAAAAGATAATTTCTTAATGAGAAGACACAAAGCCATTCGATTTTTAATGGTCATATCTGTGTTATTGGTACTCGTTATGTTTTTAACCATGGTGGTCAAAGAATATTACGAATTGAAGGGCACTATTTTTATATCTGCGCTTCTAATTCTACCAACATTAATTTTCGGATACAAATATTTAGATTTACACCACGAAGATTACGCCTACGAGAAAATATCTATCGTCATTTGGGTTCCTATAGGCGCAGTACTATGCTATCTCTTAAATATTGTT
The DNA here is from genome assembly GCF_013403925.1 of Winogradskyella wichelsiae. GTDB lineage: Bacteria > Bacteroidota > Bacteroidia > Flavobacteriales > Flavobacteriaceae > Winogradskyella > Winogradskyella wichelsiae. The sequence goes on from NZ_JABFDJ010000006.1 coordinate 199,466, forward strand.
GGTGGTTTAGGTAGTATTTTAGCGGTTGGTATTGTTGGTACAATTGCTGCATTTTTACCTCATCTTAATAAAAGATCTAATTATTTAAAACAATTACCTGCAAGTATTTATTGTGGTGCTTTTGTAGGAATGTCTAGTGTAGAAACAACGCCTCATATTTGGTTTGTAATTGCTGCCGGAACCTTAGCGGGTTTCTTTTTTATGATCTCTAAAAATTTATTTTTAGGTGTTGGCGGTAAGCTAGGAACTATGGCTTTTGGCGGTGTTATTGCTGCTTCATTTATATACTGGTTAATTGTATGAACGAATTTATCCTCATCATATCCGGTATTTTAGGTGCAACACTAACCTTTTTCATTAGTGAAAAACTTAGGCAAGGCGCTGTTAAAGCTTCAGCATTACTGTCTTTAATTGTTGGATTGTTCTTTTATTGCTTTCCAGACTTACTTAGCCCTTACTTAACGAAGCATATTCAAATTGTATTTATAGGCTCATCATTTATCGGCATGGTTTCAGCAAGCACCATGAAGAGTTATACACTATTAGCGATAGCAGGAACACTATTCACTATTATCTATATGAGTAAAAAAAATGTATTTAATGGCTATGGCGGATCATTAGGAACGCTTGCTTTTGTTTCATTACTGAGCACAATGGCATTTGCTACCGCTGTATCTCAGCAAACTAAAATTAAGAATACAATTTCAGTATTTTGGAAAAAGATATTCAAACGTAAAAAGTAATTTCGCTGTTCTTATTTCAAATCTTTTTTTCATCTCAAAACCTTATAAGAAGCATGTCTTATAGATTATAACATGGTCTTATGAAAACTATAACAAACATCCTGTAAGGCTTTAAAGAAATTCTTAACTAACGTATCTTTACAACCTATTTAAAAGTGGAAATTATGCAAGACAATAAAACACTCAATTATATAAAAGATGTATTAGAACAAATGCCTTCAGACTGGCTAAATCTAACAACGCATCGCTTAGATATTTACAATGAAAAATTGGCTAAAACACAATTTTTAGATCAGTTTGAAACCTTATACAAAGACAATAATTCAGAATCTTCTGCATTAAAAGTTTTACCTACAGCATACGATTATATTCGATTAGGTCACCCTTTATCTAGTATTTTAGAATGGGGAATTGCCAACTTGAATGATTTACATTCTGAAAACGTGATTAGTTTTGGCTCTCAAACAGTTCCTGTTTTAGCAATTCTAAGAACCAATTTATTAGAAAACAAAAACACGCAAATTGTTTATACAGATGAATTACCAAAATATTTTGATGCTGAACTTATAAAGCATGTTTATGGTTACAATTTTGAAGTAAAACAAGTTGGAAAAGTAAACGAAATTCCTAAGTTTGAAGGCAGTACTATTTTTATTTCTAAAGAAGATAAAATTGGTACATATGACCTGAATCCTAATATAGACTTCATTATAAGTCTGCACGATCACCTTGGAAGTATTTTAGTCGTTAATGGGGAAGAAAACGAACATTATGTTTCCGATATTCAGCATGTAAGACGAAGAGAAACTGTTGCCATGACACCTTCAAATTCACTTATTGCTTTAAAAGCATTAGTTGCTCAAACATTTATAGCGACTAAAGACGATAACGTTGAAGCAAATAAAGTTAGTGTTTTAAATTCACTTAAAGACATTACAGCAACCACAGCATTACCTTTAGTGGCTTCTAGCGGACTTTCTATGCAATATGCCATTATGATGGGATTAGTTGATGATGCTTTAGAAAAACACAAAGGAAAAGCTATTAAATTTATTGTACCACCAAACTGTTATGGCGGCACCAATGACCAAGCCAGACGTGTTGCGGCATGTTTAGATAATGTGGAAGTTGTAGATTTACCTGTGGATGGTGATAACGATATGGTGCAAAGTATTCATACTGTTTTAACTAAAGTTGCTTTAGAGGATGCCGTTCCTTATATCATTGCTGAAATCCCAACAAATCCTAGAGTTGAAGTTCCGGATTTAGATGCCTTAAAAGCAGCTCTAAGTAAAGAACGTAAAACAGCCGAAGGTGACATTGCTATTGATCCGGTTTTTATACTAGATCAGACGTTCTGCCCTAACGTTCATTTTTTAGGTGAAGGTGAAATATTATCAACGGTAAGAACTATTTCTTACGCTAGTGGATCTAAATTTCCAAGTGGCGGAAAATGTACTGCAGGTTATTGTGTGGCCAACAATAAAGCAGAAGCGCTAATTGAAAAAATAGAACTTCATTTAACGTTATGTGATAATGAAGCTACAGATCAGCAATACGAAATATTAGCAAAGCAATTACCGTCTATGAATCAAAGAATTGCAGATGCTTACACTAACACACGCGATTTTGTAAACTATATTCATGAAACATTACCTGGTGCTAAAATCAATTTTGTTTCTGAAGAATTAGCTGCACAAGGATTTACACCTTCTGTTTTTTCATTAGATCTTCCTACAAAAGGAAATACTGCTGAAGAAAAAGAAACGTATAAACGTGCTTTAAATCATAAGTTAATCAACTTAATGATTACAGAAATCCCTGATGAGAGTAAATACTGTGTGAGTTACGGTCAATTAAAAGGTTGTTACTGGACGATTCCGGCAACTTCTACCCAAGGTACCACAAAAGAAGGCGATAAAGATTATATTGCACGTGTTGCTTTGTCACCAAATATGGATTTAGAATTACACAAAAAAGTGTTTTTAGATTTTGTTGAAAGCATATAAATAATAGTCATCGTCAGTTCGAGTGTTTATTGATTTGAAGTGCAACGGAAAATCAATAAATGTATCGAGAACAATTTGTTTTACTAACCGTTCCCGATACGATTTTAAAAAAATAAAATCACTAGAACTGACGTTGAATATCGATTGAGGATTTCAAAACATACAAGTAAAATCAATTTTAATAAAAAATACAAATGGAAATTTTAGAGTGGATACAAGATTGGTTTAAAGAGAATGCTGATGGCGAATGGGAAAAAGGTGATGCGATCCAAATAACCACTTTAGACAATCCAGGTTGGGATGTTGAAATTGATATTTCAAAAACATCAATAGCTAATCTTGAAATAAAATGGGTTCTTAACGAAAACGGCAGACAAGATTGGTATGGTGTAAAAATATCAAATCAAAGATTCAGAGCTGCTGGTGATGCTAGCAAACTAACTTTTCTATTGAATCTTTTTAGAGAGATGATTGAGAAAATTGAAAACGAATAAGATATTTATTTTTAGATTTCAACTAAAAAAATAATATAATTTATACAAATTAAAAGAACTCCTACTTTCGTAGGAGTTCTTTTATTGCATTAAAATCTAAACCACCATAGTTACCAGAACTCATTAATAATAACGACTTATTATTGAAATTCTGTTGGAATAAAAAAGCCTTAAAATCTTCTGGATTGGTGTAAATAATTAAATCCTTACGTTCAAAAGCATTTGCAATTTGCTCATGCGATACTTCTTCTAATTGTTTTATTTCAACAGCATGCGGCGAGTAGAAAACTACAGCAACATCTGCTGCATCTAAAGTGCCTTTATATTCTTTTAGAAATTCAGCATTTAAGCTACTATAGGTATGTAGTTCTAAACACGCTACCAAAGTTCGATCACTATATTGTTCTTTTACAGCTCTTGTTGTGGCCTGTACTTTACTTGGAGAATGCGCAAAATCCTTATAAGCTACACTTGTTTTAGACTCTGCAATTTTCTCTAAACGTTTGCTTGCTCCCTTAAAAGTAGAAATAGCTTCATAGAAATCATCTTCATCGATTCCCATGTGTTGGCAAATCCATTTGGCTCCTGCTAAATTATTCAAATTGTGTGCACCAAATATTTCAATTGGCATTGGTCCTTCTGGGGTTTCCAATAACGTTTCACCATCTTCAACCGTATATTCAGGTGTTGTATATGGAATTTTTCGAATCTGATTTTCTGACGCTTCAACGACGCGCTTAACCTCAGCATCTTCCTCATTGTAACTTATACTTCCTCCTGTAACTATGGAATCTACAAATATCTTGAATTGCTCTACGTAATTTTGATAAGTAGGAAATACGTTAATATGATCCCAAGCTATGCCACTTAATAAGGCAATATTTGGCTTATATAAATGAAATTTTGGTCGCATATCAATCGGAGAGCTTAAATACTCATCTCCTTCTAACACCATAAAATCATTATCTTCAGTAAGTTTTACCATCACATCAAAACCTTCAAGCTGCGCACCAACCATATAATCTACATCGCGATCGTGATAATGCATTACATGCAAAATCATAGATGTTATTGTTGTCTTTCCATGACTTCCACCAATAACCACACGTGTTTTATTTTTAGCTTGCTCATATAAAAATTCTGGATAACTATAGATTTTTAAACCGAGTGCTTGCGCTTTTAACAATTCTGGGTTATCAGCTTTAGCATGCATACCTAATACAATAGCTTCTAAAGCTGAAGTTATTTTTTCAGGATACCAACCAAAAGCTTCAGGCAATAAACCTTTAGCGTCTAATCTCGATTTTGAAGGTTCAAAAATAGTATCGTCGCTTCCTGTAACTTTATAACCTTTATTGTGAAGTGCTATGGCCAAATTGTGCATTGCTGCACCACCTATAGCGATAAAATGTACGTTCATAGTATCCTTAAATATGTCCCGTAAAAATACTATAAGTTTTTTTAAATGTGAAGAACTAACAGGTATACCTTATTATCAAGTTAAGTTACTAAAGATTTGGATTAACGGACAAACTATTAAATAATTTAGCTTTAGTATTAAAAAATTTATTTTGAATCGCTATTGCTTTTAATTGCCCATCTATTAGCTTAGACTCTCTTGAATTCACTAGAAACAAAGAACTTTCACCGAGTTGAAATTTGCGCTCTTCCGCTTGTAACATGCGTTCATAATCGAAAACCATTTCGTTGGTAATTTCATTTTGAATACTATAAGATTCTAGCTCTTGCTTTAAAGCTGAAATTTTATTTTGAAGATTAACACGAGTTGCGTCAATTTCAAATTGGGTATCTTGCTGTTTTAACTTAGCTAGTTTTAAATCGCCACGTTCTTTTCTTAAAAACAATGGAAAACTAACCGTTAATCCACCTTTATAATCTGCTGTATTAAACGTCTGAGTAACCTCTGGTGCTTCGGTTAAAAAATTATAATCAGCATTAATCTTTGGTAAAAGCTTATTTGCTTTCAATCTTCGCTCCACATCTAAACCTTCTAATTTATAATTTAGAGACAGCATTTTTGGATGTTCATCTAATATAACATCTTGTGTTCGTAATTTATTGATATTAAAAGCTGCATCTACAATAGATTCTGTATGCACATCAGGAACCATATCTGGCTGCAATTCTACTGGCACATTATTTTCTAACCATAAAAAATTAGACAATTCTAATGCTGTCTTCATTAGTTTAACTTTGGATTGCTCTAAACTTAACTTTCTATTATTAACTGCAATTCGAGCCTCAGTAGCTTCAATTTCTGCATTTTCTCCTACCTCAACTCCTTTTTCTATTCCTGTGTAACGCAATTCTGCATTGATTAAAATATTTTCGAATAATTTAAGTTCGTTATACGCTTGCAGCCATTTGAAATAAACCAGAGCTGCATCGTACAATATAGTATTTACATAAACATCTCTATCTAGTTCTGCTTGCTTTCTATACAGTTTAGCCTGTTTTAAAGCTGCCATTCTGCTATTTATCCACAAACCTTGACCTAAAGGAACTGAAACACCAGCACTATATAAACCGTTATCTGGCACGTTAGATTCTGGATTTAAATAATAACCGGAGTTATCATCAAAAGCGGCCTTTACTTCTACCCCAAACCACGTTGGAATTTTAAATGTTCCGTTAAGTTTATCGTAATAATCTGTGTTCTTGAATTTCTTTTGACTGTAATCTACTTCAATTTTGGGATCAAAAGCACCTCGAGATTTCATCAGTTTGGCTTGACTTTCATCAATAATCAATTCGGCTTGTTTTACAATAGGATGAAACTTTTTTACATAACCTAAATATTCATCAAAACGAAGAACTTTAGAAACCGCATTGGATTGTGTAAATCCAAAACAAGTATAGCTGACAAAAAACAATGTTAATACATACTTCATTTTCACTTAGTTTTAGTATTAGCAGATGCTTTTGGCTGATAGTAATTAGGTGGAAATCCGTTAAGCTGCCTCCATAATTCAAACCAAATAGGAACATCTTCTAATAACGCCATTGTATATGCTCCAGAACCTGCTCTAATTGCTTCTGGCCAAGCTTGAGTATCCTCATCTGGCGCTAATAAAACTCTAAACTTTCCATTTGGACTTATAAAATTTTCTACAGCAACTACTTTTGCACCATATGTACCGTAGGATATATCTGGCCAACCACTAAATATCATTGCTGGCCAACCATCAAATTGTACCCGTACTTTTTCGCCGATATTAATTAACGGCAAATCAATAGGTGCTACGTAAGTTTCTACTGCTAAATCCACGTTTGCAGGCATAATCCCTACTAAATTTTCACCTTCTTTAAACGTTTGTCCTATACCTCCTCTAATTGCTCTATTGATATAGCCATCATAAGGCGCTCTAACAAATCGTAAATCATTACGCATTTGGTAATTTGAATACGCATTATCTAATTTAGACACCTGAGCTTCTGTATCAAATTGACTAGACTGTGCAGTATACTTGTCGCTCTGTGCTTTAGAAATTTTATCTGCATACATTGCATTTACTCTAGAAATTTCTACCCGCGCATTAATAATTTCATTTCTACTAGCTAATAATTTATTTTCTTGAGATATCAATTTCGCTTCGGTTTCTTGAAGTTTCAATCTCGCATCTTCTACATCTTTTGTTGCCTTAAACCCTTCTTCCTTTAAGGTTGCTGTTCTGTTATACTTTGACTGCGCTATTGCAATATTTGTTTTTGCAGCTTCAAAATCTATGCTGTCACTTTTTACTTTAAGTTTAGATTGTAACAATTTATTTTTTGCTTGCTCTAATTTTAAACCTCGCTCATTTAATAATGCAGCTATCTGTCGGTCCAATGCTTTTACTTTTTCTTCATACGAACCAACAGATTGTGCTTTAGAACTGCGTTGTTCTGCTGTTCGCTTTACCAAATCTGGATCAAAATATTCACTTTTAATTTCAGAAATTTGCATAATAGTATCACCTTTAGCCACAAAATTCCCTTCTGAAACGTACCACTTTTCTATTCTACCTGGAATTGGAGACTGAATTGTTTGTGGTCTTTGATCTAAACTTAATGTTGTTACATTTCCATTACCCGATATATTTTGCGTCCATGGCAAGAACAAAATAAAACCAATAATAATTGCTGAGGCTAATAAAAAACGATTGAAATACTTATAATATCTACTATTAAAAATACGCTGTCCTGATTTAAATTTTTTTAAATCTACAGACTTGTTAAGTTGGTTATGAGATATGTTTAACATTGCAAATTCTTTTAAATTATTTCTCCTTTTTTAAGCGTAATTACTTGAGTACAATTTTTCTTCCAATTATCGGTTTTACTCACGACTACTAAAGCCCAAGGATTTGCCGTATCGGTTAAAAAATCTACTATTCTATCTGATTCATCAGCCTCAAAATACTCTAAAGGGTCTTCTAAAATTAATAACCTAGGCTTATTTACAATGGCTCGTGCTAAAGCTATTTTTTTGGTAATTGTAAATGATGTTTGTTTTCCTTCTGGGTTTAATATGGTGTTTAATCCTTTTGGACTTTCTTTTACAAATTGATTCAATTCTACTTTATCTATAGCCCATAATAATTGTGCTTCCGAAATGTTTTTATTTCCGAAGGTGATATTTTCCCTAATGGTTGCTTCAAAAGGTGTTTCATCTGAAAGCGATAACCCTACATGCGATCTATAGTGATTGATATTAATGTTTTTTACATCATAATCATTTATAAAAACACGTCCTTTTGTAGGCTCTACAACACCACCTATTAAACGTAACAAACTAGATTTACCCGAACCACTCTCACCGGTTATTAGTAACTTACAATTAGTCGTTATTTTTAAAGAGATTTTCTTTAAAATATGTAATTCTCTGTTAGGAACTCCGTAAGAAACATTATCTAATTCAACAGTAAAGTCGCCATTAAAAAGTGGTTTATCACCTTCTTGGTTTTCCAATTTTTTATCGACTACTTGTCCCATTTTTTCTAATGAGGTTAAGACATCATAAAAAGACTCTAGGCTAAGAATTAATTTCTCTACAGAGGTAATTACTAATAGAATGATGATTTCAGCTGCCACAAATTGCCCTATATTCATTTCTTGATTTAAAACCAATAAGCCACCAATTGACAATAAACCTGCAGTTACTAAAACTTTAAAGCCTATCATTTGTATAAATTGAATGACTAAAATCTTAAAATGCTTTTCTCTAGACTCTAAATAATCATGAACTAAATCATCATTTTTATCAATCGCTAATGACGTTTGACCAGAGAGTTTAAAACTAACAACAGCTCTGGCAACTTCTTGAATCCAATGTGCAACCTTATATTTAAATTTAGATTCTACCAAACTGGTATCCATACCTGATTGCGCAGTAAATTTGAATACCGTATATATTAAGACTAATAATAAAATACCAAATGCAATAAAGAAAGGGTGATAAAAAGACAATAATATTAAGGCGAAAATAATTTGTAAAATAGCTGCTGGGATATCAACTAAAATTTTAGATAAACCTTTTTGAATATTCAAAATATCGAAAAAACGATTGGCTAATTCTGGCGGATAATGACTTCTTAATTCACTCATTTTCATTTTTGGAAAACGATACGTAAACTCAAAGGAAGCGCGCATAAAAATTCGCTGCTGAATTGTTTCAATAATTCTTAACTGCATTAACTGCAAAACACCAACAAAAGCAACTCCCAAGGTTACCAAAATAACCAAAACCACCCAAGACGTACTAACCTGAGCCCCTTGTAATAGATTAATAATAGCTTGGATCCCTAAAGGCAAAGTCATGCTTAATAATCCTGAAAAAATAGCGTAATAAATTACTTGCCTAATATCTCTTTTTTCAAGCTTTACAAGACCTACAAAGCGCTCCCAAGGCGACATAACATTTTTATTTTTCATCTAAATTTAATTGGTTATAGCGTTAATAGTTAAATCCTTGAAAAATTCTGAAGGCGAAATATTATCATTACAATCCGTAATAGATGTAAAATGTTCTTTTAAAAAATGTTGATGTAAAGCACCTTCTACAATTGTACTTGCCAAACTTGAAGCAAATTTGTAATCCGAATTCACTTCCAAAATCATATTTCTTAAACGCTTAATCATACGTTTATAAACAATAAAATAACCGTCTTTATTTTCGTTATCTACCTCTTTTGTTAAATAAGATTTAGAAGATTCATCGATTATAATCTTATTAAGTAAAACCTCATTGATATGAGAAAAACTATCATCTTGTTCAATGGTTTCTGTAACAACTTCTATAGCCTTTAACAACTTCTCTTTAGGCTCTTGCACATTAAATGTAGTAAATACCATTTGGTATTCTATCCAAGCCCAATACCAAGAAGTAAGATAAACTAAGAGTTTATGTTTACTTTCAAAATAACGATAAATAGAACTTTCGTTAGAACCAATTTCAACACCTAGTTTTTTAAATGTAAAACTGTCAAATCCAATTTTATCTATAAGAAGTATACTGTGTTCAATAATGCGCTTACCCAATTTAGAGGATTCAGGGTCCTTAAGGTAAATTTTATCAGGTACCGAAATTTTTAAATTTGAGAGTAAACTTTTCATAATAAATAAGTTTGATTGCAAATATAATAGCATTACTATCAACCTTAATTAATTAACAAAAAATTAGCTCTTTTCTTTGAAGAGCTAATAAAAGCAAAACCTGTTAGATTTAAAATTATTAAAGCTTAGAAATTATTATTTTTTCTTCTTTGAATATTACAATATCTGGCAGACCTGAAATAGCCTTATTAATCCAATTTAAAGCCTCTACCTTATTCTTTTTATGCCTGTATATTTGAGCCATCCTGTAATAAGCCCATTCCTTTGGAACACCGTCTTTAGCAGAATAATGAGACAAATATGCTTTTAAACATTTTTCACCTTTATCTAACTGAACATTGTAGTCTGCAGAAACTTTACCTATTTGATAATGCAGTGCATTCCGTTGATGCTTATTTTGTGCTTTTTCTAAATTACCTATTGCTTTGTCTGGTTGATTTTGACCTTCATAAAAATCCGTTAACTTATCATAACATGTTATAGAACCTCCTACTTTAATCGCTAATCTGTAATATTTTTCAGCAAGTTCTGGTTCATCATCATATTCATATACATACCCTTTTGCTAAATAGCCATCTACTTTAGATAACGCCTCTAATTCTTCTGCATACCTTAAAGCTTTAGAGTTACTACCTCCAATAATCCCTGGTAGCGACACATACAATTCTACTAAAGCCCAACGTGTATCAATATGTTGCGGATCTAATTGTGCTGCCTTTAAAAAAGCATCTTTTACATCACCAATAATAGCAACCGCTTTAATTTTACTTATACTCAAAGCTTTCATGCCCATAGCCCCTCCATATTTGTAATGGTAATTAGCGTTTTCCGGACGTTTTTGTTTTAATTTTTGATATTGAACAATAGCTTTATCCCATTTCTTCTGATGACCATAAGCATCACCCAAAAGTTCAATTGCTTCTAAGTTATTTGGATTAGATTCCAAAAATGTTGTCATTTCATTTTGTGCATTTACAAACTCTTTCTTAGCAATATAATTTTCTGCACTCTCAATTGAAGACTGAGAATAACAATAGGATGACAGCAGTAAAATAAATAGTAATCTAACCATGTAATATTAATTATTTTTGTGAAAATACAATTTAATAACGCTTTGTGTCCCTTGTAGATTGTTTAACTTCACTCATTAAAATAGAGACTTTACTCATTTCCTCTGTTTTGGAATGCATTTTGAAACTACATTGCAAAAAAAATCATATCATGAAAAACCACTTATCACTCCTTATATTAATTTGTTTCGCTTCTTTCTCTAACGCTCAAAATGATTTTGAAAATCAATGGACAGAAGTGACTAAACTTGAAAATGAAGGATTAACAAAGAGTGCTTCTGACTTGGTTGAAACTATATATAAGGATGCAGTAAAAGCGGAAAACACACAGCAACGGATTAAAGCATTATTTCACATAAGCAAATACATACTAACACTTGAAGAAGATGCACAACTTACTATTGTGAGTCGGTTTGAGTCCGAAATTGATACAAGCAAAGACCTCGTTACAAAACATCTATTAGAAAACATATTGGCCACCATGTATTGGCAATATTTTCAACAAAGTCGTTACCAATTTTACAACAGAACAAAAACCTCTGAAAAAGTTAGTGATGATTTTAGAACATGGGATTTAGAAACTATTTTTAATGAAATCCATACCTATTACCAACGCTCTCTAGAAAATGGTATTTTGTTGCAACAAGAATCGTTGAGCAACTATAGTTTATTATTAAAAGAGACCGGAAACTCTAAAGAATATAGACCTACATTATATGATTTATTAAGCCATAATGCCTTAAGCTTTTACAAAACTGACGAAAGTAGTATTACACAACCTTCTTATAAATTCACTATTGATAATGAAGATTTTATTGTAGGAAGCGAGGTTTTTATTAATGCTGACTTAAACTCTAAAGACACGTTATCGCTACAACGCAATGCTTTAAAAATATATCAGAATTTAATAAAATTCCATCATCGTAAAAAAGAAACCAAAGCATTTGTAGATGTAGACATAGAACGCCTAAATTTTGTAAAACAACATGCTACATTCAAAAATGCAGAAGATTTACTTATTGAAACTTTAAAGTCGAAATCAGCAGCATTAAAGACCTCTGAGCTATCCGCTTTATATGATTATGAAATTGCTTTAGCGTATCAACGTCAAGGCAATACTTATTACTTTAATCTTGAAGACAGCGCATCCAAGGATAAAAACCGTTGGAAATTAAAAGAAGCTATAGCAATCTGTAATTCTGCAATTGAAAAATTCCCAGAAAGCATTGGCTCACAAAAATGTGCGGTTTTAATTGAGCAAATTCAACAACCAAATTTACATTTACAAGCCGAAGAATTTATAGGAATCAATTCACCTTCAAGAACCTTAGTGACGTATAAGAATTTAGAAGAGTTAGATTTTAAAATTTATGAAGTCTCTAACAGTCAATTAAAACGTTACAATAACATTTACAGAACTGAAGAAAAAGAAGCTTTTTTCAAAAAACTGAATCCTATTGAAACATTTTCGAGTGCATTAAAAACGGAAGGTGATTATCAAAATCACAGTACAGAAATTGTATTGCCAAATTTAGCCAATGGTCTATATTTAATTAAAGCAAATACAGCTACTAAAGACAATGTCTTTGCTACAACACATATCCAAGTTACAGATTTGGTATTGGCTGAAAGCTACGAGAACAGCCATCATTTTTACCAGATTATAGACAGACATAATGGCAAACCAAAAGTAGATGCTACCATAGAATTATCCTATTCAAACAACAGAAACGACAATAGAAAAACGAAATCATTTACAACAGACCGTTTTGGGAAATTCGAGTTTAAAAAAGATGATAATTACTATAGAGATGTACAAATTAAAGTAAAAACTAAAGATGACACTGGCCATTTTGGCGAATTCTACATCAATAGAACCTACGACAACAGCCCAAATAATGATACACATTATAGAAATTTCTTGTTTACTGACCGTAGTATTTATAGACCAGGACAAACAGTTTACTTTAAAGGTATTGCCACAAAATCTAGAAAAGGAAAAACAGAAGTTTCAGCAGATGAGGCTGCAAAAATCAGATTAAAAAATGTGAATGGCGAAGTGGTTAGCGAGCGTTTATTACAGACTAATGAATTTGGTTCTGTGCATGGTGAATTTATATTACCTAACGATGGTTTAACTGGTAATTTCACTATTGAAATGTTTTCCCATAATTCTACGTATGCCTACATCTCGGTTGAAGAATACAAGCGACCTAAGTTTAAAACCGAATTTCAACCTGTTACTGAAACTTATAAAGTAAACGATAGTATTACCGTAAACGGAACAGCTATAGCTTTTGCTGGTAGCAATATTACAGATGCCAAAGTGCTTTATCGTGTAAAAAGAAATGTGCGTTTTCCGAGCTGGTACTATTGGAGGCGCTCGTATTTTAATGCGGAAGCCCAAGAAATTACGTTTGGTGAAACAAAAACAAATGCTAAAGGCGAATTTGAAGTCACCTTTAAGGCTTTACCAGATGACAGTGTTTATAAAGACAACCTTCCTGTTTTTAATTACGAAATTACAGCAGACGTTACTGATATAAATGGAGAAACACGCTCTACCTCTACCATTGTAAATATTGGCTATCATGCCATGACACTCAATATTGCAGCACCTCAAAAAATTAACAAAGATAAAAACGAGATAGAATTCTCTATAAATTCTCAAAATCTAAATGGACAATTTACACCTGCAAAAGGTGAATTAAAAATATATAAACTGAATGCTCCAAACCGCGTATTAAGAACAAGACCTTGGCAAGCACCAGATTATCAAACACTCTCTGAAACAGAATTTATAAACCTATTTCCGCATGAAGCTTATGACAACGAAGGTTTATTAACCAATTGGAAAAAAGGAGACGTAGTTTTTAGCACAACATTTGACACTGAAAAAGACAAAACCATAACGCTTAAAAAACTTAAGAAATGGAATTCTGGTCAATACATTATTTTTGCAGAGAGTAAAGACAAATTTGGGCAACTCATAAAAAACCAAATCTTTACAATGCTATTTAGTGATAAAGATAAGACTGTAGCGGATAACCAAATCTATGAAGTACAATTAGATAAAGCAACCTACGATATGAATTCTATTGCAAAACTAACCTTAGGTTCTGCTGCTAAAAACATCACGGTTACTGTAGAAATTGAAAAGGACAACACAATTATAATGACACAGTTAGTCCAACTCAACGATTCTAAAAAAACAATTAGTATTCCTGTATCAGAAAGTGATTTAGGCGGATTTACAGTACATACATCTTTTGCCGCTTTTAACGAATTTAAATCTCAAAGTTTTAACATTAATGTACCTTATCCGAGTACTGATTTAGACATTGAAACCACCACTTTTAGAGATAAATTACAACCAGGACAAGATGAAACTTGGAGTTTTAAAATTAAAGGGCCTCAAGGAGATAAAGTGTCTGCCGAATTATTAGCAAGCATGTATGATGCCTCTTTAGATGAATTTAAAGGACACCATTGGAGTTTTAATCCTATTAGCAATCCTAATTATTCTGGAAGAATTTATAAAAATTCAAGACAGAGTTTTGGACACACCAGCTTTAGAATTCACAATCAATTCAACACTACAGCATCTTATCCTTACCAAGGTTACGACCAATTAAATTGGTTTGGATTTTATATTGGAAATAACAGCCGTTACATGTTTAAACGGAAAACACTTAGTGCAGTAGAAGATGATGTTCCTACAATGTCATTAAACGAAGTACTTTCAGGACAAGCGGCTGGAGTAAATGTATCAACTGCACCTGGTCAACCAGACCAAGATACGACTATAATAATTAGAGGCAGAAATTCCGTAAATGGTGAAACTAGCCCTTTATACATTATAAATGGTGTTCCGGTTGATGAAATAACGTTTCGTAAATTGAATGAAAGTGATATTTCAGAAATAAAAGTTTTAAAAAGCGAAGAAGCTATTGCCCTATATGGAGACAGAGGTGCTGGTGGAGTAATACTAATTAAAACATCGCGTCCTTTTCTGAACACTGAACAAATAAAAGTCCGAAAAAACCTAAACGAAACAGCCTTCTTCTTTCCACAATTACAAACAGACAAAGAAGGCAACGTCAGTTTCAACTTTACAGCACCAGAGGCTTTAACTAAATGGAAATTGCAATTATTGGCGCACACTAAAACTTTAGAAAGTGGCACTACACAATTAACTACGGTTACACAAAAAGAGTTAATGGTAATACCTAATACACCTCGTTTTTTAAGAGAAGGTGATAAAATTAGAATCAGCACTAAAATTGCTAATCTTACAGAAAATGCTTTAGATGGTGTTGCACAATTATTGCTTACAGACCCAATTACAGGTAAATCGATTGATGGCGAATTATCTAATGCTTATAATGATTTAGGTTTTAAAGTAGATGCCAAAGGAAATACACAAGTAACTTGGAATTTAGAGATTCCGGAAGGTATACAAGCAGTACAATATAAAATTATTGCTAAAGCAGGTGCTTTTAGTGATGGTGAACAAAGCGCCTTACCTGTTCTATCTAACAGAATGCTAGTTACAGAAACGATGCCAATGTGGATTCGTTCTAACGAAACAAAAACTTTTACTTTAGATAAACTGAAGAATACTACGTCAACAACACTTACCAATCATAAGTTGACATTAGAAATGACTTCAAATCCGGCTTGGTATGCTGTACAAGCGTTGCCGTATTTAATGGAATATCCTTATGAGTGTAATGAGCAAACATTTTCGCGTTATTATGCAAATGCATTAGCACAACATATTGTAAAATCGAATCCTAAAATTGAAGCAGTATTCAATCAATGGAAATCGACTGACGCATTACTCTCAAATTTAGAAAAGAACCAAGAATTGAAATCATTATTGATTCAAGAAACACCTTGGTTACGTGATGCACAATCTGAAACCGAACAGAAAAAACGTATTGGGTTGTTATTCGACCTAAATAAAATGAATAACGAATTACAATCTGCCATAAGAAAACTAAAGAACAACCAACACAGTTCTGGAGCTTGGCCTTGGTTTAATGGTGGACGCGATAATCGCTACATCACGCAACATATCATAGCTGGATTTGGGCACTTAAAACAACTAAATGTCTCACAGAGCAATAGCGAAGAATCTATGATTCAAAACGCATTACGTTATTTAGATGCAGAATTTATTCAAGAATATAAAAACATCAAAAAATACAATAAAGATGCCGATTTAAGTAAAGACCATTTATCGCAAATGCAATTGCATTTTTTATACACACGAAGTTTTTATCCTGAAATAAAGCCTTCTAAAGAAGTTAAGACCATTATGCATTATTATCAGACTCAGATTCAAAACTATTGGTTAAAACGTTCATTATACGCCAAAGGATTAATGGCTTTAACCATGAACCGAATGGACGATTCTAAAACGGCTGGTAAGATTATAAAATCTTTAAAAGAAAATAGTATTACTACAGATGAATTAGGCATGTATTGGAAAACCAACACCAACTCATGGCATTGGTACCAAGCACCAATTGAAACACAAGCGCTCATGATTGAAGCATTTTCTGAAGTTGGAAATGAAATACAGAGTGAAGCGAAGAATCTCACAGACATTGATAACCTAAAAATCTGGTTACTAAAGAATAAGCAAACTAATCAATGGAAAACCACTAAAGCAACGACTGAAGCAGTATATGCTTTACTACTTCAAGGTAGCGATTGGCTTAGCGTTACCAAACAAGTGGACGTTAAAGTTGGCAATGAAACTATTTCGCCTGAAACATTAGACAATGTAAAATTGGAGGCTGGTACTGGTTATTATAAAACATCTTGGACAGGTTCTGAAATTAAAAAAGAACAAGCCGATGTTACTATTACCAAAAAAGGAGAAGGTATTGCTTGGGGAGCATTATACTGGCAATACTTTGAAGATTTAGATAACATAACCTCAGCTGAAACACCTTTAAAATTAGGCAAGAAACTCTTCTTAAAAACCAATACTGATAAAGGTGAAGAAATTACCGAGATTACGAAAGACTTAAAATTAAAAGTTGGTGACTTAGTTAGAGTGAGAATAGAATTAAGAACTGATAGAAATATGGAATTTGTACATCTTAAAGATATGCGCGCTTCTGGTTTAGAACCTATAAATGTATTATCGCAATACAAATGGCAAGATGGATTAGGCTATTATGAAAGTACCAAAGATGCAGCCACCAATTTCTTTATGGACTATTTACCAAAAGGTGTTTATGTTTTTGAATATGACTTACGTGTGAATAACGCTGGAGATATGAGTAATGGCATTAGTACCATTCAGAGTATGTATGCGCCAGAATTTAGCAGTCATAGTGAAGGTGTTCGAATTTTAGTGGACTAAAAACTTAATTGATCTTTAAATATATAGGATTGTCTTCTGGAGATTTCAATTTCTTCTCCAGAATTCATTTCAATTTTAAGTTTTCCATTAAACCATGACACTACTTTTTTTACATGATTAATATTAATGATTTGTTGTCTATTCGCTCTAAAAAAGACATGCGAAGGCAGCTTTTCTTCAATTTGAGCTAAGGACTTATAAATTAAAGGTTTATTTGAATCAAAAAAAACACGTGTATAATTCCCGACGATTTCAAATAATGAAATGTCTTGTATCCTCACCAACCAACAGTCTTCTCCGTCCTTAATAAAAATCTGTTTATCTAATGAAAGTCCTCCACCGCCATCATTAGTGTTTGTTATTGGCTTTAAAGTACTTTTTTCTATAACTTTATTAATAGAACTTGAAAATCGTTTCTGACTAATAGGTTTTAATAAATAATCGAAAGCATTATACTCAAAAGACTTAATAGCATAATCGTCGAAAGCTGTTGTAAAAATGGTTATTGGTACTTCATCTAACATTTCGAGAAGTTCAAAACCATCTTTTTCTGGCATGTTAATATCTAAAAAAAGTAAATCGGGATTTGTACTGTTAATCAGTTCAAAACCTTCGTCTACGTTTTCGGCTTCACCAATAAGTTCAATTTCGTTATGCACTTTTAATAGTTCTTTCAACTCATTACGAGCCAAACGCGAATCTTCTACAATGACGGCCTTTAAAATCTTCATACTATTGGCATTTTAATAGTGGCAACTACAGTATTATTTATTTCTTCTAAGGTAAATGTAGCATTTTTACCATAAAGCAACTCTAAACGTTTTTCTATATTCTTTATACCTAACCGTGTAGAATTTTCATTTTTTTGAAGTGTTCCAGAATTAGTGACTTTTATTTGTAATTGCCGATCTATAATTAGCGTTGACAAGTGTACTTTACCTCCACTCTTAATATTTGAAATGCCATGTTTAAGCGCATTCTCAATAAGCATCTGTATGATCATTGGTGGAATCTGCTCGTTTAAAGCGTCTTCATCAGTTTTCATTTCAAATTGCAAACGATCTTCAAACTGAATTTTAGAAATTTCAATATAGTTTTCTACCATTTCTAATTCATCTTCTAATGAAATAGAATTCAATTCACTTTTAGTGAGTGAATATCGTAAAGTTTCAGATAAATTGGTAAGCATATCTCTAGCAATATCCGCATCTTCTAACATTAACCCGCGGATATTATTCAAACTATTAAACATAAAGTGTGGATTTATTTGCCCTTTTAGAGTGTTGAGTTGCGCTTCTTTTAAGTTCGCCTCCAATTCGAGTTGCTTTACTTTAATAGTATTAATATAATACACCAATTTAAACGTTAAAACCACAAATAACCAAACTACAAAATAAACTAAAAAATGAGGTACATTGGTTAACTTTTGTAATATGGTTAAGTCAATATGCTCATTTAAAAAATGAAATGCTGGAATACTTAACATTGGCCAAAGTAAACCGTGATATATAAACTGAGTTAGTACTACGACTGCTATAAGTTTATAAACATCAACCTTAGAATAATTACCTATATTAAAATGATTTTCTATAAAATAAAGTATAACAAACGAAAGCACAAAACCTAATAAGCCACACAAAACACCTTCAGATAAAAGATAGTATAACTTATTAATTGATGCATCTTGCACGTAGGTAATTTTATCAATAGTCAGCATAAAAAGCGAAAATAGAATCCACCCAAAAAAGTTTATAATCCAGTATTTATAATTTGATAATAGTTTCATTTACGCTTTTTAATAGATAGGCTTATTATATGCAAGATATGAGTTAAAACGTATTTATTACAACTGTAATTCATATTCCATTGTGCTTTCTAACAACGCTATTTGTTTCTCTGTTTTTTTGTAAGATAAATAACCAAAAACACCTACAAAAGTTAAATAAGCCAACACACTTAAAATACCGAAAATATTAGAATCAAAATGAATAGACGCTGAAGGTATTAATGTTAAAATCCAAAACGCCATAAAATACATTTCATATTTTTTGCGGCTATCCATATAGGTTTTAAATTTAGAAATCCCAGAGACTAAAGAGGTCTGTGTGTATGATTTTTGTTTTATTTCTTTTAATGACAAAAATTTATCTATAAAAAAGACTACGGCTAAAACTCCCATTAATAATAACATCACATATAAATTATTTTCTCTAGAACGAATAGCAAGTCCTATGGAAACTCCTACCAAGATACATGACGATAGCTTAGCCATTTTTGCACCCATCAATAATTTTTCGAACGTTTTTAGTTGCTTTTGAAATGTGTCTTGTTGTTGGTGGTTTAAATTTTTCATAATTTGATTGATTCAACGGATTACAATGTCAATAATAAATTCGATAACTACTTTCACTAAATTGATCATAATACTATATTCTTTTTTGATTGATAAATACTACCCGTTTTCTGATTGATAGTATAAATATAGATCAGAGTTAAGCTTATAAAATCGAAAATATGACGAGTGGTAAATAGAATATGATGAGCGGAAACCATTTATATAATACCTCAAAAAAACCTCTTAAGATAAATTCTTAAAAGGCTTTTGTGAACTAAAAATGATTGGTTGATTTACTTTAGATGCTGTGCGAAAAAACCTAGCATAGTTTTGTACAACTCTACTTTATTCGCTTCGTGAGAGAAGCCATGTCCTTCATCGTATTTTACCATATAAGGCACTTCAATACCTCTCGCTCTCATACTTTTCACCACTTGATCGGATTCATCAATATTTACTCTTGGGTCATTAGCTCCTTGTATTACAAATAATGGTTTTGTAATCTTGTCAACGTGTAAAGCTGGAGACACGGCGGCCATAATTTTTTGATCAGTTTCATCTTCAGAATTATACCATTGCTCATTAAATTGTGCCATATAAGGTTTCCAATATTCCGGGAATGACTCAAAAAATGTAAATAAATTACTAACACCTACATAATCAATTCCACATGTATATAAATCTGGTGTTTTAACAAGACTTCCTAAAGTGGCTAAACCTCCGTAACTAGCCCCATAAATGGCTACTTTTTCATCATCAATAAAATCTAAAGTTTTTGCATAAGCAACGGCGTCTTCTAGATCATTAAGCATGTTTCTTCCTATTTGTTTATTTCCGGCTAGAAAGAAATCTTTACCATAACCGCCAGAACCTCTATAATTAACTTGTAACGTGGCATAGCCTCTACTTGCAAACAATTGTGTTTCTGGATTAAACCCCCAATGATCTCTTACACCATAAGGTCCACCATGCGGATTTACTATTAACGGAACATCTTCTCCCTTTTTTATATTATTAGGGATGGTGATGTAACCATAAACTTTTAGACCATCTCTAGTTATAAAATTAATAGGTCTCATTTCTGCCATGTCTTCTTCGTGCAACTGAGGCATTAAATCTAATAATTTAGTAAATTCGTTTTTCTTTACATCATAAGTAAAATAGGTGCCATAAAGTTTATCTGTCTGTACAATGATTAGATATTTATCTTCAGCATCCGTAACGTCTACAATAGAATATACCTTATCACCAAATTCTTTCTTAAAGGTCTTATCTAGCTTTTTAAAATAACGACTTACTGGAACCACGTGAGTTTTCTCACCTGTATAATAGTAATAATCTACTTCATAGTTTCTTTTTTTAGAGCGACTTATACCGCCAACATCAAAAATATTATTACTATAAATTTTCTCTATAATTACCTTTTTTTCTAAATCGTAAAGCACCAATTCGCTTGTATTACTTTCTAAATTAGTTAATACATAAGCATCATGTTTATATGGTGTATTGTAATTAAATGCGACTAAGGAGAATGAATCTTTCCAATTTGTGGTTACTATTTCATTAAATGGTTGGTCAACACCCGTTCTGTAATATAAAACATACTCTACACCATTCTGTTGCTTTGTATACCCTCTAAGTTCACCGTCTTTATCAAACTCGTAACTAGCAATTGGAGAAGTAACATCTTTGTTTTCAAATAATTTTTCCATATCTCCTGTTACAATATTTAATTTATAAGGCTCAAAGATTTGTTTATTATCCTTATTCATCATTACAATAACATGGTCTGGCTGATCTTCTAAAAGGTTAGAAAAATTAACTTGTACATCATCAAAAGGTGTTAATGCTTTTGGATTGCTGCCGTCTAAATTAGCTGCAAAAAGTTGATAGTTTTCATTACCGCCGTTGTCTTTTATGTATACTAATCTATTATCATTAGCCCAACCGTAACCTCTAATAAGCTCTTCGTCTTCTTCAATAGCTAGTGTTACTTTTTCTGTTTTAGTATCTTTTACATAAACATGATTTTTTCCTTTTTCATCTTTCTCTCTAAATGAAAAATAGTTTCCTTTTGGTGAAAATTGAAATGAGCTTTTACTTGGATCCTGAAAATAATCTTCTGCAGAATATTTATAAGAACCATTATCAAAAGCAGCCAACTTTTTAAGTGCGTCTTCAGATGAAGGTAATGAGACATCTCCTGGTTTTGTTTTAACAGTCTTAGTTAAATCTAAAGGAAATTCCATACCGCCTTGAAAGAATGTGCCATTTATAGCTTCATTTTCTAAAAGCCCAATAAATTTAATACCACCTTGTGTAAATGCGATAGTTAATTCGTTGCCTTCAAAAATTGTTTTATCCATGGGGATATCTGTAGCTCCTTGACTAGGACTATCCATAGTAGACGAGAGAACACCATTGTCATTTTTAACATTAAATAATAAAGGAATTTCTTGTCCTTGTACATTTAATACACCTTTCCAAGATCCTGAAATATCTTGAGCAAAAGTGCTAATTGAAAATACTAAAGCCATAATGCTTAGCATTAATTTTGATTTTGTTTTTTTCATGATGATTATTTTAATAGTTAATTGATTTACAGTATCAACTGGTATTTTATAAGTGATTATTCTTATAATTTTGTTACACTTATTTCCGTAAATATATCTTCGAAACAGCACCCATTACCTAAAAATATGACGAGCGGTTCTTAGATTATGATAAACGGAAAATACACCTACACGACTAAATTACAGAAGTATAAATGCTAATAAAAAACTATTCTAATAAGAGAAATCAACTAAGAGTATTTCAATTCAACTCTTAGTGATCACAATGGAAAGATTCACCAAGAAAAAAAAAAAAAAAAAGAGGTCTCATTAAATGAAACCTCTCTTACATTATTTACTTATTCTATTTACTCGGAGGAGTGGTAGGCCTCACTTCAATTTTACTTGGTAAGGTTCTTGGATTCATTTTTAATAAATCGACCACCAATTCACCAATATCTTCACTTTGAATTTTCCAAGCTTGTTCATCACTCGGAGTATTTCCGTTAAAATGTGTAGAAACAGAACCTGGCATAATGGTACTTACTTTAACCCCATATTTGCGCAAATCTAACATCACTGCCTGGGTAAAACCTGTCACCCCAAACTTACTCGCGTTATAAGCAGAACCATTAGCGAAAAAATTTGCACCAGCCAAACTAGATATTGTTATGTAGTATCCTTTAGATTCTTTAAGCGCTTTAACACTTGCCTTAATTGAATTAAATGCACCTGTAAGGTTAGTATCAATCATATCATTCCATTGCTCAATTGTCAAATCCTCAATACTAGCAAAATGACCTAAACCAGCATTTGCAATCACCATATCTAATTGACCAAATGTACTTAAAGCTTGTTTTACAGCTGCTTCTTGACTTTCTAATTGCCTAACATCTGCTTGGATTCCAATAACAGATCCTACTCCATTTGTTTTAGAAGCTAAATCTTTTGCTGCTTTATCTGCCGATTCCTTAGTTCTACTCGTAATAATAACTTTTAAACCTTCATTAAGTAAAGCTTCAGCAACTCCAAATCCTATTCCTTTTGTACCACCTGTAATTAAGGCTACTTTCCCTTTTAAATCTTTCATCTTTATTCGTTTTTATCAAATTTACGAAAGAAGACTAAAATCTACGTTTTTAAAATGTTAGGATTATGATAAATTGATAATTAAAATATTCACAGCAACTTATTATTGAGGATTTTATTTGTTTTTTCGCACGTTTTTTATACCTAACTTTAACACCTAAAAAACACGTTTAATTTCCCGAATGAAAATTTATAAATCCATCAAAATGACTTATTTATTTGTGCTTTTAATAAGTTTACTTTCTTGCGCCAGTACACAACAATTAGTTACAGATAAAGTCCCTGAAAAACCACAAGCGAAACTGCTTTTTTTAAATTTTGAAATCGTAAAATTAAACGACACCAAAAGTGTTTCGTTAATCAATCAAATTACAGCCGATGGTCAACAGAAAAGAAACAGAAACAAAGATATTAGTGGAACTATAGGCGATTTAGAATGCGTACTTCTCGACAAAGACTATAATCAACTCGAAACATATTACATCAAAAACCCTTTACATAAAATAATTGAGTTTATAAATGACTCTGGAGATTTAGAAAAAAAAATATTAGATTTAGACCGGTCTGAATTCTCGTTAAAATTACAACAAAACCCAAACGCTGAATACATTATAATCAGCGAAATAACAACAGAAGGCACTATAAAATTGAGCAATTCAAAAATTGAATAAATATGAAAAAACTTTTACTCTTCGTACTTATTTCCCTTAATATTCAATTTGTTTTTTCTCAAACTTTTGATGTTCAGGCTATCAAAAATTCTGGTGATACTGACAAACGTATTAACCTTGTTATTTTGGCTGATGGTTATTTAGCTAACGAATTACCACAGTTTGAAATCGATGCGACTAATTTTATGAATGATATGTTTTCTCAAGAGCCTTTTGCGAGTTACGAAAACTACTTTAATGTTTATATTATAAAAGTACCATCTAATGAAAGTGGCGCCACACACCCAGGTACGGCATCAGATGAACCAACTCCAATAGTGCCTACGATAACTGTTGATAATTATTTTGGAACAACTTATGATAGTTACAATGTACATAGGTTGTTATATACGGGAAATACAGCTTTAATCTCTACGGTTTTAGCTAATAATTTTCCACTATATGACCAAGCCCTTATTTTAGTAAACTCGCCATATTATGGTGGCAGCGGAGGGCAGTTTCCAATTTCTTCAATAGGTGAAGATGCCAGTGAAATTGCTATTCATGAATTAGGGCATTCGTTTGTAGATTTGAAAGATGAATATTACCCTGGAGATATACTTGCTGCTGAAGCTATAAACATGACCCAAGAAACAGATCCTTCGTCTATAAAATGGAAAAATTGGATAGGAACTTCTAATGTTGGTATATATCCTTATGCTTCAACCGGGGTAGCATCTACATGGAACAGACCGCATCAGAGTTGTAAAATGCGCTATTTGGGTTTTGATTTTTGTGCCGTTTGTAAAGAAGGAATTATTGAACAGATACACGATTTAATTTCACCAATAGATTCATATACACCAACGGAAACCGCAGTTAGCGCCGCTAGTTTCCCTTTGAATTTTGAAATTAATACTATTGAAACTCTTCCTGTAAATACTTTAGAGTCAAACTGGTCTCTTAATAGTGATGCTATTGCCTCTAATATAAATACTGTTACTCTTGAAGAAAATGATCTAAATGGGGGAACAAATAATTTAAGCATTGCGGTCAACGATGCCACGACTTTAATTAATGTAGATAGCCATGAAACCATTCATATTGCTACCGTAACATGGACTATAGATAATACATTAGGAGTACAAGACGTAACCGTTAATGATTATAGCTTAACAATGTATCCTAATCCATCACAAAACAGTTTAAATATAAAGCTAGATAATGTACGCAGCGAAACTGTTCGTGTTGAAATATTGAGCCTTGATGGAAAAAGAATCAAATCAGCATTAGTTAAAAATGATGAAACTACAGCAATAGATATTAGTGCATTAAGCAATGGCGTTTACATCACTAATTTTTATACGAATTCAGTTTTAATTGCTAGTAAAAAGCTAATCAAGAACTAGAACTATTTAGATTTAGGTGGATAGTTTGAAAACACCTTTTCAACAACTGCTTGAAACTGTTCTTCTCGCTTTTCGGGAGTGGCATTTGCGTTATAACTACTTTCACTTATGGCTTGCCAAAACATTCCTTTTTTAGTATCGTCAACGAACTCAATTACTAATTCTCTTGTGTTTTTATTACCACCAATTGGTAAGCCTACAGAAATTCCACCACCAACATTACCTCCGCCTCCACCAAGGCCAACTCCAACATTGCTATTGTTTCTACTCTGGATCTCTTGACTTTGAATATCGATATAAAAATCTGGATTATCGGATCGTACGAATCCCATGGTTTCTAACTTAGTATCCATTGTTCTAATTAAACGTTTAAGGTCTAATTCGGACAAGCCCGTTTTCATGTCTCCAAAATAATTGTAACTTTTATAGGTCTTAAAATCGGTTGCCCTTTCGTAATCGTAGTTAACTTTTATACCACAAGACACCAATAAAAAAGCAATCAATAGAAATTTTAAAAACTTCATTTTTTTTTATTTTAAAAGTATAAAAAATCAATCACTAATTCAGAAATGTTTTCACTAATTAAATGTTAACATATTAGTTTTAAAACTATTCCTCCTCTTCATTAGGTTCAATAGCCTTCGTTAAAGAAGACGAAATAATACCCGTAGGAATTGCCACAACTCCTAATCCTATTAATAGCATAAAGAAAGTAAACACCCGACCACCAATAGTAATTGGGTATACATCACCATAACCAACGGTTGTTAATGTTACGATAGACCACCAAAGACTTGAAAATATAGAAGAGAAATGCTCTGGTTGTGCTTCGTTTTCAAAATAATAAATACCAACCGCTGTAAAATAAATAAGCATCAAAGTAATCATCATAAAGAGAATAATCTGCTCTTTAGCCAAGCGCATAGCCTTTGCAAAATGACGCATTGCCTTATTATAACGCACTAGCTTAAATAATCTAAACAAACGAAACATACGTAATAAACGCAACGAACGCAAATCGATGCCAAAAGATAAATAAAAAGGTAGAATAGCTAAAAAATCTACGATGCCGAAAAAACTAAAAATAAATTTTGGTTTATGATCAGCGACGTAGATACGAGCTAAATATTCGAATGTGAATACAATGACACAAAAAGCTTCAATAGCTTTTAGAACCACACGTGTTTGTGGTTTTAAGTCAGGTAGAGTTTCAATCGAAAATGTTATAACAGATAATATAATTAGAAACTGAATAAAATAAGCAAAACGTCTACTCCTTTTAGTTCCGTTAAGTTCCACTAGGCCTTTGAGATATGCTTTCATTCTAATAAATAATCCTTAGTTGTTTAATAGTTTCCAAAGTTCATCTTTTAATTCCACTAAACCTTGTTGTGCTACAGAGGATATAAATAGGTAATCTACAGATAGATCTTTATCTAAAATTACAGATATTTCAGACTTCAATTCGTCATCTAACATATCTGATTTTGAAACCACCACAAGGCGATCTTTATCTAACATTTCAGGATTGTATCGTCTAAGTTCGTCTTCTAATATTTCGTATTGCTTAACAATATCTTCAGCATCCGCAGGAATTAAAAATAACAGAATTGAGTTACGTTCAATGTGTCTTAAGAAATAATAACCTAAGCCTTTTCCTTCAGCAGCACCTTCTATAATACCAGGGATATCTGCCATTACAAACGACTTAAAGTCACGATATTCAACGATACCTAAGTTAGGTTTTAAAGTTGTAAACTCATAATCTGCAATTTTAGGTTTTGCAGAAGTTAAAACAGAAAGCAACGTTGATTTTCCTGCGTTAGGAAATCCTACCAATCCAACATCTGCTAAAACTTTAAGTTCTAAAGTAATATCGAGTTCTTCAAGTGGAATTCCAGGCTGTGCATAACGTGGTGTTTGGTTTACTGAATTTTTAAAATGCCAGTTACCACGTCCACCCATTCCTCCTTTTACTACAATTCTTTCTTCACCTTCTTCGGTAATTTCAAACATTATAGTATCAGTCTCAGAATCACGAACAACAGTTCCTAATGGTACATCTACATAAATATCTTCACCATCAGCTCCTGTACTTCTCCCTGAACTACCATGAGAACCATGACCTGCTCTAAAGTGTCTTTTAAACTTTAAATGGATTAATGTCCAAAGATTAGAGTTTCCTCGTAAAATTACGTGACCTCCTCGTCCGCCATCTCCACCATCTGGACCACCTTTAGCAATATATTTTTCGCGATGTAAATGCGATGATCCTTTTCCTCCGTTACCAGAAGATACATGCATTTTTACGTAGTCTACAAAATTTCCTTCAGTCATATTCATTTCCCACCGAAGTAGGAATCTTTTTAGTTATATCCCTTTTTTAATAGGAATGATATTTTATAATTTATCAATCGCAGCACTTAAACGTACTGTAATGTCTTCAATACTACCAACGCCATCAACACCATAATACTTATTTTGCTCAGCGTAATAATCTTTTAAAATGGCAGTTTTTTTATAGTATTCTTTTATTCTGTTTCTAATAATACCTTCATCAGCATCATCTGCTCTTCCACTTGTTTCTCCACGTTTTAATAAACGCTGTACTAAAACTTCATCATCTACTTCTAGCGCAACCATAGCATTAATTTGAGAATCTTTGTTCTCCATTAATTCATCTAATGCTTTAGCTTGTGCGTTAGTCCTTGGAAAACCATCAAAAATGAAACCTTTAGCATCTGCATTTTTCTCAACTTCTTTATTTAACATATCTATAGTAACCTGATCTGGCACTAATTCTCCTTTATCAATAAAAGACTTTGCTAACATCCCTAAAGCTGTTTTGTTTTTAATATTAAATCTAAAAACATCGCCTGTAGAAATATGAACTAGGTCATATTTTTCCTTTAAAAAATCAGCTTGGGTTCCTTTTCCTGCACCTGGAGGGCCAAATAGCACTAAGTTTGTCATGTGTTGTGTAGTTTTTAATTGATATACTGCTGGTAAATCTCTTCCTAATCCATCATAATCAAGGCCGTAACCAACGATGAATTTATTAGGGATTTCCATACCAACATAATGAAGTTTAAAATCTTTATTGTAAGCTTCAGGTTTGTAAAACAACGTTGCAATAAGTAATTGTTTTACATTTTCATTTTTAAAAATACGGTGTACTTCCTCTAATGTGTTACCTGTATCTATAATATCTTCTAAAATAACAACTGTTCTTCCTGTTAAATCTTGAGTCAATCCAATGAGACGCTGAATATCTTCAGTAGACTTTACACCTTCATAAGACGCTAATTTGATAAAAGTAACTTCACATGGTTTTGGATATTTCTTAACAAAATCGCTTACTACCATAAATGAGCCATTCAAAATCCCAATAAACACAGGCACTTCATCGCCTAAATCTGCAGCGACATCATTTGCCATTTTCTCTACAATAGCGTCTAATTTTTGTTCAGACACAAAAGGTTTAAAGTATAAATCGTGAAGCTTTACCACTGTCTTTTTATTTTAGAATGGCAAAGATACATATTTGATGGCTGATTGCACATTTTTTGATTTAGGAATTTATAAGTATATCTCATTTTTACCGTATTTTTGCTCTTGAAAAGCAGATATTTAATCCTAAAAAAGTTTCTCTTTATAAAGAGAACAACAAACATTGATGAACTATTTTTCTTCAAATTTTAAACTTGGTATTCTTGGCGGCGGACAACTTGGTAAAATGATGTTGTACGACACTCGTAAATTTGACATTTATACTTGTGTTATAGATCCTAGCCCAGAAGCACCATCACGACTCGCTTGCGATGAATTTACTATTGGTGATTTAATGGATTACCAAACCGTTGTTGACTTCGGAAAAAAAGTAGATGTTTTAACTTTTGAAATTGAAAACGTTAATGTTGATGCTTTAGAAACCCTTGAAAAAGAAGGTGTAAAAGTTTTCCCTTCTTCTAAAACATTAAGAACCATTCATAATAAAGCGACTCAAAAATTATTTTATCGCGATAATGACATTCCAACTGCTGAATTTTCAAGATTTGCTTACACTTCTGAAATTGATGAAGCGGTTGACAATGGAGGATTAAGCTATCCTTTTGTATGGAAAAGTGCGCGATTTGGTTATGATGGCACAGGTGTAAAAGTGGTTAGAAGTCTTACGGATTTAAGTGATTTACCAAATGTAGAATGTATCACCGAAAAGTTAATTCCTTTTAAAAATGAATTAGCTGTCATCGTTGCGAGAAACGAAAAAGGAGATGTAAAAACATATCCTGTGGTAGAGATGGAATTTCATCCAGAAGCTAACCAAGTTGAATATGTTATTTGTCCGGCCCGTATTCCTAATGCCATTGCAAAAAAAGCAGAAGCTGTAGCTTTAAAGGTCGCTTCTACTTTTAAACACGTTGGTTTATTGGCTGTTGAAATGTTTCAGACTGAAAACGATGAAATCTTAGTAAACGAAGTTGCACCAAGACCACATAACTCTGGTCATTACAGTATTGAAGCAAGCTACACGTCTCAATTTGAACAACAAATTAGATGTGTCTTAGGATTACCTCTTGGTAATACTGAAAGTAAAGTTGCTGGTGTTATGGTAAATCTTGTAGGTGCTGAAGGCCATACAGGAAATGTAGTCTATAAAAATATAGAAAACATCTTAGCGATGGATGGCGTTACACCGCACATTTATGGTAAAAAGCAAACAAGACCTTTTAGAAAAATGGGACATGTTACTATTGTAAATGAAGATATTGCTGTGGCTAGAGAAATTGCTGAACAAGTAAAACAATCCATCGAAGTCATTAGTGAGTAATCTTGATTTTACATCCCTCAAAAGTTATAATTATTTCATTTAATAAATCAATACGTTACATCTTAAAAAAAAGACCAAAGTCCTTTTTAGCACTTTCTGTTAACGGATTCAAAAAAATTGGTAATACTACCTTAGTTACCTTAACTTTGGTGTTATCATTTTGTACCCTATAAACAAGGGTGCCAAAAGTAATATTATCAAAAAATAATCAACACAGAGAATGAGTAAAGTAGCCGTAATAATGGGAAGTAACAGCGACATGCCAGTAATGCAAGACGCTATAGATATATTAAAAGAATTTGATATTGAAGTTGAAGTTGATATCGTTTCTGCACATCGTACACCCGAAAAATTATTCGATTTTAGTAAAAACGCACACACTAGAGGTATCAAAGTTATTATTGCTGGTGCTGGTGGAGCTGCACATTTACCAGGTATGGTTGCCTCTTTATCACCATTACCAATTATTGGAGTGCCTGTAAAAAGCAGTAATTCTATTGATGGTTGGGATTCTGTATTATCTATTTTACAAATGCCAGGTGGCGTTCCTGTAGCAACTGTTGCACTTAATGGCGCTAAAAACGCTGGGATTTTAGCGGCTCAGATATTAGGTAGTGCAGACCAAAGTATTTTAAACAAAATTGTAGATTATAAAGAAGGATTGAAAGCTAAAGTTATTGATTCTGCTAAGGGTTTAAATAACTAAGCACTCAATGTTTCTCGATGTCTGGTCGAGCGCAGTCGAGACCTATTTGGAGTTCTAGACTGCGCTCGAACGGACAAACATCTGTTGAACGAAACTAAGCAATTGTATGAAATCCTATTTTATTTACATTATTAAATGTTCCGATAATCTATTATACACTGGATTTACAAATAATATTTCGCGACGATTTAATGAACATGCAGAAGGATTAAACAAAACATGTTTCACTTTTAAAAGAAGGCCTTTAGAATTAATATTTCATCAAGAATTTAATGATGTAAATCAAGCTATTTATTTTGAGAAGAAAATCAAAAAATGGAGTTCTAAAAAGAAATTAGCATTAGCTAATGATGATTTCGATAGGCTTCAAATTTTATCTGAATGTAGAAATTTCACACATTCAAAATATAAACCTACAGAAATAGAGGTATCGACCGCACTCGACCAGACATACTAATAGATTACAAGTATCAATAATGTAATTCATATCAAAACAGAAAACAATGACAATTCTTAATAAAGCATTTGAAACACCATATAACACAGCGCCTTTTTCAAAAATAAAAACAGAAGATTATTTACCTGCTTTTAAAGAAGGAATTAAAAAATCTAAAGCTGAAATCGATGCTATAACAGCAAATACTGAAGCACCAACTTTTGAAAACACAATTGAAGCCTTAGATTATTCTGGCGAAGAATTAGATCGTTTGTCTAGTATTTTCTTCAATTTGAATTCAGCTGAAACTAATGATGAAATTCAGAAAATAGCACAAGAAGTTTCACCACTTTTATCTGAATTTGGTAATGACATCACCTTAAATGAAGCTTTATTTAAACGTGTAAAAGCGGTTTATGATTCTAAATCGACTTTAGATTTAACAACAGAACAAGCCACACTTCTTGATAAAAGATATAAAGGATTCTCTAGAAACGGAGCAAATTTAGCTGAAGACAAAAAGACCAAACTAAGAGCGATTGACAAAGAATTAAGTCAATTAAAATTAAAATTTGGCGAACATATTCTTGCCGAAACCAACGCTTACGAATTACACCTTACCAACGAAGACGATCTTTCAGGTTTGCCTGAAGGTGCAAAAGAAGCCGCTAAGCAATTAGCAGAAAGCAAGGATAAAGACGGTTGGTTAATTACGTTAGATTACCCAAGTTATATTCCGTTTATGACGTATGCGGACAATAGAAAATTAAGAGAAGAACTCTCTAAGGCTTTTGGTAGAAAAGGATTTCAGAATAACGAATTAGACAATCAAGATATCGTTCTTAAAATTGCAAAGCTACGTTTTGAGCGCGCTCAACTTTTAGGCTATAAAACGCATGCACATTTTGTTTTAGAAGAACGTATGGCACAAACGCCAGAAAAAGTAACGTCTTTTTTAAATGAATTATTAGAAAAAGCAAAACCTGCTGCTAAAGATGAATTTAAAGCACTTGAAGATTTTGCTAAAGATTTAGATGATATTGACCAACTTCAAAAATGGGATTCTGGTTATTATTCTGAAAAATTGAAACAAAAATTATTCAATTTAGATGACGAACAATTAAAGCCTTATTTCAAATTAGAAAACGTTATTAACGGTGCTTTTACTGTTGCTGAAAAATTATTTGGATTACAATTTGAAGAAATTGATACTATTGATAAATACCACGAAGATGTATTAACATATAAAGTTACAGATGCTGATGGCGAATTAGTTTCTATATTCTATGCTGATTTTTTTCCAAGAGCAGGGAAACGAAACGGCGCATGGATGACCTCATACAAACCGCAAATGATTAAAGATGGTAAAAACGAAAGACCACACATTTCTAACGTTTGTAATTTTACTAAACCAACAAAAAGTAAACCTTCTTTATTAACGTTTAATGAAGTTACTACGTTGTTTCATGAATTTGGTCACGGACTTCACGGCATGTTAGCCAACACAACCTACCCAAGTTTATCGGGAACAAGTGTGTATTGGGATTTTGTTGAATTACCAAGTCAGGTATTAGAAAACTGGTGTTACGAAAAAGAAGCTTTAGAGTTATTTGCGACGCATTATGAAACAGGTGAAGTGATTCCGATGGAATTGATTGAAAAAATTAAAGCCTCTGCTACATTTCACGAAGGTATGCAAACACTACGTCAGTTAAGTTTTGGATTATTAGACATGGCATGGCATGGTGTTGATCCTTCAGAAATTAAAGATGTAAAAGCTTACGAAGTTGAAGCTTTTGGTGACACAAGTCTATATCCAGATGTTGCTGAGAATTGTATGAGTACAGCATTCTCTCATATATTTCAAGGTGGTTATTCTTCTGGTTATTATAGTTACAAATGGGCAGAAGTTTTAGATGCTGACGCTTTTGAATATTTTAAAGAAGAAGGCATTTTCAATAAAACGGTTGCTGATAAATTTAAAACTTTTGTTTTATCTCAAGGTGGAACTGAAAACCCAATGACTTTATATAAAAAATTTAGAGGACAAGAACCAAAACCTGAAGCTTTATTGCGACGTGCTGGATTGTTGAAATAAAATGAGAAGCTTATGCGTTCAATATTTATGAAACTATTACAATTTATTGGACACATTATCATCGTTATAATTTTAACAACAATTACTCAAGTTGGTGGATTAATATGGTTGCTTGCTATTATTATTTCATATAAAATAAAAAAGGGAAAGCGCATTGTTTTCCCTTTACTTTATCTACTCTTCAATCTCGTAATTATTCCACCTATTGCATCTTATTTAGGACGAGAAAAACTACCAACATTTAAAGAAAATTTGAAACCTCATAATTGGTTTTATCCATTAGCGTTTAGAAATTACGTTAATCCAGATTTAAAAAGCGAATTAGAAAAATCCGCACAAGCTTTAAGTGCATCAAATATCAACATAACTTATTTAGATGCCAATTTTCCTTTTATTAATGGATTTCCGTTGCTTCCGCATTTAAGCCATAGTGATGGAAAAAAGATAGATATTTCATTGATGTATTTAGATCAAGATGGAAATTCCACCAATAAAAAACCATCTGTTTCTGGTTATGGTGTTTATGCTAACTCTAGTCAAAATCACACCTCTGTAAATTGTATAAAAAAAGGCTATTGGCAATATGATTTCACTAAATATCTTACCCTTGGCACTATTAATAATTTAAAATTAGATAATAAAAACACTAAATTATTAATAGAACAACTACTATCCATCCCAACAACGGAAAAGGTATTTATAGAACCTCATCTTAAACAATCATTGGGATTACGTCATCAATCTAAAATTAGATTTACCGGTTGCCAAGCAGTAAGACACGACGACCATATTCATTATCAAACAAAATAAACTTTCAATAATTATTGAAAGTTTAAAAATTATTATATATTTGCGTATGGAATATCAAGAAGCAAAAGAAAAATTTATTAGTACTTGGGGAAGTTTAGGGTCACTTTGGGGCATAAACAAAGCTATGGCACAAATACAAGCATTGCTTTTTATTTCTACCAAACCATTATCTATGGAAGAGGTGATGGAAGAACTTAAAATTTCTCGTGGTAATACGAGTATGAATTTAAGACAATTAATGGATTGGGGAATTGTTACCAAAGTTTTAGTTTCTGGTGAACGAAAAGAATTCTTTACTACCGAAAAAGATGTACAAGAATTAGCACGTATTATCGCAAAAGAACGAAGCAGAAGAGAAATAAGACCTGTAATAAAAGTTTTAGAAGACGTCTCTTCTATTAAAGATGATGGCACGGAAAAAACAAAAGAGTTAATAAAACAAACCAAAGCTTTAAATCTACTTACACAAGACTTAGATACCTTAATGAATAAAATGGTCAATCAGAAACAGAATTGGCTAACGAAATCAGTTATGAAACTGATGAAATAGCCCAACTAATAATCTCAATAAAAATTATTAAATGAATGCTCTATATGACAATTGAAAAGCAATAAACAAAAACAAAGGAAATAAGATTATATTTTTTTTAAATAAAACTTTCATTATTTTCTGAAAGTTTAAAACAAACAAAAAGAATGAAAACACTACAAAACCAAACCTTACTTTACGACAGAGATTGCCCATTATGCAATGTTTATACAAGTGGATTCATAAAAACTAAAATGTTAGATCATAATGGTAGAAAAGCCTTTTGCAATTTAACTGATGAAGAACAAAATTTCATAGATTTAAATAGAGCTTCAAACGAAATTGCCCTTTTTAACAACCAAAGCAAAACAGTAATTTATGGTGTAGATAGTTTACTTAAAGTGATTGGTCATTCAATCCCTCTAGTAGAAAGCATAGGGAATTTTAAACCTATAAAGTTTGGACTCAAAAAATCATATGCATTCATTTCATATAATAGAAAAGTAATTATCCCGAGTAAAATAGACAAAACAGAAACGTTACAGTGTGTACCAAGTTTTAATACTAAATACAAGTTAATTTATATTGTATTTGCAGCCATCATTACAAGTATTGTACTCTTTAAATTCAGTAAATTAATTACTATAATTCCGGCATCTAATTTATTAAGAGAAAGTGTAATTGCATTCGGTCAAATTGGGTTTCAAGCTTTATTCATTTCAAAATTAAACTTTAAAAAGCAACTGAATTACTTTGGTAATCTTATGACTATTTCACTGATGGGAAGTTTCATATTGATTCCTGTATTAATCCTAAACTCAATCATAGAACTACCACAAATAGTATTACTTTTTTGGTTTGGGCTAACAGTCTCATTTATGTTGTGTGAGCATATAAGACGTATTAAACTATTAGCGTTACCAAAGCATTTATCTGCAACTTGGATACTTTACCGCCTTCTCGTTTTACTACTAATTTTATTTTTATAAGATGACTTACAACGCCATAACATATCTCTTGTATTTACCTCTAATTAGTTTTATTATGCTAAAGGTTGGCTGGCTATTTTATAAAAATGGCGAAGTTTTTTTACTGAATTTATTCAACCAAAACCGCCCCTTAGTCACGAGTATTAATAAACTCTTATTAATTGGTTATTACTTACTAAATATTGGATACGCCATCTTAACTATTGCTTATTGGGAACATTTAGAAAGCGTAACAGATATCATCAACTCTTTAAGTCTAACCTTAGGAAGAATTATCATCGCATTAGCAATAATGCACTATAACAACATTTTTATTTTAAAATACATTCACAAACAAAAACTTTTAAATCAATAAATTATGGAAAATTCTAAAATCATTATCGGCTACATTATTTACTTACCAATAGTTATTTTACTAACAATTTACATTTCTAAAATGCTATTTAAAAATGGCAAAATATTTATGATCGATATTTTTAAAGGCAAAGAAGAAATAGCATTAGCAACCAATAAGTTATTCGAAATTGGATTTTACCTCATAAATATCGGGTTCGCACTATATATC
This sequence comes from Winogradskyella wichelsiae, assembly GCF_013403925.1. Taxonomy (GTDB): domain Bacteria; phylum Bacteroidota; class Bacteroidia; order Flavobacteriales; family Flavobacteriaceae; genus Winogradskyella; species Winogradskyella wichelsiae. The sequence goes on from NZ_JABFDJ010000006.1 coordinate 235,778, forward strand.
ATGAAAATCTACTCTAGCGCATACTCAACCATAAGCTATCAAACCTTGATGGAAATATTGAGCAAAAAAATTGGTGGATTCACCATCTATTTAGGCGTGATGTTATTCTTAAATCTATACTTATTTTTTAGAGGACGAAGAAAATCGAAACAAGTATTCACAACAACTAAAGCGTCTTAACCATGAAAACAATCATCATAGCAGGAGGCACTGGCTTCTTAGGCCAAGTTTTAGAAAACTATTTTACAAGTAATGGTTACGGCATTATAATCTTAACTAGAAAACCCACCAAATCAAATCATATTTACTGGAACGCAAAAAATCTAGACCAATGGACCAAAGCACTTGAGGGTACATATGCACTCATCAACCTTACAGGTAAATCTGTAGATTGTAGATATACTGAAGCTAATAAAAAACTGATTCACGATTCTCGTATAGATTCTACTAACGTATTAGGAAAAGCAATTCTTAAAAGCAAAAAACCACCAAAGGTGTGGCTTAACATGTCTACTTCAACAATTTATGAAGATTCATATCAAAAACAAATGACGGAAGAAAACGGTGATGTTGGTAACGACTTTTCTATGAATATTGCTAAATCATGGGAAGCTACCTTTAATAATATAGAAACACCACATACAAGAAAGGTCATCTTAAGAACCTCAATTGTATTAGGTAAAAACGGAGGTGCATTAATCCCTTTAAAACAATTAACAAAATTTGGATTAGGAGGAAAACAATGGCATGGCAAACAAAAAGTTAGTTGGATTCACGAAACAGATTTTGCAAGAGCTATTGATTTTTTAATAGAGAACAACCTCAACGGAGTCTTTAACATTGTTTCACCAAAACCAACTACAAATGCTAAATTAATGACTACACTTAGAAAATCATTTAAAGTTCCTTTCGGAATTCCCCAACCAAAATGGTTAATAACGTTTGGTGCAAAACTAATAGGCACAGAACCAGAGTTAGTTCTAAAAAGTAGAAACGTCATTCCAGAAAAATTAATTAATAATGGCTTCACATTTAAACATCAATCTATAGGACAAGCTATAAGTAATCTAACATAACTAAATTAATTCTCAATTTTTTAACTTATTTTTGACTTAGTAATCAAATCAATAAATGCCTAAGCACCAAATCAACCCAAACGATTGGGTAAAACTATATTCAGACTACCTCTTCAATTACACCATTACACGTGTAAGTGACAGAGAAATTGCTCAGGATTTAATTTCTGAAACATTTCTTGCTGGATTAAAATCAATGGTTAATTTTAAAGGAGAAGCAAGTGAACGCACTTGGCTAATTTCAATTTTAAAACGAAAGATCATTGATCATTATCGAAAAATAAATTCTAATAAAGGTAAAGCTGAAGTTAGAATGAACTATCACAGTGATACCGAAACGGAAGGCGATTGGCTAGAAGAGCGCGTTTCTGATGCCTCAGACAAAACAGCTGAAGACACATTAGTAAATTCTGAATTAGGTGATGCGATCTACGATTGCCTAGGTAAATTACCAGAAAAACAAGCCGAAGTTTTTAAAATGAAAACAATGTTAGATTATGATACAGAAACAATTTGTAAAGAATTGGATATTACTGCGTCTAACTTATGGGTGATTATCCACAGAGCACGAACAAGTTTAGCTGAGTGCATGGAAAAAAATTGGTATAATTAAATTGAAAATTCTGTTTACAGAAAAATATTAAGATGAAAAAAAGTTTTTTATTTGTTAGTTGCGATGAAGCTCAACATATTTGTGATAAAGCACAATACGGTGAAGCTTCAACCAGTGAACGACTTAAATTAATGTTGCGCTTGCTTTATTGCCATGTAACAAAAACCTATTCTAAAAAAAACACAAAATTATCAGAAACCATAGAAACTTCTAAAGTTCAATGTTTAAAAGCAGAAGAACGAAACAAGCTTCAATCTGAATTTGAAAAAGAATTAAGCAAACAGTAATAAAATTAATAACCAAACTATAGGTAAGCTCTCTACACAAAAAGCACTATAGTATTTCGATTGATTTTTATTCGAAAAAAGTAAAAACAATAATGTTACAGATGTAATTAGTAATGTTGATAAAACTGTATCAGCAACCAATTCATCTTTAAAAAAATCTAACATAAAGAAAATAGCCAAGAGTGAAACACCAATCACCTTGGTTTTTTTTACGCCTATTTTTTGAGGAATTGTTGCTAATTTTAAACTATCATAATTTAAATCTCTTATCTCAAAAGGGAGCATTAAAACAAGAACGTAACATAAACGTTGCAAACCAATAATAAGGACATCAGTGTTAATTTCATAATCTTGATTTACTACAGGTAAAACAACAGCAGTCACCGTCCAAATTAAAGCAATGAGATAAACTTTTAAACCTCCTATTTGCCTTAAATTTTTATGATCGTCAAATAAATAATGTTTCGGAATCATAATAGGAATAGCATAGAAAAAAGTAATAATACCAAGAACAGTTATACATATTAATGTATTTAACTTAAGCTGAAACAAGTAATAGCTCATTGCAAAAAAAGCAAACAAAGAAAACACCTGTATGCTTTTTAACCATCCCGCTAAACTTCTATGGTGAAATTTAGCTACACCAAAAAACTTCACAAAATTGTAGCCTGTTATTGTTGCAAAAAAAACAAAATAGAGCAACTCTTTATCAAATTTTAAATTCAGCTCTATAAGTGTTACCCATGCTAATGCTAATGCTGCAAATGCAACATGAACACTACTATTTAGGTAAAAGTTAAAAATCCATTTCAACACATTCATAAAGCAAAAATAAGCATTGTGTTAATAACCTCTAATTTCGGTTAAAAACTTTAGCTTTCCTTAACTAAAAAATTAGGCTAAATATGTACTTTTGCACAACTCAATAAATTATAATTATTTAATGGATACAACCTCTTTCGCACTAAGACATATTGGCCCAAATTCAGATGAGCAAAAAGCCATGTTAGACACTATAGGTGTTAAAAATATAGCTCAATTAATCACTGAAACTATTCCAGGCAATATACGTCTAGAAAAAGATTTAGACCTTGATGCTGCTTTAAGTGAACAAGAATATCTTAGCCACATCAACGAGCTATCTCAACGAAATAAAATATTTAAAACTTATATTGGCTTAGGCTACTACCCTACTAATTTACCTGCAGTAATTCAGCGTAATGTATTAGAAAACCCGGGTTGGTATACTGCCTACACACCTTATCAAGCTGAAATTGCCCAAGGTCGATTAGAAGCTTTGTTGAATTTCCAAACCATGATTATTGATTTAACAGGTATGGAAATCGCTAATGCATCACTATTAGATGAAAGTACTGCCGCTGCTGAAGCCATGGCATTATTATTTGCTGTAAGGGATCGTAGCCAAAAGAAAGCTAACGTTAATAAATTCTTTGTTTCAGATTTAGTTTTACCTCAAACTATTGCTTTATTAGAGACAAGAGCTACACCAATAGGTATTGATTTAGTTATTGGTAACGAAAGCGAATACAATCTTTCAGACGAATATTTTGGTGCACTATTGCAATACCCAGGAAAAAACGGTCAGATCACAGACATTAAATCATTTATAGAACAAGCTAATGCTAAAAATATAAAAGTTGCTGTTGCAGCAGATATTTTAAGCTTAGTAAAACTTGAAGCACCAGGGAAATTTGGTGCAGATGTTGTTATTGGTACCACACAACGTTTTGGAATCCCAATGGGTTATGGAGGTCCTCATGCAGCATATTTTGCAACAAAAGATGCTTATAAAAGAGATATACCAGGTCGTATTATTGGAGTTACAAAAGACGCAAATGGTAATAGAGCTTTACGTATGGCGTTGCAAACAAGAGAGCAACACATTAAACGAGATAAAGCAACCTCAAATATTTGTACTGCACAAGTACTTTTAGCAGTTATGGCAGCAATGTATGCTGTTTATCATGGTCCAAAAGGGCTTACTTTTATTGCAGACAAAATAAAAAATTCTGCTTCTACCCTTTCTGGTTCTTTAGTAAAATTAGGATTAGAGCAAGTTAATTCTCATTACTTTGATACTATACAAATAAAAGCAGATGCGGTTAAAGTAAAATACGAAGCAGAGAAAAAAGAAGTTAACTTTCACTACCCAGATACAAATACAGTAACGATTTCTATTAACGAAACGACTAACATTTCAGATTTAAATGATATCATTTCAATTTTTGAAACGGTTACAGGTGAAACGACTGCTAAGATTGAAAGCATTTCAACTAATGAAACTATTCCTGATCATTTAAAACGTGTCAGTGATTTCTTAACGGTAGATGTTTTTAACACTTATCATTCTGAAACAGAATTGATGCGTTACATAAAACGTTTAGAGCGTAAGGATTTAGCCTTAAATCATTCTATGATTTCACTAGGTTCTTGTACCATGAAACTAAATGCAGCCTCAGAAATGTTACCTTTAAGCTGGCCAAGTTGGGGAAATGTACATCCATTTGTTCCTTCGGATCAAGCAACAGGTTACAAATTAATGCTAAAAGCATTAGAAGATCAACTCTCTGAAATTACTGGTTTTGCAGCCACTTCACTTCAACCAAATTCTGGTGCACAAGGTGAATTTGCAGGTTTAATGGTTATTAAAGCATATCATGAATCTCGTGGAGATCACCATAGAAATATTTGCTTAATTCCTTCATCTGCACACGGAACAAATCCGGCAAGTGCTGTAATGGCAGGAATGAAAGTTGTGGTAACTAAAGCATCTGAAGATGGAAACATTGATGTTGAAGACTTAAGAGAAAAAGCAGAGTTACATAAAGATAATCTTTCTGCATTAATGGTAACGTACCCATCTACTCATGGTGTTTACGAATCAGCTATTAAAGAAATTACACAAATTATTCACGACAACGGCGGACAAGTTTATATGGATGGTGCCAATATGAATGCGCAAGTTGGTTTAACCAATCCAGGAAATATTGGAGCTGATGTTTGTCACTTAAATTTACATAAAACATTTGCAATTCCTCACGGAGGTGGTGGACCAGGTGTTGGGCCAATTTGTGTTGCAAAACAATTAGTACCTTTCTTACCAGGAAATCCAATTATTAAAACAGGAGGTCACCAAGCAATCTCAGCAATCTCTGGAGCACCATTTGGCTCTGCATTAGTATGTCTTATTTCTTATGGCTATATAAAAATGTTAGGCTATAGAGGTTTAAAGAAAGCTACAGAAGTTGCAATTCTTAATGCTAACTATATTAAAGAGCGCTTAAGCGAATGTTACCCCACATTATATTCAGGTGAAAACGGAAGAGCTGCTCACGAAATGATTATTGATTGTCGTGGTTTTAAAGCAAATGGCATTGAAGTTACTGATATAGCGAAACGCTTAATGGATTATGGTTTCCACTCGCCTACAGTATCATTCCCTGTAGCAGGAACTATGATGATTGAACCTACAGAAAGTGAAAGTAAAGCTGAAATGGATCGTTTTTGTGATGCTATGATTTCAATTCGAAAAGAAATTGAAACAACTTCTAAAGATGAACCTAATAACATGTTAAAAAACGCACCTCACACTTTAGAGATGCTTACTTCTGATGAATGGGTTTTACCCTACACAAGAGAAGCTGCAGCATATCCATTAGAATTTGTTAGAGACAATAAATTTTGGCCAAGTGTTAGACGTGTAAATGATGCCTTTGGCGATAGAAATTTAATGTGTAGTTGTGCACCCATTGAAGACTATATGGATGCATAATCTAACTTTATAACATAAAAAAAAGTATTCAATTTGAATACTTTTTTTATGTTTTATATATTCACATATAACAATTAGTAAGAATTCATCAAAAATTTAATCTTTAGAACTTTGCAATGGCAAAAGCTCTTTAATATTGATTATTTTTGTAAGTACGAAAATATACACCGATGGCAATTAAAATAGCAGGTACAGGAAGTTACATACCCAGTCACGTAGAAAAAAATGAAGATTTCTACAATCATCAATTTTTAAATGCAGATGGATCTACAATTAAGAATTCTAATGAAATTATTGTAGAAAAATTTAAAGCTATTACAGGTATAGATCAGCGTAGGTATGTTACAGAAGAATTATCAAATTCTGACATTGCTAGTTTTGCTGCCGAAAAAGCTATTGAAGATACTAAAATAGACCGAGAAACTCTTGATTATATTATTGTAGCTCACAATTACGGTAATGTACAATACAACACAGAACAAAGTGATACGGTTCCTAGTATAGCCTCTCGAGTAAAACATTTACTAAAAATTAAAAATCCAAAATGTGTCGGTTATGACTTACTTTTTGGTTGTCCAGGATGGATTGAAGGCGTTATCCAAGCTAAAGCTTTTATTGCTTCTGGCATCGCTAAACGCTGTTTAGTAATTGGTAGTGAAACCTTGTCTAGAGTTATAGATCCGCACGATAGAGATTCAATGATATATAGTGATGGTGCTGGTGCTGTAATTGTAGAAGAAAACAATGATGAAGGAGGTATTTTAGCACATGAAAGTGCAACTTATGCATTAGAAGAAGCACATTATATTTTCTTTGGAGAAACCAATGATAAAGACAATGATGCTAAACGCAAATACATAAAAATGCATGGTAGAAAAATTTATGAATTTGCACTTTTAAATGTTCCTCAAGCTCTAAAATCTTGTTTAGAGAATAGTGGAAAATCTATAAATGATGTAAAGAAAATTCTAATACATCAAGCAAATGAAAAAATGGACGAAGCCATCATTAAACGTTTTTACAAGCAATATAAAATGGAAATGCCAGAAGGTATTATGCCAATGTCTATAAACATGCTTGGAAATTCTAGCGTTGCAACGGTACCTACATTATTAGATATGATTCTTAAAGGGCAATTAGAAAACCAAGAAATCAATAAAGGTGATATCATTATGTTTGCAAGCGTAGGCGCAGGTATGAATATTAATGCTATTGTATATCAATATTAATTTAATACGATTTCTGATTCTCTAAAAATAAAGATGTACGAAAAAACATATCCAAATAAGCGTTTTAACCTTACGCTTCAGTTTTTAAAAAAACATATCTCTACTTCAGAAACCATCTTAGACTTAGGTGTAAAAAACCCATTCTCTGAGATTATGATTTCCGAAGGTTTTTCAGTTGAAAATACAACAGGAGAAGATTTAGATGAAAATCGTAATGCTATTGAAACCTCATCAACTAATGTTGTTACGGCTTTTGAAATATTTGAACACCTTTTATCACCTTACGAAATTTTAAAATCAGTTAAAGCAGATAAAATTATTATCAGTATTCCATTAAGACTTTGGTTTTCTTCGGCATATAGAAGCAAAACAGATATGCGAGATCGCCATTATCATGAATTTGAAGACTGGCAGTTAGATTGGCTTTTAGAGAAAACAGGTTGGGTGATTAAAGACCGTCAAAAATGGACAAACCCTGTAAATAAATTAGGAATTAGACCTATTTTAAGACGCTTTACACCGCGTTATTATATTGTTTATGCAGAAAGAAATGTAAATTCACAAAAGTAAATTCAAAATTCCAAAATGCTTTACTTAGTTTTGGGCTTTCTAATTTAGAATTTGAAGTTTGAATTTTTACATCATCATCCCAGCGCATAACGAAGAAGATTTTATTGGTAAAACTTTAGAGTCTTTAGTGCAACAGACCACACTTCCTAAAGCTGTTGTTGTTGTAAATGACAACTCTAATGACAATACACAAACTATTTGTGAAGATTACGCTTCAAGACATCCATGGATTTCGGTGTTAAACTCTAAGTCTTCAGACAAACATTTGCCTGGTTCTAAAATTATTCATGCGTTTAATAAAGGCTTAAATACACTTGATGCCAATTATGACATCATTTGTAAATTTGATGCCGACCTTATTTTCCCTGATAATTATTTAGAAAAATTAACGAATCATTTTAAGGCTAATCCTAAATTAGGAATGGCTTCTGGCTTCTGTTATATTCAAAAGAATAAGGAATGGATACTAGAAAACCTTACCAATAAAGATCACATTAGAGGAGCACTTAAAGCTTATAGAAAAGATTGTTTTAATCAAATAGGTCAATTAAAAGCCTCTATGGGTTGGGATACCGTTGATGAATTGCTTGCAAAATATAATGGATGGGAAATCCTTACGGATGAAACACTTCATGTAAAACATTTAAAACCTACAGGAAAATCTTATAACAAAGCTTCAAAATATTTACAAGGTGAAGCGATGTATAAAATGCGCTATGAATTTTCTATCACTTTAATTTCAGCATTAAAATTAGCCTATAAAAAAGGGAGCCTTCAATTATTCAGAGATTATATGTCTGGCTATTTTAAGGCTAAAGCTAAAGGAATAGACTTTTTAATTTCTAAAGATGAAGGTAAATTTATTAGAAATCTACGTTGGAAAGGCATTCTTAATAAATTCTCAAATAAATAATACTAAAAAGACCAGCTTTTATAGCTAGCAGAAGCTTCTAATTTATTTTCAATATCATCATCCAATTCTGGAAAGAAATCAATTCCTGTTAAAGTTTCAAGAGAATCAACAGGCACTACAAATTTATATAAAGGTAAACTTGAGTTTTCATGATCCATTAAAAACGCTAACATCTTTATTTTCCCATTAGTGTTATCTAAAATCACTTTGTAGAATTGATTAGGTACTGATACGTTTTCGTCACCAATAGTTTTTAAATTATCTTTTAAAACACCTCCTGTAACTACAAAAATACCATCATTCTTTTTTGCCCAATATCTAACTTTCTGCTCTAAACGATTCCACACACCAGCATTAAATTGATGTTCTTGTGGGCTAATATTACTTGTTAAAAAAGTTTCATCGTGTGCCGCTTTGGTAAAACGCCTATCACCTGCAGGACATAAATGTCCTTTATCGTAGCTTGATTTTTTATAATTTCTCCAATGTGCTGCTCCTGTTTTTACAGTATCATCAATTTCAAAATATGGACGTTTACGGTTTGTAGAACTTAAATGTGCGGACTTTAACTCGTATGCCACCCACTCTGCTTGTTCGTGAGGCTCGCTATAAGATAACGAATAATTTTGATGATGGATAATTTGATTGGTCGTGCTTGATGGTAAATAATATTCGTTGGTGTTTTCTTTTACAATTTTACCTTCAGTTATAACTTCTTCTTTAGACTTTTGTTCTATAAAAAAATCATAACTATAAATTGCAATTACTATTATGGTGGCAGTTATTGTGAATATTGGCTTTCTTTTCAATCTTTAATTTTTTCTAAAAGTTCTTTCGCTTCCGAATGGTTATATAGTTTACGAGAAATAATCTCAGCTAATATAGCTTTCGCTGCTTCAACCTTATCTGCTTTTATATATGTCAATGCCTTATACCAAAACCCTTTTTCTGCATCTAAGAGATTACTATTTATAAGATTATTAAATGTTTCTTTAGCATCATTATAGTGTCCCAATTCAGCTTGAGTAATTCCTTTATATATTTCTAGAGTTCCGTCTTGTTGTTTAAGTGATTTAAAAATATCTAATGCTTCCGTATATTTCTTGTCTTCAAAAAACCCTTGTCCTTCTGTTAATTGAGTAACTTCATCACTTCTAGAAACAAAAGATGGCAAATCATTTAAAGCCAAATAATCATAATACAATTCTTGATTGGAAACGGTTTTATTAAAAAAGAATTGAAACCCTAAGAAAACAACGATTGAAGCCGCTGCTAAATAGTATAGTAATTTTTTTCTTTTACTGTTGTTATTCTTTGCTTTAAATTTTGAATTAGCGTCAACTAATGTTTTTTTTAAATTTTGTAAATCGTTCTGCTCTAATAAGTGTATATATTCATTAACCTCAACATTTTTATTCTTAAAAAAACTCCAGCTATTTTCATCTAAAGCATTAAAAAGTTGCTCTTCTAATTTAAATTTATATTTAAATTCCTCATTAGACTTTAAGCGTTCTAAAAATGACTTTTCTTCATTTTTAGACAACAAGCCTTCAAGGTAATTATCTATTAAAATATCATCTTCCATGACTACAATTCTGTCAACGATTGAAATCGCTTATCTTTTTTAATCAGTTCTTTTAAACTGTTTTTACATTTAAACACACGTTGCCTGACCACTGTTTCGGAATTATAATTAAATATTTCGACCATTTCCGCATAAGATGTTTTAGCAAAAAACAATTTTAATATCTTCTTACAATTCTCTGAAATTAATTCTAGGCTCTCATTGAATAATTCCCAGCGTTTTTGCTCTAAAACAGCCAAGGCAATATCTTCATTATCATCTCTTAGTTCAATTAAACCTTCTTTTGTTACCTCAATTTTTGATTTATTTAACTCTCTACGCCAAAGATTCTTACATACTGTAAATAAATAAGGCTCAAAACTAGTTTTAATAACAAACTTCTCTTTTTTATAGCGAACAGCTAACTGTAGTAATGCTTTCTGAAAGATATCTTCTGCATCTTGTTGTTGACCTTTGTTTTTAAGTACAAAAGATTTTACTTTGTAAAAGTTATTCTTATAAATAGAGTTAATAATCTTAGCATCGTTATTAAGTAAAGCCTTTAAGTAATAAGAATTATCAGTCACGCGTTTTTGTTGTATTGTAAAACAAAAATAAACTTTTATATTTAGTGGGTAACAAATATGTGTTTGTAGAACAATATGATATAACTTAAAATATCAAAACAATGAAAAAAATTATCTACTTATTTTTATTAGCTACGTTAACATTAACTTTTGCGTGTGAAAAAAATGAAGTTCTAACAGAAGAAAGGAGTGCCGTTTCAATTGATAAAGAACAATATCAATCTCGACAAGGAAACAATAATAGAGGCTCTGGATTCCTAGTGGTAGCTACTGTTTTAAATGAAGTTCCACCAGGAACAGAAACACTTGAAATTTATTTTGACATGGGCAGTTTAGAAACTCTCTATCGCTCTTTTCCGAATAATCCATTAATTGAAGGACCATTTAATGTATTTTACAGAAACCAATGGTTAACTTCCTTTACAATTTATACAATTGCTTATTCTAGTTTAAATTGTGATGTTAGCAGAGAGAAATGGACTGTAAACAAGTCTGAATACGAAAACTTTATTCTTTTACAGCCCATCGAAGGAGTTAATTCATCAGTTCTAAAACCAAGGCCAGTACCAAAAGATATTATAGAAGAAGAAGATGAACCTATAATTTCAGTAATAGATTATTCAAGTTGCTTTTAATTTTAAAGTATCTATATAAGAAGTATTAATTTAATAATGCATAATTTTCACAAACAGAATCTTCTATTATTAATAAGTTATATGAAATATATTTCGTTTATAATTCCTCTATTATGTCTTTTACTTTGTAATAAAATTCTTGCCCAAGAACCATCCAATGAAGCATTAAAAATATTAGAAAAAACAAATATAAGTTATAACGAAAAAAGGAATAAACTTCAATCACTAATCAAAATTCATAATGATAATAAGGAATACGATTTTTTTTTAGCAGACAGTTATGAACTGTTAAGATTGAATTATAAAAATGGATACATAATTGAAACTATTGAACTTAATAAGGAAAATCTAAGTTTAATGGATTCTTTAGGCTATAAAAATAAAAACTTCTATAGAAAAAATCTTTATAGCCTAGGATATTACCAAAAAACAAACCTAAACCAAGAAGAAGCTTTAACAACATTTTTAAGGTTATTAGATTATGACATTTCTGATATTTTAACTTTAAAAAGCGCCTTTTTTACAGGTAAAATCTACGACGATTTAGAGGATTATTATAAAGCTTCCGAATATTACAATATTTCGAGTAAACTAGCTAAACAATTGGGTGAAAACAATTATTTAGTTAGATCAGCTCTAGCTACGGCAGTTTTATGTCGAACTATCAACACTAATAAGAGTCTTCAAATAGGGATAAATGCACTAAATGAAATATTGGCCCTCAGTGAATCCTTAAAAAAAGACCATAATGTAGACAATGATATTTCAGATATATTTATGTATCAAACCTACAGTGAATTAGGTAAATTATATGGAGATAGAGCTGACTACGATTTCATAAAAGGGAAAAAGTATCATGAGGAAGCGTTAAAATTAGCAAATAAAATCAAAGACTCTTTTTATATAGGCAATGCATATCTGGACATCGGATTATTACACCTTAATGATAAGAAAAAAAATGCAGAATTTTACTTTAAAGAAGCATTGAAATATAAAGAAGAAACGAATGATATCTTAAACATCTCAATAGTGAATAAGAATCTAAGTCGTCATTATTTAAACTTCAAAGAATATGATAAAGCTTTGAAACACATTCAGAAATCAATTAGCCTACTCGCACCTCTAACCAGTAATAACATTGAAAATCTTCCAACTAAAACAAAACTAAAAAACTCAAAATCAAAACTATATATTTGCGCTGCATTGATTGAAAAATCAAAAATATGGTTAACGCTTGCTGAAAATAATCCTAAAGTAGAAAAATTTTATAACGAAAGCATAAAAACCTTAAAATTAGCAGATTATATAATCGATGAATCTCGATTAGAAAGCAAAGAAAGCAATACTAAATTGTTCTGGAGAAAAACTGCTACTGAGATATACTTGTTAGGCACAAAGGCAAGTATAATAGCCAATAATATCGAAGATGCTTTTTATTATATAGAAAAAAGTAAAGCTATTTTACTTTTAGAAGATATAGCGTTAAGAAACATTAGGAATAATTCTAATATACCTAAGACCATCTCTAATAAAGACCTAGAATTAAAAGAAAAAATAACAGAATTAGAAAATCTTAATAATTCTACAAACAATTCCTCTTTACAAAGACAATTATTATTAGCCAAGGAGAACTACATACAATTTATTGAGGTATTAGACATAAAATATCGTCTTTACTACAAAACATTACAACCTGCAGAAGTTATAACCTACAATAGTTTTAAAGAGAAATATATCACAAAAAACAATGCATATTTACAATACATTATTGGTGACGAAAGAGGTTATGGTCTTTTAATTACTAAAAACGAATCTAAGCTTTTTGAAATTGAAGATGTTGAAACCTTAAAAGCTTTAACGATAAGATATAGAAGACTTTTGGATATACCATTTAAAGACAAATCTTCTATCGCAGAATACACAAAAGTTTCTAATTCCATTTACAATACTTTATTTCCACAAGAAATACGAACATTACTAAAAGATAAAAAATTAACTATAAGTCCAGATAATTATCTTCAAAATATTCCTTTTGAGTCCTTAATGACCTCAACAAAAGAGCGTAGTTATTTAATATTCGAGAATGAGATAAGCTATGCCTATTCGTTAACATTTCTCGATGAAAATAGTAAAATTAAACGAAATAATAATAATAATAATAATGAAAACTTTGTTGGCTTTGCACCTGTGAATTTTTCTTCAGAATTATCTCAACTTCCAAACACAAAAGAAGAATTAAATAGTATAGAAAAGCTATTCTCAACTAAAATGCATTTAAATGAAGAAGCTACTAGCAGAACTTTTTTTAAAGAAATTAGTGATGCCAACATTATTCATATTGCGTCTCATGCCAATGCTAATGATAGTATAAGTCCTTGGATTGCTTTTCACGATTCAAAAATAAATTTAAACGAACTATATAATCATAATACCTCCGCAGAATTAGTTGTTCTCAGTGCTTGTAACACATCTCTTGGCGAACTTTATAAAGGAGAAGGTGTAATGAGCCTATCTAGAGGGTTCTTCAATACAGGCTCTCACAGTGTGCTTCCTACGCTCTGGGAAGTTAATGACCGCTCAACTGTAGAGCTATTAAATTCATTTTACACAAATCTTAAAGCTGGTCAAAGTAAATCGCGAGCACTTCATAATGCTAAATTAAAATATTTAGAAACCAACTCGCTAAGTGAGGCTTCCCCTTATTATTGGGCTGGTTTTGTTTTGATAGGTGATGATAGCCCAATAGAATTAAGCTCTAATTTTAATATCTATTATTATTTAATTTTAGCTGTTCTTATTGGTCTTTTAGTCTTCATTTTAAAAAAAATAAAAATAAATAAACTTTAGTGGGTAACAAATCTTAGTGCTAAGGAACACTATAGTAAATTAAACCTTAGCATTGTGAAAGACCCTCTATTCCTGCACGTTCAACAATTATTGAAATTAAACTCGATTCCTTTTGATAAAACCGAATTAGAATTCCAAATACAAAGTCATCCATCTTATCCAAGTTTACATGCCATAACGGGTGTTCTAGACCACTTTGAGATCGATAATATTGCATTAGACGTTCCACAGACAGAAGAAATTCTTGAGCAACTCCCAACCTCTTTTTTAGCGCAGTTAAAGATTGATAACAATGAAGATTTTTCTGTAATAAAAAAAAGAGGTAAATCTTTAGATATTTACAATCCAAGTTCTAGAAAAAAACAAACTATTGACTCCTCCATTTTCTTGAATCAATTTACAGGCATCATGGTAGCCGTAGAAAAAGAAGTTAATAAAAAAGCTAATACCTACGAAAACACAAGATCAAAAGACACTATTACAATTGCAACCATTATTCTAATAGCCTTAACGTTCTTTCTAATGCAACCAACTTTTAGTGAAAGCGCAATTTTCGTTTTTTCGATTCTAGGAATTATTATAAGTATTGCCATATTTAAGCAAGCACAAGGAGAAAACTCCGTTATCGGTAATGCTTTTTGTAACGGAGAGTCAACAACAAAAAGTTGTAATGATGTTTTAAACTCAAAAGGTGCGACACTTTTTAAAAACTTTAAATTAAGTGATTTAAGTATTGTGTATTTTTCTGGACTAGCCCTTGCTTTATTTGTAATTACTGCTTCTCAAAATACTATATCCATACTGTATCTCATCAGTTTTGCCTCAGTACCTATTACCATATTCTCAATCTATTACCAAATACAGATTGTAAAAAAATGGTGTGCCTTGTGCTTAAGTATTATTGTTGTTCTCTGGCTTCAAGCAGGTGTCTCTAGTCTTAATACAAATTCAATATTAGAATTCTCCCCACAGAGTGCTTCTCTAATATTAGTGTCGTTTGCAATAGCTCTTGTAAGTTGGAATTATATAAATCCACTACTAAAGCGAGAAGATGAATTTAAAAAATTGAAAATTGAATATTATAAGTTTAAGAGAAACTTTAATTTATTTAGTTCCTTGTTAAATCAAACTAAACAAATCACAATTCCAAACAACTTAGATAACATAATACTTGGAGACTCTAATAGTAATTTAGAAATAAGTGTCATAACCAATCCGTTTTGTGGGCACTGTAAATCTGTTCATTTCCTCATTGAGGATATTTTACGAAAGACTGATAACATCAAAATAAATATAATTTTTAATGTTAACACAAATGCAATCAGCTCTGACTCAGCAATGGTTTCTAATAAACTATTAGAACTATACCACGAAGAAAATTTAGATACATTATTAAAGGCAATGGACGATATCTATGAAAATCCTATGGCTGAAAAATGGCTAGTTAAATGGGGGAAATGTAATAATGAAGATCATTATTTTACAATGTTAAAGCAACAAAAAGATTGGAGCCAATCTAATGATATCAATTTTACTCCAGAATTACTTATTAACGGTAAAAGCTACCCTAAGGAATATAATAGAGAAGACTTAATCTTATTTATTGAAGACTTACAAGAAGTCTCTAGCATACCAAATACAATTGAACCAATTAAAACATAAAAAACCAAAGCCATCAATAAAGATGACCTTGGAATTTTGAACAAAATTCTCTCGCGAAGAATAGACACAATCTGTGAGTGTCTTTAAATGTTCACTGCAAATTTAATTTCTAAAATTTTAGTAAAATGAAAAAATCAATTTTAAAACTTGGTAAAGCTCTAAGTAAAAATGAGCAAAAACAAATTTCCGGTGGAACCCCATCAGTGACAGAAACAACACCAGGGTTCGGTAATCATTATCCAAATTGTCCAAATCCTTGGGTACCATGCGATAGTGATTTACGTGATTGTAGGTTTCCTTTTCACGTCAACTCTTTTGGTAGATGTACTCTGTAATAAAAATGTTAAATGATTAACACAAAAAGTGGAAGTTTTATAAAATTTCCACTTTTTAACAATTTTCTAACAGATGTAAATATCACATAGTCTTTATAAATCTATAATTAATTATAAGCTTGACTTATTATTAATTAATATTTAAACTCAAAGTGTGCACCACTTTTAATTCACGTCTTTTTTTTGATAATATTCCCAACATATAAACAAACAGAATCCAAAGATTGTGGACCAACATGTATTAAGATTATCGCCAAGTACTATGGTAAAATCATTAATACACAGCAATTACGAAAACTTAGCGAAACAACTAGAGAAGGTAGTAGTTTATTAGGTATAAGCGAAGCATCAGAACAAATCGGATTTAGATCTTTAGGAATTCAATTAAGTTTTCAAAAGCTTAAAGAAGCCCCTTTACCATGTATTATTCATTGGAACAACGACCACTATGTTGTTCTCTATAAAATTAAAAAAGATAAAATCCATATTTCAGATCCTGCTCATGGTCTTGTAAATTATACTAAAGAAGAATTTCTAAAATTTTGGATAGGAAATAATGCCGATGAAACTACCCAAGAAGGTATCGCATTAATGATTGAACCTACACCAAAATTTTATGATTCTGAATTTGAAGAGGATGAAAAATTTGGTTTTAATTTTATTTTTAGGTACCTCTTTAAATACAAGAAATTTATTGTTCAATTAATAATAGGCTTACTTGCTGGAAGCTTATTACAATTAATATTACCTTTTTTAACCCAAGCCATTGTAGATGTTGGTATAGCAAACCAAGATCTCAATTTTGTTTATTTAATTCTTTTTGCTCAATTATTTCTATTTCTAGGAAAAGCTTCTCTAGACATTATTAAAAGTTGGATTTTACTGCACCTAAGCACCAGAATTAATATTTCTCTTATTTCAGATTTTTTTATCAAATTAATGAAACTGCCTATTTCTTATTTCGATACTAGAATGACAGGCGATTTACTGCAACGCATCAACGATCATAAACGGATAGAACAAATACTTACAACATCATCGTTAACTATTCTTTTTTCATTTTTTAACCTTATCATTTTTAGTCTTGTACTCTGTTATTATAGCATTCAAATCTTTGGAGTTTTTGTTATTGGTAGTGTGCTCTATTTCACTTGGGTTTTGTTCTTTTTTAAAAAACGTAAAGAATTAGATTATAAGCGTTTTTCTGAAGTTAGTAAAGAACAAAGCAAGGTCATTGAACTCATTAATGGCATGCAAGAAATAAAGTTACACAATGCAGAAAAACGCATGCGTTGGAATTGGGAGTATGTGCAAGCACGTCTATTTAAAGTAGCAACCAAAAGTTTAGCATTAGAGCAAAAACAAAGTGTAGGTTCTAATTTAATTAATGAGCTCAAAAATATGTTCATCACAGTGTTATCTGCAACACTTGTAATTGATGGCAGCATTACTTTAGGTATGATGATGGCTATAAGCTATATCGTTGGGCAACTTAATGGTCCAATAACACAACTCATAAGTTTTATGCGAGACGTACAAGATGCCAAAATATCTCTAGATCGATTAGGTGAAATTCATAACATGGAAGATGAAGAAAAACCAGAAGACAATAAAATAAAAGTTATACCACAGAATGCAGACTTAAAACTGAGCAACATTAGTTTTAGATATACAGGTGCCCTAGAACCTGTTATAAAAAACTTGTCATTAACAATCCCAGCAAATAAAACAACTGCAATTGTGGGAGTTAGTGGAAGTGGTAAAACCACATTAATGAAGTTGCTGATGGGATTTTACAAACTAGATTCTGGAGATATCTATATTGACAAATACAACTTAAATAATATTTCTCAAACGGCATGGCGTGCCAATTGCGGTGTAGTCATGCAAGAAGGCTATATTTTCAATGACACTATCGCTAGTAACATCGCTGTTGGCGAAGATTACATAGACCAACAAAAATTAGAATACGCTATAGATATTGCAAACATATCAAATTACATCGATGGGCTTCCAAAAGGCTACAACACCAAAATTGGTAATGAAGGATCTGGCTTAAGTACAGGTCAAAAACAGCGTTTATTAATTGCAAGATCTGTTTACAAAAACCCTGATGTCCTATTTTTTGATGAAGCAACTTCTGCTTTAGACGCTAATAATGAAAAAGTGATTATGGAAAAACTAAATAGTTTTTTCATTAATAAAACAGCAATAGTTATAGCTCATAGATTAAGCACTGTGAAAAACGCCCATCAAATTGTAGTATTAGATAACGGTAAAATTGCAGAAAAAGGAACTCATAAAGAACTTATTGCATTAAAAGGTAACTATTACAACCTAGTAAAAAATCAATTAGAACTAGGTAAATAACAATATTCTCTCGCGAGGAATAGGCACAATCCTTGAGTGTCTTTAAATGATCAAAATTTTAAAATTTATAAATAATTTAATTATGAAAAATTTATCAAAATTAGGTAAGGCTTTAAGCAAAGTTGAACAAAAAGAAATTATTGGTGGTAAACGAACTACTAGAATAGGGCAATGCTACACGAATGCTGATTGTTGCATATTTCAAAACAATCAATCTTATGGTTATGTCTGCTATGCACCTACGGGAGATCGTGGTAATTGTGTTCCAGGTATATTCGATCCTTTTAACAATCCATGTGGAAATTAATTTACAGCCCCTTTATTTGAATAATCCATTAAGGGTAGTAGAAATTAAGAAGGTATTCTCTTAAGAATACCTTCTTTTAAAAAAAAATTATGCCACAAGATATAGATATAAGAAGCGAACACGTTCAAGAAATTCTAACTAAAGTCCCAAACTGGATGATTAGGTTTGGAAACACCCTTATATTAGGATTAATTGGGATGTTGCTCTTTATTTCTTGGTTTGTAAAATACCCAGACCTTATTACTACAGAAGCTCAAATAACCACAAAGATTCCGCCACAAAAAAAATACGCGCAAACTACAGGTAAATTAGATACTGTTTTTATACAAGACAATCAATCTTTAAAAGAGGGGCAAATAATCGCAGTATTAGAGAATAGTGCAAATTTTAAACATATTACATTACTAAAATCCATAATAGACACTATAAAACCAAACAATAAAAATTTCAACTTTCCTTTAGATGAATTACCAGTCCTATTTTTAGGTGATGTGGATTCAGAATATGCTTTATTCGAAAACAGTTACATACAATACCAATTAAATAGAGAACTTCAACCTTATTCAAACGAACAGAATTCTAATCGTTTTACAAAATCTCAACTTTATTCACGCCTAAATACGCTTGAAGCACAAAAACAACTCAATCAATCAGAATTAGAATTTCAACAAAGAGAATTAAAACGACATCAACAACTTTTTAATAAAGGAGTTATAGCAAAGCAAACCATTGAATCTAAAGAAATAGCCTATTTGCAAGCTCAGCGTAACTTTGCAAATATGGATGCCTCAATATCTCAGATAAGAGAGGCCATTAGTAATGCAAGCACTACCTCAATAAATACAAAAATTAAACAAACTAAAGAAGAAATTAGTTTACTTAAAAATGTATTACAAGCATTTAGCCAATTAAAAAGAGCACTCATTAATTGGGAAATGCGAAACGCTGTTATTTCAGATATTGATGGTAAAGTTGCATTTGCTAAATTCTGGAGTAAAAACCAAACTGTAAAACAAGGACAGCTATTATTTACCATAATCCCAGAAGAAAATTCAGCATATATCGCTAGACTTAAAACACCAGCACAAAATTTCGGCAAAATAAAAACTGGGCAAACCGTAAATATTAAATTAGAGAATTATCCAGATGCTGAATTTGGGACTCTAAAAGGACAAATAGAATCTATCGCTTTATTACCAGATGAAGATGGCTTTTATCTTGTTACAGTAATTCTACCTTCAACACTAATTACATCTTATAAAAAAGAGATAACTTTTAGACATGAAATGCGAGGTTCAGCAGAAATCATCACTGAAGATTTAAGGTTAATGGAACGTTTCTTTTATCAACTAAAAAATGTCTTTAAGAATTAAAAATATTCTCTCGCGAGGAATAGACACAACCTTGAGTGTCTTTAAATGATCAAGATTAATTTAGTTATTAAATATTTTTATTATGAAAAATTTATTAAATCTAGGAAAAGCTTTAAACAAAGCTGAACAGAAAAGTATTAACGGAGGTCAATTTACTTATACCGCTTGTAATAGCAATAACTGCGCTAGCCTTTTTATTGTTAGTGGATTTGGAGGAAATGGAGCAGCATGTGTATTCCCTATCTCAAACACAAATTCAGCATTATGCTCTGGAACAGTACAGGATAATACGTGCTGTCCATCATAACACATGTGTTTTTTAATGGTAGTTCGTCAGTATGACGAACTACTTTTATATGCCTTATATAATATAAAAAACATATTTAAATGATACTAAATTATATAATAACAAATTGAAACGGCCAAAAATTCTCTTTTATTTTATTTTTGAGAACTATTTAATAAATATTATTCTCTCGCGAGGCGTAGACACAACCCCTGAGTGTCTTTTACTCATGAAGGCTAATTTAATTATGGGAAATTTAAAAAACTTAGGCAAAACTTTAAATAAAACTGAAAAAAAATGTATTTAGAGGTGGTAAACTAGTAGCTATCATACCTGATTTATGTGGCGGATACCTATATGAGGCAGAAAATGATTGTTGTGTTAATTAATAATCCTAATCCTTGGCAGTATGCAGAACAACAGGCACGATAGGAACTAGTGCTTTTCCAAATATTTGTAAATCTTAAGCATCTTTTAAAAATTAATCAATCACAAATCCTAAAGGTTGTCCAGTTGCTCCGTTAGGGAAACTAATACCTAACAATGCAGACATAGTTGGTGCAATATCTGGAATTATAGTTTTATTGAATGTTTCACCATGTTTAATTCCTTTTCCAAAGAATAACAATGGAACGTGTGTATCATAATTTGAACTACTTCCATGAGTAGATCCCGTTTTACTATATGAAATAAATGCAATATCATTTACCAAAATTACATCTCCCGAACGTTTTTGGTTAAACCCATTTTCAATAAGTTCCTCCACTCCTACAGGAAAACTAGTAGTACTCATTGTTGATGCCGTATAAACTTTAGAGATATTTGGATAACTTAATTGCTCCATTGCAATGGCATCTTGAACATCACTTAATTTTAGTCCTAATTCTTTAACTTTATTTCGATCTAAAAAGATCTGATTGTTACTAATGTTTTCTACAATAGACTCTGTACCATACGTAGCATTTAAAAAAGCATTAAATCTTGCTTTTCTATCTTTATTGTCTACGTAACCTGCAGGAACTCTAACAGACTCTAAATAAGATGGTACATCAACAGCACCATGATCTGCAGTAAGAAAAACAGTATATTCTCCTTTTCCAACAGTCGCATCTAAATAATTAAAGAAACGCTCTAAATCCTTATCTAAACGCAAGTAGGTATCTTCTACTTCTTTAGAGTTAACCCCAAAATTGTGACCAACATAATCCGTTGCAGAAAAGCTAACAGCAAGCACGTCTGTAATTTGATCTTTTCCTAAATTCTCTGCCTTTACTGCTGCAATTGCAAAATCTACAGTTAAACTATTTCCATAAGGTGTTGCTTTTAAAATATCAAAACCATTATTCTCTTTGCTTAATTTTTTTAAGTCATAAGGGAATGTTGCTTTATCTTTTCCTTTAAAACCACCTTCAAACGTATTTTCATCAACACCACTTTCCGTATATGTTGAAATATCATAAAGTGTATTCCATTCTTTTAAATACGATTTTGCCTTTTTAGAAACATTAAAATCCTTAACCCATTGTGGCAATTCATTCATATAAAAAGAACTTGTAATCCAAGCACCTTCTTCTTTACCATGAAACCAATAAGCTGCATTTGCTGTATGCCCTGCAGGTAAAATTGCTCCTCTATCTTTTAATGAAATTCCAATTGTTTTACCTTGCATTTGAGTAAACAATCTATTTTCATCACCAAAGGTAGTCGTTTGCATTCTGTGTGGAGACATCTGACCTGCTTCATCTTCTGTTCCCACAGACTTTACATTATCATCACCAGCACAATACACCATTGCTTTGGTCTCTTTATTGTACCAATTATTACCTATAATACCATGAGTTTTGGGTGTTGTACCTGTATATACCGACGCATGACCCGGGCCTGTATAAGTTGGCACGTAATTAAAATGATTATTTTTACAATTAAAACCTTCACTTATCATACGATTAAACCCACCATCACCAAACTTAGACTGAAAGCGCGTTAAATAGTCGTAACGCATCTGATCGACTACAATACCTACGACAAGTTTAGGTCTTTCGGTTATTTCTAAACTGGTTGTTTGGCTTTTAGAATCTGTAGTTGTATTTTGAGCACCGCATGCTATAAATAAAAATAGTGCAGCAGCTAAAGTGATGATATTTTTCATTAGAAATAAGACATTAATTTAAGATTCAAAAATACAATTTTTAAACTATCTTAGTTTAAATTAACATTAATAACTAATCATTTTTTATACTTTAGCACTAATAAAATATAACATGACTTACCTACATAATATTGGTACCTATTTTATAATGATTAAGGATATTTTTCGTAGACCTACCAAATGGTCTGTGATGAAACCCTTAATATTAAAAGACATTGATGACCTTATCATTGGTTCTCTCGGTATTGTTGCATTTATTTCATTTTTTGTTGGTGGTGTTGTAGCCATACAAACCTCGTTAAATATGACGAGTCCACTAATGCCAAAATACTTAGTAGGCTTTGCAACGCGCCAATCCATAATTTTAGAATTTGCTCCTACATTTATATCCATAATTATGGCTGGTAAAGTAGGTTCTTTTATAACATCGAGTATAGGAACTATGCGTGTTACAGAGCAAATTGATGCCTTAGAGGTTATGGGCATAAATGGAATTAACTACCTCGTTTTCCCTAAGTTTATTGCCTTAACACTTTACCCATTTGTAATTTCTATTGCCATGTTTTTAGGTATATTAGGTGGACTTATGGCTTGCGTATATGGCGGTTATGGTACAATGGAAGATTATATAGAAGGGGTTCAGTTAGACTTTATTCCTTTTCATTTTATATACGCATTTCTAAAAACCTTAGTTTTTGCTTTTCTACTCGCAACCATCCCCTCTTATTATGGTTATTTTATGAAAGGTGGAGCATTAGAAGTTGGTAAAGCTAGTACAACATCATTTGTTTGGACAAGCGTTATGATTATTATAGTTAACTTTTTACTAACCAGCTTATTATTAGGATAATTATGATAGAAGTAAAAGACTTACAAAAATCGTTTGGAGATTCTCATATTTTAAAAGGAATTACAACTTCTTTCGAAAAAGGGAAGACCAATTTAATTATTGGTCAGAGTGGATCTGGTAAAACCGTTTTTTTAAAATGCCTCCTTGGGTTATTCGATTATGAAGAAGGCTCTATTTGCTATGAGGGTAAAAATTTCAGCAAACTATCTCGGAATGAAAAAACAAACTTACGTTCAGAAATGGGAATGGTTTTTCAAGGTAGTGCGCTGTTTGACTCAATGACTATTGCAGAGAATATTATGTTTCCTTTAAGAATGTTTACAAAACAGAGTAAAAGTGAAATGGAAGATCGTGTTAATATTGTTTTAAAACGTGTTAATTTAGATAATGCACATGATAAGAAACCTAGTGAAGCATCTGGTGGTATGCAAAAACGTGTTGCTATTGCAAGAGCTATAGTAAACAGACCTAAGTTTTTATTTTGTGATGAACCAAACTCTGGATTAGATCCTAAAACAGCTATTGTAATTGATAATTTAATTAAAGAAATTACAGAAGAATTTGATATCACTACTGTTATTAATACACACGATATGAACTCTGTAATGGAAATTGGAAAAAAGATAGTTTTCCTTAAAGATGGATTATTAGAATGGGAAGGCTCTAACGAAACTATTTTTAAAACAGAAAACGAAGCCGTTACTGACTTCGTTTATTCTTCTGAATTATTTAGAAAAGTACGTAAAATGTATTTAGAAGAAGATACTAAATAACGGTTTACATCATTTTAATCTTTATTGACTTAATTTCTCTTAATAAATACGGTATCGACTTTTAGTTCATTCTTAAGCCACTTTTGTAAATCACGCTCTTTAGAGAACACAATACTATCCGTAAGTTTCACTTTCCATCTTACATTAGCTACACTTACTGTATCAATGTTTATAAAATCTTTAGATTCCAACATTTTAGCATATCCAAAAGATTCTAAATCACTAAATTTAATTTTAGCATCTCGAGACAATGACGTAAATGAAACTGAATTTTGATCTGAACTCTTAGACTCTATTTGCTTATTCAAGTTAGTAATATTTTTCTGTAAATCTTCAATCTGACTTTGGAGACCATTTATTATATTATCTTTTTGATCTAAATCTTTGATGGCTCTATCATAAGCATCAGAAATTTTATCAAAACTTCTATTCTTATTACCCTTTATAATCAGCTTAAAATCTTTTATTTTATCGTAAGTTTTAATTTCATTATTCAAATCGGCTACCATAGCATCAGAAACCTCACCATTAATATATAACACAATTTCTTTATCTTCCCAATGAGGAATAGCATTCTGATACCACAACTCATTATTAGACTTTACCTCATCCTCTATAAATTTCTGATAATCACCATCTAAACCGCTTTGAGTAATAAAATTCATAAAAGTCCATATTGCAGGTGCCATAACAAGTATCGCAATCAATGATGCCAATTGTGCAATTCGTTTTCGTTTTTTAGAATTGGCATATTTTAACATTGGAAATCCAAGAACCTTCAACACTATAAATGTCGCTAAAGCAATGAATATAGTATTAATTGTAAACAAATACATCGCGCCAATAAAAACCTCCCAATCGTGGGCCAAGCCGTAACCTGCAGTACACAGTGGTGGCATTAACGCCGTTGCAATAGCGACACCAAAAATCACCGATGCTATGGTACCCTTTTTAGTTCGAGCTATAATGAGGGCTGCACCCCCAAAAAAAGCAATTAAGACATCTCGTAAGTCTGGTTTAGTTCTACCAAAAAGTTCATTAGTCATTAAGTCTGCAGACGGAAAGAACTTGAAAAATAAATAGGCCGTTAATAAACTTAGCACAATCATTGTCGCTAAATTAATTAACGACTTTCTAAGCGTATCAATATCATTTAGCGCAATAGACATTCCAACCCCTAATATAGGTCCCATTAAAGGTGAAATTAACATGGCACCAATAACAACAGCTGTAGAGTTAGCGTTAAGACCAATAGAGGCCACAAATATAGAACAGATTAAAATCCATGCTGTTGCTCCTTTAAAAGGAATATCTGCTTTAATAGCTGCTATGGTAGCATCTCGATCAGTGTCATCCCTAAAATCTAATAACTCATGCAAGAAGGTTTTAACACTTATAAATAAGCCTTGAGCATCTTTTCTTATCGCATCCTTCTTATCTTCAACAGCTTTATCTTTATTGATTTGCTTCTCTTCGTCTTTGTGCTGCTCTTGCTCTAATCTTTCTTCTTCTGAAAAATTAAATTTATGTTCGTCACTCATAATGGTAAAAGTTCTAAATTAAATGTCTGAATTTTATGAGATAATTCTATTTTATAAGTTTCAATAATCGATTAACCGTATTGTTCTCCAAATTTCGCTTTTACGGTTTGAAGCACTTTTTTAATATCTTGTTCTTTAGTTTTTGGAAAGATAAGTAAAACTTCCTCCTTGTCTACAACGATATAATCCTTTAAACCATCTATAACTACAACCTTTCCTTTTTTAGAACGAATCATATTTCCGCTTGAGTCTTCCAATAAAATTTTAGCATTTACAACGGCATTATGGTCTTCATCCTTATCTAATTTATCATAAAGACTTCCCCAAGTTCCAAGGTCATTCCAATCAAAAGTAGCAGGAATTACAAAAACATTACTGCTTTTCTCCATTAATGCATAATCGACAGAAATATTTTCAGCTTTTTTATAATTCTCTTTTATAAATTCGTCTTCATGCTCTGTATTATACACGTTGTAACCACTTTCGAATAACTGAAACAATTCTGGCTGATTATTTTTAAAAGCTGAAACAACAGATTTCACACTCCACATAAAAATCCCTGCATTCCAAAGAAAATTACCTTGATCAATAAAAGATTTAGCAGTGGCATAATCTGGTTTTTCTCTAAATTGACTCACCTGCTTAATCGCTGTAGATGCAGATTCATCATATTCAATATAACCATAACCTGTGTTTGGAAATGTTGGAGTAATCCCCAAAGTCATTAGAGCATCATTAGATTCACAATAATCAAAAGCAGTTTTTACATTCTCTGAAAACGCTTGTTCATCTTCTATCCAGTGATCACTTGGTGCTACAATCATAACAGCATCTTTGTTCTCCTTCTCAATTTTTAAAGACGCATACAATATGCAAGGTGCTGTATTTCGCATTGCAGGCTCTAAAACAACTTGTCGCTTTGTAACCTGAGGCAATTGTTCAAAAACAAGATCATTGTAACGTTCATTTGTTAGAATGAATATATTTTCTTGTGGGATTAACTGCGCTAAACGATTAAATGTTTTTTGAATTAAAGTATCTCCTGTTCCTAGCATATCATGAAATTGCTTTGGAAAATCTTGAGTACTTACAGGCCAAAATCTTGAACCTACTCCACCCGCCATTAATATGGCATAATAATTTGAATTTTTGGTATTCATCAATCTATCTTTTTAGTCTAGAACTTCTACTTCTGCATTTGGATTAAACAAATATAATTTTCCTGTGTTAATTTCAACACATTCATATCGTTTTCTTCTTTTATTTCCTTTCTTAAAAACTCTGCCATTATAGAGTTTAAACCTGCTATTTAAGGGCACATCAAAAACATAAGTCTTATCATTGTCTTCGTTAAATTGTTTTAAAGCTAAAGCTAATTTTGTATCTGTATCGCTAGATGCTTTTGGATTTTTAAAATGATTAGCTAATAATGGCAGTAATTCTAATGGAAAAATTTCTGGGCGTAAAAATGGTAACATTAAATGTTGAAATGTATGTTTCCATTCTTTACCATGCGGTTTAATAAACCTCCCATAGTTGTTATAAGCTTCAAAATGTGCTATTTCATGAATTAACGTTATTAAAAAACGATAACGATTTAAATTAGAGTTAATTGTTATTTGATGCTTTCCGTTAGGTAATTCTCGATAATCTCCATGACGCGTTTTACGTTCTTTTTTAACTTTTACTATTAAGTTATCAATAGCCAAAAGCTCAGCAATTAAAGTTTGCGCTTCTTCAGGAATATAATTTAAAAGTGATGTCTGCATTACCACAAAAATAGTTGTTATATTCTAATTTAGTTTAAGCTAAAAATTAAGATTCATAAAAACAATTATAGATATCTAAAAGCTATCTCAACTTTAGCACATAATAAACTAAAAGACTAGAATTAGAAACAAATTAAGGCGTAGAATTAGAAACTTGTAATACTTTTCCGTTGTAATATTTATTTCCTGTTAAAGCAAAATCTTTAATATATTGTGCCATTTCTGCTGGCGTAGTGGATGCCTTGTAGCCAGGAAATGCTTCTTCTAACATCTCGGTTTGTACAGCCCCAAGAGCTAAAACATTAAATTGCGGACCTGTCTCTTTATACTCTTCCGCTAATAATTCTACCAACGTTATTACAGCTCCTTTACTAGAACTATACGCTGATAGTCCTGGGAATTTCATACTTCCCTGAATTCCTCCCATAGAACTCACAGTAACAACATGTCCTTCTTTCTTCATAAAAGGAACGACTGTTCTTGTTAATTCTGAAACCCCAAAAACATTAGTTTGGTAAATTTCTGTAAAATCTTTAAACGTTGTTTCTGCAAAAGGTTTATTAATGATAGCACCTGCATTATTGATTAAAATATCAACATGGCGCCATTCCTTTTTAATAAAATCAGTTACTTTCTGATAATCTTCTTCAATACATAAATCGAAAGCAAACGCCGATACATTATCAATATTGAGTTCTAATATTGCTTTGGTGTTTCGAGATAATGCTAATACATTATGACCTTGTTCGGCTAATAATTGTACTAATTGAAACCCAATACCACGGCTTGTACCTGTTATAATTATATTTTTATTCATCTTTTAAAATCACTTCTTTTGTTGGTGCGTTCATCAAACCTTCTAATGCTGGAATCATTTTTTCAATAAAAGTAACCATATGTTCATAATTCATTTTATCTGCTTCATCATATACATGATGATAATAATCAAAATTAGTAAAATCGAATGTAGAAATAGCTTGTGCCGGAATACCTAATTCTTGGTAAAATGGATAATTATCTGACCTTCTAAAAAGCTGCATTTCTTTTGCTTTGTCAAAAAAACCAACAACTTCTTCATTTCCATATTCATTTAATTTCGTTGCAAAATTAGATTTCTCAAAACCACTGATATAAGCCATTGTTTCACTTTTTGCTCTAGGAACACCTATCATTTCAAAATTAATCATCGTATAAGCATCAATACCTTCTTTTTTAAGACGAGCTGCTAAATGTTCTGATCCTTTTAACCCTAATTCTTCTGCTGTATAAAGTGTAATTAAAATACTACGCTTATTAGATTTAGTTTTTGCAAAATATTTACCAAACTCCATGGCCGCTATAGTTCCTGAAGCATCATCATTTGCTCCGTTTGCAATAGAATCGCCTTCAACCACATTACCAAAACCAATATGATCGTAATGCCCCCCAAGAATAATGTATTCGTTCTTAAGTTTTGGATCATTTCCTTCAATTACACCAACAATATTATAAGCGTCGAGATCATTTAATTTGAAAGAATCTCTATAGGTTTTAAAATAGGGTTTAATGCCATTTAACTCTAAATACTTTTCAATAAAAACTGCCGCTTTTTCAATCCCCTCCGTACCTGTTGCGCGTCCTTGTAATTCATCTGAAGCTAGATATTCCATACTGGCTTTAATAGCTTCTTGGCTAATTTTAGGTTTTTCAACCACTTTATCATCTAAAACAGACTTGCTTTTATTGGATTTACATGAGCAAACGAATGCAATTAACAGAACAAATAATATTTTTTTCATAGTTAGTTTTTAAGGTACGGCTTAAAGATAAAAAATCCTGATTCGAAAAATTATCAAATCAGGATTATATTATATAGATTCTAAAAATTAATTTAGAATGAAGTATTAAAATTATACAACCATAGTTACTGGATTCTCAATATATCCTTTTAATGTTTGAAGGAATTGAGCTCCTGTAGCACCATCAACTGTTCTATGATCACAAGCTAAACATAATTGCATTGTGTTACCTACAACGATTTGACCGTTTTTAACTACTGGTTTTTCAACGATATTTCCAACAGATAAGATTGCTGAGTTAGGTTGATTGATAATAGATGTAAAGCTATCTATACCAAACATTCCTAAGTTAGAAACCGTAAATGTACTGCCTTCCATTTCGTCTAATGCTAATTTTTTATTTCTAGCTTTACCTGCATATTCTCTAACTGCTGCACCAATTTGTGGTAAACTTTGTTCGTTAGCAAATTTAACAACAGGAACTAATAAACCATCTGGCACTGCTACAGCTACACCAATATGAACGTGATTGTTTAATTGCATTCTATCATCAAACCACTGTGAGTTTACTTGAGGATGCTGCTTCAATGCTAAAGCACATGCTTTAACAATCATATCATTGTATGAAATTTTTGTGTCTGGAATAGAATTGTATTGCTTTCTAAAAGCAATAGCGTTTTCCATATCAAACTCCACATTTAAATAATAATGTGGCGCTGTAAATTTAGACTTCGCTAAGTTTTTAGCAATAGCTTTACGCATATTAGAATTAGGTACCTCATCAAAATCTTCTTGACCTGTAGCAACAAATTTCCCTACAGAAGCAGATTGAGCAGATGGTGTAAAGTTTTCAATATCTTTCTTTACAATTCTTCCGTTTTCACCAGAACCTTTAACCTGACCTAGATCTACACCCTTTTCTTCAGCCATTTTCTTTGCCAATGGAGATGCAAAAACACGTCCTGTTGTAGACGTCGAGTTTGAAACTGTTGGTGTTTCTTTCTTAGCTTCTGCTTTTTTAGGCTCAGCTTTTGGTGCTTCCTTTTTAGCTTCTACTTTAGGAGTTTCCTTTTTTGTTTCGCCAGTGTTGTTTGAAAAGTTTTTAGAAATCCCTGAAACATCAGTTCCTTTAGGACCTATGATAGCTAATAATGAATCTACCTTGGCAGTCTCACCTTCTTCTAGACCTACAAATAATAAATTACCTGACTGGAATGATTCAAACTCCATAGTTGCTTTATCTGTTTCAATCTCGGCTAAAATATCACCTTCTTCGACTTCATCACCAACTTTCTTTAACCAAGTAGCAACAGTTCCTTCTTCCATGGTATCACTTAATCGTGGCATGGTCACAACTGTAACTCCTTCTGGTAATTCTTCTTCGCTAGAATTAGAAGTTTCTGTTTCTTTAGATTCTGAAGCATTATCTTCTTTAGCTGTTTCTTCAGAGTCTTCTGATGATGATTCTCCGTTTAAGTAACTAGAAATATCTTCACCTTCTTCTCCTATGATGGCTAAAAGCGTATCTACTTTAGCTGTTTCGCCTTCTGCAATACCAATATGAAGTAAAGTCCCTTCGTTAAAAGACTCAAATTCCATAGTGGCTTTGTCAGTTTCGATTTCTGCTAAAATATCACCTTCTTCAACCTTATCTCCAACTTTCTTTAACCAAGAGGCAACTGTTCCCTCTTCCATGGTGTCGCTTAAACGCGGCATATTTATTACTTCTGCCATAGTTTATTTTATTTTGTGATCTATAAATGGATAATCTTCCTGCTCATACACAACATCGTACATCACATTCTTTTCTGGATACGGAGATTCGTCTGCAAATTTCTCGCATTCTGAAACGCGTGTCTTCACATCTTTATCAATCGCTTTTAAATCTGCTTCAGAAGCATATCCTTCTTCAAGAATAATATCTTTAACTTGTGTAATTGGGTCAATTTTTTTGTATTCTGCAACCTCATCTTTAGTTCTGTAATGTTGTGCATCTGACATAGAGTGACCTCTATAACGGTAAGTTTTAACCTCTAAAAATGAAGGTCCACCACCATTTCTTGCGCGCTGAATAGCTTCATCAAAAGCTTCAGCTACTTTTATTGGGTTCATACCATCAACTGGTCCTGAAGGCATATCATAGCCTAAACCTAGTTTCCAAATATCGGTATGGTTTGCTGTACGTGCTACCGAAGTTCCCATAGCATATCCATTGTTTTCACAAACAAATACTACTGGTAAATTCCATAACATAGCAAGGTTAAATGTTTCGTGTAAAGATCCTTGTCTTGCAGCACCATCACCAAAGCAACAGATTGTAACAGCATCACTATCGTGATATTTGTCACCAAAAGCAATACCTGCTCCTAAAGGAATTTGACCTCCAACAATACCATGACCACCGTAAAAACGATGTTCTTTAGAGAAAATGTGCATAGAACCACCCAATCCTTGAGACGTTCCTGTTGCTTTTCCAAACAATTCTGCCATTACTCTTTTTGGATCCACCCCCATACCTATAGGTTGAACGTGATTACGATAAGCCGTAATCATCTTATCCTTAGTTAAGTCCATAGCATGTAATGCACCTGCTAATACAGCTTCTTGTCCATTATATAAATGAAGGAAACCTCTAACTTTTTGTTGAATATAAACTGCGGCAAGTTTGTCTTCAAACTTACGCCAGAACAACATGTCCTCATACCACTTTAGGTAAACTTCTTTAGTTATTTTTTGCATTTCTTGATGAGTTCTTTAAATAGAATAACAAAAATAACACATTAGACAATAATGAAGAAACTGTATGCCATAAAAAATTAAGTATTTACTGAATTTTCTACAACAAAATCACTATAATACTGAACTTTCAAAAAGAAGTGGTAATAAGTTGGCTAAAGAGTGGGATTTTATCACTTTGCCTTGAGCACCCATAAAGTAAATTTCTATTGGCAAATCTTGTTTCATTTCATACTCTGCTATAGATTGTCTACAGGCTCCACAAGGTGGTATAGGTTTGTCTGTAATTTGATTTTGCGAAGCAGCTGTAATGGCCATCTTTAAGATTTTGGCCTTAGGATATTTAGCACCCGCATAAAAAATAGCCGTTCGTTCTGCACAAAGACCAGAAGGGAAGCAAGCATTTTCTTGATTGCTTCCTATAACAACTTCGTTATTATCTAATAAAATTGCAGCTCCAACATTAAATTTAGAATATGGTGCATAAGCATTTTCTCTTGCTTCTATTGCTGCAGTCATTAAATTTTGCATAGCCTTAGAAAGTTCGTTAAAATCATTATAAACCTCTAATGTTGTTTCTATTTTTATTTCATTCATATTTGAGACATTATTTGAGACAAAAAAACTATTGTTTAACAAACAATAGTTTTTTTAATATAAATTATTTTTTCTTGATTATCAAAATCTTTCTAGTGTATAAATTGAGTATTCATTCTCAAACAACAAAAGAAATATTGCGTTAAATCATTAGTACTCATTGTATTCTCCGTCTCCAAAATTAAAGATTAACGAGAAACGAAGTGTGTTTTCTAATGGACTCTGTACTTTTGATGCTGAAAACAAATATGACAAATCTACATTGATCGTTGTATACTTAAAACCTGCACCGAGTGCAAAAAACTTACGCGCACCTTTATCATCTGCTTCATTAAAATAACCTGTTCTAAGTGAAAAACTCTCTTGGTAAGTATATTCTGCACTTAAAGCCCAAGTAAATTCTCTCAACTCTTCACTTAAACCACCTGGCGCATCACCAAACGATTGGAAAACCCCGGTTAAGAAACCAACATCAGGATCTTGTCCATCATATATAACATTAGTATTGATAGGATCATCATATTCTTCACCATCATCATATGTACCGTTTCCATTTTCATCATCATACTGATATTCATCACCATAAATTGGTGGAGTAGGAACCAAATATTTAGATACCTCACCTGTTACAGACAATGTACTATATTGATCAAAAATAAAGTCGAAACCAGCACCTAATCTTAAGTTTGTTGGTTGAAAAACATCTTGCCCACCATCATCGTATTGAAATTTTGGTCCTAAATTCTGAATTGCAAAACCAGCTCTCCATCGTCCGTTATAATCATTATAAGCTTCTTCTTCACTTTGGTAATAACCTGTAATATCTGCACCAAAAGTACTTCCGGCATTTGCATTAGAATCTACTTGCCCTAATCTTAAAGCAGAACGCATATAACGCATTGCTACAGCCATTGAAAATTGATCACTCAATCTTAAAGAGTAAGCGGCGTCAATAGCGTATTCATTTGGCTTAACAGCTACACCAGGATCGTTAGCATCTTGAGTTAATACAATTTCGCCCAATGAAAAATATTTTAGACTCGCTGAAAAAGCACTTTGTTCGTTTATTCTATTAAAGTAAGTAAGATAACTTAAAGAAATATCGTTAACTAACCTTGTTAAATAAGGTGTGTAAGTTATACCAATACCTTGCTTTGTTTCTGAAAAAGCGTATTTAGCAGGATTATATTGTTGTGAAAATCCATCGACAGATGTTGCAACTCCCATATCACCTAAAGACGCTGATCTTGCATCTGGCGCAATAAGCATAAACGGTAATCCTGTAGTAATCACCCTACTATCATTAGGATCTTGTATTATTACAGTGCCATCTTGAGCAATAGCGTTACTAATTGTAGCAAAAGCCAATAAGGCTATAAATTGTTTTTTCATGTTAATTTATTGATATATTAATACCCTATGAGTACAACTGATCTGGTAACAAATATAATTTATTATTATAGTATGACAAGTTTTTGAATTTTTTCAACTTGTTTATTTAAACGGTTAGATTTAACTTTTAGTTTATAGACATAGACTCCTTTTCCTATTCTATCACCAAAATCGTCTCTTCCGTCCCAAACAATATTTCTTGATAACGACGAAGAACCATACGAACAACATTCTTCAGCACTTGTTTGTCCATTTAATGTTCTTACCAATTTCCCTGAAACCGTAAATATCTGAACTGAAATATCGAGCGGATCAGAACTGTTATGATTAAACCAGAACTCGGTATAACTTACAAATGGATTTGGATAATTTAGTACATTATTAATAACTAACTCTTCATCTTCATCGAAAACCATAAATTGAATTTCTGATGTTGAAGAATTATTATAAACATCCCAAGCTTTTAATGTTAACGTATGTAAACCTGGTTCTAAATCTCTAAAAGGATAACTTACAGTCCCATTAGTATAATCGTCTACATTAGCTTGATAATAATTATTTAATACAATTGGGTTGGTTTCATCTGCATCTATAATAGCTGTTATATCATGCCCAATTCCACTTGCTGTATTTATTCCGTTATCATCCTGAAGCTGCACTAAGAATGTTGGAGATTCATTAGTGATACCCCCTGAAACAAAATTCTCATCATTCATATACAAATTAATAACAGGTCCCAGATTATCCTCTGGAGCATCTTCATTAATTCCACCTATTTTAATATCTAAATTTGAACCTGCTTGATTTGATGACGAATTATCTGTTTGAGCATAAAAGCTTACTTTACCATTACCTATTGGAATACCTATATCTTTGGGCACAATAAAATCGAACTCAAATAACCCGTTAGCTATGCTTGCTTGACCTTTAAAAACTACTTCACCTAATGTTGTAAAATCCATAATAATTAAATCATTGGCTGTATCTTTAACACCATCATTCCCTATCGTTTGACGGTCAATAAGTTTATCATAAACAGTTGCAGTTAAGGTTCCATTATAACTAGACAGCAAGTTACCATTAGTATCAACTACTTCTCCAGCTAATTTTGTATAACTCAAAGCTTTTAATGTATCTATTGCTTGTGTAATCTCGACATCATTTACTTTCGTTAATCTTACATCAGGTTCTGCAAAAGCTAATTTCATTGCTGGGTCTCCGATAAAAAAGACTAATCTCTTTTGAGTAGAACCTGAGATATTATTATCTATTTTAGTTAACCTCAAAGCCTCAGCTACAGATGGGTAGTCATTAGAACCAAAAGCAAATAGGTAATCATCTAATACATTATTGAGAGATTCTCCTACAGAAACAATAATTTGTCTTGTTGTAGTAATTAAACCAATAGCTCCTCCATTCTGATTCCAAAATGTAAATTCACCTGCCGTGTCTCGTTCTGGGTCATCGAACTTAGTATACTCGCAGGTTACTGTAATAAATAAATTGTATTTACATATATTATTAATTTCTTGCGAATCTATTTTATCAAAAATTCGTTCTTTTGCAAGTCCATCTTCACCTCCATGTCCAAAATAATTCACTACAAGTGCACCTACTTCAATAGCATCTTTAATAGCTTCATTAACTTTTGGATATCTATCTCCTGCTGCTGAAGACTCTTGTTCAAATGCATCTGAATGAATTTTTATAACATTTAGAAATGGTTTTTCTTCATCTATAGTAGTTCCTAAATCATCTGTAGTTTCTTGTAATCTAGTTTCCCATGCTTCATCTACATCATCAGAGATTAACAAAACGTTATTTCTCCAACTCCCAAAAGATTCTGGTTGGTAATATGAATTAACCTTATCTACCATCTCATTACCGCGCTGAACATTTTCTGCTAAAATTCTACCTACCGCAATGTCCATCCGATCACTTATAGACATCCCGCCTTCCGTATCGTCTAACATAGCATAAAAATCATCTGACACAAAAGAGCTGGTTAAACTAAAACTACTATTAGAATACCATGTTGGCACAAGGTTAGTATTGTTATCTACTCTATCTTTATAATCGTAAGATCCATCTCCGAATAAGCATAAGTATTTTAACCTATCACTTGGAGTACTAGCATTATCATAGACATATTTTATAAAGTTTCTTAATGCTGCAATATCTTGACTTCCTGTACTAAATTCATTATATACTGTTTGTAGATCTACAACTTTTACATTTAGATCATATTGATCCCTATTAATTTGGGCTAATCTTTCTGCTGGTGATAAAAGTTCTGTTGGAGCTAAAATAATATAATCAACATCTTCAAACTGTCCCTCAGAATTTGTAAAAATTGTCCCTTTTAAATTCTGATTAGATACCGTAGTTCTCGAATCCGTTTTGGGCGTTAACACATTTCCATTAGAAAAAGCCAAATATTTTCGCTCTTCTCCAGATTGTGCTTTAAATGAGAATATACTTTCGTCGTCTGAATTAAAGACTGTCCTTACATTAAAACGATCCGTTACATCCCATATTTCTCTAACATTAGATGCATTACTTATATTATATTGTACAATACCAGGAGTTGTAATTACTTCATTATTTTTAAATAGTAATTGTTCTCCTTCATAAGACAATGCTCTAGTTGCTTCAATATTAATATAATCCAAATAAGCATTAGCAGAAGGGTTTCCACTATTATTATAGTCTAATGTAACGGTTATTAAATCTGAACCGACAGTTTGAGGTTGACTATATGAAGCAGCAGTACCCAATACAGATCCTGGATTAATAACACCTAATCCCATATTTGTTACCTGACTACCATTAATTGAGACACTCATTGATGTAGAAACTTCTGACACCGACCCCACAGCAATCTCAAAATCTACTGGTGTACTAGTTAATAAATTAGGGAATTCAAACTCATAAACGCGTTGATTTTCAATATCAAAATCATCACCAAACCAACGGCGACCTAGTTTCGCCAAATTGTAATCATCTACTTCGTAAAATTGATAATCTTGAAATTCATTAATTTCAAAATCAGCAGCTGCACTTATACTCGTCATTGGATCTATTCGTTTTCCGTTTCCAGATCCGACGTTCACATAATAGTAAGTTTTATCTGTATATAAGTTTAAATTAGTATCGCTTTCTTCATTATAAACATTAGGTCCCTCTCCATAAAAGAGAATATAATCTGCATTATCTATGGTCCCATCTGCTTCACCAACAAATTCTATTGCATTTTCAACGACATCAAAAGGATAATTTTCTGAATTTTCTAATGGTAACATTCGACCTCCATTACCAAATATCCTAATTGTTCGAGGATCTACAGCATTAGTATTTATACCCAAATTACTCAGAAAACTCTTAGATAGTTTAAATACACCAGACTCTTCTATATAAAAGCGATACCATTGCCCCGAGCTTAAAACCGAATTTGTAATATCATTAACGCCCATAACACTATTTGCAGAACGACTATTAAGTGAACTATAAGCTACAGTAAAGGAGGTCATTTTCTTATAACCACCGCCAGCTTTAATAATAGGAGTAATTTCAAAATAATGAGAAAGCACACCTCTAGCATTAACATTATACAATTTATATTCTGGTGAAGTAGGGATAAGTTTAATATTTAGACCTTTTAACTCTGATGAAGAAATGTTTTGATAAGTAATATTAGTGACAACTACAGAACTTTCGTCAATTTGACCTCCATTACTTTTCCATTGTGCATAAAATTTTAGACCGTGATTATCATTGTAACTAAAATGATTTTCATCAAAGGCAGGAACTTCAATAGTACTAAAACCAGTTTCTAAAATTTTATTTTCACCCCAACTAATGCTAAATTGTTTTTGTTGACTAAAACAAAGCATATTAACTAAGAGTAAAGCGATTAAATAGTAATTTTTCATTAATTCATTTCGTTTTTATCCTAAAATAAAATTACATGGCATGATCTTTAGAAGATCAAAACCCTTTATTCACAATACAATAACGCCTATTCAAGCTTGATATTATGGTCGTGCAATTTTTATTTCAAAAATACAACAATAAATTATTTATCAACTCGTTATAAAAGGGCAAAATACATCGATAAATTGAAAAATATCCGTTGTTGTGTTCAAAAAAAAGGATGAAATGCATGCTTTTTTGCATTTAAACGAAAAAAAAAGTTGTCAGTTTACCTTTAATTGTTATATTGCGACTCTAAAATTAAACGAGCTTACTTAAACGTATGGATATGAAAAATGTCTCAACCCTAAAATTTTTATTAGCAATAACGCTTTGTGCTACAATTGTAAGTTGCAATCGTTCTTCTAATTCTGGCAACATAGATAGTGCCACAGGCTGGAAAATCAACGACAAAAACGGTGGTTTTCAGTACAACACACAATTCAAGGAACAAGAAACTCCTCCTGGAACTGCTTTTGTAGAAGGTGGAACCTTTACAATGGGAAAAGTACAAGATGATCCTATGCATGATTGGAACAACACTCCGACTCAACAGCATATTCAATCATTTTATATGGATGAAACAGAAGTTACCAATGTAAACTATTTGTTTTATTTAGATTATTTAAAAAATGTATACCCACCAGACGATCCAAATTATGCCTTAATATATAAAGGTGCACTTCCAGATACATTGGTTTGGAGAAATCGTTTAGGATACAACGAAATGATGACAGAAAACTATTTACGTCATCCTGGTTACGCTAATTATCCTGTTGTAGGTGTTAGCTGGATCCAAGCTGTAGAATACGCAAACTGGAGAACTGACCGTGTTGCAGAAATGTCTTTGCAAGATGCTGGTTATATTAAAAGAGATGCTCATGTTACAGATGTAAGTGCAGAAAGTACATTTAGTACAGATACTTATATTAATGCTCCATCTCAAACTTATGGTGGTAACACTGAAGTATTAGAAGGCGGACAGAGAAGACAACAAACAGATGCTGAAGGAAATCCTATTAACGTTTATGCTAATAGAGAATCTGGATTAATCCCTGTAAAATACAGACTTCCTACAGAAGCTGAATGGGAATACGCAGCATTAGGTATGAGTGAATTACGTAGCTATAATGTTTATAGAGGTCGTAAAAAATATCCTTGGGATGGTCAATATACAAGATCTGGAAAACGTGTAAATCGCGGAGATCAAATGGCTAATTTTAAGCAAGGAAAAGGTGATTATGGTGGAATAGCAGGTTGGTCTGATGATGGAGCTGATATTACTGCAGAAGTTAAAACATACGACCCTAACGATTACGGTTTATATGATATGGCTGGTAATGTTGCTGAATGGGTAGCTGATGTCTACAGACCTATAGTAGATGATGAATTTAATGACTTTAACTACTACAGAGGTAACGTATATACTAAAAACGCGATAAACGAAGATGGTACTGTTAAGATAGTAACTGTTGATGAAATTGTATATGACACATTAAGTAACGGTAAGGTTGTAGCGAGAGATTTACCAGGTGAAATAGCAAGAGTCCCTGTAGATGAAGAAGAAACTTATTTAAGAACTAACTTTAGCCAAAGTGATAACAGAAACTTTAGAGATGGAGACAAGCGTTCTTCTCGTTCTTATAGAGAAAGTTTTGATGAAACAGATGGAGAAAAAAGTCAGACAAGTAAGATGTATAACTCACCTAAGCATAGCGTTGAAGTAGATTCTACTGAAGGTAAAATGTTAAGAGGGTACGATCAATCTGATAGTAGAACTTCATTAATTAATGACGAAGCAAGAGTATTTAAAGGAGGTTCTTGGAGAGATAGAGCTTACTGGATCGACCCAGCTCAACGTCGTTATTTCCCACAAGATATGGCAACTGACTATATTGGTTTTAGATGTGCTGTTTCTAGAGTAGGATCTAAAAGTGAACAAGGCGGAAAGAGACGTAACTAGTAAACGTTTAATAAAATTTTAGAAAAGTCCTGATAATTATATCAGGACTTTTTTTTATTTTTAATCCAATGAAAATACAAGACCTATATAAAAAATTTAAAACTTGTTCCGTTATATCAACAGACACAAGAAAACTGGCAAAGGACTGTATGTACTTTGCTCTTAAAGGTGACAACTTTGATGGTCATAAATTTGTTCAAAATGCTTTCAATGGTGGAGCTAAATTTTGCGTTATAGATAACAGAGATTCACAAATAAACGATAATTGTATTCTTGTAAAAGACACGCTTAAGACCTTACAAGATTTAGCAACCTATCATAGACAGCAGATTAATATCCCAATTATTTCATTAACTGGAAGTAATGGAAAAACAACGACTAAAGAATTAATTAACGTTGTTTTAAAAACAACCTACAATGTACAGTCTACTCTAGGGAACTTAAATAATCATATAGGTGTACCATTAACCCTGCTAAGTTTTACCGAAGATTTAGATTTTGGTATCGTAGAAATGGGTGCTAATCACCTAAAAGAAATTGAATTTCTCTGTAAAATTGCTCAACCAAATTATGGTTTAATAACAAATTTTGGAAAAGCACACTTAGAGGGCTTTGGCAGTATTGACGGTGTTATTAAAGCAAAATCAGAATTATACGATTATATTAAATCTCACGATGGAACCGTTTTTATAAATTCTAACGACAATAAACAGAAACAACAAATTGGTCATTATTCTAATATCATAACATTTGGAGACAGCCCAACCAATGATTGCGTTGTTGCTTTTAAAAATGCTGATCCTTATGTTAACTTATCTTACAATGCTAGAGATATAAAAAGTCAACTCATTGGTGACTACAATTACGGAAATATAGCCGCAGCAGTTGCTATTGGAAAACACTTTAATGTAAAAACTGAAGCTATTAAAAAAGCTATTGAAAATTATCAGCCAGATAATAATCGATCTGAAATTATTAAAAAAGGAAACATAGAAATTATCCTTGATGCTTACAATGCAAATCCTACAAGTATGCTAGCAGCACTTAAAAATTTCAAACAATTAAATGCAGAAAATAAATATATATTTATTGGTGATATGTTCGAATTAGGAGAAGAAGCTAAGACTGAGCATCAAAACATAGTTCAATTTTTAGAATCCAATTTTCAAAATAATATATTTATAATTGGAGAGAATTTTTATAGCACTAAAGCGAAACCATTTATTCAAAAATTCGCAAATTTTAATAACTTAAAAGAAACTTTAGAATCGTTAGAAATAAATGATGCCTCAATATTGATAAAAGGATCTAGAGGAATGGCTTTAGAACGCATTTTAAATCACCTTAAACTAAATTAACAGCTGATTATCAATTATCAACAATGAATATAGGTTTATTGAACAACCTAATTTGGCAAAACATTAGATATTGCAATTAATACGCTGTATTTTTAGACTAGAATTCCGCTCTAAAAAGCTTTTGAAATCACATGCAAAATGAAATTAAAATAATAATCAATAAGGTAAGGCAGCTACTTTCTAGGGTATTTAAACACCAAAATGAACAATTGCCTTATATAGTAATCTCAATAGTCGCAATCTTAATTGTAATTGGTAGTGTTAATGTATTTATTGAATTAACACAAAATCTTAAGACCAATGCGTTAGCTGAATTTGATACCATAATTACAGATTATATATTAACCTATAGAGCCCCCTCACTTACACAATACTTTATTTATATAACAAATATTGGTGATGTTTTTGGTTACTTAATTGTATTTATACTTAGTAATTTAGCCTTTCTAATGATATTTAAGAACTGGAAATATGTAATTCAGC
This sequence comes from Winogradskyella wichelsiae, assembly GCF_013403925.1. Taxonomy (GTDB): domain Bacteria; phylum Bacteroidota; class Bacteroidia; order Flavobacteriales; family Flavobacteriaceae; genus Winogradskyella; species Winogradskyella wichelsiae. The sequence continues at coordinate 277,586 of NZ_JABFDJ010000006.1, forward strand.
TTAGTGTTGTATTGGTTTTGGCTTTAAGTTCTAATTTAATTTTGAAAAGAATTATTAATAGATCTAGACCAGAATTAGAGCACCTCGTAACTGTAGAAACGTTAAGTTATCCAAGTGGACACGCAATGACAGCTATGGCTTTTTATGGTTTTCTTATTTATCTTTTTTATACGTTTAGGATTAATCCAATATTAAAAATAGGAATTATTATACTATTGACTTTTCTAATACTAAGCATTGGTATTAGCCGTATCTATCTTGGTGTGCACTTTCCATCAGATATTGTCGGTGGTTTTATTGCCGGTTTTATATGGGTTATTCTGTGCGCATTAATATTTAATTTTATTCGAGTCTTTAGGAAAGATCCTAGAACAAAATTCTAAGAATAAAAAAAAGCCTTTTGATAACATTATCAAAAGGCTTTTTCTAGTGTTTATATGACGTGTTTCTTATTCATTATGGTTAACCATCCATCCAATACCAAATTTATCAGTACAGCGTCCAAAATAACCCCATTCTCTTTCTCGGTAATTGTGATGTACTTGACCTCCTTTAGATAACGCTTCAAAAAGCTCTTGACCCTCTTCTTTACTATCAGTCTCAATACTCATATGCATTTGACTACCACTATTAAGAGGTGTATCTGGAGCAGCATCATACGCCATAAAATACACGTTTTTCCCTTTTAGCTCGGCATGTTGTAATTTACTTCTATAAGAAGCAGGTACATCTATTTTCTTGTCCTCATAACTTTGACGGTTTATAATATCTGCATTAAATAATTCGCTGTAAAACTTGAGTGCTTCTTGACAGTTTCCGCTGAAGGATAAATATGCTTGTACTTTCATGTTTTATAAATTTTTAGTTCAACTTATTGTGAACCCCAATTTATTTTATTCTATTCTAAACGTTTAACTATATTCATATTATTACTTGCTCTATTACCTACTACGATATATTCTAAGATTTAAATAAGTTGAATTATTAAAAGAAATAAGGAAGATTAAGTAATGGTATGTAGTAATTGACCTTATAAAATAATTTTTCAAATTTTAGAAAAATTGAAGAAATACACTAAAATATAAGCACAAAAAAAAAGTCCACATCTCTGTGAACTTTTGTGGGCGACAAGGGATTCGAACCCCTGACCCCTTGGGTGTAAACCAAGTGCTCTGAACCAACTGAGCTAGTCGCCCTAATAAATCAATATCTGTATAAAAAAAGCTCACATTACTGTGAACTTTGTGGGCGACAAGGGATTCGAACCCCTGACCCCTTGGGTGTAAACCAAGTGCTCTGAACCAACTGAGCTAGTCGCCCTATTTATTAGGACTGCAAAGATACTCTAGTTTTCAACATTACAAAACATTTTCGTGAAAAAATTAAATTATTTCTGCTACAACAAAAGTACTTCCTCCAACATAAATTAAATCCGTTACTTTAGCATTTGATTTTGCGGCACTTAACGCAGATCCCACACTATTATAAGCTTTTCCTATTAAACCGCTTTTTTTAAAAGTTTTTTTTAAAATCTCAGCATCGAGTCCTCTTTGCACATTCGGTTTGCAGAAATAATAGGTTGCATCTGCAGGAAGCAACGGAATTATACGTTCTAAATCTTTATCATTAACAACTCCAAACACTATATGTAGTAGGTCGAAAGTTTCTTTTTGTAGCTGATCCATAACGTAGGTCAATCCTTCTTTGTTATGAGCGGTATCACAAACAACTTTAGGCTTATCACCTATTTGTTGCCATCGTCCTTGTAAACCTGTATTGCCACTAACATTTAAAAACCCCTTTTGAATCGCTTCATCTGAAATAGAATAACCTAACTCTTTTAGAATAATTAAAGATTGTAAAACTGTTTTCTTATTATGAACTTGATATGATCCTTTTAAATCACTTTCTAAAATTTCATGAATGAGTTGATCTGCAAAATAAATATTAGATTTTGTTGACTTCGCTTTCAACTTAAAGACTTCTTCTGTTTCGGGCTGTGTTTCACCAATAACTACTGGAATGTTCTTTTTAATAATTCCTGCTTTCTCTCCCGCTATTAATTGAAGCGTATCCCCTAACATTTGGGTATGATCGTAACCTATATTGGTAATAACTGATAATTCTGGTGTTATAATATTTGTAGAATCTAGTCGACCACCTAAACCTACTTCAATAATAGCAATATCAACATCCTGCTTTGCAAAATAACTAAAAGCCATCCCAACAGTCATTTCAAAAAATGACAATTGATTCGTTTCAAAAAATTTAAGATTATCTTCAACAAAATGAATAACAAAATCTTCACTAATGACATCTCCATTGATACGAATACGCTCTCTAAAATCTTTTAAATGAGGTGAAGTATATAAACCGACTTTGTAACCTGCTTCTTGTAAAACAGAAGCTAGTATATGGCTGGTTGACCCTTTTCCGTTTGTACCAGCAACGTGTATCGATTTAAAATCATCTTCCGGATGATTTAGATGTGCTGCTAAATTAAGGGTATTAGTAATATCGGTTTTAAAGGCAGATTTGCCTTTATTCTGATACATTGGAAGCTGTTGAAACATCCAATTTACAGTATCTTGATAATTCATGAGTTATTGACCTACATCAAAATTAATACTTACAAAACCAACTTGAGTTGCTGGTGCATCGTTATCTACTGGCCATTTGTGAGACATTGCAATTTTTTTTGCTGGTTCTAATAAACAAGGATGTGTATTTGTTGTTCCTCTAATTCCGGGTTCAGCTTTTACAACTTTACCTTGTCTATTTACCTCTATTCTAACAACTACGAGACCATATTCATTACAATTTTGTTCGAAAATCTGTCGAGATGGTTTTCCACGACCTCCTAAACCGTAACCAATGCCACCTTTCCCTGGTCCAGATCCACCAAAATAACTAGTTGCATATGGATCACCGTCTAATTGTCCTTTATTACCACCTTTACTATCTGGTCCTTCTCCTCCATCAGTATTTCCAGCTGCATTTTTAACACCACCAATAAGGTTATCTAGTTTCCTTTTCTTTTCAGCTTCTTCTGCTCTTTTCTTCTCCTCAGCTTCACGTTTTTCACGCTCTACTTTTTCTGCTGCAGCTTTTGCCTCTGCCTTTGCTTTCGCCTCTGCTGCCTTGGCTTTTGCTTCTGCTTCTTTTTGCTTTTTAATAGCAATAGCTTCAGCATTATCTTCGGTCATTACTTCTTCGGCTTTAGTGCTCGCCTCTGTAGGTGTAACTTGTGTTTCTTCTGGTATCGATTCTTGCGTAGCGCTTTCTTCTACAATCTTTTCTTCAATAGCCTTTTTAGGCTCACTTAATGGTTTATTACCACTACCAAAATCTGTTGTACCAAAATTAACGGCCACACCATATTCTTCTGGTGGATCCATATATTGAGGACCAACAACAAATAAAAGTAACAGCAAAATCAAAATAATAAGTGTGGTTATTTTGGCTGAATTACGTTGATGAGTGGTCTCTAAATATTTCACTTTTATATTTCTAAATTTATTAGATGATTAAAATCTTACTTGTTAATTATAATTTTAATAAAGTTAGTACTAATTAGGTTGCACTGCTAAAATAACTTTAAACTTATTTCGATTGGCTATGTCCATTACCTTAACAACATGTTCTACAGGTACAGATTTTTCAGCCCTTAATACAATAGTAGGAGCTTCTTGATTAGCCATAATGGATATTAATTGTGTTTCTAAAACACTTTCTCCAACACGTTCTTGATCGATATAAAAGGTCAAATCTTTTTTGATACTCACTGCCGTTGATTTTTTATTTTCCGTTTTGCCACTTGCTTTAGGTAAAACGATATCAATTGCATTTGTAGATACCAAAGTTGACGCTATCATAAAAAATATTAATAACAAGAACACAATATCGGTCATAGATGCCATATTGAATTCTGGTGTTACTTTATTTCGTCCTTTAATATTCATAAATTAGATAGGTTCATTTAAGTGATCTAAAAACTCTACAGAATTAGCTTCCATTTGGTACACTACCTTATTTGTTTTTCCTACAATATGATTATAAGTAACATAAGCTATAATACCAACAATAAGACCAGCAACGGTTGTAGTCATCGCTGTATATAAACCGCTTGCTAAAACATCCATCTGAATTGTACCTCCTGCATTTGCTAATTCAAAGATTGAAATAATCATACCAACAACGGTACCTAAGAAACCAATCATTGGTGCGACTCCAGAAATGGTTGCTAAGACACTTACGTTTTTCTCTAAACTGTAAATTTCTAAACGCCCTGCATTTTCAATCGCTGAATTTATATCTTCTAAAGGCTTCCCTATTCTTGTAATTCCTTTGGCGATTAACCTAGACACAGGTGAGTTTTGCTGTGCACATAACATTTGTGCAGAATCTATCTTACCATTACTTACATGATCTTTTATTTGATTCATAAAATTAGAATCAACTTGAGATGCCGCTTTTATAGCAAATATTCTTTCAAAATAAATATAAACAGCGACTATTAAGAGTATAAATAGAATCAGAATAATTACGACTCCAGATGTTCCTCCACTTGATATTAATTCAATTATTGATAAAGTCTTTTCTACTGACTCTCCGTCAGCTAAAACATCTACTTCATCTTGAATGGCACTTAGTAAAATCATACTAATAAATTTAAGTTTTAAATTCTTGTTTTTATAACGTTAAGTTTTACACTTAAGTATATTTCTATTTTCAATTTTATAATGAAATTAAAAAATTGATCTTGTTACCATAAATGCAGCTGCACCAGCTAAAAAACCAACTAATGCTAACCATGATATTTTTTTAAAATACCAAAAGAAATCAATTTTCTCCATTCCCATTGCAACAACACCTGCAGCAGAACCAATAATTAACATGCTACCACCTGTACCAGCTGAATAGGCAATGAAATGCCATAATTCATTATCTAAGGGTTCTGAAAACATTCCTAAACTTGCTGCTACCAAAGGTACATTATCTATTACTGCAGAACCAGCTCCTAGTAATAAAACTACTAAATCAGATACACCTTCATGATGAAACTCTGTTCCCAACATTGGCATAGTATCTTGCAACGAATTAGCAAAACCAAATAATATACCTAATGATTCTAAAGCCGCTACTGCCATTAAAATTCCTAAGAAAAATAAAATACTTGGCAATTCAATTTTTGATAATGAATAATGAACAGGACTGTGACTAGAACCTGCAGCATGTTCATCAGATATCACTTCAGAAATAGCAAATTTAGAATTGCTATATACTTCTGCAAAAATAGCAACTACACCTAATGAAAGCATCATACCAACATAAGGAGGTAAATGTGTAATAACTTTAAATATTGGCACAAAAACTATAGCACCAAGACCTAAGAATAACATCCTAGAACTAAATTTATTCTTTACTTTATTATCTGATTCTTGAAGTTCTAAAGTTCCTTTAAACGGCTTTAACATTGACGCAATAAACGTCGGAACAACCATACAAAGCAGTGATGGTATAAATAAATACGCAAATAATTTCCCTGAAGAAACTTTATTACCAATCCATAACATTGTAGTTGTTACATCACCAATTGGAGACCACGCACCACCTGCATTTGCTGCAATTATAATTAAACCTGCATACCAAATTCTTACATCTCTATCTTTAACAATTTTCTGAAGAATCGATATTAAAACGATTGTAGCTGTTAAGTTATCTATAATAGCAGAAAGCAAAAATGCCAAAATTGAAAACATCCAAAGTAGCTTCTTTCTACTATTAAACTTTACTGCATTTTTTATGGTAGAGAATCCATCAAAATAATCGATTATTTCTACGATAGTCATCGCACCTAATAAAAAGACTAAGATCTCTGCAGTTTTACCCAAATGATGTAGTAATGTTTCTTCCATTAAATGAAGTTTTTCTTCATGCCCAAGCATTCCAAAATTTTCCATTAAAACATGTTTACCTGAATCAAACCACTGTGTAAAACTATCAATACCCAACGAAATTAATGCCCAACTTATAGCCATCATCACTAAAGCTGGAATTAATTTATCGATTTTTATGTTATGCTCTAAAGTAATCGCTAAGTAACCAAAAACGAATACTAGAATTATAACTGTTTCCATAAAATTAAAAAATTATATTAATTGTCTTAGAGCAATTTCGAAAGCAGTTTCGCTTATGCCTGTTTTTGTTGGGTTAACCTTATTTACTTCTATTAAAGCTTTTCTTATGATAGTTGAAGTATCATTAAAAATATCTTCATCTGTCATTTGTACTTTACGCTCCATGAAATAAGCAAAAACTCTTGCCATACCACAATTTGAAATAAAGTCTGGTATAAGACTAATTTTTTGATCTGTATGCTCCATAATAGAGCCAAAGAAAATTTCTTTATCTGCAAAAGGAACATTTGCACCACAAGTTATAACTTCTAAACCTGAAGAAATCATTTGATCAATTTGATCTTGGGTTACTAATCGAGATGCGGCACATGGTGCAAAAACTTCTGCATTAACAGACCATATTGCTTTATTAATTTCTTCGAAAGGAATAATATTATCAGTTACTAACGTATTCCCATTTTTTGCAAGGTATAAGTCTGTAATTTCTTTATAAGAGAATCCTAATTCATTTAATAAACCACCATCTCTATCAATAATACCAACAACTTTTGCGCCCATTTGAGCAAAATAAAATGCTGCTGCTGCACCTACGTTTCCAAAACCTTGAACAACGACACGTTTTCCTTTTATAGAATCATCATGAATATCATAAAAATGTTGAGCAGCTGTCGCAACACCATAGCCAGTAATCATATCTGCTATAGTATATTTCTCACTTACGCTTGGTGAATATTTTGAATTTTCAATAACCTTAATAACACCATGTCTTAATTGACCGATTCTATTAATTTTATCTGCTATAGTGGGCTTAAAATGGCCTTCAAAAACACCTTCTTGAGGATGCCAAACACCACTTTGTTCAGTAATTGGGATTACTTCGTGAATTTCATCTACATTTAAATCACCACCTGTACCATAATAACTTTTTAATAATGGAGAAACGGCAGCATACCAACGCTCTAAAACACCTGTTTTTCTTGGATCTTGTGGATCAAAGTTAATTCCAGATTTTGCACCACCTATCGCCGGACCAGAAACTGTAAATTTCACCTCCATCGTTTTAGCTAATGATAGCACTTCATTTTGGTCTAAACCTTTACGCATACGTGTTCCACCACCTGCTGCTCCTCCTCGTAATGAGTTAATAACAGTCCAACCTTCTGCTTCTGTTTCTGGGTCGTTCCAATGAAATACGATTTCGGGAGACTTATTCTCGTATTTTTGAAGTAATTCTTTTATCAATTTTAATCCGTTTATTATAGGGTAACAAATATAAAAAACAATCGGAGCAATTGTTAAATAAGTTTAATTTTTAGGAATTAATATTTTTCCAGATGAATGGTCATGACTAGCGCCTGTAACACTCTTTAAACAATTGACTTCATCTCTTTCTTTCAACACACCGAGCAATCCAAAAATTAAAGCTTCCTTAAATTCTACAATTTCATTATTTGGAATTAAAACTTTATTAGTTAGGTAATAGTTGATTCGATTTAATAAATAATCATTATAAACTCCACCACCTGTTACTAAAATTTTAGTTGCATCTTTTATGATAACATTAGAAATCTGAAACCCTATATGTTCTATATAAGTACATAAAATATCTTCAAGCTTAAGTTGATAAGAATCAATTAATGGAAAAATAGTCAACTCTACCCATTCTAAACCTAAGGATTTAGGCGGTGCTTCATTATAAAACTTAAGTGCATTGAGCTCATTTAATAAATCGTGATTTATTTGTCCTGTTGACGCTAATTTACCTCGATCATCAAACTCTAATCCTATTTTAGATACATAATAATTTAAAACAATGTTTAGAGGACAAATATCAAATGCAATACGTTCATTATTAAGTTCAGATGAAATATTAGCAAAACCTCCTAAATTAATGCAATAATCATAATCGTTAAATAATAGACGATCTCCAATAGGAACTAATGGTGCACCTTGACCTCTATATTCAACATCCTGAACTCTGAAATCACAGATTACTTTTTTATTCAAAATATCTGCTAAAATTTGTTGATTACCAATTTGATAAGTCATACTATTTTCAGGTTGGTGTAAAGCTGTGTGACCATGAGAAGCAATAAAATCAATCAATTCAATGTTATACTTATTTATAAATTCTAAAATTACAAAACCTAGAAACTCAGAATAGCTAGCATCAATATCTTGTAATTGTTCTAGTTTTTGATTTACCAAATTACTCAAAGTAGTTTTCCAATTCTTAGGATATTTAACAGTTTCAGCAAAATCAATTTTAAAACTCCATTTTTTATCTATGTCATAACTGGCATATATAATGTCAATACCATCTAAGGAAGTTCCAGACATCACAGCAATAATATTATAAGCAGATTTTATCATATATGTAAAAATAGTATTACTTATTGAAAATACCACAATAAAAATTTATCTTTACATTAAATTTTTAAGAAAACAACAACAAAATATAGAATATGAATTTTAGTCTAACAGAAGAACACTTAATGATTCGTGATGCCGCACGAGATTTCGCTCAAACTGAATTATTACCTGGTGTTATAGAACGCGATAATACACAAACATTTCCTGACAGTTTAGTGCGTAAAATGGGCGAACTAGGTTTTTTAGGTGTTATGGTAGATCCTAAATATGGAGGAAGTGGCATGGATGCTATTTCTTACGCCATAATTATGGAAGAGTTATCTAAAATAGATGCTTCGGCATCTGTAATCGTATCGGTAAATAATTCACTAGTCTGTTATGGTCTTGAAGCTTATGGAAATGAAGAACAAAAACAAAAATATTTAACAAAATTAGCCTCAGGACAATCTGTGGGTGCTTTTTGTTTAAGTGAACCTGAAGCAGGGAGTGATGCTACATCGCAACGTACTACTGCTATAGATAAAGGTGATCATTACTTAATTAACGGTACCAAAAACTGGATTACAAGTGGTGGACGTGCGGATGTATATATCGTAATTGCACAAACTGATAAGCATAAAGGATCTCACGGTATCAACGCATTTATTCTTGAAAAAGGGATGCCAGGCTTTGATATTGGACCTAAAGAAGATAAGCTTGGTATTAGAGGTAGTGATACACATACATTGCAGTTTAATGACGTAAAAGTGCCTAAAGAAAATAGAATTGGTGCCAATGGTTCTGGATTTAGATTTGCAATGAAAACACTCTCTGGAGGACGTATTGGTATTGCAGCTCAGGCTTTAGGTATTGCAGCTGGAGCTTACGAATTAGCATTAAAATACTCTAAAGAGCGTAAAGCTTTTGGAACTGAAATTTGTAATCATCAAGCCATTGCTTTTAAGCTAGCTGATATGCATACTGAAATTGAAGCGGCAAGAATGTTAGTTATGAGAGCAGCTTGGGATAAAGATCAAGGTTATAACTATGATATGAGTAGTGCAATGGCTAAACTTTATGCTAGTAAAGTCGCTATGGAACATACTGTTGAAGCTGTACAAATACATGGTGGAAATGGATTTGTAAAAGAATACCACGTAGAGCGCTTAATGCGTGATGCAAAGATTACTCAGATTTATGAAGGTACATCTGAAATTCAAAAAATTGTAATTTCTAGAGGCATAATAAAAGAATAAAGTAAATATTAACAACAGAAAAAAGGCTTCAAAATTGTATTTTGAAGCCTTTTTTTTAACCTAAATCATCCAAAACTAAACGAATTTCAGCATATGAATACTTATCGTCAAGTTGACTCTTTAAATCTGAAAGATTATCGAATTTTTTAGTAGGAATAACTTTCTTTAATTCTTGATAATTTTTTTTTGACATTAATTCAGTTATCAAGACTTCCCCAGAAGAAATAAAACTAGCCAAATGTCCAAAAATGGTATTCGAATTAAGTTCACGTTCTAAACCAATTTGATCAATCGATTTTCCTGCTCTAAATAAATCTAAGGAGATTTTCTTAGTATCACCTTTTTTTGTTTTTGGTTGTAACTTCTCAATAACAGAAATATCCCTTGATACTTCTATATCGTTTTCATCACAATAACTGGTGATCACTTTTAATATTTCAGTCCCATATTTTGCAACACGTGTCTTACCCATACCATGCACTTCATTTAATTCCTTAACAGAAGTTGGTAAGGTCTCACACATAGCATAAAGTGATTTTTGAGTAAAAACCTGAAAGTGTACTAAATCTTCACGATTAGCTATCTGATTTCTTAACTCTCTCAATAATTCAAATAGTTCAACATTTGTCGTTCCATCAATTACAGCAGCACGTTGTACTTTTGGTTTTTCTTTTGCTAAGAAAACAGATTTTGCCCTTAAACTCAAAAATTCCTGGGTAACAAACCCATTTTTTAATCCTTCAAAAAGTAAGAGTTTAATTGCTAATAATTCATCTAATGTTATAAGCTGTTTCTTAATATCTTTTTCTATTGCTTTGTTATCTGTAGAAAAATTAAATTCCTTCAAACTTTTATCAATAGTTGTAGTTGTCTGTTTTTTAAAATAATCTAAAGCTTTTTTAAACCGATCTTGTACCAAATCACTATTTTCTGGTGTTTCACCCCCTGTATCTAGCTGGCTCAATTGCGATTTAAAAGAGTTCGCTATTTTAAGTAAACTAGTGGCATTATCCTTAATGGAAATTAATGGAGCCTCTACTATCCCTTCGATACTTCCTCTATTTTTATAAAAAATATCTAATATTCTATTAGCAGGATATAAGAAATTATAGAAATCAAACATTTCAGCAATCAATCCTAACTGAAACTGTCGTTTAGATTCGAGTAACACAACATCATCAGGTTGATTAACTTCAGCATTTTTATTAAACGTAATCACGTTATAGTCACTAATAATTTGATTAGATTCTATTTTACTCTTTAAAACTAGCCCTTCTAATGATTTACAGCGACTTAAAGCAACGTAAGTCTGTCCATGTGCAAAAGCACCTTGTGCATCTATTATAGCTTTTTCAAAGGTTAAACCTTGACTTTTATGGATTGTAATTGACCAAGCTAAACGCAATGGCATTTGTGTAAAACTTCCTACTTTATCTTCAGTTATAGCTTTAGTTACTGGATTAACCGTATATTTAATATTCTCCCAAGTCTCTAATTTGGTATTAATATTAAAATCATCTTCAGGACAATGAACAACAACTTCATCCTTATCTAATAAAATAACTCTTCCTATTTTTCCATTAAAATAACGTTTTTCAGGCGAACTATCATTTTTAACGAACATCACTTGAGCTCCTACTTTTAATTCTAATCGGTCATTATTAGGATAAGAGTGTTCAGGAAAATTACCTTCAACTACAGCCTTATAACTTTTACTCGTACCTTTTAATTCTTCAAGTTTTTCTATATTAACTTGACGTGCTTTATTATTGTGTGTTGTAAGTGAAATATAACCATCTTCATCATCTGGTTTAAAGTCTGGAATAAAACGTTTATTTAATTCTTCAGCAGATTCAGGCGTTAAATTATTATTTCTAATCTCATTTAATATTTCAATAAAAACAGGATTATCTTGTCTATAAATATGTTTTAGTTCAATTGCAATTGGGTCCGAACTCTTATAAGCTATGCTACTAAAGAAAAAAGCATTACTATAAAACGGTTTTAATAATTGCCATTCATTATCTTTTATTACAGGAGATAACTGTTGTAAATCACCAATCATTAATAATTGAACACCTCCGAATACTTTATTTCGATCTTTATAGCGTCTTAAAGTTTTATCTATTCCATCCAACAAATCAGCCCTAACCATACTAATTTCATCGATAACTAATAAATCTAGCGATTTAATAATGTCAATCTTTGTTTTATTAAATTTTCTTTTAAAACTTGTTGAATTGTTTAAATCTTCATTTGGTAGAATAGGACCAAAAGGCATCTGAAAAAAAGAATGAATAGTTACACCTTTCGCATTTATAGCAGCTACACCAGTCGGTGCTACAATAACCATTCGCTTTTGTCCTTCATTCTTTAATTTGTGTAAAAATGTAGTTTTACCTGTACCTGCTTTACCTGTTAAGAATATATTTCTATTGGTATTGTTGACAAAATTCCAAGCTAATTCTAATTCTATATTTACAGACATATTCTATTATAAACTAAGGATTGAAGATAGTAAAAACTTTTATTAGTAGCTAAAATTAAAAAATCAGAACTAAAAAAGGATATAAAAGCAAAAAACCCTTACTAGTTATCTAGTAAGGGTTCTTAAAAAGGCGGCGACCTACTCTTC
>NZ_JABFDJ010000007.1 GCF_013403925.1 Winogradskyella wichelsiae
TTGAGCGAGAGACCAGGTTCGAACTGGCGACATTCAGCTTGGAAGGCTGACGCTCTACCAACTGAGCTACTCTCGCAGTATTGGTAAGCGGTGGCAAATATAAGACTATTTTATAAAAAATCCCTAATTTTTAGCTCTAGAATTTTAAAGTGATTAAATGTTTATTGTATTAGAAGATTAATCTTTTAATTCTAAGATAATTACAAAAATTGAATAATGCTGCTTGTTTAGCACAATTTATAATTCAAGGTAAAGACTAAGTGATTTATTTGCCTATTTAAGTATTGTTACTCTTTAAGGCTTAAAAAGGAAGAAGTAATTTGTAAACGTATAATAATCCTCCCCTTTATAAATAAAGGGGAGGTGTGTTTTTTATTTTTTTGACTCTGCAACAGAAACCTTACGGAATTCTTTTAAAAGTTTTTCTAATGCTAAAGATGATTTTCTAGCTCTAGTTCCAGCAGCTTTGTTACCACTTTCTACTTGTAAATTTGCATCAGTTTGAAATGATTCAATTGTGCTTTGGATGTTTTCGATTAATTCTTTCATATGTTCTTTGTTAAAATTTTAATTTGAAAAGGCGAAAATATAATTATTCCGTTGAATAACATATAAACAGGGGTTAAAATATATCTAAAAATTCATTTTGAATAACTGATGCTTCTAGGAATTAAAGATGTTTTAGCATGTTTATTTAATTCTATTTTTTTTAGTCTGTTTATTTACAGTCTTATAGGCTATTTATATAATCTGTTTAAGATCAATAATGATAAATAATATAGATATCTAAATTAAAAGCCCTAGCAGAGAATCTGTAAGGGCTTTTGCTATTATATATAAATATTTAGCTTTAATAAAAATAGAAAACAAACTATTTTTTACTTTTTTCAGATTGATTTTTAGTGCTAAACTTCCACACTAAAGCAACCAAAGCGATTGCTGGTATAACCAACCATGCCCATTCTCCCATAAAAGAGTCATGAGAATGATGATCAGATCCTGGGTGAGCTAATAAAATTTGCGAACTTATTACGAATAATAAAATTGAAAATACTTTTTTCATTGTTTAGAGTTTTATGAGTTAATATTGAGTTTGTTTATGATTTGAAAAGGCGTTTTGCCTGTTTCTTTAGCTAATCTTTGTATATCATCAAATTCAGGCTTTATCTTAATGTGTTGATTAGGTGTGGTAGTTTCTTTAACTGTAACCTCACCTAAATTGGTTTGTTGTTTATGCTGTGATCTAGGAAGTTCTATTCGATCTATAGGGAAATGTCTAAGACCAATTGTACTTGTATTATCAAATAGGTAATTAGATACATTTTTTAATTGATCTTTTGGGAGAATCACACTTAGTAAAAAACCAAATCTACCTTTTTTCATCAGTTGTTGTGTAATGCTAAAATCAAGAGCTCCTGAAGCTAATAAACCATTTTGAAAATCATTCCCAAGGTATTCTGGAGACATATCATCTATGGAAGTTTCTAGTTGAATGTGAGTGTCTTTTTCAACTTTCTCTTTAATTAAAGAAATACGGACTACGTTGGCGTTATGAAAATTCTTTTTACCAGGACCATAAGCCGTTTTTATTGGTGTGTAGGCTTTACTTTTAAAATCGGGATTAAGATATCTTAAAATAGCTGCACCTGTTGGTGTAATCTTCTCACCTTCTTCATTACCTGGATAAATAGGCATACCTTGAAGTAATTCTGCCGTAGCAGGTGCAGGAACTGGTAGCATACCGTGTTGTGTTTTTACAATTCCAAAACCAGTACAAACTGGTGTACAATAGACCTTCGAAATATTAAGTTTATCAATTAAAACTGCATTTCCAACAATATCTATAATAGAATCAACCCCACTTATTTCATGAAAATGAATGGTTTCTAATGGCATATTGTGAATTTTAGACTCGGCTTTTCCTATCATTAAGAAAATTTCGTGTGCTATTTTCTTTGCATTAGTACTGATATGCGCGTTATCTATTATTTTTTGAATATCACTTAAATGTCTATGTGCTCCATGATGGTGATCGTGAGAATGATCATGTGGATGCTCATCGTCATCATGGCTGTGCGAATGATCATGACTATGTGAATGATTATGAGAGTGTCCATGATCGTCATGTTCATGGCTATGAGCTGTGTCTCCTTTAACATTTAAATCTAAGACTTCAACATACTTACATGTAATCCCATTTTTATCGGCCTCTTGGATTTCTATTTTACCATCAGGTAAATGTAAATCTTTAGGTAAATTTAGTAATTGGTCGTAATCACCGAGCAATTCACTAAAAGCACTCAAAAACATGTTCCCTGAGAGTCCCGAAAAAGCTTCTATATATATTGTTTTCATTTTTCTATTAGTTTTAGCATTCTAAAAGCACTCATGGCGGCTCCATAACCATTATCTATATTTACTACTGTAATTCCGTTGGCACAGCTAGCAAGCATAGCACGTAATGCCGTCTCTCCATCTTTTGCTGTTCCATAACCTACAGAAGTTGGTACAGCAATAATAGGTTGGGGGAGAAGTCCTCCAACAACGGTTGGTAATGCACCTTCAAAACCTGCGACGATAATTAAAATATCAAATGTTTTTAAGATTTCTAATTTATCTAACAAGCGGTGTAAACCTGCAACGCCTACATCATGAATTATACGAGATTTAATTCCCATATATTCTAAAGTATAAAAGGCTTCATTGGCAACACCAATATCTGAACTTCCTGCGGAAACAATTCCTATTTTAGCAGATGTGTCTTTTGATATTTCTATGTGAGAAAGCATAAAAATTTCAGATTCCTCATCATAAAAGGCTGTTTTAAATGTTTTTAATAACACTTTTGCTTTTTTAGCTTGCAGCTTTGTTACGAGTACGTTTTTATTTTTTTCAACATAATCTTTCAATAAATCAGAAAGTAATGCCACGCTTTTTGAGGCTCCGAAGATGACTTCTTCAAAACCTAAACGGCGTTTTCTGTCTTCATCTATGATAAAGGCTTTATCCATTTAATACTCTATTTAATTTACCAGAAACAAATCCTTCTTCATCTATTGTGACTTTAGAGAAACCTAAGGCTTTTATTTCTTTAGTGATTTGGTTAAATTGACTTTTTAGTGCTTCTAATTCTGATACAGGAACTTCTATGGAAGCTTCTTCTCCTTTATATCTGACTCTAACATTATTGAAGCCAAATCTGTTTAAAACATATTCGGCATGCTCAATTTGTTTCAGTCTTTCATTATTTACAGCAGTTCCATAAGGAATTCTAGAACTTAGACACGGACTTGGTGGCTTAAAAGCGGTTTCTAAACCTAAGGAGTTGGCCATTTCTATAACTTCTGCTTTTGTAATATTAAGTTCGGCTAAAGGAGACTTTATTTGGTGATTTTTAGCGGCTTCTAAACCGGGACGATAATCTCCTAAGTCATCTAAATTAGTGCCGTTTAAAATGGTGTATTCAGGATAGCGTTCCTGAATAATATCTACCATAGCTTCGTAAAGATGCGTTTTACAGAAAAAACAACGATTTGTCGGATTTGCTGTATAATTAGGATCTTCTAATTCGGTTGTTTTTATAACTTCTAAGTTTATATTATGCGACTTACAAAAGTCAGTTGCAACTTTAAAATCCTCAGATTTTAGACTTTCTGAATTAGAGATTAACCCAATAGCAGCATCACCAAGCACTAATTTTGAAACATACAAGACAAGGGAAGAATCTACACCTCCTGAAAATGCTGTAACAGTTCCTTTATGGTCTTTAAACCATTGTTTTAGCAATGCTAATTTTGACATATATTAATTTTTTATTTTACTGAATGGTTAAATGATTAAGCTTTATTACCGTTTTCATCAACAGTATAAACTTTAAAACCATCTACATTTGATTGGTCTATCTCAAAAGTAAAAGGCTTATCTTTTAGAACTTGGGGTTGATGTTTAACGGTACCTAAAACGTTTCCATTAGAAACAATTTCGTAATGAGAAATTGGGTTTTCTGCTGCATAAGCGGTTTGCCATGTTATTTTGGTTGTTCCGTTAACGGTTTCTTGCTTAAGGTCTCTAGGCCCTGTCATGTCTATTCTATCAAGCTGAAAGAAATTTGTTCGTTCTCCTGCTGCCTTTGCTGTTTTTGCCTCTATTTCAAGTCTTCTTTCTTTTGACATTGCATCTGGTTTTACTTGAGATGCATAATAATTTTGAGTTAACTGACATTTAAGAGGATCTTCATCTATTTGACCAATTCCTATAATTAAGGTATCTACACCAGGTGTGGTTAATACGTATTCTATAAGCTCGCTACTTGGTAAATCTGTAGAACCTACTTTACGATAAATTTGATCTGGATCTCTAGAGAATCCAGGCACTTCTTTATACATGGTTCCTGCTCCAAATACTTTCATTCCGATAACTCCCAAACCTTTAGCCTTGGCAAGTGGAATTACATTGTGTTTCATATTAAAATATAAGTGATCATTCGAGTTAATTGATACTAATAAAGCATCTAGTAATCCATATTTATCACGTTGCATAAAATCAATCATGGCTTCAGGATTGTTATGTCCTGAAAAACCAATATGCTTCAATAATTTTTCGTTTTTAGGATTTGTTCCGGTAAGATTGGTGCCATCTCTAAAATCTTTTAACACCACTAAAGCTCCAAAGTTTTCATCGGGTTTAATTGGTGTTTCAATACCTTTGTATAATATATCGTTCTCTTCAATAGCTTGTAAAGCATGAACCATAACGATATCTACGTATGAGCCTTCTGGATAGTTTCCTTTTCCATCACCAAAAAGCTGAGTCATGGTTCTTCTTATATCATCTGCAGCTGTTTGCACATCTTCACCATTAGACTTGTTTCTTACATTTTCAACTTCTTTCCATCCTGGTTTTCCCCATCGCATCAATGTTTTACTTGTAATGGTAATAGATTCTCTGAGCTTTTTATCGTAATTCGGTTTCCCCGGAATTAGGTTCATTTTTTCGAAAGCAGAGTGATAGTGCATTTGGCTTAGATCGTAAACATTTGAAGTATCAAAATAATTAATACCCAAATCAAAAGCTTTGGTAATAATTTGAACGGGATCAACATCATCTGGTGTCCATTGTATAGATGCTTGACCTCCTAATCCTAACGTAGTTACTTTATTTTTTATACGACCAAAAGGTCTCATCATAGGTGCTGGTGCTTTATCAGAGAAACTAGTTCCTAAAGGTAAAAACATTGCTCCAGCAGCAGCCATACTTGATAGTCTTATAAAATCGCGTCTTGAAACTGGGTACTTACTTTTCATGTGTTTAGGTTTTCGATGAGGTTCTAAGATAACAATACTTAAAGTGAACACGGATCAATTAAAACCTATTAAGTTTTTTTTAACATGATGTTTAGAGTAAAGGTTAATTCTATAAATATTTGGGTTAATATTGTAGATGTAAAGTGTTTTGAGTCGTGCTATATCGTTTAAGCATTAAGATTGTTTTAAGATTGTTTTAAGAGTGTTTTTTTCTGGTTTTATAGATGTTTGTTTTTGTTATTTAATTTTTAATTAGATCACTTTGAAATAAAACTTGTTCTTATCAGTTTAAATATTGAATCTAACAATAGGTGGGCTGAGATATTGAAATAATTGAAAACCTAGATTTAAAATTCGGATTTCTATTAGTGATACTGTATATTCACGCCCTTAATAATAAATTGAAGTTTTAAGATTATTTTCTAAATGTATTTTTTAGAATAAAAAGCCTTAAATAAATTGCTTTTAAAAAAATAAAATAAATGGATTTTACTAACCCTTTAGTATACGGAGTGCCGTGTTTTTTAGGTCTTATTGCTTTAGAACTTACTTATAGTAAGGTTTTAGATGATAAAAAAAACCTTTATAATTGGAAAGATTTAACTTCTAGTGTATTACTTGGTTTAGGTTCTGCAGTACTAGCTGCATTAATAAAAACACTTTCTATTATAGCAGTTTTTCATTTTGTAGATGAATTATTTAACCCGATAGTAAATGGAGTTAGAACTAATATTTTTGGATATGAATCGTTTGGTTATGCTTGGTATATCTGGCTATTATGTATGTTACTAGATGATTTTAGTTATTATTGGTTTCATAGACAAAATCATATGGTTCGATTTTTCTGGGCAGCACACATTGTACATCATTCTTCTGATAATTTTAATTTAGGAACTGCTGTTCGTAATGGTTGGTTTACTCTTTTTTATAAGCCTTTCTTTTATGTTTGGATTGTAATGATTGGTTTTCCTCCTGAAATGCTTGTTGTTTGTTTGGGGATTGAAGCTTTATGGCAATTTCAATTGCATACACAATATATAAAGAAGATGGGCTTTATAGAGAAAATTCTAAATACCCATACAATGCACCAAGTTCATCATGCTCGTAATTTAGAGTATATGGATAAAAATCACGGTGGATTTCTAAATATTTTTGACCGTATTTTTGGTACATGGAAAGAACTAGATGAATCTATTGATATTGAGTATGGTGTTTCTACACCACCAGATTCTTATAATGTATTTGTTATTTTAACACATGAATACAAGAACATTTGGAACGATATGAAGAAATCAAAAAACTGGTATCATAAGTTTAAATATATATTTGGACCTCCAGGCTGGAGCCATGATGGGAGCTCACTTACCGTTAGGCAAATGAGGCGTCAAATAGCAGATGAAGCTAAAAAAGGAAACGTACAAAGCGCCTAAATTGATTTTATAACTTTATTGATAGAAGTAGAGTACCTACAATCCATAATGTAGCGGATAAGATACCCCCAATAATTAGAAAGTGCTTAAATTTATAAGCTCCAGTTCCGTAAATAAGTGTATTGGTTTGATAGCCTACAGGTGTGAAAAAGCTAAAATTAGAACCAAACATTACGGCAAGTAAAAAAGCCTTAATATCTAAATTTAATCCGCTTGCTACTGCAATAGCAATGGGAGCCATGATTATTGCAGTGGCATTATTAGATATAACTCCGGATAAGAGTATTGTAATTCCGAAAAGTAAGCCTAGAACTATTGTTGGGTTCTGATTACTCATTAACGTTAATAAATGCTCTGATAGCCAAATGTCTGCTCCGCTATTAGTCATAGCAGTTCCAAGAGGAATCATGCCAGCGAGTAAGAATATAATTTGCCAATTTACTTTTTGATAAACACTCTCAAGTTTAATAATATTAGTTAAAAGCATAATAGCAACACCTAGCAAAGAAGCTGTTAATATCGTAACTACACTCGTCGCTGCTAATGCAATAACACCAAGCAATATTAATAAAGCTATAGCTGTTTTAGACTTAGCAATATTGGGCTTAAATTCATGTTCATTTAATATAGCAATATTTTCAATATTATAAAGATCAGAAATCTTATGTTCTTGCATCTCTAATAGAACACGATCACCAGGTTTTAGATTGATGTCTTCAATGTTTTTTCGTAATAAACGCTCTTTTGTGTTTCTTAAATTTCTTCGCTTTTTAATGGCAATAGGGAATGCACCTTCAAAAGAAATTCTTCTTAAACCTTTTAATGTTTTACCAATTAAGTTAGAGCCAGGTAGAATAAGAGTTTCAATGTAAGTTACATCATTTTCAACAGTGTCATTATCTATTCTATTAACGTTTTCTAATTGTTGCTTTTGTCGTTTTTCATTCAATACAAATCCATTTTTTTTAAGAATAGATTGAAAGTTTTCTAAATTACTCATCAACACCAAATTATCTTTAGCTTTTAATTTGATGTATTTTCCAGGGTCATTAATTACCTGATGATGTCTAATGAGTTTTAGGATTTTAGAATCTTCTTGATTTAGAAATTCAATATCACCAAATTTCTCTCCAATTAATGGGGAGTCTTTAGTTACCTTTATTGTAAAAACATAAGAATCAATATTATAATCTGTGGTTAGGTTATTCTTTTTCTTCTTTGGCAGAAAGCGAGAAGCGATCGTCATGATGACGAGCCCGACAGCTAGAAATATAAGACCATACCATGAAAATTCGAAAAAACTAAAAGATTCAACTCCTTGTTTTTTTGCAATAGCATTTACAATAAGGTTAGTTGATGTACCCATAAGTGTGCAACTACCACCTAGAATTCCAGCAAAAGATATTGGCATTAATAATCGAGAAGAAGAAAATCCATATTTTTCGGATAGTCTTGTAATTATTTTAATAAAAATAATAACTACAGCCGTAGTGCTAATAAAGGCCGATATACTCGCAGAAATAATCATAAACGCTGGCGTCAATAGAATAAGAGGTAATATCTTTAATTTTTTAATACCATCGGAAAGTAATTGAATGACTCCGTTTTCCTCGAGCCCAACAGCAAGTATCATTAAAGCTAAGACAGTAACTGTTGCAGGGTTAGCAAAGCCGCTAATAGCTTCTTCAGGTGTTGTTAATTGAAGCAACACCAAAGCAACTATTATAAAAAAAGCAATTTTATCTACAGGAAAAAACTCCGTGACAAATAAGATGATACTTATACCGATAATAATAAAGACTAAGATTATTGATAGCTCCATAGGTTTTAATGCTAGAATTTAAATTTAGTGACAGAAGAAGTAGAAGAGGTGCTCATTAAGATATTTGATTACTTTGATTACAAACCAAAAATCTTTAGGTGATTTTCTTTTTTAGATTAGTTTAAGCTGTATATGAGTTAATGAAGCTCAGTTCAATTATGGACCTTTGTGTTTTCAATCTAACATGATCTAAAATTTCGCGATTTCTTATGATTAAATTAAGCTACAACCACCGATTAATTAAAACAATAGCTTTCATTGTTCTGTCAATTTTTACAATATCTACAATTCAATCACAGGCATATACCAAACAAGAATTGCAAGATTCTATAGCTACACAACCTTATTTCTCAATACACAAGGATAATTTTTTTGTTACTGGTGTACCGACAAATAAGACCATAAATAGTACAACAGCAAATGCTAAATATCAAATTAGTTTTAAACAGATATTAACTCGAAGTAGATTACCATTAGATACTTATTTATATATGACATATACCCAAAAAGCATTTTGGAATATTTATGAAGAATCTTTCCCTTTTAACGACATAAATTTTAATCCATCGATTGCTTTAGGTAAAGTTTTTTATGATAAAGAAGAGCGTTTAAAAGGTATTGGAACTTTATCTTTTGAGCATGAATCTAATGGAAGAGATAGTCTTGCATCTCGAAGTTGGAATCGTATAAGTTTAGAATACATTACTGGTATTTCTAAAAATACAGTAGCAAGTTTTAAAGCATGGTTACCATTTTCTCACAAAGAAGGGAATCCAGACCTTTTAGAGTATGTCGGTTTAGGCGAGATTAATGTATCTCATACTTACCAACCAGATAAATTAATTTTTGATTTAAGATTGCGTAAAGGGTTAAATTTTGAAGCTAAAGGCTCCGTTAGAGCAAGGGTTTATTATAATCCTTTTGGAAACAATATTTCTAATCAATACTTAATGTTAGAATGGTATGTTGGGCAAGCAGAAGGGTTGTTAAATTACGAACAATCACAAAGTATGATTAGGGTTGGTTATGTGATTAGAACTAATGAATTTAAGTGGTTTAACGGTAAAAGTAAAAAGACTATAAATTAATTTCCTTTAATACGTTTCCATAAATCTGACATTAACTTTTTACCATCGCGCTGTGTTTTTTCTTGTTCAATAAAGTCAACATTTCCTGAGGCATCTACATCAATTAAGTATTTAAACACAAAGTTTTGAGATTTAGGTTCCATACTTAATACTCCAAAACGCAAATCGTTATAATATAATTTGTTATTAGATCTAGTAATAGTGTACCAGCCTTCAGATATCGCTATCATTTGTTTTACCTTTTTATTATGAATAAGATCTCCTAGTAATTCATGATTTTTAGGATACGTTTCAAAGGTGATCGGTTGTGTGTCTAAAAACGAATATGTGCCTAATAAATAAGTGTTTTCAGTTTCTACATTGGCATTCCATAGAATAGTATTTAGAGCAGATGGTCTCGTATCTATTTGCTTATAATTTATATTTTTAACTAGGAGCTCGTCTTCAAATTGTGTTAGGGCTAAATCTTTTAGAATAAATGTGAATGCTAAATAAGTTGTACTTAAGGTAAGACCGATTCCGTTGTATAAACGTCTTTTTTCTGAAGTTCGCTTTTGAAACATAGTCAGAATTAAAAATATTAAAAAAGGTAGTGTGTACAAGGGATCAATTACAAAAATGGTTTTGAAGGCTAATCTTAAATCTAATGGCCAAAAGAATTGAGTTCCCCACGTTGTATGAGCATCCAGCATTGGGTGTGTTATTAATGCCCAAAAGAATAACCAAGACCAACCTTTAAAGTTTTTGTATTTTTCATAACGTGAGATGATCCAACCAAAAATTGGAGCAAAAATTACAGAAAACAAAATAGAATGTGTAAATCCACGATGAATAGCCAAAGCAGAAACGGTATCTGTAAAGTGAGAAGCAAAAACATCTAAATCTGGAATTGTACCTGCAATAGCTCCATATAAAATAGCCTTATTACCTACTTTTTTTCCTAAAAGAACTTCGCCAATTGCGGCACCTAAAACTATTTGTGTGAGTGAATCCATAATATAACACGAAGATAATGTTTAGTATTAAGTTATACTAAAAAGTCATACAATAGGAAGGAGCAGACTAGATTATGAGTTTTAGTTAAGTCATATGCTTTAATATTTTGATTAAAATTTTAATAGGGAAAGAAGTAGCAATAGAAGCGTTTAAACCTATATTTAGAAAGAAGGGAAATCTTAGATACTATTTGTTTAGCTTAAAATTTGTTATTTCGATGGCTGCTGCTAGTGGTACTGATCATAATTATGAGTTAAACCGAAACTGAGAGCTTAATGTATAAATACTATCAATCTCTTAAAATTCCTCTTAACTTTTTGAAAATTATGTTTAAGTAAAAATTCTAATTAAATCTTTGAGTATATTAGAATTACCTTTTGTCATTATCATTAGACCAAGCTTCGTAGTTCTCATATTGTTCCTCATCTAGAATATTTTTTAAAATTTTAGATTCAGTTTCAATTCTGTGGTCCGCTGACAGTTTTTTGTAAGGGTCATCCATTTCAGAATCCCACCACTTTTGTAATTCTGTTTCATAACGCTCTTGCTGAGCATCACTCATTTCAAACCTAGAGTATAATTGCATTTGCCTTTCGGGATCATTAAGATTCCAATTTTCATTAATACTATCAGTTTTTGATTCATAAGTATAAGTGTCTTCTTCAAAATTACCATCTTCTTCGTAATTTTGAGTGTCAGTTAGTTCTTTATTCATTGGGTTTCTTGTGTTTATTTCTTTTTTTGAAGATTCATTTTTACAAGAAAAAGAGACTGCTAGTAATACCATGGCTAAGAATTTGTAATTCGTTTTCATTAAGATCAATTTTAAAATTCAATATAAAAATAATAGTATTAATTTTATTACTTAGCTCAAAACATCTAGATATTAACTCTTAAAAATATTTTCACCTGCTACATAGTAAACTTATTTATTCTTTATTTTAGGTATTAGCCGTTTAGTGGTGATACCATGGAGTACAATCGATAATAAAATAATAAAGGCGACTATAGAAAAAACAGGATTTATATCATTAAAATCACCATATTTAATAGCGTAGGTTAGATAGAATACAGAGCCAATGCCTCGAATACCAAAAAAGGAAATAGCCCATTTCTCTTTAGAGCCTAGTCCTGATTTATAGAGACTAATGTACCCCATTAATGGTCGCGCAACGAGGACTAAGAAAATACAGAATAATAGAGTAAGAATTGAATTGAAGTTTAATATACCGCCAATTATGGAACCTCCGAAGAAAATCATCCAAAAAATAATAAGAAACTTCTCCACATTAGTAATAAAACCTAAGCTTGGCTCACTTTCTGTCGTTTCGTTATTGGTGTGCTGATGATAATGAGCAAATAACCCTGCTAAGAAAACACTTAAAAATCCATAACCATCCAAGATTTCTGCTAGACCGTAAGAAATTAAAGTTAACGAAATCGCTACAAAAGCTTGGTGGATTTTTAGTATATTATATTGTGCCAATTTTTTAGTAAAATAACTATATGAAAACCCTATTACTATGCCAACAAGGACACCAACGATGATTTTGAAAAACATATAATACCATATCCACTCTTTCCATTCGTTAATCCCTAAGTTTTCATTTTTAGACCACAAAATAGCCAAAAAGACAAATGGAAATGCTAAGCCATCATTTAATCCTGCTTCAGCCGTAAGATTATATTGTATACCTACGTTTTTAGTGGCTACAGTTTGTTTTTTGTTAAGCTGTATTTCTGAAGCTAATGCAGGATCGGTAGGTGCTAAAATGGCTGCTAATAATAATGCTACTGGCCCATTAAAATTTAAGAGGTAATAAGAAATTAAAAATACAATGAGCATAAATAAGGGCATGGTAATACAAAGGAGCCTCAAAGGGTTTCTCCATTCTTTCCACGAATAGTTGAGTCCAATTTTTAAGCCAGCAACCATTAAGCTAATAATAACAACTAATTCTGAAAACTTTAAAGTCATATCAATATCCCAAACAGGATCTGGCCAAGGTAATGGTGTTTCTAAAAAAAACAAAAATCCTCCTAAAAACAATAAGGGAATTGTAAAACTAATTCTGAATTTTTTTAATAATATTGGTAGAAAACTAGCAAAAAGCGATGTGATTCCAACAATGAGCAGTATCGTGTAATAGGATTTCATAACTTATATCTTAAAAGGTAAGTAGTAGGTTATTAAAAGATTGCGAAAACATTGAATGTAAGCGCTAAAGTCATTGTTTTTCTTCTTTAATATTAATTCATAACAATTTATTTATAACTTATTTAAATTATCTAATCTGTTGATAATTATTTTAGTAACAGTTAAAGTGAATTAAAGTTTTTTTGTAACTAAGAAATAAAAAAACATAAGATGCAATAATGGAAGCTCTAAATTATTTTAGTAGCAAGGTGCAATATCAATTAATGGATGACCATAAACCTTATATAGAGTTGTAGAAGTAACCTTTATGAGCAGTTCAGAAGAAAGATTTAGAACTGCTACAGAAAAGAAAAAGAAGCCTTTTATAGCATCATTTGTTTTAAAATATTTAAATAATAAAGAATGTGAAGTGATGACTGTCTCATCACATACAGATTATTGTTAGGGTTAGGCATTCTTAAATAGTATCAGAAACCATCTAACTAACAAGAATTAAATGATCCTTTATCTAGTACTAAATAGCTTATGCTTTTAAAATAGAGCACAAAAAAAACCCAGAACAAAAGTTCTGAGTTTACTATTGTAGCGAGAACGAGATTTGAACTCGTGACCTCTGGGTTATGAATCCAACGCTCTAACCAACTGAGCTACCTCGCCATAATTAGCAATTTACATTTATAACTTCAAAATAAAGTATTTGAACATACCCGTAATTGCGGCTGCAAATATATAAAGTTTTCTGGATTCAGCAAATAATTAAATGCAAAAAAAATTAAATTAATTTTAAGTTTAAAACTCAAGTATATTTGTATATATTGAGCACATAATACAATGACTAATATGGACGACAAAGAAAAATTTGAAATGGAGTTTGTGATTCAAGCATCACCAACACTTATATACCAATATATATCGACACCTTCGGGGTTATCAGAATGGTTTGCAGATAATGTTAATTCTCGTGGAGAACTATTTACATTTATTTGGGATGGATCAGAGGAACAAGCAAAGTTACTCAGTAAAAAAAGTGGTGAACGTGTTAAGTTTCGCTGGTTAAACGACGATGAAGAAGGAGCAACATGTTATTTTGAGATTAGAATACAAGTCGATGAAATTACTAAAGATGTTTCTTTAATGATTACAGATTTTGCAGAAGAGGATGAAGTTGAAGAAGGTAAAATGCTTTGGTCTAACCAAATCTCTAGCTTAAAACAAGTTTTAGGCTCAGCATAAGAACTAAATAACTATTCTATTATATCTTTGTCTCGATTTAATTTCAAAATTAAATCGAGACTTTTTATTTAAACTTTTAACTTATTTGTTTTAAAAACAGTACAATTATAACGTTCTTAATGGATTAAGCAATAAGTATAAAGTGTTCTATTCTGTTAATCAATGGAGAATACTATTATTGAAAGGAAGAAGGATTATTTAAAAAGAATAATGAATAGATACAATTGTAAATAACCAATTTTATATGGTAAATTTTAATGGAACCCTACTATCGGAATCAGATGCTAAGCTCTCAATTGAGAACAGAGGTTATAAGTATGGTGATGCTCTTTTTGAAACTTTAAAAGTAGTTAATGGTAAAATCTTTTTTTGGGAAGATCATTATTTTAGACTGATGTCTTCAATGCGTATTCTTAGAATGGATATTCCTATGAGTTTTACAATGGAATTTCTTGAAGCAGAAGTTTTAAAGACTTTAGAAGTTAATGATTTATTGCAGTCTGCAGCCCGCGTTAGGATTAATGTAGATAGAGGTGAAGGAGGTAAATACTTACCTTCAGATAGTACGCAAGTTCACTTTAATATTATCACAGAACCACATAATGATCCATTTTATACTATAGATACTAATGCGAGCTGTATTGTAGATTTATATAAAGATTATTTTGTTGCGCCAGGATTTTTATCGGGACTGAAGTCTAATAATAAAGCCGTCCAAGTCATTGGAAGTATTTATGCAGAGGAAAATGATTTAGACAACTGTTTAGTACTAAACACAAATAAGAGTATTCTAGAGGCTTTAAATGGGAATTTATTTTTGGTTAAAGGTGATAAGATTAAAACACCACCGCTTGAAGAAGGCTGTCTTAAAGGGGTAATGAGAAAACAAATATTAGAGCTTTTAGCTAAAGATGTAAATGTTGTTATAGAAGAAGCAAGTATAAGTCCATTTGAACTTCAAAAAGCTGATGAATTATTTATTACTAATGTAATTAAAGGAATTGTGCCGATTACTAAATACCGTAAAAAAACTTACGGTAGTGAATTTGCACAGCAACTTCTTAGTAAAATTAATGCTAAACTGAGACTAATGTCATAAAATTAGTTAATTTAAATTTATTAATATTTTTTATCGCATTGATTTTATTTGTTAATTGTAGCTAGGGTTTTCTGGTGCATTAGACCATATACTATAATCTCCACCAAGTTCTAGCATTTTTTCTTTCCAGAAAGAATTACAAGATTTTGAAATGATTTCTTTATGATATATATTTTCAGATATTAACCAAGCATTAGATTTTAGTTCGTTATCTAATTGTTGCTCATCCCAACCTGAATATCCCAAAAAGAAACGAATATCATCGGTAGAGATTTCACCAAGGTTAATTAAGTTTAGCACAATTTTAAAATCACCTCCCCAAAAAATACCATGAGATATTTCTACACTATTGGGTATTAATTCTGGCGATTTATGAATAAAATAGAGATTGTCTTGTTCTACAGGTCCTCCATTGTACACAGGGAAATTAGAATCTGTACCTTCAATTAGGTCTTTAAGGTTATAATCTAGCGGTTTGTTTAAAATAAATCCAACGGAGCCTAGTGCGTTATGATCTGCTAAAAGTATCACAGCACGATTAAATGACATATCACCGATAATGGATGGTTCAGCAATTAGCAAATTGCCTTTTTCGGGTTTGTTCATCTTTGCTTTCTATTGTTTAGATTACTAAAGCTATGTTTTTTTTCTTAAAAAAGCAACTAATTAGCTTTTAAATTAAAGCAAAAAAAACCTGCTCATAGAGCAGGTTATGTATTTTGAGTATAAAAATAGCTTAGTTTACAGCGCTACTTAAGTCAGAACCTGCCTTAAATTTAACTACATTTTTAGCTTGGATTTTTATAGTTTTTCCAGTCTGTGGATTTCTTCCATCTCTTGCAGCTCTTTTTGAAACTGACCAAGAACCAAAACCTACTAAAGAAACTCTGTTTCCTTTTTGTAAAGATCCTTCGATGTCAACTAATAAAGAATCTAAAGCTTTTTTTGCAGCTGCCTTTGTAATTCCAGCATTTTCTGCCATTCCATTGATTAAATCTGTTTTGTTCATAAATATTAAGTTTAAATTGTTAAAATTTCGGATATCAGAATAAAAACTCTCTAAAAGCCGTACACAAAATTATTAGGAAAATTAAGCTACACAAGTAATAGCAAGGGAAATACGGGTTTTTGTTAATAACTTATGATATTTGTTAATAAACGACATGTATTTCATCTGGTTTTTTGTAAAACCAATGATTATAAGGGGTTACAGCAGTTTTGAACCATCAGAAAATTCAAACCCATTTAATAATGATTTTGTATCCATTTTTTTCTTTCCAGGAAGTTGAATTTCTAATATTTTTATGTAACCTCCTTGACACGCGACTTTTAACTCGTTTTTAGAGGAGAATAGCTGTCCCGCTTCAAAATTGTGCTCATCTTCAACTTTTTCTACACCGTAAATCTTTACAGATAAAGGCTTGTCTTCGTTGTTATCTAAATGGCACCAAGCTGTGGGAAATGGGTTTAATCCTCTAATTTTATTATAAATAGTGTCTATTTGTAGTGACCAATCAATTTTACAATTATCTCTATTTAGCTTATAGGCTGTTTTTAAATCTTCAGTTTGTGGTTGTATAGTGGTCGTTATGGAGTTTGTTTCAACTTGTTCTACAGTCTTAATTACAAGTTGACTTCCTATTGTCATTAAATTATCGTGTAATTCACCTACAGTTGTACTAGCATCTATATTGGTAGTTTCACTTTTAATAATGGCTCCAGTATCAATTTTTTCATCTATAAAAAAAGTGGTAACTCCTGTCTTAGTTTCTCCATTTATAATAGCCCAATGTATAGGTGCGGCTCCTCTGTACTGAGGCAGTAGAGAGGCATGAAGGTTAAACGTACCGTATGCTGGCATTTGCCAAACAACCTTAGGAAGCATCCTAAACGCTACTATAATCTGCAAATTAGCTTCTAGCGCTTTTAGCTCTTCTAAAAAAGCTTCAGATTTTAGGTTTGTTGGCTGTAAGATATTTAGATTTTTTACCAATGCAAATTCTTTAACTGCAGAAGCTCTAAGTTTTTGTCCTCTTCCTGCAGGTCTATCTGGTGCCGTAATAACCCCAACTACATTGTAATTATGGTCTATTAATGCTTTTAATGTGGCAACGGCAAAATCTGGCGTTCCCATAAATACAATTCTTAAATCACGTTTATCTGTCATGCTAGTGTATAAGTGTTAGCTTGTGTTAGTTTAATTTTTTTTAATGCTATAAGTTCTGAAAGGCTCTGTAAAAGATTTTGTTCTGAACATTTAATTTGATATAATAATTGTCTTGATGTTAAAGGATTTTCTTTTAAAGCTTCTAAAATTTCAGCTTCACTACTTTTAGGTGGATTATTTTTTAATTTAGAAGTACAAACAGAACATATACCACAGACTTTCTTAGGTTTTTCACCGAAATAGAGTAGAAGTTGCTGACTTCTGCAGACGGAATCATTCTTAATATAGTTAATGACAGATTCAATTTGCTGATGTTTTAAAGTATGTTGATGATTTATAGTTTTTGCAATAGGGTTAATAGTAACATCATCTTCGCGAGGTTTTAAAAATGTAACT
Organism: Winogradskyella wichelsiae; assembly: GCF_013403925.1. GTDB lineage: Bacteria > Bacteroidota > Bacteroidia > Flavobacteriales > Flavobacteriaceae > Winogradskyella > Winogradskyella wichelsiae. The sequence continues at coordinate 17,693 of NZ_JABFDJ010000007.1, forward strand.
TCAGAATCCGTATCTGCCATTTGTAGACTAATGACTTCATCTTTTTCTAAGCGCTGTAACTGGGCAATTACTAGTTTTTCTGGGGTTTTTGCTTTAGTTATAACTAAGTTGAGGTCTACTTTGGTATCGTAATCAAAAATTCCTCCATAAGTTCTCAATAATACTTTAACCAAAATATTTAAGTCTAAATGTGTTTCTAAATATTGAAATAAAACAGCATTAGTGGTTATAAACTGAATTTTAGTTCTAAAATTATAATATTGGTTAAGAGTTATAATAGCATTTCTATCTAATATTAATAGTGAATTATAAGTCATGCTAGTGTTTAACTTATAATGACTACAAAAGGATCTAAAATCGAATTGATGAACCGTATTCTCACCTTCACCATAAGAAACCTGAAAGTAGTTACACAACCTATTATAAACCGTTTTTACAAATTTCACGGAGGGAAGTGTGCTTAAAAATTGACTGCGTAGATGCTCTTCGTCAATATGTTGCTTTAAAATAAAAGCATGTGCTAATTCTTCATTTCTTCCAGCGCGTCCTGCTTCTTGGTAATAGCTTTCTAAACTTTCTGGTAAATTAAAGTGGATAACAGTTTTTACATCTGCTTTGTCAATGCCCATTCCAAAAGCAGTTGTAGCCACTATAATTTGCTTTTGTCCGTGACTCCATTCATATAGACGTTCTTGTTTTTCTTTATTTGTAATACCACCATGATAAAACGTTGAAGAGAATCCTTTTGAACTTAAAAAATTATGAATATTAGTGGTTGCTCTGCGGTTTCTTACATATATGATTGAAGAACCAGGATAAGTTTTTAGTAAATATTCTAATTGATATAGTTTATCATCGGTATGCACAACATTATATGCGATATTTGGTCTTGCAAACGAAGCTTTAAATATTTTAGGGTTTATAAAGTCGAGGTTAGCAACAATATCATCAACCACATTATGCTTTGCGGTTGCTGTTAGTGCAATGCAGTTAACGTGAGGGTGCATTTGTCTCAGTATAGTGATATCTTTATATGCAGGTCTAAAATCATTACCCCATTGACTAATACAATGCGCCTCATCTACAGCAATTAGATTTACTTTCATCTGCTGTATACGATCTTGTACTAATGTCTGCTGCAAACGTTCTGGTGAGAGATATAGGAATTTGTAATTTCCATAGATACAATTATCTAATTGTGTATCTAAATCTTTATAAGATAATCCAGAAGTTAGCGCAATAGCTTTGATTCCTTTTGCTTTTAAGGTATTGACTTGGTCTTTCATTAAAGCAATTAATGGAGATACTACAATACAAATGCCATCTTGTATAAGTGCAGGGATTTGAAAGCACACTGATTTTCCACCTCCTGTTGGTAAAAGCGCAAAGGTGTCTTCACGGTTTAAAACCGCATTAATAATTTCTTCTTGATACGGTCTAAACGAAGTGTGATTCCAATACCGCTCTAAAACTTCTAATGGATGCATTACCGCAAGTTTAAGGACTCTAAAATAAAATTAACTCTCGTATCTACATTACCAAAAGGAACATCAATTAATTGATAGCCAAAACGCTGATATGTTTTTATTAAATGATCATGAATTTCAATAGCTTCTTCAAAACTTTCATAACGTTCGCTATCGCTCGTAAAAATCTCTTGCCAAGGGGCTAATATAAATATGGCATCATATTTATGCTTATTGCAAGTAGTAACAAAATGGTTAGGATAGGTGTCACCTATATAATCCATATATGCAATAACGTCAGGCAGTCCTCTGTCTAAAAAAACGTTAGATTCTTTTTCATTAGCAGCCTCTTTAAATTGTTGTGCTCTGCCCTCTAAAAGTTTTTCGCTAAATAAGAGCGGTTCAGTTAGAAAAAGTTGTTCAATACCATCTGCTCTAGCTTGTAATGTAATTTGCCTCGATATTTCATCGTAACAAACATGACTACGTTTTTTTAATTCATCTATAATGGTAGTTTTTCCTGTTCCAGGTCCACCTGCAATAACAATTTTTTTTGGATTCAAATTGGCAGTATTTTTGATGTAAAAAATAAAATATAAAAATGTAAAGTTAAGCGTATCTTTACAACTGAAAAATTTCATTATGGATAATTCTAAAAAAACAGAAGAATTTTACGAAAAATTAAAAGCTCAATTATACGATACAGCCACTTGGCCTTCTGAATATTTATATAAATTTATTGTATTAACAGACAGTTCTGGTGTTAACCATATTGATAGTCTTTTTGATAATTTAGGAGCAGTCATAACAACTACAGCGTCTAAGAAAGGGAAATATACAAGTGTGTCTATCAACGTTAAAATGAAAGACCCTGAAGCTGTAATTACTAAGTACAAGGAAGTAGCAGAAAATGTTGAAGGAGTAATTTCCTTATAAAATATCTTTTTAGCTTAGTATTTTTTTGTACTTTGCAACAAAACCTAGAAGACTACAGGTTTAAATTTATACACTACACTTTTTTACATTTATAATTTTGATTGACGATTTAGAATACAACACAGAGCGCGAGCATTTAATTATTCCAGAGTATGGACGTCATCTTCAAAAGATGATCAATTATGCTAAATCACGTGAAACAAAAGAGGAGCGCAATAAAGTAGCTAAAGGTATTATCTCTGTAATGGGAAATATACAGCCGCACTTAAGGGATGTGCCAGATTTTCAACATAAATTATGGGATCAGCTATTTATTATGGCCGATTTTGAAATTGATGTTGATGCACCTTACGGAGAGCCATCAAAAGAAGAAATACTTGCGAGACCTGAGCCGTTAAAATATCCTCAAAATTTTCCGAAATATCGTTTTTATGGTAATAATATAAAAACAATGATAGATGTTGCAGTGGGTTGGGAAGATGGTGAGTTAAAGGAAGCTTTAACTTTTACAATCGCTAATCACATGAAAAAGTGTTTTTTAAACTGGAACAAAGACACCGTTGAAGATGCTGTAATTTATAAACATTTATATGAGCTTTCTGATGGGAAAATAGATCTTAAAGAAAGTAACGAAAATCTTAGCGACTCAACTAGTTTAATGCGTGCCAAGTCTAAATACGGTAGTAAAAGTACTTCTAATAAAAAGACGAGTAGTACAACGAAGAAAAAATATACTAATAATAGAAAACGTTATTAAAACGTATGAGTACATTTAAAATTGAAGGAGGTCATCGCTTAAAAGGGAAAATTCAGCCTCAAGGAGCAAAAAACGAAGCCTTACAAATCTTATGCGCAGTACTTTTAACTGCCGAAGAAATTAAAATTGATAATATCCCTGACATCATAGATGTTAATAAGCTTATTGCTTTATTAAAAAAACTGGGTGTTAAAATTAATAAATTAGATAAAGGGTCTTATACGTTTAAAGCGGATGAGGTTAATTTAGAATATTTAGAATCAGCAGAATTTAAAGAAGATGGAAAAGGCTTAAGAGGTTCTATAATGATTGTAGGTCCTTTATTAGCTCGTTTTGGTAAAGGATATATACCAAAACCAGGTGGAGATAAAATTGGTCGTCGCCGTTTAGATACACATTTTGAAGGCTTTATTAATTTAGGAGCAAAATTTCGATATAACAAAGAAGATTTATTTTACGGAGTAGAAGCAGATAAGCTAAAAGGAACTTATATGCTTTTAGATGAAGCTTCCGTGACTGGTACAGCTAACATTGTTATGGCTGCAGTTTTAGCAGAAGGAATAACAACTATTTATAATGCAGCATGCGAACCTTATTTGCAGCAGCTTTGTAAAATGTTGAACCGAATGGGCGCTAAAATTTCAGGAGTAGGTTCAAACCTTTTAACCATTGAAGGGGTTGATAGTCTTGGTGGAACTGAACATAGAATGTTACCTGATATGATTGAAATTGGTAGCTGGATAGGTTTGGCTGCTATGACAAAAAGTGAATTGACAATTACCAATGTAAGTTGGGACGATTTAGGGGTTATTCCAAATGTATTTAGAAAAATAGGAATTACTGTTGAGCGTCAGGGAGATGATATTCATATTCCCGCACACACAGACGGTTATGAAGTTCAAAGTTATATTGATGGCTCTATTCTAACGATTTCAGATGCACCATGGCCTGGTTTTACACCAGACTTGTTAAGTATTATATTAACCGTTTTAACTCAAGCAAGAGGTAGTGCTATAGTACATCAAAAAATGTTTGAAAGTCGTCTATTCTTTGTCGATAAATTAATAGACATGGGCGCTAAGATTATTCTTTGTGATCCACACAGAGCGACCGTAATTGGTCATGATTTTAAATCAACTTTAAAAGCTACAACAATGACATCTCCAGATATTAGAGCTGGGGTTTCTTTATTAATTGCAGCATTATCAGCTAAAGGAACTTCTATAATTCATAATATAGAACAAATTGATCGTGGCTATGAAAATATTGACGAACGCTTAAGAGCTATTGGTGCAAGAATTGAGCGCGTAGAAGGTAATTAAGGAATTAATTTAATAGAATAAAAAGCTTCAAGTTTAAACTTGAAGCTTTTTTTTGTAATTATAATTTTGAAAACGAAAAAAGCTCTGAAGACTAAACAGAGCTTTTTAAAATTGTTGTTTTGAAATGGTTATTTCGCTAAGACATTAATCGCCTTATTCTTATAACGCTATATTTATTGTTTTATTGTATTTTGTTTATTTAAAATGTAAATACCCTTTAAATATTGTTAATTTAATGCCGATTTATAAGTGCTTAAGCAACGTTCTCTTGCTTCTTTATGATCTACAATTGGCTGTGGATAAGTCAATTCTTGATAGTCAGGAACCCACTTTTTTAAGTACTCATGTTTTTTGTCAAATTTCTGAATTTGTGTTGTAGGATTAAAAATTCTGAAATAAGGTGCTGCATCAACACCACAACCAGCAACCCATTGCCAGTTGCCAACATTACTAGCCATTTCATAATCATGAAGTTTTTCTGCAAAATAAGCTTCACCAAGACGCCAATCCATTAGTAGATGCTTACATAGAAAACTACCAACAAGCATACGAATCCTGTTGTGCATAAAACCGGTTTCGTTAAGTTGACGCATGCCAGCGTCCACTAGTGGGTAACCTGTTTTTCCTTCACACCATTTTTTAAATTCGGTTTCGTTATATCTCCATTCAATACGTTCGTATTTCGGTTTAAATGCTTTATTCGTTGTATGTGGAAAATGCCATAAAATTTGTATAAAAAACTCACGCCAAATTAATTCTTGCCAAAATATTTCATTGTCTTCAGCAATGGCTTTTTTTAGCATTTTTCGAATACTTACGGTACCAAATCTTAAATGAGGACCTAATCTAGAAGTTGAATCTTTGGCAGGAAAATCTCGAGTACCTTCATAATTTTGAATTAATGTCGGTGTCACATTATATGGTACTATTTTTTGTATTGATGTTGTAAAACCTATATCAGTTAAAGTTAAATTAGGTAATCTGCTATTTTTAATTAAATTATTTAAATAAGAATTTGTGTAATATATTTCTAAATCAACGGTTTTAAAGGTTTCTTTCCACTTACGCATATATGGGGTATAAACCAAATAGGGATCTCCATCTTTTTTTACGACCTCGCTTTTTTCAAAGATAACATGATCTTTAAAAGTTTTTAAATCAATATTATGCTCTTCTAGTAATATTTTAATTTCACCGTCTCTATCCTTTGCATAAGGTTCATAATCATGATTGGTATAAACAGTATTAATATTATAATCTTTTATGAGTTGTTTATAAATAGCATCAGGTTTTCCTTTAAAAATTGCAATACTACTGCTATGTTTATCTTGAAGAGTTTGTCTCATTACCTGAAGTGTGTCATGTATAAATGTAACACGAGCATCATCTTTTGGTAAGTGGTCTAATATTTCTGTATCGAATATAAAAATTGGTAGTACAGGAAATTCGCCTTTTAAGGCTTCTTGAAAACCAAGATTGTCATCTAATCTTAAATCGCGTCGAAACCAAAAAATATTTACCTTTTTACTCATAGAATATATGTCTTATTGAACTTATTTTTATCCTTCATATTTACCAAAGAGTTCTTCTAACTTCTTGGTTCTGTAATTAAAAATTTCTTCCAGTTTAGGTTTCACTAATATGGGATGGACAAGTTGTCCTAAAATTCCCATAGGTACTTTGTAATCGATAATGTCTTCCATCTCAACTCCCCCTTCTATTTGTTTAATAAAATGTTTGTGATGCCAAAGTGCGTAAGGCCCAAAACGTTGTTCATCTACAAAGTATTCTTTGTCTTTAACGTGGGTTATTTCAGTTACCCATTTTGTTTTAATACCTAAAACTGGTGTAACAATATATTGAATAATTTGACCTGAAAACATGGGTTTATCTGCCCCTGAAAGAATATGGAATCCCATATAATCAGGTGTAATAGTTTTTAAATTAGCAGGGCTAGATAAGAATTCCCAAGCTTGCTCTACCGAAATTGGTAAATTTTGTTTTTTATGTAAGGTGTATATCTTCATAATAATGAAACAGAGTTAAATGATATGAAATTGAATGGGGTTAATTAATCTTTTGCACCAATGAATAATGCACATTAATTGTTAAAAACAACGTATGTATTTAAAGAAGTGGCAATACAAAGCCAAATGATATATGGTAATAAGAGATACTTTAGATATCGTAATTTATCGTCTCTAAACGTTATAAAAAGATAGAAGATTACCAAAGTTAATGATGCTATGTTTACCAATGCAAAAGTTGTTAATTGTTGATTGAAAAATAAGTAATTCCAACTAACATTTAAAACTACTGCAATTGCATATACAAACACTACAACTCTTGAATGTCTAATAGAAAAAAGAAAACTGAGATATACCGAAAAACAAAGCATAATTAAGGTCCATTCGAATCCAAAAACCCAACCAGGCGGTGTCCATGGAGCTTTATTTAAATTAGAATACCATTCTCCAGATATTGCATCTCCCATAAGCCAACTGCCAATTGCGAGGCCACCAAAATTGATGATAAGAAATAATATAAAGAGGTAGATTTTTTTCAATTTAAAGTTGTTTTAGTTTTTCTATTTTATCACCTATTATTTGAGCTTCAGCATACACTTTGTCACTCTCAGTTCTATTTGTTGTTGAGAGTTTATGCCATTGTGCCATGAGTTTTTCGTATTGCTTTTGAAGTTTATCTACTTCTGATGTTTTTTTAAATAGTCCGAACATTATGAGCAATTTTAATTATTAATACCTTTAGAATCTTATAACTTAAAACTAACAATTCCACAATCCATTTCAAATATCTGACCAGATTGAGAGGCTGCTTTATCAGATAATAAGAAGGCTGCCATATCTGCAACTTCTTCGGGTTGTAAATATTTTTTTAGCGGGTGGCGCTCGTTCATGTTTTCAATCATGCGCTCATTCCGTAAAAGTTTAGAAGCTAATTCTGTATCAGTTACTGTTGGTGCTATGGCATTAACTCTTATAGTTGGTGCTAATTCTGCTCCTAACGATTTTGTTAACCCTTCAATAGCAGACTTTGATGCTGCTACACTTGCATGAAATGGCATCCCTAATTTTGTTGCAACTGTACTAAAAAGTACAATAGAAGGTTTGCTGCCTTTTTTTAAAGCAGGGATGTATTTTTTTATCGCTTTTACAGCTCCAATAACATTGATTTCAAAGTCATCTCTAAAATCGTCAATGCTTAATCTAGTTATAGGCTTAAGATTAATACTACCTGGGCAATATACCAATCCATCTGCTTCTTCGATATTTGGTAATTCATCCGTTAAAATATCACATTTGTAATGTTTAAGATTGGGATGAGATTCTTCTAAATCCGTTCTGCTAATGTTTACGATTTCATCGTAAAAAGAAAGCAAAGATGTAACAATTGCTTTGCCAATACCTTTGCTTCCTCCAATAACTATTAACCTTTTCATCTTGTATAGATTAAGATGTTGCTGTTAAAGGTCTACCTTTTAATCGTTTTTCTATTTTTTGTTTGATAACAGTTAAACGCTTCATAATATCCATAAGTTTAGCGTCCTTTTCTTTTTTATATAATTCGTTGACTTCTAATATTAAGTCTTTGGCTTCTCTAGCTGCTAAAATTCTGTCACTTGTTGTTTTAAATGAGAATTTTCTGTTTTCAAATTCTAAAGCTTTTTCTACTGTTTTCATAGCTTAATTGTTTATATAGTTTTGTAATTCGACAATTTTTGAGACATTATTAAATTCGCCTCCATAATATGTAGTTACTGTGGTAGAAGCATCGTCTTTAACTCCTCTAGAAGAAACACATAAGTGTTTAGCATCTATGATTACAGCAACATCTTCGGTTTCTAAAACCATTTTTAGTTCATTTGCAATTTGGTTTGTTAAACGTTCTTGAACCTGAGGACGTTTAGCATAATATTGTACAATTCGGTTTAATTTTGAAAGTCCAATAACTTTCCCCGAAGATTTATAAGCGACATGAGCTTTTCCTATAATAGGAACAAAATGATGCTCACAATTAGAGTATAAGGTAATATTTTTTTCTACTACCATTTGATTATATTGGTATTTATTTTCAAAAAGAGCCACTTTTGGCTTATTTTTAGGGTCCAAACCTGAAAATATTTCTTCAATATACATTTTAGCAACGCGATCTGGTGTGCCTTTAAGAGAATCGTCGGTAAGATCTAACCCAATGACGTCCATTATTTCTGAAAATAATATTGCGATACGGTTTTTCTTTTCCTCGTTAGACATTTCAAAAGCATTTGGCTTCATTGGTGTATCTAAACTGGTAAATAAATGATCGTCTCCGATAGCTTCAGGAGAGAAACTATTAATAGAAATTTCATTTGTATTGGAAGTTGTATTTGTATTCATAAAATCTTTTTAATGTGCTGTCTTTAAGTACTCCAAACTTAAATCAAAGCACGAATTATCGTTTTGAAATAGAGTTATTTGATATTGTTTTTTGACGAGAGCATTTAAATCTACCTTTGTCAAAAGTTCTTTTTTTACTATGTTTAGTAGCCCTTCCTTGCACCCGTTTTCTCCACAATCTGAAGCTACTCGGCTTTAATTCTTTTCTCATTAAAGTAATCACCTCCTGTTCATTCAAATTAAATTGAAAGGTAATAGCATCAAAGGGGGTTCTATCTTCCCATGCCATCTCGATAACGCGATCTATAGTTGTTAAATCTAAATTCATAAGCTGTTAGGCATTGCGTATTTAAGATCATAACGTACTTTTAAATCAAGTAACTTATTAAAGAATTTTTTATTTTCTTTAAAGGTTTTACTATTTCTAAAATGAACAAAACGCCCTTGTGCATGTATGCTAGAACCATTAGTTTTATAGATAACAAGCTGATAAAATGGTATAATCCAAGTAAAGTTTTTTAAGCCTTTATTAATCCTTAATAAAATACCGTTTGGTCTTAATTCAATATTACCATAGTTAATATCTGCCACAGTATTCATTACAGATTGCATATTTGGACTTACGTCATCAATAATCATACGCTTAGAACCTATACCTCCCATTCTCAACTTCTGTACCAAACTAAACGACCTGCCAACTATGTCAGCAATAATTTGCTTATGATCAGAATTATAATGTGTTGTGTTTAATATCATATCTACTCAAATGTACAAAATGTTTAACTTGTAGCCGGAATAGTTAAACAAAAATTAACAGATTATTATGAGTGTAAAAGGAAGTTTTAAATAGCTTCCTTTTAGTTGTTTCTTAGCATACGCCTTCTATCGTTTAATGTATGTCGTTTTAAAATCCTTTTACTTTCAAAAACGACATCTGCATCATTTTTCATATTCCAAAGAATTTCGCTTGCGCGTTTCCTATTTTCTTTAATATCTACAATAGGATAGGGGTAATCTTCACCAAGTTTAAAGTTGTAAAAGTTTTCTTCTAATTTCGTCATTAAGTAAGGTTCATGAATAAAAACGGTATCTAGTTCAGCTAATTCTGGAATCCATTTTTTGATGAAGATAGCATCCGGATCATGTTTTAATCCATTTATGGTAGGATTGTAGATTCTAAGGTTATTAATTCCAGTTTCTCCAGCTTGCATTTGTAATTGAGGAAAGTGGATGCCAGGTTCAAAATCTAAAAACTGTTGAGATAAGTGTGTTGTTGCAAATTGCCATGGTTGCCAAAGAATATGTGTAAAGAAGGAAGCTAACATAGCACGCATTCTAAAATTAACATATCCTGTTTCAATTAAACAACGCATACTGGCATCTACTAAAGGAAATCCGGTTTGTCCTGTTTCCCAAGCAATTTTATAATCTTCTGAAATGTTTTTCTTTAATTTATGGTAGCCTTTGTTTACGCTTGCGTTTTCCATGGTATGCTCCATTTCAAATTTTTGAATAAAATGAGCTTGCCATCTTAATCTAGAAATGAATGCTATAATATGTTGTTTACCTGCCTTGTTTGTTTTTAATTGTACAGCCTTTTTATAAACTTGCCTAATCGATAAATTACCCCAAGCAATATATGGTGATATTCTACTACAACTGTATCTTGAAGCTTCGGGTTTAGAGATATTTGTGATGTAAGTTTCATGACGACTTTCAAAAAAGGAATTTGCATATTTCCAAGCTGTAGAAGGTCCTCCTTTTTGAAAACTAGTTTCTATTGGTGTCGTTAGCGAAGGAATTGCAAATACTTTTTCTAATTCTTCTATTTCATCTTTAAGTAATAATTGATTTTCAGTAGGGTGAAATGATTCTAAGTCTTGGTTCATGTAAGTTTCCCAATTTTCAAACCAATTCTCTCTATTTACAAGTCCACGTTCTACACCATTATTTTTAGATTCATTCCATTTTATAAAATTATTTCTGCAATACCTAGCAAATTCTTTATCTCTATTATAAGTGACTAATAGGCCTGTTTCTACGTGTGAATATATGGCGTCTACTTTATAGAACTCTTGCAACATATTAAACGTACTTGTTATGTCGCTAGTAAGGCTTAATACTTTAGAGTTGTAATCTGCTAATTTTATATTTATATCGCATATAGATTGTTTAATAAAGTTGAAATGTCGTTCATTGTAATGAGCATCATTTAGTAAAATATTTTCAAAAACATAGAGTAGTAAAGTCCGTTTACCTGATTTTAAAGCGTTGGTAATAGCCTCGTTATCCTCAATTCGTAAATCACGCTTTAACCAAACTACATTTATGTGTTTTTTAGTTTCCATTATAATAGGTTTAAAAACTGTTCTGCATTTTTAAAGTGTTCTTCTTTCTTGTTTTGCTTCATTTTATCAAAAGTTCCAATAAGCATCCCTAATCTAGGATTACTTAAAAAGAAATCTCTGTGTTTATCCATAAATGTCCAGAATAAACCATCCCATATAGGTTGCCAATCTCCTTTAGAATAATTACTCATTTTTAAGATGTAATTACTACTGCTTATATATGGTTTTGTAGACATTAAGCCTCCATCAGCAAAAAGACTCATACCATACACATTTGGTACCATCACCCAATCATAAGCATCTATAAAGAGTTCCATAAACCATTTGTAAACCTCATCTGGATCGAATTCACAGAGTACCATAAAATTTCCAAGAAGCATTAAACGCTCTATATGGTGTGCATAGCCTGTTTTTAATATTTTTTTAATTACGTCATCAATTGGTGGAATTCCTGTTGTACCATCATAGAAAGATTTTGGAATTTTTCTATTGAATTTCCAGAAGTTTTTATTGCGCTCTTCAGTGCCTTTTACCTCATAAACGCCTCTAATAAATTCTCGCCATCCTAATATTTGTCTCACAAACCCTTCTGTAGAATTCAAGGGGGTGTTATTAGATTTGGCATATGCAATAGCTTCATCAATAACTTGTTTAGGATTTAATAGACCAACATTAATTAAAGGTGAAAGTAAACTGTGATTTAAAAAATGTTCTTCTTTTACAATAGCATCTTCATAGATGCCAAATTCATGAAATCGTTGTTCTAAAAATTGTTGAAACCAAGCTTCTGAAGTTTCAAAATCGATTGGATAAATAGAAAAATCGGTGAGTTTACCATAATGATCACTAAAATTTGAATTAACATAGTTTGTTGCTTCGGCATGAAAATCTGATGTATCAGGAAATTGAATACTCGGTGGTGTTTTATCCTTTGGGTATTTCTTTCTGTTGTCAGCATCGTAAGACCATTTTCCGCCTTCAGGTTCATCAGAAACCATTAAAACATGATGTTTTTTACGTTGTTGCTTATAAAAAGAGGTTTGAAAGAATTTCTTTTTTGAAGCTTTAAAAAAAGTGTTTAAGTCTTCTTTTGAATTTATAAATAACGGATTAGTGTACCATTTAACGTCTAAGTTAATTGTAGCAGAATCAATTCGTTTTTGAAGCCAATTATCTGTAGGGTCAATAATGTGAAGTTTATTAATGCCTTCCTTAATCAATTCTGGAATTAGTTTTCTAATATCGCATAAATCGGAAATGGCTTCGATATAATTTACAGTTTTCCCCTTCGATTCTAAATAGGAAGCATAGGCTTTCATTGTAGCACGATGAAAAGCAATTTTCTGCTTATGAAACTTGTAGTGTTTAAAGAATAGTAACTCTTCAACAAGATAAATTTCATAATCTAAATCTAGAATCTCTGAAGACTTAAATAGTTGATGAGGAAAGATAATTATAGCTTCTTTATTCTTCAATTTTATAAGTTTTAGTTTCTAATTACGTCTAATAAATTTCTATGAAATGAGAGTCTCAAAGATTATAAGTTCAGATAATATCAAAGAGATTTAGTTTTTTGTTTTCGACATTTATCACTGCAATACTTTACAGTTTTCCAGTTCTTTTCCCATTTTTTTCGCCATATAAAAGGACGTTTACAAACAGGACAGATTTTAATGGGAAGATTTACTTTCTTTACCGTTTTCATTTTTCAACCAAAGCGTTAATCATTCCTTTAAAAACAAAGGCATGAAAAGGTAACACAGAATACCAATATAATCTGCCCCAAACTCCTTTTGGTCTAAATACAGCACGCTGGTACAGCTGACCTTTTTCAATTTTAAACTCTAACCAAGCTTCACCTGGTAATCGCATTTCAGCAAATAATAACAAACGTTTTTCTTTTTTGTCAGCGAGTAATACACGCCAAAAATCTAAGGGGTCACCTGCTTCTAAATCAGTATCGTGCGTTCTACCACGTCTTAAACCAACACCTCCAAAAAGCTTATCCATGTAACCTCTCAGTTTCCATAATTTATTAAAACTATACCAACCATTTTTACCGCCAATGCTCCAAATTTTCTCTAATGTATAGGCTTCATCTATAACAGCTCTTTGTCTTGTGTCTTTAAAACAACCGAATTGTGGTAACTCTATATGTTTAGAAAGTTGGTCTTTAAACCTTCCGCTACTTACGGCATCTTTCCAACTAGAAATAACTGCATTTTGTTCTGTTTTTTGAAATGCTAAATCCACAGCGGTTTTATAATCCATAGGTTTAATACCAATAACGTCATTAATGTTACTAGGTCTTCCTATGACTTCAACCTTCATACTATCAACCAATGCGGCTGCTAATTGAAACGAAGTAGAGGTTACAAAATATAACCAGTAGGACGATAGCTTTGGTGTTAACACAGGAAGCGTTACGATGTAGCGTTTTAAACCTCTTACTTCAGCAAATTGAAGTAACATTTCTTTGTAAGTTAGAATTTCTGGTCCAAAAATATCATAAGCATTGTTGTACAATTCTTTTTTACCTAAACCACCAGATAAAAAAGCAAGCACGTCTCTAACGGCTAGGGGTTGTGTCTTTGTGTTTAACCATTTTGGGGTAATCATAAATGGTAATTTTTCTACAATATCTCTTATAATTTCGAAAGAAGCACTTCCGCTACCCACAATAATTCCTGCTCTAAATGTTGTTAAAGCATAATGATTAGACTTTAGGGTTTCTTCAACTAAAAGTCTCGATTTTAAATGTTTAGAAAGTGTTTCTGCATTGACGATTCCGCTTAAATAAATGACTTGTTCGCATTGTGTTTTTGAAACTAAGTTTTTAAAATTAGAAGCACAACGCTCTTCTAAACTTTCAAAATCGTTAGAAGATGTTGCCATTGAATGAATAAGATAGTAGGCAGCATCGATATCTTTAGGAATTTGAGCATTTTCTGGTTTTAAAAAATCTACTTTTACAAAGGAACAATTAGAATGCTCTTCTAGTTCATCTGGAATTCGATTAAGGTCGCGAACGCAACAAACTAATTCGTGATTTTGCTCTAATAATTGTAAGGCAAGTCGTTTAGCAATATAACCTGTTGTACCTGTAATAAGAATTTTCATAAACCATCGATGTTTTTAAATCTAGCTTTTAGGACGTTGATAGTCTAATCGCGTTTTTAACTTTGGTATGCTGTAACCGTCTAAACCGTTTATAGTGGCTATTTTAGCTTTGGCTAAGTTAATAAAACCATCGTTTTCTATCAGATTATCAGCAACATATATTTTTTTAATGGCACCAATAATCAAAATTGTATTATTTGCTTTAATAGGATACTCTTCAACATATTCCATGGCTAATTGCAGTGGTGCACCTTTAACAAAAGGGGCAAAAAAATCACCTTTATATTCTTCTTCTAAATTGGTAACATCAAATTCTGAAATTTCACCATCATATTTAGCAGAAGTATGGTGTGCGTCTTCTAAAATAGCTTCAAAAATTGGGTTGATTGTATAACAACCTGTTGTTTTTAAGTTATGATACGTATTGCGCGTCACTGTTGTTGGTCTCATAAAGAAGCCTAACAACGCAGGATCTGACCCCACATGGGTTACGGAACTAAATACAGCAACATTGGAAATTTCATCTTCACTTTTAGTTCCAATTAGATTGGCAGACTTGTATCCAGAACAACTGTTTATAAGGTTTATTTTATATAAATGTTCTAGTTTGTCAATGTCTTCTTTAGAAAATTCTGCCACTTATAGATTTTTGAAGTTATTTATTTTTACGTTTTCAGCTTTAAGATCAAACATTAAATTATAAAGTCCGAAAAAGGTTCTATTGATATAAATAAAGTGGGTAGAACCTCTATTTCCATTCATATTTTTAAGCTCAGTACTTTTTGAATAGCGTTGTCCCATTTCTGAAATCTGATTAAAGAAATCCGAACTTGAAAAATCAAATTCTTCAACATGAAATGGTTTAGTAAATAAACTTAATAACTCATGAAACATCGCGGTAAAGAAGGTGATTTCTTCTTCAGAATCATCTTTTCGTAATATTTCAAGTTCATAAAGTTTTTCTGTAAACAATTTAGGATTCTGAATACATTCTGGTTCCGCTAATTCAAAATAAGGAATATAGAAGTCTTCCGGAATGGTTTTCATACAACCAAAATCTAAAGCAATTAAGTCTGCGCTATCTGAAATTAAAAAATTACCAGGATGCGGATCTGCATGTACTTTTCTTAGATTGTGAATTTGAAACATGTAAAAATCCCATAAAGCTTGTCCTAATTTGTTAGACTTTTCTTGGTCTGTATTATGTGCTACAAATTCTGAAAGATGTTCCCCTTTCATATAATCCATAGTTATAATGCGCTCAGACGAAAATTCTTCGTAATACTCAGGAAATTTTAAATTCGGAATGTGTTTACAAGCCTCAGAAATTTCTTTACTCTGGGCAATTTCTAAGATGTAATTAGTTTCTTCTGTAAGTTTATTTTCAACTTCTTTAAAGTACTTATCAGAATCTTTTCCTTTAATATTAAACATTTTAATAGCAATAGGTTTTACTAAAGCCAAATCAGAAGCAATACTTTCTGCAACTCCAGGGTATTGAATTTTCACAGCAAGTTTTTTCCCATCCTTTTCTGCCATATGGACTTGTCCGATGCTGGCAGCGTTTACTGAAGTTGCGTTAAAAGTATCAAATATATCTTCGGGATGTTTTCCGAAATATTTTTTAAATGTTTTTATAACTAATGGTGGTGACAATGGTGGCACAGAAAATTGAGATAAAGAAAATTTTTCTACATAGGCCTGTGGCAATATGCTTTTCTCCATGCTTAGCATCTGTGCAACTTTAAGTGCACTTCCTTTTAATGTTTTAAGACTATCATAGATGTCTTCTGCATTATTTTTATTGAGGCGATTTTTAGCATCTTCTTCAGAATTTACTATTTTATCGCCATAATATTTCAAGTAATTAACTCCAACTTTTGCTCCTGTAGAAACAAGTTTAGAGGCTCTTGATATTTTTGAAATCGGAATACTGTCTAATGTTTTCATCCTAATTAGTTTTTGTGGATTTTTTCTTTGTATAAAAATTTACCAAAATCAATTAGGCTTTTGATAGGTGTTGTATCTATTAAATCGAAACTAGCGGTTACCGATTTTTCTATAAAAATGTCTGTTTTTTCAAAAGAAGTAGAGGTGTCGTCTAACCAGAATTTCATGGTAATTAATAATTGAAACCAGGCAGATTCTTTAAGTGTTTTGTCCTTAATTTTCTCTAATTTTTCTTGTTTAAGATCTAACGTCTTAATATCTAAAGACGCAATGTATTTGTTAAAGCTATGTCTTAAATGTGTAAGTTGTTTTAAAGACTTTAACGGCTGTTTTTCTTTATTTAAAGCGTAAACCACATAACTTCTGTTAGCGGTTAAAACTTCGAAAAAAGTAAAATAAAAACTTAGTAATTTATTGCGGGCATCGAAAGATTGATACTCTTCGCTTTTTTCTAAAACATGTATTGCATTGCTAAAGAAAATTTCGAATATAGATTGCTCTAAAGCTTCAAACGAACTAAAGAATTCGTAGAATGTCTGCTCTTCAAAATTATTGTCTTTAGCAAATGCGTATACTGTTTTTGGATTATGATTGTGAGTTAACACATAATCCATATAAAATGATATTAAATCCGCTTGCTTAATGTTCTTCTTTTTTGCCATTGTACTTTATTTACAATGTAAAGATAAATAATGTTTAACTATTTTTGATTAAAGTTAAACAAAGTTTAACATATTGAAAAAGAACATTTTTAAACTAAGCCTTTTTAGGTAAATAATACTTTTTACGTAACCAAAAGGAAACACGAACTAAAAGTATAAGTGCTGGTACTTCTACTAATGGACCAACCACGCCAGTAAAGGCCTGACCAGAGTTTAAACCAAATACTGCAATGGCAACAGCAATAGCTAATTCAAAGTTATTACCCGCTGCTGTAAATGCAATTGCTGCATTTTTGTCATAAGTTGCTCCCATAGCTTTACTGACAAAAAAGCCAATAAGAAACATTAAAGAGAAATAAATAAGCATTGGTACGGCAATAATTAAAACATCCATTGGGATTTCTACAATCATTTCACCTTTAAGAGAGAACATTACAACAATTGTAAATAGTAAGGCAATTAATGTCATTGGTGAAATTGTCGGAATAAATTTCTTAGTATACCATTCTTCACCTTTAAGTTTTACTAAAATAACACGAGAAAGAATTCCTAATAAAAATGGAATACCTAAATAAATAGCCACGCTCTCAGCAATTGTTCCTATCGAAATATCAACTATAGCACCTTCAAAACCAAAATAGGGTGGAAGTACGGTAATAAATAGGTAGGCATAAAAACTATAAGCAAATACCTGAAAAATACTGTTTAGAGCGACTAAACCAGCACCGTATTCGCTACTGCCTTCAGCTAAATCATTCCAAACTAAAACCATGGCAATACAACGGGCTAAACCAATTAAGATTAAACCTACCATATATTCAGGATAATCTTGTAAAAAGATAATCGCTAAAAAGAACATTAAAACGGGACCAACAATCCAGTTTAAAACTAAAGAAATGGATAAGACTTTTACGTCTTTAAAAACCTTTGGTAACAAAGCGTAATTCACTTTTGCTAAAGGCGGATACATCATTAAAATAAGTCCTATGGCAATAGGGATATTTGTAGATCCACTGCTGTAAGATTCAATATACGCAGGGAATTCGGGAATAAAATTGCCGATACCAACACCAACTAACATGGCGATAAATATCCATAACGTAAGGTAACTATCTAAAAAGCTTAATTTTTTTTTAATTGCACTCATAATAATTATTATTTAATATTAGAAAAGACATATTTCATTTCAGTAGCAATTTGAAGACTACGTTCATTATATTTCTCTAATTGTTGTGGTGTATTATCAAAGGCTTTTGGGTCTTCATACGTAATAGGAATACGTTTTTCAGCACCAGAAATAAACGGGCAACCTTTATCTGCACTAGAACAGGTCATAATAGCACCAAACTCTGAAGTTGGGTTAAATTCTGAAGTAATCGTTTTTGAAAAACATATCACCGGATGTGAATTTTCTGCATATTTAATACTGTAAACAGGATTGTTTCCTGTTGAAAGTGTATGCACTTCAAAACCTGTGTTTTCTAAAGTTTTAGCAGCAACAGGAAATAAAGCTGTAGCCTCTGTACCTGCAGAATAACAGAATACATTATTGATTTCGTAATATTTAGCAGCAACTTGTGCCCATACTTGAGACAAATGACTTCTGCGTGAATTGTGCGTGCAAATAAAATCTAAATTAACTGACTTTTTTGCTGCTACTTTACTTTGAATAAAGTCTACAAGTGGTTGCAAAATAGTTTTACGTTCAGCTGAAATAGAATCCATATCTAAGGCTTCTATTTGATTCTTTATATTTTGGTATAGCATGATATTTTCTAAAATTTAAGAATTAACAACATCCAGAGCCTGGTTCACAAGACGGAGCATCATTTTGTAAATCTGAAAATTTAAGTTTTGGTTTTTGCTCAGGAATACCACATTTATCTTTTGCTAAACAATCTGTAAGCTTGCTAGTTAATAAAAAGTTTGTACCGTCAAAATCTAAACCGTATTTTCCAATAGTATCACTTTGGTATTCTACTTCGATTTCTAAGTCTTCAATGTTTAAGACCTTCTCAGAAAGCTCAATAATGCTTAATAATTTTTCAGGATGTAAGCGGTGATCATAATCATCTGCTTCCCATAATTGAAAGTTAGCGACGTTTTCAGACCTTACAGTTCCACCACAATCAATAAAGTTTTTGGTTATTTTACCGACTTCAGTAACATGAAAATGATTTGGAACTAAAGTTCCGTTTGGTAATTGAAACGCGATAGTTTCTAACGATCTTAATTTTGATTTAATTGCTGAAAGTTTCATATTTATATTTACTTTTTTAATTATTATTTAGCAACAATTGCCATTATCGTTTAAATCTTGATCCAGAAAAACATGTAATATGCTTTTCATTTTAGTCCAATTTTCTTTATTTATACAATAACAAACACTTGTGCCTTCAATATTTCCTTTAATAAGGCCTGTTTTTTTTAATTCCTTTAAATGTTGAGAAATTGTGGGTTGTGCTAGACCAATTTCATTAACAAGATCTCCGCAGATACAAGAATCTGTTTTAAATAAATATTGAAGAATTGCAATTCTTGCTGGATGACCAAAGACTTTAGCAATGCTAGAAATTTCATTTTGATCTGGTGAAAAAATTTCGGATTTAGTAACTCCCATAATTTTAATATATTATTATATTGCAATATTACGATTAATGAGTGAGATTACAATTATTAATGATTAAAAACTTGTATTAAATAATTGTTAATTGATTTTAAGGAATCCTTAACATATACATTTTTATGAAGTTGTAATTTTACGATTCATAAAACAACTATAACACAATTAAAAATGAAGAAATTAGTACTTTTTACATTTGCTTTAACTTTGATGTTTTCAGTAAATGCACAAATTGAAACTCCACAACCGAGTCCTTTTACTAAAATAGAGCAGAAGGTAGGTTTAACAGACGTTACGTTAGAATATTCGCGTCCAAGCATGAATGGAAGAACCATTTTTGGCGATTTAGTACCTTACGGTAAAGTTTGGAGAGTTGGAGCAAATAAGAATACAACGATTACATTTAGTGATGCTGTAGTTGTTGGAGGTCAAGAATTAAAAGCAGGTGCTTACGCCATTTTTATTACACCTTCTAAAACATCTTGGGATGTTGTTTTTTACAGCGATACTAATAATTGGGGAATACCAAAAACGATTGAGGCGTCTAAAATTGCAGCAAAAGTGACTATAGAGACTATGGAGTTGCCGATGAATGTTGAGACTTTTACGATTACTTTTGATAATTTAACTAGCGGTTCGGCTGAATTAGGTTTTATTTGGGAAAGCACAATGGCCAACTTAAAGTTTGAAGTACCAACAGACAAAACAGTTACCGCGGCTATTGATAAAGTAATGGCAGGACCATCTGCTGGTGATTATTATGCAGCTGCTGTCTATAATTTAGGTGAAGGAAAAGATTTGGAAAAAGCAAAAGAATGGATGGATAAAGCAATGTCTATGACTAAAGATCCTAAATTTTATCAATTAAGAAAACAATCTTTATTATATGCTGCTTTAGGGGATAAAAAGAATGCTATTGCTGCAGCAAAAAAATCTTTAGCTAAATCGGAAGCTGCAGGAAATGCGGATTACGTAAAAATGAATAAAGATTCTTTAAAAGAATGGGGAGCTAAGTAATTATTTTTAGATTTCAGAATATATAATAGAAGCGCAACTTATTAAGTTGCGCTTTTTGTATTTAATAATCTAAACCAATTAGCTGTCGAATAGTATCTAAAGTGCTAATTAGCTGTTTACTTTTATCAAAAGTCATAATGTCACTTTCAGTCTTACCAGTTCTAATAAGTTGATTAAAATGCTCTATTTCACAGCTGTACCCAATTGTTTTACAATCAAAAGTTTTTGTTACCGAATTCCCTTCTTTGTCTGTTAATACAACAGTTGAAGGTTGATGAAAACGACCATTAATTTTAATCGTTCCGCGTTCACAGTGAAATAAAGCTTCGGTATTTGTTTGCGCTAATAATGTACTTTTTAAATTCGCTTTTGCATCTGAATAATTGAATACAACCTCACATTCTGAATCTGCTCCTGAATCGAAAAATTGTGCTTCTGCTTCAATAGAATCAGGTTTTCCTAAAGTTGATAAAGCCGCAAAAACAGGATAAATGCCGATATCTAATAAACTGCCGCCTCCTACAGATTTATCGAAAACTCTTGAGGTTTCGTTATATGTAGGATGAAAACCAAAATCAGCTTCAAGCGTAGTAAGATTTCCAAAATGTTTACTTTTAATTAACTCTAAAACATATTGATAATGTGGAAGAAAAAGTGTCCACATGGCTTCCATTAATAAAGTCTTTTTTTGTTTTGAAAGCTGAATCATGGCTTCAACTTCTTCTAAATTTATTGCGAATGGCTTTTCGCATAACACAGGTTTTTGCTGATTTAAGCACAATATGGTATGCTCCTTATGAAAACTGTGTGGTGTGGCAATATAAATAGCATCAATATTAGGATCTAAAACTAAATCCTCATAACTACCATAAGCAATATTTGCGTTAAAATTTTCTTTAAAAGCTTCAGCCTTTTCTATATTTCGTGAAGCAATGGCATAAAAATTACAATTAGAAACTGTATTTAAGTCCATAGCAAATTTAGTTGCAATTTTACCTGCACCTATTATACCCCAATTAATGATTTTAGATTTCAATAGTCGTTTTTTTAGGTGTCATGATTTGTAATAGGTTAGCGATAAAAATAACAACAACACAACCAAATAAATTGAGCCACAGATAAGGCATCCAATCAAAATACCAACCAATAACAACGATAGCTTGAGTTATTAATGCACCAACAAATACAGCATTTCCTTTAATGTATTTAAAGAAGAAAGCCAGTAAAAAGATACCTAAAACATTACCATAGAATATAGAACCTATAATATTTACAAGCTGAATTAAGTTTTCAGCCAAATCAGCAAAACATGCAATAATAATGGCTACGATTCCCCAACCTAAAGTAAACCACTTGGTCATTTTTACCATATGGTCATCGTCCTTTTCTTCTTTTGTATTTCTACCATACAAATCAATAGAGGTAATGGTTGCTAAAGCATTAATTTCTGAGGCCGTAGAAGACATCGCTGCCGATAAAATAACAGCTAATAACAAACCAATTAATCCCGTAGGCAATTGATTTAATATAAAGCGAATAAACATATAATCTCTATCATTGGTCTGCGTATCCTTTGCAGCATCTTTATAAAGCGAAGTTAGAGCTGCTGATTTTGCTAGGTAAACTTCACTTTCAGGATTCTTTTCTAAAGCTTTAACTTCAGAATTAAGAGAATTATATGCCGAAGTATATTCTGGGTCTATTGCTTTTTTTATTAAAAACTTAGACTCTAAACGGTATGTTTTTTCAATACTATCTAACTGAAATAAGTCTTTTTTAATACTTGAATCTTTTGTCTTGGATAGGGCTAAACTTAATTCCTGTTTTTTATTAAATAAAATGGTTTGTTTATCTTGAAGTGCTCTGTAGTCATCACCGTATTGGGAAGCCAAAACGGTTTCTGTAGATTTGTCTATAAAGTTTAAAGGTGAAGGACTAAATTGATAAAAGACAAATACCATAACACCAACTAATAAGATAAAAAACTGCATTGGCACCTTAAACAAGCCGTTAAAAAGTAAACCCATTTGCATTTCTTTCATTGATTTACCCGAAAGATAGCGCTGTACTTGACTTTGGTCAGTTCCGAAATAAGAAAGCATTAAAAATGTACCACCAATTAAACCTGTCCAAACGGTATATCTATTCTCTAAATCGAATGAAAAATCTAAGATTTCCATTTTACCAGAAGCGCCAGCAATATCAATAGCATCTTTAAATGAAACTTCTTCAGGAATTAAATTTACAATGATAAATAAGGCCGCAATCATACCACCAAAAATGACAAACATTTGCTGTTTTTGAGTGACAGTAACGGCTTTAGTTCCACCAGAAACGGTATAAATAATTACTAACACACCAATAATAATATTAAGCGTTACAATATTCCATCCTAAAACAACAGAAAGAATAATTGCAGGTGCAAAAATGGTAATTCCAGCAGCTAATCCACGTTGAATTAAAAATAGAATCGCTGTAAGACTTCGAGTTTTTAAATCGAAACGATTTTCTAAAAACTCGTAAGCAGTGTAAACTTTAAGACGATGATAAAGCGGGATAAAAACCAAACAAATAATTACCATGGCAATAGGCAGTCCAAAATAAAATTGTACAAATCCCATTCCATCAGAAAACGCCTGCCCTGTTGTAGATAGAAATGTAATTGCACTCGCTTGGGTTGCCATCACGGATAAACCGATAGTCCACCATTGTGAGGTATTACCACCTTTTATATAATCTTGAGCATTTTTTCGTCCTCTTGTTTTCCATGTTCCATAACCAACAATAGTAGCAAGTGTCGCTATTAAAACCGTCCAATCAATCCAATCTAAAGTCTGTGTCATAAATTAAGAGAATGAAGCTGTTATAAAGTAGAATATTATAATATAAAGTACATTAGCTAATAGTACAGCTGTGTACATATGGCTCCATTTTTGTTTAGGCTCAGGTCGGCTTTGGTTATCCATTCAGTTCTGTTTAAGCGGTTTTAGTTTTGTTTTATTTTTTAAGACTGATAGTGTCTTCTTTTTCAGCAGAAAGTAAGTTAGCAAAAAGGCGGTAAGCACCAGAAACTCCTGCAGGAAATTCTCTAAAGAAACTTAAACCTGTATAGATATAGTTTCCTTTGCCATATTTTGCGACTAATAGTGATCCTTTTTTAGATTTTTCACCTTTATCATGTGCAGCGAGTAGGGGGGTAAATTCTTTAGACCATTCATTTGGAAAATATAAACCACGTTCTTGTACCCAACCTTCAAAATCTTGAGATGTTATTTTGTTTGGATAATTAAGAATAGGATGATTTGGTTCTAAAATTTTAACTTCTGCGTTTTCGTCAGTAACACGATCTCTAGATAATTTTAAATTATAAGGTGCTAAATTATCAATTTTAATACCTCTGCTTGTATTGTATTGCACCACTAAATTTCCACCTTCTTTAACATATTCTAATAAGAATTTTTGTTTGAATTTTAAATCTTCAACAATATTATACGCTCTAATACCAACAACAATAGCATCAAAATTAGCAAGGTTTTCTGGTGATATTTGTTCGGGCTTAATAATGGTAACGTTGTAACCGATTTGTCTTAAACTTTCTGGTACAACATCTCCTGCACCTTCAATATAACCAATATTATTACCGCGTTTTTCAATATTTAGTCTTACCACTTTACTTTCGCTAGGTATTAATACCGTTTGAAAAGGTATATGTGCATAATCGATCTCTATTAATTCATCGGTATAAAATTGCCCATCAATATTAACCATTGGTGAGATTAAACCTTCACTCTGATTTTTAGGTGGAATAACGGTGAAAACAACTTTTTGGATATCTCCTTTGTTTGCAATTTCAATCTTTTGCTTTTCAGGAAAAATACTCCAGCCTTTAGGGTAAGCCATTTGTACGTAACCACTAAGATTATTTTTACCAGCTTTTACAGTAACTTCAATTTCTTTTTGTTGATCATTTTCAAAAATAAATACCTTATCACTAATACTTGCAGATACGATTGGTATGATTTCGAACGGTCGGTATAATTCGCCCTTATCTGGTTTAGAATAGCGATAAACAACAGGCTTTTTAAAACTGATAGGTGTACCTTCAATTAATAAGTTGAAATCTACAAAAATAGCTCTTGGTGTTTCTGGTAAACCTATTAATTTTTGATCTTCAACGTGGTACATTCCTAATGAAGCCTCTTTGTTTAACCAATAAGGCGTTGTATAATCACTATTTTGAGGAATAGTGATACGTTCTTCAAAATTTAATTTTTGATTATTTTTTAGAGTTATTTTTTTAGAAGTCCCGTTTTGTAATGTTGATAAATGATAAGATAGCAATTCGATTTTTGAAGTACTTCGGTTTATAACTTCCATGTCTAAAGTTACCTCAGAGTTTGGTGCTGCATTTGGACTTATAGCTGAAACTTCTAAATATAAACCTGCACAAGCTTCTATGATTTCTTTTAATTCTTTAGATTTAACCGTTTTCCAATGTTCGTCTTTTAAATTTTGAACCAGCTTGTAAGCTTCTAATAACTGTGGTAAATGTGATGCTGGATTTTTAAAATTGAAATTAGTTTCAACAGATTTTAATAACGTTTCAATGGCTTGTCCGCCTTCAACACGATTCCATGATGTATCGATACCTTCAAAAATATTTTCACTTCCGTTTAAGTCATCTCCTTTTAAAAATTCTATATATTCTTCTTGTGTACCGCGCTGTGTTAAACGACCAAAACCTTGGCAAAGGTGTTGACTGCTCGCTAAAGCTGCGACCTCATTGTTAGACATGCCTTTGCTAGGGTAATAAACCCCAACATCAAAATTAAGCATGTTACTTTTATCTAGTTTATCAAATTTTTCTTGACTTCCATAACGCCACCAAGAGGTGTTGTAAAACAAACGCTTTGGTTGCCAAATTTCTGTATCCGTTAACTGTGATTTGTATTTAGAAGGATCATTAGCCAAATCAAAAGCTTCTACGCTTAACATGGCAGAAGTAGTATGATGACCATGTGTTGTACCTGGTGTTCTGTGATCGAAACGATTGATAATAACATCGGGTTTAAACTCTCTAATAGCCCAAACAACATCTGCTAAAACTTCATCTTTATTCCAAATTTCTAAGGTTTCATCGGGATGTTTTGAATACCCAAAATCATTAGCTCTAGTAAAGCGTTGTTCGCCTCCATCAACACGTCTAGCGGCTAATAATTCTTGAGTTCTTATTACTCCTAAAAGTTCTCTAATTTCTGGACCAATAAGATTTTGACCTCCATCTCCTCGTGTTAATGATAAATACGCTGTACGTGCCTTAACTTCATTAGACATGTAAGAAATAAGACGTGTATTCTCATCATCGGGATGTGCGGCAATATAAAGTACAGAGCCTAAAACATTCAGTTTTTGAACGGCTTCGTAAATTTCTGAGGACTTAAGTTTTTTGGGTTGTTGCGCTTGTAAGGATACAATTGTACTTATAAAAAGCAGTAGACAGAGTCTAATTTGGAACATGAGGCTATTAGTTAGTTGGATTCCAAATATAGCCAAGTTTGATACTTTTAGACTTTGTTTTAGATTTTTTTAACGTTGCGTTAATTTTAAGAAATCCTTATATTCTAAGTATTCAATAAGTATTTTACCTATAACCACTTCTTTCTTTTAAAGTAAATTAGCAGTGCAATAAAGATCACTAACATGACTGCTAAAAGTACAAAATAACCATTGCGATATTGTAGCTCAGGAATGTACTCAAAATTCATTCCGTAGATACCCGCAAGAAAAGTTAAAGGGATGAAAATAGATGACATAATAGTCAGCACTTTCATGACTTCATTCATCTTATTACTAATGGTGGTCATATACATATCCATTAAACTCCAGATCATTTCACGATAGATGTCAATGTTTTCTGAGACTTGAATAAGGTGGTCATAAATATCTCTATAGTAGGTAATTGTCTTTGGGTAAATTAATGTGTGCTCGCCTTTTTCTACACGATTTATAATTTCACGAAGTGGAAAAATAGCACGACGCACTTTTAAGATTTCTCGTTTTAATTGTTGTACTTCAATATTTATGTTTTCCCTAGAATTCCCTGCAAATAAATCAGTTTCTAAATCTTCTATTTTATTACCTAAAGTCTCAATAATACTAAAGTAATTATCTACAACGGCATCTATTAAAGCATAGAGTAAATAGTCAGATTTTAAGCTTCTAATTCTTCCATTTCCAAGACGTAAACGATCTCTTACATTATCAAATACATCACCTTCAGATTCTTGAAAAGACAAGACGCAATTTTCACCTAATACAAAACTGACTTGTTCAATAACAATGTTTTCATCAGTATCATAATAAAGCATTTTAAGGACAATGAATAGATAATCATCGTATTCATCAATTTTAGGGCGTTGAGTTGTGTTTACAATATCTTCTAAAACAAGTGGATGTAATTCGTATTGTTTACCGATGTTCTCAATTTCAGTAATAGCATTTAAACCATCAATATTAATCCAGGTTACTGAATCATTATTTTTAAAGGACTTGGCTTCTTCAATATTGGTTAATACACGTTCGTTTAATGTGTCTTTTGTATAGTCGAAAGATTCTATTTGAAGTAGTTTATCTGTTTTTACACCGGTATAAACTAAAGTTCCAGGGGCTTTTCCAGTATGCTTTTTATGGTTTTGTGTACGTTTTTTAACAGTCTTTTTCCTCATCTTTATAAAATACTAGAATCGTCTAGAGCATCCTTTTGCAATAAAGTTACGGCTTTTTGAAGAATTAGGTTGTTAGGGTAAGTTACTAAGTTACCATTATCATCTCTAAGAATAAGTTGAAAAGCTCTAATGTCTTCAATAATAGCTTCTACAGGATAATCTTTATCGTGAATTTTTATTTTATCACCGACCTTATATGGAAACGAAAAAAACATAATAACGCCTGAAGTAATATTACTTAATATAGACCAAATAGCAAAAAGAGCAATACCAATGACAGCAAAAACTGAAGAAAAAACAAGAGTAACATCTCTAGTTTGCGCACCAAGAATAAAAGCCTCAATTAATATTGCTATCAGAACGAGTGTTACCGTTGCATAACGACCTATTAAACCAGCGCGGGCTTCAGTAGTACCACTTTTCCTTCCGATTCTTTTTACAGTAATTACAATGATGGCTCTAATTATAAAAAGTACAATTAATAAAATTGTTGTAGAAATTATTTCATCTTGATAATTCGACAAAATTGTAGTCATAAAAAAGAAGCTTTGTATTTAATATGATTTGTATTATTTTAGTTTTAAGTCATCTCTTAAATTTGAGTCAGACGTACTTTTCTTGTTCCAGTAATCAGATTTTATAGTTTCTAATTTTGTTGCTTTGGTTGTTAAAGTCTTAACTGAGTCGCCACGACCTGAAGTTGTCGTTTCTTCCCATCCTAAAATTTCAAATGGAAAATTAGGACTGAAATTAATTTTTAGAGTTCTGCTTAAATTGTCATAAGATAATGTATAACTATCGTCCTTTAGAGTAGCAAGTGCCTTATGAGGCTTAAAGTCTACGTTATTTAATCTGATGAATTCCATTGCCGGAATAATATCTATCTGTCCTACAGGAAGATTTTTAGGATTGATTCTTAGCTTAGCCCATAATTCATTTTCTGTAAGTGCTTTTTCAATTTCAAATGATTTGTCAGCTTGGTTCTGAAAATAAGAATGCGTTAATATTTCAAAATTATCGCGGTTATTTAATTGCGTATACGTTTGACCGCACCATTCTTGAACAGAAGTCGTGATTTTTATCGCATGTTGGTTGTCTGCTACAGGGTAAAAAGTACTCTGCATTATAGAATAAGGGTAAATACCGGTAATAAAATTTTTGGTTGCATTTACTTTTAAAACAGGAGTGTTTTCTTTACTATAATTATCCGCTTTAACTTGAATGTCGGGTAAAAAATCTTCAGTTACAAATACTAAAACGGCTTCTCCTTCTCGGATTTCTCCATAGCGCGCTTGCTCTAATTTGAAAGATGTTATTTCTGCTTCTCCATTGTACCAATATTCTTTAAAATCTTTAGATAATTTGGTTTTTGGTGCTAGAGGTTTTGTTTTAATTTTTTCTGCTGAAACCACAGGAGCTTCAGTTGTATTTGAAGTGCTGGTATTCGATTTGTATTCGTTGCAAGCAGTAAAAGTTGTCATTATTCCTATTAGCAGAACGACAAGTGTTTTGGAGTGTAAAATCTTTATCATAATAAGCGGTTATTTTAGAATCAGATATTCATGAAGTTAGTGTTCTGAATAGTGAAATGTAATCCTATGATAAAGATAGTATTCTAAATACCTTTAGCAATGGTATTTAACGTTTTGTATAGTAAATGAGTGGGTAAGCCAACCACATTATTATAAGAGCCTTCAATACTTGTAATTCCAATGGCTCCAATCCACTCTTGTATGCCATAAGCACCAGCCTTATCTAAAGGTTTGTAAGTCTTAACATAGTACCAAATTTCTTCATCAGTTAAAGCTTTAAATGTCACTTTTGTAGTGGTATTAACAATTTGCTGAGTTGTCTTTAAAGTGAAACAAATAGAAGTGACAACTTGATGCGTTTTATTGCTTAAGGATTTAATCATATTAAAAGCATCAGTTTCATCTTTAGGTTTGCCAAGTGCTTTATTATCTAACCAAACAATGGTATCGCTTGTAATAAGAATGTCTTTATTTTGAATGTTTTCGAGGAAAGGTTCAGCTTTTAGTTTCGCTAAATAATCAGTTATCTCTTCACATTTTAAATGCTTAGGGAAAATTTCTTTAATAGGTTTAAGTTGTATTTCAAAATCGAGATTCATTTCTTTTAAAAATGCATGACGACGTGGCGAACCAGAAGCCAGAATAATATTGAAATCTTTAAGTTTATCGTTTAACATCTTATTTCAATATAAAATTATACAGTAATAACGAAAGCATACCTGTAAGCATTACAATTTTAAGAACTAAGCTTATATGCTTGTATTGCGCTTTTTGTTTAGCATTAAATAGTTTTATAGTAACGTAAATTAGTGGTGCAATTACAAGAATTAAAAAATAACCAACAACAATTTGCTGTTTAAATAAATAGGTAATCACATAATAAGTAATAGAAAAAATAGGAATCAGAGACAATATTATTATCAATTTATTAGCCCGATCTCTACCAATTAAAATAGGAAGTGTTTGTATGCCTGCTTTATAATCTCCATCTATATCTTCAATATCTTTTATTAATTCTCTTATAAGATTAATCATAAAAGCAAAAATAGCGTAGTCTTTTATAATATTTAAAAATGTCATTTGCACTGCTTTGTTGTTTATGTTTATTGCAGGGATTATTTCATAAATTCCAACCAACAAAATACTTAATGCAACTACTAAGGATACAACAATATTACCAACTATAGCAATCTGTTTTAATGAAGTAGAATAAATATAAAGTAGTGCTGATGCAATAAAAAAAGCAGTAAAAAAAGTAGGCTTACCAATACCATTAGCTAAGTAGAACCCTAATCCAACTCCGATTATATTAAGAATAATGAATAATGTTGAAGCGTTTTTCTCTGTAATATGTTTGTTAATAATAAGTTGGTTTGGCTTATTAATTTTATCTGTTTCCACATCATAAATATCATTAATAATATAACCACCAGCAGCGATACACAACGTAGCAAAAACGAGAATAAGAAAGTTGAAATCGCTTAATGTTGTTGATACACCATGACTTTCTTTAAAAGGAATTAAAAGAGCGTATTTAATTAAGTATTGCATCAAAGCAATCATTAATAGGTTTTTCCAACGAATTAATTTAAGTATATGAGTCATTTGAAGTTTTAGTGAGATAAAATTATAGTAACTAAATAATAAGCACTTATTGCAATAATAGTAAAAACTGCGCTACCAATAATAGCCGTTTTTTTTAAGATCTTGCGTTCTTCTTGTTTAATTTTAGCTTTAATTTTTTGTTTGTCTTCTTTAGTTAGGTCTTTATGCAAAAAATGCATTTGATAGTTTAAGTGAGCTTCAAGATCTAATTTTTCTTTGTATCTAGAATAAGGTGCAGACGATCTTTGGTTAAAGGTCGCTTGACTATTACCAAAACCAATATACCCAAATCCTGTGCTATGTCTTCTGCCTTTAGCTGACATGTTTATTGTGTTATTTTAAACCCCAATTGCTAATTTATTATTAATCGTATTTAGCGCTAAAGTTTTTATTCCATTTGTTTTGAACTTTAAGCACTTGCTCAATAACATCTCTAACAGCACCTTTACCACCATTTTTATGAGAAATATATTTTGAAATAGCCTTAATTTCTGCAACAGCATCTTGTGGACAGCATGGCATGCCTACTAGAGTCATAACAGGGTAATCAGGAATATCATCTCCCATATATAATACTTGAGACTTTGAAATATTTTTCTGATCTAAATAGGTCTCAAGTTGTTCTATTTTGTTGTGTGCTCCTAAAAAAATATCTTTTATACCTAAACCTGCTAAACGTTTTCTAACACCTTCATTAGAGCCTCCAGAAATTATACAAAGATTAAAACCGTTATCAATAGCAGTTTTTAGTGCAAAGCCATCTTTAATATTCATGGTTCTTAGCATTTCACCATCAGTTGTCACCGTTATAGTACCGTCCGTTAAAACACCATCTACATCAAAAATAAAAGTAGTTATGTCTGCTAAGTATTCTTTATAACTTTTGTCGTCGTTCATTATTTATTAACTTTTTTTGTTGGTGTAGAATTAAATCCGTGGGTTCTTTTTATAGAAGATGTCAGTAATTTATAAATCGATTCGTGTTCTTCTTTTTCTATGAGTTTCAACTGTCTTTTTATCGTTTTTTTGTCGTTCCGTTTTGCTGGGCCTGTTTGTGCCATAAAAGGTGACATTTCTTGAATTTTTTTTGCTGTTTCTTCAATTAAAGGATGTAAGATGTTAAATTCAATATTTTTAGTCTCACAGATTTCGTGCCCAATTCTATACATTTGATTAGTAAAGTTATTTACAAATACAGCAGCTAAATGAAGCGTTTGGCGTTGCTCTGTTGTAATTTTATGAGGTTTACAATTTACTGCTTTGGCTAAATCTTTTAATAATTGAAGGTTTTCTTTTTCATATACCTCAATACAAATAGGAACTTCTGCAAAGTTTATATCTGCATTTTTAGAAAACGTCTGAAGCGGATAAAAAACACCAATCTCATTTTTTTTATCAATATCATGCATAGCAACGCTTCCTGAGGTATGCACTACAAACCGATCTTTAAATGGTAATGTTGTAGAAAACTCTGCAATACTGTCATCGCTAACGGCAATAATATAAATATCAGCTTCTTTTAATTCTTCTAAAGAATCTGTTATAGCGACCTCATTAGCATAAGAAGAAATTGAGGATCGTGTTCGATTATACCATTGTATAATCGAAATATTTTCAGCATTAGAAAATGCTTTATATAGATGTGTGGCAACATTGCCAGCACCAAGTAATACAACTGATATCATGCTGTAAAAGTAATAAGATTTCTTATTTTAGTAACATAATAAAGCACTATTTTAGTGATAGCTTTATCTGAATTAATTGTTACAATAAAATAAAATTTATGGAAAAACTAGATATAAAAACAAGAGAAGATATATTTCAACTCGTTTCTAAATTTTATGAAAAAGTAAGAAAAGACGAGAAATTAGGTCCTTTTTTTAATGATACGATAAAGAATTGGGATGCCCATTTACAGCATTTAACTACGTTTTGGGAATCTAGTTTATTCTTAAAAACCAAATTTTCAGGGAATCCTTTAGAAGCCCACACTAAGGTAGATGCAGCTTTTAATCACACCATAACAGAATTACATTTTGGTATTTGGTTAAATCTTTGGTTTCAAACTATAGACGAATTACACGAAGGAGATTATGCAGAGAATGCCAAACGAAGAGCTCGTAAAATGGGCACCTTTATGTACATGAATATTTTTGCGGCGAGAAAATCAGAATTATAATAGACATCTTTCTAAATTTGCACCTATAAGCTATTAAAAAAAGATAATTATGGGATTGTTAAAAGAATTTAAAGAATTTGCTGTAAAAGGAAATATGATGGATATGGCAATTGGTATCATCATTGGTGCGGCATTTAACAAAGTGATAGATGTATTAGCTAAACAAGTTATTTTACCCCCTTTGTCTTTATTAACAGACGGGGTTAATATTGGAGAAAAGAAGTTAGTTTTAAGAGATGCCGTTTTAGATACTACAGGTGCTATTACAACAAGTGAAGTTGCTGTAGCTTACGGAAAATTGTCTGAAGTATTTTTAGACTTTTTAATTATTGGCTTTACCGTTTTTATAATAGTAAAGTTTATGAATCGTCTTAGAACTAAATCTCATGATGCTAAGGATAAGACGGTAGTGACTCCCAAAGATATTCAGCTGTTAACCGATTTAAAGGAGTTAATGGTAGAGCAAAATAAAATGTTAAAAGCTAATACCACAAAATGAACCTTTTTTTACTAGAACTTTAACATCTTTACAAGCGTTAAACTCACTATGTAAATCGTTAAAAAACCATATCTTTGCGCGAGCTTAAAAAAGCCTATTGTTATGCAAAAGAAAATCGCTAATTTACTATTCTCCACAAAACTTACTGCTTTCTTATTTATTGCCTTTGCCGTTGCCATGGCAGTGGGTACTATTTTAGATAGAAACATGGATACTTCTCCAACACCATACACCAGAACATTAATTTATAATGCGTGGTGGTTTGAAGCTATAATGGTGTTTTTTGTGATTAATTTTGCGGGTAATATATTTAGATACCGTTTATATAAAAAAGAGAAATGGGCAACGTTAATTTTGCATTTATCTTTTGTTTTTATACTGCTTGGAGCTTTTATAACACGTTATGTTGGGTTTGAGGGTATGATGCCAATAAGAGAAGGAGAAACACAAAGTGAGTTTTTCTCACAAAAAACATATATATCAGGTCGCATTCTAGGCGATTTTAAAGTGAATGGTCAGTTACAACAACGCCGTATAGAAGAAGCTGTAGACTTTTCACCACGCTTAAATAATACTTTCAGCGAAACTTTTGATTATGGAGGTGTTGATGTTCATATTGAATTAAAAGAATTTATTGAAAGTGCAGAAAAAGATATTATTCCTAATGAAACAGGAAACCGTTATTTAAAAATAGTTGAAGGTACCGAAAACGGGCCACACAATCATTTTTTAGAAGATGGTAAAGTTACCAATCTACATAATACTTTAATCTCTTTAAACAAGTTTCAAGAAGGTGCTATAAATATATCAGAAACTGAAAAAGGTTTATTTATTCAATCTCCTTACGAAGGTGATTATATGACTATGGCTACAAGGGCAACCGGTAAATTAGTAAAAGATAGTTTACAACCTTTAATTTTAAGATCTAGGTACGTAATAGGTAACATGCAAATTGTAATGCCAAAACCTATTGCAAAAGGTGACTTTGGAGTTATAGAAAAACCAGAATTACTTAAAACAAATAATGATAATGATGGGCTTGTTTTAAATATTACAGCAAATGGTGAAACAAAAAAAGTAGATTTATTAGGAGGACCTGGTGCAAATAGCGAATTTGAAGAAATTGAAGTTGGTGGATTAGAAATAGCATTAAAATATGGCCCTAAAGCATTAAAATTACCTTTTGAAATTAAATTAAACGACTTCATTGCCGAAAAATATCCTGGTACAGAAAAAGCCTATTCATCTTACGAAAGTAAAATAACTGTTTTAGATAAAGAAGATGGTGATTTTGATTATCGAGTATATATGAATCACGTATTAGACCATAAAGGCTATCGCTTTTTTCAAGCAAGTTTTCATCCCGATGAAAAAGGGACAGTGCTCTCTGTAAACCATGATTTTTGGGGAACAAATATCACTTATGTAGGCTATATGTTATTGTATTTTGGATTGTTAGCGATTCTTTTTGCTAAGCACACACGCTTTGATGAAATTAGAACAAGACTTGGTAAAATAAAGCAGAAGAAAGCTAAGATGATGACTATGATTTTGCTTTTAATCAGTTTATCTGGTTTTGCACAAGAACATTCAGAAGATGATGGTCATAATCATGGAAATCAACCAGGAAAAGAACAAATAGATTCTATATTAAGAGTTCACATTACACCTAAAGAACATACCGCTAAGTTTTCTAAAATGGTAGTTCAAGACTATAGTGGTCGTATGATGCCAATGCATACTTATGCTTCAGAAATGTTAAGGAAGTTGAGTAAAAGTGATGTTTACGAAGATTTTGATGCCGATCAAGTCTTTTTATCTATTCAAGAAAGTCCGATGCTTTGGTATAATGTACCAATCATTTATTTAAAACCACGTAAAGCAGATTCTATTAGAACTATAATAGGAGTTGATTACGATGATGATTATTCTAAACTTGTAGACTTCTTCACACCAGAAGGACGTTATAAACTAGCACCTTATTTAGAAGAAGCATATAAAACAACTGAGCCAAACGGATTTCAGAAGGAAGTAAAAGAAGCTGATTCTAGAGTTAATTTACTATACAATGCTATAGAAGGTCGTACAATTAAAATATTTCCTGTTCCTGGTGATGAAAATAACAAATGGATTTCTTCTTTAGAGTTTAGAGAACAAGAATATAGAGAAAAAATAACAGATACTTTATATGGTAACTTTATAAACAATGGTTTTAGCGCTTATTTAGTAACGCTCAATAACGCGAAACAAACAGGAGATTATTCTAAAGCAGAAGAATTACTTAACGGAATTAAAAAAACACAACAACGCTACGGTAGTGAGGTAATGTTATCGGATGATAAGATAGATGCTGAAATTCTATATAACGATTACGATATTTTTAAGCGATTATTTAGCTGGTATATGTATGCTAGTACGGTATTGTTTATTCTTATTATTATTCAGATTTTTAAATATAAAAGTAAATGGTTAAGTATTGCCATTAAAGCATTTATAGGGGTAATTATAGCATTATTTGTAATGCACTTGGGTGGTTTAATATTACGTTGGTACTTGTCAGGTCACGCACCTTGGAGTGATGCTTATGAGTCTATGATTTATGTAGCTTGGTCTGTAATGTTATTTGGGTTGTTGTTAGGTTTTAAAAAGAGTAGTTTAACCATTGCAGCATCAGCATTTGTATGTTCTATGATTTTAATGGTAGCACACTGGAACTGGATGGATCCAGCAATTGCAAATCTTCAACCAGTATTACAAGGCTATTGGTTAATGATTCACGTTTCTGTAATTGTAGCAAGTTATGGTCCTTTTGCTATCGGAATGATCTTAGGTGTAGTGTCATTATTTCTTATGATTTTTACAACTAAAGAGAATAAGGAACGTATGCTAATCAACATAAAAGAATTAACCATTATTAATGAAATGGCTTTAACCGTTGGTTTAGTAATGCTTAGTATCGGAAACTTCCTTGGTGGTATGTGGGCTAATGAAAGTTGGGGACGTTATTGGGGATGGGATCCAAAAGAAACTTGGGCACTTATTAGTATTATGATTTATGCTTTTGTAATCCACATGCGTTTGGTGCCAGGACTAAGAAGCCGTTGGATTTATAACTTAATGTCAATTATTGCCTTTGGGAGTATTCTTATGACTTACTTTGGCGTAAATTTCTACTTATCAGGATTACATTCTTATGCTAGTGGGGATCAAATTTTAAGTTTCCAGTTTATTGCGATTACTTTAGGTGTCATTGCTATATTAGGAACTTTATCATATGTACAGTATAAAAAGCACTATAAGAAGTAAAGAGAAACTTCATATATTGTATAATAGAATAAATTGGTTGATGAACGCTTATGTTTGTCAACCAATTTTGGTTTTATATTAACATCACTTACTTTCATTTTTATTAATTTTAGGATCTAAAAATAAAAGCAATGTCAAAGAAGAAATTAGGTTTAAATACCATTTGTACACATGTAGGTGAAGTAAAAGATGAACAATTTAAAGGGGCAGTATCTCCTATGTATCTAAGTTCTTCCTATGAGTTTTTAGATGTTGAGGTAAAACGTTATCCGCGTTATTTTAATACACCAAATCAAGCGTATTTGGCAAAGAAAATAGCAGCTTTAGAGCATACTGAATCTGCATTGATATTTGGTTCTGGGATGGCTGCCATTAGTACCATGTTTTTAGCTTTTTTAAAACAAGGAGATCATTTAGTGGTTCAAAATACTTTGTACGGTGGAACGGTTAATTTTATAAAAGAAGAATTTCCTAAATATGGAATTGAATTCACGTTTACCAATGGTTATAAAGTTGAAGATTTTGACGAAGCTATAAAACCAAACACCAAATTAATTCATATTGAAACGCCTTCAAATCCTTTAATGACTATTACGGATATTAGAGCGATTGCTAAATTAGGAAAGGCTAGAGGTGTCTTAACTTCTATAGATAATACATTTGCTTCGCCTGTAAATCAAAACCCAATGGATTTGGGTATAGATATGGTAATGCATTCTGCAACGAAGTATTTAGGAGGTCATAGTGATATTCTAGCAGGAGTTGTGGCAAGTACAGAAGAACATATAGAACGCATTTGGAATGTCGGTAAAAATTTAGGTGGAAACTTAAGTGATATGACCGTTTGGATGTTAGAGCGTAGTATGAAAACTTTAGGCTTACGTGTTAAAGCCCAAACAAATAATGCCGTGAAATTAGCCAAATGGCTAGAGAAACACCCTAAAGTAGCTAAAGTTTATTATCCAGGATTAAAATCGCATCCAGAGCACAAATTAGCTAAATCTCAAATGAGTGGTTATGGTGCGATGTTGTCTTTTGAGTTGTTAGAAGATTTAGATGCTTATCAATTCCAAAAACAATTACAGTTAATTAAATCATCTATGAGTTTAGCAGGAGTAGAAAGTACGGTAATTTCACCGCATTTAACCTCACATGCCTTATTAACCCAAGACGAACGAGATGCTGTTGGTATTAGTGATCAGTTAATTCGTTTTTCTGTAGGAATAGAAGAAGTTAAAGATTTAAAACAAGACATCAATCAAGCGATTACTGCATTAAAGTAGTTTTTTAGGTTTTCTAGAATCTGTCTGAATGCTGATACCCACTTGAATTCTGTTAAGATTATTTTTTCTAATATGATGTTTCATATAACCCATTTGAAGTTGTGTATGTTTTAATAGATTGAATCCGATAGCAACATAAAATCGGTTTTCATGAAATACTTGATCTTGAAAATTAACAAAAGGCTCTTCGGTTAATCCTAAGAATAAGGTTTTATTCAAAGGATATTTTAAGCTTAAACGATAACGAAATCGGTGTTGTAATTCATTTCTATCAGTGTATTTTAAGAAGCGTTGCTCTACTCTAAGGCGATGCTGAATATTAAGTGAACCAAACTTATGTTTTTTTGAGTATTGTTCCATAATCCGATGCTCAATAGTGTTAGGGATGTTGTCGTTTCCTAAATAACTATCAATATCTAAATATGCGACAGCAAGCGTTAAGGTTTGGCTATTTTTAATATGATAATTAGCATTTAAACTTAAAAACGTAAGATTGTAATTTGATGAAGGTTCATAGAACCTTAATTCAGCATAAGGCATTAAGCTAAAGTGTTCTGTAAACTGATGGCTTAAACCTAAAGTATACCAAGATCCTAAATAATCTTCAGTAGTATTTTGAGCTTTTAATGTGGTGCTTACAAGAAGGATTAAAAATATAGTTAAGATTTTTTTCATAATATTTAAAACAAAAAAAAGAGCCCTAATTAGGGCTCTTCTCAATCATGGTAACTATTAAACGTGATCGTTTAAGTGATGGTGTTCATCAATTAATGGACCACCTTCTATGATTTGTTCAGAAGCTTCACTAGCAAATTTTTCAAAGTTTAAGTGGAAAGAATGTGCTAATTGAATTGACTTACTGATGTAATCTCCTTTTTGATCCCAAGTGTTCATTGGATCTAAAATTTCATTAGGAACGTTAGGGCAAGTTTTTGGCATGAACAATCCAAATATTGGATGTTGTTCAAATTCAACATTATCTAATTCTCCGTCTAAGATTGCCGTGATCATAGCTCTCGTGTATTTTAATTTTATACGAGATCCTACACCGTAAGGTCCTGCGCTCCATCCTGTATTTATCAGCCAAACATTAACGCCTGCATCTTGCATTTTTTTGCTTAACATCTCAGCATATACAGTTGGGTGTAATGGCATAAATGGTTCTCCAAAACAAGCAGAGAATGATGGTACTGGTTCTGTAATACCTGCTTCTGTACCTGCAACTTTAGCTGTATAACCAGAAATAAAGTGATATGCAGCTTGCCCTGGTGTTAACTTAGATACTGGGGGTAACACACCAAATGCATCTGCAGTTAAGAAAAATATATTTTTAGGATTTCCTGCGTAAGAAGGCACTTGAATATTATCAATATTATAGATAGGATAACTTACCCGTGTATTTTGAGTGATGCTACTATCCATATAGTCAACCTCTCCGTTATCTTTAAAAACTACGTTTTCTAATATTGCGCCTGGTTTAACAGCTCTAAAAATATCTGGTTCTTTTTCTTCAGATAAATCAATCACTTTAGCGTAACAACCACCTTCAAAATTGAAAATATTATTGTCAGCAGTCCATCCATGCTCATCATCACCAATTAATTTACGAGTTGGATCTGCAGATAAAGTGGTTTTTCCTGTACCAGATAATCCAAAGAATATGGCAGTATCACCAGCTTCACCAACGTTAGCAGAACAGTGCATAGGTAAAACGTTTTTCTCAACAGGTAGAACAAAGTTAAGAGAAGAGAAGATACCTTTTTTAATTTCACCTGTGTAAGCAGAACCACCTATTAGTGCTACTTTTTTAGAAAAATTAAGTATAGAGAAGTTGCCTTGACGTAAACCAACAGCTTTTGGGTCTGGAGCTTCATAACCTGGTGCACAAAGTACCAACCAATCTTCTTCAAAGTTTTCTAATTCAGATTCATCTGATCTTAAAAACATATTATATGTAAACATGTTAGACCAAGGTAATTCAGTAACAGTTCTAACGTTTGTTTTGTATTCAGGATCAGCACAAACATAAGCGTCTCTTACGTAAATTTCTTTACCACTTAAATACTTTGTTATTTCTGCTTGTAAGATTTCAAAATTTTCAGGAGATACAGCTTTATTTGTTTTTCCCCACCATACACGATCTTTAGTATAGTCATCTTTTACAATAAAACGATCTTGAGGAGAACGTCCTGTGTATTTTCCAGTATTAACAGCAAGTGTTCCGTTAGCTGTTTCCTTACCCATACCTTTTTCAATGGTTATGCGTTGTAATTCTTCTGGTGAAAGATTCCAATGAGCGTTTGTGTCTTTTAATCCGTACTTCGAGAGATCTCTTGTTTTCATAATTGAGTTATTTAATAAAGTTTCCATGATTTAATTGATTTAATTTTACATTCGATTCTAAATAGCCATCATACAGGCTTTAATACTAGTATTATCAAAAAGAGTAGGATTAAGGAACTTTTTTCTTTTATATAATCCTAAAATGAATGAACTTAGCTTACAAAGAATCGCAATAATATCGGATAAAATTTTCTTTAAATAAATAAAGAATTGATGATGATTAAAATGACTTACGTTAAGCTCATGCTTACTTTCTGTTTTAATTATAGTGTAAAGGTAGTAGCATAAGTAAGTAATATTTATGACGAAAGTCATACTTTGAGAGTATTGCTAATTTTTCAATTTTGATCATTATTTTTTAGAATAAACATAAATATATTCAGTCGATATCGTTTGCGAAATAAAAAGAAGTGGATTATCTACCTACTTTTTAATATTTTTGATACTTAGAAAACTAAATTTTTATATGAAATTAGACATATTAGCCATCGGAGCGCATCCTGATGATGTAGAATTAAGCTGTGCTGCAACTTTAGCAAAAGAAGTTGCAAATGGTAAGAAGGTAGGTGTTATAGATCTTACTAGAGGAGAATTAGGAACCAGAGGAACAGCTGAGACACGTGATGAAGAGGCTTTTAATGCAGCCAAAATATTAGGTGTACATTCTAGAGTAAATATGAGATTTGCCGATGGTTTTTTTAAAAATGATAAGGAGCATCAACTTGAACTTATTAAAATGATTCGCTATTACAGACCTGAAATCATTCTTTGCAATGCTATTGATGATAGACACATTGATCACCCTAAAGGAAGTCAGCTAGTAAGCGATGCTTGTTTTTTAAGTGGATTAAAAAAAATTGAAACTTATTATAAGAACGAAAGTGAAGCGCAAGAGCCATGGAGACCTAAGGTGGTTTACCATTATATTCAATGGAAAGATATTGAACCCGATTTTGTAGTTGATGTTACTGGATTTATAGATAAAAAGATAGATTCTGTATTAGCTTACAAAACTCAATTTTTTGACCCAAATAGTAAAGAGCCTGAAACTCCGATATCTAGCAAAAACTTTACAGAAAGTATAGATTATAGAGCTAGAAATTTAGGAAGATTAATTGGTGTGGAACATGCTGAAGGTTATACAGTTGAACGCTATGTAGCTGTAGGTTCATTATTTGATTTAAAATAAATTCAAAAAGTGTTTGCACATATTAACAAATAAATTATCTTTGCAATCCAATTTAAAATGGTGGTTGTAGCTCAGCTGGTTAGAGCGTCGGTTTGTGGTACCGAAAGTCGCCGGTTCGAACCCGGTCTTCCACCCAGAAGTAATAAGCCTTTCAGTAATGAAAGGCTTTTTTTGTGGGTTTAAGTTTTTGGCAAACAAATTAAGCAAAAAGAGATTTGTATTGATTTTGCTATCTCTCTTATAACTTCTTGGAATTTTATCAGTTCTTAAAAAATAAAAAGTCCTTTCAGTATAATTGAAAGGACTTTTTATTTTTTTGTAGAAAGTTTTATTCACTTACTTTTTTATCAACAACAACACGATCATTTCTATTGGCGACTTCCCAAGCCGTATA
The DNA here is from genome assembly GCF_013403925.1 of Winogradskyella wichelsiae. Lineage (GTDB taxonomy): Bacteria > Bacteroidota > Bacteroidia > Flavobacteriales > Flavobacteriaceae > Winogradskyella > Winogradskyella wichelsiae. Next base: position 59,346 of record NZ_JABFDJ010000007.1, read on the forward strand.
GAAAACTAATTTAGTTCGTGTTTCTAATAAATCGTATTCAATTTTGTCTGGTGTATCTGATGGTTTATGATAATCAGCATGTGTTCCATTAAAATAAAATATGACAGGAATATTGTTTTTTGCAAAATTATAATGATCAGATCTGTAATAAAAACGATTTGGATCATTATCATCATTAAACTTATAATCTAGTTCTATTTGAGTATACTTTGAATTGGCTTCTTCAGAAATTTGGTGTAAATCAGTACTTAATTTATCACTACCTATTAAATAAATGTAATTCCTAGTTCCTTCAGTGCGTTCTGGGTCTACACGACCTATCATGTCAATGTTGAGGTTAGCTACAGTATTTTCGAGAGGAAATACAGGGGCTACATCAGCATAATACCTAGATCCTAAAAGCCCTTTTTCTTCACCTGTAACATGAAGAAACAGTATAGAACGTTTTGGTCCATGACCTGCTTTTTCAGCGGTTTTAAAAGCTTGTGCAATCTCAAGTATAGCTACTGTACCAGAACCGTCATCATCTGCTCCATTATAAATTTCTCCGTTTTTAATACCTTCATGATCTAAATGCGCAGATATTACAATAATTTCATTTGGCTTTTCAGAACCTTTAATGAATGCGACAACGTTTTCGGACATAATAGACTCAGTTTTGTTTTTGATCTCTAAATTAATAGTAGTATCTATTTCTTTAGGTGTTGTATCTTCAGAAATAGTAGGGTTTAGCGCTTTTGCTAACGTTTCATTAATCATCATCATTGTAATACCATTGTCGTTATTCTTTAAAGATAAACGACCAGCTGTACCAGCAGAGAATTGACTTTGGTAGAAACCAGCATATCTAGGAAATAGATTGTTGTCCATATATAAAAGTCCTATGGCACCATTAGCTTTAGCAGCTTCTCTTTTGCTCGATAAGGATTGGCGTCCATTGGTCCATTTTGTTTCCTCTGTATTGCCCGAAGTAATATAATTACCATCAGCATCTTTTGGTTCGCCAGCTTTAGCAATTATAAACTTTCCTTTAACATCTATGTTTTTATAATCTGAATAATTTTCATCGTCAATGCCATAGCCAACATATACAATACTGTTTAAGGTTATATCTACATCATTAGGAATTGCTAATACAATTTGATTTTTAAAACTTTCAAATGATTTTCCATTTACGACTACTTTTGCTTCCGCAACTTTTTGTTTTTCTAAAGGAACTTCTTGAAAATAATCATCATCTCCAAGTGGAGTAGGGATGTCCATTGTTATATACTTTTGCTTCAAGTATTCTACAGCCATTTTTTGTCCCTTTTCGCCGGTATCTCTACCTTCAAACTCATCAGAGGCATATTTATAAAGCATAGTTTTCAATTCTTCTGCAGTAATTGTAGAAGCGTATATTGTGGGGTCTGTAATCTTAGTGGTTTCAGAATGAGAAGTGGTAGCGTTGTTTTTTGAAGTAGTGCCGCAGCTTGTAGCTATGACAAATGCACAACTAAGAAGGAGTAATTTTTTCATTTAATAAATAGAATTGTTTATGCCGATATAGGCTGTTTTTATTCACCTCAAAATCAGGTGAGACTTAAATCTACAAAAATAGAATAGGGCTGAAGTTTAAGAGAGATAGTTTTTAACAAATTTTAACATCAGAGAATTTCTTTCTTCAGTTTATTAGGTGAGTTTGCTAAATACCATGCTGTAGCAAATATTAATTTTGTTCGTTTTTTTAAAAGAGCATAATTAATTTTTTCTGCCGTATCTGTTGGTTTATGGTAATCGGCATGTATGCCGTTAAAAAAGAAAATAACAGGTACACCTTTTAATGCAAAATTATAATGATCAGAGCGGTAGTAATACCTATTAGGATCATTATCTTCATTAAACTTGTAGTCCAAATTAAGATTGGTAAATGTTGAATTGGCTTTTTGAGCAACAAAATGAAGTTCTGTGCTCATTTTGTCTGCACCAATAAGATATAGGTAGTTTTCATTACCGGTATGCCTATCATCGACTCTCCCAATCATATCTATATTTAGATCTGCAACGGCATTTTCTAAAGGAAAAATGGGATGTTCTGTATAATAGTTTGAGCCGTGTAAACCAACTTCTTCTGCGGTAACATGAAGAAACACAATTGTTCTTTTTGGTCCATAGCCGTTTTTAGTAGCTAGCTGAAAGGCTTGTGCTATTTCTAAAACAGAAGCTGTGCCTGAAGCATTATCATCAGCACCATTATAAATTTCACCATCAATCACTCCTTCATGATCAGAATGAGCAGTAATATAAAGGTATTCATTAGGGTAATCAGACCCTTTAATAAGGGCTATAATATTTTGAGAATCATTAAGCCCTTTGGGCAGGGCACTCTTTGGTACTTTTTGATAATAGTTTTTATGAGATTTTGGTGGTTGTATTTCTAGAGTTTTATAATATTCTCTTATATAATTACAAACTTGATTGTGACCTTTTTCTCCAGTTTTTCTGCCATTATATTTATCAGAAGAAATTTCTTCAAGATGATTTTTTAGATCGTCAGTCTGAATCGTATTCAAATATTGTTGAACAATAACTTCATTATTAAAAACGATGCTATTTTCTAAATTTTCAATTTTTTGACTATGTCTTATATTGGCGCATGAGCCAACAAGAATAAGTACAGATGCAATAAGCGTTTTCATCTAACTAATTGATTTTCTCAAAAATAATACAATTAGACGAATATTATTCTTACATTTTAACTGAAACTTTAAAAAGCTTTATCAGCTTCAATTTTTTCAGGAAATTCTTTAGAATCTTTCTGATTCTTTTCATTTTTAAGTTCTAATGGTTCTGTATTTCCAACTTCAGAAGTATCAAAAACACCTTTATATATAGTTAAACTTAAAGACATAATAATAAGGATAAATATATATTGAATAGCTTTTGGTTTTGATTTATCCTTTTTTGAGAGGAAGACAAGAACTAATCCACAAATAAAAGCAATAATTAAAGGTGTAATTGCTAAACTATATAATGGTGTAACCGAGAATACAACGGCAACTATTGTGCTTATAAAACCTAGAATGATAACTGTTTTTTTCATGATTTTTAATTTTTTAGACCCGTTGTTTATATTTTTTTGTTAGAGAAATGGGTTTTAAGCCTAGCAGATACGGGTACTTTAATAATGTCTGCAGTTAGTAAAAGTAAGCTGGAGTTATTATTTTTTAAAGATATTGCTAATTTATAACAAGATTTATACCAATATTTGTCTTTGTAGTTTCTTTAGTAATATATTCTGTGTATAATTTTATTATTATCGGCTAAAACAGCAAATTTATTCTTATCATTTTAAGTTGCATCATGTTCTTCTTTTTTGCGTCAATCAGATATAACAACCACCTTCACTAATAGCCCTTTTGTGTAAATGATGAGGAGAAGTGTTTCGGTTAGTATAGCTTTCATAGATGTCTTTGATCTTAAAAATAATCATTTAATTTTTTTATGTGTATTTGTCGTACATTTTAAACGACCCAAAGTCATTTTTGAAGTTAATACTTCTTTCGTTCCCATTTTTACTTCAGCAATATCTCTTAAATTAGCAGAAATATAATAAGAAGGATTAAAATATTTTTTTCACTGAAAGCATATCTTTTTTTTGAATAAAAACTATTTAAGTGATTATAGTATTAAAAGGATTTACATAAGCTGCTGGTTTTAATGTTATAACTAGATTTTATGTTTAATAAAACAATAAATATATACTTTCTTAAAATCCATATTTTTTATCTCATAAAATCATTGATTAAATTTTTTTTAAAAAAATCTAAAAAAAAGTTTGTCAACATCAAAAAGCAGTGTATATTTGCACCCGCATTCAGGGAATACCTGATGAGACATCTGGAGAAATGGCAGAGCGGTCGAATGCGGCAGTCTTGAAAACTGTTGAGGGTCATACCTCCGGGGGTTCGAATCCCTCTTTCTCCGCTGATAAAGTTGTCATTAGACACTTTAAAAGTCAAAACCCTTTAAACATTACGTTTAGAGGGTTTTTTTATTACCGAAAATCCGATGTTTTTTTATTGTAATAGCGTTAAGTTTTATTCTTTTGCTTCAAAAAAATCATTGCGCATAATTTTTTTTATCCTAACTTTGTTTATCAACAATGCTTGGAAATTATATGAGTCAAAAAGTACTACTTAACTCTAAAGAAGTCAATATTATCCTTCACCGGTTGGCTTGTCAACTGATTGAAAATCATGATGATTTTTCTGAAACAGTATTGATTGGTATTCAGCCTCGAGGAAAATTTTTGGCTGATCGTTTAGCTCAAATGTTAACTGAAGAGTATAAAATTAAAAATATTCAACATGGACATTTAGATATCACATTTTTTAGAGATGATTTTAGAAGAGGCGATAAACCTTTAGAAGCGAATACCACTGTAATTAATTTTATTGTTGAAGATAAAAACGTAGTCTTTATTGATGACGTTTTATATACAGGAAGAAGTATCAGATCTGCACTTACAGCTATTCAATCTTTTGGAAGACCTAAGGATATAGAATTATTAACTTTGATAGATAGACGTTTTAGTAGGCATTTACCAATACAACCTAATTATAGAGGAAGACAAGTTGATGCTATCGATAACCAAAAGGTTATAGTGAAATGGGCTGAAAATGAAGGTGAAGATGCTGTTTATTTAGTAGATAAATAAATGATATTTTATGACTTAAATTAAAGTTATACTTCAATTTAAGATTTTAAATAATAAAAATAGAGTGAATCGTTAAAAGCCAATATCTAAAGGCTAATAGCTATAAAAGACTTAAAAAATGAGCGAATTAAGTGTCAATCACTTATTAGGAATTAAATATCTAACTAAAAAAGATATTGATCTTATTTTTGAAACTGCAGATCAGTTTAAAGAAGTGATTAATAGACCTATAAAAAAGGTGCCTTCATTGAGAGATATTACTATTGCAAATCTATTTTTTGAAAATTCTACACGTACAAAACTATCTTTTGAATTAGCTGAAAAAAGATTATCTGCTGATGTTATTAATTTTTCGGCATCTCAATCTTCAGTTAAAAAAGGAGAAACATTAATAGATACTGTAAATAATATTTTATCCATGAAAGTGGATATGGTTATAATGCGTCACCCTAACCCTGGAGCAGGTGTTTTTTTATCAAAACATGTTAATGCAAGTATTATTAATGCAGGAGATGGTGCCCATGAGCATCCTACACAGGCCTTATTAGATTCTTATTCTATAAGAGAAAAATTAGGAAGCGTTAAAGGTAAGAATGTGGTAATTGTTGGAGATATATTACACAGTAGAGTTGCACTTTCTAATATATACGCGTTACAATTACAAGGCGCAAACGTAATGGTTTGTGGTCCTAAAACACTATTGCCTAAGTATATTAAGGATTTGGGTGTTAAAGTAGAAACCAATTTAAAGAAAGCTTTAGAATGGTGTGATGTAGCTAACATGCTTAGAGTTCAGAATGAGCGTATGGATATTAGTTATTTTCCTTCAACAAGAGAATATACGCAACAATTTGGCGTTAATAAAGAACTACTAGATAGCTTAGATAAAGAAATTGTAATTATGCATCCAGGGCCTATAAACCGAGGAGTAGAAATAACAAGTGATGTAGCAGATTCTAAACAAGCCATTATTCTGAATCAAGTAGAGAATGGTGTAGCTGTTAGAATGGCTGTTATATATCTTTTAGCGTCTAAAATAAAACAATAGAATATGATCATAGATAGAGACGAAAACACAACAATAATTAACCAAGAAACAGCAACTGTAAAAACGTTGGTTAGTAATATTGAGAAAGATTATGATACTTATAAAAATTATCATCTTATCGTTAAACTTTCAAGTTTAGATAAAGTATTATTAGAAGATATCATTGAGTTTTTAAGATTAAGCAAAAACCATAGAGCAGATAAAAAGACTTTTGTAATCGTTTCAGAAAAAGTTGACTTAGATGAGATGCCAGAAGAAATTATGGTAGTGCCAACAATGCAAGAGGCTTATGATATTATTGAAATGGAAGATATTGAACGCGACTTAGAGTTTTAAAAGATTGTCACTATATCTTAAAATTACTCAGTTGTTTGGTTATTAACAACAACATGTATTTAACAAACAACAAAGATGAAATTAACCATATTAGGCTGTCATAGTGCAACACCAAGAACTAATACCAATCCTACAGCACAGATTTTAGAAATTAAAAATCACATGTTTTTAATAGATTGTGGTGAAGGTACACAAGTTGAGCTAAGACGTAATAGAGTTAAGTTTTCTAGAATTAAGCATATTTTTATTTCACACCTTCATGGTGATCATTATTTTGGTTTAGTAGGTTTAGTAAATACGTTTAGTTTGTTAACAAGAGAAACCGAACTTCATATTTATGCACCAAAAGGATTAAAAGAGGTGATTACACTTCAAATGAAATTGTCGAGTAGCTGGACAAGTTATCCTTTAATTTTTCATGAATTAAATTCTAAAGCTTCAGAATTAATATATGAAGACGATAGAGTTGAAGTTTATACAATTCCATTAAAACACCGTATTTATACCAATGGTTTCCTTTTTAAGGAAAAAGAAAATGAGCGTAAATTAGATATTAATTTAGTTAATGAAGCTAATATTAATATGGCTTATTTCAGAAAATTAAAACAGGGGTTTGATGTAATCAATGAAGATGGTGTTTTAATTAATAATGCTAAAGTAACTATGGATGCTTTACCTTCAAAGAGTTATGCTTTCTGTAGTGATACAGCATATAACGAAGCTATGATTCCAATAATTGAGAATTGCACGGTATTATATCACGAATCTACTTTTTTAGATAAGAATGAAGCACTTTGTAAACCAACAAGGCACAGTACAGCTAAACAAGCCGCTACAATTGCTAAAAAAGCGAATGTAGAAACTTTAATACTGGGACATTATTCTACACGTTACAACGGCTATGATGAGTTTAGAACAGAAGCTCAAACCATTTTTGAGAACGTACATTTAGCAAAAGACGGAAAAGTATTTAATTTTGATTAAATTCTCTAAGGTTTAACATCCATTCAATAGCTTCATCCAAACTACGACAGCGTTTTAAACTTTTATTAAAAAATTGTTTTTCCAAAGAAGCATTTAGGTAACTAAAATCTGTATAAGTTACAATAGCAGCAGCTATAAAAGAATCATAGTCATTATTGAAATCTACCCAAAGCTGTGGATCAAACGAATAGGAGTTGTAGCGGTTGGCTACGTAACCTATTCTAACACCTTTTTCTATGTAGTGACTAAAATGTGAAACCAATTCGGCAGCAATATTACAATCGACATGCACACCTTCTTTAATTTCGGATAAATGAAAGTGTTCAGTTGTATAAAAAGTTCCAAAAGAAAATTCTACTTTTTCATAAGCTATAAGCTTAGAATATTTGCTGTCTTCAAACTTCATTTATATAATTTAATCCTTAAATTTATAGGGAATAAAGCGATTGTAGAAATAAATTCAGTAGAAAAATTTAAAATAAAACGTAATGAATACAGACTTAGGTAATTATAGAAAATCTTACGAAAAACAAGAACTACTAGAAGAGAATATTAGCGATAATCCCATGGAATTGTTTCAAAAATGGTTCTATGAAGTTGATAAAAATTTCGATGTAGAAGAAGCTAATGCTATGACAGTTTCAACTATAGGTTTAGACGGGTTTCCTAAGAGTAGAGTAGTATTACTTAAAAAATATACATATGAGGGTTTTATTTTTTACACCAATTACAATAGTGAAAAAGGAAAAGCTATTATTGAAAACCCAAATGTTTGTTTGTCATTTTTTTGGCCATCGGCAGAACGACAAATTATAATTAAGGGTAAAGCTGAAAAGATATCAGAAAATCTTAGTGACGGTTATTTTGAATCGCGACCAAGAGGAAGCCAAATAGGAGCTTTAGTCTCTAATCAAAGTGATGTTATAGAGAACAGAGCCGAATTAGAAGATAAATTGAAACAATTAGTAGAACAATTTGAAGGGCAGGAGATAGAGCGTCCTAAGCATTGGGGAGGATTTATTATAAAACCTGTTGAAATTGAATTTTGGCAAGGCAGACCTAATCGCTTGCACGATAGAATTCGTTTTAAATTACAAGAAGATTTTAATTGGGAAATAGATCGATTAGCTCCTTAATTAATTGTATAAAATTTAGATAGAATTGTCTATAGTTAATATTAAGGGCTTTTTTTATTTTTAATCAATATAAGTTTTATTTTTTCTTGTATAATAGGAGTTGTGTATAAAGATTCAAATTCGTTTAAAAGCGTATTTTACCGCTGTAATTTATTTTTGTTGAAGACAAAAGAGTATTTCATCGATTATTTACATTTAATATCGACGAAATACATGTTGTTTGTCGATTTTAACACTTTATTAACAGTTTAGGTTTATTATGAGGTTAATTTAGCAGTCCCAAACCTAATTAACCTACATTATGAAAATTACTAAATTCTTGCCACTGTTGGCTGTTTTAGCTCTATTTAGTTTCACTTCTTGTGCTTCTGATTCCATGGAAGATGAAACTTTAAATGCAATTGAAATTCCTATTGCACCAGAAGCAAAAGAAATTGAAATTGAAATTATGGAGCTCATTAATGCTTACAGAATTAATAAAGGTTTAAGTATATTACAACATCATTCTACGGTTAAAGCAGTCGCTTCTACGCATACAGATTATATGATTGAAGTAAATAATGTATCGCATGATAATTTCTTTTTAAGAAAAGAGAGTTTACAAGCAAATGCAGATGCTAACGTAGTTTCAGAAAATGTGGCTTATGGTTTTAATTCTGCAGAATCAGTTGTAAACGCTTGGATAGCTAGTCCTAGCCATTTAGATAACATTATTGGTGATTATACAGATTTTGATGTATCTGCAGAGCAGAATATTGATGGTAAATGGTATTTTACTAATATGTTTATTAAGCGATAAGATTATAATTTAATAGTATTGAGTTTTAGCTACTCCTTCTCATATACTATGTTTAGCTTAAAAAAAGGAACAGTAAATAATTTCATCTTAAAATCAGATTTCCTAGATTTTAGAACCCAATCATCAGAGCGAAATCGCGTATACTTCAATGCTTTTTTAGTATGTGTATGAAGAAGACTAGGTGTTGTAAGATACATTGAGCTTTTTAGTTTTACGTTGTCAGGTTTTATGTGTTTCGTAAAGCTCCTTACTTGAATCCTTAAATTTTATGTGTAGCTCAATTAACTTGCCTTTTTTTATTTTGGATTTTCAATTAATGTTGCAGTTTCGTAACCAAAAGGTGTTGAAGCAGGAAAAGTTTGCTTTCTGTTTCCAGTTTTTAGTTTTATGGAATGATTAAGATATACCTGTTTCTTATTAATTATCAAAACTTCTTCTAAATGTTCAACCTTAGGTGAAAGTTCAAAGTTATAATTTGAATTTTTGTAGCCTATGAAGTCTGTTAAACTAATTTTTGGGGAGAGATAACCTACTAACGACACCACTAAAGTATCTGTACTTGTGGTGTTTGAAATTGATAAATTATATCGGCCTAATTCATCACTATATGTCTCAATATTTTTGTCTTGGATTATAAGATTAGTATATGATAATGTTGTTTGGAGATACGATCTGAAATTTATCCTTCTAAGTTTTGAGATTGACTAGAAAGAACTGATATTAGAAGGGTTAATGACATTATGTATTTCATTAATTAGTATTAATTCAAAGTTTCTAATTTAAGAATTTTTTATAGAAGGAATCTTAGTAAGTATAAATAACAAAAAAAAGCAAGCTTATTACAAGCTTGCTTTTTTTTGTTATTTATAGAATGTAATGTTATTCTTTTGTCTTATCTATAATATAGAAATAAGAACGTCTGTTTAACTGATGCTCTTCTTCAGAACATTTAATACCGTTAGAACACTTATTTAAAAGTTGAGTTTCACCGAAACCGATGGCACTTTCAATTCTTTTAGGATTAATTTCTCTAGATAAAAGATATTCTCTAGTAGACTTAGCACGTTTGTCAGATAGTTTTAAGTTATACTTATCACGACCTCTACTATCTGTATGAGATTCAATTTTAATTACCATTTCAGGATGCTTACGCATAACATCAACGATGTTTTCTAATTCATATTCTGCATCAGTTCTGATGTTAGACTTATCAAAATCAAAGAAAATAGGATTAATAACTATTTGATCATCCTTAATTAATGGTCTTAACGTTAAGTCTAAAGTATGTACTTTTTCATTTTCACTATTAGTAATAAGCACTCCTTTATCTTCTTTATAATCAGGTTTACTACCTAATACTGTATATGTTTTGTTACACTCTACATCAAATAAGTAAGCGCCATCTTCTTTAGTAAGAACTTCTTCTATTATTTTACCTGTTTCGTCAATAAGTTGTACTGTTACACCTGCTAAAATAATATCGGTTCTATCTTCTTTTGCAACACCTGTAATCTGTTGATTACATTCTGTTATCGTATAGCTATAAATGTCATCTCCACCTTTTCCTTCTGGTCTGTTAGAAGAAAAATATCCTTTTTGAGTTTCATTTTCAATAAAATAAGCAAAGTCATCATATCCACTGTTAAATGGTGCACCTATATTTATAGGATCTGAAGCAATATCTGCTTTTAAAATATCAGATTTAAAAATATCTAATAAGCCTAGGTTTAAATGTCCATCAGAAGAAAAATACAATGTATTATCATCGCTTACAAAAGGAAACATTTCGCGACCTTCTGTATTGATGTTAGGACCTAAATTTTCAGGAATACCATAAGTATCATCTTCGTTTATCTCTACTGAATAGATGTCTGTTTGTCCAAATCCACCTTCACGATCAGATACAAAATATAAGATTTTATTATCTGGACTAAGAGTAGGGTGACCTGTAGAAGATAAGTTATCGTTAAAAGGTAATTCTTCTACTTCAGACCATTGATCATTTATCAATGTAGCTTTATATATCTGAAGATGCGTTGTTCCTTTATCATCATATTTTAATCGGTTACGTTTGTTTGTATTATCACGAGTTAAATACATGGTTTGACCGTCGTTTGTAATGGCTATAGAAGCCTCATGATAATCTGAATTAATACCTTTAGCAGTAATCTCTGAAGGTGAACCATAAGATTCTGTTCCATTATCCTCTGTTGTAACGTTAACTTGGTATATGTCTAAGAAAGGTTCTTTATTCCAATTATATACTTTATTGTTATCACTACTAGCAGAGGCAAAGTAAAGTGTTTTATTGAAAAGGTATGAACCGAAATCTGAATTTTCAGTATTAAAAGGTAAATTTTCTACCGTTACTATAACATCATTATTTTTTGAAGTTAATTTATCAAAAATATCAATCTCATCGGGGTTGTAACCTTTAAGTCTGCTATCTCCTTGTTGTGCATCGCTCAGTTTTCTGAACCAAACATCTGCTTCTTCATATTTTCCAACACTTCTAAGCGATTGGATGTATTTATATATGTACTCAGCTTCAATGTTGTCATGCTCGGTTAAAGCTTCATTGTACCAATAGGCAGCTTTTGCAGAGTTAGAATTATTATAGTAAGCATCACCTAAACGTGTTAAGACGTGCTCACTTTTATCTCCTTTTTCAACAGCTTTTTCATATAATTCTATGGCTTTAACGTAACCATAATTTTCAAAGAATTTATCGGCTAATTTCGTCTGTGCAAAAGAAAACGAACTGCTTAAAATTATAACGAGCGCTAATATTTTGATCTTCATAATTGGGTTCTTTTTAGAAATATCTTGGCGATTTAATACGTTTACTTTTAAAAACTTCAAACATAAGTAACACTTCATGTGTTCCGCTTGTGTAAGGTCTAATATCTGAAAGTGGATACTCATATGCGTAACCAATTCTTAATTGTTTTGATATCTGAAAATCTGCGATACCACCTATAGCAGCAGTATATTGATTAACTCTATATGCTCCACCCAGCCATACTTTTTCATTGAAAAGAAAGTTTGCTGAAATATCAAAGGATAAAGGTGCTCCATTAGTTGCTTTTAATAGCGCAGATGGTTTTAATTTTATGTTTTCACTTAAGTCAAAAACATATCCACCTGTAAAATAATAACTAATACGTTCTAAAGCTACATAATCAGCAGAACCACTTCCTCCATTATTGTAATCTGTATTTAATATTCTTGGCGCAGATAAGCCAAGGTACCAACGTTTTGAATGGAGATATAAACCAGCTCCAAAATTAGGGCTCCAGCGGTTAGATACATCATTAAAAAACTGATCGTTCACTACTGAAGGATCTGTTAATAATTCTTCATCTAAGCTATAATGTGTTAATCCGCCCTTAATACCAAAGGCTAATTTTACATTTTCACTTGCTTTAATCGTATATGAATAATCTGCATATATGTATGAGAAATTTTCATATCCTAGTTTATCATTGATAAAGGAAAGTCCAATACCCATATTTTCATTACGCAATGGCGTATGTACAGATAATGTTTGTGTTTCTGGTCCTCCGTCTAAGCCAACCCATTGACTTCTATGTAAGCCTACAACACTTAATGTTTCTCTACTCCCAGCATAAGCCGGATTAATAGAAATAGTGTTGAACATGTACTGCGTGAACTGAGGTAACTGCTGAGCAAATGCAGAAGAAACACTCAAGAATAGTACCGCAATACTTATAATTTTTGATAATTTCATCGGTTAAGTTTTTATTAATTTGTAGCTACGTAGATTGGACCTGCAAAAGGTTCTAATCCACTATTTTTTAGGTTAATAATGTAGTAATATGTACCTGTTGGAACTTTTCCAGAACTTCCTATAGATGAGCTATGAGCTTCCCCATTCCAATCATTTAAGTAATTATTAGATTTATAGATTTGAGCACCCCATCGGTTGAAAATTTGTAGTTCAATTACAAAACCACATTCTTCTATTCCAGATATAGTGAAGAATTCGTTATAAGCATCACCATTAGCGGTAACTGTTTTAGATATAACAACATCATCTTGTCCACACGCTAATACTACACAATCATCATCTAAAGTTACGTTTACTTCTATATTAGAAGGACAAGCTTGATCATCGATAGAGTACATAAATGTATATTCGCCTACTTCTGCAGAGGCTGGATCGAATAAGCTTCCATTAATAATTGCATCACCAGAAACAACACTCCATGATCCATTCATAGCAAAGTCACCAGATAATAATTCGAACAAATCAAATTCTGAATCTAAAATACATCTGTTAGTATCAGTAGCTTGCATTGTATTAGTAAGTTCTACGTTTACGTTTTGTGTATATATTGCTTCGTTCCCACAATCATCTACTACTGTCCAAGTTCTAGTTATACTATAGCTATCGGCATTATTAGTTTGAGTAGACGTTTCGTTGAAACTAACTGCTATATCATTAGAGCAAGAATCTTCAAAAACTAAACTAGGAACCTCTGGAATATTATCACAAAACACGTTAATTGTATCTTCAAAATCTGTTAAGATAGTTGGAGGTGTATTGTCTTCTACTGTAATAATTTGAGTGAATGATGTTGTGTTACCACATTCATCTGATAAAGACCATAATCTTGATATTGTTGATTCGCCTGGGCAAGTTCCGTCTATTGCATTATCAATATATGTTGCGTCAAGGTTAGTTGCGCAATTGTCAGCTTCGTCAGTAACATCACCAGTTATTGTTAAATCAGTAACGTCATCTCCACATTCTAAAGTAATATCTGCAGGTACTGAAAAAGTTGGTGCAATAGTGTCGTTTACAATAATGAATTGTGTACAGTCCTCACTGTTTAAAATAGTTGTTTCGCTTTCATCTCTAACACCATTACCATTTGTATCATCATAAGATGTTATAGTAAAAGTACGTGTGATAGTTTGTTCACATGTTCCTTGATCTATACTATTCTGAGCCGTAATTTCAATAAGTCCGCAAGCATTGTCACCAATGTTTCCGTCACCATTACCTAAGGCGCTAAATTCTTCAATAGTATAAGATATTTCCGAAGGTAAATCGCTGTAACATGCCACAGTAGTTTCTTCAAATGTAGGACATGTAACTTCAAACTCACAACATGCAGCTGCAGCTCCTGATAAGACAAGGATGTTACAAGAATTTACATCTTGTATTTCAATACTATAATCTTCATTTCCAGAAATAGTATCGGATGTCCATGTGAAAGTATCATCTTCGTTAGTTATCCAAGTACCTGTTTGGTTCATGCCATTAACGGTAAATGGTGCTGTTCCTGTAAAAGTAGCAACAATAGTATAAGTAGTGCCATTTTCAGAACATTCTAAAGTTTCTGTATTTACCAATGTGATATCTTCAGTGAAGTTAACAGTTACCATTAGTCTTTCTAAACTTTCACAACCTTGATCTGTTGTTTGAGTTGCGTAATAAACATCGCCATCTATTAAGGCTTCAGAAGAATCAATAGGTGAGGTGCTAGTTTCACTAGTATACCATTGAATATTTTCACCCGTAGCATTTAAGTCAGCTATAGTAGGTTCGCTAGATTCGCAAAACTCTTGAACTTCATTTCCTGTTGGTGTTTCTGTTTTATTAAGACTCACAGTAATTACAGCAGGTAAAGATGAGACTCCAATCATGTCTGTAATAGTATATTCTATTGAAGTTCCATAGAACCCTGGTAAAGCTTCAAACAAAACGATACCATCACTGTTTACTGTAAATGTTCCTTGACCAGTAATAGTTACGCTAGTTGCAGGTAATGATGTTACAGGATCTATTAATTGTACAGCAGTTATATCTAAATTATAAGTTCCTGCAGAATCATTTTCTAACACATTAATATTTATTTCGGTATCATCAGATGTAATACAAATAAAATCATCAGTTGCAACAGGGGCAACTAATTGAGATGGACAACGAGCTCCGTCACCTGGTTCAATGTCTATTAGGCTATTGTAGAGCGTTGCTGTTAAATTACCTGTATGAGGCGCTCCTATTCTATAGATGTTTCCGGAAGCATTGTTTGCAATAAACATGTTTCCTAATGCATCCATGTAAGCAGTTCCAAAGGAGTTAGTTGTTTCAGAACTTAAACCAGTTACTGAACCAAGATCATCTACTGTATTGCTAGCAATATTAAAACGTAGTAGTTTTCTATTAGCTGTGCTTGTTACCATATAAATGTTACCATCTGCTGGGCTAAACGTTATATCGTTAATAGCAATAGGGTAGTTTAATAATGTTGTGGCAGTTAAATAGTTTGGACTAGTTGGGTTTAAATCAATAGAAACAAAATTATCTTCTCCATGTAAAACCAAGATGCCATCTTCATTAATATCACCAGAGCTATAATCTCCTATAGTAAATGGTCCAACAATAGGTAGAAATTCTACATTTGCAGAAGCATCAATTTTCACAATATTATTGGTGTATTGTTGTAATCCATAGATATTATTATCTAAAAGATTATAACCAATAGCATTAACAAACTGAGGTACTGAAGTATCTTCAATTAATGGCGCTTTAATTAAGGTTTGAGCGTCTGTGACCAAATCATAAGAATATAATCCTGAAACAAAATCACCTTGACTATTTCTGTCATTAACAATTAAGTAAGCAAAACCATCCTCACAATCAAAAGGTGTGTTTAAGCATTCAGCAGGAGAATCACCTGATAACGTTAAAGACCCACAGTTGTCTGATATAGTTACATTATAAGTTTCAACAGTACTTTCAATTTCGCTAGAAGTCCAAGTTGTTGTTCCATCAGTATTACTAGTAAAGGTACCAGACTGTCCATCTCCAGAAGCTGTAAATGGTGGTGTACCTGTGAAAATTGCTTCAATTGTATAAACAGTACCATTAATTGAAACACAATTTGCTTCTTCTGGTTTTGTTAATAAAATTTCTTCGCTAAAATTGACAGAGACAGCTAGTCTATCCGTACTCTCACATCCTGCAGAACTCGTTTGAGAAGCGTAATAAGTGTTACCTTCAATTAAAACAGTATCAGAATCCAACGGATTTTCAGCATTAGCACTTTCATACCATAAAATATTATTACCCGAAGCATTTAAATCGGCAATAGTAGCGTTATCTATTTCGCAGAATTCTTGAGTATCAGAACCTGTTGGTCCTTCTGTATCATTTAGACTAATAGTTATAACACCTAAATTAGAATTGAAACCTATACTATCTAAAACAGTGTACTCTATAGATGTGCCAGTAAAACTAGGTAATGCTTGGAATGTAACTTCCCCATTAGTTTCTAAAGTAAATGTTCCCTGATCAGCTATTGTTACTGAATTAGAAGCTAATGATGTGTTTGGATCTATAAGTTGAGCGGATGTAATATCTATAGGGTAAGTTCCTTCAGAGTCGTTAACAGTAACATTAAATGTTATTTCCGTTATATCCGAAGTTATACAAATATTATCTGGGTTTGCAATTGGCTTAATAGATTGAGAAGGACAACGAGCACCATCACCAGGACTAACTCCTGGTAAATTGCTATAGAAAGTAGCTGTTGTATTACCTAAATGAGGTGTCGCAATTTTATATGTATTTCCAGACTCATTATTTGCAACATACATATTCCCTAAAGAATCCATGTAAGATGTACCAAATGAATTAGAGATCTCAGATTCTAATCCTGGGACATTCCCTAAGTTAACAATTGTATTTGTTACAGGATTAAATTCATATAATGATCTTGGATTAGTACTCGTTAACATATATAATTTATTATTAACAGGACTAAATGCCATATCATTAACAGCATTAGAATGCTGTAATACTATATTGGCAACTAAATAATTTGTACTAGATGGATTTAAGTCGATTGAGACAAATTTGTTGCTTCCGTATATATATAGAATACCATTTTCATCGATGTCTCCAGCAGCATAATTATTACTATCAAAATCAGTTAAGCCAGTAACAGTTAATAATTCTATATCTCCGTTACTATCAATTTTAACCACTTTATTACTACGTTGTAATAAGCCATATAAGTAATTATCAAGAACGTTGTAACCAATAGCATTTACAAACTGAGAGGTTGTGGTAGTTGAGATAATTGGGTCTTTAATTAAATTGAGTGAATTTGTAGATAAATCAAATGAATATAATCCCGTAACGCGCCCATTATCACTGAATACGTTTGTTAGAATATATCCAAAACCATCATCACAATTAAAAGCAACATTTGCTTCTCCTCTTAACGCAAGTTCTAAATCATCATAATTAGAGGCCGGAATGTTTTTAGAAAACGAAGTAATGTCTTCATGTTCTGAAGAAACTTGTTTCTGTTTGATCTTTTGGTCTAAAACTTGACCAAAAGAATTAAAATTCACCATAACTAGAGTCATAATGAACATCAATTTCATTAAAGGTCTAAATGGTTTTTTTGATTTGGGATTGTATAAGTGTTTCATTTTTAACTTTTTTAAGTTAACCTGGCTATTGTTATTTTAAAATTTGATTTTGAGTTTTTAACTGATAAAATGTAAGAAGTATGTGCTTTTCTAAATAATTGTAAAATTCTTGAAAGTATATATAAATTCTAGTTACATACAGATGTTTCAACTCATCTAGTATCTGGTTGGTGTCTTTACTAAAATGCTGCTTAACTATTTTAGCATAAGACTTAAAGAAGCCTGACCCTTCAAACATTATAGTTATCATTGTTTTCATACTTAAAATTTATTAAAAATTTTATTGTCGCATTGCGATGTTATATTTTTGATAATTATATCAAATATCTAACTAAACAGATTTTTGTTTAGTTTAGTAATAAAATATTTTAGAGGGAGGGAATTTTGGTATCTAGATACCAGCAAAATTGATTTAGGATCTTTATCTTTAAATTAGGTTTTAGGTTGATTGTACACAGCAAATTAACTCATAACAAAAAGTATACACAAATATTAAAGTTAAAGCGGCAATATACTCGTCAAAACGGATATATATAACCCTTCATCGACATAAAAAGCACTTAAGCGTTTAGTAATGAAAGAAATAGTACTAGTTAGACATGGTAAATCGTCTTGGAAATACGATGTAATTGATAGTGAAAGACCTTTAAAACAAAGAGGTATAGATGATTCTTTGTTGGTTATTAGTGAGTTATGTGCTCGTGGAGCTGTTCCGAGTACTATTTTTTCTAGTCCAGCAAATAGAGCGCTAAGTACTTGTAAGATTTTTATGAATTTCATTGAAATTCCACAGAATCAAATTATTGTAGATGAAAATTTGTATGATTTTGAAGGTAGAAACGTTATTGATTTTATAAAAAGGTTACCAAATAGTATTGATGATGTTATGATTTTTGGACACAACCATGCTTTCACGTCAATTTCTAATATCTTTGGCAATACATATATCGATAACCTTCCTACGAGTGGTTTAGTAAAACTTAGGTTTGATATCGATGATTGGAAAGATTTAAAAAAGGGTATTACAGAATTTATTATTACTCCAAAGGATTTAAAAGCATGACAAAGGATAAAAACATTTATATAAATAGAGAGTTAAGTTGGCTTAAATTTAATGAACGTGTGTTGCAAGAGGCATCAGATAAGGATGTTCCATTAATAGAGCGGCTACGTTTTTTAGGTATTTTTTCTAATAATTTAGATGAGTTTTTTAAAGTAAGATATGCTACAGTTAAGCGTATATATGAAGCTGGAAAGGGAGGTAAATCTGAATTGGGAGGTATCCGTGCAGGTGATCTTTTAGAGGAAATTACACAGATTGTTATAGAGCAACAAAGTTATAGTTTAAAGATTTTAGATGAAATAGATGTAGAACTTCAGAATGAAAAAATTTATGTTATTAATGAAACTCAAATAAATGCGGATCAGCATGAGTTTATTAAAAACTATTTTTATCAAGAACTTAGTCCTGCTCTAGTTGTGCTCATGTTAAATGATGAAGTCGCGCTTCCAGAACTAATGGATATTTCGGCTTATCTTACTGTTAAAATGACTAACTTAGAAGGCAAAGATCAAGTCGCTCTAATTGAAATTTCTTCAACTATGGACCGTTTTGTCGTTATACCAAGTGACGATGATAAAAATTACATTATCATGGTAGATGATATCTTAAGATATTGTTTAGATGATATTTTTAATATTTTTAAATATGACCGTATTAGTGCTCATATGATAAAAATAACCAGAGATGGAGAATTAGATTTTGATAGTGATTTAAGTAAAAGTTTTATAGATAAACTTTCCGAGAGTGTTAAGGATAGACAAAGTGGTGCTCCTGTAAGGTTTGTTTATGATATGAGTATTGATAAGGATACTCTAAATTTTCTTTTAGAGCTTATGTCTATTGATGAAAAGGAAAGTATTATACCAGGAGGACGTTATCATAATCGCAGAGATTATATGAGCTTCCCAAGTTTAGGAAGAACAGACTTACTTTATGATAAAATAAAGCCCTTACCAGTAAAAGGACTTAGTTTAGAAGACAGTATATTTAAGACTATTGCAGAAAAGGATTATATGGTTTATACACCATATCATACGTTTTCATATATCGTGAAGTTTTTAAGGGAAGCAGCATTAGATCCTAAGGTAAAAACGATAAAAATTACAATATACAGACTTGCTCAAATATCGCATGTAGCAAGTTCTTTAATTAACGCTGCAAAAAATGGTAAAAAAGTAACTGTTTCAATAGAGCTTAGAGCTCGTTTTGATGAAGAAGCAAATATTAATTATGCAGAACAAATGCAAGATGAAGGCATTAAAATGTTCTTTGGAGTTACAGGCTTAAAAGTACACTGTAAAATGTGTGTTATTGAACGTGAAGAGAATGAAAAATTGGTGCGATATGGATTTATAAGTACAGGAAATTTTAATGAGTCTACAGCTAAGATTTATACCGATTTTACATTAATGACAGCAGATGCAAAAATTCTAAAAGACGTTAGTAAGGTCTTTAATTTTTTTGAAGTAAATTACGTAGTCAATCGATACAAGCATATTATTACCTCACCACATTATACTAAGTCTAAAATATTTAGTTTAATTGATAAAGAAATAGAAAGTGCTAAAAATGGTTACCCCGCTTATATAAAACTTAAAATGAATAGTATAAGTAGCTATAAGATGATAGATAAATTATACGAAGCAAGTAGGGCAGGTGTTAAAATTCAAATGATTGTTAGAGGTATTTGTTGTTTAGTGCCAGGAGTAAAAGGGATGAGTGAAAATATCGAAATTATAAGTATAATAGATAAGTTTTTAGAACATACAAGACTTTATATATTTTCAAATAATGATGATCCTAAAATCTATATATCTTCTGCTGATTGGATGACTAGAAATATAGACAATAGAGTGGAGGTAAGCTGTCCTATTTATGATGAAGATATAAAACGAGAATTACAAGATTTATATGCCATATGTTGGAATGATAATGTGAAAGCACGAATTATCAATGAGACTCAAGACAATACTTACCGCAGAAACGATAAGCCTAAAGTAAGAGCGCAATTTGATACTTATAAATACTATTTAAATTAATTAGAAGGTAAAGAACATGCTGAAAATACAAAAATTCGCAGCTATTGATATTGGATCTAATGCTGTAAGATTATTAATATCAAATATTATAGAACAAGACGATACTCAAGTAATCTTTAAAAAAAATTCGTTGGTTCGTGTTCCAATTAGGTTAGGAGCAGATGTTTTTCTTAAAGGAGAAATATCTGAGTATAATCAAGAAAGGATGTTAGATACTATGAAAGCTTTTAGTCTTCTAATAAAATCTCACGGTGTTGTGCGCTATAAGGCTTGTGCAACATCAGCAATGCGAGAGGCAAATAATAGTGCACCGTTAACAGAAAAAATTTTAGAAACGACAGGTATTAATATTGAAGTTATAGATGGTGAAGAAGAGGCGGCTATTATAGCAGCTACAGATTTACAATCATTTATTAATCCAAATAAAACATATTTATATGTTGATGTAGGTGGTGGAAGTACAGAGTTTTCTGTAATTCATAATGGAGAAAAAAAGGTTTCGAGATCATTTAAAATAGGAACGGTTAGATTGCTAAATGATATTGTAAAAAGTGAAACATGGCAAGAATTAGAACGTTGGATAAAAGATAATACAGGTCAATATGAAAAAATAGAATTGATAGGATCAGGTGGTAACATTAACAAAATTTTTAAAATTTCGGGAAAAGATGTTGGGAAGCCATTAACTTACTTCTATTTAACTAGTTATTATAAAATGTTGCAAAATTATTCTTATGAAGAACGCATCACAAAATTAAACTTAAACCAGGATAGGGCTGATGTTATTATTCCAGCAACAAGAATTTATTTGTCAGCCATGAAATGGAGTGGTGCAAAAGATATTTATGTACCAAAAATAGGGTTGTCTGATGGGATCATTAAAAGCATGTATTTTGAAACCGTATCAAGTATAATAGTTTAGTTTTTCACCAAGAACATTCCATTCAACCGATTTTTATTTCTATAGACCTAAAAATTAACATAAAGTTAGTTAAATATATATATTAGTGCTCTCAAATCGAAAAATTATGAAAAAATATTTAGTTGCCTTATTATTTGTTGCTTTTACATCTATCGGAATGTCTCAAGATATTTTATATGGTGTAAGAGGTGCTTTAAACGTGTCTAATTTAGATTTTGATCCTGATGCTAGTTTTGATAACGAACATAGGAATGGATTTGCTTTTGCGGGTTTTGTTGATTTCAATTTATCAGATGATATATCTTTATTAACAGAATTACAATGGTCTGCAGAAGGTGGTAAAGAACCAGAAATTAGAGCAGATTACTTAAAATTGCCAATTTTATTAAGGTTCTCTTTATCAGATAAGCTTTTAGTAGGATTTGGACCTCAAGTGGCTTTAAAAACTTGGGAATATGAAGATAGCTTTTCTACGTTTGCATTTTCTGGTGTTGCAGGAGCAGAATATATGATTACAGATGAGTTATTTTTAGATGTAAGATATTATTACGGTATAACTAATATTTTAAATGAAGATTTAACTGATGTTGAAGCTAAAAACCATGTTTTACAATTTGGTTTTGGTATCAAACTTTAAGAACTAAAAAATTAATATAAAAAAAAGCCTTAACAAAATTTTGTTAAGGCTTTTTTTTGTTTCTTCAATTTATTGATCTAAAACTATCCGTGGATGGTTTCTTTTTGTCCTAAGTTTTTCATAATATCCGCTTCAAACTCTAATAATGATTCCCACTTGGCATCAACTTCTGTTCTGTCTCCGTACTTTCTAGCAAAATTTAAGAACATCGTATAGTGGTTCGCTTCACTAATCATTAATTTTCTATAAAACTTGGCTAATTTTTGATCTTCTAACTCTTCAGAAAGTAATCTAAAACGTTCACAACTACGTGCCTCAATTAACGCGGCATATAATAACCTATGAACTAATTGAGTGGTTCTGCTTCCTCCTTTTGGGAAAAACTTTAATAACCCAATAACATAGTCATCTTTACGATCTCTTCCTAATGTCCAACCGTTTTCTAGTATAAGATCATGTACCATTTTAAAATGGCTCATTTCTTCATTAACTAACTCAATCATCTCTTGTATAAGCTCCGTGTACTCAGGGAATCCTACAATTAAAGAAATTGCTGTACTTGCTGCTTTTTGCTCGCAATACGCATGATCGGTTAAAATATCTTCAATGTTTTTTTCAACAATATTAACCCATCTTGGATCCGTTGGTAACTTTAGTCCTAGCATAATTATTTTACTTCGATTTGAACGATATTTGACTTTCCTTTACTATTTACAAACAAGGTGTGAGATGCTGATCTATTTGATTCAGGAATAGCATATAAAATGTTTATAGCAACCATGTTTGAATAGGTGGGGTCATCATTGACTTGAATTGATTTTAAAATAGCTAATTTATCAAAATTATATAAATCTGATCCTGAAGCTAAATTCGGGTTGTAATTAAAAGCTTTATTTACTTTTTCTTTATTAAAATTTTCTTGATAAATTAATTTGTCATTTTTGAATATGGTGATATCAAATTTGAAATTTCTATAATGCGTTTGGTAGTTAATAGTATCTTTTATCTTAGAAAATAATACACTATTAGACATGTCTGCAAAGGTTTTAATTTTTACGCGATATCCGTTGCTGATTAAGGTATCTACCTCGCGTTCTAAATAAGTATCAGGAATATAGACGTGAGTTTCAAAATTAACGGTCTTTTTAAACTCTTCAATGCTTTCAGATAAAGCTTGTTGTTGAGATTTTTTGCCTTCGCAGCTTGTGAATCCAATTACAGTTATAATGAAAAGTCCTAATAAATGTTTCATCGAGTTGAAGTTTTAAAATAAATTATTCATTTTTTTATTTCTTGTTTTAATTATAAAAACCATCGAGAGAATAATTAAAACACGTGATAGTGTTGCTATAAAAAAATCACTATCAAACTTCTCAATGAAAATGAAATTACCAGCTATTAAAATAATGCTCACAATAATGACGATTAAAGGTAAGTTTTTTTTCATAGGTTATAAGCTTTTAAAATGAATGATATTTCAATTTAAATATCTAGCCCAAACGTCTGTCTCAATACTTCAATATTAGGATTCTTTTCTTTTAGTTTTTCGTACTTTTCTTGAGGTGTATATGCGTATTTTTTTGCGATTTCTTCGTTAACTGTAATGTCTAACGTAAGATCATAATTTAGTAATTTCTTCTTTAAAAAAGCCATTAAAGGAAACTCGGCACGTTCTAATTCAATCTTATTAGTGTTATTAGAGTACGTTAAATATATTGTAGAGTCTTTTATTTTTGGCTCATCCATTTGAAGAATTGAAGCCATTATTTTCTCCCCTTTATTATCCATTTGAGCTGTGTATTCTTTCCAAGCTTCAGTTAAAGCTTCTTGAGATACAGGTTCTTTAGGTAGGTTTTCTTCATCAATAACAACTTCCATCTGTTTTAATTGATGTTGTTTCTTTTCTCTAATACTTTTTAAAGAGAAGCCAGAAGTAGATCTATTAGGTTGATTTATAGATAATTTAGGGACTGGCGCTACTTTTTTTTCAATAGCATTCACTTTTTCCTGTGGTACAGGTTCTACTTTTTTAGGCGCTGTTGTATTTTGAGCTTCGGTATTTGTTGTGACCTTAGGTTTTGAAATAGGAATAGGTATAATACCTTTTGCTCTAAAATATGAAGGCGGAATTATGAAGTGCTCAGAATTTTTTTTTTCTCCATCAAAAGTGATAGAGGCAAGTTGCATAAGTGTTAACTCAACGAGTAAACGTTGATTTTTACTGGTCTTATATTTGAGATCGCAGTCATTAGCGAGTCGAATACCTTCCATTAAAAACTCATGTGATGTTTTCTGAGATTGTTCCTGATATTTAAGACTGGTGTCTTCTCCAACTTCAAGTAAAGGAATTGTAACGGGGTTTTTACACACCATTAAGTCTCTAAAATGAGAGGCTAAACCGGCAATGTAATGATGTCCATCAAACCCTTTTGAAAGAATAGTGTTGAACTGCACTAGTAAGTCAGGGATTTTATTATCTAATATAAAGTCTGTACTTGTAAAGTAGGTTTCGTAATCTAATACGTTTAGGTTTTCTGTAACGGCTTGTCTGGTTAGGTGTTTACCCGAAAAACTTACAACACGATCAA
The DNA here is from genome assembly GCF_013403925.1 of Winogradskyella wichelsiae. Taxonomy (GTDB): domain Bacteria; phylum Bacteroidota; class Bacteroidia; order Flavobacteriales; family Flavobacteriaceae; genus Winogradskyella; species Winogradskyella wichelsiae. The sequence continues at coordinate 84,072 of NZ_JABFDJ010000007.1, forward strand.
AAATAGATAAAGCATCACGCATGGCTCCATCTGCTTTTTGAGCAATAATGTGCAGTGCATCATCTTCAGCTTCAATACCTTGTTCTTTCGCTATATATTTAAGATATTCTTTAGCATCAGAAACAGTAATACGTTTAAAATCGAAAATCTGACAACGCGATAATATTGTCGGAATAATTTTATGTTTTTCAGTTGTTGCTAAAATAAAAATACAATGCTTTGGTGGCTCTTCTAATGTCTTTAAAAAAGCATTAAAAGCCGCTTGAGATAACATGTGTACCTCATCAATAATATAAACTTTATATTTTCCTACTTGTGGTGGTATACGAACTTGGTCGGTTAAGCTTCTAATGTCATCTACAGAGTTATTAGACGCCGCATCGAGTTCAAATATATTGAAAGCAAAATCTTCATCTTCACTTGTGTTGCCATCACTATTTATCATTTTAGACAAAATACGAGCACATGTTGTTTTTCCAACTCCTCTCGGTCCTGTAAATAATAAAGCTTGCGCTAAGTGATTGTTTTCAATAGCATTGAGCAAAGTATTGGTAATAGCTTGCTGACCTACAACATCCTTAAAGGTTTGTGGTCTGTATTTACGAGCCGATACTACAAAGTGTTCCAATGTTTACTGAACTTGTTTTACACCTTTCGATGCTGTGAGATTAATGATTTGAAAACTGAATTACAAATTTAATAATAACGAATTAAATGTTCTTTATAAGTTATGAAATTTAATATGAGTTATTAACAATTTATGTATTTTTGCAGGCTAGTAGATCGCCTTATCGATTCTAAATTTATTTAGGGTAGGAAAGTCCGAACACCATAGTGCAATCATAGTGGCTAACAGCCATCCATCGAAAGGTGAGGAAAAGTGCAGCAGAAAGTATGTACAGGTAATGCTGTAGTGAAACCAGGTAAACTCTATGTGGTGCAATGTCATGTATACTAACGTTTGAGCGTACACGCGCGATTGTTAGAGGGTGGGCAGCTAAAGTTTGCTGGTAACAGTAAGCGTAGATAAATGATAAGGGCTTTTTTTGTTTAAGAAATTCATTTCCTAAAAAGAAAAAGTACAGAATTCGGCTTATAGATTTACTTAAACAAACAAGCTTCATGTTTTTTTACATGAAGCTTTGTTTTTTTTGTAATGCAAACATTAAGATTTATATTCAAAAAAGCTAAACACATTACCTCCGTAACTTTTTGAGTATGCATAATTTTTTAAATGACTTATATCGGTATGTTTAGAGTGCTCTACAATTAAGATACCTTCATCTTCAAGTAAATCATTCTGAAAAACTAATTCCGGAATCTTAGAAAAGGCTTCTACATCAAAATCGTACGGTGGATCTGCAAATATAATGGTATGTTTTTGTTTCGATTTTTCTAGAAACTTAAATACATCACTTTTTATTGTGGTAATGTTCATTTCAAAATCTTCTGCAGTTTCGTTAATAAACTTAATGCAACCAAAATGCGCATCTACAGAGGTGATTTTATCTGTTCCTCTCGAAGCAAACTCATAACTTATATTACCAGTACCAGAAAAAAGATCTAAAACAGAAATATCATCAAAGTAATACTGATTATTAATAATGTTGAATAAGGCTTCTTTAGCCATATCTGTAGTTGGTCTTACTGGTAATTTTTTAGGAGCCGTTATACGTCTGCCTTTAAATAATCCGGAAATTATACGCATTCAAGGGAATTTAAAATTAAATAATACTGATATAAGTGTTGTTTGTTTATGTTAGCGTTTATTAAATATTTGTAGTCTTTATCTGTGAAACTTACATGTCTAATATAAGTGTATAATGCTTGATAAATAGCATCGTCTTGTTTTATAAAACCACTTAACTCAACTAAAGTTGTTTCTGTATCTAGTTTTAATTGCTCGAAAACAAATAAAATATAATAGAGAAAATCTTCTTTACTATAATATTCAAAAACATTAAAGAGTTGAAGTTTATTATTGTCTATTACTAATACTTCGACTGAATTTAGATTAACATTAATGTAAACAGTAGGTGTTTCTCTAGGTTCTATATTTTGTAAAACGGAATCAATAAAGATACTTGATGAATGTTTGTAAACAAACTCACCAAAGGTTTCAAAAATATAATTATTGATGTTTACATAAGGCACATAAACATTAACACTTTTATTTACAGCAATATCATCTTCTGTAATAAAATCGTTTCTTAATATTTTAGAGTTGAATTTTAGATAATCCGTTTTATGATTAGGATCATAAAGTTGTTCTGGAACTAAAGTGGATAATTCATTTTGATGAATAACCAAAACAGCATTAAAATCTTCTGAAAAGACAATATTATTACTTAACTCTGCTTTTAAATGATTTAAGACTTCATTTGGAGTTAGTTTTTGACCAAACGGAATTGCTTTGAGAAACTCAATAGTATTTTGAGTTTTGTTTAGAATACAAAAAGAAAGCCCATTCAAATTAATTTGAATGGACAGTTCTTTAATATCGTTTATTTTCAAACTATTCTTTATTTGTATAACTTTTTGGCCAGTTTCCTTTAGTGAATACTTCATCCATAGAACCAACTGTTAAAGCAGGTCCGTTAACACCATCTACTGACATTACTTGCTTTTCTTTTTCAATTAAGTAAGGCTCTTGTCCATCTAAAATAACTGACTTGTCTATACTTGCTTCAAAAACAGGGAATTCATCAATTTTACCTGCTTTTAATGTAAATTTAGCACCTTCTTTTCCAATTCCAACATTCATCATTTTTTTATAACGGTCACTTCCATTAAATAAAGAATCTTTAACCGAATAATAGCTTAAAGTATCAATAAGTGTCAATGTCTTCATTGTTTCTACACCTCCAAAAGCCTTAGTTCTTTCTTCATCTAAAACTAAAGTATCACGTCTTTGTGTGATTGGAACTTTACCAGTTTCAACAAAATTAATTAATTTATCAAAGCTATCGGTATAAGATCCATTAACATCTTTATAAGCTAATTGAGAATCTCTAATATCAATTAGACGATCAATAACAACAGCAAAACGTTTCTGCTTCAGTTCATTAAATTCAATCTCTCTGTAAACAGACATGTAAGTAGTATAGCCTAAGAAAATAATTAAGACCCAAAGTAAGATGTTTAATACAGGTTTTATTTTTTTCGGTACAAATTTATCAATTAACCATACTATTCCGATGGTTAATATTATAATAACTACAATTGCAATAATTACGTTCATATTAGTTTTTATTTATTAGGTCTTACGCAAATCTACAATTTTTTTTTGTTGCTAAAAACTATCTAAAATAAAAAACATAAAAAATAACGAACTTAATGAAATATGGGCGCTAAAAATAGAGAATAATGCTATCTTGCTCTATATTTATATTCCCATATGATTTCTAATGCATCCGCATTTTACTCGCTTCTAAAATCTAAATTCCCTTTTGCACCAACGTCTAAGCAAGATATGGTATTGATGCAATTGTCTCAATTTATATTTGATTCTAATAAAAATTCAATCTATCTACTTAAAGGTTACGCAGGTACAGGTAAAACAAGTATTATTGGTACGGTTGTTTCTAATTTATGGCAGGTCAAAAAAAGTGCAGTATTATTAGCTCCCACAGGAAGAGCTGCTAAGGTTATTTCAAATTATTCGAAAAAAGAAGCCTTTACAATTCATAAAAAAATATATTTTCCTAAAAAGGATAAAGGAGGTGGTGTTAATTTTGTAATACAACCTAATAAGCACCGAAATACAATATTTATTGTAGATGAAGCTTCAATGATTCCTGATACACCTTCAGATTCACAATCTTTTGAAAGTAGTTCTTTACTAGATGATCTAATGTCTTACGTGTATTCAGGACAAGATTGTAAACTATTATTAATAGGTGATAAGGCGCAATTGCCACCTGTAAAATCAGATTTAAGTCCAGCATTAGATGAAAATAGACTTAGCCTAAACTATAATAAAGATGTTATTGGTTTAGAATTGGATGAAGTTGTAAGGCAAGAACAAGATTCTGGTATTTTAAGTAATGCAACAGAATTGAGAGCTGTTTTAGATTCTAATTTCTATGAGAGTTTTAAGTTTGATTTAAATGGTTTTACAGATAGTGTGCGTTTAATTGATGGTTACGAAATAATGGACGCCATTAATGATGCATATAGTGAAGATGGTTACGAAGAGACAGCTATAATTGTACGGAGTAACAAACGAGCTAATATGTACAACCAACAAATACGTCAACGTATTCTATTTAATGAAACCGAATTGTCATCGGGTGATTATTTAATGGTGGTTAAAAATAATTATTTCTGGATTAAACCAAATACTGAAGCCGGGTTTATTGCTAATGGTGATATTATTGAAATTCTTGAAATATTTAGTATTAAAGAATTGTATGGTTTTCGGTTTGCAGAAGTGAAAATTAGAATGGTAGATTATCCTAATATGGAACCATTTGAAACCGTATTAATCTTAGATACTATTGATGTAGAAAGTGCATCATTGAGTTACGAAGAATCAAACAGATTATACCAAGAAGTTTCTAAGGATTATGAAGATGAAACAAAGTACAAACGTTTTTTAGGAGTAAAGAATAATAAGTTTTTTAATGCCTTGCAGGTCAAATTTTCTTACGCTATTACATGTCATAAATCACAAGGTGGACAATGGAATACTATTTTTGTAGAGCAACCTTATTTACCAAATGGTATGGATAGAGATTACATTCGTTGGTTATACACAGCAATCACTAGAGCAAAGGGAAAACTTTACTTAATAGGTTTTAAAGATGAAATGTTTGTTGAGAAAAACGACTATTAAAAGTATATCTTTCTTGCACTGTTAATTGACTGTTGTAAGTCTTATTTTTCGTTAAACGCTATAAAAGTTAAGACGAAATTGAATAGAATTAGCTTTAAAATCTTACTTTTGAACTTGAATACTTTCATGACACAAATTACATAGATGAAAATTATATCCATGATTCCTGCACGTTATAGTGCGTCGCGTTTTCCCGGTAAACTAATGCAGAATTTAGCCGGAAAATCCGTCATTCTTAGAACTTATGAAGCTACAGTGGCTACTAAATTATTTAGTGAAGTCTATGTGGTTACGGATAGTGATATTATTTATGATGAGATTGTCAATAATGGAGGTAAAGCCATTATGAGCTTAAAAGAGCATGAATCTGGTAGTGATAGAATAGCAGAGGCTGTTGCTAACATTGATTGCGATATTGTTGTTAATGTACAAGGAGACGAGCCGTTTACAGAAGGAGAAAGCTTGGCTAAAGTTCTAAATGTTTTTAGAAACGATGAAAAGAAAGAAATTGACTTAGCTTCACTAATGGTGGAAATTAAAGATTGGGATGAAATAAATAATCCTAACTCTGTAAAAGTCATTGTAGATCAAGAGAATTTTGCACTGTATTTTTCACGAAGTCCAATTCCATATCCTAGAGATAAAGAAGTAAACGCTAGATACTTTAAACATAAAGGAATTTATGCTTTTAGAAAAGAAGCATTATTAGAATTCACAGTTTTGCCAATGAAATTCTTAGAAGCTTCAGAAAAAATTGAATGCATCAGATATTTAGAATACGGTAAGCGTATTAAAATGGTAGAAACTGAAATTGAAGGTGTGGAGATTGATACGCCAGAAGATTTAGAAAAAGCAAAGCTTCTATGGAAGTAGATTACAAAAACATAAAAGTTATAGGCTTCGATGCAGATGATACACTTTGGGTAAATGAAACTTACTTTAGAGATGCTGAAGAAGAAGTAGGTCTATTACTATCGCATTTTGAAACACCTAATAAAATAGATCAAGAACTTTTTAAAATTGAAATAAAAAACCTACCAACTTACGGTTACGGTGTAAAAGGTTTTATTCTTTCAATGATAGAATTAGCCCTAGAATTATCTAATAATACGGTTTCGAATGATGTAATTGGAAAGATTTTAGAGATAGGTAAAGAGATGATTAATAAACCTATTGAGTTGTTAGAAGGAGTAGAAGATGTACTTAAGGAACTTTCTAAAGATTATAAATTAATTGTTGCAACCAAAGGTGATTTATTAGATCAAGAACGAAAATTAGAAAAATCGGGACTGTTAAAGTATTTTCATCATATCGAAGTATTAAGTGAAAAGCACGATAATAATTACAGGCAATTACTAAAACGATTAGATATTGACCCAGAGTCATTTTTAATGATTGGTAATTCTTTAAAATCAGATATTTTACCCTTAGTAAAGATTGGTTCTCAGGCTATACATGTCCCTTTTCATACAACTTGGCAACATGAGCAAGTAACTAAAAAAGAAGCGAATGATTCTGATTATAAAACAGTAAAAAACCTAACGGGTGTGTTAAGTTGTTTTAATACACTCAATTAAATATGATGAAGCTTAATAAATGCTTGTTTATCAAATAATTATTTTTTTAAATGATAAATTCAAGTAGGAATTAACTTCAAAATAAATATTAAATTATAAAAATTTAAGAGAGTTCAATACTAATAATTAAGCAAAGTTCTTATTTTTGTTAAAGATAAAAAGTAAATGAAATTCAAAAATTATCCAATGGTGTCCAGAGTTGTTTTTGGACGAGGAAGCTTCAATCAACTCGAGGAAATTCTAGCGACAAAGCGCAACGGAATCAATGCACCATTTATATATTACGTCGATGATGTTTTTAAAGGCAATCATTGGTTAACCTCTAGAATAAAACTGTCCTATAAGGATAAAATTATCTATGTTCCAACATCAAAGGAACCCTCAACGGATCAAATTGATAAGTTGGTAGAAGATCTTATTTTAGAGTATAGTGAATTACCATCTGGAATAATTGGAATCGGTGGAGGTATTGTTTTAGATATTTCTAAAGCGGTATCTTTAATGCTTACCAATAAAGGTGAGTCTAAAGATTACCAAGGATGGGATTTAATTAAACAACCGTCATTGTATCATGTTGGTATTCCTACGCTTTCAGGAACTGGTGCTGAAGTTTCTAGAACGACAATTTTAACAGGTCCTGTAAGAAAATTAGGGATAAATAGTGATTATACACCTTTTGATCAGGTTATTTTAGACCCCGAATTGACTAAAGATGTGCCAAAAGATCAATGGTTTTTTACAGGGATGGACTGTTATATACATTGTATAGAGTCTTTAACCGGTACTTACTTAAATGCATTTAGTCAAAGTTATGGTGAAAAAGCATTAGAATTATGTAAAGAGATCTTTTTAGAAGATACACTTAGTAGAGAAGAGTCTCAAGATAAACTAATGATGGCATCTTGGCATGGAGGTATGAGTATTGCTTATTCTCAGGTAGGTGTTGCACACGCCATGAGTTATGGTTTAGGCTATTTATTAGGCATAAAGCATGGAGTAGGTAATTGTATTGTTTTTGATCATTTAGAAGAATATTATCCAGAAGGTGTCGCTATTTTTAAACAGATGAAAGCGAAGCACAATATTCAAATACCTCAAGGTATCTGTACAAATTTAGATGAAGATCAATTTGATAAAATGATTGATGTTGCACTTAGTTTAGAACCACTTTGGGAAAATGCTATAGGTAAAAACTGGAAAACTATAATTACAAGGCAAAAGCTATTAGATCTTTATAAAAAGATGTAATCCAAATAAGTGTTTAGATAATTTTATTTTTTAAAGAAGATTTAAATACAAAACGATAAGTTCTTTTATTTCTAAATTTAAACAATTAACTTAACACATAGCTCTAAATGCGCTGGTTAGCAAAATTTATATATTTTAAATTATTGGGCTGGAAAGTTGTTGGTAATACCAACTTCTCTAAGGACACTGTTAAAAAATCAATTATAATAGCTGTGCCGCATACCAGTTGGCACGATTTTTATATTGGTGTTTTACTTAGAAAAATAGCAGATGTTAAAACTAATTTTGTTGGAAAAAAAGAATTATTTATTTGGCCATTAGGTTATTATTTTAGAGCTGTTGGTGGCCGTTCTTTAGATAGAACATCAGGGCAAAATAAAGTAGAAGCTATCGCTAAACTCTTTGAATCAACTGATGAGTTTAGACTTACTTTAGCACCTGAAGGCACTAGAAAAAAAGTAAAAGATTGGAAAACAGGGTTTTATTATATTGCTAAAAAAGCTAATGTTCCTATTATAATGTTTACAATGGATTTCAAAAATAAACAGAATAAAATATCAGAACCTTTTTATCCAACGGACGACATGGAAGCTGATTTTGTAGCAATGAAATTATTTTTTAAAGGAGTAGAAGGTAAGGTAAAAGAATATAGTTACGATTAATTAAAATCTTTTGACAAAACACATATTATAAAAAGCTATCTATTAAGGTAGCTTTTTCTTCTCAATATATTTATCTAAAAGCGAATTGGTTTGAGCTTGAAGTTTATTTTTAAAGAACTGCATACCACCAAAAAAGATTCCTTTAATTCCCATGGCTTGTTTTGCCCATTTATGAAGATTAAATGTATCTGTGTGTTTAATAATTAAGCCATTTTTGAATTCAAATGACGCATCAATCTTATTGTGAACCTTTCGACCTGTTTGACTAAAAAGATATTTTGCTTCCCAATGTGCAGAACCTATATTTTCTGTAGTTTCTATTTCTGAAAACGATACATTAAAGTTGTCTCCACTTTGAGATTCACACAACATCAGCCACATTGCTTTGGCGCGTTCTCCTTTTAGAATACCAAAAGCGGGATCTTCAAAAATAACATCATCATGATAGCAAGAAGCCATAGTTTGCCCATCGCAATCGCTTAATGCGGTGTAAAATGTTTCTAAGATATTCTTCATGAGATAATTAATTTATAAAACCGATTGTTGTAAAAATACGTAAGTATGGTGTTGTTAATTCTAATTCTTGTATCGAATGGGATTTAATTGCTATGAAAAAGAAAAGGTCGTCTCATATTGAGGCGACTTTTTTTATTCAATAGTAATTTTATTTCTAAAACCTATATCTGTACGCTCGTCAAATAGAAAATCAAAATAACTAGCACTGCCTTTTGCTCCAATGATACCTGTAGTAGCTCTACCAATTTCTAATCCAGATGTATTATATACTTTAGCAGTTACATTGTCTTTAAAATTTTCTTCAAAAATAAAGTATAAAGTAAGTTTGTTTTTCTTATCATTAGATTGGCTATTAATGTCGTAAGCTCCAGTTTTTAAACCTTTTATTTTTAGCGTTTTAGAGAGTTCTACTTTACAATCTAAAGTCTTATCTACACCTTCAGAAACACCATCAAAAAATTCTGTAGCCGTTTCTCCAACAACTTCTCCTCCTTTGTTAATACCTTCTTTGGTTTTATTAGCAAGGCGGTTGCAAGAGAAAAAGCAAAATATTAAAATCAAAGTAATTGTTTGGTATGTTTTCAAAATCGTGATTTTTTATGAAACTAAAATAATGAATTTTATCGGACTAGTTTTTTATCCTATCCATTAGTTTTTGAATCTTAGAATACACAAAGCCATTAGTTTTTCCGTAATAAAAAGAAATAATACAAACAACAGTAAGAAAAATTATAGCACCAATAATGGCTTGCCATGGTTCTAATGTGCGCCCAATAAGTTGATTTAAACCTAGCCCTGTAAAACTACCATATATAATTATAAAGTGAATAACGTAAATAGATAATGTCTTTTGTCCTATTTTTAGAATAAGAGGTTGCTTAACATAGTTTTCAGCCAAATAGAATATAGAAAAAATAACTAGAACATTTCCTAATCTAATAAATAGATAGTTATAAAGGGCAATATCTTTAAATATTGATATTTCAAAAATGTCATAAATCAACATAAATAAAATCGATGAGAAATGAATAAGCAATATTCCTACTATAAAAAAGCTAGATACGATAGCTAATTTAAATTTTGGTCGCTCTACGTAGCGGTAAAATAAAGTTGAAATGAAAGCACCAAAGGCTACATAACCAAACCAAGGAATAATGTTAAAGATTGAACCGTTGGCTTTACTTAAATAATTTGAAATGACTAAAGGTATTTGTGGTAGCTCTAAATGTCTATATAGTGGTTCTAAAATGAATATAACTAATCCCAAAATTAGCATCATTATAGAAAATAATAATGTTTTTTTTAAAACAAGTCTGTAAATAATTACAATTAATATAAGCGATAATCCTATGCATTGCAATACATCTACAACTAAAAAGTAATTGTTAAATTTTCCTATTAACCATTCAAAAACAGGTGCACGAAGCAAATAACCAATTCCAATTAACATTAGTCCTCTGCTCAGACCTTTGTGAATACGTTGTTTAATGTCACCTTTTTGCTTAGCTCTTATTAATAAATAAGAGAATATCAATCCCGAAATTGTAAAAAATGTAGGCGCTGTAATACCTCTAAAGTATTCCCATACTCTATAAGCAGTATAACTATGATCTCTATAAGAAACTTCTAAAAGTGTATCAATAAAATGACCTTGAAGCATCATTAAGATGGCAAATGCTCTTACAGCATCAATAAAATATAGACGATTGGTACTCAAATTAAGGTTGATTGGTGGGCAAATGTACTATTTTACAATTGGAATAAAATATTATTGAGCATATTTGGTTGATCAACTATAAATTTAAAATTTTTTAATTTAAGATTTATTAGAATTAGGTTTAGAGTCTTCTATATAAACTCTGGTTCTAGGCAAACTTTCCGGATAATTTTTTTGAATAAACACTATCATTTTTTCACGTACATGAACTCTTAAATCCCAAGCTGTTGGTGAGTTTTTTGCACTAACTAAAATTCTAATTTCAACAGAGGTTTCTTTAGAATCAGTGACTTGCAAAACATTAACTTGGTTATCCCATAAAGGTGTATTTTCTAAAATATGAGTTAATTCGGTACGTAGCTCATCAAATGAAACGCGGTAATCAGTATGTATAAAAACAGAGCCAATGATATCAGCAGAGTTTCTGGTCCAATTTTGAAAAGGATTTTCTAAAAAATAGGTAGAAGGTAGCACAAGTCGTCTTTTATCCCACAATCGAATTACAACATAGGTTAAATTAATTTCTTCAATCCATCCCCATTCATTTTCTACAACTACGGCGTCGTCTATTCTAAAAGGTTGTGTAAATGCAATTTGAATACCTGCTAACAAAGCACCAACGACTTTCTGAGCAGATAACCCAATAATTATTCCTGCTAAACCAGCTGAAGCAAAAATTCCATATCCAATTTTTTTAATGCTATCAAAAGAGAGTAAAATAAACCCTATAGCTAATAGCCCAATAATAAATATGATGATTTTTTCGAGCAGATTTATTTGCGTATACATCTTTCTGGCTTTAAGATTGTCTTCAGCAGAAATATCATAACGTTTAAGGAAGAGTGCTTTACCTTTTTTTAGGAAAATTATTAATAACCAAGCGAAGCATATAATTAAGAGATTATGTTTTTGTGGAACTAACAATGAGCTTTCATAATTTTTAAAATTTGAAAGTGAATTGATATAGTTGATAATACCTTCAATATTAAAAAATATTAGAATTAATAAGAGGCAAATAGTCAATTGAATGGATCTTTTCATAGTGTAAAAGGGACTTAAGTGTCTCGTTTAATATATTCGGTTTATAATGGAAATGCAAGTAAAACCGCTACAAATCTGTATATCTATATCTTTTTTGTGTTTTTTGAAAATAAAAAAACTTATAATTGAATATATTACAATCTAGAGGATTGTTTACTAATGAAAATTTAATTTCATCTAAATATGCTTTTCATTTTAAAAAAGTTTGCCCTAATTATTAAAGTCGGTGCTTTTTTTACAAATATTAGCAACTGAAGACTCATAAAATTAAAACCGTTTACTACATTTATCATCTATGAAATTTTTAAACGAACTACTCAGTGACTTTTCATCATTAGCTTGGGGTTTGCCCTTGCTAATTTTATTAATTGGTGGAGGCTTATATTTACTTATTCGGTCGCATTTTGCACCATTTCGGTATTTAGGTCACGCATTAAATATTCTTCGCGGAAAATATGACGACCCAAATGATCCTGGAGAAATATCCCATTTTCAAGCTTTAAGTACGGCATTGTCTGCAACCGTTGGTATGGGTAATATTGCTGGTGTGGCAGTAGCTATTTCTGTAGGCGGTCCAGGGGCTGTTTTTTGGATGTGGATTAGCGCTGTGGTAGGTATGTCTACAAAGTTTTTTACATCAACTTTAGCTATTATGTTTCGCGGTAAAGATAGCGCTGGCGAAATTCAAGGAGGGCCAATGTATTTTATTACAGAAGGTTTAGGTAAATCTTGGAAACCTTTAGCTGTGTTTTTTAGTCTCTGTGGTCTTATTGGTGCTCTGCCTGTTTTTAATGTCAACCAATTAACACAAGCATTAAATGATATTTTGTTAATTCCTAATGGAGTAGAGGTTGGTTTAAAATCTAATCTAATTATTGGTGTCTTATTAATTAGTATTACGTCTTTAGTAATTCTCGGTGGTATAAAACGTATTGGTACCGTGGCTTCTCGTTTAGTTCCTAGTATGGTGACTTTATATTTTGTGTTGGTTATTATAATTCTTGTGGCTCATAGTGACGTCTTGTTATACTATTTAAAACTCATATTTACAGATGCCTTTGCTGCTAATTATTATCCAAAAGGTGATACTTTTTTAGGAGGTGTTTTAGGTGCTTTAATTCTTCATGGAATAAAACGTGGAGCGTTTTCTAATGAAGCCGGAATTGGTACAGCACCAATGGCACATGGTGCAGCCAAAACAGATGAGCCTATTCGTGAAGGTTTAGTGGCAATGCTTGGGCCTGCGATTGATACTTTAATTGTTTGTACACTTACAGCTTTAGCTATTTTAGTAACTGGTGTTTGGGAAACCACTTCCGATAATGGAGTGAGTCTCACAGCCTCGGCCTTTGCAGATGTTATGCCAAACTATGGTAAATATCTACTATTACTATGTATAGCCGTTTTTAGTATGAGCTCATTATTTTCATATTCTTATTATGGTACAAAATGTATGTCCTTTCTTTTTGGTGCAGATAAAAAACACTATTATAACTATTTCTATATTTTAAGTATTCTGATTGGGGCAACCACTAGTTTAAGCATGATGATTAATCTTATAGACGGAGTCTTCGCTTTAATGGCTATACCAACAATGTTAGCAACATTAATTTTAGCGCCGAAAGTAACAAAAGAGCTAAAAAGTTATATTAAACGAATGAAGGAAGAATAATTAAAATTATTTATTAATCGAAGCTTTAAATTGCTGAGGAGTCATCATTTCCATTTTTTTGAATTGTCTGTTGAAGTAACTTGTATTATTAAAGCCAGATTGAAAAGCTATTTCTGACATTCTTAAATTTTGAGATGATTTAATAAGTTTCTTAGAAAATTTAATTTTTTCTGAATTAATATAGTCAATAGGTGAAATGCCTAAAGTATTTTTAAACTGCTTATGAAAATGAGAAGCACTCATGTGAGCCTTGTTGGCCAATTGATCTACTGAGATATCTTTATTGGTTAAATTATCTTTAATAAACTTAATAACAGTTCCTATTCTTGTGTCATTAAAAATATGAGTGTCATTAGTAATAAGAGATTTGGCTTTGGTTTGAAGTAATCTTACAATTAACTCTTGAATCATTAAATCTAATAACACATCTTTAGATTTATTACTATTAGTAAAGGTGTAGGTTAAACGCTCTAATAAGTGATTGACATCTATATTATTGATAAGGTGCGATGTTGTTTTGTCTAAATCCCATGTGTTATTTTCATTTTCTATAGCTACATTATGGTTGAATTTTTCTACAACCTCTAAAATTTTAAAAGCATCAATTCCTAAAGCCAAACATTGCGTAGGCTTATTTTTTGTGGCGATGGGGAAATCAATAATCATTTCTTTATTAGTTGGCATTACAACAGATTCTCCAGGGAAAAAATCAAAAGAATCAAAACCATCCAAGTGCATTACTTTTTTTCCAGTGAGCATACTCGCAATAATAGGAAAGTCGAAAGTTAAAGACACTTTCTCAGCCATAGCATGTGTTTCATAAATATTAAGCTCGGCATATTCGGCATTATAGGTCGTTCTATTTTCTACTAAAGTAGTTAGTTTCCTATGGCTTTTATGTCGCGCTAATAAGTTGCTCATTATCAATATTACAAAAAAAAAGTCTTAAAAATTGTTAATAAGAGATATGTTCAAAATTATAACGGATATGTTCAAGATATTTAAGATATGATAAAATAACTTATCAAAAATAAAGTATAGATAATTTTTATACTAAATAAATATATAATTAACAACAAAACGTATTAAGGTATGAGCTATTCTAAACCAAAATTTAAAGAGAAGTATTCCAATTTTATAAATGGAAAATTTGTGCCACCTGTAGGTGGAGATTACTTTGAAAACACATCTCCTATAGATGGAAGTATAATCGCAAAATATCCAAGGTCACAAAAAGAAGATGTAGAAAATGCGGTTGATGCAGCAAATGCAGCTAAAGAAGCCTGGGGAAATACATCAGCAACAGAACGTGCTACACTTTTAAATAAAGTAGCCGATATTATAGAAGCAAATTTAGAAGAGTTTGCCATTGTAGAAACTTGTGATAATGGAAAACCAATCCGCGAAACGCTGAATGCAGATATTCCACTGGCAGTAGATCATTGGCGTTATTTTGCAGCATGCATTAGAGCAGAAGAAGGAAGCGCAACAGAATTAGATCAGAATACCTTATCCATGAATATTAAGGAGCCATTAGGTGTAATTGGTCAGATTATTCCATGGAACTTTCCGTTATTAATGTTGTCATGGAAATTACCTCCAGCATTAGCAACAGGAAACTGTGTGGTGTTAAAACCAGCAGAACAAACTCCATCGTCTGCAACCTTATTAATGGAGAAAATTGCAGAGGTTTTTCCTCCAGGTGTACTTAATGTGGTTCATGGTTTTGGTCCGGAAGCAGGAAAACCATTAGCATCAAGTTCTAAAATAGATAAAGTAGCCTTTACAGGTGAAACTACTACAGGACAATTAATTATGCAGTATGCGTCAAAAAATCTAAACCCAGTGACAATGGAATTAGGTGGGAAGTCTCCAAACATATTCTTTAATAGCGTAATGGATGAAGATGATGCGTTTTTAGACAAAGCAATTGAAGGTGCTGTTTTATTTGCCTTTAATAAAGGTGAGGTTTGTACCTGTCCTTCAAGAATTTTAGTGCAAGAAGATATTTATGATGCTTTTATGGAGCGTGTAGTGGCAAGAACAAATGCAATTATTCAGGATAATCCTTATGATGCAAACACGCAGGTTGGTGCGCAAGCGTCTAACGATCAGTATGAAAAAATACAATCGTATTTTAAAATTGGAAAAGATGAAGGAGCAAAAGTATTAACAGGTGGTGAGGCTAATAAATTAGAGGGAGATTTAGCAAATGGATTCTACATTAAGCCAACCATATTAGAAGGTCATAACAAAATGCGTGTTTTTCAAGAAGAAATTTTTGGACCAGTCGTTTGTGTGACTAAATTTAAAGATGAAGCTGAAGCTTTAGAAATTGCTAATGATACCATGTATGGACTTGGAGCAGGCGTATGGACGAGAGATGCACACCAGTTATATCAAATACCAAGAGCTATAAAAGCAGGTCGTGTTTGGGTAAATTGCTACCATGCTTATCCAGCACATGCACCATTTGGTGGTTATAAAAAATCTGGATTTGGTAGAGAAAATCACCTTATGATGATGAGTCATTACAGACAAACTAAAAACATGTTAATCTCTTATGATAAGAATAAATTAGGGTTCTTTTAGAATTGTATTAATAGCAAATTAAGGCTGAATTAGACCATTTAATTCAGCCTTTTTTAATATCATAATTATATGAAACGAGTAGAAATAACAGATAAAGCAGTAAAGATTATTAAGCAATTAAAAGCGAAGCATGGTGAATTAATTTTTCATCAGAGTGGAGGTTGTTGTGATGGTTCTGCACCTATGATTTTTGAAAAAGGAGATATGTATCTCGATGAAAGTGATGTGCTTTTAGGTGAGGTAGAAGGTGTAAACTTCTACATGAACCAAGATCAGTTTGAATATTGGAAGCACACACACCTTACTGTAGATGTTACAGAAGGACGCGGATCTAGTTTTTCATTAGAAATCCCATTAGGACTTCGGTTCTTAATTCATTCTCGATTATTAACGGAAGAAGAGGAGAATCATTTTAATTCTACAGTTTAATAATCTAAAGAGTTTACGATTAAGAAAGCCTATATATTCAGTATATAGGCTTTTTTGTGTTTTCGTAATTTAACTTAAAATTATCATGAATATGATATGTTTTTTCTTTTTAAATTATCAAAAATAAAATATTTTAACTATTCATTATTGTATATGTTGCTAATTTGATATATTTATGCTAAATAACTATATATGACAATAGGTTTGTGTCCAAATTGCAGTAGTGATCAGTATGTTAAGAGCGGAATAGTGAATAAAAGACAGCGTTACAAGTGTAAAAAATGTAATTATTATTTCACAGTTAATAAGATAGGAAAGAAGATAGATGACTACTATGTTAATAAATCACTGCAACTTTATTTAGAAGGGCTCACTTATCGAGAAATTGAGCGCATTCTTGGTATTTCTCACGTAAGTGTAATGAATTGGGTTAAAAAGTATAACATAAAACGTCCTTATAACTCTAATTATCACCCAACTTACAAAATATTAAACGCTAATGAACTTAGTCGGTATTTTTCTGAAACAGAAAATATAAAAGGTGCAGGTGTTATTGTTACTGAGTTAGGTGACAAATTCATGTTGATTAAATGGGAGCGTTTTAAAGATTAGTATATCAATTTAACAAATTAGTATATAAAATATGAATTAAAGAGATGTTTTTAAGAGCTTAGTGGTGCACACAAAACTAATTTTAAGTACTAACTAATCTTTTTAAACAATGAAGAATCAAACTTTTGTATTGATAGGACTGTTTATCATGTTCTTTCAATTTATGATTGCTCAAGGCTCGCCAGATTATTCTGGTGGACTTAAATTCAAATTCAACGAAGATGGCTCTAAATATCTTCGTCTCATTTCTTGGGCACAAGTCCAAGCCAATTACAATACAGATGAAACCTTTGATGGTAACGGAAACGAAAACAGTAAATTAAACTTTAATTTACGCCGTGCTAGAGTTTTAATGTTCGCTCAAATTAACAAGGACTTTTTAATTTTAACTCATTTTGGATTAAATAGTTTAACAAGTTCTACGTTAAGTCCAACCGGAAAAGGAGATGGTTCTCAACTGTTCTTTCACGATGTTTGGGCGCAATATAATGTAGGCGAAAATCATACTGTTGGTGGAGGATTACATTATTTCAATGGTATTTCTAGATTAAACAATCAAAGTACACTTAATATCATGACGCTAGATAACAACCGTCAGTCATGGGCAACTATTGGTTTATCAGATCAATTTGCAAGACATTTAGGTGTGTTTATGAAAGGGAAATTCAATAAATTACAATATCGCGTTGCAGTTAATGATGCATCTGTATTTTCTTTAGATAGTCGTACAGCTGTTGCAGGTGGTGATGCCGTTTATAATGGTCGCTCTAATTTAGGTTCTAAAGCCGCAGGAAAAACCTATGCTGGTTATTTCGATTATCATTTTTTAGATCAAGAGTCAAACTTTTTGCCTTATAAAGTTGGAACATACTTAGGTGAGAAAAAAGTATTCAATATTGGTGCAGGTTTCTTTTTACATCCTGAAGGTTCTGTAATTGATACAGGCACTGCTTTATCTCCAAATCTTGAAGGTGAAGATGTATCCATCTTTGCAGTCGATGCTTTTTATGATACACCAATTGGTGAAAATGGAAGTGCAATTACAGCGTATGCCGTGTATCAAAATAGTGACTATGGAAAAAACTATCTCTACAGTGCTTATGGAACAGGAAGTATGCTTTATGGTCATGTAGGTTATGTTCTCAATGGTGATAAATTAAAAACAAGATTTCAACCTTATTTAAGTTACGGAACACATAGTTATGATGCTGTTGATGATAACAGATCAACATTAGGTGTTGGTATCAATGCTTATATGAGTGGGCATAATTCAAAATTAACTTTAGAATACATGAATCAAAGCTTTGGATCGGTAGACACTAGTACTATTTCGCTTCAAGCTATGATTTACCTATAAAAACTAAGAAACTATGAGTAATAAACAGGATCACGCTACAGCGTACTGGAAAGAAAATGTGAAGTATTTAGCCATACTTCTAACAATATGGTTTGTAGTATCCTTTGGGTGTGGCATTCTATTCAGAGAAGAATTAAACCAATTTAAGCTAGGTGGTTTTAAACTAGGATTTTGGTTTGCGCAACAAGGGTCTATATATGTATTCGTGGTATTAATATTCGTTTATGTAAGATTAATGAACAAACTAGATAAAAAATACGGTTACGACGAGTAAGCCTTAACTAACAACATTAAATAAAAATATTATGAGTGTACAAACATGGACTTGGTTATTAGTCGGCATTACTTTTGCGCTGTATTTCGGAATCGCAATTTGGGCTAGAGCTGGCTCAACTAAAGAATTTTATGTTGCCGGTGGAGGTGTTTCGCCATTAGCAAATGGTATGGCAACGGCTGCCGATTGGATGAGTGCCGCCTCCTTTATAAGTATGGCAGGTATTATTTCCTTCGCAGGTTACGATGGCTCTGTTTATCTTATGGGATGGACCGGAGGTTACGTGCTTTTAGCATTGCTTTTAGCGCCTTATTTACGAAAGTTTGGGAAGTTTACGGTTCCCGATTTTATTGGAGATCGCTACTATTCAAACACCGCAAGAACGGTGGCTGTAATTTGTGCGTTAATCGTTTCATTTACTTACGTTGCAGGCCAAATGCGTGGTGTTGGAATTGTGTTTTCTCAATTTTTACAGGTAGATATTACTGTTGGTGTGATTATAGGAATGACAGTGGTACTAGCTTTCGCCTTATTGGGTGGTATGAAAGGAATCACATACACGCAAGTGGCACAATATTGTGTTTTGATTTTTGCCTTTATGGTGCCAGCATTCTTTATTTCATTACAAATGACAGGAAACATTATTCCTCAAATAGGAATGGGTGGTAAAGTTGAAGGCGGAGCATTTCTTCTCGATAAATTAGATTCTTTACATACAGAATTAGGGTTTCATGAATATACAAGCGGAACCAAAAGTACTTGGGATGTATTTGCAATTACTTTAGCTTTAATGGCTGGTACTGCTGGTTTACCTCACGTTATTGTTCGCTTTTTTACAGTGCCTAAAGTGAAAGATGCACGTAAATCTGCAGGATATGCATTATTCTTAATTGCTATTTTGTATACAACAGCGCCTGCTGTAGCCGTTTTTTCTAGAACTAATTTAATTGAAACGGTAAGTAACCAACGTTATGATGAAATTCCGGTTTGGTTTAAAAACTGGGAGAATACAGGCTTAATTGCTTGGTCAGATAAAAATGGAGATGGTAAAATTCAATATGTTGCCGGAAACGCATTGTCTAGTAGTAAGCCAGAATTTACAGATGCTAGGGGAGAACATGGTGAGCGTATTGTTGCTAACAGTAGCGGTGAAGTCAATGAATTATATGTGGATAGAGATATCATGGTATTAGCAAATCCTGAAATAGCTAACTTACCAAATTGGGTCATTGGATTGGTAGCAGCCGGTGGACTTGCAGCAGCTTTATCTACAGCAGCAGGGTTGCTTTTAGTAATTTCTACATCCGTTTCTCACGATTTAATTAAGAAACAATTGAAACCAGATATTTCTGATAAAAATGAATTAACAGCAGCAAGAATTTCAATTTTTGTAGCGATTTTAATTGCAGGTTACTTTGGGATTAATCCACCAGGATTTGTCGCCGCCGTCGTCGCGCTCGCCTTTGGTCTTGCCGCCGCATCTTTTTTTCCTGCCATTATTTTAGGGATTTTTGATAAACGAATGAATAAAGAAGGTGCTATTGCAGGTATGATTGTTGGTATTACATTAATGATGTATTACATGATGCGCTTTAAACTCGATATGTTTGGAGGCGGAACCAGTGAAGATTGGTGGTTTGGAACATCACCTGAAGGTTTTGGAACTATTGCCATGTGCGTCAATTTTGTAGTTTCTGTAGTTATTTCAAGATTATCAGTTGCACCACCTCAAGAGGTTCAAGATATGGTTGAAAGTATCAGAATACCTTCAGGAGCAGGAGAAGCACAAGACCATTAAAAAGTTAATGTTTATATAGTTTTATATATCATTATTTTAATTTTACTTAGTTAGAGAATCAGTATTGCAATTTTTGTAATACTGATTTCTTATATTAGTAGATATTTAGTTGTTTCTATTAATAATTACGAATTCATGAAAAAACGTCACGAGCAAAAGCTAGTTGTGTTATCAATAGCTTTGTTTTTTGTATTTAATATTCCCTTTGTCCTCATTTTTAATTTTGAAGGCGCCATTTTCGGGATTCCAACACTATACTTCTCGTTATTTACGTTTTGGATGATTTCGATTGTGATTTCATATATCGTTTTAAAACGCCATTATGAATAGTTACGCCGTAATCATTATCATTATTATCTATTTAGCAATGTTGTTTTACATTGCTTTTCTTGCTGAAAAGAAACGACAAAGTAAATGGGTAAATAATCCATACGTCTACACCTTGTCTTTAGCGGTTTATTGTTCAGCATGGACGTATTATGGAAGCTTAGGTATTGCCGCTAATTCCGGAATCCATTTTTTACCAATCTATTTAGGGCCTGTTATTGCTGCACCTCTATGGATTGTTGTGCTTCGGAAAATTATAAGAATTTCTAAGCAACATAAAATTTCATCTATTGCAGATTTTATTTCTTTACGTTACGGAAATAATAGGTTTTTAGGTGCATTAGTTACTGTGATTTGTCTTTTTGGTACCTTGCCTTATATTTCTTTACAGTTGAAGGCCGTCTCAGAAACCTTCGAAATTATATCTGGAGATAATAGTTATGTTTCTACCACCGTAATTGACGATTCTACATTTTACATCGCTTTATTATTAGCCATATTCGCTGCTTTTTTTGGAACTCAAAATACAGATGCATCAGAAAAACATAAAGGTATTGTTGCTACAGTGGCATTAGAGTCGATGTTGAAGTTGTTGTTTTTTCTGGCTATAGGAACGTATATTACATTCTACTTGTTTGATGGGACTTCGGATATTTATGAGAAAATTTCTGTAACAGATAACTTTAAAGAATTAACTACACTTGGTAAAGTAGAGGATGGTTTTAATTGGTTCTTCATGATCGCTTTATCATTTATGGTCGTGTTTTTATTACCAAGACAGTTTCAAGTTGCCGTTTTAGAGAATAACAGAGAAAAACATCTTAAGAAGGCTATTTGGTTATTTCCATTGTATTTATTGTTGTTTAATATCTTTGTCATCTTTATTGCTTGGGCAGGGAAACTCACTTTTGGGTCCACAGAAAATGCAGAATACTATACGCTATTATTGCCCTTAGAACATGGCAATACCTTTTTAGCAACGCTAGTTTTTTTAGGTGGTTTTTCAGCGGTGATTTCTATGGTTGTAGTGTCTACTTTGGCGTTGTCTACTATGGTGAGTAACAACTTGGTGATTCCGTATGGGTTCTTAGATAAATTCATAAAAAATCAACCGGAACGCAATTCAAAATACATCAAGACTATCCGTCGTGTTTCTATTTTTACCATCATTATCGCAGCATATTTCTTTTATGTAATATTTTCAAAAGCACTATCGCTGTATTCCATAGGTTTAATATCGTTTGTGATTATATCTCAGTTAGCACCATCTTTTTTTATAGGTTTATATTGGAATCGTGGCTCTTCAAAAGGCGCCATTATTGGAATGATAGTCGGTTTTTGTGTTGCTATATACACCTTGGTTTTGCCGTTTACATTGGAAGCTTATACAGGTACAGACGATTTTCGTCAATATGGCTTATTGGGTATTGAAGCCTTAAAACCCTATGCCTTATTTGGAATTGATTTTCTAAGTCCACCAGCTCACGCTTTTTTCTGGAGTATAACCTTTAATTTGTTTAGCTATTTAATGTTTTCATTAATGTCTAAAGGAAATTATAGAGAACGTAATTATGCTGAAATGTTTGTAGATAGTAAAAACTTTACAAATCTTCAGGATAATGCCTTGGTTTGGAAAGGTGAAGCTTATGTGGCAGATATTAAAAATGTTTTAGCACGATTTTTAGGTGAAAAAAGAGCGACTCGTGCTTTAAAAATATTTTTCACAAAGTATAAATTATCTCAAGATACACAGTTGGCAGATGCACGTTTAATTAATTTTTCAGAAAAACTCTTAACAGGAAGTATTGGTTCTGCATCAGCAAAAATATTAATTGCAAGTGTGGTTAAGGAAGAGCAGATTAGTTTGGTTGAGGTTTTAAAGATTTTAGAGGAATCTAAAGAGAACATAGTTAGCAATAAAGTACTTCTAGAAAAGTCGAATGAGTTATCTCAATTAACATCTCAATTGAAAGAAGCTAATGAAGAGTTGATAGATAAAGACAAGCAAAAAGATGAATTTTTAGATACTGTCGCCCATGAGTTAAAAACGCCAATAACAGGAATTCGTGCAGCAGCCGAAGTCATTCTAGATGATGAGGAAATGCCTAAAGAAATTAAAGCCCAATTTTTAAAGAATATTTTACAAGATTCGGATCGTTTAGGGCGCTTAATCAATAATATTCTAGATTTTGAAAAATTAGAAACAGGTGGTTTGCATTTAGACTTACAACCACAAGATATTCAAAAAACAATTGGTAAAGCTATTGCTAGTGTTTCTCAAATTGCAGCAAAAAAAGAAGTTTTAATTGTAAATAACAATATGCATCCTTTTGTAATTAACTATGATGAAGACCGTATTCTTCAAGTGTTGACCAATTTATTATCTAATGCTATTAAATTTTGCGAAACAAAAACAGGAAAAATTATAGTCGATTATAAGATCGGTAACCAAGTCGTTGAAATCTCAGTAGCAGATAATGGAAAAGGAATTCCGGAAGAAGATTTTATTTATATTTTCGATAAATTTTACCAATCTAAAAATCAAAATACAAGAAAACCAGAAGGTAGTGGGTTAGGTTTAGCGATTACAAAACAAATAGTAGAAAAGCATAAAGGGAAAATTTGGGCCAAAAAAGACATAAAAAATGGTGCAACGCTTGTTTTTACAATACCTTTTGAGTAAATTGATACCCTAAAGTATGAAGAAGAAGATTTTAATTGTTGACGATGAACCAAATATTGTGATGTCGTTAGAGTACACCTTCAAAAAACAAGGTTTTGAAGTGTTTATTGCAAGAGATGGAAGTGAGGCTTTAGAAATATTAAAACATCATACGCCTAACGTTGTTTTGTTAGATATTATGATGCCAAATGTAGATGGGTATCAAACCTTAACATTTATAAAAGAAACAGAGAGTTTAAAACACATTAAAGTCGTGTTTTTAACCGCAAAGAATAAAGCTTCAGACGTTGAAAAGGGACTAAGTCTCGGAGCCGATAAATATTTAACTAAACCCTTTTCAGTAAAAAAAATAGTTTCTGAAATTCAGGAACTTGTGACTTAGAAACAGTCTGTTAAATCTTATTTGAAATTGGTTTTGTGTGCAAACAAACTAAGTTTAATTAAAATTTAAAGACATGAAGTTTCACATTAACCCATTAGCGTCAGATATAATTATAAGTATCTATGCAATTGCAACGCTTTTTATAAGGTTTAAATACGAAAACATTGCCAATGTAACACCTATGCTTTCTATAGTTATGGGGATTTGTTTCTTGGTGATTATTTGGGTACTTATAAAACTCAAAATACTCAATCCTAATTGGTTTGGCTTGCTTAACTCTAAAAAAGCAAAGTCATGAAATACCAAGAATTTTATAACGAAAGTATACAGAACCCAGAGCAATTTTGGAAAAATCAAGCGAGCAATATAGATTGGTTTAAATCACCTAAAACTATTTTGTCTAAAGATCAATATGATTATAATCAATGGTTTGAAGATGGAGCGTTGAATCTCAGTTATTTGTGTATAGATAAGCATGTTAAGGATGGTTATGGAGCGCAAAAAGCCTTAATCTATGATTCACCTGTTACTAATACAAAGCAGCAAATTACATTTAATGAGTTACATCACGAAGTTTCAAAATTAGCCGGTGGTTTACAAAACTTAGGACTTACAAAGGGAGATACTTGTATTATTTATATGCCTATGATTCCTCAAGCTATTTATGCAATGTTAGCTTGTGCAAGACTTGGAGTTATTCATTCTGTTGTTTTTGGTGGATTTGCACCTCATGAGTTGGCCATTCGTATTGACGATTGTAAACCCAAAGCTATTATTACAGCATCTAATGGTGTAGAAATCGAAAAGATTATTCCTTATAAGCCTTTTGTAGATGAAGCCATTGTAAAGGCCGTAAATAAACCTAAACATGTTATTGTTTTTGATCGGGAACTCGGGGTTGAAATCCCAGAGAAAGATTATGATATAGATTATACAACTTTAGTTGAAAAATCACCATCTATAGAAGCAGTAGCGGTAGCATCAACACATCCTTCTTATGTATTGTATACATCAGGAACAACGGGAACACCTAAAGGAATTATTAGAGATACAGGCGGATATGCAACCGCGCTTAAGTTCTCTATGAAATATATTTATGGTGTAGATGAAGGTGAAACCTTTTGGGCAGCAAGTGATGTTGGTTGGGTTGTGGGGCATAGTTTTATTGCTTACGGACCATTATTAAATAGAAATACAACTATTGTTTTTGAAGGTAAACCGATTAGAACACCAGATGCTTCTACTTTTTGGCGTGTAATAGATGAAAATAAAGTGAAAGCGATGTTTACGGCACCAACAGCCATAAGAGCAATTAAAAAAGAAGATCCAACAGGTCGTTTATTAAAACCATACGATTTATCTAGCTTAAAATATTTATTTCTAGCAGGTGAACGTTGTGATGTGGCTACTTTAAATTGGGCAGAAGAAAAATTAAATATTCCTGTTATTGACCATTGGTGGCAAACCGAAAGTGGGTGGCCTATGCTAGCTAATATGGTAGGTGTAGCTATTCAACCTATAAAAGAAGGATCAGCAGGTTTATCGGTATGTGGTTATGATATTCAAATATTAAATGAAGAAGGTGAAGAAGTCCAATCTAGTGTAGAAGGTTATGTGGCATTAAAACTACCATTGCCACCAGGAACGCTAAGCAATCTTTGGGGGAACCCTGATCGTTTTAAGTTTGGGTATTTAAATCGTTTTCCTGGGTATTATTTTTCTGGAGATGGCGGTTATAAAGATGAAGATGGTTACGTATTTATAACGGGGCGTGTAGATGATATTATAAATGTTGCCGGACATCGTTTATCTACTGCAGAAATGGAAGAGATTGTATTTTCACATAAAGCGGTTGCAGAATGCGCTGTATTTGGTGTGCATTGTGAATTAAAGGGACAAAAGCCTTTAGGTTTAGTGGTTTTAAAAACAGATAAAGTTTATGAAGCAGAACAAACACAAAAGGAAATAATAAAAGACGTTAGACGAGAAATAGGAGCAGTGGCATCTTTTAGACAAGTACTTGTTGTACAGCGTTTACCAAAAACAAGAAGCGGTAAAACATTACGTAAATTATTGCGGAATATCGCTGATGACCTAGAATTTAATATACCATCAACCATTGATGATGTTGCTATTGTAGATGAAATAAAAGCAGTATATCAAATACATAAAATAGGGATTCATAGTTAGGATTTAAATTTAATATCTTTAAAAATAGAAATCACCAATAAACTCGTTTCCTCTCGTGTTTAATAATGCGTTTGAGAAATTTAGAAATAACAATAAAATATAAAAAGAATGAGTAATTATCATATAAAGCATTTAGAAGAATACTATCAAGTATATCGTAAATCGGTCAGAAATCCAGAAGTATTTTGGGAAGAAATAGCTGAAGAACACTTTATGTGGCGAAAAAAATGGGATAACGTATTAAGTTGGGATTTTTCAAAGCCAGAAATAAAGTGGTTTGAAGGTGCAGAACTTAATATTACAGAAAACTGTATCGATAGACATCTTTATACTAGAGGAGATAAAACAGCTATTATTTTTGAGCCTAATGATCCTACAGAAGAAGCCGAACATATTACCTATAAACAATTACATAAACGCGTTTGTAAATTTGCCAATGTTTTAAAAGAACAAGGCATTCAGAAAGGAGATCGTGTTTGTATTTATTTACCAATGATTCCCGAATTAGCAATTGCGACTTTAGCATGTGCGCGTATTGGAGCGATTCATTCTGTGGTCTTTGCAGGGTTTTCTTCTACAGCATTATCAACAAGAATAAATGATTCAGAGTGTAAAATGGTCATTACAAGTGATGGTTCTTATCGTGGCTCAAAAACCATAGATTTAAAAGGAATTGTAGACGAAGCTTTAGATGAATGTCCAACTATTAATTCTGTTTTAGTTGTAAAACGTATTCATTCTGAAATTTATATGAAAGAAGGACGTGACCATTGGTTACAACCTTTATTAGATAGTGCCGATAAGCGTTGTGAGCCAGAAATCATGAAGGCTGAAGATCCATTATTTATACTTTATACTTCGGGTTCAACAGGAAAGCCCAAAGGTATGGTGCATACAACTGCTGGTTATATGGTATATACGGCTTATACTTTTAAAAATGTTTTCCAATATAGAGAAAAAGATGTGTATTGGTGTACGGCAGATATTGGTTGGATTACGGGGCATAGTTACATTGTTTATGGTCCTTTATGTAATGGAGCGACAACGGTATTGTTTGAAGGTGTACCAAGTTACCCAGACTTTGGGCGCTTTTGGGAAATTGTAGAAAAACATAAAGTCAATCAATTTTATACAGCACCAACAGCTATTAGAGCTTTAGCAAAAGAAGGCGTTGAGCATTTAGAAAAACATGATTTATCATCCTTAAAAGTACTAGGAACAGTAGGAGAACCAATTAACGAAGAAGCATGGCACTGGTATGATGATAACGTTGGAAAGAAGAAATCACCAATAGTAGACACATGGTGGCAAACAGAAACTGGAGGTATAATGATTACGCCTATTGCTTTTGCAACACCAACAAAACCAACGTATGCTACTTTACCATTTATTGGTATTCAGCCGGCTTTGATGGATGAGCATGGCGCAGAAATAAAAGGGAATCAAGTTGATGGTAGATTGTGTATTAAATTCCCTTGGCCTAGTATGGCGAGAACTATTTGGGGAGATCACCAGCGTTATAAAGACACCTATTTCTCTGCTTATGATGGTAAATATTTTACAGGAGATGGTGCATTACGAGATGAGGTTGGTTACTACAGAATTACAGGTAGAGTAGATGATGTTATTATTGTTTCTGGTCATAACTTAGGAACAGCACCAATTGAAGATGCAATTAATGAACATCCTGCTGTTGCAGAAAGTGCCATAGTTGGTTTTCCTCATGATGTTAAAGGAAATGCACTTTATGGTTATGTGACTTTAAAAGAAACAGGCGAAAGTAGAAATCATGATAACTTACGTAAAGAGATCAATCAATTAATTACAGAGCAAATTGGACCAATTGCGAAGTTGAACAAAATTCAGTTTACAAATGGTCTGCCTAAAACAAGAAGTGGTAAAATTATGCGTCGTATCTTAAGAAAGATTGCAAGTAATGATACTAGTAACTTAGGAGATACAAGTACATTACTGAATCCGGAAATTGTACAAGAAATAATGGATAACGTCTTATAGGTTTAAGATTCGTTTTCCTTTTTAGCTTTAGCAAGTTCAACAATAGCTTTTAGTCTAGCTTTGCGTTCGTCAGATTTAGACTTTAATTTATTCTTTTTCTGGTTAATCAGCCTGCTATGTTTCGCTTTGTTTACAGTGTTTTTTTCTCGTCCTTTTTTGGCCATGGTTAAATCATAATTATCAAGTTGCAAAACTAAGCATAATTTAATATAAACTTAATGGCATTGTAGATCGCTTTTATTCTACAATGCCATTTTACTTTTTTATCTTCGCCTCAAATTAGAAAAAGTTATGCTAAAAGCTGTATTATTTGACATGGATGGTGTTATTGTTGATACCGAACCTTTACACCGTAAAGCTTATTTTCAAATGTTTGATGAGGTGAATATTGATGTAACGGATAAGTTGTTTGAATCTTTTACAGGACAATCCACTATTAATATTTGTAAATACATAGTTGATCAGTTTAATTTAACTGAAACACCAGAATACTTAGTAAGTTTAAAACGTAAGCATTATAAATATTTGTTTGATAATGGAGAGCTAGATCTTATTGAAGGGGTTTTAGAGCGAATTAAAGATTTTCATGCTAATGGTGTAACTTTAGTCGTCGCTTCTTCTGCGTCAATGCCAGGGATAGAGCTTATTTTTAATCGTTTTGATCTTAATCCTTATTTTACAGCTAAGTTTAGTGGGGCAGATTTGAAAGAATCTAAACCGCACCCAGAAATTTTTCTAAAAGCGGCAGAATCTACAGGTTTTGATAAATCTGAATGTATGGTAATTGAAGATTCTACTAATGGAATTAAAGCAGCTAATGCGGCAGGTATTTTTTGTGTGGGTTATAAGAGTCTAAATTCTAAGAATCAAAATTATAAAATTGCTAATTATGTAATTTCTGATTTTAGTGCGATTGCTTTTTCTAAAAGTAAAGATTTTTTTACACCTTAGATTTAAATAATAGATTATTAAAACAAAAAAAGTTGCTAATTTACTTAGCAACTTTTTTTTTTGTTTTGTATGTTTTTGTGAAGGTTTATCCTTCAAATTCGATATCATCTCCTCCGTTTCCACGTTGTCCAGAACGATCCTTGTTGTTTAACCTTTGGTTAAATCTGTAGATGAAAGAAACATTAACTTGGCGTTGTCTCCATTGAAATTCGCTATATCGACTGTAGAAATCTGTAGTGGTTACAGATTCGTATTTTCTAGAGTTAAGTAAATCTCTAACGTTTACTGAAATAGTCGCTTTTTTATTTATTATTTCTTTGCTGAATGCTAAGTCTAATGAGAAAATACCATCAGTATCTGATTGTGCATCTTGTCTTGCGCCTCTGTAAAACGCACTTGTTTGCCAATCTATAGCTAGAGGTAAAGTGACTTTAGAACTGAAACGTGCAAACCAACTTGTGTTTTTGGCTCCATAATCTACGCCATTAAAATCACCTTCTGTTTCAAATTGAAAGAAGTTAAAACTAGAGTTTAAACGTAACCATTTTTCAGGATTATACATAGCACCTAGTTCAGCTCCAACTCTTTTATTAGTCGCTAAGTTAATAGGAATTGTTCTAATAATATCAATACCATCTGTGGTTGTTTGACCAGTGTTTTCCTGTACACGTTCAAAAGAATCTGTTTCGTGTTGGTAGTACACCGATGAGGTAAGTGTAAACTTTTCCCAACGTTTTAAATAGCCTAAATCAAAAGTGCTAGAGTAAGCAGGGTCTAAATTAGGATTTCCTTGAAAAATATTAGTTCTACTAGAACGAGAAGGGAAAGGGTTGATATACCAACCACGAGGACGGTTAATTCTTCTATTATATCCAAGTGTAATACTTTCTTCATTCCCATTGTCAGTTGTATTTAAATTATAAATAAAGTTAACGGTAGGGAATAAACCTAAATAATTATTATTAAAATCAGTATCAATTGGGAAACCGAATTCAGTATTCAATTCTTGTTCTGTAAGACGTGAATCAATTTTTCCTTTTAACTGTGTGTTTTCTAATCGTAATCCAAATAGATAAGAGAATCGCCCAATTTTAGATCCGTACTGCGTATATAAAGCGTTTACGTTTTCTGTATAATCGAAGATATTTGAAATTGATTCGTTAATTTCAAGAATTCCAGTATCTGTATCTTCTTGATCTAGTTGATAATCCGTGTTACTATTTTTAAAGTTGCCACGATACCCAGCTTCAAAACGAGAATCTTTTCCTAAAGGTAATACGTAGTCTGCTTGGAATAGGTATTCTTTTTGATCTTCATAAGTAAATTCTTGTTCAATTTGGAAAGGTTCTGGTGTCGTTTGACTCGTGAAAATATAATCTTCACTAAGGTAAGTGAGTCCATCTTCTTTGTCTTTCTCGTATTGAAAGTCAGCAGTCAATTTATGATCACTATCATCTCCAAAACGTTTAACGTAATTAACTGCAATTTGATATTTGTTATCTTTTTCTGTTTCTCTTTCTCTTCTAAGGGTTTCTTCAACAATAATATTATCGCTAAAGCGTTCACTATTATTTAATGAAACGTCAGAGTCATTTCCGAAATTGTAAAATAAACTACCCGTTATAGATGAAGATTCATTTAAAAAATACTCCATACCAATGTTGGCATTATAGTTTCTGCTTAAGCGGTCAACTTTTTGGTCTTCACGGATTCTTCTGAATTCTGGTTCGTCTATTAGTCCGTCTTCGTCTAAGGTATCAAAATAGTCAACATCAGTGAAAGTTGTACGTGGGGCATCAGAATAACGCCATCCAAAATTTGAGAATAAATTGTATTTTTCTCTACGATAATTTAATGCTGCAGAAGTTCCAAGGTTATCCGGATTTCCACCTGTTAAGGTTATGGATCCATTAAACCCAAGTGTTTCTTTTTGTCTTAAAATAATATTAAGAATTCCTGCAGTTCCTTCAGCATCATATCTAGCAGAGGGTGAAGTTATAACTTCTACACGTTCAATAGCTTCTGCAGGTAATTGACTTAGTATATTACTATCTCCAAAACCAGCCATAGCCGATGGTTTTCCGTTAATTAAAATTCTAACATTTTCATTTCCTCTAAGACTTATAGCTCCTTCTACATCTACAGTAACTGAAGGCACGTTATTAAGAGCATCGTTGACCGTACCACCAGCGGTAGTTAAATCTTTTCCTATGTTATAAACTTTTTTGTCTAACTTTATTTCTACCGTAGTTTTTTCGGCAACGACCATAACTTCATTTAGTGTTGATACGTCTAATGCTAAATGAATAGTACCTAAGTTAAGGTCACTCGTAATATTTTTTTCAGGGAAAGTTTTAGTTTGATAAGAGATGTATTCTACAGAAATCTCATAGTTTCCAGCAGGAACTTCAACTTCAAATTTACCTTTAGGGTCTGTGATCCCCCCAGTTATAATTTTATTGTCTATTTTAGATTTAATAACAACAGTGGCATATTCTAAAGGGATATTAGTATCGTCTTCTAATACAGTTCCTTTAATTGTTACGTCTTTTTGTGCAAACGTAAAATTTAAAAAGAAAATAAAAAATGTAGCGGTTATTATGTTTAGTTTCATCATAAGGATTTGTTAGTTTGCAAAAATACGCTTCCTTATGATGTATTTGGTTAATCTTTTGTTAAACGAAATTCCTTTGTGTTAAAGGGGCTCAGCTTGATTTTTTAACAAACCATTAATCTTTCTTTCTTTTCTTTCTTTTTTTCTTCACTTCCTTTTCATCAAAACCTCCTTTAACCATATCCATAAGTTTAGTCATGTCACTTTCTGAAATAAGTTCGTTTAGCTCTACAAAATGAGTATTTTCTAAAGCTTTAATGGCATTATCTCTATCTAAATAGTGTTCAAATGGTGTTTTTAATATCGTTATTTTTTCTTCAAAAAAACTATTTACATTTTGTTTTATGATATGCTTTTGAAACTCATCTGCTTCCAAAGTGGATAAAAAATTATCGATATATTCATCTTTACGTTCTTCTATTTCACGTTCTCTTTTGGCAATATCTTGTTCTGAAGGTTCTCTATTGGTCTGAGGAATATTATTTGTATTTCTTCGACTACGTTGCGCATTAATATTTAAACCTAGGATAAGCGTGAATAGTATTAAAAGTAAATTTTTCATTTTAAGTTTATTTTTATATAATTTCTAATATGGATTCTGGTGGTCTGCCTACTGCAGCTTTATCACCATGGATCACTATTGGACGTTCTATAAGTTTTGGATTAAGTACCATGGCATCGATAATCTCTTTATCTAATAATGTTTTTCCTTTATAGTCAGATTTCCAGATAGCTTCGTTTTTTCGAACTAAATCTATTGGTTTTATACCTAATTTAGAAATAATGACTTCTAATTCTTCGAAAGTTAATTTCTCATCAAGGTATTTAATAATTTTAAAATCTTTGCCAGATTCTTCAATTAAAGCAAGTCCTTGTCTCGACTTAGAACATCTTGGATTATGGTATATTGTAATCATAATTTCTGCGTATTATAATTTATCTAACGATTCTTCTTTCTGTCCCATCATCATTAAATAAGCTTTTAAGAAAGGTTCGATATCTCCATCCATAACAGCATCTACATTTCCTGTTTCGTGAGCAGAGCGTACATCTTTCACTAATTTATAAGGATGCATTACGTAATTTCTGATTTGACTTCCCCATTCAATTTTCATTTTCCCAGCTTCAATATCGTCACGTTGTGCCATTTGTTTTTGTAGCTCAATTTCATACAATTGAGATTTTAACATTTGCATGGCTCTTGCCCTGTTATCTTGCTGAGAACGTGTTTCTGAACATTGAATTTGAATTCCAGAAGGTTTATGTTTTAACTGTACTTTAGTTTCAACTTTATTTACATTTTGTCCACCAGCACCACTAGATCTTGCTGTAGTGATCTCAATATCAGCAGGATTAATGGCTATTTCGATAGAATCATCTACTAATGGATAAACATAAACCGAAGCAAAACTTGTATGTCGCTTAGCATTACTATCAAAAGGAGAAATACGGACTAAGCGATGTACGCCATTTTCGCCTTTAAGCCAACCAAAAGCATAAGCGCCTTCAATTTCTATGGTTACGGTTTTTATTCCGGCAACATCTCCGTCTTGCAAGTTAAGTTCCTTTACTTTAAAGCCACTTTTCTCTGCATACATTAGATACATACGCATTAGCATACTTGCCCAATCACAAGATTCTGTTCCACCTGCGCCAGCTGTAATTTGAAGCACAGCACTTAAGCTGTCTCCTTCTTCTGAAAGCATGTTTTTGAACTCTAATTTTTCAATTGCATTTACAGTCAATTCAAAATTAGTTTCAACATTTTCCATTGAAGCTTCATCCTCTTTGTAAAATTCGTAAATAACTTCTAAATCTTCAAAAAGAGATTTTGCAGCTTTAAAATCTATAACCCAACTTTTTTTCTCACGAATGGATTTCATAACCAATTCTGCGGCTTTGGAATCATTCCAAAAATTAGGGTCAAAAGTTTGTTCTTCTTCGTTGGCAATTTCTACAAGCTTGGCATCTAAGTCAAAGATACTGCCTAAGTACGTCTAGACGGAAATTAAGATCTTTTATTTGATCTGAAGTAATCATAAATATATGTATTTTCTACAAATATAAGATGTGAAGTTAAAGTGCCATAATTTTGAATCGGTTTTTTGAAAAATCCGTAATTTTAGCATCTAAATTCTCCATAAAATGATAATAGATTTAAGAAGCGATACCGTAACAAAACCTTCTAAAGGGATGTTAGATGCTATGATGTCTGCACAAGTAGGTGATGATGTTTTTAGAGAAGATGCTACGATGAATGCCTTAGAAGAACGCTTAGCTAAAATGTTTGGAAAAGAAAAAGCTTTATTTTTTCCTTCTGGAAGTATGGCAAATCAGGTGGCTATAAAACTTCATACAAATCCTGGGGAACAAGTTATTTGCGATCAATATGCACATATATATAATTATGAAGTAGGAGGTGTAGCTTTTCATAGTGGTGCGTCTTGTAAACTTTTAGACGGAAATCGTGGTATGTTTACTGCTGAACAAGTGACAGAAGCGATTAGCCCTTCAGAATATTATTATAGTCAAACCAGTTTAGTTGAAGTTGAAAACACAACGAATAAAGGCGGTGGCGCTTGTTGGGATTTTGCTGAAATTGAAAAAATAAAAGCAGTTTGTAAAACGAATGATTTAGGTTTTCATTTAGATGGCGCACGTTTGTGGAATGCTATGGTTGCTAAAAATGAATCCACAATGCAGTATGGAAATGCTTTTGATACTATTACTGTTTGTTTAAGTAAAGGATTAGGTTGCCCTGTCGGTTCTGTTTTAGTCGGAGATGAAGAGGTTATGAAAAAATCACTCAGCTTAAGAAAACTTTTTGGTGGTAATATGCGACAAGTTGGGTATTTGGCAGCAGCAGGTTTGTATGCTTTAGATCACAATGTAGAGCGCTTAGCTGATGATCATAGAAAAGCAAAAGAGATAGGAGCGGTGTTATCTCAGCTATCTTTTATAAAAAAAGTAGAACCTATAGAAACCAACATCATCATTTTTGAATTAAACGATGATGTTAATGAATCTCATTTTTTAAAGCAACTTCTTGAAAAAAACATACATATTATAGGTATGGGTAGCAACAAATTGCGAATGGTAACACATTTGGATTATACAGACCAAATGCATGATAAGCTTTTAACTGAATTAAAAACTATTTAAACATATCCATACCAGGAATATTTGGCATGCCTTCTTTAGCTACAGCAGCAACTTCTGTTTCGTGTACATTAGTTGCTTTTTCAATAGCCTTATTAAGGGTAAGAATTAAATAATCTTCAAGCATATCTTTATCTTGAAGTAACTCATCTGTAATGCTTATAGATTTAATAGTTCTATTTGCTGTAATTGTTACTTTTAATTTATCGTCATTGCTAGCTTCGTCAATTAAAACAGTGTGTAAACGTTCTTTAGTTGCTTCTACTTTTTTCTGAGCTTCTTTTAATTTGCCCATCATTCCCATCATATCTCCAAACATAATCTTGTGTTTTAAATTTATTAAGGTGCAAAATTACTAAATTGCGCCTCTTTTTAGAACAAATATTCATAACAAATGATAAAAAATTCGGATATAAATCCACCTGTAGCCAAAAAAATAGCACATCAATTAGAAAAACATAATGATGTTCGTATTGATAATTATTTTTGGATGAAAGACAGAGAACACCCTGAAGTTATTGATTACCTTAATGCAGAAAATGAGTATTGCGATACCCAAATGGAGCATACCAAAGACTTTCAGAAAGATTTATTTGAAGAAATGAAAGCCAGAATAAAGGAAGATGATTCTTCAGTTCCTTATAAATATAATGGGTATTGGTACATCACTAAGTTCGAAAAAGGTAAAGATTACCCTATTTACACACGTAAAAAAGAAAGTTTAGATAATCCTGAAGAATTATTATTTGACTGTAATATAATGGCAGAAGGGGAAAGCTATTTTAAACTATCAGGTATAAGCATCAGTCCCGATAATAAATTGGTTTCTTATGGTATAGATAATACAGGAAGAAGAAACTATACTGTATATATTAAGAATTTAGAAACGCATGAAGTTGCATTAGATCGAGTTTTAAATACAACAGGTTCTTCAAGTTGGGCAAACGATAATGAAACTTTATTTTATACAAAAAAGGATGAAGTAACGCTTAGAGCATTTCAAATTTATAAACACCGATTAGGAGATAATACAGAAGATGAACTTGTATTTGAAGAAGGTGATGATACATTTGGAGTTGCCGTTTATAAAGCAAAATCTAGAAAATATATCATTATAGCATGTTACAGTACGTTAACTAATGAATATCATATTCTAGATGCTGATAATCCTGAAGGAAAATTTAAAGTATTTCAACCAAGAGTTAGAGGTTTAGAATATAGTATTTCACATTATGATGATCATTTTTACATCATGACAAATTTAGATAAGGCAACGAACTTTAAACTAATGAAGACTTCAGAAGATAAAACGGAAGTTGAAAATTGGAGTGAAGTTATTTCTCATAGAAAAGATGTTTTATTAGAGGAGATCGATATTTTTAAAGATTATTTAGTGGTTAGCGAGCGTAAAAATGGTTTAAATGAAATCAGAATTATGCGTTGGGATGGAAGTGAAGATTATTACTTACCCTTCGATAATGAAACTTATACGGCATACACAGGGACAAATGTAGATTTTGAAACTGAAATATTGCGTTATGGTTATAATTCTATGACAACACCATCGTCTGTAATTGAATTTAACATGAGAACTAAGGAGAAAACAATCTTAAAAGAACAAGAAGTTTTAGGAGGTACTTTTGATAAAGATAATTATACTTCAGAACGAATATGGGCAACTGCAGAAGATGGAACAAAAATACCAATGTCTGTAGTTTATAAAAAAGGAATTAAAAAAGACGGTACAAATCCATTACTACAATATGCTTACGGAAGTTATGGAGCTACTATGGACCCTTATTTTTCTACTGTTAGATTAAGTTTATTAGATCGCGGATTCATTTATGTGATTGCGCATATTAGAGGTGGAGAATATTTAGGACGTAATTGGTATGAGGATGGAAAGTTACTGACTAAGAAAAATACGTTTGCAGATTTTATAACTTGTTCTATTCATTTAATTAAAGAGCGTTACACGTCGTCCCAACATTTATATGCTATGGGTGGAAGCGCAGGGGGGTTATTAATGGGCGCCATTGTTAACGATGCACCTGAATTGTATAATGGTGTTATCGCAGCAGTACCTTTTGTGGATGTAATTACAACAATGTTAGATGATTCAATTCCTTTAACAACAGGAGAGTATGACGAATGGGGAAATCCCAACGATGCTTTATATTACAATTATATAAAATCGTATTCGCCTTACGATAATGTGGAAGCTAAAGCCTATCCTAACATGTTAATAACAACTGGACTTCACGATTCTCAAGTACAATACTGGGAACCTGCAAAATGGGTTGCAAAACTTAGAGATGTGAAAACTGATGGTAATAAACTATATTTAAAAACGAATATGGATGCTGGTCATGGTGGTGCTTCAGGTCGTTTTGAAAGTTTAAAAGAAGATGCAGAAGAGTTTGCATTCTTACTTGACCTAGAGGGGATTTTAAGCTAAGTAAAAAAAAAATGTTACTTTTGACAGGTTTTAGGTGTCTAATATAATAGGTTACTGAAAAATAGTTTTATGAAGCAAAACAAAAACGTATTTGATAATGTACTTCAATTAATAGGAAATACACCACTTATCAAATTAAATAGAATGACCGCTGCCTTTAATGGTGAGTTTTACGCAAAAGTAGAAGCATTTAATCCAGGTCATTCTTCAAAAGATAGAATTGCATTACATATTATAGAGGAAGCCGAACGTCAGGGGCTATTGTCTCCAGGTGATACTATTATAGAAACGACCTCTGGTAATACAGGTTTTAGTATTGCTATGGTAAGTATAATTAAAGGATATGAATGTATTTTAGCAGTAAGTTCTAAATCATCACCAGATAAAATAGACATGTTAAAATCTATGGGAGCTAAGGTTTATGTTTGCCCTGCACACGTTAAAGCAGATGATCCGCGTTCTTATTACGAGGTAGCAAAACGTTTACACGAAGAAACTGAAGGTTCTGTATATATTAATCAATACTTTAATAAATTGAATATTGATGCACACTACAGAACCACAGGTCCAGAAATTTGGGAACAGACAGAAGGAGAAATAACACATTTGGTTGCATGTAGTGGTACAGGCGGCACAATCTCTGGAATTTCTAAATATTTAAAAGAACAAAACCCAAATATCAATATTATAGGTGTTGATGCCTATGGTTCTGTACTTAAAAAATACCATGAAACTAGAGAATTTGATGATAAAGAAATTTATCCGTACCGCATAGAAGGTTTAGGTAAAAACCTTATTCCTGCAGCAACCGATTTCGATTTAATAGATAAGTTTGTAAAAGTTACAGATGAAGAAAGTGCACACACAGCAAGAGAGATTTCTAATACAGAAGGTCTTTTTGTTGGTTACACCAGTGGAGCAGCAATGCAAGCTTTAAAACAACTTAATGAATCAGGCGAGTTTAAGGCTACAGATAAGGTTGTTGTAATTTTTCCAGATCATGGATCACGTTATATGAGTAAAGTTTATAGCGATAAATGGATGGAAGATCAAGGTTTTTTTGATACTAAAAATGAAGTTCAGTCTGTTGTAGATTACGTAAAATAGTACTGGCTTTAAAATATATATACCTATTGCAATGGTTGTGATAGGTGTTTTTTTGCAGAATAGTTAAAATAGTTATTTTGAATATCGGTTTATAACTTGTGAATACTTCATTAAATAAATTATGCATTCATAATATTATTAACTAATTTTGCACGCACTAACTAGATTAAATTAATAGCAATTAGTAGTTCTTTTTATGTAATAAAACATAAAGTCAACCATTAATAGTAAAGAATACGCATGCATGAAGGATTTATTTGAAAAGATATATAGAGATAAAGGACCTCTAGGAAAATGGGCTGCTCAAGCCGAAGGTTATTTTGTATTTCCAAAACTTGAAGGTCAAATTTCTAATAGAATGAAATTTCAAGGTAAAGATGTAATCACTTGGAGTATTAATGATTATTTAGGTTTGGCTAACAATCCAGAAGTAAGAAAAGTAGATGCGGAAGCAGCTGCAGCTTACGGTTCTGCTTACCCAATGGGAGCCAGAATGATGTCTGGCCATACAGATTTACACGAAAAATTACAGGAAGAACTGGCTGCTTTTGTTAACAAAGAAGCTGCTTACCTATTAAATTTTGGTTACCAAGGAATGGTGTCAACTATTG
Organism: Winogradskyella wichelsiae; assembly: GCF_013403925.1. Classification (GTDB taxonomy): domain Bacteria; phylum Bacteroidota; class Bacteroidia; order Flavobacteriales; family Flavobacteriaceae; genus Winogradskyella; species Winogradskyella wichelsiae. The sequence continues at coordinate 122,902 of NZ_JABFDJ010000007.1, forward strand.
ATGCCTTAGTTTCTAAGGATGATGTTATTGTATATGATGTAGATGCACACGCTTGTATTATCGATGGTGTACGTTTACACATGGGGAAACGTTTTACTTACAAACACAACGATGTAGAGAGCTTAGAGAAAAATCTAGAGCGAGCTACAAAAATGGCTGAACATACAGGTGGTGGAATCTTAGTGATTTCTGAAGGTGTTTTTGGAATGCGAGGAGAACAAGGTCGTTTAAAAGAAATTGTTGCACTTAAAGAAAAATTTCAGTTTAGACTCTTTGTAGATGATGCTCACGGATTTGGTACACTTGGGGCTACAGGTGCTGGTACAGGTGAAGAGCAAGGTGTACAAGATGATATCGATGTTTATTTTGCAACCTTTGCTAAGTCAATGGCAAGTACAGGTGCATTTATTGCAGCAGATAAAGAAATTATCGATTATTTAAAATATAACTTACGTTCTCAAATGTTCGCTAAGTCCTTACAAATGCAACTTGTAGTTGGTGCATTAAAACGTTTGGACATGTTGCGTACAATGCCAGAATTAAAGAAAAATCTTTGGACGATAGTAGATGCTCTTCAATCAGGTTTAAAAGATAGAGGATTTGATATTGGAACAACGCAAAGTTGTGTAACGCCAGTATATCTAAAAGGTAGTATTCCTGAAGCTATGGCTTTAGTAAGAGATTTACGTGAAAATTACGGAATTTTCTGTTCTATTGTTGTGTATCCAGTAATCCCTAAGGGGTTAATTTTATTAAGAATGATTCCTACAGCAACACATACTTTAGTAGATGTAAAGGAAACTTTAGATGCTTTTGATGCTATTAGAGAACGTTTAGAAAATGGTACTTATAAAAGAATGTCAGCGGCTTTAATTGCTGCAATGGGCGAGTAATTATTACTTAGACTTTATAAAAAACGGTCAATACATTATGTGTATTGACCGTTTTTTATTTGAAAAGGTTTAAATGCTATATTATAAATCTTTTCTAAATGTCTTTCTTCTGGCATAAACCTTAGGGTCAAAGTGTTTCCATATTTGTTTTATAGCATGGTTATCTTCTAACTCAGGTGTTCTATAGCAAGTTTCAATACCTTTCTCCTTAAAAGTTTCGTAATATTCATTAAATATTACAGCGTGTACACCTTTATTTTGGTAGTCGGGGTGTATTCCTATAAGATAAAAAATAACATCTTTACTATGTTTTTTAGCTTTTAGAATATGCGTAAAGCCAAACGGAAATAATTTACCGTTTGCTTTTTGTAAAGCACTAGCAAATCTTGGCATAACAACAGCAAAACCTACAAGTTTATCATCTTCATCAACAACAAACTTTATGTATTCAGGGTTTACAAAGCTGATAAATTTCTTCTTAAAATAGGCCTTTTGTATATCTGTAATTTCAACAAAAGAAGAGAGAGAAGAATAACTTTCATTAAACAAATCGAACATACGATCTGCGTAGGGCATTACTTCTTCAGTTTTAGTAAATTTTAAAGCTGTTAGTTTGTAACGTCTTTTTATAAGCTCTTGTGCTTTTTTAAAAAATTCAGGTTTCACATTTGCAAAAGGAAATTTGTTTTCTGCATATCCTTTTTCAACTTTAAAGCCATGTGCTTCATAGTGATTTACATAATACGGGTGATTGTACCAAGTAATCATTGTTGATAGATGGTCAAAACCTTCTGTCATCACTCCAACTTTATCTAAGTTAGAAAACCCAACAGGTCCTTCAGTATATTCTAATTTATTTTCTCTACCAATAGTCTCAATGGTCTCAAGTAAGGCTTTACTGACTTCTAAATCGTCAATAAAATCGAACCAACCAAAACGCATTTTTTTTATGTTTTGTTTATCAACTTCAAGCCAGTTGATAATTGCAGCAATTCGTCCTACAATTTTACCTGATTTATAAGCAAGGAAAAAACGAGCATCGGCATCTTTAAAAATTGGATTTTTGTCTTTATTGAAGGTTTCTAACTCTTGTTTAATAATGGGAGGGACCCAATATTTAGAGTTTTTATATATTTCAAAAGGAAATTTAACAAATTCTGTTAAATTCTTTTTTGAGGAGGCTTCTTTTATTGTAATCATTTATTAAGGAAAGCTATTAATTAAGAATCAAAATCATCTATTTTTTTGTTCTTCTTTTTTTTCTTTTTTCGCATTTTACCATTTCCATCTCTGGCAGAATTCCCATTATCAATTTTTTTGTCTTTATGGAAATCTAATCGGTACGAAGCTCCAAAAGCAATATTAAAAACTGTTGGGGTGTCTTTAGCATTAAAAGCGATATTAGCATCTAATTGAAAATCTTTAGTCCATAGATATGCACCACCAAATCTAAATATATTATCAGCGTAAAAGTCACTTTTTATTCCTTGAGCTTCACCAAAAACTACCCATTGTGGGGTAAATGAGTGTGTTAAAGTAAATATGTATTGAAAATCAGATTGATCAGTACCAATTCTGTCCTTTATTAAATTCATTACAAAAACCCATCCGCCATTAAAATTGTTTTGTGTTGAAATCATTATTTTAGGACTAAATCCTTCAATTTCAGGTGCTGTATATGGATTGTTTTCTGTATCAAAATTTGCACCAGCGTATAGCGCAACAGCAGGAATTAAAGATTTCCAACTAAATTTATTATTAGCATGGTAACTATAAATATTCGGTTTAACTTCTTCTGCATTTTTATAAGGATCATAAATCAAATATTTAGCACCAATTGTAAAATTTTTAAAATTAGAACGTTTGTTTTCTGATGCAATATTACCACTATTAAAGGTTTGTGTATCGCTTTGGTAAACACCATCAAGTGATAACTCTAATTGTTCAAAAAATAAACCATAGCGTAGGGCAAAGTCAAAGCCCAAACCTGAGACGTCGTAATTGGCTAGTGCATGTTCTTCTTTTACAGTAAATGCTCCTGCTTCAAACTGAAGCACACCTGTTCCTACAGAAAAGGCACTTTCAGATACGCCGGGTCTATTAGAGTTAATAACTTCAGTGTATTGGGCGTTGGCGTTAGTAAATGAAATAAAAATTAGTAGGGTGAAAATTGATTTGAGTATCCGCATTACATTTTTGGTTTAAAGTCAAATATAGATATTTTATAGTTTTTTTATGGAATAAAATCGGATTATAAATGAGTATAATTGTATTTTTGATAATATTTTATTTATGATACAAGAAGCTTCGGCCATGGGATTACTGAGAACTATATTAATAATTGTACTTGTTTACTTCGGGTTTAAGATATTAGCACGTTTATTTGCTCCTATTTTGCTAAAATTTGTAGCTAAAAAAGCTGAAGAAAAATTTGGAGGTCAATTTGGTGGATTTCAAAATCAAAACCAACAAAGACAAGAGCAAAAACAAAAAGAGGGTGAAACTATAATAGATAAAATGCCTAATAATAACGGATCATCAAACCCTAAAGTAGGTGAATATGTCGATTATGAAGAAATTGATTAAGATCTCTTTTTGCTATTATTGAAATCTTCAATCAGGTTTCAAAAAAAATAACTACTTTTCAGAATCATTCATTTTAAAGCCTTCTCATGTCATTTTCTTTTAAAAGATTACTACCTCATATCTTAGTTTTAATAGGATTTGTGGTGCTTTCATTAGCCTATTTTAGTCCTGTTTTACAAGGAAAAAAAATCAACCAAAGTGATATTATGCATTACATTGGTATGGCTCAACAGCAAAAGGATTTTGCCAAAACTACAGGTGAAGAAACCTATTGGACCAATAGTGCTTTTGGTGGTATGCCAACCTATCAGTTAGGAGCAAAATACCCACATAATTATATAAAAAAATTAGATTTAGCTTTACGGTTCTTACCAAGGCCAGCAGATTATCTGTTCTTATATTTTATAGGTTTTTATATTTTATTATTGTCGTTAAAAGTTGATTTTAAACTCGCTGCATTAGGTGCTTTAGCTTTTGGTTTTTCAACGTATCTTATAATAATACTTGGTGTTGGTCATAATTCTAAAGCACATGCAATAGCATATATGCCTTTAGTTTTATCTGGAATTATTCTCACATTTAGAAAGAAATATATTCTTGGTTTCTTATTGACGACTATTGCTTTAGGCTTAGAGATTGTAACGAATCATTACCAGATGACGTATTACTTATTGCTCTTGGTTTTAGTTTTAGGGTTAGCTTATTTGGTAGATGCTTATAAAAAGAAAGAATTACCTCATTTTTTTAAATCTGTAGGTTTACTGTCTGTTGGAGCACTATTAGCTGTAGGTCTTAATGCTACAGGTATTATGGCAACGCAAGAATATGTTAAAGAAAGTGCGCGTGGTCAAAGTGATCTAACCATAAATTCTGATGGTTCACCTAAAGAAGTAACAACAGGTTTAGATAGAGGTTATATTACGGAATATAGTTACGGTATTTTAGAATCTTTTAATCTTTATATCCCAAAATTTATGGGAGGAGGAAACTACGAAGATGTAGGTAAAGATTCTGAAACTTATAAAGCTTATATTGCTTTAGGTGCCTCACCAATAGAAGCTTTAGATGCGGCCAGAAATGCACCAATGTATTGGGGAGATCAACCTATTGTAGAAGCCCCTGCTTATGTCGGAGCAGTTATAATATTTCTATTTGTTTTAGGATTATTTTTGGTAAAAGGAAGAGTGAAATGGTGGCTTGTTGGCGGAACGCTATTATCTCTTTTATTATCTTATGGGAAAAACTTAGGGTTTTTAACTGATTTTTTTATCGATTACGTGCCGTTTTATAATAAGTTTAGAGCAGTAAGTTCTATCCAAGTTTTATTAGAATTATGTATTCCTGTTTTAGGAATTTTAGGTTTATCTCGTTTGTTTAGTAACGACTTTAAAGATGAAGAAAAACTTAAAGCATTATTATATTCTGTAGGGATCACAGCAGGTTTAGCTATAATCTTCTTATTATTTAAATCTATATTATTTGATTTTGAAGGTTTAAGAGACGACCAATATATTGGTGCTTACGGACAGGCTTTTATGGATTCTGTTATTGATGACAGAAAAGCTTTAATGTCAAGTGATACCTTAAGAACGTTAATTCTTGTTTTGCTATCTGCAGGAACCATTTATTTATTCTTAAAGAAGAAATTGTCAGAAAATCTAGTGGTCGTTGTATTTGCCATTTTAATCCTTTTCGATTTGGTGACTGTGGACAAAAAATATGTTAATAATGATAATTTTATTTCAGCATTAAGAGTTGATAAACCATATCAAGCTAATAGTGCCGATAAAGAGATATTAAAAGATAAAAGCCATTTTAGAGTAATGGACATGTCTACTGAAGGACAAAGAATGCCTGCAAAAGCAGCTTATTATCATAATTCTTTAATGGGGTATAGTGCCGCTAAATTAGGACGAGTAGAAGAGTTGTTAGATTTTTATGTCTACAATAATAATATGAATGTTCTTAACATGCTTAATACTAAATATATTATTGCAGAAGAAAATAAGACTGTTTTTCCATACACCAATACAGATGCAAATGGTAATGCTTGGTTTGTTTCAAATCTTAAAGTAGTTGCAGGTGCGAATGAAGAAATTTTAGCTTTAGATAGTTTAAATACAAAAACGACGGCTGTTACAGAAAAACAAGTTGCTACAGATCATAATTTAAAATCTAGCTATCAATTAGATTCTACGGCTACTATTAATTTAAAAGAATTTAAACCTAACTATCTAAAATACGAATCTAATAATAGAAGTAAAGGCTTAGCTGTATTTTCAGAAATCTATTATAACCATGGTTGGGATGCTTATATCGATGGGGAATTAGTACCACATTTTCGAGTAAATTACGTGTTAAGAGCATTAGAATTACCAAAAGGAAATCATACAATAGAATTTAAATTTGAACCACAAGTGGTTAAAACAGGAAGCAGTATTGCTTTGGCTAGTTCAGCTATTTTAGGATTGTTGATTTTAGCAGGATTGTTTTTTAAATTTAAAGACACAAAAGCGAAAGCTTAGATATGAATTCTACAGTACTAATTATAACTTATTATTGGCCACCTGCAGGCGGTCCAGGCGTACAGCGTTGGTTAAAGTTTGTGAAGTATTTATCTGAATTTGATATTGAACCGATTGTTTATTGTCCTGAAAATCCAAATTACCCAATTATGGATGAAAGTTTGGTAAATGAAATTCCTAATAATATTACCATTTTAAAACAACCGATTAATGAACCTTATGGTTTAGCAAGTTTGTTTTCTAAAGGAAGTGCTAAAAAAATAAGCTCGGGAGTTATCCCCAAAGCTAAAAAGCAATCTTTTATAGAAAAAGCGATGCTTTATGTAAGAGGAAATTACTTTATTCCAGATGCGCGTAAAAATTGGGTATCACCATCGGTTTCTTATTTATCAGAATACATTAAAAAGCAGCAAATTGAAACTATAATTACTACTGGTCCACCGCATAGTTTACATTTAATAGGTTTGCAGCTAAAAGCTAAATTAGGTGTAAAATGGTTAGCCGATTTTAGAGATCCTTGGACAACGATTGGTTATCATAAAGATTTAAAACTAACAGATTCTTCTAAAGCAAAACATTTAGATTTAGAGCAAAAGGTTTTAAATACGGCAGACCAAATTATTGTAACCAGTAATCACACTAAAAACGAATTTAAAACTAAAACAAAACAACCTATTTCTGTTATTACTAATGGTTACGATACGCATAAGGTTAGAGTAGAAGGGAAGGATGCTCAGTTTAGCTTATCTCATATTGGATCTTTATTATCGGAACGAAACCCTATGGTTTTATGGAATGTACTTTCAGAAATTATAAAAGAAAATAAAGACTTCTCTGAAGTATTTAAATTACAACTTATAGGTGTTGTTAGCGATGATGTTGTAGAATCTATACATGAAAATGGATTAAAGAACCATGTAGATGTTGTTGGTTATGTGAGCCATGATGAAGCTTTACAGTTTCAAATGAAATCACAGTTATTATTACTTATTGAAATAGATTCAGAAGATACCAAGGCTATTATAGCAGGAAAAGTTTTTGAATATCTCATTTCAGAAACACCAATATTAGCCATAGGACCAAAAGATTCTGATGTAGAACAAATTATAAAATCTACAAATACAGGAACCTACTTTAATTATCAGCAGAAAGCAGAACTTAAGACACAAATATTAAATTATTTTGAAGCTTTTCAAAATAATAACTTACAAGTTAATGCTATTGGTTTACAACCTTATAGTAGAAAAGCATTGACAAAAAAGTTAAGCGAAATCATTAAGGATAGTTAATTTATTACCTACACTTTAGTCTTAAATTGTTGTACTTTGCTTCACTATGGGAATCGTCTTAAACCAGTCTTTTAAAAACACAGTCACCACATATTTTGGTTTTGGACTTGGTGCTATTAATACACTTTTTCTCTACACTAATTTTTTATCAGATCAATATTACGGTTTAGTTGCTTTTTTACTTTCAGCAGCAAATATTATGACGCCATTTATGGCATTTGGTGTTCATAATGCAATTGTAAAATTCTATTCCACATTCAAAACAAAAAATAGTATCAATAGCTTTTTAACCTTGATGTTGTTTTTGCCTTTACTCTTTATAATTCCGGCTGCATTTATAGGATATTTTGCTTATGATACAATTGTTCTGTGGCTTTCTAACGAAAATAAAATTGTAGAAAATTACGTTTGGTATATTTTTATTTTGGCAGTTTCAATGGCCTATTTTGAAATTTTCTTCGCTTGGACTAAAGTACACATGCAAACCGTTTTTGGTAATCTGATGAAAGAAGTTTTTCATCGTGTTTGTATTATGCTTTTATTATTTGGTGTGTATTTAGAATGGTTGACTGTAAATCAATTTATTACTGGACTTGTCGGCGTATATGTGCTGCGTATAGTTATTATGAAATTGTATGCTTATTCTATACGGTTTCCGAAGTTGAAATTTCAAAAATTAGAGAATCAGTTTTCGATATTAAAGTATGCAGGTTTAATGATTATAGCAGGTTCTATAGCCATGCTAATTCTCGATATAGACAAGTTTATGATTGGCTTAATGTTACCAGATATTGAGCAAGTAGCTTATTACAGTGTCGCTATTTTTATAGCCACAGTTATTGCTGTTCCGCAGCGTGCTATGCATCAAATTATGTTGCCATTAACGGCTAAGTTTCTTAATGAAAATGATAAAGTTGCCTTAGAGGATTTGTACAAGCGAAGTTCAATGACACTCTTGGTCATTAGTGGCTTTATTTTCTTATTAATTATTTTGAATATTAATCAATTGTACGAAATTCTTCCAGAGAAATTTACAGGTGGTTTATTTGTTGTGCTCATCGTAAGTCTAGCAAAACTCTATGATAATAGTTTAGGGAATAATAATGCTATTCTCTTTAATAGCGATTATTATAGAATGGTTTTGTTTTTTGGTGTGCTTTTAGCAATTATGGCTATTGTATTAAATGCAATTTTTATTCCTATTTATGGAATTGAAGGTTCTGCTTTTGCTACATTTTTAGCCGTTTTTATTTATAATACCATCAAAATTATATTTGTAAAGCGGAAGTTTAATATGATGCCTTTTTCAATGGGTTCTGTTAAAATTGTATTGGTATTAATTGTTTTAGCATCTGGTTTCTATTTCTGGGACTTTCTATTTCATCCTATATTAAACATAATCCTAAAGTCTGGATTGCTAGGACTTATTTATATTGTCTTAATTTATAAATTAAATATTTCTGAAGATATTTCTAATCAGATGAAGAAATATCTTAGACTAAAATAAAGACATAAAAAAGTCCCGAAAGGTGCTTTGAGGCACACACTAACGGGACATTTTACTAACCAACCAAAAAAACTTTTTATCCTCTAGATCGACTTGTATTAGACCTTGCAGAACTTTGGTTGCTCGTTCTACTTGTATTAGATCTTGACTTTACAGTCGCTGATTTTGTTCTATTTTGAGTAGCGCTACTTGATTTTTTTATACTCTTTGACGCTGACTTATTATATGTACGAGAATTTGTAGTACTCGGTTTTCTAATTGACGAATTATTTTTCGTCACTGTTTTATTTGACACAGTAGAACGACTATTAGTCACCTTTAGATTTGTGTTTCTATTAGTTGAACGATGTGTTGCAGTTCTACTAGGTGTTGCTACTCTAGTATTCGTTCTTGTTACTGTAGTTTTACTTCTTGTTGTCGCAGGTGTAGTTCTTACCGTAGAACGAGTCGTTGTTCTATTATTAGAAGTACGTGCTCTAGTAGTTCCTGTAGATATATTGTTGCTGCGCGTTGCTCTAGTACTTGCTATTGTTGTATTTCTGCGTAGCGCCTGTGTTCTTATAGTTCGTTCTGTTCTGTTTCTAGGGGTTTGTGTATAGTTGTTATTTCTTACAGAATTTGAACGTCTTGTAACATGCCCATTACTTCTTCTTTCAATATTATAATGTCTTACATTATTAGTGTATGGTCTGTAATAAATATGTCTTGTAACTGTATAATATTGTCTATATGGATTTGCATGTACAATACTAAAATTAGCATGTGGAGCGGCATAAAATCTGTGCCATGGTCTATAAACATAAGATCTATTATAGGTATTGATAAATCCATCATAACCATAATAAACGTTATTTCTGTAATAAACATTTAATCCACCAACTCTACTAATTCTACCAAATCCATTATAATTAATAAGAACATTTCCTATTTGATTAACACGACCGTAATAATCGTAATAAATTGGAGTATTTTCAATTTGAATAATAGCGCCATAGCTATCATATTGTACGTAAGGATTATAATCATAACCTGTATTAAAGCTTAAACTGAAACCAGGAGTATTAATTCCTACACTTACATCTGGACCATAGTTTGGTAAATAAAAATCAAATTGACCATCAGCAAATACTGAAAACTCAATACCTTCTTCATTAAATATGAAAGAATTGCCATAACCTTTCACATAGTTGTTAACAGAAGCTTCAGCTTCTGCTGTTGTGTTAGTGTTTGCGAATGCAGTTGTGCTTATAGCGACTAAGGCTGCAAATAAATATATAATTCGTTTCATAATAAATGGGTTTTAAATTAAACTCAGTTGGTATAAAACAAACAACGTGCCAAAATATTTATATACTTGATTTATAGTGTTGTAGGTTTTTTTAGAAGATGGTTAATGTAACAATTTTGGAATTCAATCTTCTTATCTATAAGAACCATGAACTAAAAATGATTATTTTAGTCCTGATTAAAAACCAACCATGAGCACCAACCAAGTTAAATGTAAGAATTGCGAACAACCTTTTGATGATCATTTTAAATTTTGTCCACATTGTGGTCAAAAAGTAAATGATCAATTAACGCTAGGTGTTTTATTTTATAATACCATTAATAATTACTTTTCTGTTGATGCTCGAATTTTTAAGAGTTTTATACCATTAATGTTTAAGCCTGGCTTTCTTGCAAAAGAATTTATCAAGGGCAAGCGTTCTTTATATATGCATCCTGCTCAGATGTATTTGTTTGTTACTATTGTGTTCTTTGCTTTATTTTCTTTTACTGCAAGTAACCAAAGAGATATGGTTAATAATGAATTGAAAAAAACATTAAAATCAAGTCGTGCTATTATTTCAGACAGTATTAAAGCTAATGAAAGAATAATCATTAAACGTGTTAAAGATTCTATAGAAAATTCATCGATACGTACTGCGTTAGAAAATAATAAGAAGTATACTGGGATGACGGATAGTCAAATCGATTCGATCTTTTCTCAAGATGATTTATTAAAACCTAAATTAGATTTTGAGTTTAACGAAAAAGAACTCGATTCTTTAATAGAAGCTGATGTTAGCGAAAAAGAGATCTATAAAACTATGGGATTGGATGAAAATCCAGGATGGTTTAAAGCAAAATTGTATTCTCAAGTTTTAAAGTTTTATAAAGCTAGAGATGGCGGTAATATTCTTAAAACCTTTTATGATACTTTACCAATTGCCTTGTTCTTTTTACTTCCAATATTCGCCTTTATTTTAAAGTTATTGTTTTTCTTAAAAGGAAGATATTCTCATCACTTAGTATTTAGCTTATACTATTTTTCATATTTATTTATGACGTTTAGTATTGTTTTAGGTGTTAATTTATTTTGGGATATGCCAGATTTTATAGATTGGTTAATTGTTTTATCTACCAATTTGTATCTCTTTTTGGCATTAAGGAATTTCTATAAACAAGGTTGGTTTTTAAGCTTCTTAAAAAATGCAATAGTAACATTTACCTTTATGTCTATAGTGATACCAACGGCAATAGTTTTAATAGGTTTTATTGCTTTTCTATTTTATTAATCCTTTAAGGAACCTGCATGCCAAATAGGAATATTTAAAAATTCACTTAAAGTTTCTGCATCAGCAATGATAGATTTTAAGTTGCCGTGGTCTACCACATTTTTTCTAGAAGCATCTTCTAGAACTAAGTTTAGTTCAAAACTGTTGTAAGAGCTTTCATCAGATTTAATATGTTCGCCAATAAGTTGAATAGCCTTAATAGATTTTAAAGGAATATATGTTTTTGAAGTCGCTATATCTCTTCTATGAATTTTAGTATTATAAGATTTGTAATAGTAACCTAATTGTTTATCGAAAACTCTTGGCTTGTAAATAGTATAAAACATCGTTGCACCTGCACCACCAAAAATGAGTCCTGCAATAAGCAAGATCCAATTAACCTCACTGAGGTCAAAATTGTTTTTAAATAGAGGAAACAAGCCATAAAATAAGATGCCTAAACCTACAGCTAGAAAGATAAAGCAAAAAAGAGCAGAACCTATAGACGGTTTATAAAGGTATTTAGAACCTGACTTTTTTATAAGTACATTGGTTTTAAAACTAGCACCACCTGGTTTTAAAGGTGAAATTGAAACTTTCGATTTTAGACTATTGCTGGTCTTGTCTGAAGTGTTTTCTCTAGCTTCTATGACTTCATTATTAAATCCTTTAGGTAAATCCATTTTATAGTTTCTCTTCTAGATATTTTCCGGTTACGGAATTCTTATCTTTTGCAATCTCTTCGGGTGTTCCGGCAGAAACTAATTTCCCTCCATTTTTTCCTCCTTCAGGACCAAGATCAATAATATAATCGGCACATTTTATTAAATCTATATTATGCTCGATCACAATAATTGAATGCCCTTTTGCTATTAAAGCTTGAAAAGATTTTAATAATTTTTTAATATCATGAAAATGAAGTCCTGTAGTTGGTTCATCAAAAATGAAAAGCGCATTATCGCTCTTGCTTCCTTTTCCTAAGAAGGTTGCTAACTTAATACGTTGTGCTTCACCACCAGAAAGGGTAGAAGAGGACTGCCCTAAAGTAACGTAGCCTAAACCAACATCTTGTAAAGGTTGAAGCTTGTTTTTTATTTTTGTTTGGTTATGAATTTCGAAAAATGCAATAGCATCATCAATGGTAAGATTTAAGACATCATCGATAGATTTTCCTTCAAACTTAACCTCTAAAACTTCCTTTTTAAAACGTTTACCGCCACAAGTATCGCAAGTTAAATGCACATCTGCCATAAACTGCATTTCAATAGTAACTTCACCTTCACCTTTACAGGTTTCACAACGTCCGGCATCAACATTAAAACTAAAATGTTTAGCGGCAAAATTTCTAATATTACTTAGTTTTTGAGATGCAAATAAAGAACGAATATCATCATAAGCCTTAATATAAGTCACAGGATTAGATCTCGACGAGCGACCAATAGGATTTTGATCTACAAATTCTACATGCTGTACATTGCTCATGTTTCCTTTCATTTCAGAGAATTGACCGGCTTTATCACTAAAACCTGTCAATTTTTTCTGTATCGCAGGGAAAAGAATCTTTTTGACTAAAGTACTTTTTCCACTTCCAGAAACTCCGGTGATAACTGTAAGCATATCTAAAGGAAAGGTGACATCAATATTTTGAAGGTTGTTTTCGCGGGCACCAACAATTTCAATTTTGTATTTAGAAGTTCTTCGTTTTTTAGGCACTTCAATTTCTAAATCACCATTAAGATATTTAGCGGTTAAACTATCTGCAGCTAAAATCTCTTTAAAATTACCAACAGCAACAACTTCACCTCCTAAGGTTCCGGCTTCCGGTCCTATATCAATAATAGCATCAGCCGCTTTCATAATATCTTCGTCATGCTCAACAACGATCACTGTATTTCCTAAATCTCTTAACGATTTTAAAACCTCAATTAAGCGTTCTGTGTCTTTAGGGTGTAAACCAATACTGGGTTCATCTAAAATATACATAGATCCCACCAAACTACTACCTAAAGAAGTTGCTAGGTTAATACGTTGGCTTTCTCCACCGGATAGAGTGTTCGATTTTCTGTTTAAGGTAAGGTAATTTAGACCAACATTAGACAGGAATTCTAATCGTGTATTTATTTCTATAAGTAGACGTTTGGCTATTTGTGTATCGTATTCATTAAGTTTTAAACCTTTAAAGAATACGGCTAATTCATCTATTGGTAAATCCACTAGGTCTGTAATTGTAGCATCTTCAATTTTTACATAATTGGCTTCTTTACGCAAGCGTTTACCTTCACAAACACTACATTTTGTTTTACCTCGGTAGCGCGATAACATAACGCGATTCTGAATTTTATAAGCTTTAGATTCTAGTTCAGCAAAGAAATCATTTAAGCCTTCAAAATATTGATTTCCTTTCCAAATTAACGCTTTATCAGCATCACTTAATTTAAAATAAGGCTTATGAATGGGGAAATCAAATTGGTGTGAGTTATTAACTAATTGATCTCTGTACCAACCCATACTATCTCCTCGCCATGGAAAAATAGCATTTTCAAAAACAGATAAAGCTGTGTTGGGAATCACTAAATCGTCATCAATACCAATAACGTCCCCATAGCCTTCACATTTAGGACAAGCGCCATAAGGATTATTGAAGCTGAATAAATGCGCATTTGGTTCTAAAAAGGACATGCCATCCATTTCAAACTTATTATTGAAAAGCATTTGTTTATTGTCTGCTAAAGATTCTATGATACAAGTCCCAATGCCTTCATAAAAAGCAGTACCAACAGCATCGGCTAAACGGTTAAGAAAATCTTCATCATTTTTAAAAACAATTCTATCTACAACTAAAAATAAATCATCATCAGTAGTTATTTCTTGCTTTAAAGCATCGTCAATTCTAACAACCTCACCTTTAACCTTAATACGCGCATATCCTTGTTGTTGTAAGGTTTGAAGTTTGTTTTCTAACGTTCTGCCTTCTTCTAAAATAATAGGCGCTAAGAGTAATAGTTTAGAACGTTCTTCAAAGTTAGAGATGTAATTAATAACATCAGAAACTGTATGTTTTTTAACTTCATTACCAGAGATAGGTGAGTAGGTCTTACCAATTCTGGCAAAAAGTAATTTTAGATAATCATAAATTTCAGTGGTTGTACCCACTGTAGATCGTGGATTTGTAGAATTTACCTTTTGTTCAATAGCAATAGCAGGAGCAATTCCTTTAATATAATCTACTTTAGGTTTGTTCAGTCGGCCTAAAAACTGACGCGCATAACTACTCAAACTTTCTACGTAACGCCTTTGTCCTTCGGCATAAAGTGTATCGAAAGCTAAACTAGATTTACCAGAACCCGATAAACCTGTAATAACGACCAATTTATTTCTAGGAATAACAACATCAATATTTTTTAAATTATGAAGTTTAGCACCTTTAATAATGATGTTTTCTTTTGGATTAACGTCTAGGTTGGTAGTGTTCATAGGTTTTTTTAGATATCTAAGTTTGCAAAGATACTACAATACAAAATAAACTTAGAAATATGAATTGTAATTTGATAGTTAAACAAACTATAATTTGTTTCAACACGATAAACTCAATGAGGAAAGGCTCTTTTATTAGAATTCTACCTTAATTTCACCTATAATAGAAGTTTATTATACGATAAATAGTTAAATTTTCGTATTATTTTTTGTTTATTCGGAATGATTGTTGTTATATTTGAATCTATACATTTAAAAAACCATCTGCTTATAGCATAATATTACTTTAAAGAAATCAGCTAAAAACCCCAACCTAAGTAGGCAACTGCTCGGGGACTAAAGTAATTATTATGAAAAAAGAACTTATCCAAGACGCAGCTTTGGTGACTAACTACATTAATGGTGATGAGAATGCGCTTTCAATTTTAATAGTTAGGCATAAACAAAAAATCTACAGTTTTATTTATTCTAAAGTTTACGATAGAGATATCACTGAAGATGTTTTTCAGGATACTTTTATTAAAGTTATAAAAAATTTAAAACGCGGAAAATATAACGAAGAAGGTAAGTTTTTACCTTGGGTGATGCGTATAGCTCATAATTTGGTAATTGACCATTTTAGAAAAAATAGCCGTATGCCTAAATTTGATAATGCTGGTGAGTTTAGTATTTTTTCAGTTTTAAGTGATTCTAGCTTAAATGCTGAAAAAATGATAATTAAAGATCAAGTAGAATCCGATGTAAGACGTATCATTGAAGAATTACCAGAAGACCAAAAACAAGTTCTCGTTATGCGTATGTATCAGGATATGAGTTTTAAAGAAATATCAGAACGTACAGGAGTTAGTATAAATACAGCTTTAGGAAGAATGCGTTACGCATTAATTAATATGCGAAAAGTAATTGATCAGAATAATATTATTTTAACAAATTAATGCAATAAAGTAAATAATAGTACGTTTTTGATACATAAGAACTCATAAATAGTGAAAATGGCAAAAATTTACGCTCATGCTTCTTCAAAGCATAATAATCTACAACCTAAGGATGAAACAATTCGTTTTATTTTGAATTATTCAAAAGCCTTAAATCTTATAGATTATAATAATTTGGAGTTTGAAGCACTTTTAAATTAATTCTAAAAAAATCCTGATGTGAAAGCATCAGGATTTTTTAGTTAATAGTAACTCCTCATAATTCTGAGTTGTTAAGTATTCTTGCTTTAACTCTTTTAGGTATTCAATCGTTTTGTTTTTTAATGGATGCTTGTCTCTCAAACAATTGTTAATGTTTTCATCAAAGACGGTTAAAATAATATACCAATGCCCAGTTCGTGTTCCGTAATTGCCTTCAAACAATCGGGAATTACCATTGCTTTCTCTCTTAGCATCTACTAAAACGAGTGGTAGATTTACTTTCTCATCAGTACGCTCTGCTTCATGATATGATAAATATAACGTTTGTTTTTCAAGTTGAAAGGGAACATTATAGCCAACATCAATATGATTTAATTGATATTTTTTATTGATATAATTGTAGAACTCATCTGCTTCTTTTGAGTCTTTAAAGATGAAGGAGGTTTCTCTTGACATATCTTTCTGAAACTTCTTTGCCAGCATTATTTTGTAATCTTGATTTTTAAAACGCGGCGCAATTTTAACAGGGATACATGATGCAAACGTGAATACGATGACAATGGCTAATAGTTTTTTCATGGATTGATGGTTTTTATAAGAGCTTCAAAAATTGTTCCAAGTTGCTCTATTTCTTCTTTTTATAATAATCGTCTAAAACCGTTTTACGACCTATGGTTTTTGTTATGATATCTTTTTCCATATCCCAACCACGAGCGGGTGAATATTCTCTACCATACCAAATCATTTGAAGGTGTAGATCATTCCAAAGGGCTTCAGGAAACATACGCTTTGCGTCTTTTTCGGTTTGTACTACATTTTTACCATTAGTTAAATTCCAACGGTACATTAAACGATGAATATGAGTATCTACAGGAAATGCAGGAATGCCAAAGGCTTGAGATAAGACTACAGCAGCTGTTTTGTGACCTACCGCAGGTAATTCTTCTAAAGCTTCATAGGTTTTTGGTACTTCACCGTGATGTTTATCAATTAAAATATGCGATAAGCCATATATGCCTTTGCTTTTCATTGGTGATAACCCTACAGGTTTTATTATTTCTCTAATTTCTTCAACACTCAGCTTAATCATGTCATAAGGGTTATCTGCCCGTTCAAATAATAAGGGAGTAATTTGATTAACACGCACATCTGTACTCTGCGCAGACATCAATACAGCGATCAATAAAGTGTAAGGGTCTTTATGGTCTAATGGAATCGGAATTTCAGGATAAAGTTCCTTTAACGTATTTATAACAAAGTCTACCTTTTCTTGTTTAGTCATTTCATCGTATTTTTACAGAAAGACAAATTTAAGCATTATGACGCATTTAAAAGTAGGAGATAAGGCTCCAGATTTTTCAGCATTAGATGAACAAGGAAATACAATCTCACTCTCGGATTATAAAGGAAAAAAATTAGTGGTTTTCTTTTACCCTAAAGCAAGTACTCCAGGTTGTACAGCAGAAGCTTGTAATTTAAATGACAATTATGAACGTTTTAAAGCGCAAGGTTATGAGATTTTAGGTGTTAGTGCAGATACTGCAAAAAGACAATCTAACTTTAAGAATAAATACGATTTTCAATATCCTTTATTAGCAGACGAAGATAAAGCTGTTATTGAAGCCTTTGGTGTTTGGGGGCCTAAGAAGTTTATGGGAAAAGAATATGATGGTATTCATAGAACCACTTTTATTATTGACCAAGGTGGTGTAATAACAGATATTATAGCTAAAGTGAAAACCAAAGCGCATACAGATCAGATATTAACGGAATAGTGTTTGTTAATCACAAAAAAAAGCGATTATTGAAGCTTCAATAATCGCTTTTTTTATATATGATATAATTTTAGCGTCTATGCATGACTTCTTCAGATTCCCATCCAAATAAGCTTTCTTCTTTTATTAAATTATCAACACCTTCAGGTAGCATTGCTTCCCAACCATCTTCGTTATTAACAATCATTTTAAGGACTTTTCTAGAAAACACAGATAGGCTTGAGGCATCTACATCAGAAATATCAACGACTTTACCGTTGTATTTAAAGAATTTGAATAATTCCTTCATACGTGGATGTACTTTAACGTTTTCGCTAGTAGTTAAGCTTCCATCTTCATTTTCCATAGGATATAAATAAACACGAAGATCTTTGTAAAATAATTTTCCAAAAGCCTCTAATATTCCACCGCTTAAGTGACGATAATACTTCTCATCAAAAATATCGACAAGGTTGTTAACACCCATTGCTAAGCCCATTCTGTTCTTAGTATATTGAGAGAAATATTCAACTAATTTATAATATTCTTGAAAGTTAGATATTAATACCGTTTGCCCTAATGAGCATAGCAGTTTAGCACGATCCATAAAATCTTGCTCATCAATTTTCCCTTCAGCTCTTAAGTTAGATAATGTAATTTCAAAGATAACTTGCGTTCTTTCTTTTTCTACTTTATTCTCTTTAACAAACATTTCAAGAGACTTCTCAAGCATGTCCATATTTACTTTTGTAACAGGCCTAAAGCTTCCTCTAAGTGCTAAAATGTTTTTCTTATATAGAACACGTGCAGGTAAAACATTATTTCCATCAGGAGCAAACATAACTGCATCTGTCATTCCATTTTTTACAAGTTGCAAACTCATTAAGCGGTTATCTACATCTTCAAAAACAGGACCAGAGAAATTAATAGTGTCAATTTCTAATTGATCTTTATCTAAATGATCGTATAAATAACGTAATAATTTACGTGGTTGATTGTATTTGTAAAAAGCACCGTAAATAAGGTTTGTACCTAATTTACCAAGTGTTTCTTGTTGCAAACGTGCATCGGTTTCTTTAAACCTAATATGAAGTACAATTTCGTTGTATTCTTGAGCCGACCCAACTTGATATTTTATACCAACCCAACCATGACCTTTGTATTGCTTTGCAAAATCTATAGTTGCAACCGTGTTAGCGTAAGAGAAAAATATTTTGTTAGGATGTCTTTCCCTAGTAATACGTTCTTCCATTAAGTTTACCTCATGGTTTAGCATTTTACGTAGTCTGGCTTCAGTGACATAACGACGATCTTCTTCAATACCGTAAATTGCATCACTAAAATCCTTATCGTATGCAGACATTGCCTTAGCAATAGTTCCAGAAGCACCACCAGCTCTAAAAAAATGACGAACAGTTTCTTGTCCGGCACCTATTTCAGAAAATGTTCCATAAATATCAGCATTAAGATTGATACGCAATGCTTTATCTTTAAGAGATGGAATATTCTCGAAATCAGTGTCGCCTGTATACGTTATTTCCTTCATAGAGTTTGGGTTTCTGTCCTTTAAGCAAAGGTAGGGTTTTACTGTTGCAAATAAAAAAATAAGCTTATTTTTGTCTTACCATTTTCGACTTAAAATTATATGATAAAAAAAGGGTGTTTTTTTTATTTTATCTTGAGATAATAAGAAAAAAATAACATTTTTATTGCGGTTTTTTTAATTCTAAAAAGGTTATGATAAATTTAAAACCTTTGAAAATTACGTTTTTAGGCACTGGCACCTCTCAAGGAATTCCTGTAATAGGAAGTGATCATCCTGTATGTTTAAGTGAAAACTCTAAAGACAAACGTTTACGCGTTTCTGTTTTAGTAGAATGGAATAATTATACGTTTGTAGTAGATTGTGGTCCAGATTTTAGACAACAAATGCTTACTTCTAAGGTCTCTAAAATTGATGGTATTCTTTTTACCCATGAGCATGCAGATCATACCATGGGGTTAGATGATATTCGTCCTTTTTTCTTTAGGCAAGGTGATATTCCATTATTTGCACATCAACGTGTTTTTAAAGCATTAGAGCAACGTTTTGATTACATCTTTACAACTGAAAATAAATATCCAGGGGCACCAAATGTTATAAAAAATGTAGTTAAGAATGAAGCTTTTTTAGTAGGTGACCTTAATGTTATTCCTATTGATGGCTTACATCACAAACTTCAGGTTTTTGGCTATCGCTTTGATAAATTTGCGTATCTAACAGATATGAAAACGATTGCAGAACAAGAGGTTGAGAAACTTTATGATTTAGAAGTTTTAGTGATTAATGCGCTGCGTATAGAACCACATGTGTCGCATTTTAATTTAGAAGAGGCATTAGAATTTATTAAAACCGTAAAACCTAAACGTGCTTATCTTACACATATTAGTCCTTATTTAGGATTTCATGATGACGTAGAGCAAAATTTACCAGAAAACGTTTTTTTAGCATACGATAACTTACAAATTACCATTTAGACATGAAGAGCAAAATTTTAATGTACTTATTTATTTTTTCAGTATTGTTATTAATATTTCAATATGTAAATTCTAAAAATATACTTGATAAGTATGAAGAAGATATTGTAAAGGTAAAAGCTAAAGTTGCCGATAAAGAAAAAAAAATAAGCCTATTAGAAGACAAGAATTTTGAATTGAATTATTTCAACATTGATAGAAATGAAGATGCTTTAGCTTATTTTGAAGCTCAAGGTTATAATACAGATGAATTAGTACCAGCAATTCTTGACGGTCTTTATAGTATGAATAATTACGAAGGAGAAGACCATCCAATAGTACCTTACGTCTCTATGACAGATTCTAAATTATTGATCAATAAGGTTAGAATTTTAAATCATAAATGGATAATTGCCAACTTTACTGATGGTAAATATTGGGGTGAAATTTTTGTTACTTATTCAATAGACGAAAATAACGACTTAAAATATAAATTAGTAGAATATTTATTATACCCAACTATTAATTAATTGAATTAAGTTTTGAAACAGAAATCATAGGTAGTTATGATTTCTGTTTTAAATATGCTTTTGTAACCATGCTTTTAAGTCATGAAAATTTTGAGGAGCAACACCATGACCTACAGGGTATTCAGAATATGTATTCTTAATACCTAAAGTGTCTAAAAATACAGGTGCTTTCTGTGCCCATTCTACAGGGATTACTTGATCTACTGAGCCATGAGAGCAAAAGAAGTTTAAATGTGAAACATCATCTTTATTAATGTTTTTAGGTAGCATATCTTCACTAACGTAACCACTTAAAGCAATTACGTTTTTTACCTTTTTAGGAAATGTAAGCGATACAGCGTAGCTTAAAATTGATCCTTGGCTAAAGCCTAATAGCGTTACGTTTTTTGAGTTAACAGGGTAAGTGTTACAAGCATAATCTATAAAATCTGAAATTAAACCAATAGATTCTTTAGCTTGTACAACATCGTTCCATTTTCCCTTCTCAGCGTCAAAATTAATTGCATACCATGCATTTCCATAAGGTTGCATTGGGTGCGGCGCTCTAACTGAAATGATGAATAATTCCTCAGGTAATTCTGAAGCAAATGAGAATAAATCATTTTCATCACTGCCGTAACCGTGGCACATTATTAATAATGGTGCATTTTCTTTTAAAGTTGAAGGTCTTGTAATGTAGTGTAATTTAGACATAGCTATTGGCCAATTGTTTTAAATGCATTTTGAAAAATATCACCAAGTAATGGAATTTTATTACATTTTCCTGTAATAGCTCCAATAATTCCATAAATATATAAAATAGAGAAAAAGATCCAAAAAGACATACTTATCATTAAGCTATCTAAGCTACTAACAACAAAAGCGATTAGTACATAAATTAAACCCAAGCCTAAGCCTTGTCTTATATGAAATAATGTAAATTCATTACGTTTTTCCTGGTTCATAAGAAACGCAATTAAAGTGCCAAACAATGTTAAATAAGCTACAAAGCTCAAAGTTTTTCCTTTTTCAATAGTAGTTTTATCCATTATTTTAAAACAATTTTATTATTTGCGATAATACCATAAGTTTCACCCTTTAATTTTGTTCCTAAAAACATGCTATTCTTAGATCTAGATGAAATGTGAGTATTATTAAATTCGTAATTAGTATCAGGATTAAAAAGTGTTAGATCTGCGTGTTCACCTTCGTTAATTGAAGATTCAGAGATACCGAATCTAGATTTCCCCTGTGTTAAAATGCTAATCGTTTTTTTAGTAGTAAAAATATTTTGTAACGCACCAAAGGCAGATTCTAAACCGATAGTGCCATATTTAGCAAAATCGAATTCAATCTTCTTATGCTCAATGTCAATAGGATTATGATCTGTAGTCACCATATCAATAGTGCCATCTTTTAGCCCTTCAATTAAAGCATCACAATCGGGTTGGGTTCTTAATGGAGGAAGCACTTTGTAATTGGTGTCAAAGTCCTCTAAAACGTCATCGGTAAAGATTAAATTATGAATGGCAACACTACACGTAACATTGAGTTTTTTAGCTTTTGCAGCTCTAATTAATTCAACGGATTTTGCAGTCGAAATAGTTGGGATATGAAGTTTACCTTCGGTATATTCCAATAAAAATAGATCTCTAGCCACTTGTAACTCTTCTGCTAAAGCCGGATTTCCTTTTAAGCCTAATTTGGTACTATTAATATGTTCGTTAACGACTCCGAGTCCAGAAATTTTTGATTCCTGAGGAAAAGAACAAACCAAACCATCAAAATTGCTTGCGTATTGTAACGCAATTTTCATAAGATTAGGATTGGAAATTGGTTGCTGATAATCGTAAAAGGCAATAGCTCCAGCATTAGTCATATCATACAATTCTGCTAAATCTTCTCCTTTACTCATTTGGGTTAAAGCGCCAATAGGGTATAGTTTAACAGCATTATCATTTGCTTTAGACTTAACAAAAGTTATATGTGCATAATTGTCTATTACGGGCTGAGAATTAGCATTAAGGGCTACTGATGTAAAACCAGAATTTGCTGCTGTTTTTAAACCATTTGCTATGGTTTCTCGATCTTCGTAACCAGGTTCACCAAAAGAGACACTACTATCAAACCAGCCTTGAGAGACATGTAAGTTGCGTAACTTTATTTCTTGGTAATTTTTAGGATTGTCAAGGTCTTTCGCTATTTTAGATATCAGACCTTTTTCAATTAAAATATCAACCTTTTCATTGTGAAAATCACTTTTAGAATCAACTACGGTTGCAGATTTTATGAGTGCGTTCATTTAAGATATTTTAGAAGTAACATTTCTATTATTAAAAATGTTAATGCAAAAATAACAAACCATTTCCATAGCGCATTAACATTTGTATTACTTTTTATGTTATTAATGGTTGTTTCTAAGCGAGATGTTACATTAGTATTTTTTAAAGTATTTAAGTTATAATAGTTAAGGTTACTTTCAGCCCGATTGTAATTAAAACTTAAATTTTGTAGGACTTCATTTTTGTTTTTTACATTTAAAATACCAGCTGTTTTAGGGAATTCTTGGGTCTCTAAAACAACGGATTTACTGTATGTTTTTTGAAGCGGAATAACAGAATTATTGTTATCATCTAAAGTTAAAATATCATCTTGCCCAATTGAAGTTTGTATTGCAATTGAATTTGACGCTCCGATATTGTAATATAATTTTGATAGTTTTAGACTCTGTAATCCTAAATTATATAACACAGGAATTATTAATTGTGAGTTCTTAAAGTTAGAGTTTTCAGAATTTAAAGACGAAGAAAAAACATAGCTATTTTTATTTCCAACTAAGAACGGCGAGCCATCTTCGTAAGATAAAACGCTATTAGAATTAGAATTGAAAACATAAGAACTTTCTACCTTAGGATATTGAAAATTTGTTACTTTAGCATAGAATGTATTGGCTAAAAGGGGATGGTTATAGTTGATACTTGTAATACGCTTTAGGTTCTTATTTATATTAGAGTAATAGTTTATATTTAATTCTTTAAACAGCTGGTTATAAGAATTTAATTCAATTTCTTTTTTAGGTATAACTAAAAGTTTTCCACCGTCATTTTGAAATGTTTTTAAGGCTGTCTTCAATGCATTAGATATTACATTAAGTTCATTAAGGATTATAAGATTTTGTTCTGGAATAAGATTAAAATTAAGGTTACTTAAGTTGTAGCTTTTAAAGTCAAATTCGTCTGAAGTATAAATGCGTTTTAAAAAAGAATCATCAGTTTCCTCATTGATAGTTAAAACTTTTATCTTGGGTTTAGAATTAATATTGAAGTAAAAAACATTATCAAATTGCAAGCTAGAGTCTTCAATAAGTAGCTTTCCATTAACCTCTTTATTATAAGGAATAGTAAATGTCACTTCTGCAGCTTTATCGATAGCTGTGGCACTTTTAGAACTTAATATTTCGTTGTCAAAAAAAGCAATAGAAATATTTTCTAAAGGATCTCCTTGGTTAGATAATTTAACATTAAGATCTAGGGTTTCTGCTGTTGCGTTAGTCGTGAAAATGCTGTCTATACTTACATTAGAAATCAATGTAGATTTTGGTTGAACTAATTTAAGTTGAATAGTAGAATCTGCTTCAAAACTTAGAGTTTCATCTTTTTGTTGAAAATCAGATACCAAGATTAAATTGCGAGTTGCACCACTTTTTTTAGAAAATAATTGTTTCCCTTTTAAGTATGCTGCGCTATAATTAAGTTGGGTTGGTGCGTATTCTAATTGTATTAAATCGTTTTTTAAGGTTTTTACAGTTGTGTTTCTAAATGTATTATCATTGGTAAATAAACTGATTGTTTCATCCTCAGGAAGTGTGTTTATAATGTCTTGTATGGCTTCATTAAATAAAGTTCCGTTGCGACCTTTAGCTTGCATACTAAAAGAATTATCTAAATAGATAACGGTTTCTTGCTTCTCATTAAAATCTTTGGTGTTAGGTATAAAGGGCTGTGCAAATGCAATTATGGCACATGCTAAAAGTAACATCCGTGTTAATAGAGTAATCCACTTTTTTAATTGCGAACTTTTACGCGTCTGAAGTTTTACAGATTTTAAAAACTTAACATTTGTAAATTCAACTTTTTGAAATCGGCGTAATTGAAATAAATGTATAAGAATAGGGATAATCAGCAAAAATAAGGCGTAGAGTAATTCGGGATTTTTGAACTGCATTCTTTAGTATTTAAAGACCTTTTGGTTTTGTATATTGAGTTTGGTCTTAATATTTCAAATATATAGAATCATTAGTTATTAGCTCGTTTCGGTTTTGAGAAATTTAACAGAAAAAGAAATAATCAACCATAGATATCATTTTCTGTGTTTTAAAATAACTTGTAATTTCTTGTTGTGCTTGGGTGTTAGCTACAGTAACAATACTTTGCGGATTGGTTAATTGTGATAAATAATCAAAATTAAAAAGCTTTTGATCATAGATGTGCTTGCCTATTTTCTTTGGGTTATCGCAGATCCAATAAAATGGGATGTTCTGTTTTAAAAGTATTTTGGCTAAATTTTTACCTTTTGTTCCTGCTCCCCAAATAGCTAAAGGTCGTGCCTCATTATAGTTTAGCTCTAAGAAATAATCTACTTTAAGATCTAGAAATGAATTTTCGGCATAATGCTCATGTGTTCTAGAGGTTCTTGTGCTGTAATCTCGCCAGTGCAGTAGTACTTTATCGCAAGGAATACATTTATATTTGGCTTTGTAAAATCTAAAGACTAAATCATAATCTTCAGGATAGGTTTCAGAATTAAAACCGCCACAAGCATCAAAATCTTCGCGATGAAGCATCCAACATGGTGAA
Organism: Winogradskyella wichelsiae; assembly: GCF_013403925.1. Taxonomy (GTDB): domain Bacteria; phylum Bacteroidota; class Bacteroidia; order Flavobacteriales; family Flavobacteriaceae; genus Winogradskyella; species Winogradskyella wichelsiae. The sequence continues at coordinate 148,464 of NZ_JABFDJ010000007.1, forward strand.
GGTATTACACATTCTTTGTATATTTCAGTATAGTTGTTTCCTTCAAGAGTTAATTTGTTTAACCATTTTTCATAACGAGCAAAACCATCGCTAAGGCCATCTGCTCTAAAATATTTTACTTGTCCAATAGCAATATGCTTTTTGCCTGTATTTTCTAGGCTTATTACCATTGTTTCAAGCCTGGTAGATGTCATTAGGTCATCACTGTCCATTCTTGTTATATAACTTCCAGAACTGTGTTTGTAAGCGGTTCTTAAAGCATCAATTATACCGTTACCATTATTTCTATATAATTTTACTCTAAAGTCTATTTTAGAGATGTTCTCAACTATTTTGTACGATTTATCTTTAGAATTATCATCTATAAAAATAGCCTCCCAATTACGATAAGTTTGGTTTAAAATAGAGCTAATACATTCATTAATAAATGTATCGGTGTTCTTAAATGGAATAACTATACTAACGAGTGGTTGCGACATAGTGCGAATTTAACAAAACCTTTAGGTTTTTAATAGTAACAGATTGTAGATTTGTGCGTCTATTATAAAAACAAAACCTTAAACATGAAGAATTATTTTGCCATTTTTGGCCTAAGTATCGTTTTGGTTGGTTGCGGATCAGCAAAACCAAACATTGACGATTTAGCAGTAAGTAACCCTATTGAAACTGCTTTAGATTTAACAGCAATTAATAATGATAGAGTACCTGTTACTATTAATCCTGGTCGCTTTACTGCAGATATCGTTACATACAGATTGCCAAGAGTGGTACAAGGAACATATTCCGTAAGTGATTTCGGAAAGTATATTGATGATTTAAAGGCGCTAGATTATGAGGGAAATGAATTAGCGGTTACTAAGGTAGACGATAATACATGGACCATTGCTGAAGCAACAAAATTAGATAAGATTCAATATTACGTTAATGATACTTTTGATATTGAGCAAGCTGGAGGTATAGGTGGTGAAGAACCTTTTTCGCCTGCAGGAACAAATATAGAAGAAGACAACTATGTATTAAACTTACATGGCTTTATTGGGTATTTCGATTCTTTAAAAAACAGTCAATATGATTTAGATGTTACTGCACCTGCTGATTTTATTAGAACTTCTGCTTTAGAAAAAACAGGAACTACAACTAGTGAAGATGGTAAGTCTATAACAACAAGTTATTTTGCACCACGTTATTTTGATATTACAGATAACCCAATGATGTATGGTAATTTAGATGTTGAAGAATTTATGGTCGGAGACATTAAAATTGTGTTAAGCGTATATTCTCCGAATAATGTTCATACAGCCGAAAGTCAGAAGGAAACAGTATTTAAAATGATGGAAGCTCAAAAGGCTTATTTAGGTGATGTAAATAGTACGCCTCGTTATGATATTTATTTGTATTTGTCTGATGGGTCTGAAACAGCACCAAAAGGTTTTGGCGCATTAGAACATCATACATCTACTGTAGTAGTTTTACCAGAATCTTCTAGCAAAGAGGGTTTGGCAGCATCGATTGTAGATGTAGTTGCGCATGAGTTTTTTCATATTGTAACTCCTTTATCAGTACATTCTGAAGATGTTCATTATTTTGATTATAATAAACCTACATTTTCTAAGCATTTATGGATGTATGAAGGTGTAACGGAATATTTTGCTCAACATTTTCAAGTTTATGAAGGTTTAGTAGATGCTCAAACATTTTACAATACTATGCAATCTAAAATTCAAACATCAAAACGTATGGATGATGCTATGAGTTTTACAATTATGAGTGAAAATGTTTTAGAAGAACCATATGCGTCTAACTATTACAATGTATATCAAAAAGGTGCTTTAATCGGTATGTGTATTGATATTTTAATGCGAAAGGAAAGTGATGGACAAAGAAGTATGTTATCTTTAATGAAAGAATTATCTGTAAAATATGGTGAGAACAAACCATTTGATGACGATTCAATTATATCAGAAATTACGGCTATGACTTACCCAAGTGTTGGAGAGTTTTTAACGACACATGTTCAAGGTGATGTACCTATTAATTACAGTGAATTTTTTACAATGGTAGGTTTAACAAAAGGAGAAACACTTTTAGAAACTAATTACATTTTTGCAGGTGGTCAGAATATTATTTTTGATGCAGATCAAGAAAAAGGAATGCTTTTCTTTTCTTCAGTGGCTTTGAATAACTCATTTTGGAAAGAACAAGGTGTTCAAGAAGGAGATATTATTAAGAAAGTAAATGGTGATGAATTAACATTACTGAATGCAAACGAGGTAATACGCGGTATGTTCTCATGGCAAGAAGGGCAGGAAATTACTATGAATTTAGAAAGAGATGGTGAACCTGTTGAAATAAAAGCAACACTAACTAAAGCATACGCTTCGTCAGATAGTATTGTTGAAGATGAAAATGCTACTGATGCTCAAAAAGCGGTAAGAGCAGCATGGCTAAAGGGTTAATTAGCGATAAGAATTAAAAAAAAAGCTGATAAACAAATTGTTTATCAGCTTTTTTTATGCGGTATATTTAGGCTATCGTAAAGCTGAATGTGCTTCCTTTTTCTAATTCTGATACTACAGATATTTTTCCTCCTAATTTTTCTACTAAGTTCTTAACGGTACTTAATCCAATACCTGTACCTGTATTTCTAAAATTATTTTTTACAGTTTTAAAAATTTCAAAAATTTGTTCTAGCTCATTTTCAGGGATTCCAATACCGTTGTCAATAACGCTAAATTTATGATGAGAATCTAGTTGTTTATAAGTTATTTCAACAATGCGGTTGGGTTTATTATTGTATTTAAGCGCATTGTCTACCAAATTCATTAATATTTGGGTTATTGCAGCCTTGTTCACTTTATAGATTAGAGCATTATCGTATAGAAGTTTTACATTATTAGCAACATGTATTTGTTTAATTCCTTCTATAACTGATTTTAACTCAATGTCTTCTTTTTTAGAATTTAAAAGTTCATTTGCGGTGTAGTACAACAACATGCCATCTATATAATCTTTAAGAATTGTTGTAGAATCTTCAATATATTCTAAATATTGAAGTGAATCTTCAGATAGATTGTTTTGATTTTCTTCTTTTAATAAATCAGTTAATGATATGATATTAGATAAAGGTGATTTTAAATCATGAGAAACCAAACTCGCAAATGATTTAAGCTGATCGTTACGTTGTTCTAGTTCTGCTTTTACGGTATTAAGGTTATCATTCCTCTTCTGTAATTCAAATAAATTTACAACTTGTTGTCCTAGTGTCTTAATTGCTTTAATTTGAGAAGCATTTAGTTTTCTAGGTTTAAAATCATAAACACAGATGGTTCCTAATTTAAACCCTGATTTATTTATTAAAGGTACGCCTGCGTAAAAAGATATATTTTGTTCATTAATTAATGGGTTATCAAAAAAACGATCATCTTTACTTGCATCTTCAATAATAAAAATATCATCTTCTAAAATAGCATGTCCACAAAAAGATACATTTCGTGGTGTTTCGGTTAAGGTCATACCATAACGCGATTTAAAATAATTACGGTCTTTATCTAAAACAGTAATAAGAGCAATGGGAACGTCGCATATTGTAGCAGCTAATTCTGTAAGGTTATCATAGTCTCGCTCAGGTAAGGTGTCTATAATATTATAGGATTTTACAGCAATTAATCGTTCTGCTTCGTTATTAGGAAAGTTGGGGCTTTTCATAAAAAATTAATTTAGCGTACTACATACGTAATTTATTTAAGTAGGGATTTTATAATTAAGTGTAAAAATACATTAATATTTCGCTGATTTACCTTTAGTTAGAGAATTTTCGATAAAAAATCTTAAATCGTCATTAGATTTTATAAGGTCTTCATTTCTTAAATACATCATGTGCCCGCTTCTGTAACCTTTAAAGAAAAAACGGTCTTTCATTTTTCCACTAGGGTCTATTTGCCATTGCGAATATTTAGCAGAGAAATAAGTTGTAGCACCATCGTAATACCCAGATTGTGTAAGCACTTTTAAATAGGGGTTTTGTGCCATGGCTTGGCGAAGGTCGTCTCTAGTGGTGTCATTACTATTGTCCCAGCGTCCAACATTACCAAACACATTATATTTAACATCCGTTTTAAAACCTAATTCGTTCTGAATATAATGATTTATAGCAGGAGTAAACGAATGCAACCAAGATGTAAGTTCTGGGCTGTAATCTGGTCTTGTACCTGTTTCTACTTTATCAATGCCAATATATCTAGAATCTAAACGACCGATAGTTTGGCCCGTTTTATCTCGTAATAGTTCTTTCCAGAAAAAACGAGTCGGAACATCTAAATTTTGTTGTAAAATTACTTTTTCAGATAAACCAGAATAATAACTCATTTGCTTAGCGATTTCATTCTTTTTAGTTTCAGAAATAAAACCACCTTTAGTTATAGCAGGCATTAAAATGTTGATGGCAAAGTTTTCTGCTAGAGGTAAGATTTCAAGTAAATCTTTACTTTGAAGTTCTTCTGGTAACATTTTGTGATACCAAGCAGCTGCAGTGTAATAAGGTAAATTTAAACTTGAAGATAATGGGCCCCCTGTTCTAATAACTTTATAATCTGCAGGTGAAACCATAATAACGCCATTTAAATACATCCATTGTTTGTCTTGTAGCTCTAATGATAAGCCCATAACGCGAGTGCCTCCGTAACTTTCTCCAATAATATATTTAGGCGATTGCCACCTATTTTGTCTCGTGGTAAACGTATTCATCCAACTTGCTAGATATTTAACATCAGCATTAATACCAAAGAATAATTTATCTGAAGGTAATTCACCATCTTTATCTGCAACTTTTCTAGAATAACCTGTGTTTACAGGGTTTATGTAAACGATATCAGCGATGTCTAAAATAGAATTAGGATTATCTTTTACTCCGTAAGGTTGTACGGGGTAACCTTCATCATCAATTTTTAAAACCTTTGGTCCTGTGTAGGCAATATGCATCCATACAGAAGCAGATCCTGGTCCTCCATTAAAAGAATAAATAATTGGTCTATTGGCATCCTTGGTGTCATTAGTGCGTTTATAATAGGTGTAATAGAGTGATGCAATCATTTTTCCGTTATCATCCCAAACAGGTTGAAATCCAGTTTCAGCAGTATAATTGATTGTTTTTTCTTTAATAAGAACAGAACTATTGGTTACATAAGCAGTATCTGTAGGAATTTTTAAATTTTGAGAAAAACTAAAAGCAAAACTTAATAATAGTAAAAGTGTAATTTGAAATTTCATTGTAAGAAAATTTAGATTTATAGATACTGAATAGAACTTAAATTTAGAAACCTTCAAAAACGCCGAGCCCAAATAAAGCAAAATCATATTTCACAGGGTCTTTAGCGTCTAGTTTTCGTAGAGCTTTGTCTAGTTCGGCTAAGGCTTTGCCGTCATTTTGTTTTCGTTTTAGTAAACCAAGTTTACGTGCTACATTTCCAGAGTGAACATCTAACGGGCAGCTTAATGTAGCAGGTGATATGGATTTCCAAATTCCGAAATCTACACCGTTATTATCATCTCTTATCATCCACCGTAAATACATATTGATTCTTTTAGCTGCTGAATTTTTAAGCGGATCACTAACATGTTTTTGGGTGCGTTCTAAATGAGGAATTTCAAAAAAAACTTTTTTAAATTGATGTATGCTTTTCTGAATAGAATCTTTTTCAACATGGCTTTTAAAAACAGCTTCAAGTCCATTATGGTTTTTATAAATATGTTGTAAGCTTTGAATAAATTGTATAAAATCAAAGCCATTAAAAGTTCTGTGAACAAAAGGTTCTAATCGCTCTAAATCAGACTCTTTATGTTGTTCAATAAACTGAAAAGGGGCGTGGTCGAGTAGCTCCATCATCATATTGGCATTTTTAATGATGCTTTTTCTGTTTCCCCAAGCTATCGTTGCAGATAAAAAACCAGCAATCTCTATATCTTCTTTTTTAGAAAACTGATGAGGAATCTGAATGGGATCACTCTCAATAAATTTAGGATGGTTATAGAGTTCAACCTTTTCATCCAAAAAGTCTTTAATCTCTGATTTTTTAAGTTTCAATATTTGATGATTATATTATAATAAATGTTTTTTTTCTCTTAACCATTATAGACTTGATTCTCTTGTTCTGCAACACGAATAAAAGTAGTCCGTTTAGTTAATTCTTTTAAACGTTCAGCACCAACATAAGTACAAGTGCTACGAAGACCGCCTAGAATATCTTGCAGTGTGTTTTTCACGTCTCCTTTATAGATGACTTCAACCGTTTTACCTTCACTAGCTCTATATTCTGCAACACCTCCAACATATTTATCCATGGCTGTAGCAGAACTCATACCATAAAACTGTTTATATTGTTTATCATCTCTTGTTATAAGTTCTCCGCCGCTTTCGGTATGACCAGCAAACATGCCACCGAGCATTACAAAATCGGCACCAGCACCAAATGCTTTAGCAACATCTCCAGGTGTCGCGCATCCGCCATCACTAATAATTTGGCCACCTAAACCGTGAGCAGCATCTGCACATTCTATAATTGCAGATAATTGAGGGTAACCAACGCCTGTTTTAACACGAGTAGTACAAACACTGCCCGGACCAATACCTACTTTTACTATATCTGCACCCGAAAGAATTAACTGTTCTACCATTTCGCCTGTAACAACATTACCCGCAATAATAACTTTGTCTGGGTATGAATTACGTGTTTGTTGCAAGAATTCTACAAAATGCTCTGAATAGCCATTGGCGACATCAATACAAATAAATTTTAGTTCAGGATGGTTTTTAAAAACCGTTTTTAGTTTTTTAGTGTCTGCTTCACCTGTTCCTGTACTTATAGCGATATGATCAATAATAGTATCTGGAGCTTTATCTAAAAATTCACTCCATTGTTCGGACGTGTAATGTTTGTGTATGGCAGTAAAGAGTTTTTGTTCTGAAAGGGCTAATGCCATTTCAAAAGTTCCGACAGTATCCATATTAGCAGCCATAATAGGAATGCCTTTCCAATCTTTTTTACTGTTAAGAAAACTAAAGTTGCGTTCTAAAGTTACTTGAGACCTACTTTTTAAGGTTGAACGTTTTGGACGAATCATCACGTCTTTAAAACCTAACTTTATGTCGTTTTCTATATGCATTTTTGAAGATTATTTTGGTTACTTTCAAAAATACGAGTTCTATGAAAGAACGTGACTTTTAATTAAGAAAGTCTTATGATGTTTTTATTAACAATTAATCGAAAAAATAATTATTTCACTGCAATCATGCTAATTTCAACATTAACAAATTTGGGTAAATTAGCAACTTCAACAGTTTCTCTTGCTGGTGCCGTAGCTTCATCAAAATATTTTCCGTAGACTTCATTAATTTGAGAAAAGTTATTCATATCGCTAATAAAAATTGAAGATTTAATAACGTCATCAAAAGTCATGTCTGCTGCTTCTAAAACGGCTTTCATGTTTTCCATTACTTGTTTTGTTTCCGTTTTAATATCATCTATTACTAACTCCATCGTTTCTGGGTGGAGTGCAATCTGACCAGAAGTGTACAATGTATTACCTGATAAAATAGCTTGATTATAAGGACCTATAGGTGCAGGTGCTTTTGGGGTGTTTATTATCTTTTTCATATTTTAGAGAGCTTGTTAATTATAAAAATGTAGTTCGAATTTAAACTATTCTTCTCACACAGAAAAGTAAAAGAAGCGATAAGTTAATGCTCTATTTAGTTACCGACTGACTGATCTGCTTGTTTCCTTTTGTCGTATTTTAAATCTTTAAGCAAGTTAGATTTAATACCAATAAAGAAATTCCAAGAGCTTCGGTCACTAAAAGGTATCCAAGTAAAATTCATACGCCAACTCAATAAGTCTCTTTCAAAACGTAATTGAGTATATGAGAATCCTTGGTTTGCAAAATCATAGCCAGAAGATCCTCCTACAGTCCATTTAGGAGAAATATCTATATCTCCCGAAAACATAAGTGAATGCGAAGATATTTCATTTTCCCGCTGGGTATTAGAGTAATTTGCGGCATAGGCTAATCTAAGACTCCAAGGTAATTTATAATTGTAAAATTCATTGTTTTCTTCTTTTTCATCATCCTCTTTGTCACTATCTGAGAGCCGCTTATTAGCGTAGTCTTCGGTTCTCCCAAATAAGTCATCCGTTCGTCCTCCTGATCGAGCAGATTCTTGAGCAGAAGCATCTTTTTCTTCACTATCCTTTCCCGAAAAACTATCATTAGATAGCGTATAGCTCATACTTACATTAGCAGAGGTTAATCTAAATAAGCTTCCTCCGTTATTAATGTTAAAGCTATTTACAACAGCATTATTACTATCTAAAGCATAAGGGTTAAGGGTCATCCCGAAGTTAATACTCATTTTGTTATTTAAAATTTGAGTACCACCAGTCATACGTAATGGACTCCATTTTAATGAATCTGCAGCGATATTATAAGCGGTAGAGAAATTCAAACTATTTAATAGGGTTACTTTTTCGGCTTCTGTTTGTGTAGAATCTTTAGCGCGTATTTTTGCTTCAATGTTATTGCTTAAGCTTAGACCAACACTACTACTAAACGTATTTCCTGGTGCACCAGACAAAGAATTTTCAAAGCGACTATAAACTTCATCAGAAGTTGTGCCATCTGCATCTACAACTTCGTATGTTTCATAATATTGATCAAAGGCAGGACTTACAGAATAGCTTATAGATGGACGCATAACGTGCCGTATCGCTTTTATTTTTGAGTCTTTGTTTTCGTTTTCAAAGTCATACATTCCGTAAATAGTTGTTCCTATACTGGCACCTGCACTATATGTTAAGAAACGGTCAAAACCATTTTGATTTATCGTTACAGTTTCTTCTAAATCTTGATCGTAGTAACGACTTATCGTTTTTAAGGTCCAGTTTTCTTCCAGGCTAGCATTAGCACTAACACTGAAATAATCGAAGACTTTAAAATTTGTTGTAACGGGTATGCTGTGAGTCATTCCTATTTCGGCGTCATCAAACATTTCACTTTTACCAAAAATAGAATCGTTAGTCTGTATGCTGTATTCACCTCTTGTGGATACCTGAAAATTAATGTTTTGTATAACCCCTTTTTTAGTGCCGTTTTTAGGTTCAAAAGGATAAACTCTACCCATAGAAGCTTGAAGTGTTGGGAGCGTTAAATTAACATCTCCTGTATTTGTATTTTGACTGTGTGTTGCTGTTAGGCTTAAATTTACTTGAGGCTCACCTGAAAATGTTTTAGAATAAGAAACAGAAGAGGCTAAAGTATTATTTAAAAAACTCGATTGATTTAATTGATTTATAGATTCTTGAAAATAAGAACTACTACCTAAGTTTACAGAAGCAGAAAATCGAGAATTAGGGTTTGCTTTAGTATCTTGGCTGTGTGACCATCTAATATTGTAAATAGTGCTTTGACTAAAATCAGGGAATCCTCGCTCTTCATTAAGTAAATTCTCGTACCTTAAACTTAAATTACCTCTATATTTATAGCGGAGCGCATAGTTGTTTTCAACCCTTATACCATAACTACCATTAGTATAATAATCGCCTAAAATCGCTAAATCTAAATAATCGCTAATCGAAAAATAGTAACCTCCATTCTGTAAATTATAACCTCTATTACTATCTTCACCAAAACTAGGTATAATAAGACCCGAAGTTTGTGTCTGAGTCATAGGGAAGAAAGCGAAAGGTAATGCTATAGGCGTCGGTACACCATAAATTTCCATATATGTTGGCCCAACAATAACTTTTTTATTAGGAACCATTTTCATTTTGGTTGTTACAAATTGATATTCTGGATCTTCTTCGTCTTCAGCAGTTGTAAATCGACCTTTTTTCATAAAATAGACCGAATCATTTTCTTTTTTTGTAATAGGAGAATAAACCTTAAATCCTTGTTGTTCAGTTCTAGAATTAAAGACCAATGCTTTTTTAGATTCCGTATTAAAAACAATAGAATCTGGCTCGATAACATTTTCACCTTGCGTAAAAACGGGTCTTTGACTATAACCTGTAGAATCCTTTATGCGGCCAGCGTAGACTAAATTTTTACTATAATCAATAACAATAACACCAGCTTTGATGTTCATATCTTGATACAATACTTCAGCTTCATTGTATAAATATATTTGCGTTTTCTTTTGATTTAAAGACACATAATCTTTAGCTGTATATTTCACAGTGCCTTCAAGTAAGCCTTTTTGTTTTGTGGAGTCTTTCTTTGTAGAATCAACCTCTATAGTTTTTACAGGTAGACTAGCTATAGAATCTAAAGAAACTGAGGTAGAGTCTTTCTGCTGTTTAGCAGGGATAGTACCTTCTTTAATAGGTAATTCTTGAGCAAAGCTAAACGTGTTAATAAACACTGTAAAACTAAGGGTGAAAAGTATGTATAAGCTTTTTGTCTGCAATGCTTTTAAATGTATTTTTGTAAAAGTATGGCTCGGTTTTTGGAACGCCAAAAGTACAGTATTTTTTTTGTGATTACTTTAATAAAATTAGAAAATGAAAAATACTATTTTAAACCGATAGCACTTTGTACTAAAACAAGTTGATAAACCGTTAAATTAGATATGCAAACGACACATAAATCTACAATAGTATTAATAGTTCTTATATTTATAAGTTCTTTAACATCTTATGCCACGCTGCAAGCTCAAAATAATAAATTTGTGGTAGTATTAGATGCCGGTCATGGAGGGCATGATTCAGGAAATGTTGGTAATGGGCACAGTGAGAAAGACATAGCGCTTAAAGTAACTTTAGAAGTTGGAAAAGAACTTGGTGAAAACCCTGATATAAAAGTAATTTATACCAGAAAGACGGATGTATTTGTAGAATTACACGAACGGGCAAACATTGCCAATAGAGCACATGCAGATCTATTTGTGTCTATCCACTGTAATGCGCACAGTTCTCAGGCGAGCGGAACAGAAACATTTGTATTAGGAGAGAAGAATACAGGTAGAAATTTTGATGTCGCTAAAAAGGAAAATGAAGTAATCTTCTTAGAAGATAATTATGAAGAGAATTATGCAGGTTTCGATCCTAGTTCTCCAGAATCTACAATCGCTATTGGTATTGAACAGGAAGTTTACGTAGAGCAAAGTGTTGTCTTAGCACGGAAAATAGAAGATAATTTTATTGGTAAAGCAAAACGAAAAAGTAGAGGATTAAAGCAAGCGAGTTTATTAGTGATTAGAAATACTTATATGCCTAGCGTTTTAGTTGAAGTAGGTTTCTTAACAAATAAAAGTGAAGGCAGTTATTTAAATACTAAAGCAGGGCAATCTAAAATGGCAGATGCTATAAAAACTGCAGTTTTAGATTATAAAAAAGAATTAGATCAAAATGTAGGTAGTCATATTCTTCAAGTTGATGCAGAAACTATGACAGAAGAAATAGAAGCGCCTAGAGTAGTTGAAGGTATTATTTTTAAAGTTCAAATAGCTGCTGGCTCTAAAAAGTTGGAACCAAAATCTTATAACTTTAAAGGACTTTCTAATATCTCTAGAGATAAATTAGGTGAAATATATAAATACTACAGCGGCCAAACGTCAGATTATAATGAGGTTAAGAAAGATCAAAATGCAGCGAAGTTAGCTGGATATCCTGATGCATTTGTTGTCGCTTTTAAAGAAGGAAAAAAGATAGATGTATCTGAGGCCTTAAAATCTGCTACGAATTAGAAACTTTATTAGTATATTTATTACTAATTTTGTTTATAAACTAAATAAAGCCCATTGAAAATCTCAAGAGAAACTAAAACTGCAATACTAGTCCTAGCTGGTATCGCTTTTTGTATATATTTATTTACCTTTCTAAAAGGTGAAGATCTATTTGAAAACTCAAATGTATACTATACAGAATTTGAATATAATGCCTTAAGCATGTCATCTCCAGTGACAATTAAAGGTAATAAAATAGGGAAAATAGAAGATATAATCTATGATTACGAGACTGGTAAAACGCGTATTGCGTTTACTGTCAATCCAAAATTAAAATTCTCAAAAAACAGTACTGTTAGGCTTTATCAAGATGGCTTAATGGGAGGAAATGCTTTATCTATTGTTGAAGGCAATGGAGGAGAGAATGCCAAACCTGGAGATTTTATTGAATCGGAAGTGAAACCAGGAATGGTATCATCTTTAGAGAAAAACTTTTCTGGAATTAGTGAGGATTTAGGATCAACACTTCGATCTTCAGATAGCTTATTGGTTAACCTAAACACTCTTGTAATGGATGATTCTGATGATGGACTAAAGCAGACTATTGCAGAATTAAATTCTACATTAAAATCGTTTAAGGGTGTTGCGTTTGCAGCAAATAATCTAATTAGTAAAAATGATGATAAAATTGCATCATTATTAGCGAATTTTGAAAACACAAGTACAGAATTAACGATCTTAATTAAAGATCTTAACGAAGCTAAACTTTCAAATACTGTGAAGAACTTAGACGAAATGGTTACCAAGTTAAATCAGTTGGCAGTAGGGCTTGAAGCAGGTAAAGGTACCATGGGAAAACTTTTAAAAGATGATGCCCTCTATAATAATTTAGATAATGCGTCTAAAGAAATGCAACTCTTACTTTTAGATATAAAATTACATCCTGCGAGATACAGACGTATTCTATCTAAAAAAGAGATTCCTTACGAGGAGCCAACACAAGAGGAATTAAACAATAACTAGATCCATCAATCATGGCATATTTACCTAATATAATTTTTGCCGTTATCCTATTAATGGGGGTTGGCTTTTTTGCTCGTAATGTCCAAAAACTGATTCGTAATATTAAACTCGGTCAAGATGTTGACGCTAGTGATAACAAATCAGAACGTTGGAAAAACACTATAAACATTGCTTTAGGGCAAAGTAAAATGGTGAAACGTCCAGTTTCTGGATTTCTACACGTTATTGTTTATGTAGGCTTTATTATTATAAATATTGAAGTCTTAGAAATTATAATCGATGGTCTTTTTGGGACACATAGAATAGGACAAGAATTATTGCCAACAGCTTTATATGGTTTCCTTATTGGATCATTTGAAATTTTAGCCGTTTTAGTTTTAGTATCTGTAACTGTATTTTGGATAAGAAGAAATGTGATTAAAATTAAGCGTTTCTTAAGTTCCGAAATGAAAGGATGGCCAAAGAGTGATGGTAATATTATTCTTTATTTTGAAGTTGTATTAATGGGCTTATTCTTAATAATGAATGCAACAGATACTGTTTTTCAAGGTGCTAATTCAGGTAATGTTATTTCACAATTTATCGCACCATTGTTTAATGGTTTTTCTATTGAAGCATTACACACTGTAGAGCGTATAGCTTGGTGGTTGCATATTGTTGGTATTTTAACTTTCTTAAATTATTTATACTTCTCAAAGCATTTACATATTCTATTGGCCTTCCCTAATGTTTATTATGGAAGTGTATCTCCAAAAGGAAAATTCAATAATTTAGATGCTGTTACGGCAGAAGTAAAGTTAATGATGGATCCCGATGCAGATCCTTTCGCTGCACCACCAGAAGGAGCAGAAGATGAAGTGCCTGCTAAGTTTGGGGCAAGTGATGTAATGGATTTAACTAAAATTCAGTTGCTTAACGCGTATACGTGTACCGAATGTGGTCGTTGTACAAGCGAATGTCCAGCAAATCTTACTGGTAAAAAATTATCGCCTCGTAAGATTATGATGGATACGAGAGATCGATTAGAAGAAGTAGGAAAAAATGTTGATGCTAATAATGGTGAGTTTAAAGATGATGGCAAACAACTTTTAGGAGACTACATCACAAACGAAGAACTTTGGGCGTGTACAACATGTAATGCTTGTGTAGAAGCTTGTCCGGTGAGCATTAACCCACTATCAATTATTATGGATATGCGTCGTTATTTAGTTATGGAGCAAAGTGCTGCACCAACAGAACTGAATACTATGATGACCAATATAGAAAACAATGGAGCACCTTGGCCTTATAACCAAATGGACCGTTTAAATTGGAAAGATGAGTAGTTTGCTTGAGCGTTTAAGTCCTAAAACCAGATTGATATTAGGAATATTAGGAGGCCTTATATCTTTTGGATTATATAATATTATAGATGAAAAGAATACAGGAGTATTTTTGAATTTTTCATTTGGATTTATTGTCGCCTTTTCATTTTTGATGTTAGTGAGCTATAAGTTTAATGTACTTATTAAACGTAGATAAATAGCTTTAAAATTTTATTAAATCTTGATTATGTTGGAGGGGTTTAATTTTCAAACAGAAAAATTATGAGTGAAGAATTAAAAGTGCCAACCATGGCAGAGTATATGGCAGAAGGCAAACAACCAGAAATTTTATTTTGGGTGGGTTCTGCTGGTAGTTATGACGATAGAGCAAAGAAAATAACCAAAGCTTTCGTGAAGATTCTAAATAAAGCAAATGTAGATTTTGCTGTTTTAGGAACTGAAGAAAGTAATACTGGTGATGTTGCAAAACGTGCAGGAAATGAATTTTTATTTCAAATGCAAGCTGTTATGAATATTGAAGTTCTTAACGCTTACGAAGTAAAACGTATTGTTACCTGTGATCCGCATTCTTTCAACTGTATTAAAAACGAATATCCTGGTCTTGGTGGTAATTACGAAGTAATTCACCATACTCAATTTATAGAACAATTAATCGCTTCAGGTCGTTTAACATTAGATGGTGATGTCTATAAAGGCAAACGTATAACATTTCATGATCCTTGTTATTTAGGAAGAGCAAATAGTGTTTACGATGCACCGAGAGATGTGCTAAAAAAAACAAATGCAACTTTAATAGAAATGAAACGCCATAAAGGAACTGCTTTATGCTGTGGGGCAGGAGGTGCTCAAATGTTTAAAGATGCAGAACCAGGAAATAAGGAAATTAATATCCTTAGAACTGAAGATGCTTTAGAAACGCAACCAGAAATTATTGCAACAGGTTGTCCTTATTGTAATACCATGATGACTGATGGTGTAAAATTTAAAGAAAAAGAAGCAGAAATTAAGGTTATGGATATTGCTGAGTTGATTGCTGATGCGTAATGCTATAAAGTTGTGGGAAACGATATTGAAAAATTACCGTTAAAAAAGCGTATTATTACAGGTGTTGCCATTGGTTTATTATACACTTCATTAATGGCTGGTTTTGATTATGTTACTGATAAACCATTTTCTTTATTAAAGTTTCTATTGAATGCTTTCTTTTTTGGACTTGTAATGGGTTATGTTTTTAGGTATAAAATCACAAAAAACAAAGATTAATAATATATCTAAGCAATGAATTTCGCAAATCCTCAAATACAAACAGAAGACTTACCAAATATTAAAGAAGCTGTTTTAAAACCAATTTCAAAAACTTATTTAAAAATAATAACACTTAACAAGCTAGCTTTCTATAGTCTTATTTTGAGTGCTGTGTTTGGTTTAAAATTCTTTATTAAAAAAGACGATTTTCAAAATAACTTTTGGTTTGTGTTTATTGGAGTTATATTAATTTGTATCATAAATTTTATTATTTCCATATTAGCGTTTCAAAAACGTAAATATGCAATTAGAGCGCATGATGTCATATATGCAAAAGGTTTAATTGTTCACTCTATGATAACCGTACCAATATCTAGAATTCAGCATGTTGAAGAAAGTAGAAGTTGGTTGGCCAGATCTTTTGGACTGGCAACACTCAAAATATTTACGGCAGGAGAATCTGGTAGCGATTTGAGTATTAATGGTCTACCTCATTTAGAAGCTATACAAATTAAGGACATTATAAGCGCAAAGGTTAATGGAAAAGATTGATTTTTCAAAAGCTATGCGGCAATCTTCTAAAGGTATAATTGTAATTTTTGTATTTAATACAGTTAAATTCTTCAAGAAATTTTTTGTACTCTTTATTGCTTTTGGTGTTTCTATACTTAAAAGTAAATCCATCGGAAATGTAACACCTACAATGTTAATCCTTGCAACTATTGGTGTGTTAATTGTTATACTTGTTTTTGCAATACTAAAATATCTTAATTTTAAGTTTTATTTAAGTGAAGATGATTTTCATTTAGCCACAGGTATTATAAATAAGGATAATACTATTATTCCAAAGTCTAAAATTCAGAATGTTTACATTAAGCAAAATTTTTTACAGCAGATTATAAATGTAGTTTCTGTTAAAATAGAAACAGCAGGTGATAAAAAATCTGAAATCGAAATTAGTGCCTTAGATAAACCTACAGCTCTATTTTTAAAGGAGCAGTTGTTTACTAAAAAGGCAGTAGAAAGTGAAGAGAAAGCGTCTATTGAAAAACGCGATGTATTTTTCAGTGTCTCACCTAAACGATTGTTGTTGGAGGGGGTATCTCAAAATCATTTTAAAAGTTTTCTACTTATTACAACCTTTGTTTTTGGTTTGTATACAGAGCTCGAAGAATATTTAAAGGAATTAAATCTAAAAGAGCGGGTAGAGGGAGTTGTTAAGCTAGATGAAGCTACAATTCTAAATTTATTAATTACTAATGCCATCATCGTCATAGCTGTTGTATTAGTTTCGCTACTATTTTCTGTAATTAAGACCTTTATAATTAATTTTAATCTAGAAGTTGTAGAACATCAAAAGACCGTTGAAATAAACAAAGGACTCTTCAATAAAGTCTCTTTGAGTTTAACGCCTAGTCGTATTCAGAATTTAGTAGTGACAACAAACCGGGTGAAGCAGTATTTAGGTTTACATGCTTTATCCGTAAAACAAGCGATGGTTAATGCAAAGCAACAAAAGAACTTTAATATTGTTGCATTAGAAAAGGTGCAACTCAATTATTTAATAAATAAGCTCTTATCAAATTATACTGAAGATCAAGGTGAGATAAAAAAACCAAGTCGTTATTATATGAGAATTTCAGCTTTAGAAATGATGGTGTTTTTATTAATTATAAATGGTTTGTCTATCGCAGTGTTTGGGCTAGAGATGTTATGGATTAATGTTGTTTTTATTCCTCTAACAGTTTTATATGTGCATTTCGCTTACAAAAAAGCCTATTACAGAATTTCGGATAACTTTATTACTATTGGAAGTGGGGTGATTGATACGACGACCAATATTCTTGAAATTCATAAAATTCAAAGTGTAAAAATAAAACAGACTATTTTTCAGAAACCAAAGTCTATAGCATCATTAGTGATTTATACGGCTTCAAAGTCAGTTACTATTCCATATGTTTCAAAACCTGATGCTATTTCCATTTATAATCTTTTGCTATATAAGGTAGAATCTCAAGATAGAGATTGGATGTAATATTGTATTTTTGTTTTTAGAAAAAATAAAAATATGCTAGTCGATTTTAATACCTTACCAGAAGAATCTAGAGTTTGGATTTACCAAGCTAACCGTTCATTTTCAGATGAAGAATTAGAACAATTAAAAGGACAGATAGATACATTTATAGAAGCTTGGACAGCGCATGGAAAAGATTTAAAAGCAGGCTATAAAATTGTTTATAAGCGATTTATTGTTATTGCTATGGATCAGAGTTTAAATAGTGCTACAGGCTGCTCAATTGATGCTTCAGTTGGTTTTATTCAACAATTAGAACAACAATACGATGTTGATTTAATGGATAAAATGAATGTGTCTTACAAGCAAGGTGAATTTATTGCTCATAAATCTTTGATTGATTTCAAAAAAATGGCACAACAAAAAGCTGTTTCTAAAAATACAATTGTATTTAATAATTTGGTGACTAATATTGCTGAATTCAATGAGAATTGGGAAGTTCCTGTAAGTGAAAGTTGGCATAATAGATTTATTAAATAACAGTTTTTCTAAAAAACTTTCATATATCAAATAGAATAGTCACTTTTACAATACGTAATAAAGGACTAACGACAAAATATAAATTGTGGCTACAGATATTTTCTTATTAAACATTTCAGGACAAGATAAACCAGGGTTAACTTCAAGCTTAACAAGTGTATTAGCAGAGTATGACGCCAAGGTTTTAGATATCGGGCAAGCTAATATTCACGATACGTTATCCTTAGGAATAATGTTCGAAATTAAATCTGGTAAAAAATCTGCAGCTGTTCTTAAGGATTTATTATTTAAGGCTTATGAGTTAGATCTTAGAGCGAAGTTTTCTCCAATATCATTAGATGATTATGAAGATTGGGTAAGCTTACAAGGAAAGGATCGTTATATTATTACCATTGTAGGTGAGAAATTAGCAGCCGCTCAGATATCTGAAGTGACTAAAGTTATTTCAGAAAAAAATCTAAATATAGATTCCATAAAACGCCTAACAGGTAGAACTTCATTAGTGCATACTGAGGATTACCCAAGAGCTTCGATTCAACTTTCTATTAGAGGTAGAATTGGTGATAAGTCCGATTTTACAGAGAAAATGATGGCTATATCGAGAGAACTAGATGTAGATATCGCTTTTCAAGAAGATAATATTTTTAGAAGAAATAGACGCTTAGTTTGTTTTGATATGGATTCAACTTTAATTCAAACTGAAGTTATAGATGAATTAGCCGAGCTAGCTGGTGTTGGTACAGAGGTTAAAGCTATTACCGAAGCTGCCATGCAAGGTGAAATAGATTTTAATGAAAGCTTTAAAAGACGGATGAAACTCTTAGAAGGTCTAAGTGAATCTGTTTTACAAGAAGTTGCTGAGCGTTTACCTATTACTAAAGGAGCAAAACGACTGATTGATACGCTACATTATTACGGATTTAAAACGGCTATTTTATCTGGTGGTTTTACTTATTTTGGACATTATTTACAAGAAAAACTAGACATCGATTACGTTTATGCTAATCAATTAGAGATAAAAGATGGTGCCCTAACAGGTGGTTATCTTGGTGATATTGTAGATGGTAATAAAAAGGCAGAATATCTGCAGTTACTTGCCGATAATATGCATATAGATATCAGTCAAACCATTGCTGTAGGTGATGGCGCTAACGATTTGCCAATGCTAAATTTAGCTGGTTTGGGGATTGCGTTTCATGCCAAACCTAAAGTTAAAGATAGTGCACAAAGTTCTATTTCTAGTATTGGTTTAGATGGAGTACTATATCTATTGGGGTATCATGACCGTCAAATTGATCTGGTCTCAAGATCTTAAAAATAAAACATGTTATTCACTTTAATAAATCTATCTTAAAGTCTATCAACTTCTTTACAAATACGCTAATTTGGTACAATATTCGTTGTCATTTTACGTACTAAACTTAAAAAACGATAAAAATTGCTAATGCGTTATCTTACCCTCATCTTTATTTGTGTTTGTTTTCAATATAATTTTTCACAAAACATATCAGACCATCCACTTCAATCAAGCGATCCTATTCAACAAAAAAAATGGGTAGATAGTCTTTATAATTCTATGTCTGTAGAAGAACGGATTGGTCAACTTTTTATGGTTCAGGTGTTTTCTAATAAAGGAAAAGCATATGAAAATAAAATCGCTCATTTAATAAATCATCAACACATTGGTGGTTTAATTTATTCTAATGGTGGACCTGTACGTCAAGCTAAATTAAATAATGAATTACAAGCAGCTTCCAAAATTCCATTGTTAATTGGTATGGATGCAGAGTGGGGGTTAAGTATGCGCTTAGATTCTACTTATGCCTTTCCATGGAATATGACACTTGGGGCTATTTCAGATAATAAATTGGTAGAACAAGCCGGAAGACAAATTGGGGAACATTGTAAACGATTAGGTGTTCATTTTAATTTTGCGCCAGCCGTAGATATTAATACTAATCCTAAAAATCCTATAATTGGTAACCGTTCATTTGGAGAAGATAGAGACAATGTTACAGACAAGGGCTTAGCTTTTATGAAAGGAATGCAAAGCGCTGGTACTTTAGCTAACGCCAAACATTTTCCTGGCCATGGAGATACAGAAGAAGATTCTCATTTAAAATTACCAACTATTAATTTTAGCGCCAAACGTATCGATTCTATTGAGTTATATCCATACAGAAAGCTTATAAAAGAAGGTTTAGCTAGTGTTATGGTGGCACATTTAAACGTACCAAGTTTAGAATCTCGTAGAGATTTTCCTTCATCTTTATCCAAGCATATTGTTACAGATATTTTAAAAGATAGTTTAGGTTTTAATGGATTAATATTTACAGATGCTTTAACTATGAAAGGTGCTGCAGATTATGTAGCAAATAATATAGATGGTAATAATAAAAAGAGCTTAGTAAAAGGTGGTGAAATTGATTTAATGGCTTTTCTAGCAGGAAACGATGTAATGTTAATGTCTGAAGATCCTGAAGCGGGTATTGCCAAATTTGTTGAAGCAATTAATAATGGTGTTATTACAGAAGAACGATTAGCGTATTCAGTAAGAAAAATATTAATGGCTAAATATAAAGTAGGATTAAATAATTATTCGCCAATAGGAATTTATGATTTAAAAAAGGACCTTAATAGATTAAAGGATGATCTTTTGTACGAGGAACTAATGGAGGGTGCAATTACAGTGGCTAAAAATACTAATTCATTATTACCATTAAGAGATTTAGAAACTAAGAAGATTGCTTATATAGCATTAGGTGATGATAGTGGTTCTGCTTTTTTAGATGAATTAAAAAAATACACAGAAGTTCACGAAATACAGGCAGATAAGCTTAATGAAGCTGTCAAAAAACTTCAAAATTACAATACGGTGGTTGTCGGTTTTCATAAATCTAATGCAAACCCATGGAAGAGTTTCAAATTTACACAGCAAGAAATGGCTTGGTTGTATGAAATAGCGAGAACGAATACTGTTATTTTAGACGTTTTTGCAAGACCATATGCTTTAAATGATTTGCTATCCGTAGAAAATATAGAAAGTGTTGTAGTGAGTTATCAAAATAGTAAAATAGCTCA
Organism: Winogradskyella wichelsiae; assembly: GCF_013403925.1. GTDB lineage: Bacteria > Bacteroidota > Bacteroidia > Flavobacteriales > Flavobacteriaceae > Winogradskyella > Winogradskyella wichelsiae. Next base: position 169,405 of record NZ_JABFDJ010000007.1, read on the forward strand.
AGAAAAATCTGCACAACTTATTTTTGGTGCTATTGATGCTAAAGGAAAATTACCAGTTACAGCAGGTCCATTTTTTCCTGTAGGCACAGGAGAAACTTACAATTCTATACTGAGTTTAAGCTACGGTTTGCCAGAACGTGTAGGTATGGATTCTGATTTGCTAAACCGAATTGATTCTATAGCAAATTATGCTATTGAAGGTAAAATGACACCAGGAATTCAATTAATTGTTGCCCGTAGAGGTAAAGTTGTTTACAACAAGAATTTTGGATATCATACTTATGAAAAGAAGAATGAAGTCGATTTTGATGATTTATACGATGTAGCATCTTTAACTAAAATATTAGCAACGCTACCCGTTTTAATGGAATTGGAAGAACAAAGATCGGTGTCATTAGATGACAGGCTAGGAAATTTAATGCCAGAGTATAAGAACTCTAATAAAAAGAATATTACACTTAAAAAAATGTTATCGCATTATGCGCGTTTAAAGCCTTGGGTACCTTTTTATTATGCAACTTTAGATTCTGTAACAAAATTACCAGATCCTAAATACTATAGATTTAAAAGTACAGAAGGATTTAGAACCGAAGTGACTAGTACACTTTTTATGCGTGATGATTATCAAGATTCAATTCAAAAAATTATTAGAGACACTGATCTATTACCGAGCTTAAGATACCGTTATAGCGATTTACCATATTATATTCTTAAGAAATATCTTGAAGGTTTTTATGACAAACCTTTAAGCGAAATAACGGAAGATCGATTTTATAAATCACTTGGTGCTAATTACACCACTTATAATCCACGAAAAAAGTTTAGCTTAAAAGATATTGTTCCAACAGAAATAGATAACTATTACCGCTATAAAGAAGTGCATGGTTATGTGCATGACATGGGAGCAGCAATGCAAAATGGAGTTGGTGGACATGCAGGTATTTTTAGTAATGCTAATGATGTGGCTAAAATAATGCAGATGTATTTGCAGAAAGGTTTCTATGGAGGAAAACGTTATCTTAAAAGTGAAACGATAGATAAATTTAATTACTGTTATTACTGTGGAAACAATAATAGAAGAGGTATTGGTTTCGATAAGCCTCAATTAGGTGAGGCAGGACCCACTTGTGGCTGCTTATCTATGACAAGTTTTGGACACTCAGGCTTTACAGGAACTTACGCTTGGGCAGATCCAGAAGAAGAGATTGTCTATGTCTTTTTAGCAAATAGAACTTATCCTGAAGCAGGAAAAAATCTTTTGTTAAGAGAAAATATTAGAACAGAAATTCAACGTTTAATCTATGAAGCTATTATAGATTAACATTATAAATTATAAGGATCAGCGTCTTATTTCTAATTTTGAGGTCTTTTAAAAAAAGACCATAAATTAGAAAGGATTTAAATAGGATTACGACTATAGCCAAATATTAATTTCGGTACTTATAATTTTTTAATATTTAAAACTAAAAATGAAAATAGGAATAGTTTGTTACCCAACATTTGGCGGCAGTGGAGTTGTAGCTACAGAATTAGGTTTAGAACTTTCTAAACGTGGTCATGAGATTCACTTTATAACTTATAGTCAGCCTGTAAGATTAGAATTGTTGAGTAATAATGTTCATTTTCATGAAGTCCATGTACCTGAATACCCTCTTTTTTTATATCAGCCTTATGAGCTTGCATTGTCGAGTAAATTAGTAGATATGGTAAAGTTACATGGTATAGAATTACTACATGTTCATTATGCCATTCCGCATGCTTATGCGGCGTACATGGCACAACAAATGTTAAAAGACGAAGGCATTTTTGTGCCTATTGTAACAACTTTACATGGTACGGATATCACCTTGGTAGGTAGTCATCCATTTTATAAGCCAGCAGTAACGTTTAGTATTAATAAATCTAATGCAGTAACTTCTGTTTCAGAAAGTTTGAAACGAGATACTATGCGCTTATTTGATATTAAAAGAGAGATATCTGTTGTTCCTAATTTTATTGATCTTGAAAAGCACGAACATAAATTTACGGATTGTCAACGTGGTATGATGGCAGATGATGATGAACGTATTATAACACATATCAGTAATTTTAGAGAAGTTAAACGTATACCAGATGTTATAAAGATCTTTTACAATATTCAAAAAGAACTACCCGCAAAACTGATGATGGTAGGTGAAGGGCCTGAAAAAGAAGCGGCAGAACATTTAGTTGAAGAATTAGGGATAAGCGATCGCGTTATTTTCTTAGGTAATAGTAATGAAATAGATCGGATTTTATGCTTTAGTGATCTATTTTTATTGCCATCACAAACAGAAAGTTTCGGTTTGGCAGCGCTTGAAGCTATGGCGAGTAGTGTTCCTGTTATTTCTACTAATTCAGGTGGATTACCAGAGGTCAATGAAGATGGTTTTTCAGGTTATTTAAGTGATGTTAATGCGATTAAAGATATGTCTGCAAATGCCGTTAAAATCTTATCAGACATTAAAACTTTAGAAAAATTTAAAATCAATGCCAAGGAGCAATCTCAAAAATTCGACTTGAGAAATATAGTACCTATGTATGAAAAAATTTATGAAGAAACTTTAAAAGAGTTTCTAGTTGTTAATTAGCTTCATCTTATTGTTTTAGTATAAAAAAAAAGTCTTTCTAATTGGAAGACTTTTTTTTATAATTTATTTTCTATTACCACATTTCACTTACTTCTTGCTTTATAAAAGCTAAAGCGGCATTACTAGGAGCCGGACTTTCCATAAGATGAGTTAAAACAACTTCTCTAAGCTTGCTAGCACTATCGGTTGATTCTTGCATGGCAGCTTTTCTAATTAATTGAATGGTTGCATTTTTTGCTGCTAGTGTAATTGACCAACATTGATCACTTACATAAATTTGTTGCGATAAATTATGCTCTAACTCTTGTTCTATAGTTGCAATTAGTAAACTTTCATAATCTGTTTTATTAGAAGACGTAGGGTGGACCCTCGTTAAAAGTTTTGAAGGTGCAATTCGCTCTAAGAAAAGAGATATACGTTCGTAAGCTTGCAAGCGTAATGGAAAGCTTTCTTTTTGCAAATCTTTCAGTAATAAAAAGCGTCTTCTACTATTTTCATTTTCTACATGTTGCTTAAAAAAATAGTAAGCCACTGCACCAATGATAGCAGCAGGAGCAATGCTGAAAAGTAATTCGATAATGTTGTCAATATCCATAGCATAAATTTAGAATACAAACTTAAAACCTTTAAGTCTATTGCACAAACAAAACCGCTAATTGAATGAAGTCTGTCTTTCATTTCATGAAGTCGCTTTTAAGGTATATGGTAACGTGCAGTTTATAGTGTACGGCTTATTTTGCATAAGCTATTGATTTTTACGTCGTGAAAAGTATCTAATCGTTTTCGATTGCTTACACGAAATAATCTTTTTTTAAAATAATTCTAAAAAAGAAAGAATTAGAGGGTAACAATTTTCCGATTCACTTGATATAACCTCGAACGTCAGTTTTCAAAGCGTTAACTGAATTATAAAAAACTAAAATATAATAATTATGAAATCAATTTTAAAAACAATTTTATTACTAGCAATTACACTTACTTTATTTAACTGTGATAATGATGATGGCAATGCTCCAAACATAAGTGTTTGTAGTTATGAAGGACTTACGGCAGACATACAAGGCACAATAACTTTAATACCAGAATCGGACTTAGTTACAGATTATTTTCCAAATAATGATGGGCCAGGTATTCCCGCAGTTGAGGTATATCACTCGGTCAGTCCAGGAAGTACATTTGTAGTAACAAGAGCACTTACGGTGGGGGCTGTAGATTCAAGTCCACAAATAGTAATTAATGGTACCACTCATTCAGGTGTGGTAACTTGTCAAAGAGCGGGGAGTGCTGTAGGAGATGAGCTTCGATTAGATATTGTACTAGCCTCAGGTGAAGAGGTAGAATTATGTGTTATAATTGATTATGTAGCCCCTTAAAAAAGTAGATTATGAAATTAGGAATAAACACCTTATTAATACTAGTTGTTGCTCTTACTTTTTTTAATTGTGATAATAACGATGATGCGACGTCAGCAGCTTCAACAGATGGATTTACAATAAATTCAACATTTTATGAAACTGTAAATGCATACGTCACTATAGATCAATTAGACAGCAATGCAGATGGTAATCCTGATCATTACAACTTTATTTTTACTGATGGAAGAATCACAGATACTTTTGGAGATGTAGGTCTTGGTTATGCGTATGCCTATTCGGTTAGTACCACTTCAAAATTGGCTTTAATAAAAATATCCGTAGATGATAATGCAAGTTTATCTACGGGTTTAATTTCTACTGGTAATACATATATCGGCTCTAGTTTAAGTACTGGTGTACCTAATTACTCAGCAGATTCTTTAATAGCTTATGATGGAGTCGTTTCTCCGTCCTTCGGAACAGAGAATGGAATTAATTATGGTCACCTTCCTGAAACAAGTGGAGTTTGGTATACTGTAGGAACTATAGGACCGACGGTGATCATAAATGAAATAAACATTGATACAAAATGTGCCAGCAAATAGCACAATCGATGTAGATTATACGTTTTTAGCTTCAGATGGCACCTCTATTACTGGTCATTACGAGGGCACTTTAGGAATAATATTAGATTAAAACAATTACTATGAAATCACTTTTTAAATCGATGCTTTTAATGGCATTAGTACTCTTGAGTTTTAGCTGTAATAGTGACGACGATACAATTACACCAACCTTAAATACGAATGAATATTTTAAATATTCAATAAATAATGGTCCTGACCGTATTTTTGATGCTTACGCTAGAGGACGGTATGAGCCAAATCCCAATTCTACGTTTGAGAAATTTTATTTTAGAGCAGGTGCGGCAACGGCAGATGGTTCGACTGTTATAGTTGATGCCGATTTTACGTTTCAAGACTTTACATCGTTCACAAATACATCTAGTTTTAATTGGGGAGTATCGGATGGTTTAACGGCTAATTTTTATTTCACAGAATTAACTCCTGGTCATACGTTTTTGTCTAGTTGGACGGTCATGCCAAGTAATCCTATTGTGTGCACAATTACCGTGCACCCAGTGAATGTAGGAGACTATATAGAATTTACTTTTCAAGGTGATTATTTACTTGCAACAGATAACTCTATACAAGGATCAATAGTAGGAGAGGGTAGAGTTTTAAGAGAATAAGTGATTCAAATAAATAATAAAAATTATGAAACGAGCATGTTAAAATTATTAATAACAAAGATCTGATTAATAACGAACAGCATGTGACCTTCGGAAAAAATAAACAGATGAAAACATATATAAAAACAATAGTGTCAACATTAGTCGTGTTATTGACTTTTAGTTGTAGTGATAATAGCTCTTCAAGCGGTTCTGGAAGCACAATAAATGCGGAGTATGCCTATATCACAGATGGTACAGATTTAAAAATTATTGATATTACGGTACCAACCGCACCAACTTTAGTAAATAGTATTGCGGTAAATACATCTTACTTTGTAAGTGTATCTCCGGGTGTGGCTTATGTTGCTCAGTATGATGCGACCGAACCTTATTTAAGTATTGTGGATATTAGTAATGTAGCGGCACCAAGTATTCAGGCAGAGATTCAAAAGAGTAATACGCTTGCTTTTAGTTTATTAAGTGATATGTACACGGTTAATAATGTGGCTTATTTAACAGATGTTTATAGAGGTTTACATGTTGTAGATATCGCTAGTTTTAATTTTACTAGTCAATTAAATTCTGGTGGAGATGCTATGAGTCTTACAAAAATTCAAAATGAATTATTTGTCATAGATCAAACTAACGGTCTACATTCTTACGATGTTACAGCACCTGGAACGCCTACGGCAACTGGAATAACAAATACCACAGATATTGATATGGCTTCTTATGGAGATGCCCCTTTTGGTCAATATCATTCATGGGTTGAAACTGATGGAACTTATCTTTTTGTTGCTAATACAATAGATAAGAAAATAAAACAATTCGATGCTGCAACACTTACGTTAGTTAACGAAGTTAATATAGAAGGATATCCTACAGCTTTCGCAATTCATAATGGTAATGCTTATGTAACCATGAAAGCCAGTGCAAATGCACCTCTGCAAAATAGTTCTGATAGTGTTAGAATGTATGATTTGGCAACACTTTCCTTACAAGATATGAAAATACTATCGCGATCAAGTGGTGTAGCATTAAATGGGAATTACGCTTATGTAACAGATGCAAATGGACTTTATATCTACGATATCAGTGCGAATGATTTTGTATTAGAATCGTCATTAGCCATTGGTTTTGGAAACTTTATAGCCCTTGGTCAATAACATTGAATAGGCTTACATAGCATTTTAAACATTTCAAAAACATAAATTATGAAAACAAAATTACTATTATTGGCTTTTCTCAGTTTAGCCTTTTCAGCATATGCGCAAGAAACTTACGTACCAGATACTATTTTTGAAAATTATCTAGAAACGCACAGCCTTAGTGGTGATATTGTAGCTTTAGGCGACCCAACAAGTATGGGAAATGGAATTGCTAACGATAGTTATGTAACCACATCTAAAATTAATAGCGTTGGTGTTTTATATCTCAGTAATCTAGGGATTTCAGATTTAACTGGTATTGCGGATTTTACAGACTTACAAGTGCTCTATTGTGACTATAATGAATTGACGGAATTAGATTTGACACAAAATAGTGCTTTAACGTCTTTAATTTGTTCTTATAATGAGTTAACTACGCTCAATCTTTATTATAATTATTATTTGTATTTTTTAGAGTGTCATAATAATCAGTTGATTACAATTGATGTTCGTCAGAGTTACAATTTAACATATTTATCCTGTTTTAATAATGAAATTATAGGCTTGGACCTTTCATCAAACATGGGTTTACAAACCTTATATGGTTATAATAATGATTTATATAGCTTGAAAATTAAAAATTTCAACAATACCGCTATAATGAATTTTGATGTGACAAATAATCCAAACTTAACCTGTATAGACGTAGATGATGCCAATTATAGTACGGCAAATTGGACTGATATTGATGCAACAGCTGTTTTTAGCGAAGACTGTGATACCTTAGGATTAACATATGTACCAGACGATAATTTTGAGAATTATTTAGAAACGCATACAGCTAGTGGTTCTGCTGTTAACATCGGTGATCCTAATAGTATGGGAAATGGAATAGCAAATGATGATTATGTTACTACTGCTAGTATTGACACGGTTACATATTTAAATATTCACACTCAGAATATTGTAGACTTAACAGGAATTGAGGATTTTACGGCTTTATTGCGTTTTTACTGTTTTAATAATCAAATTACTACCTTAGATTTGAGTTCTAACCTTTTAATAACGAACGTTTATTGTTATAATAATTTAATAACCAGTATCAATGTTACTCAAAATGCAAATTTGAAATTATTACAGGCAGGACAGAATCAACTAACAACTGTAGATGTTAGCCAAAATTTACTACTAGAAAATTTATTAGTAATTATGAATCAGATAACCAGTTTAGATGTTACTCAAAATCCTAATTTAATATCGCTTTCGTGTTCTGGTAATCAACTTGAAGCTTTAGATGTTTCCGAAAATTTGAATTTACTTGCTTTAATTTGTGGTGATAATCAAATTACCAGTTTAGACCTTTCTCAAAATACATTGCTTCAGTCTGTTTTATGTGAAGACAATCAGCTAACAAGTTTAAATGTAAAAAATGGAAATAATAGTAATGTGCTTGGAACAGCATTTAACGCATCAAACAATTCAAACCTTACCTGTATTGAGGTCGATAATGCTGCATGGAGTACCACAAATTGGATACAACTTGATGTAACGAGTAGCTTTAGCGAAAATTGCGATTTTAATGAAACATACGTTCCAGATGATAATTTTGAGAATTACTTAGAAACGCATGATGCTGCAGGTAATATTGTATCTCTTGGAGATTCTAACAGTATGGGTAATGGAGTCGCAGGAGATGATTATGTGACTACAGCTTCTATAAATTCTGTAATTAACTTGAATGTTACGTCGCAAGCTATTTTAGATCTAACAGGAATTGAAGATTTTGAAGCATTAGAAAATTTACACAGTGTTAACAACCAGTTAGCTAGTGTTGATTTAACTCAGAATATTTTATTAAAAAAATTATATTTAAATAATAATCAATTGGTTAATTTAGATGTGTCTCAAAACATCCTTTTAGAATTTTTAGATATAAGTTCTAATGAGATAAGCACTATAGATGTGACTCAAAATATAGATTTAGACCATTTCTATATAACTAATAACCCAATAGCAACTATAGATATTTCACAAAATATAGCGTTAGAATATTTTCACTGTAATAGTACTGAGTTAACGAGTTTAGATTTAACTCAAAATATAGTTTTATTTAGACTTTATTGTCAAAATAATTCTCTGACTAGTTTAAATATGAAAAACGGAAACAATAATAATTTAAACGGTCAATTCTTTAATTCTTCTAACAACCCTTACTTAATATGTATAGAAGTAGATGATGCGCTATACTCTGCAACAAACTGGACAAACAAAGACGCTGCATCAACATTTGTAAATAACCAAACAGAATGTGCTGCATTAAGCACATCAGAGTTTACTCAGACAGAATTTAATGTCTATCCTAATCCTGTAAAGCATGAACTTACGGTTTCAATAATTAATGAAGCTAGTTATAGTTTAATAACGGTAAACGGGCAGGTGATTAAAAGCGGACAATTTACGACTGGTGAAAACACTTTAAATGTCTCTGGTTTCTCAAGTGGTTTATACTTTTTACATGTGAAAACAGAAAGTGGGATTTCAACTAAAAAAATAATCAAAGATTAAATTTACAGTTATATTTAACCTTCATACAACTAAGAAATAGAGACAACTAATTTTATTGAAACATAACAAACTCCATATCACAATTTATTTTCTTCTGATATGGAGTTTTTCATTCGCACAACAATATACCAATTACGCTACAAAGGACGGTTTACCTAGTAATCACGTCTATACTATTATGCAAGATGCTAAAGGCTTTATGTGGTTTTTAACAGATAAAGGCATGGTTAGGTATAACGGAAAAACATTTAAAACTTTTACAACCAAACAAGGTTTACCTAATAATGATGTATGGGATGCGTTTCCTACACCAGATGGTAAAATTTGGTACATGTCTAAATCCGCACGTTTAGGATATATAGAAAATGATAGGGTTTATTCTTTTCCGAGTAAAAATAGGGAAGAGACTTTAAATCCTATATACACTATTCAGTTGAATAATAATGTTTATCCTGGTGGGCCAAAAAATGTTTATCATTTAAAAGACAATGTTTGGCACAGTTATAAAAACACGCCTAAAGCCAATAAACATAAAGATTATACCAGAGTTTTTAATGACAAAGTAGCTTACTTAGGTGTTAGTTTTGAAGATGAAAGTCTGACTGTTTATGATAAAAAAAATAATCTATTAAGCAAGAGCTCTACTAAACATATTATCAATCAAAATAGTACTAAAGGTCAGATAGGGGATAGCTTATTTTTTTGGGTGTCTGAAAAATCATACAGCTTTTTAAATCTAAAAACATTCGTTTTAAAAAGTTTTAAATTCAAAGATGAAGTTGGTATAGAAACACTAAAATATCCTAGAATTAATTTAGTAGGAAATTCAATTCAAATCAGTGGAGACCGTTTTGTTGCCAAACTTAATAAAGGTCTTCATGTAGAAAATCCTTTTATTTTTCCTTTAGAATTAAATGCTCATTTTGGTTTTATTGACCAACAGAATACCATATGGCTATCTACATTTACTAATGGCGTTTATAAATTACCGCATATAAAGCAAAAAATAGCTTACCGGTTTAATAATGAAAAAATTCAGAATTTAAATAGCATAAATAATCAATTATTTGCAAGTGTTTATAATAAAGGGTTCTTTAAATACAATGAGGTAAATAAAACTTTTCAATCTTATATAACATCTAAAGATTACAATTTTGGATCTGTGTATTTAGATAGTCTCAAACGTACTTTTTTCTTAAAGAAGTCTGGTTTAATCTCTGAAAGTAAAGGGAAAAGAGATATTATAAATTTTAATACAAGTGGAAAAGCTTCTTTATTTATTAACTCTTTTGTAAAGAAACTTACATTTTTTAACTCTAACTTATATGGGATTTATTCTTTCGGGATTTTTAAAATAGATTCTAAAACCTTTAATATTAAAAAAGATATTATTCTTAAAGGGTCTAATGATTTTCTAGTTTTTAATTCACGTTTAATTATAGCAACTAATAATGGTTTAAAAGAATTAGAAGATGATACTATTATAAAAGTAGATTTTAAAGATGAAAACTTCAATAAACCTATTTTAAGTATAAAACCACTTTCACAGACCGAAATATTAATTAATACCGATGGTTATGGAAGTTATATTTCAGATTTAAAAACAAATACAGCTTTAGATAATTCAGAGTTTTTAATTGTTCAAGATGCATTTATAAATGAAGATAATATTTGGTTAGCTACTAATTCAGGTATTTTACGTTATCGTAAAATCAATGATAAGTATAAACTTATAAGGTATTACGATGTCAATGATGGTTTGCCAAATAATAATGTTAACACAGTTTATGCTACAGAAAAAGACTTAATTATTGGTACTAATAACGGATTAGCCATTATACCTATAAATCAGACAAGAAAAGATTTGTTAATTGATGTTTTTATAAATGAAGCAACCTATAATCAGCAGCAGATATCTAAAAGTAATTCCATGTTTGATTATGTGAATAATAATACAATACAATTTAAATTTGAAAGTATTGATTTTTCTGAAGATAAGTTAAAGAATGCGGATTATTTATATAAGCTAGAACCATTGCAAACCAATTGGGAGAATACGGCAATTAACACCGTAAACTTTAATAATCTTAAACCAGGTGATTACACGTTTAATATTCACAATAAATCAATTTCTAAAAAAATAAGATTTAAAATAGAAGCCTTGTGGTGGCAAACCTTGTGGTTTAAAATCATAATTGTTGGAGTAAGTGTATTTGTTGTTGCATTAATTTCAAGATTTTTTGTGAAGCGTTCTCAGTTTAAAAAGAATAAAAAGGTATTTGAAGATAAACGACTAATTGAATTACAGTTAAAAGCCTTACGTTCTCAAATGAACCCACATTTTGTGTTTAATTCTTTAGCAGCTATTCAGTTTTATATTAATGAAAATGATTTTGAAGCATCAGAAAGGTATTTGGTGAAATTCTCTAAACTAATAAGACAATTTTTCGAACTCTCTAAAGAAAACGAAATCTCATTAGCTTCAGAAATAAGCTTGCTTCAAAGTTATTTAGAAATAGAAAAACTACGTTTTAAGGAGAAATTGAATTTTGAAATTAATGTAGATAAAAATCTTTATATAGAAGATCTGAAAATTCCAACGATGACACTGCAACCTATTATTGAAAATGCTATAAACCATGGAATATTCAATAAAGAAGACAACGGAATAGTTACCGTTAATTTTAAAAAAGGAGAAGGAGATATTGTAATTGTTGAAATTATAGATGATGGTGTTGGATTTGTAAATACTAAAAAAGGTCATCGAAAAGGAGTGAAATCATCTAGTGTTTTAAAAGATAGACTTCATTTTTTAAATAACTCTAAAAAATGGAATATTTCATATACAGAAGAAGAATTACATCCTGAGCAATACGAAAAAGGGAATAAATCCACATTTATAATGCAAAAACTATGATAGAAGAATTAACAGCTATAATCGTTGACGATGAAATATCGAATATCAAAGGTTTGCAGAAAAAGCTTAAAAACTTATTTCCAAATATAACTATTGTTGGCAGTTACCAAAAACCAGAAGCCGCTATTGTGGCTATAAAAGAGTTGAAGCCACAATTGGTGTTTTTAGATATACAAATGCCTAGAATTAATGGTTTTGAGTTGTTAAAAGCTGTCGATGTGATCGATTTTCAGGTCATATTTGTAACAGCTTACAGCGAATATGCGATACAAGCATTTAAGCAAAATGCGATTGATTATATTCTAAAGCCGATTGACAACATAGAATTAAAGTTGGCCGTTGAGAAAGCGATTAAAAGCGTGGAAGCTCAAGAGAATGTAGAACTGAATTCAAAGTTGTTAAAGTTAATTTCAACTACAGTTACAGAAAATAATAAGCTGATTGTTCCTACCGTTAAGGGCTTATCCTTTATTCCTCAAGATGAAGTTTTACATATTGAAGGCTATGAAGGTTATACTAAAATCCATTTAGAAGATAATTCTACTTTAATGAGTTCTTACAACTTAGGGAAGTTTGAAAAAGTGGTGTCCTCTAATTTTTTTAAATGCCATAAATCGCATATTGTAAATCTTAATAAGGTGAGACATTTTGAAAACGAAGGGTATTTAGTATTAGAAAATAAACAACGTATTCCAATTTCTAGAGCCAATAAAAAAGCGTTTCTAGAGCTATTTAATTAAAGCTGTACTTCAAAATATTATTAAAGCACAATACAATATAAAAGCGTTGATTATAAGGGTGTAATAATAAATTTTTTAAAAAATAGGGTAACAAATCGAAGCTTGTTTTGATATAAGGGTGATAATAAATTAATAACACTCTTAACTCAAAATAATATGAAAACAAGAAAAACTATTTCAAGAATTTCACTAGCATTAGTTCTAGTGTTTAGTGTACTATTTACTTCCTGTGAAAAAGAGGAAGGTTTCAACGATACATCTTCTGGCAGTGACCATAATAACATAGGTGCTATAGATCAAGGCGCAAGTATTCAAAGGGACTTTATAGGTAAAATAATAGATGAATCTTCTATGCCTTTAAGTGATGTAAGCGTCGTAATAGGAAGCAAGATAGCGACAACGGACGCCAATGGTATTTTTATGATTAAAAATGCTTCTGTTAATGAAAGACAAGCTTATGTAACGGCAGAAAAAGCAGGTTTTATTACAGGCTTAAAAACCTTAGTGCCTACAGAGGGTATAAGTAATGTGCGTATTATGCTTGTTGCTAAAAACCTAACAGGTTCTGTGTCTTCAGGAACAAATAGTGAAGTGTCTCTAGGTAACGGTGCTAAAGTAAAGTTCGATGGTGCTTTTAAAGATGAAGATGGAAATGCGTACTCTGGTAATGTTGATGTGTATATGTATCATTTAGACCCTGCGCATGCTAATGTATATGATGTAATGCCTGGAAATTTACAAGCTATAAACAATGACGATGATGAGCAATTACTAGAAACGTATGGTATGTTAAACGTGGAATTAAAAGGTGATTCTGGTCAGAAATTAAACATAGCAGACGGTCATTTGGCTGAAATACATATGCCATTAGATCCTGCACAAAGTGGAGTAGCACCTTCAACAATTCCATTATGGCATTTTGATGAGGTCAATGGGTATTGGGTAGAAGATGGAGAAGCCGATTTAATTGGTGGTGTATATATTGGAGAAGTTTCTCATTTTTCATGGTGGAATTGTGATGCTCCTTTTCCAACGGTATCGTTTTGTTTAAATGTTGTAGATGATGTAAACGTACCAATTTCTAATGTAAAAGTATCATTAGGAAGAGCAGGAGAGGTCTATCCTAGATATGGGTTCTCAAATGCAAATGGTGAAATTTGTGGATTAATTCCAACAAACGAAACCATAACGCTCACGGCATATGATCAGTGTGGAGCAATCGTGTTTTCAACACTTATTGGCCCATTTTCTACAGATACTAATTATGGCGATATTGTGCTTTCAGGTGCTATAACAGAAGTAATATCAGGTAACTTAGTAAACTGTAGTAATGCTAATGTTACGGACGGTTATGTGAATTTAACTTACGGAAATCAGGAGGCATTGGCTGAAGTTACTAATGGAGCTTTTGCAATGAATATTATTAAATGTGCTTCCATAAATACGTTTTCATTAGAAGGAGTAGATTACGATGCGTTTCAATCAACAACCGTTTTACCTTTTAATTTAAGCACTCCTAATGTTGGTAGTATTATGGCTTGTAGTACGGTTACGGAGTTTATTTCTGTGCAAGTAGATAGTGATCCTGCAGAATATCTTTTAATGGATCTCTATGCGTATCAAGAAGGACCAGTAGGTGGCATGTTTGTAGTGTCTAGTCAATCCGAAGATGGTTCAATTGGAGTAGGTGGTGATACAACGACACCAGGCACCTATACAAATCCAGACTTTTGGGTACAATCGTCTATCTTAGATATGGATTATAATGCACCAGATACTCTCCAATTTACTCTATCAAATTTTGGACCAATAGGAGGTTATGTCGATATGACTATAACAGGGACCTATACGGATACGAGCGGTGCCGTAAAAAACTTAGCAATCACTATTCATGTGCTAAGAGATAGTTAATAGAAAAAGAAGAATAATACCTAAAGAGCCATTTCATAGTTTGAAATGGCTCTTTTTGAGTTAACATAAATAGGGTATTGGTTAATAGTTTTAAAAGCGTTTAGGTAGATTCATCCATAATATTTCAGGACTGAATAAAATGACAAAACCAAAACATAAAAAAGCGATCATTGTAATAGCTATTATAATAATCGTTACTGTGCCACTATCATTCTTAGCAAATAGTTTTATTGAACAAAAAATAGGTGAGGAGCTTCAAAATGTTTCCGAATCCACTAAAATCGAGTATACAACTATTAATGCTAATATATGGACAGGTCATGTTGAGGTGGAATCGCCAACAATCCTTGTCTCAGGAGAAACAACTAACAAAACCATTTTAGACGCAAAACTTAAATCTATAGAAATCAATGATGTTGGCTATTGGGATTTACTTTTTAATGATAAAATAACAATAGAATCCCTTGTAATTGATGAGTTGGTAGCAAAATACAAACATAACTCAGTGGTGAAGAATGAGGATTACCAAAGCAGCTTTCTAGATAAAATCAAACAGGTTATTCATGCGGAAAAAATCGCAATTACTAAGGCTGATGTATTAATAACGAATTATGAAAGTGATTCTATAATTTTGAGTATTCCTAACTTTAATTTCGAAGTTCTCGATTTACAAATAGATCCTAAAGCATCAACAGCAAACAAGAAAATTACATATAATAATTTTGAATTAAAGGCTGAAAATCTAAAATGGGCAACCAATACTTATGATGATATTTTAGTTGATGACATTCATTTCACTAATAACAGCGCAATGCTTAAAGGTTTCAAATTAAAAACAAAATATTCAAAATCAGAATATTCTTCTATTTTAAATAAAGAGCGAGATCATTTTAATCTTTCAATTGCAGCGTTGAGGTTTGATCATTTAGACTTTGGTATTGATAATGCAGAGAAGTTTTATTTCAATTCTAAAAAAGTTTATTTAAAATCACCGGATGCGGAAATCTACAGAGACAAATTGGTTACAGACGATGTATCTAGGAAGCTTTTATACGGAACAGCGTTAAGAGCGTTAAATTTCAATTTAGGTTTAAAATCTATAGAGATTGAAGACGGAGCAATTTCTTATTTAGAAAAAGTAAAGACAGATGAGCAAGCTGGGCGATTAGATTTTAGTGAGATGAATGCTAAAATTTCAAATTTAGGAAACACGTTCGGAGATCAAGAAACTACAATCGCTATTCAAACTAAATTCATGAAAAATTCATCTTTAAAAGTTGATTGGAATTTTAAAGTTTCAGATACCACGGATCAATTTATGTTTAAAGCAAATCTTGGATCATTTAATGCAACTCAACTAGCACAGTTTACCAAGCCTAATTTAAATGTAGACTTAAATGGTGAATTAAATCAAACTTATTTTACCATAAGTGGAAATCCATATACATCACGAATAGATTTAAAAATTAAATACGATGATTTTGAAGTTTTAATTCTGAAAAAAGATGGTAGAGAGAAGAATAATTTTTTATCAACTTTAGTTAATTTATTTGTTTCAAAAGATAGTGACGAAGATAAAAGAGATTTTAGGTATGGTCAATCAGATCAAGTAGATCGCGATGTTACAAAATCTGTTTTCAATTTTGTTTGGTTAAATATCAGAGACGGTTTATTATCTGCCATGGCGGGTAATGGAGAAAAAGAGAATTAATATTGTTGCAAGTTTTATAAGATTATTTATAATTAATACCAAATCATTGCGGAAAACTATGAGACAATCCGTAATTTTACATCTTCAAAAAATTTCAGATTGGAAAAGTATCTTAGTCAGCTTAATGAGGCTCAATTAGCGCCTACTATACAGATTGATGGACCAATGATTATCATTGCTGGTGCAGGTTCTGGTAAAACACGTGTGCTTACATTTCGTATTGCTTATTTAATGAGTAAGGGAGTGGATGCCTTTAATATCTTGTCGTTAACCTTTACAAATAAGGCAGCCAAAGAGATGAAAGGCAGAATTGCAGATATCGTTGGTGATAATGAAGCCAAAAACCTTTGGATGGGAACTTTTCACTCGGTTTTTGCTAAAATTCTACGTTTTGAAGGGCACCATTTAGGTTTTCCGAGCAACTTTACAATTTATGATACGCAAGATTCTCAAAAATTAATGGGTTCTATCATTAAAGAATTGGGACTTGATAAAGATATTTATAAAACAAAACAGGTTTATAGCAGAATTTCATCTTACAAAAACAGTTTAGTTACTGTAAAAGCATATTATAAAAATCCTGAATTAATGGAAGCCGATGCTATGGCTCGTCGTCCAAGAATGGGAGAAATTTATAAAGAATATGTAGATCGTTGCTTTAAAGCAGGAGCTATGGATTTTGATGATTTATTGTTAAGAACCAATGAACTTTTAACACGTTTCCCTGCTGTTTTAGCACAGTATCAAGATCGATTTAGATACATATTAGTAGATGAGTATCAAGATACAAACCATTCACAATATTTAATTGTTCGTGCTTTAGCAGATCGTTTTCAAAATATCTGTGTGGTTGGTGATGATGCTCAGAGTATTTATGCTTTCCGTGGTGCAAATATTAGTAACATTTTAAACTTTCAAAAAGATTATGATGGTGTAAAAATGTACCGTTTAGAACAGAATTATCGTTCTACTAAGTGTATTGTAGGAGCAGCGAATTCTGTAATTGAGCATAATAAAACTAAATTAGATAAAATCGTTTGGACCGCAAATGACGTTGGTGAAAAAGTAAAAGTGCATCGTGCTTTAACTGATGCAGATGAAGGACGTTATGTAGCAAGTACCATTTGGGAAACCAAAATGAATGAGCAATTGCATAACAGTGATTTTGCAGTGTTATACCGTACCAACGCTCAGTCTAGAGCTATTGAAGATGCTTTGCGTAAACGTGATATTCCTTACCGTATTTATGGTGGGTTATCATTTTATCAGCGAAAAGAAATTAAAGATTTAACAGCTTATTTACGCTTAATTTTAAATCCTTCTGATGAAGAAGCTCTAAAACGAGTTATTAATTATCCGGCAAGAGGAATTGGTCAAACTACAGTAGATCGTTTAATTGTAGCAGCTAACGGTTATGGTAAAACTATTTTTGAAGTGTTACAGAATCTTGATAAGGTTGATATTAACATTAACGGAGGAACTAAAAATAAGTTAAAAGATTTTGTAACCCTTATAGAAAGTTACCAAGTGATGAATCAGACTGCAAATGCGTTTGATTTAGCAGAGCATGTAACTAAAACAAGTGGGTTAATTAAAGAAATGAACAAAGATGCTACGCCTGAAGGTGTAGTTAAAATAGATAACGTTCAAGAATTATTAAACGGTATTAAAGATTTTGTTGAAGGTCAATTAGAATTGGCTGATGCAGGCGACTCTTTAGCTGAATTCTTAGAAGATATTGCTTTAGCCACAGATTTAGATGGTGACAAAGGAGATCCTAATCATGTTGCTTTAATGACTATTCACTTAGCTAAAGGACTAGAATTTGGTCATGTATTTATTGTTGGTTTGGAAGAAGATTTATTTCCAAGTGGCATGAGTATGAATACGCGTAGTGAATTAGAAGAAGAACGCCGTTTATTTTACGTCGCATTAACAAGAGCAGAAAAACAAGCTTATTTAACTTATACCTTATCGCGTTACCGATGGGGAAAATTAATAGATGCAGAACCAAGTCGATTTATTGAAGAAATTGATGAGGAATTTGTAAATATAGTAACACCACTAAGAAAACAACATGTTAACCCAATGTTAGATGATTCTATATTTGGTGACATTGAACCTAATCGCATTCGATTCGCGAAACCAAAAACAGCAAAAATTTTGAGAAAAGATTCTAAGAAGAAACCTGAGAAATTTCAAATTAGTACACCTAAAAAAATGAAGCCCCTTGCAGAAACAGAAGATGCACCGAGCTCATTTGACACGAAGTTAAAAGAAGGAAACACAGTAAATCATGATAGATTTGGTAGAGGTGAAGTTTTAAAATTAGAAGGCAAAGGCCCTGACGCTAAAGCTGAAATTAAATTTCAAAATGGTGATGTGAAAAAATTATTATTGCGTTTTGCGAAACTAGATATTCTAAGAACAAAGTAAATTTAAAGGTTTTTTTATAAAACATCTTTAATTTTAAAATTATCATCAATACAAAGTCTAACCCAATTTTTGTCCTTTTAAGGATAAAAATTGGGTTAGTTTATATAACTAAATATCGTTACTTTGTATGGCGTATTTGAAAGACATATATTATGGCTGAATTTATTAAAATATATCCTGAAAACCCAAATCCAAGGGAGATTCAGAAAGTGATTAAAGTGTTAAAGAATGGTGGATTAATTATTTATCCAACAGATACTGTTTATGGTTTAGGTTGCGATATAACTAACGTAAAAGCTTTAGAACGTATAGCACAAATAAAAGGTGTAAAGCTCGAAAAATCTAACTTTTCATTCGTATGTGAAGACCTAAGTAATCTTAGCGACTATGTCAAGCAAATAGATACCACTACTTTTAAAATACTAAAACGTGCGTTACCTGGGCCTTATACGTTTATTTTGCCAGGTTCTAAAAATCTTCCAAATCCTTTTAAAAAACGAAAAACAGTTGGTATTAGAGTCCCCGATAATTCTATTACTTTGGCTATTGTTGCTGCATTAGGAAACCCTATCGTTTCTACGTCTATAAGAGATGAGGATGATGTTTTAGAATATACTACAGATCCAGAATTGATTCTTGAAAAATGGGATAATCTCGTTGATTTAGTTATAGACGGTGGTTATGGAGATAATGAAGCATCAACCGTTATAGATCTTTCTACTGATCCTCCTGAAATTATTAGAGAGGGAAAAGGTAGTTTAGATATTTTCTAAATATTATTAGCTTTTTACTCTTAGCGGTTTTTTTACGCTATAGAATAAAATAAGACCAATAATCCCTGTTATAAAAAAGCCTAAAAATAGTGGTAATACTGACGTTGTAATAAAACTGCCTATAAAATTAGCAATAGGTACTGCCATCACTGTAGATATAAATCCATTAAGCGCTGACCCGATTCCTGCAATGTGTCCCATTGGTTCCATGGCTAAAGCTCTATAGTTTCCAAATAAGAAAGCAACACTTGCAAACTGAACCATTAGAAAACCAATTAAAACTCCGATTGGTGGATTGACGCCAGACCAGAATAATATCACGTAAATTAAAGAAGAGATTATAAATACAATTAAGGCAATATGAACCAAATTCCACATACCAAATCGCATAACAATAGTACTGTTTAAAAATGTAGATAAGCCAATTGTTACAGCTAAACTCGCAAAAATATAAGGGAAGTATTCTCCTAAATCATATTGTACTTGAAATATTTGTTGTGAAGTACTCAAATATACCATAAAAGAACCCGTCACCAAACCAGAAAGTAAAGTGTAAACAACTGCAGATTTTATTCTGAAAAATGTAATAGTGCCAGACTTAAATATGGAAAGGTGAAATGTTTTTTGATAGGATTTATGTAGCGTTTCAGGTTGCCTTTGCCAAAACCAAAATATAACTAGAGATCCGAAGATTAAATTCACTATAAAAATAGATTCCCATCCAAAATGCATTAATAAAAACTGTCCTAACATCGGTGCAATTACAGGAACCAAAATAAATGTCATAGTTACAACAGAAAGTATTTTAGCCATATGATCTCCATTATATGAATCTCTAACAATGGCAATACTCATAGTTCTTGGTGAAGAAAGCCCTACGCCTTGTAAGAAACGACCAAATAACATCATTTCAAAATTACGTGTAGTCATACAAATAATGGATGCAATTATAAATATTCCAAAACCAAAATAAACCATAGGTTTACGTCCAAAACTATCGGAAAGTGGGCCAAAAAGAAGTTGTCCAAAACCAATGCCTAAAAAGATAGTGGTTATAAGTTTTTGATTTTCAGTATCTCCTGTGCTATTTAAATAACTTCCAATCTCAGGTAATGCAGGTAAAACGGCATCAATAGCAATGGCAACAATTGCCATCAAGGCAGCCATTAGTGTTACAAATTCTAGTTGCGATCTTTTTTGATTTTGCATTGTGCAAAAGTAGTTTAATTCCTGACGAATTTTTAATAGCTCAGATACTAAAATAAGATTTTTGGTTTATGCGATTAAATACGAACGCTCACTAAAAGATGAAACCCTTTATTATTCGTATAAAACAAATGACTAGAGCTTATATTTGCATAAAAATTAAGCGAAATGCAGCATTTTAAAGAAAGTTCTAAGAGTCCGAAAAATAGGAAACCAAAAGTAACAATGAAATCGGCTTTTAAAACCATTATTTGGCCAAGACGTAAATTGGTATTAATAGGATTAATCCTTATTGTTATCCGCAGTTTATCAGGACTTATTTTACCGTGGCAAAGTAAAGTGCTTTTAGATGATGTGGTACCGAACAAAGATTTCGATGGGCTTTACTCTTTAATTGGTGTTGTTATTGCTGCTATTTTGGTACAATCTGTTACTTCCTTTTTATTAACGCGTATTTTGAGTGTACAGGCGCAATATTTAATTTCAGAATTGCGGGCACAAGTGCAAAAGAAAGTACTTTCATTACCTATAAGCTTTTTTGATAATACAAAATCAGGTGCATTAGTTTCTCGTATTATGAGCGATGTTGAAGGTGTGAGGAATTTAATTGGTACAGGTTTGGTACAGCTTGTTGGTGGTACGTTTACAGCGATAGTATCATTGGTCATTTTAATAAAATTAAATGCATGGATGACTTTGTTTGTCTTTGTACCGCTTTCATTATTTGGAATTGTAGCTTTAAAAGCTTTTAAATTTATACGACCAGTTTTTAGAAATCGAGGAAAAATTAATGCTGAAGTTACAGGAAGATTAACGGAAACCTTAGCAGGTGTGCGTGTTATTAAAGCATTTAATGCTGAGGAGCAAGAAAATAAAACGTTTGAAGTAGGTGTAGAACGCCTATTTCAAAATGTAAAAAAGAGCTTAACAGCAACAGCTATAATGACGAGTTCTTCAACATTTTTAATAGGTGTGGCAACAACCGGAATTATGGGAATTGGTGGTTATTATATGATTATTGGTGATATGACTACAGGTGAATTTTTGTTTTTCACTTTAATTTTAGGTTTTATGATAGCACCAATTGTACAAATGAGTAACATAGGAAGTCAATTAACCGAAGCTCTAGCAGGTTTAGATCGTACGGAGGAGTTAATGAATATAGCAGCAGAAGATGAGCAAGAAGACCGAACGATTCAATTGGATAAAGTTAAAGGAGATATTAAATTTAATAATGTGTCTTTTGCTTATGAGGAAGGAAAACCGGTGCTTCATAATATAGATTTTTATGCACCTTCTGGTTCTGTAACGGCATTGGTTGGAAGTTCTGGTTCGGGTAAATCAACAATTGCAGGTTTGTCAGCTACATTTTTAAATCCAGAATCGGGAGAGATTACAATTGATGGTCAAGATTTATCTAAAGTTGTATTAAGTAGTTTTAGACAGAATTTAGGTGTTGTTTTACAAGATGAATTTTTATTTGAAGGGACTATTAGAGAGAATATTATGTTTCCGAGACCTAATGCAACTGAAACACAATTGCAGAATGCAGTAAAAGCAGCTTATGTTAATGAGTTTACAGATCGTTTTGATGATGGTTTAGAAACGTTAATTGGAGAACGTGGTGTGAAACTTTCAGGTGGACAAAGACAACGTATTGCTATTGCTAGAGCAATTTTAGCAGATCCTAAGATTATTATTTTAGATGAAGCAACTTCTAATTTAGATACAGAAAGTGAAGGTTTAATTCAGAAAAGTTTATCAGAATTAACAAATGATAGAACAACTATAGTTATTGCCCACCGTTTAAGTACGATTAAAAAAGCAGATCAGATTTTAGTGATCGAAGCAGGAAAAATAGCAGAACGAGGAACTCATGATGAACTTCTTGAAGCAAAAGGACGTTATTACGATTTATATACGTTTCAAGCAAAAATTTAAAAAAATAAACCTTTCAGGCTTTTATAAGTCTGAAAGGTTTTAATTATTATTTAATAAGCTTACGATTACAAAGGAATATTTCCATGCTTACGATCTGGCTTCGCAACATTTTTGTTTTCAAGCATACTGAATGCTTTTATTAATTTACGTCTTGTATCTTTAGGTAGAATAACTTCATCTATAAAACCACGTTCTGCAGCACTATACGGATTAGCAAAAAGTTTAGCATATTCAGCTTCTTTTTCTTTCAATTTAGCCTCTTTATCTTCCGCATTAGAAATCTCTCTTTTAAAAATTATTTCAGCAGCACCTTTTGCTCCCATAACAGCAATCTCTGCGTTAGGCCAAGCAAAATTCATGTCCGCACCAATATGTTTAGAGTTCATAACATCATAAGCACCACCATAAGCTTTTCTGGTAATCACAGTAATTCTAGGAACTGTAGCTTCACTAAATGCATATAATAATTTAGCACCATTAACGATGATTCCATTCCATTCTTGATCTGTTCCTGGTAAAAAGCCTGGCACATCTTCTAATACTAATAAAGGAATATTAAAGCAGTCGCAAAAACGAACAAATCGGGCTGCTTTTTTAGAGCTGTTTACATCTAGAACCCCAGCTAAAAACATCGGTTGGTTAGCAACAATACCGACACTTTTTCCGCCTAAGCGTGCAAAACCTACAATGATATTTTCGGCATAATCTTTATGAATTTCGTAAAAGGAATCTTCATCAATAATACCTGTAATAATCTTATGCATATCATAAGGTTTATTTGGGTTTTCGGGGACAATAGTTTCTAAATCATCTCTAAGTTCTTCTTTAAGTTCAAACGGAATGGCTTCTGGTTTTTCCTTATTACTTTGTGGCAAGTAGCTTAATAATTTTTTGATATCTTCTAAACATTCTACATCATTGGTTGATGTAATATGAGCAACACCAGATTTTGAAGAATGCACACTTGCACCTCCTAATTCTTCACTAGTAACCTCTTCATTTGTGACTGTTTTTACAACACTAGGTCCTGTTACAAACATATAGCTTGTATCTTGTACCATCACCGTAAAATCAGTCATTGCTGGTGAATACACAGCTCCACCAGCACAAGGTCCCATAATGGCAGAAATCTGTGGAATAACACCCGAAGACTGAACATTTTTATAAAATATATCTGCATATCCACCTAAAGAGCGAACACCTTCTTGAATACGTGCGCCACCAGAATCATTAAGACCAATTAAGGGTGCACCGACATTAACAGCCATATCCATAATTTTACAGATCTTTTCGGCATGAGTTTCGGATAATGATCCTCCAAAAACAGTAAAATCTTGTGCAAAAACATAAGTTAATCTGCCATTTACGGTCCCATAACCTGTTACTACACCATCTCCATAAAACTGTTGGTCTGCCATTCCAAAATCTTTAGTTCTATGTGTTACTAAGGCTCCGATTTCTTCAAATGAACCTTCATCTAAAAGGTATAATACACGTTCACGGGCTGTTAGTTTTTTCTTTTGGTGTTGTTTATCTATTCGTGCTTGTCCACCTCCAAGCTTTGCTAAAGCAATTTTATCGTTTAATGTTTTTATTTTGTCGTCCATGTTTATTTTATTAGTCCAAAACTATTAAGGAAGAAAAAGTTATATGGTTTTGGTGCTGTTTTAATTAAAATGATTCGATTAAATTTTATTTACTGAGATTAGCAATCATTAACTAGGTAATCGCAGTTTTTTTTGCGCTTTTAAAAAGTGTTTCAATGCAATTTTTGCGGCAATTTCAGACTCTAATAAATGTTGTTCTTTTAATAAATTAAATGAGTAATAATTTTTTACAAAATGGGTGTCAAAATTTCCACTTCTAAAAGCATCATGTTCACAAACAAAACGGCCAAACGGTAATGTGCTGTGTACCCCTTTTATTTGGTAATTATTAATGGCCGTAATCATTAAAGCTATTGCTTCTTCTCTAGTATTACCATAAGTAATTAATTTAGATAGCATTGGGTCGTAATAAATAGGAATATCCATGCCTTCCTCATAACCATTATCGACTCTTATATTGTTTCCTTCAGGAAGTTTATAAATTTCTAAATTACCAACACTTGGTAAAAAGTCATTCATGGTATCTTCAGCATAAACACGAAGTTCTAAAGCGTGACCTTTAATTTGTAAATCCCCTTGCTTGATGTTTAATTTTTCACCTCTTGCTACTTTTATTTGAAGGGCTACTAGATCTACTCCAGAAATCCACTCTGTAACAGGATGTTCAACCTGAAGTCTGGTATTCATTTCTAAGAAATAGAAATTGAAGTTTTCATCTAAAAGAAATTCTACCGTTCCTGCACCAACATAATCACATGAGCGTGCTACATTTATCGCAGCTTGTCCCATTTTTTCTCTTAATTCTGGCGTTAATATTGCAGAAGGGGCTTCTTCAATGATTTTTTGATGACGACGTTGTATTGAACATTCGCGTTCAAAAAGGTGAATTATGTGTCCATGAGTATCTGCCATTACCTGAATTTCAATATGTCTTGGTGAAGCCACATATTTTTCAATAAATACAGACCCATCACCAAATGAAGATGTAGCTTCACTTATGGCTCTATTCATTTGAGATTCAAACTCGGCTTCGTTTTCAACAATACGCATACCTTTTCCTCCACCCCCAGCAGAAGCTTTTATAAGAATAGGAAAGCCTATTTCTTTTGCTATTTTTTTAGCTTTAGGAATATCAGTGATCGCCTCATCTGTTCCTGGTACCATGGGAATATTATAATCTTTTATCGTTTCTTTTGCTGCTAATTTGTTTCCCATTAGCTTGATTGCTTTAGAACGAGGACCGATAAAAATAATATTATTGGCTTCGCATAATTCTGCAAAGTCAGCATTCTCACTTAAAAAACCATAACCAGGATGAATGGCATCAACGTTAAGTGATTTTGAAACTTCTATAATTTTATCGCTTCTTAAATACGATTCGTTTGATGGAGCAGGACCAATACAAACAGCTTGATCTGCATATTTAACGTGAGGGGCATTACGGTCTGCTTCAGAAAAAACAGCCACTGTTTTAATACCCATTTTTTTTGCCGTTTGCATGACTCTTATGGCAATTTCTCCTCTATTTGCTACTAATAATTTTTTCATATTATGCTGAATTTATTTTAGTATCTTATTTTGATATTCCAAATGGAAGTTTTTTATTTTTAATGTAATTTCAAATAGTCATTTGTCATTTAGAGAATGTTAATAATGATACTATTTACTAACAGGTTCTCGATAAATTCTGACAAAAAAAGTCAGAACACTCGAACTGACGACAGAATAATAAATACGGCTTTAGCGTGACTTCTATTGAAATTCTTTTTTGAATTTTATATTTCAAATGCGCAGAGCTGTACTATTGAGATGTTTTTATTGTAAAAAAGAATTTTAGATAATTTTGTTTGCGGTTCACAAAATAATCGTATTAACGCTTAGTTTATTCAAATTCAATTAAAAGCACATTTTTATCAACTGTTTCTCTTTCTTTAACCTGAATAGATTTAATAACACCTTCTCGAGGAGAATGAATTACATTTTCCATTTTCATAGCTTCAAGAATTAATAACGTATCGTCTTCTTTAACGATATCTCCAACTTTTACATTAATTTCTAAAATTAATCCAGGCATTGGTGCTTTAATATCATTGACTTGTTTTGATGCCCCTATTTCAAAACCTAAAGCTTCAATTTGCTGATCTACGGTGTCATAAATCTCAACATCATACGTGTTATTGTTAACTTTAATTGAATAGGTTTTTTTATTAAAGTCGGTTTGTATGATTTCTGCTTTTACAGAAGTGTTATCCTGAAGAACATGATAATGGTTTGTTGATGTTTCAACAACGTCTAATGTTTCCATAATTTCCTCAGATATATTAAAGGTATGAGAAGCATTTACTTTTATTTTATACATAAAGTAGAGATTTTACCTGATTTGTTGTTTATAGTTTAATCTATTGCAAAATAAGAAATTTATAAGGTGATTTACCAAATAATATTAAATATATGATATAGTTTTAATTGTTATTGGTTTGATTGTTATTTTATTACGATTTAAAGTGTGAAATATCTTGATGTGCTTTTATTGCTTTTTTTGATAAAATGATTCCGATAATTAAGGAAATAAATGCACCAATAGAAATACCTGGGATGAAATTAATAAATAAAAAGAAGTCGTATGCTCCGTGAAATAAAACGGCTAATAAAAGCCCTGTTAAGTTGAACATAATTCTATGTTTTGAAAATTTTGCTTTCCCCATAAAATAGCCCATTAAAATACCAAAAACGGCATGTGCCGGAACAGCAGTAAATGCTCTTAAAATTGCGATTTCGTAACCACCACCAATTACATACATAATGTTTTCTGTACAAGCAAAACCCATAGAAACCATCACAGCATACATAATGCCGTCATAAGGTTCATTAAATGCTATCTTTGTTTGTGCATAATATTTTACAATAATGTATTTGCTGAATTCTTCAGCTAGTGCTACCACGATAAAGGCTTGAATAAATTGTTGCCAAATGCTAAATTTATCTGTTAAAGGGATAAAGTGGCCTGTAAAAAAATACAACCCAAATACCATTATTATGCTGACTACAGCTCCTAAAAGAAAGCTTACAATGAGTAATTTTTTAGGCTCTTTTTCATGCTTATCTTGAAAATAAATATAAAATATTATGCTTAAGACAGGCGCAATCGCTAGTAGGAGTAAATTCATGAATCAAAAATAATTAAAAAAGAGATAAGAGTTGAATTCTACTTTTACGATCTAAAAAGACATATAATATATTGGTTATAAAATGGCTTGCTAAGACTGCAATTGCAGCACCAGTAACATGCCAAATAGGAATTAATAAATAACATAAGATGACGTTAGCGATACAACCAATTACAAATCTGTAAACGTTTTTCTGTAGGTCGTTACTGTTTATAAGGTGTTTTTCATAGATCATTCCTATAAAAATAAAAAGTGGTGCCCAACAGAAAATTAGCAGAGGTGTTTGTGCTTCGATATAATTTTCTGTAAAGTAGTGAGTTAAAATTAGGTGTCCTAAAAATGTGTAAAGTACACCAATTGAAAGACCTAAAAACAGCATAATTTTTAATAGTTTTATTATTTTTTTGGTGTAAAGCTTATGATCTTTCTGAAAGGATTCTGCTAAGGAAGGATATAATGCATTTATGATAGAAAAACCAATATTCCAACTTAGTGCAATGACTAAAAATTGTACAGTAGCAAAAATACCATTGGCATGATCGCCCAAGAAATGTTTTAGAAACAATTCGTCTATTGTAATGTAAAACATGATAAGACTATTGGAAATGATTAAAGGGAATGACATTTTTAATAATGATTTTCCTAAAGGCCATGAGAACGTCCATTTTTTGAATGAAAATTGCTTTATAGTGTTTAAAATCAGAAAATAGATTAAGCCTTGTATAAGAACATCTACAACGATAAGTTTTGCAAAATAATTGACATCTAAATGATTTTTTACACCATAATATTGTAGTGCTACAATAATAATTAATGTCGTTATTTTACTAATAAAAATAATTTTGGTCCACTTTTTCGCAAGTAAATAATATTCAAAGACATCCGTGAGTTTAAGGAGGTAACTTAGAGATATTATAATGTATAAACTTGTTAAAGGACTGTTTTCAATGGTTTTAAAGTAAACTAAAACTCCGATAAAAAGAAGCATCCAACTTAAAAGTCTTAAATAAAAGGCAGTTGCTAAAATTTGTTCACTTCGTTTAGGCTTAAAAACAATTTCTCTAATACAAATAGCAGGTAAACCCAAAAAGAATAGAGGTGTAAACATTCCCAGCACGGATTCTACAAATTTCAGTTTACCAATATCTATTGGGCCTAATGAACTAAATATTTGAGGAACTATATATACACCTGTAATTAATTGAATTAATTTTTCAAGGGTAAACCATTTGGTTGCTATAAAATCTTTTTTACTAAAAACGGTTGCCATGATATGTGTTAGGGGGCTCAAATATATAAAAACGGATTACTATAAGTGATTTCAAAGTTTATTATTAAATTCGTTTTTTAAGACGTTTCATGACCCCAGAATTTCTACGCCGCTATTACATCTTACGTATTATTTCAAACCCTAAAGTTTATGGTATTGATAAAAACGGTTATGTGCCTATAGAAGATCTACAAAGCGCACTAGATCATATTCGTGCAGATAATTATGAAGACCTTTTATATGATAAACTTAATCAACATAGCCAAAAAACAATTAAGCGTGATTTAGACAAGATAAGATCATATTACAAAGTGATTGTTTTACTAAAACGAAACTCAGGGTATTATATAGAAGGTTATGAAATAAGTGATGATTTAAAAGAAGTTTACGAAAAAACAGAATTATATCTTTTACATCACCATGCCCATTCATGGAAAAAATATGTAACAACGGCACGTAGTTCGTTAAGTGCACAAGTAGATTTAGTTCCATTAATCAATGCAATTGAGCAAGAGTTTTTGATTGACATTGAATATCAAGGTTGGTACGAAGATAATGGATTTCAAACCATTAAAGGTTTTTTTCAACCTTTACACATTAAAGAAATTAATAAGGCATGGTATTTAATGGCGCATAATGCTGACTTTGGTATTTATGCGTTTTGTTTAGACGATCGAATTAAATCTTTAAAAGTTAGTAAGCAAAAAGTAAGAGAGCCTATAAACTTTGATTCTTCAGAATATTTTAAGAATTCCATCGGTATTTTAAAAACGGATATGGATCCAGTATGGGTTCATATTAAAGTCGCTAATCATCATTTTAAATATTTAGAAATCAATCCGCTGCATCATACTCAAAAAATTGTAAGTCTTCCTAAAAATAAGGATACTAAGGATTTGGATTATGCTAATAAAGATATGTGGGGAGAAGTGAAAATTTATATCGAACCTAATTATGAATTTTTAATGGATATTTTGAAGTATAATCTTTGGGTAAAAGTAGTACATCCACAACATGTCAAAACGTATGTAAAAAGGCATTTAGATATGATAGTTAGCTATTATTAATGTTGTGTCTTATAATCAATAAAAACACATAATAAAATCAATTAAATTTATAAATCTAATTATTAATGATTTAGCTAAGTTTTAATGAGTTTAATTCAATAATAATATATAGTGGACATATTCTGTCTATTTCAAATGTAAATTTGAATGATAAAATAGTCAAACTTATTCTTAAGAATATTAATTTCTTAAGTTTAAGATGAATATTCACGATTTTAAGCCATAAAATTAGATATAGGGGTATAGCTAGTGGTCAAGAGGGGACTATTTGACTTTAATCGTGACTTTCTAATAAATCTCAACCTTTATAGGTTGGGGTTTTTAGTTTTATATCTAGAAATTAAATTAATTATTTAGTTTTTTCGATATAGCCTTTAATACTTTTAGATAATAGTTACGGTTGCTTGCTACAAAGTGCATGTTAGTTTCACTATTAATCAATAAGATATTAAACTCTTCGAGCGATACTAATTTTATAGCTTCAACTTCAGAGTCTTGTATAATTAGTGAATTTAATGGAACTGTTAGCTGAGCAATATATACCTGATGAAATTCATTATCTTGAATCTTACCTGCAGCATAACTAGTTTCATGAAGAAAAGTTCCAATTTTTGTAAGATCTTTTGGTTCTAATTCTAAACCTAATTCTTCTTTTGTTTCTCGTAGAGCTGCTGTTATAAAAGTTTCGCCAGCATCTATATGTCCTGCTGCAGAGACATCCCAAAGTAAAGGGTAGATTGATTTTTTATGAGAGCGTTGCTGTAATAATATTTCACCTTTAGAGGTGTACAGCCATAAGTGAATGGTATTGTGATACAAACCTTTAGAATGCGCTTCAGATTTTAGTGCAGTTCTTCCTGTTGGTGCACCGTTTTTGTCAACGATATCTAGAATTTCATCCATAAAATAAAATAGACCTGTCAGATATTTTAAAACCTGACAGGTCTGGTATTTTCTATTTAAAATAGCTAAAGGTTTCTCCGTCTTCTATTTTTAATAAAGTTTCATAAATTAATTTAATAACATTCTCAACATCATCTCGATGCACCATTTCTACAGTAGTATGCATATAACGCAATGGTAAAGAAATTAAAGCAGAAGCAACACCACCATTACTGTAAGCAAAGGCATCTGTATCTGTTCCAGTAGCTCTAGATAATGCAGCACGTTGAAAAGGAATTTTCTTCTCATCAGCTGTATCCGTAATTAAATCACGTAATTTTTGTTGTACAGCAGGGGCATAAGCAACAACAGGACCTTTTCCAATTTCAGCATAACCTTGCGTCTTTTGGTCAATCATAGGTGTTGTTGTATCATGGGTAACATCTGTTACAATTGCTACGTTTGGCTTAATGGTTTGTGCAATCATTTCAGCTCCTCGCAAACCAATTTCTTCTTGTACAGAGTTGGTAATATATAATCCAAAAGGAAGTGTTTTCTTATTTTCTTTAAGTAAACGCGCCACTTCAGCAATCATAAAACCACCCATTCTGTTGTCTAACGCACGACAAACAAATTTGTCTTTATTTAAGATATGAAATTCGTCAGGGTACGTAATTACGCAACCAACATGAACTCCCATTTTTTCAACTTCTTCTTTATCTTTTGCTCCTATATCAATACAGATATTATCGGGTTTAGGTGCTTGTTCTTTTGCTTTACTTCTGGTGTGTATTGCAGGCCATCCAAATACACCTTTTACAATGCCATTTTTTGTATGAATGTTTACAACCTTACTCGGTGCAATTTGATGATCACTACCACCATTTCTGATAACATAGAGTAAACCGTTATCTGAAATGTAATTCACATACCATGAAATTTCATCGGCATGCCCTTCAATAACCACTTTATATTTTGCTTCAGGGTTTATAACAGCAACAGCAGAACCGTAAGTGTCTGTAATAAATTCATCTGCATAGGGTTTAAGGTAATCCATCCAGATTTTTTGCCCTTCCCATTCGTAACCTGTTGGTGAGGCATTATTTAAATATTTTTCAAGAAAATCGAGTGATTTTTTATTAAGTATGCTCTTAGAAGCCATATGTAGATATTTGATTTATGTAAAAGTAAAAGGATTTATTCAGCTTTAAGAAGCTTTTAGATTTTTTTGTAACAAATTCATCTATTTTAATACTAATAGAATTATAATCTAAAACCATACTTTATGAAGCTTGTAATAAAGAACCTTACCAAAACTTATAAAAATGGTGTTAAAGCCACAGATAATTTAAATCTTGAAATCGGAACAGGAATGTTTGGACTTTTAGGTCCTAATGGTGCTGGGAAATCGTCTTTAATGAGAACCATTGCTACATTGCAGAGTCCGGATTCTGGATCTATTATGTTTGGTGATATCGATGTTTTAAAAGATAAAATGGCTTTGCGTAAAGTTTTAGGTTATTTGCCACAATCTTTTGGTGTGTATCCAAAAATGTCTGCTGAAGATTTACTAGATTACTTTGCAACTTTAAAAGGTATTCGATCTAAATCAGACAGAAAAGCTTTAGTTAAAGAGGTTTTAGATATTACCAATCTTTATGACATGCGTAAAAAACATGTGGCGGGTTATTCTGGAGGAATGAAACAGCGTTTCGGAATTGCACAATTATTATTGAATAATCCTAAATTAATTATTGTAGATGAACCAACAGCTGGTTTAGATCCTGCAGAGCGTCATCGTTTTCTAAATGTATTGCGTGAAGTTGGTACCAATTGTACAGTAATTTTTTCGACACATATTGTTGAAGATGTCAAGGAACTTTGTAACGATATGGCGATTTTAAATGGTGGACGTATTTTAAAACAAGCAACGCCTTCTCAGGCAAGAATAGAATTGCAAGGTCGTATTTGGACTAAAATTATAGATAGAGATGATTTAGAAACGCACGAAGCACAATTCAATGTGTTATCTTCTAATTATAACGAAGATAACTCTCTTAATATCCGTGTGTTTAGTGAGGAACAACCTAGTGAGGATTTTAAATCGATTGAGCCACAGCTTGACGATGTGTACTTTATTGCACTAAAAGAGGACGAACCTGTAACTGCAGTTTAATCCTAAATCATTTAAAAAAAGTACATCTATGTTTTCTACTATATTTTTTCACGAATTAAAGTACTGGTTAAAACGACCAGCGACTTATATTTATATGGCCATATTTTTTATGTTGGCATTGTTAATGGCGGCAACTACGGCTGGTATTTTTGATAGTATTACAGCCACAACTGGCTCTTCTCGGATAGTAAATTCACCTGTTGGAGTAAATGGTCTTTTTAATGGTTTAACAATTTTAATCTTCTTTTTATTTCCATCCATCATTGGTGCTTCAGTAAATAGAGATTTTAAAAGTGAAATGCATTCTATTCTCTATTCTTATCCATTTACAAAAGCGAATTATTTATTTGCTAAATTTTTTAGTGCTATTGTGGTTGTATCACTTATCGTATTTACAATAGGTATCGGTATGTTTATTGGTTTTAGATTGCCTGGTACAAATTCAGATTTGGTAACGGCTTTTAATATTCAATCGTATTTTAATTCGTATTGGCTTTTTATATTGCCTAATATTTTATTGTTTGGCGCTATTGTTTTTGCTGTGGTTACTTTTTCTAGAAATATTGCTGCCGGATTTATAACTGTGATTTTGTTGTTGTTTATTCAAAGAATAACAGATAATTTTTTATACGATCAAGACAGTCGTTACTTAGCATCATTATTTGATCCTTTTGGATCTTCTGCTGTTAGTTATTATACCCGTTATTGGACGGTTTACGAACAAAATGAATTACAAATTCCTATTAAAGAAGTCATCGTTTATAACCGTTTATTATGGTTAGGTGTTGCAACAATTGTATTTGGTATTGTTTTTAAGTTATTTACATTCAGCCAAAACGCAATGTCGTTTTCATTCTTTAAGAAGAAAAAAGGCGAACGTTCTACAAAACGAAACTTTGGTGGTATTACTAAAATCAACCTGCCAAAAGTAGGGTATGATTATTCTTTTATTCAAAACTTAAAAGCCACTTGGAAAATAGCTCATATAGAATTCAAATACATTGTAAAAAGTTGGGCGTTTATTAGTATTGTTTTAGTCGGACTTATTATTGTTTTAGTTGCATTATCTGAAGCCGGAAGCCAAGTTGGTGCATCATCATACCCAAGAACATGGTTAATGTTACAAGGTGGTGGAGTATTTGTGATTGCTATTAATATATGTACATTTCTTTATGCCGGAATGTTAGTAAATCGCAGTAAGATTTCTAATATGAATGGTTTAGAAGATGTAACACCAATTCCAAACTGGTCTCTATTTTTATCTAAGTTTATTGCTATAGTAAAAATGCAGATGTTATTACTTTCTGTCATTATGGTTGCAGGGATTTTATTTCAACTTTACAAGGGCTATTATGATATTGAATTAGGTTTATACATTAAAGAATTATTCGGATTAAAACTGATTAATTACATCATTTGGGCCTTTTTAGCTTTAATGGTTCAGACTTTAATAAGAAATCCATATTTAGGTTTATTTGTATTATTAGTCATTTCTATAGGAATTCCTTTTTTAACTCTAGCAGGTGTAGAGCAGCCTTTATTTAAATATAATGAAGGTTCGGGCTTTAATTATAATGATATGAATGGTTACGGAGATTCTTTGGGTAGGTATTTAGTTTACAAATTCTATTGGGTTCTTGGAGGATTAGTTTTAATGCTTATTGCAGCTTTGTTTTGGGTACGTGGTTTACCAAGTTCATTTGCAGAACGCATTGCAATTGCAAAAGAGCGTTTTAAAACACCTATTGCTATAGCTCTAGTGGTATTTTTAGGTGGTTTCTTAGCGATGGGTTATACTATTTATCATGCTACAAATATTAATAATGATCTTTATTCTTCAAAAGAACGAGAAGAATTACGTGTTAATTGGGAGAAAAAATATAAGAAATACGAAGATTATGCACAACCTAGAATTGTTGCAGTAAACGTTAATTTAGATTTATTTATAGATGAACGAAATTTTGAATCTTCAGGAGAATACACCATGATTAATAAAACCAATCAGGTTATTGATAGTATTTTCTTAAATCATAATGATTACGAGAGTACTTTCAAGTTTAATCGTGAAAACACGCTTGTTTCTGAAGATACACTTTATAATTTCGATATTTATAAGTTAAAACAACCAATGCAACCTGGAGATTCATTGATTTTGAATTTTACAGTAAAAAATAAACCCAATACATTGTTTGTTTCTAATTCACCAGTCATAGAAAATGGAACCTTTATTAATAATACACAACTGTTTCCTAATTTAGGTTATAACGGAGGGGAGCTTTCAGACGATAAAACACGTGAAAAATACGGATTACCACCTAATGAGTTAAGACCTCATCCATCAGATTCTACGGCTTTAGGTAACACCTATATTTCAAAAGATAGCGATTGGATTGATTTTGAAACGACCGTTAGTACAAGTGAAGATCAAATTGCAATTGCGCCGGGTTATCTTCAAAAAGAATGGGTAGAAGATGGAAGACGCTATTTTCATTATAAAATGGATAGTAAAATTTTGAATTTTTACGCTTATAACTCAGCTAAATATGAAGTAAAAAAAGACAAATGGAAGGATGTAGATCTTGAGATTTATTACCACAAAGGACACGAGTATAATTTAGAAAGTATGATGGATGGTATGAAGGCTTCGTTGGCTTACAATAGCGAAAACTTTAGTCCTTATCAGCATAAACAACTTCGAATTGTAGAATTTCCAAGTGGTGGTTTTGCACAATCATTTCCTAATACAATTCCTTTTTCTGGTGATGCAGGTTTTATAGCAGATGTAGAAGATAATGAAGATGGGGATCTAAATTATACCTACGCTATTACCGTTCACGAGGTTGCACATCAATGGTGGGCACACCAAGTCATTGGGGCCGATGTTTTAGGAGCAACAATGTTATCTGAAAGTTTATCGGAATACGTAGCGTTAAAAGTGTTAGAAAAAGAATTAGGTAAAGCACAAATGCGTAAGTTTCTAAAAAAATCATTAGATAGTTACCTTTTCCAAAGAACCTTTGAGCGTAAGCGTGAAAACCCATTAATGTACAATGATGGACAAGGCTATATTCGTTATGAAAAAGGATCATTAGTCTTTTATGCACTTAGTGATTATCTTGGGGAAGCGGTATTAAATGGTGCATTAAAAACTTATGTTGAAAAAGTGAAATTTCAAGAGCCACCTTATACAACCTCTATAGATATGGTAAATCATATTAAAGCTGTTACGCCAGATAGTTTACAATATGTAATTAAGGATATGTTTGAAACGATTACGGTTTATGACAATAGTATTAAGAATGTAACGTCTACCAAACTAGACAGCGGTAAATACAAAGTAGATATTGAATTTGATGTCAGTAAATACAGAAATGACGAAAAAGGGAAACAATTATTTTCTGAAACAGGAAGAGATTCAATTTCATACCTACCAGAAGGTAAAACGAAGCCTATTTTATCATTGCCGCTACAAGATTATATCGATGTTGGCGTATTTACAGAGCATGAAGTTGATGGTGAGATGAAAGAAAAGCAATTGTATTTAAAGAAACATAAAATCACTTTAATCGATAATAAAATTTCTATTACTGTTGATGAAAAGCCTACAGAAGTAGGAGTAGACCCTTACAATAAATTAATTGATAGAAACTCTGGCGATAACCGTCAGAAACTCTAATTTTATTTTATAAATTTTTAGAAAGACCTTTTAAGTGTAATTCATTTGAAAGGTCTTTTTTTATATCTTAATTTTAATGATCTTTAAAGCTTCCATATAAATAGAAGATTTTAAATAATATTAATAGGGATTTAAGCTTATAGATTTTAAATATTAGTAATTTTGAATTTGTATAAAATGAAAGATTGGAACGATTTTAGCGTTAAGTAAATTCATGAAATATATTCTTTATATAACATTATTTTTTTCAGTTGTATTAAATGCACAAGAAGAGAATCCGGTAAAACAAGATTCTACGGCTGTACATTATATGATTATAGAAG
This sequence comes from Winogradskyella wichelsiae, assembly GCF_013403925.1. GTDB lineage: Bacteria > Bacteroidota > Bacteroidia > Flavobacteriales > Flavobacteriaceae > Winogradskyella > Winogradskyella wichelsiae. The sequence goes on from NZ_JABFDJ010000007.1 coordinate 206,119, forward strand.
GAGACTCTATTCCTGTTACTTCGGTAGATCTTAAAGAAGTTTTAGTATTGCCTAAGTTAAGTTTTGTAGACAGAGAAGCAAGAATTCGTTATATCATTTTAAGACGAAAAACCTTAAAGGTTTATCCTTATGCAAAGCTAGCAGCAGAACGTTTAGAAGCATTACAAAACCGATTAGATAGTTTAGAGCGTAAGCGAGATAAAAAACGATATACTAAAGTTATCCAAAGGTATATTGAAGATGAGTTTTCTGCAGAATTAAAGAAATTAACTAAAACTGAAGGTCAGATTTTAGTAAAGTTAATACATCGCCAAACAGGTAAAACGACTTTTGAACTAATAAAAGAATTACGAAGTGGTTGGCGTGCTTTTTGGTTTAATAGTACAGCTAGTTTATTTAATATTTCATTAAAAAGAGAGTTTATTCCTATTGATGTAGAAGAGGATTATTTAATTGAAGATATTTTACAGCGTGCTTTTCAAATTGAACGATTAAAACGACAAGAACCTGCTTTTGAAATTGATTTTTACGACTGTGTAAGCAAATGGTCTAAACCAAAATCAAAACCTTCAAAATAATAAATATTAACAATGAGAATTCAAACTAAATTCGAAGAAAAACTCAACACTTGGACACATGGTTTTGGTGCTTTTTTAGGAGTTATAGCTTTAGTTTTACTAGTAATTAATGCAGACAATCTTAAGCCTTGGTCTTTATTTAGTGTTATTATTTATGGATTATCTATAATTATTTTATTTTCAGCATCAACGTCTTATCATGCTGTGGTGAACGAGAAACCTAAACGTTATTTAAGGATTGTAGATCATATAAGTATTTATCTGCTTATTGCAGGTACATACACGCCCGTTTTATTATTGCTTTTAACAGATAGCCTCGGTTGGACATTGTTTTGGGTTGTTTGGGGAATAGCAGCTTTTGGTGTTGTTCTAAAACTATTTTTTACAGGTCGATTTGAAGTGTTTTCAACACTTCTTTACTTAATTATGGGGTGGCTTATTATATTCGATTTTACTAATACGTCAAAAGCATTAGGCCCACAAGGTATTCTTTGGTTATATGCTGGTGGATCGTTTTACACCATTGGAATTATTTTTTATTCGCTCAACAAAATATTATACAACCATGTTATTTGGCATTTATTTGTATTAGCAGGTGCAATAAGTCATTTTTTTATGATTTATTTTTATGTGCTATAGAAGAAGGTTTTAAAACATAATTAATCATTTCCATAAACAAGGTCAATGAAATCGGAAGTTTCTAACTTCCCAAAATAATTTTCAATAGATAAGTTTTTTAAGATTTTAGCAATTTCAACTTTATCGTATGGAACACCAATTAATAGATCTTCTAGATCGGTTATAGGTTGTCTTCCAAAAAAGTCTCCAAAGATTTTAAATTCGGAAATCAATCCTTTTTCAACAAAAATACGAAGGTCTATTTCTCCAATAGGAAAACGTTTGGTTCTTTGAATATTAAATTTAGGAGAACGACCATAATTCCAATCCCATTGGTCATATTTTTCAGCTTTTAGTTTATGAACAGCTTTCCATTCAGCTTCAGTTAATTGATAACTCTCAAAGGGTTCGCTAGCCTCGTACAAGCCAACCAATAATTGGTTTTTAAAAGCCTCCATTGAAATAGGATCTTTAAGAAATTCGCTAATATTTGCAACCCGACTTCTTACCGATTTATGACCTTTAGACTGTATTTTACTCATTTTTACTTGAAGCGCTTTCGTAACTTCAGTCATATCAGTATCAAATAATAAGGTGCCGTGACTTATCATTCTTTTTCCTGTAGAAAACTGTGCTGTTCCAGAAATTTTCTTTTCACCTACCAAAATATCATTGCGTCCTTTTAATTCGGCAGTCACCCCCATATCATTTAACACTTTAATTACTGGTGCTGTAAATTTTTTAAAGTTACTGATACTCTTACCATCATGGTTAGTTATAAAACTAAAGTTAAGATTTCCTAAGTCATGGTAAACGGCACCACCACCAGAAACTCTTCGTACAACATGTATATCGTTGGTATCTATATATTCTTGGTTAATTTCCTCTAAAGTATTTTGATTTCGCCCAATGATAATAGATGGAGCATTTATGTAGAATAATAAATAATCGGTAGAAGCGTCAAAATGTCTTAAAATATATTCTTCTAACGCTAAATTTAATTTAGGATCAGTCTGTCCTTCATTATCAATAAAAATCATAAGCTTTATCTTATTTGGTAGTTAACAAAGATAAAAAAATGTGTTGGTTGATTTTAATCTAAATGTATTATCTGTAAACATCACTGATTAGAATAATCTTACTATTATTTCTCGTTTTGACGCTTTTTTAAACCATATGCCGTTATATATGCCACTAAAGCACCGAATACAATAAAACTTACTAAAACTCTTACAGTATTAAAATCTAATCCGTTTTTATAATCAAGACCAGCTATAATACCAGCATAAATGACCCCTCCCAATAAGCCCCCAATAGCAATTAATTTAATTTTTGTAGTCATTTTTTTAGTTTAGTTAACATTATAGATTTTAGAATAATCTGTAGATAATTTTTATAAAATACTTGTTATTAGATATTTAAGCGCGCTTAAATTTAACTATTATATATAGTAATTGCAAATATTATGTTAAAAAGAAGTGAATTTATAATAAAAAGTGACTCTTAATTATGTAGTTTGTTTTATTAAAGTAAGAGTTTAATTACTTTTTTAAAAACTTCAATCAAACCTTTATTGAAGGGGATATTTTGATGTTTATATAAATTTCTTTGAGTTGTATTTCTAAGCCTTTTAGGAATTTACCTAAATTTTAGTTTTGAAACCGACCAGTGAATTTAAAAGCAGCTCAATCACTATCAGATTTAGTAGTTTGATATCTCATAGCAATTATTTTTTTGGATTTAGGAAAAGGATCGCTGTAAATTTAGAACAGTTAAATCTTTTGTGGATTGGCCAACGAAACACTTTAATTTTAAACGATTTGTGACTCCTATTTTATATTGTATGTAAAGTTTATAATATAATTATCTGATATATTTTAGTTATAACAGAATTAAGGTTCGTTCAAGTAATTTGGGTGAAAAAAGAAAAAAAGACTAAGTACTAATTTTGATGTTGTCTTAAAAGCAGATGTATATTTATTTCCATTTGATATTACAGCCCATACTTGGTTTTTGAATGGTATTTATAGGTTTTTTATTTACTAAGGCAGTCATAGCTTCTCTAATATTTTTACCTGTTATAGGTTCATCATTACCTGGTCTAGAATCGTCTAATTGACCCGTGTAAACTAATTCTAAGTTAGAATCGAATAAGAAAAAATCGGGTGTGCAAGCCGCATTGTATGCTTTAGCGATATTCTGAGTTTGATCATATAAATAAGGAAATATATAATCTTCATTTATAGCATGTTTTGCCATTAATTCAGGTCTATCTTGTGGGTAATTAACAATATCATTACTAGAAATTGCAATGCAATTAATACCTTTAGAAATATAGTCTTTTGCTAATTGCGATAACTCAGCGCTTACATGAAGAACAAAAGGGCAGTGGTTGCAAATAAACATTACCAACGTTCCTGTAGTACCTTTTAATTCTTTTAGAGATTTTTTAGTATTATCTACAGTATCTGTTAGTTTAAACTGAGGTGCTATTGTGCCTAAGGGCATCATATTAGATTCTGTCCGAGCCATTATTTCTTTATATTTGTTTTAATTAATCAGTTTTTTGACTTTAATAAAAGGAATGGAAAAGATAGTAACATTTGAAGACTTTACAAAAGTAGATTTACGAATTGGGACAATTATTGAAGTTAATGACTTTCCTAAGGCAAATAACCCTGCTTATCAATTAATTATAGATTTTGGGGTATTGGGTAAGAAAAAAACTTCTGCTCAAATTACCACTCAATATCAAAAAGAAAATTTAATAAACAGGCAAATTGTGGCGGTAATTAACTTTCCTAATAAGCAAATAGCTAATTTTATGAGCGAATGTCTCGTTGTAGGAGCTGTAAAAGCAAACGATGTTTTCTTGTTACATCCAGAGACTAAAGTAAAAAACGGAAGCTCTGTTTCTTAAAAATTAAATTCCATAATGAATAAAATACCCTGATAAAATTTATCAGGGTATTTTATTATAATTAAAATAAGTTATTTTATATATCATCAAAACTGATATCTGTAAAACTTTCTGTAGTTGCAGTATCTTCTGAGGTTTTAGCTTCTTGAGTTACAAATTCATCTTCACGTTTAAAATCTTTTTGGTGACGTTCACTAATTACTTCTTGTCCTTTCTCATTAATAATGTAATCCGTCATTTCTGTTAAGATCTCTTTAAACTCAGTAAAATCTTCTTTATATAAATAAATCTTATGTTTTTTATAGTAGAAAGAGCCATCATCATTCGTGAATTTTTTACTCTCAGTAACCGTTAAATAGTAGTCTCCAGCTTTAGTAGCTCTAACATCAAAGAAATAGGTTCTTCTTCCAGCACGCAATACCTTAGAATATATTTCTTCTTTGTCCGTCATTTCATAATCACTCATAACTCAATCTTTTTTTAATTTCAATCCAAAAATCTAAAAAAAAAGTAACCTAAACAACAAATTATTACTTTTCTTTTTCCGAGCGTTGTTTATGGTATAATTCCTTATAATAACCGTCAGTTTCTATGAGCGTCTGGTGTGTACCTGACTCAATAACTTTTCCATCATCTAATATTATAATTTGATCTGCATTTTTAGCAGAAGAAATGCGATGGCTTACAATTATAGTCGTTTTATCTACCGTTAGTTTAACTAGATTTTTTAATATTTTTTCTTCTGTCTCAGTATCAACAGCAGAAAGGCAATCGTCAAATAATAAAATATCTGGTTGTTTAATAATTGCTCTAGCAATAGAGACACGTTGCTTTTGTCCGCCCGAAAGTGTAATACCTCGTTCTCCTAAAACAGTATCATAGCCTTTAGTAAACCCAACAATGTTTTTGTGAACTCTAGCGTTTGTTGCTGCAGCAATTACTTCTTCGTCGGTAGCGTCTTCTTTACCAAATTTTATATTATTTTTTATGGTATCAGAAAACAAAAAGGCGTCCTGTGGTACGTAACCAATACTATCTCTTAAGCTAAAAAGATTTAGATCTGCGATGTTTTTATCATCAATTAAAAGCAAACCTTTATCAATATCATACAAACGACCAATTAAGTCTAAAATAGTTGACTTCCCTGAACCTGTTTTACCTAATATGGCTAAGGTCTGTCCAGATTTAAGTGTAAAACTGACATCTTTTAATGCTTTTATATTTGTGTCGGGATAGGTAAAGGACACATTTTTAAATTCAATATCACCTTTAATAGGTGTTAAGCTTTTAGCTGCATTTTTTATATCTGGCTCGGTTAGTAAAAACTCATTAATACGTTCTTGAGAAGCTTCTGCTTGTTGTATTAAAGAGGTTACCCAACCTACTGTAGCTACTGGCCAAGTAAGCATATTTACATAGATAATAAACTCGGCAATGGTTCCTATTTTTTCAATTTCGCCATTCATATATTGCATACCACCAGCATATATAACGATAAGGTTACTTACACCAATTAATAGTATCATCATCGGAAAAAATAAAGCTTGTACTTTAGTTAAGTTAATTTGCTTCTGACGATTTTCAGCTGAAAGATGTTCGAATTCTATATTGGTTCTAGGTTCTATACCATAAGATTTTATTACAGAAATACCACTAAAAGTTTCTTGTGAATATGTCGATAATGTCGATAGAGATTGTTGTACAATTGTACTACGTTTATTTATTAAACGGCTTAATTTATAAATTACTACAGACAAAAAGGGTAGAGGGAGTAAAGTGTACAATGTTAACGATGGGGATCTATCTACCATGTATATTATAGCAATAACAAATAAGGTTATGGTATTTATAGTATACATAATAGCAGGACCAACATACATCCTAACCTTACCAACATCTTCACTAATGCGGTTCATTAAATCTCCTGTTCTATTTGTTTTATAAAAGTTTAAAGATAGAATTTGATAATGCTTATAAATTTCATTTTTAAGATCAAATTCGACGTGACGAGACACATTAATGATAGTTTGTCGCATCAAAAAGGTGAATATTCCTGCCACAATTGCAGAACCAACGAGATATAAGATGTAAATTGTTAAATCATTTCTAAATATTTCTTCCGATATTTTACCATCTAATCTATCTGAAACAATATTAATAGACGCACCTACTAAACGTGGAGTAAACAGTGCAAAGACCTTGGCTATTATAGTAATAATGATACCAATGATTAAACGAGATCTATATTTATAGAAGTATTTATTGAGGTGTTTAAGTGCTTTCATTATAAATTTTAATTGCTCAAAAGTATTACGAGAAATGTATTTAATAGTTAATGTTTTGCTAATCCTTTAATTATAATTTACTTTTGCGTGCCGTTTTTAGAACGTCCGTAAACACCCTAAATTAAAAGTAACATGACATCAGAAATTATAAGTTCAAAAGAATTAAAAAAAATGGATCCGGTTTTCGGACAACATTCTTTTGACAATCATGAGCAAATTGTTTTTTGCAATGACAAAGATACTGGTTTAAAAGCTATAATTGGTATTCATAATACAGTTTTAGGACCAGCTTTGGGTGGTACAAGAATGTGGAATTACGCAAACGAGTGGGAAGCTCTTAATGATGTATTACGACTTTCTCGTGGTATGACATTTAAATCTGCAATTACAGGTTTAAATCTTGGTGGAGGTAAAGCTGTTATTATTGGTGATGCCAAAACACAGAAAACACCAGAATTAATGAAACGTTTTGGAGAGTTTGTACATTCATTAAGCGGACGTTATATTACTGCAGAAGATGTAGGTATGACCACCGAAGATATGGATACTGTAAGAGAAGTAACTCCTTACGTCACCGGAATCTCAGAAAGCAAAGGTGGTGCAGGTAATCCATCTCCTATTACGGCTTATGGTGTTTTTATGGGAATGAAAGCAGCATCGAAATTTCAATTTGGTTCTGATATTTTAGAAGATAAAAATGTTTTTGTACAAGGAATTGGTAATGTTGGTGAAGCTTTAGTAGAACATTTGGTTAACGAAGGTGCTAATGTTACAATTGCAGATATTAGTCAAGAACGTTTAGAGGAAGTACGTTCTAAGTATGGAGTTACCATCTATGGCGGTAACGATATCTATAACGAAGATATGGATATTTATGCTCCATGTGCCTTAGGTGCAACCATTAATGACGATACCATTTATAAATTAAATGCAAAAGTAATTGCAGGTGCAGCTAACAACCAATTAGCAGATGAAGATAAGCATGGGTTAATTTTACAAGAACGTGGTATTGTTTATGCACCAGATTTCTTAATTAATGCAGGTGGAATTATTAATGTTTATGCAGAGTTAGAAAACTATGATAGACAAGAGATAATCCGTAAAACAGAGAATATTTACAATACAACTTTAGAAATTTTAGATAACGCAAAAGTTAATAAGTTAACGACAAATGACGCAGCGTTAAATATTGCAAGAGAGCGTATTGAGACACGTAAGCGAGAAAACTTAAAATAGTCTATATTAAATTCTAATATAAAAATTAAATAATAGTATTTTTGCAAGGTGAATCTTTTAAAGATTCACCTTTTTTTAATAATCAAAAAATAAAGTAAGTTCTTACACATGCTAAACAGAAGACACATCAGAATTAAAGTTATGCAATCTATGTATGCTTTTAAAGGTACCGAAAGTGATGATTTAATAAAAGAACAAAAATTTTTATTGCACAGTTTAGATAACATGTACGATTTGTACTTGTCGCTTTTAGCCTTGCTAACCGAGCTGCATAAAAAAAGTAAGAACCATAACGAGAAATTGCAGAAGAAACTCTTAGGTACAGCTGCAGATAAAAATCCTGATTTAAAATTTCAAGAGAATCAACTTCTTAATTGTATTAGTAGTAATACAATGTTAAAGGATGTGATTTCTAGTCATAAATTGAATTTTTGGGATTTAGAATTCGAATATGTCGATATTCTTTTTAAAGAAATTTTGAAGAGTGATATTTACAAAGAATATACTAAAGAAGAAGAAGTGCCTACTTTTAAGAGAGATAAGCAATTTGTTTTAGATATTTTTACTGAAATTATAGCTCCTAACGAGAAGCTTTTTGACTTTTTTGAAGATAAAAAACTAACTTGGGTAGATGATTTACCAGTTGTAAATACAGCCATGTTAAAGGTTTTGAGAAAGTTAAAGTTAACCTCGCCTGAAACAGCTTTATTACCTGAATTGTATAAAGATGAAGAAGACAAAGAATTTGCGATAGAATTATTTAAGAAAACGTTTCTTAATAATTCTAAATTTGCAGAAGAAATTAACGGTAAGACCACTAATTGGGATTCAGAACGTTTGGCAAGTTTAGATGGTGTTTTATTAAAAATGGCACTTTGTGAGTTTCAAAAATTTCCATCTATTCCTCATAAGGTAACAATTAACGAATATTTAGAAATAGCAAAAGAATATTCTACACCAAAAAGTAGCTACTTTATTAATGGTATTTTAGATAAAATAGTTAAAGAATATCAAGCAGATGGTGTGCATATAAAGACCGGAAGAGGCTTAATGTAAATTAAAGAATCTACTTACAACATTGTTGTTTAAGTAGATTTCTTTTTTATAAGTAATAGACCTCATTTATGACTATAGTTTAGTTAAGAGGTGTATTTTAAGAAGGTTATTTCCTACAAATAAAACGTTAACAAGGAGCTAAAAATTTTAATACCTTAAAATAATTATTAACTTCGCTTGCGATAATTAATTTTAATAAAAATTCAATAATAATGAAAAAAGTAATTTTAGGACTTAGTGCTTTATGCATGGTGGCTTTAACGTCTTGTAAGGATGATGCTTCTAGCAAAATTAAAGAAGAAAATGTTGCAGTTGCAGCAGAAAGAGATGCTAATGCAGGAGATTTTGCTGTGCTTTCTTTAGATAAAACAGAACACGATTTTGGAAATATAATGAACGGAACGCCTGTTGAAACTATCTTTAAATATACGAATACAGGAAATTCTATGTTAGTTGTAAGTGATATAAAAAGTACTTGTGGATGTACAGTACCCTCTAATTTTACAAGAGAAGTTCAACCAGGAGAAACAGGTGAATTTACAGTAAAGTTCAATGGAAAAGGTAATGGTAAAGTAACAAAGTCTTTAACAATGACTACAAATACTGAAAAGGGAAAAGTACCTGTTAGAATTACAGCATTTATAGCTGCAGACCCTAATGCACCGGTAAAAGCGGCAGCAAAGACAAATGTTAACCCTTTAGCTACAGATAATGGAGCTGCTGCAGCTGCTGCGCCTAGAAAATATTCTACGCAAGCAGGTCATGAAGGACACAACCACGATTAATAATTTTACATTTTAATAATAAATTACCAAATGGACGCAATAGGATCATTTTTACCGTTTATCGCTATTTTTGCAGTGATGTATTTCTTTATGATTGCACCACAAATGAAACGTTCTAAACAAGAGAAAAAGTTTGCCAGCGAATTAAAACGTGGTGATCGTGTGATTACAAAAAGTGGTATGCACGGAAAAGTTGTAGAATTAAATGAAAAAGATAGTAGTTGTATTATCGAAACATTAGCAGGGAAAATTAAGTTTGACCGTTCTGCAATTTCTATGGAAATGAGTAAGAAATTAAATACACCAGCTGTTGTAAAATAAGCTATATTGTGTGATATAAAAAAGACCATTCAAATTAATTGAATGGTCTTTTTTTGTTTTAAAATAAAATGGTTATATTTATTAAGTCCTATATAAATCTATGCTTCGTTAGCTAATTCCGATAAGACTTGTTTAAAAGTAGTAATTGGTTGGGCACCTGTTATGGCACTTTTTCTATTAAAAACTATTGTTGGTACTGAGCTAACACCTAAATTCTTCCAATAAGCTTGTTCAGTTCTAATGTGTTTGCGAGCTTCTTCATTATCTAGTTTTGCTAAACCTTCATCTGCATTTAAACCAACATCAATTAATGCTTGTTTTAATATTTCTCTTTTAGAGACGTCTTTTTGTTCACTGAAGAAAGCAGTGGTAAGACGCATTTTTAATTCGGTTTGTTTATTAAAATCTTTAGCATAATCTAAAAGAATATGAGCATCAAAGGTATTAACCATGCGCATATCTTCTGAATAGCTAAACGTAAAGTCTAGTTCTTCACCAACGGCTGTCATATGGGCTTGAGATTCTTTTTGTTGTTCTAAAGTAGCACCATATTTTTCAGAGATATGTTCTGTTAAGTTCTGACCATCTTTTGGCATATTAGGATTCAATTCAAAAGGCTGCCATTCAATGTCTACTTTGTCTTGAAGGTTGAGTTCTATAATCGCTTTTTCTAAACGTTTGTAACCAATAGTGCACCATGGGCATACAACGTCTGAAACAATATCTATTTTCATTTTCTCTTTCATAATTTATTGGGATTTAATTGTAAAGTTATTAAAATTAATAAACCTTCCGTTAATTAACGGAAGGTTTAAAGCTATCAATCAATTTGTGGCTATAGGGATTATAATGCCACAGTTTATTTTGACCAAGCGAACTTTTTAAACGGTTCGTCAACAGGTGTGTTTGCAATATGGTTAGTATAATTACTAATTACTTTTTGAGACAGTCCTAAAATGATCTCTAATACTTGTTGTTCACCATAACCTGCAGCATAGAAAGTATCCAAATCTTCTTGTGTTACTTGTCCACGGTTACGAGTAATTGTTAATGTCATTGTACGTAAAGCTTCAAGTTTTGAACTTTCTAAAGGTGTCTCGTTACGTAAAGCCTCTGTAATAGCATCGTCTACTTTCATCATTTTTGCAATACCTGTATGTGCTGGTACACAATAGTGACATGCGTGTTCTACGTTAATTGCTTGCCATACTACGGTTAATTCTTTTTCATTAAAAGAAGTTTGAGTGAACAGCTCGTGTAAAGTTTGGTAAGCTTCGAGAGTCTTAGGTGCACTTGCTAATACGCCGTGTAAACCAGGAATCATTCCGAATGATTTTTGAGAATTTTCTAATAATGGTTTAGAATCTTCTGGTGCATTTTCAATGGTATTAATTTTTAAAGTTGTCATAATTTTTCTTTTTAATTTAATATTTATGTTAATTTTATCTAAACGAACGTTTAGTTATGTTCCAAAAAAATGTTATAAGTTTTTAAATGTTATTTCAATATAATCTTCTATTTCTTCTTTTGTATTTACTCTTGCTGCGGCTGCTAACCCGTGTTTTGCTAATAGTAAATAATTAGCTTGCTTAATGATGGTTTCTTCACTTTTTGAAGGATCCATTTTTAATTTTTCGATAATAATAGTTTTCAAATTGTCCATAAATGAACTCATTTGTTCCTTTATTAGCAAATCTTGACTCTCGGAAAATTCGTTGTAAGTGTTGGTTACCAAACATCCTTTTTCATTTCCGTCTTCAAAATTGTTACTTACAGAATCATAGAAGAATTGTTTAATGTCCTCTAAACCATTATTAGCACTTTTAAATTTTTCAAAAGTACTGCTGATTGTTGATTTGTATTGTTTTAAACTTTCAAGAAATAAGCCGTATTTATTACCAAAACTAGAATATATAGAAAACTTATTTATGCCCATTTCTTTTTCGAGCATTTGCATCGAAGTTGTTTCGTAGCCGTTCTTCCAAAAGAGGTTCATCGCTTTTACTACAACTTCAGTTTCGTTATATTTTTTTTTTCTTGCCATTTCTATTACAATTAGAATAACTTAATTTCTAACTACAGCACAAAACTAACCAATCGTTTAGAAACAAAAAAGGATTTAACATTTATTTAATTTTTGAAAAAAATATTTGTTACTAATTAAGATTGAAGAACCTTTAACGATTGTCTATAATACTTTTTTTTTTTCTATAAACTAATAAATAAAGTGTTGCCGCCGCGAATGAAACGATTGTACCGATATAAATGCCTAACAATGGATATACTATTGAAACGACCAAAGAATAAATTATTAATGAAAACATACCTACAGGTACATTTTTAATAACAGTATGAACATGTTCTTTTGAATATGTAAAATGAATAATTAACATTAAAGGAAATAATGTTGTAGGAAAGGCAGAAAAAAGGCCTGCCCATGTGGGACCAACAAATTTAGGAGCACTTGTAATTAGTAGAATAATTAGAGCTGCAAAAAATGCTCTTACAAAAAGAATTTTGTAATTAAGTTTTGCTTTCGTTTGAATATTAATATTCTTAATATTTTTAAAAAGATAGATGAAAAGAAACGAAAATGTAATTGGTATTAAGATGGCGATATATTTATTTATATCTATAAGATGTAATAAAAATACAATTAGAAAATAGCCGAATATTGCCGTTAAGGAAGATAAAAGGATATTGAATTTAGTTAAGAAATTTGATGCTATGTAATAAATATACACAAAGGATAAAGAGGCCGTTAAACCAATCATATTGTAAACAGAGCTTACCGCTGCAAACTCTGGGCTAACTTCTAACCCGAAGAAAAATAAAGTGATAGCAGAACCTGATGGATAACCTGATAAAATACCAGCAACTTTTGGGCTTACATTTTCTGCAAGTAGAGATAAGCCAATAACAAATGAAATAGCGACAATTAATTTAATTAAGAATAGTAATTCAATCATTTTTATTTATTGGAGCTACGCAATTTTTTTAATCAAGCATAAAAAAATTAGCAGTAAAACTTCATATAGATGAAGTATTTACTGCTAATTGAATATTAAGGTAATATTAATATCTACTTTTTTAAGGCCGTTATCTCAGCTATTTTACAAATAACTTCTACAGCTTTTTGTATACTCTCAACAGGTACGTATTCATATCTTCCATGAAAGTTATGACCCCCTGCAAAAATATTAGGGCATGGTAACCCCATGTAAGATAATTGAGAACCATCCGTTCCTCCTCTAATGGCTTTAATTAAAGGGGTAATACCAACAGCTTTCATGGCCTCTTCTGCAATATCTACAATATGCATTACAGGTTCTACCTTTTCTTTCATATTAAAGTATTGATCTTTGATTTCAATTTTAAAGACCTCACTTTCATATTTTGTATTTAAATCTAAAACGACCTTTTCCATTAAAGCTTTACGAGCTTCAAATTTGTCTTTATCATGATCGCGAATGATATACTGAAGTTTGGTTTCTTCTACATCACCTTCCATATTATGAAGATGAAAAAAGCCTTCGTATCCTTCTGTGTGTTCAGGTGTTTCTAAACGTGGTAATACATTGATAAACTCCGAAGCGTAATACATAGAATTAATCATTTTACCTTTTGCATAGCCAGGATGTACAATTTTACCCTTTACCGTAATTACGGCGCCTGCAGCATTAAAATTTTCGTATTCTAATTCACCAACTTGGCTACCATCCATTGTGTAGGCCCAATCTGCACCAAACTTTTCAACATCAAATTTATGAGCTCCTCTTCCTATTTCTTCATCTGGAGTAAAGCCAACTTTAATAGTTCCGTGCTTAATTTCAGGATGATTAATAAGATATTCCATTGCCGTTACAATCTCTGTAATCCCTGCTTTATCATCGGCTCCTAAAAGGGTAGTACCATCTGTAGTTATTAACGTCTGACCTTTGTACATTAATAAATCTTCGAAATAATCTGGAGATAAAATAATGTTTTGTTCAGCGTTTAAAACAATGTCTTTACCATCATAATTTTCTATAATTTGAGGTTTAACATTGGCACCTGTAAAATCAGGAGAAGTATCAAAATGAGAAACAAAACCAATGGTTGGTACTTTAGAATTTACGTTACTTGGTAAGGTTGCCATAATGTAGGCGTTCTCATCAATTGTAACATCACTTAGTCCAATTTCCTTTAATTCTTCAACTAACTTATTAGCCAAATCCCACTGTTTAGTAGTACTTGGAGTAGTCTCAGAATTAGGATCTGATTCTGTATCTATAGTAACATAGCCTATAAAACGATCAATGATATGCTGCATATGAATATTTTAATTGAAAATTAAAGTTTAAAAGTAATGACAGGAAGCTTAACATGATTTACAACATCTTCAGATATACTACCACCAAAGAAGTGATTTAAGCCTTTTCTACCATGAGTAATAACTGAAACAGCATCAATACTATTTCTTTTTACAAAACTAGAAATACCATCTTCTACACTATGGTCAGAGATGCGTGCTATAGTAATATCATTTTCAGTTAATTTAGCTTTTTCTAAAAATAATGTGATTTTTTCATCGATTTCATCAGTACTTAAGAAACCTAAATTAGGAGTATTGATGTTTAATAAAGATATTTTTTTTCCTAATTTATTTAATAATTCTAATGATTTTTTAATTGAAGGAATACTACCTTCTGAAAAATCAGTAGCTAATACAATACTATTAAAATCAACGTTTTGAGGTTTAGATTTTATAATTAAAACAGGAGTATTACTATGGCGTACTATTTTTTCTGTATTAGAACCTGTAAAAATACCATCATAGTCATTATGTCCTCTAGAGCCCATTACAATAAGGTCTGCATTAACTTCTGTAGCAACTGCTGCAACTTCGTTTAATACTTTAAGGTATTTAACCATTGGAGTAACGGTAAGTCCTTCTAGGTATGGTTGATCTAAAAAGGTGTCAAATTGCTTTTTAGCTACCAATAACATAAATGCGTTTTCGTCATTACGTTCAGTAACAGAGGCTGAAAAGATAGAATCAGACATTTCTAACATATGCATTACAATTAATTCTGCATTGTGCTTTTTTGCTAATTCTGCAGCTGTTTCTAAAGCATATTCTGAATGCTTTGAAAAATCAACAGGGACGATAATTTTTTTCATGATAATTTGATTTTGGTTTGGATTTCAAAGTTAATAAAAATCCTACTTATAAATTATGATATATAACAGTTTCTGATAAAATTAATCGCTTAAATTATGCTTTGTTTTAGAGTTGAGATGCTTATTTTTGCTGAGCAAAATCGCTCTTATGTATAAAGCTAT
The DNA here is from genome assembly GCF_013403925.1 of Winogradskyella wichelsiae. Lineage (GTDB taxonomy): Bacteria > Bacteroidota > Bacteroidia > Flavobacteriales > Flavobacteriaceae > Winogradskyella > Winogradskyella wichelsiae. The sequence goes on from NZ_JABFDJ010000007.1 coordinate 221,243, forward strand.
AATCAGACCCATTTTATTTTGTTTCGATCCAGAAAAAGTACATTATTTTACTTTTTCATTAATCCGAACGTTATCTAAAATACCAGGTGTTAAAAATCTCTTTAAATATTTATATGTTGTTGAAAATAAGCGATTAGAACGTCAGTTGTTTGGTCTCACATTTAAAAATCCTGTAGGCTTAGCTGCTGGTTTTGATAAAAATGCAGTACTCTATAATGATCTTGCTAACTTTGGTTTTGGATTTATAGAAATAGGAACAGTAACACCAAAAGCGCAAGAAGGAAACCCTAAAAAGCGCTTATTTCGCTTGAAAGAAGATAAAGGTATTATTAACCGAATGGGGTTTAATAATGAAGGTTTACATGCAGCAATTACTCAACTTAAAAAAAATAAAGGGCAGTTAATTATTGGTGGAAACATTGGAAAAAACACCCAAACACTTCCTGAAGATTATACTAAAGATTACTTAGAATGCTTTAATGCATTGCATCCTTATGTAGATTATTTTGTGCTTAATGTAAGTTGTCCTAATGTAGGAAGCCATGCTAAATTAAATGATAAAGATTATTTATTAGAGTTAATTAGCACAGTTCAAAAAGCAAATACTACATTTAAGAAACAAAGGCCTATTTTATTGAAAATAGCACCCGATTTAAATGATGTTCAATTAGATGAAATTATAGCACTTATTGCTGAAACTAATTTAGATGGAGTTATAGCAAGTAATACTTCGGTAGATAGATCTGGATTAAAAGCGTCTGAAGCGAGGCTAAATGAAATTGGTAATGGAGGTTTAAGTGGTCAGCCAGTAAGGAATAAATCTACAAAAGTGATTCAATATTTAGCAACTAAAAGTAATAAGGCTTTTCCTATTATTGGAGTAGGAGGGATTCATTCTGCAGAAGATGCTTTAGAAAAAATAGAAGCTGGTGCAGATTTGGTTCAAGTTTATACTGGTTTTATTTATGAAGGTCCATCACTAATTAAGCGAATTAATAAGGCTTTATTAAAGTAGGAATTCTTCAAAAAGTATATTTATAATAAATTTAATTCTAATCTTATACTTTATAATTGAATTACGATGTTCTAATATCTTTTGCTTTAGCGACTTCAATTTTGGCCATATCGCCAGGACCAGATAATATTTTTGTTCTAATACAAAGTATCACTAGCGGTAAATCTTATGGATTAGCAACCGTTTGTGGATTAATGTCAGGTTGCTTAGTACATACAACACTGCTTGCTTTTGGTGTTTCTGCAATTATTAAGGCTAATGATCATTTATTTTTTGGTATTAAACTACTAGGTGCTTTTTATCTGTTGTATTTGGCTTATAAAGTTTTTATGTCAGATGCAGAACTAAACTTAGAATCTAATATTTCCTCTAAAAGAAGCTTAAAAGGATTATTTGTACAAGGCTTTTTTATGAATGTTTTTAACCCCAAAGTCGCTATCTTTTTTTTAGCATTTTTCCCTGGGTTTTTATACAGTGAGACACAAAATACTGTAATTCAATTTTATGTTTTAGGTGGTGTTTTTATACTGGTTTCGTTTATTGTTTTTTCTTCTGTAGCATTGTTAGCAGGCCAAATTAAAACCTATACATTAAAACATAAAAACTCTGGTTTGGTTTTAAAATGGCTTCAAATTGTGGTTTTTGTTGGGATCGCGATATTCATACTGTTGTAAAATATGAAAATGCCTATATTTGACCTAATGAACAAAGCCGTTAAAATAATAGAATGTCCTAGAGATGCTATGCAAGGCATTAAGGATTTTATTCCTACAGAAAAGAAAGTTCAGTACATTCAATCTTTACTTCGTGTAGGTTTTGATACTATTGATTTTGGTAGTTTTGTGTCGCCAAAAGCGATTCCGCAAATGGTAGATACTGCCGAAGTTTTAGCGCAATTAGATTTGAGTAAAACAAAAAGTAAACTACTGGCTATTATTGCTAATACTAGAGGTGCAAATGATGCTTCAGCTCACAAAGAAATTGATTATTTAGGGTTTCCGTTTTCAATATCTGAAAATTTTCAGATGAGAAATACGCACAAAACCATTGCACAATCTGTGGTTACACTTTCTGAAATTTTAGAAATTGCAGATAAAAGTAATAAAGAAGTTGTAGTCTATATTTCTATGGGATTTGGGAATCCTTACGGTGATCCTTGGAATGTAGATATTGTAGGAGAGTGGACGGAACGTTTATCTAAAATGGGAGTTCGTATTTTGTCTTTAAGTGATACGGTAGGAAGTTCTGATCCTGAAAATATAGAATATTTATTTTCAAATTTAATTCCGGCTTATTCTAATATAGAATTTGGAGCACATTTACATACCACACCAACATCTTGGTTTGAAAAAGTAGATGCAGCTTATAAAGCAGGTTGTCGCCGTTTTGATGGAGCTATACAAGGATTTGGTGGTTGCCCAATGGCAAAAGATGATCTCACAGGTAATATGCCAACCGAAAGAATGTTTTCATATTTTACGCAGAAAAAAGTGCATGATCTTAATGCCATGTGTTTTGAGAGCTCTTATAATGAAGCGACTAAGATTTTTAAAAAGTATCATTAAAAAGTAAAACCCTCACATATTCTTTGTGAGGGTTTTACTTTTTATTTAATAAAAATAGTTGACTATTTTAAGACTAATTTCTTAGTCACACTAGTATTTCCTGAAGTAAACTGTAAGACATAGATACCACTAGCTAATGAAGATAAATCAAGGGATTTATTATAAACACCAGAGTTAGTATTTAAGCTAGTTTGATATACTTTTTGACCTATGCTAGAATAGATTTTAATTGTATTTAAAGAAGAGCTTAATTGTCCCTCGTCATAAATAAGATTAACAGTTTTATCTGTTGTTGGGTTTGGGTAAATTGATAATTGAGTCTTATTCGCAAAATCATCAATGCTTAAACTTTCTTGCTGGTTAGTATACACTTTTGTTATTGGCTCATTATCAGTGTTAAGACCGCTTAGAACAAAGTCTAAATCTCCATCATTATCGTAATCTGTCCAATCGGCAGAACTAACGTATGTACCATAAATTCCTATTTCAGCATTTGTGTCTTCATATAAAATTCCATTAGTATTTTTATAAAATTTAGCATGTGGAACTGTGTTAGAATCTGCACCAGATAAAAATAGGTCTAAATCTCCATCATTATCATAGTCTACAAAATTAGAAGCTCCCCAATAAAGTTGCTCTAATGTAACTGTAGTATTTTCTGTAAAGTTTCCGTGCTCATCATTGTTATATAATACTGCATAAGGAGCATAAGAAGAATTAAAACCAGATATTAATATATCGATATCTCCATCATTATCATAGTCAGCTGCGCTAGATGTTGAGAAATATACATCCGCTAATACAGCAGTACTTTCGGTAAAAACAGCAGTTCCGTCATTAATGTATAGTTTTGATTCCGGAATATAGTTGCTACTAAATCCCGTAAGTAATACATCTATATTGCCATCATTATTAGCGTCGAATGTGGTAATACTACTATAAGTATTACCAAAAAAGGGAACAGTAGATTCTATAAATTCACCTTCCATATTTTGTAAATATAACTTAGCAATATTATCATAGCTATCATCAGTTCCAGTTATAATTATATCATCTAGTCCATCATTATTTAAATCCTCTATTTTTATTTTTCCATTCGTTGTTCCTGGAATATTTATATTTTGAACTGTATAAGAGCCATTTCCGTCACTTACATATAAACTACTAATACCTTCATCAGATGCGTTATATCCTATGATGATAAAATCGGTTACACCATCATTATTATAGTCTAATTTTCCTATGGATGAAAAGTAATAAGGATCAATGGTAATAGGTAATAATCCTATACTCCCTGATTGATATGAATAGAGTGCTGAAAAAGCCTCATAGTTAGTGTCATATCCAGAAATCAATAATTCATCTTTACCAGTTTTATCTATATCTATCCATTTTGCTTCTCCGTATAAAATACCTGTTAAATTTATTTCAGTATTTTCAGTAAATTGTTGAGAATATGTGTTCTGTAATAGTGTAATGAATGCTATTAGTATGAAGAGTTTTTTCATAATATTAACTTTATTTAGAATGATTCTAAGGTTTGTTTTTTTGAAAAAAAGAGAAGAGTTTGAATTAACTCTTCTCGATTTGTTGATTAATTAATTGAGGTTATTTTAAAATAAGTTTCTTAGTGACACTATTATTTCCAGAAGTAAACTGTAAGACATAAATACCGCTAGCTAACGAAGACAAATCAAGGGATTTATTATAAAACCCTGAGTTAGTATTTAAGTTCGTTTGATATACTTTTTGACCTGTAGTTGAGAAAATAGCGACTTCATTGTTATTTGAAGCTAATGTATTTACATCATAAACTAAATTTACTTTTTTGTCTGTTGTAGGATTTGGATACATTCCGAAAGCAACAGAACTATTTACATCTTCTATGCTTAAAGCATTCGTTACATTTTCAAAAGCAAAAGAAAGATTTCCTGTACCGCTTCCTTCAAAGGCAGTAAAATATAATCTGTAAATAGTGTCGTCTGAATATTTTATGTAATAAGCCTGATTAGAGCTTACATCGTAAGCCCAAGCGTCATTTAATGTTTTCCAGTCGTAACCAATTGTATTTATTTCATCAGAATAAGTTAATGTTGGATTTGCTAGCATACCACTTGGCTCATCGTTCTGCGCTACAGTAACTTCATCACTATGTAAAACACCTGTAACAGGATAAAAAAGACTAGCATCTCCAAAATAATCTGTTGCATATTTCGTAAATACAAAATCCCAATCAGCAATAGCAGGTTCTGCCACAACTTCTTCATCATTTTGTAAAGAATAGTAATTAAATTTATTATCAGGATTGTTTGTATTTGAAAGTGTTACGGTTTGGTCTTCACTCCAAGTTGAAGTTTCGGCATTCCAAGTCGCATATTTAAAGGTGTAACCAGCAGCATAACTTTCATTAATGAATTTTCTATAAGTTCCGTCTGCATATTTTAAAACAAATACAATAGATCCTACCACAGCATGAGTTGCAGGGTTGTATTCACCAAAACCATAAGAGGCTGAACCTTGTTCAAAAGCACCAGCACTCCAAGTGGTTTCACTGTTTTGAAGTGCTGTCCAATTAGCTTCGTTTGTTACATCAATAGAACTATAGCTTGTGGCAGTGTTTGCCGCTTCAAAGACTTCAATACCTGCACCACTGTTTACACGCATTCCAAAATCAAAAGCACTTGTCCTTAAAAAAGCGATATCCCAAGAGCTTGCTGTAAATGAGGTTGCTGTTTCTGTACTTAACTTATAATAAACTTGATCTGAATAAGATGGTTGCATTGATAAATTAACAACGGTTTCTTGTGCGTTAGCAGAAATACAGAGTAATACTACGGTTAAAAATTGTAAAATTGTTTTCATGATATTTATTTTAATTATTTATAATGATTCTAAAGTTTGATTTTTTTGTTAAAAAAAAGAGCAGCGAACTACTCTTTTTTTAATATAGAAAAGGTTTATTGTAATAAGCTGTAGATAAATTTTGGATGACCACGTTCTCCTGCTTCATTTGTTAAAGCTAAAAACTGGACTTTATAATAATTTCCGAAGGAATCATTTACGATATAAAACACATTATCTTTTAAAGTAGGTAAACTGTCTGGTCCACCACCATTTCTCCAAGAACTACCAACATTTCGTTGATCGCTATCAAAGGCAATATTCGTAATATTTGCTAATGTGAAGTTGTCATAAGTGTAATCGGTAGTTTCAGTATCAATCATGTATGAAAGAGCTCCACCTTTAGTATTTGTAACCACAAAATCAGAATAGCCATAAGAGCCATAACCTTCAATTTCATTTGTGAAAACAGTAAAGTTTAAATCCCAATCGTTTTTAATAGGTTCAACATTCACTTCATTTTCTGTATTAAAGCTAAAGAAGGTGAAATTGTAACTACTATTTTTAGAAATATTGACCTCTTGATATGTTGTGTCATCTAAATCTGCATATTGCAAAACATAGTCATCGTCATTTCTTAGAACTCTAATTTTTTTCCATCCTCTAGCATCTCCTGCTACAGCAACACTTCCTGTTGAAGCAGCTTCTGTACCAACTTCAAAACCTAAGTTGACTAGGTAAACGGGATTACTTTCATCTGTTTCAGATATATTTTCAATTGCAGTTTCTGTTATTTGACCATAAGGTGCATCAACAAACTCAATATTTTCAGCATCAAAAGTTCCTACAGCTACCTGTGGTTGTAATTCTTGTACCTCTACAGAAGTAGAGTTTACACTATTAATATCTGTAGAAGATAGTGCTGCAGTTGCCATGTAAATAGAACCATTAATTGCAACTCTAAAATCTGAGCCTGAGTAAAATCCTAAATCCCAAGAATCACGTTGTACAACAGTTGTAGCACTTGTACTTAGGTCTACATAAACTTGATTTTGCTCATTAGAGCCTCCAATTTCAGGTTCTATTGTAGCACCCTCAATAACAATAGTTATTGGACCAGACGCATTATCATCATCACTGCTGCAACTAGAGAGTGGAATAATACAGAGGCATAATGCCAATTTTAAAAATTTATTTATCATAATGTTAGTGTTTAAAAATTTAAATTATATAAAAGTTTGAGGTAAAAAGATCTTCCATAACCCAATAAAAGAGAGCTGCTATCTGTTGTGTGTGTGCCACCACTAGACGCATTATTTACATTAACAGAGGTAACATCTAAAAGGTTTCTACCTCCTAGTGTAACATCAAGTTTATTATTATAGAATGATTTTCTTACAGAGGCATCTAACCAACTGTAAGGATCTGTTTTAGCTTTAGAGAATATAGAATTTCCATCTGTATCAACGTCAGTAGAAAGGTATTGTTCTTGCGCTCCATTATATTTTAATAATAATGAAAAAGAGGTATCCCAAGGTTCAATAAAATAAGAAGCACTTGTATTAATTTGAATGTTGTAAAGAAAATCATCGTTACCATTAACTTCGTCACTATTTATTCTAGAAATACCTTGAAAAGTAGCGCCTAAACTTATTGAAAGTTGATTTGCTCTAAGGGTGTTTTCTAGAGTAGTACTCCAAAGTTTAAATTTGTCTATGTTTATATATTGATACTGAAGAGGTGTTGCATTAACAACAGCTAAATCTATACGATCTGTAACATCAACATAACTGAATTTTAAATTGTTGACTAAAGAATAATCGTTGATCCAACTTCTTTTTTTTAAATTAATAAAAGCAGAAAAACCATTTTCGGGCTTTAAGTTTTCATTTCCTTGAACATCGTGATTAGAGTCTACAAAATAATAATATAATTCTTCAAAATTAGGGACTCTGTAAGATGTTCCAATATTAGCTCTAAGTTCAAAACCATTGTCCATTAGGTACCTCGCATTTAGTGACCCCATTAATTTCGATTTAAACATGGTATTATATTCATAACGTAAACCAGGTCTTAGTAAAAACTTGTCGGAAAGATTTAATTCCGAAGATCCAAAAAAGGCCGTATTTGTTTGTGTGTTGGTTTTGTCTTCTTGTGTTACATTCCCCGTGGCTTGTGTATCAAAACCTTCAATAAAACGTGCTTCGTAGCCTAATTGAAAATCATAAAAATCGCTTTGTATTAAATTTCCAATAGTACCCTTAGAAAATAGAACTTTACTAGACTGATAAGTTTCATCAGTTTCATTACTTCGTTGTTGACTTAAGATATAATAGTTAAATTCATTTAAATCACGCTCTTGTTGTTGATAAGATAGTGATGCATTGTAATGCGCACCAGAATTTAATTGTCCATCAATGTTAAGGTTATTTATAAATCTATTAGTTGTAAAAATGCGGTCTGTAGCAGAAGGATTGCTTGTTTGAGCATCTGTATCTATATTGGCTCTTACTGATGAATCATAATAATTAATTTGCTCATTAAAGTATTCAAATTTGTAGACTAAATTAAAGTTGTTTCCTTTGTAATTGATTAGAGCATTGGTGTTTAATTGTTGTTTTGGCAACCATTCGTAACCTCTTAATCCATCATTTTGATAGTAACTTTTGCCTTCACGATTATTTAAGAAACCTGTAAAATCATTTCGGTTAGCACCAATTTTCACCATCCATTTTTCATTGATATTATGTCCAACACTTAAAGATTGTATGTGCCTACCTTTATTAAATAATTCATATTCATCACTAACAGTCTCTTCTTGTACATAAGCGCTAATACTCCAGTTATGGTCAATTGCTTTTTTAGTAATAATATTTATAACACCAGAAACAGCATTTGCACCATACTCAACTCCCATAGCACCTTCTACAATCTCTATACGCTCTATGTCATCGAGATTTATTTGTGTTAAGTCTATAGCGTTCCCAAAACTGTTGTCACCGACCATTGGGATATTATCTATTAAAATATTGAAGTATTGTGAGTCTAAACCAAAGAAAGAAATTGTAGAACGTCCTGTTTGGGCATTCGGAATAATATTAAGATTTAAATTAAAATTTAAAAGATCTGCAAGATTGTTTGCAGCAACTTGATCAATTTGTTTTCTATCAATAACAATGACGTTATGCACTGATTTTTTAATAGAAGTTGGGTTGTATTGTCCTGTAACAATTACCTCTTCCAAAGATTCTGTTTTTGTACTATCTACTGTGGTCTCTTTTTTTTGGGAGAAAGACCACGAAAAGAAAATAATTGAAAAATAAATGGATATTTTATTTTTATTTAGACTCATTCTTGATAAATTTGTCGCAAATATATAATCTTATTTTAATTGATTCTAAATAAGAATAGTTTTTTTTAATTTTTTTCAAACTCAATAATAAAATCTAAAAGATGAAGAAATTCGTTCCAGTATTATCTATTATTCTTGCATTCTCTTTAAGTGTTAATGCTCAAAAGAAGAAAACACAAGACAAAGAAGCCATTAAAGAAATGTGTGGTTGTTTTGAAGTAACTTTTAATTTTACAGAGACATTTAATTATAGTAATGATTCTCTTTATAGACCTTCAGAAACTAAGGTGGATAAAGGCTTAGAATATGCATTGGCTATTGAAGATGAGGATAATAAAATTTCTATTCAACATTTATTACAAGTAGGAAGACCAGATGATCCAATGATTATTAAACACTGGAGACAAGATTGGTTGTTTCAAAACCAAGATTTCTACATGTATAATGGCGATAATAATTGGACGTTTGAAAAAAAATCTAAAGACGATGTTAAAGGGCAATGGACACAAAAAGTGTATCAAGTAGATGACAGTCCACGTTACGAAGGTTCTGGAACTTGGGTTCATGTAGATGGAAAAGACTATTGGGAAAATACAACAACAGCACCATTACCAAGACGTGAATACACAAAACGTAATGATTACAACATCACTTTAAGAGGTAACCGCCATGAAATTACTAACTTTGGCTGGGTACATGACCAAGACAATGAAAAAGTAGTACGTGTAGCAGGTTCTGAAGATGTAATTTTAGCTAAAGAAAAAGGTTATAATACCTATAAAAGAGTTGACGAAAGCAGATGTCAGGCTTCAAAAGATTGGTGGAAAGCACAAGAAGGAAAATGGAAATTGGTAAGATCTAAATGGAATGATGTATATGGAAGAGATAAAGATCTAACATTAGAAGAGAAAGTAGATAATAAAGTATTGTATAAATACTTATTTGATGATGAAATCACTGCAGAAAAAGAAATTAATAGTATTATTGAATCTTTTGTAAAATAAGATTAGAAACAAATATTTATATATGAAAACAATTAAGACCGTAGTAGTATTACTTCTTGTCATATTGGCATTACCTGCTTTTGCCCAGAAGAAGAATAAGAAGAACGAAAACATCTTTTTAAATCGTGATTATTGGGGAACAAAACCAAGTGTAGAAACGGTTAAAGCAAAGATAAAAGAAGGGAATAATCCATCAGAATCAAACGGAGCTAGTTTTGATGCCGTTGTTTTTGCAACGTTACAAGACACACCATTAGAAACTATTAAATTTCTTTTAGCTCAAAAAGGTAATGATGTAAATAAACTGACGCACGATGGTAGAACATACATTTTTTGGGCAGCATATCATGGTAACGATGAATTAGTTAAATACCTTTTAAAAACAGGAGCTAAAACAGATGTCACGGATGATAAGGGAAACTCTATCATTAATTTTGCAGCTTCGGCAGGGCAACAGAACACTAAAGTTTATGACCTTATTTTAGAAAAAGGAGTAAACTTAAAAACAGACTTAACGCCAGATGGTGCAAATGCTTTACTATTAGCAGCACCAAGCGATAAAGATTTTAAGCTTGTAGCTTATTTTCAATCTAAAGGATTAGATATTAAAAGTGTTGATAAAAATGGTGACGGAATTTTTAATTATACAACGAAAACAGGCCATATTGATGCTTTAAAATCTCTTGTAAAAAAAGGATTAAAAGGTACTGATCAAGCTTTTATTTTTGCAGCTAATGGTGCAAGAAGATCATCTAATGGAATAGAGGTTTATGAGTATTTAGAAAGTATTGGTTTAAATCCAAATACAACCAATAAAGAAGATATTACACCATTACATATCTTAGCGTCAAGAAGTAAGGATGTAAAAATAATTAAATATTTACTTGAAAAAGGATTAGATGTAAACCAAGAAGATCACAAAGGAAATACACCTTTTATGAATGCCGCTTCAGGTAATAATTTAGAAGTTGTAAAGGTATTGGCTTCAAGTTTAAAAGATATAAACGATACAAATAAAAAAGGGCAAACGGCTTTAAGTTTGGCTGTTGCTGGCAACGATGTAGATGTTGTAACGTTCTTAATTGAGAATAAAGCGAAAACAACTTTATTAGATACAGACGGAAATAACTTAGCATACTATCTAATTGATTCTTACTCAGAAAGAAACAAAAAGCAATTTTACAGTAAAAAAGAGTTCTTGAATAAGAGTAAAGTAGATTTAACTGCTACTCAAAAAAATGGAAACACATGGTTTCATTTAGCTGCCGAAAAAAATAGTATGGAGTTATTAAAAATAGCTTTAGATATGAAACAAGATATCAATGCTAAAAACAATGAGGGAAATACAGCATTACACTTAGCGGCTCTAAAAGCTAAAGATGACAGTGTTTTAAAATTTCTATTAGAAAACGGAGCTAAGAAAGATGTTGTAACAGATTTTGAAGAGTCTGCTTACGACTTAGCTAAAGAGAACGAGTTGTTAGCTAAGAATAACGTTTCAGTTGAATTTTTAAAGTAATATAATTTTAAATATGAAGAATATAAAACTTATAATTTTAGTCTTTACTATAGCTTTTGGCTTAGTATCTTTTAATACCTTATCTGAATCTTCAAAGTATAAATGTATGATTCAAATGACCAATTATACAGGTGAAGGCGCCTATATTGTCATTTCATTATTAAATCCTGAAGGTGAATATGTAGAAACCCTAAATGTTATTGGAGACGATGATGAATGGTATAATACCATAGAATCTTGGTGGGATTTTTACGGAAAAAAAAGAAATGATATTGATGCGATTACTGGAGCAACCGTAAGTGGTGGTCAGCGTACTATAAATGTTATTGAAATAGATAACGATAAATTAGACAAAGGTTATAAACTTAGGTTTGAATCTGCAGTTGAAGACCAAGAATATTACGAAAGTGATGTAGAAGTAGAGTTAACTTCAGCTAATGTAAAAAGTAAAGTAGAAGGTAAAGGATTTATCCGTTACATACGTATGATGCCTCAATAAAAGCAATGCATATGACCCTTTCTATTTGGAGATTTAGTCACCTTATGTTGGCTTTGGTATCTTCTCTTTTTATTGTTTTAGCTTCCATAACTGGTACCATTTTGGCTTTCGAGCCTATTTCTAATCAGTTGGAATCTTATCAAATTAATGAGGACACAACTTTAGCCACAACGATAGAAAGTTTAACTAATAACTATGACGAAATTATTACCATCTCAACGGATGAAAATGATTTTGTCATAGCATCGGTTATTACAAAGGAAGGTGATAGTGAAACCTTTTACATCAACCCAGAAACAGGGGAGAAGTTAGGTGAGCTTATTGAAAAATCACCACTTTTTAAGTTTACCACTAATTTACACCGTTCTTTATTTCTAAAATCTACAGGACGTTTTATTGTAGGTTTGGTGTCGTTTTTTTTAATATTAATGGCTATTACAGGTTTGGTATTAATAGCCAAAAGACAAGGCGGAATTCGTCGGTTTTTCTCTAAAATAGTTAACGAGAATTTTGAACAATATTATCATGTAGAATTAGGACGTTGGTTTCTAATTCCTGTGATCATTGTCGCATTTACAGGCGTCTATTTATCATTAGAAAAGTTTTCCCTTTTACCAGAATCAAATATTACGCATACTTATCCTGAAGATGTATCTGAGGATATTGATAAAATACCATTTTCAGATTTTGAAGTTTTTAAGGCCACACCAATCTCTGAAGTTAAAAATTTAGAATTTCCTTTTTCTGATGATGTAGAAGATTACTTTTTTATCACATTAAAAGGTAGCGAACTTTTAGTCAATCAGGTTTCTGGCGAAATTGTAAGCGAACAAACGTATCCTTTGGTTCATATGTTATCGCAATGGAGTTTGTTTCTGCATACAGGCCAAGGCACTTTTTTATGGTCTATAGTTTTAGCATTGGTTGGTGTTGTTTTGTTATTCTTTATTTATTCTGGTTTTGCTATGACTTTAAAACGTAGAAAGTCAGCAGTAAAAATTAAGAATAAATTTAAAAAAGAAGACGCAGAATATATTATTCTAGTAGGTTCAGAAACAGGAAGTACATTTCGTTTTGCAACCTTATTTTACAAAGCTTTATTAGCGGGAGGAAAGAAAGCTTATATCACCGAATTAAATCAATATACAACATATCATAAAGCAAAAGAACTCATCATTTTTACAGCAACTTACGGAGAAGGAGATGCACCAATAAATGCAACTAAATTTGAAAAGTTATTGGGAACAATTGAAAATTCTAAGCTAAATTATTCAGTATTAGGCTTTGGTTCTTTGTTATATCCTGAATATTGTAAATACGCAGAAGAAGTAGATAATTTACTAAATGCACATTCAAATTTTAATCGAAAATTAGAATTAATAAAAATCAATAATCAATCTTTTGAAGCCTTTAAAAATTGGATTTTACAATGGAATACCGTTTCTAATCAAAATCTAATTATCACACAACCAACGGAGAAATTAAATTCAAAATATACACGGACGTTTAAAGTGGTAAAACGAACGGAGTTAAATATAGATGATACTTTCTTGTTGCAGTTAAGGCCATTAAAGAAGATTAAATTTCAGTCGGGTGATTTATTAGCATTTAAGCCTAATGAAGATGAAGCTGCCAGAGAATATTCAATTGCCAAAGTAGAAGGAGATATTCTTTTGAGTATTAAAAAACATGACAAAGGACTGTGTTCTACCTATTTCAGCACACTAAATACCGCTGATACTATTACAGCAACGATAAGTGAAAATAAAGAATTTCACTTACCTACTAAAACAAAAGATGTCATTTTAATAGCCAACGGAACCGGTATTGCACCATTTCTTGGGATGATTAACGACAATAAAAAACAGAAAAATATACACTTGTTTTGGGGAGGACGAACCAAGACATCTTTAGAGTTGTATGCTGGTTTATTAGAAGAAGCAAAAAAGCAAGATAAACTAAACCAATTGCAAACAGCATTTTCTCAAGAACAAGCAGAGAAAATTTACGTCCAAGATCTTTTATTTCAAAATGAAGAATTTATTGCAAAGCACTTTCAGCAAAATGGAGTAGTCATGATTTGTGGGGCTATAGCCATGCAGAGTAGTGTTTTAGAAGTCTTAAATAATATTACCACAGAACAACTCAACAAACCATTAAGTGCGTTTGAAAGTAATGGGCAAATTAAAATGGATTGTTATTAAAAAAGAGAACTTATGTGTCATAATATAAAAGTTTTATCAAAAGTTAGTAATGGTGAATTATCTATATGTAATGGCTGTAATATTTATCATTTAGAGTTTAATAATATCTACTTTGAATTCACACTAGAGCAATACCATCGATTTAAAACTTATTTATTAGCGATAGAAGAAGATTATTGGGAAGAGATGTATGCAGATGCAAAAGTGAAGCGAAAAATTCCCATACCATCTATTCAAGAGAATTTGGTTTTAATGTTTAATAAGCAAGAAATACTAGAACTTAAAGTACTTTTTTGTCATAGAGGTAGTGTTTATGAAAATAAAATAACCTTAATTGATATTGATTATACTTTTATTTTGAACTAATAAGGTGTCAATTTTCATGCTAACTACAAGAGAATTTGTGCTTAACAATAAAATAATCTTCAAAACTTCATGTAAGCGTACTTGGTTGATATTAAATCCTTACCTTTGTGCGCAATTATATCTTAATTGCCATGACAGCACACGAAAATAAAATTGTTGGAGAAGGTCTTACTTACGATGACGTACTCTTAGTTCCAGCATTCTCAGAAATACTTCCTAGAGAAGTTAGTATCAAAACAAAATTCACACGAAACATTACCATTAACATTCCTGTTATTTCAGCAGCAATGGATACGGTTACGGAAAGTAAAATGGCAATTGCCATGGCGCAAGAAGGTGGAATAGGAGTGTTACATAAAAACATGACTATTGCACAGCAAGCCGATAAGGTAAGGCGTGTAAAACGGGCAGAAAGCGGAATGATTATCGATCCTGTAACATTACCAATGACGGCAACTGTTTTTGATGCAAAATCAAATATGGCTGAGCACAGTATTGGAGGAATTCCTATTGTAGATGAAGACGGAAAATTAAAAGGGATTGTTACTAATAGAGATTTACGTTTTGAACACGAAGGAACAAAACCAATTATTGAAGTAATGACCAAAGAAAATTTGGTAACTGCTGCTGTTGGTACGTCTTTAAAGGATGCAGAACAAATTCTACAACAAAACAAGATTGAAAAATTATTAATTGTTGATGATAATTTTAATCTAAAAGGACTTATTACGTTTAGAGATATTACCAAAGTAACTCAAAAACCAAATGCGAATAAAGATTCTTTTGGTAGATTAAGAGTTGCTGCAGCTATTGGAGTTACTGCAGACGCTGTAGAACGCGCCTCTGCTTTAGTAAAAGCAGGTGTAGATGCTGTAATTATAGATACGGCTCATGGACACACTAAAGGTGTGGTGATGGTATTGAAAGACATAAAAAAGAAATTCCCAAAGCTTGATGTTATTGTTGGAAATATAGCAACAGGTGCTGCTGCTAAATATTTAGTAGAAGCTGGAGCAGATGCTGTAAAAGTAGGAATTGGACCAGGTTCAATCTGTACAACTAGAGTTGTGGCAGGTGTTGGTTTTCCTCAGTTTTCTGCGGTGTTAGAAGTTGCTGCAGCAATTAAAGGTTCTGGTGTTCCTGTCATTGCAGATGGAGGTATTCGTTATACAGGGGATATTCCTAAAGCGATAGCCGCTGGTGCAGATACGGTAATGTTAGGATCACTTTTAGCTGGAACAAAAGAAAGTCCGGGAGAAACCATTATTTACGAAGGACGTAAATTTAAGTCTTATCGTGGAATGGGGTCTGTTGAAGCTATGAAACAAGGAAGTAAGGATCGTTATTTTCAAGATGTAGAAGACGATATTAAAAAATTAGTACCGGAAGGAATTGTTGGTCGTGTGCCTTATAAAGGTGAATTGGTTGAAAGTATTCATCAATTTATTGGAGGCCTTAGAGCAGGAATGGGGTATTGTGGTGCTAAAGATATCGAGACTTTAAAAGAAACGGGACGCTTTGTGAAAATCACAAGTTCTGGTATTAATGAAAGTCACCCTCATGATGTGACGATTACTAATGAATCACCTAATTATTCTAGATAATATGTAGTGTAAAAACGACATCTAAATTATATTAAATAAAAAGAGCATCTCATTGAGATGCTCTTTTTATTAATAGGGCTTTTATATTAAGCCTTGCTCGCTTTTACAGGACATCCTATAGCTTTTGTGAAATTAGGGTTTGGCTTTTTACCTTTTTCTAAAGCCTCAATAGCATCTTTAACGTAGTTTACTTTGACGTCTTCTGGTGATTTTGAATTATCATCAATAGTACCAATGTATTGTACTTTACGCTCAGCATCTAATAAAAAGACATGTGGTGTTCTTACCGCACCATATTGAGGATATATTTTTTGTCCTTCATCTACTAAATATGGAAATGTAAATCCTTTGTCTTCCGAACGTTTTTGCATCGCTGCATAACCTTCTTTTTCATTATTTGGACTGTTTGGATTAATAGCAATTACAGGATAACCTTTAGGTGCATATTCATTATTTAATGCAATTAAACGGTCTTCATATAATACTGAAAATGGGCATTCGTTACAAGTAAAGGTTACAATATAACCTTTTGCATTTTCAATATTGGTTAAAGATACCATTGAACCATCAACATTTTTTAAATTAAAATCAGTTGCAACATCACCAATCGCGTAGCCACCAATTTCTTCTAATGTTCTAGTTTGTTCTGGTAGACCTCCTTTTGGTGGTCCTTTGCGATCACCTCTATGTGGTGGTTCTTTTCTATCACCATCATGAGGGGGGCGTTCACCTTTATGTTCTTGGTTTTCAGCAGTAGCATCTCCTGTTTTATTTTCTTCATTTTTACACGATACAAGTACACTTGCAGATAAGCCAATTATGGCAAATAACACACTGATTCTTTTCATGATTTCTTAATTAAGTTTTTTTATTTGGTTTTCTAAGTCTTCTAAATTTTCAAAAGAGCGTTCATAAAATAAACGTTCGTTTTTGTTAAACATAATTGTAAATGGAATTGCACCAGACCAGTTAGGATCTATTTTATCTATCCATGCGTTAGCATCCGCATCATCCAATAGTACAACTTTTTGGGTTATGTTATTTTTCTTTAAGAAAGGTTTTAGTTTCGTTTCAATACCTTTAGGAAAATCTAAGCTTACCAAAATCACTTCTACCTCTGGGTGTTTTGCGGCAAATTTTTCAATGTATGGTAGCTCTTTAACACAAGGAGCACACCACATAGCCCAAAAATTAACGAGATAAGTTTTATCAGATTCTGTGTAAATTAGACGTTCAAATTCATTAAAATCGTAAACAGGAATTTCTTTATTTATATCCGTTACGTTAGTACTTTCTACTTTTTTTTCTGATGTTGTATTATTACAACTAGTAGCAAGTAAAAAGATAAAAAACAATATAAATATTGAAAATTTAGAGTATTTTGATTGCTTAATTTTGAGCATGTTTAAAAATTTGTATTCAATATATCAAAGTTAGACTAGATAAAATAACAAAGGTTTAATTAAAAATTAGATTTTTTAGTTAGACCATACTGCATAGCCTTCTCGTCTCAATTCTAATGTAATTTGTGATTCAGCTTTTAAAGCTTCTGCTCTTGCGACAAAAGGGTCGATATGGTTGAATAGGCTTGGACGTAAATAAGTTCCATATTTCTCAACAATATTTGCTGAGATTTTATAACCTTTTTTATTTCTATGTCCTGTTTTATGTTGATGAAAACGTTCTTTAGGTGTTTTAGATGTCATACCTACATACAAGCATTCTAAAACACCATTGAACTGTGGATTAGCATTTCTAAACTTTGTGTTTTCTGTAAAAACACGTTTAGATAACTCTATGACATATATGGTATAGAGCGTTTTTGCCATAAAATAGATGATTTAAGTTCTTGAAAAACATTTAATTATTTAGTAAAAAACTTTTTAACTCCCCATAAGAATCAATTTGTATAGACACCTTTTCTTTGTGCATTACCGATTGAATTTGTGGTGGTAAATCTACATTTTCTTTAATGACATCTGTAACAACATCTAAAAACTTAGTAGGATGCGCTGTTTCTAAAAAGATAACATGAGCATCATTTGATTTTAAGTATTCTTTGGCACCTAAATAACCAACAGCTCCATGAGGATCTGCAATATAATTCCAATCATGATAAATTTCTAAAAGCGCAGCTTTGGTTTCTTCATCAGTAAAACTATAAGAAGATAAATTAGCTTTTAAAGTATCATAATCATTATTATGTAATTCTTGTATTCTAATAAAATTACTAGGATTACCAACATCCATAGCATTACTTATGGTTTGTACTGAAGGTTTTGGATTATAAGATTCGGTAAGCATATAATTTACAATCGTATCATTGGCATTATTGGCGGCAATAAAATGTGTAATAGGTAAACCTAATTTTTGGGCTACCATACCAGCACATATATTTCCGAAGTTTCCACTAGGTACTGAAAATACTAGATCTTTATGTTTAGATTTTAATTGTTTGTAGGTAAACATAAAGTAAAATAATTGTGGTAACCAACGTGCAATATTTATGGAGTTTGCAGAAGTTAATTGCATTTTACTCGTTAATTCGGTGTCCATAAATGCTTGTTTCACCATATCTTGGCAATCGTCAAAAACACCATCAACTTCTAGAGCTGTAATATTTTGACCGAGTGTAGTTAATTGCTTTTCTTGAATATCGCTCACTTTTCCACTTGGGTAAAGGATAACAACATTCACACCTTTTACACCTAAAAAACCATTAGCCACCGCACCTCCTGTATCACCTGAAGTTGCAACTAGAACGGTAACATCTTTAGTATTTGTTTTGTTGAAATAGCCCAAGCAGCGTGCCATAAAACGAGCACCAACGTCTTTAAAAGCCATCGTTGGTCCATGAAACAATTCTAAAGTAGAAATGTTTTCGTTGATTTTAACTACTGGAAAGTCAAAGTTTAATGTTTCTTCAACAATCGTTTTTAAAACGTCTTCAGGAATCTCTGGTACAATGAATTGTTTAATTGCTTCAAAAGCAATTTCTGTATTTGATTTATCTTCAATCGTTTCGAAAAATGAAGGGTCTAAGGGCGCTATTGATTCGGGAAAATATAAACCTTTATCAGGAGCAAGACCTCTAATAACAGCTTCTTGAAAAGATGTGTTTGGTGCTTTTTTATTTAAACTATAGTAATTCATAATATTTTTATTCTAAATTATTATATGCTTCAACTTAGTTAACTGTTTAGAGAAAACTTTTTGTGAATCCTCGTACTTATTCTGTGAAGCTTTGTGTTATGGTTTTTTGCGTTAAGTTTTCTGAATGTTTCTAAATCACCCGAATCCCTTCAACATTAATCTTAGAAACATAAGTTTCAAATTTTATATCTGTTGTTGCGTATACTTTTCTTATCGCTTTTTCGACTTCTTTAGCTATAACTTCGCTTTTACTCAACATGAAAATTGAAGGCCCAGAACCAGAAATAGCACAACCTAATGCACCTGCTTTTAATGCTGCGCTTTTTACGTCATCAAAATGCGGAATTAATTGCTTACGGTAAGGTTCAATAACCACATCAATTAATGAGTCTTTTATTAAATCGTAATCAGACGTATGTAAGGCATGTACTAAACTTCCAACATTTGCCCATTGTGCTATGGCATTACTTAGAGGAATCTCTTTTGGTAAAATAGCTCTAGATTCAGATGTTTTAATTTCAATCTGTGGATGAATTAACGTTGCGAATAAATCTGTTGGCGTAGGTAACTCTAAAATCTGCAAAGGACAGGCACTTTTAACCAATGTAAATCCACCAAAAATAGCTGGAGCTAAATTATCTGCGTGTTCACATTTACTAGCTAAGGCTTCGCCTTTCATGGCAAAATTGGTTAATTCTGTTTTATTTAATGGATAACCCAATAAGGCATTCATCCCAAAAACACTTCCAGCTGCACTAGCAGAGCTACTGCCAATACCACTGCCTGGTTTTATTTTTTTATAGATTTCAATTTCAAAACCACAGTCGGGCTGTAAGTCATTATACATCGCTAAAGCCGAAACTCCAGCCACATTCTGTTCGGCATCGAATGGTAAATCGTAACCTTCAATTTTTGTGATTTTAATACCTTTTTCTTCTGTTTTTCTGATGACCATTTCGTCTCCGATAGTATCTAAACAAAAGCCAAGTACATCAAATCCGCAAGCTACATTAGCTACTGTTGCAGGTGAAAATATCTTTATTTCTTTACTCATCATTTAATTATTAGCGATTCTTATGATATCTGCAAATAATCCTGAAGCCGTAACATCTGCACCAGCACCAGCACCTTTGATTATTAAAGGCTGCTCTGGGTAACGTTGGGTATAGAACATTACAATATTATCCTTTCCTTTTAAGTTGTAAAAAGGATGTCCTTCTGGGATTTCTTTTAATCCAACTTTAGCTTTACCGTCATTAAATTCAGCAACAAACTTAAGTTGGCTATTTTTTTCTTGAGCTGATTTAAAGAGACTTTGATAGTATGCTTCATCTTCTTTAAGTGTTGCTAAAAAATCATCTACACTATCTGAATTTAGAGCTTTTTCTGTTAAGAAATTATCACTTTCAAGTTCTGATAATTCAATTTGATGACCACTTTCTCTAGCTAAAATTAAAACTTTTCTAGCAACATCAATTCCACTTAAGTCAATGCGAGGATCTGGTTCAGTATAACCTTCCTCTTGTGCTTGTTTTACAACATCATAGAATGTAGTTTCAGCATTGAAGTTATTGAATATAAAATTAAGACTTCCTGATAAAACTGCTTGAATAGTATTTACTTTATCTCCGGATGTAATTAAATGACTTAACGTATCTATGACAGGTAATCCTGCACCAACATTGGTTTCAAACAAAAATGAAGCATTGTATTGTCTTGATAAAGCTTTTAATTCATTGTAGTATTCAATGTTTCCTGAACACGCTATTTTATTACAAGCAACAACAGAAATGCTTTGTTTAAGGTAATCGCTGTAAATATTAGAAACGGCTGTGTTTGCTGTAATATCAACAAAAACAGAGTTTCTTAAATTCAAATTCTTAGCATGGTTTAAGAAGCCATTTAAACTTGCTTTTTCACCATTTTCAAGCTCTTGTTTCCAGTTTTTTAAATTAATTCCATCATCGTTAACAACCATGGTTCTAGAATTAGATAAACCGGCGATTCTTAAATTAATTTTAAACTGCTCTTTAACGTATGCTTTTTGTTGTTTTATTTGCTCAATAAGCTTTTCGCCAACATTACCAACACCAGTTATAAATAAATTGATTTGTTTTGTCTTTATTTCAAAGAATTGTTCGTGAAGACTGTTTAATGCTTTTTTTACATCATTTTTATGAATTACAGCAGAGATGTTTCGTTCTGAAGCGCCTTGTGCAATAGCTCTAATATTGACATTATTTTTACCCAGTGTACTAAACATTTTTCCACTTATGCCTTGGTGATTTTTCATTTTATCACCAATAACAGCAATGATAGATAAATCAGTTTCAACAACAATAGGATCTATTTTATGCAATGAAATTTCATATAAAAAAACAGCATCAATCGCAGATTTTGCGCGTTCTGCATCATTTTCAGAAATTCCGAAACAAATGGTATGTTCTGATGACGATTGTGTGATTAAAATGATGTTAATCCTTTCTTGAGCTAAAGTTTCAAATAAACGTTTGCTAAAACCAGGAACTCCAACCATACCATTTCCTTGTAAAGTTAATAGCGCAACATTTTCGATGTTACTAATACCTTTTACAGGTGAATTTCCGTTAGGTGTAACATGTTTTGTTATCGTGGTGCCAATAGCTTCTGGTTCTAAAGTGTTTTTTATAACAATAGGGATTTTCTTTTTCAAAACAGGCATTACCGTTGGCGGATATAAAACTTTCGCACCAAAGTGAGATAATTCTACAGCTTCTTGATAAGACAACTCTACTATTGGAGATGCTTGCTTAACTAATTTAGGATTTGTTGTAAACATACCACTAACGTCGGTCCATATTTGCAATTCTTCAGCTTCAATAGCAGCTGCAATTATGGCAGCTGTATAATCAGAACCTCCACGTCCTAGAGTCGTTACTTCTCCATTAATAGATTTTGATACAAAACCTGGTAAAAGAACAATTTGACTAGAGTTTGAGTTGAAAAAGGACTGAATATTTGCATCCGTAAGGTGAAAATTTACTGTAGCATTATTAAAATTAGAATCTGTAACAATTAATTCTTGCGAGTTTTTTAAAACAACATCTACAGATCTTGAGCATAATGCATGATAAATTAAAGTAGATGATAATTTTTCGCCAAAACTTAATAATTTATCTTTTGTTTTAGGGGACAATTCATTTATGAGGTAAATACCATTTAGAAGACTTTTTAATTCATTTAATTTATCAGAAATTAACTCCTGTAAATCATCTTGTTGCTTTTTTAAAGCTTTATCGCTTTCAGTATTTGAAAATAATCCATCTATGATAGAGTTGTGTAAAGACCAAATAATATCGTATTTGTTTTTATAGTCTAGATTTTTATCACAAGCTAAATTTCCTGCTTCTAATAATTTATCAGTAATACCGCCAACAGCAGATACAACAACTGCTATAGGTGTTGATTGAGATTGTTGATCTAATATAGCTATCACTTTATTTATGTTTTCGGCTGAACCTACAGATGTTCCACCAAATTTGAGAACTTTCATATAATTTAAAATTTAAAAAGGAATAAAAAATGTCTAAATAGACAAAAAAGGGACGGAGAGATTATTACATATTACCCCAAAGGGTAATAATCATTGAAATAATAAACATAGACATAGACACGAACATTGTTTGCGTTAATAATTTTTGTGTTATGTTAATTTCTTTCTTCATTACATCTCAAATGTATTATTTTTATAACAATAAAAAAACAATTCATTTCTTTTTAGTGATTTATTAAAAATACGGCTTCTTATTATTGAAAATGGAACAAAACCTGTTATTTGTAAAATATTTTAAGGTAATATGTGTGACATCGGTAACAGAGAGTTGGTTTTTTAGTGGAATCATTTTTAGGATTTTACAAATAGTATTTATAAATGAACAGTATTAATTAAAATAGTTAAATGAAATTATTTTCTAAAGAACAAATTTACGAAGGCGATAAGTTAACTTCTGAACGTCAAAATATAGCCTCAACAGAGTTAATGGAACGCGCAGGAACGCAAATTTTTAATTGGATACATGCACGTATGCAAGGAGCACAAGTTCCAATTCATGTGTTTTGTGGTATCGGTAATAATGGGGGTAATGGATTAGTATTAGCGAGACATTTAATAACGCATGGATATAATGTGGTAACCTATATTGTTAATTGCAGTGATAAACGAACACAAGATTTTTTAATAAATTACGATCACATTAAAAATGTCACAAAAAAGTGGCCAGAAATGCTGAGTTGTAAAGATGATTTTAAAGCAATTGAAATTGGCAAAGATGATATAATTGTAGATGCTGTTTTTGGTCTTGGTTTTAATAGAGAGCCCAACAATTGGGTTGCAGAATTATTTCAAAAATTTAAAGCATCAAAAGCTTTTACATTAGCTATTGATATTCCTTCAGGGTTATATACAGATGAAGCTATCGAAGATGAAAGTGCAGTGGTTTTTGCTAATTATACATTAAGTTTTCAGTCACCAAAATTAGTATTCTTCTTACCTGATACAGCAAAATTCATTGGGCAATGGGAAGTTTTAGATATAGGAATAGATCGTGAATATTTAGTGCAGACCGAAACTAAAGCTGAATTAATCTCTAAGCTAGAAGTATTGCCATTATATAAACCTAGAGAAAAATTTTCTCATAAAGGTGATTTTGGACATGTAATGATTTTAGGAGGCAGCTACGGAAAAATAGGTGCTGTAAATTTAGCAAGTAGAGCAGCTTTTAGTTCTGGGGCGGGTTTAGTAACTGCTTTTGTGCCTAAATGTGGTTATCAGAGTTTGCAATCTTCTATTCCTGAAGTTATGGTTCTTACAGATAGCACGGAAACACATATTTCTGATATAAATTTTAATTTAGAACCAACAGTTATTGGAATCGGCGTCGGTTTAGGAACTACAGAGAAAACCGTTAAGACTTTTAAAGAGTTCTTGAAAAATAATAAAACTCAGTTAGTTATAGACGCGGATGGTTTAAATATTTTATCTCAACATAAAACGCTTTTAAAACACTTGCCTAAGCAAACGGTATTGACACCACATCCCAAAGAGTTAGAAAGATTGGTTGGTAAATGGTCTAATGACTTTGAAAAATTAGAAAAAGTACAAGCGCTATCAAATGAATATGATGTTGTTGTATTAATTAAAGGGGCGAATTCTATAACCGTTTATAAAGATAAATTGTATATAAATACCACAGGGAATCCAGGTATGGCAACAGCGGGAAGTGGAGATGTTTTAACAGGAATAATATCTGGTTTAATAGCTCAAGGTTATACGCCATTATCAGCAACAATTTTTGGTGTTTATCTTCATGGTAAGTCTGCCGATATTTCTTTAAAAAATTGTGGTTTTGAAAGTTTAATGGCTAGTAACATTATTAAAACTATTGGTGAGGCTTATATCGATTTATTTAAAGAGCCAGAGCAACCTAAAAAGGAACAAGAAGAACAAAAGTGATGATATATTAGAAAAAAAAAGCCAGTCTAAATAACTAATTTAGACTGGCTTTTTAATTTAGAGTAATCTAAACTTAAATGCTTAATTGGTCAAGTAACTTAACCAATTCAGAACTTGAAGGTCTAGGTGCGTCAGCAGTTATAATATTTCCGCTTGGATCAATTAAAATAAATCTTGGAATACCAGTAACTTTATAGTCTTGAACAAACTGAGACATGAATCCATTATCAGCCATTAATTGAGTACCACCTAAATCTTTATCTGCAATCATTTTTTTCCAAGCAGAATAAGCAGCGGCTTTATCATTTTTATGACCTCTACCATCATCAATAGAAATGCTTACAAATTCGATGTTTTTTCCTTCATATTGCTTTTCAATTTT
This sequence comes from Winogradskyella wichelsiae, assembly GCF_013403925.1. Classification (GTDB taxonomy): domain Bacteria; phylum Bacteroidota; class Bacteroidia; order Flavobacteriales; family Flavobacteriaceae; genus Winogradskyella; species Winogradskyella wichelsiae. Next base: position 246,238 of record NZ_JABFDJ010000007.1, read on the forward strand.
TTTAAGAGACGGGATTTCTTTAAGACAAGGAGCGCACCAAGTAGCCCATAAGTCGATGTAAACATATTTTCCGTTTAAATCAGAGAGAGATGTTTTTCCTCCTTTATAATTTTCATAATTTTCAAAATCAGGTGAGGGTGAGCCTTTCGGAAAAGCATTATTAGTCGCTACTTTAGATTTTACAAAGCTAGAAAGTTGGTTTACTGTTCTGTCAATATTAGTATCCATCATGGCTAAATGTGTAGAATCTACGTCTGTATATTTAACTTTTAAATCTTCATATGAAGATTTATAATTTTCAATCGCTTTATTAATAACATCGATATCATTAGATGCAACTAATTCATTAGAAAAATGGGCTTTACCTAATAAAAATGATTTTACGCTAAAATTATTAAGATCAGAATCATCTCCTTCAAAAACTAAAGAATCTATAAAAGAATTATTATCTGTCGTAAAAGAAGTTGTATTGTCGTTCTCTAAATAAATTTGGCCGTATTCTTTTCCGTGTTGAAAGTTGTAATCACCAGCAATGACGTTTAAAGTATCTTTAAATGTACCATCTTCATTTAGGGTAATAATCTTTTCATAACCTTTGCCTCTAAAGACTTTCACAATTTTACTTTCATCAGGATTAGATATTTTTCCCGAAAGTGTAACATATTCTTTAGGCTCTCCTTTGCATGCAAATAAAGAGGTTGCAATACAAAGTAATAATAATCTTTTCATAAATAGTATTTTTGATTGCTTCAAAAATAAACAATATATAGGAATCCTAATTCTAAATTTTTTATAAAGTTTAACCCGTGTTTTAATACTTTTTTTTGAAATGATTATAATAAAAAGTCAACGTTCTAGATTATAATTTTTAGGCTGAGATTTGTAGAAGGAATTATAATTCATAGATTTTATTTGTAATTAAAGAATTGAATATTTACATGGTAAAACCCAAAATAATCCTCAATTTTGAATACTAATTAAACTAAACGATAATGGACAACTACCATATCATCTCTTCAGATGCTTTAGATATTGTAACGATTTATAATATTTTTTATGAAAATAAAAAATTGAAGCTTTCAGAAGCTTCTGCAAATGAAATTCAAAAATGTAAAACTTATCTCGATGCTAAACTAGCAAGTGAAAAGAAGCCTATGTATGGTATAAATACAGGTTTTGGTTCATTATATAATGTAAAAATATCAGATTCAGATTTAAGTCAGTTGCAAGAGAATTTAGTAATGTCTCATGCTTGTGGAACAGGTGATCGGGTTCCAAAAACGGTAGTAAAAGTGATGTTACTTTTAAAGATTCAGTCACTGAGTTATGGTCATAGTGGGGTGCAACTTGCAACAGTAAATAGGCTTATTGACTTTTTTAATAATGATATATTTCCTTTTGTATTTACGCAAGGTTCTTTAGGTGCATCGGGTGATTTAGCTCCATTGGCACATTTGGCTTTACCCTTATTAGGAAAAGGAAAAGTGGTGCACAATAGTAAAGAATATGATGCTAAAACACTTTTAGAAAAATTTAATTGGGAACCTGTAAAATTAGAAGCAAAAGAAGGTTTAGCTCTTTTAAATGGAACACAATTTATGAGTGCTTATGGTGTTTACTTATTATTAATGTCTCATAAAACATCTTATTTAGCAGATATTATAGCAAGTATTTCATTAGATGCTTTTGATGGACGTTTAGATCCTTTTCATGATTTGGTTCATGCTGTGAGACCACATCCAGGGCAACGAAAAGTAGCAAGACGTTTTAATGAATTTTTAAAAGGAAGTGAACTTATTGAACGTGAAAAAGAACACGTACAAGATCCTTATTCTTTCCGATGTATTCCTCAAGTTCATGGAGCAACAAAAGACACTTTAGATTTTGTTGAAAAAGTAATTTTAACAGAAATTAATTCGGTAACCGATAATCCTAATATTTTTCATGAAGAAGATTTAATAATTTCAGGAGGAAATTTTCATGGTCAACCTTTAGCTCTGGCTTTAGATTATTTAAAGATTGCAATGGCAGAAATAGGAAATATTTCGGAACGTCGTGTTTTTCAATTAGTTTCAGGTTTAAGAGGTTTACCTGCATTTTTAGTGGATAACCCTGGACTAAATTCTGGTTTTATGATTCCGCAATACACAGCGGCAAGCATTGTTAGTGCCAATAAACAAATGGCTTCACCAGCAAGTGTAGATAGTATTGTGTCTAGTAATGGTCAGGAAGACCATGTAAGCATGGGTGCAAATGCTGCCACTCAAGCCTATACTTTGGTTAAAAATGTAGAGCGAGTTATTGCTATAGAATTAATGAATGCATCACAAGCTTTAGAATTTAGGAGACCATTAAAAACATCTCCTTTTTTAGAGTCTTTTTTAGAGCAATTTAGAAAATTTGTCCCTTTTATAAAGGCAGATGAGGTGCTACATGACTCTATTGAAGCATCAATTCAATTTTTAAAAGATGTTGATGTTGAGATTGATGAGTTATTTTTAAATCATTATGATTTAAAATAATTTTATAAAAGGCAGCGTGGTATTTTATCACTCTGTCTTTGTTATTTTATGAGCCCATACTATGGCTTCTTCTAATTCTGAAAAAATTTCAAAAGGCTTTTTAAAAAACATTTTTTCAATCTCGGCATTCACTTTTGCTTGGTAATTGCTCGAAACTATTGCTAATCCTTCTAAGTTTTTAATTTTTGAAGTCTTTAAATAGACTTTTGGGTCAACAGAGTAGGAGTTTATTCTGTTTGAAATATAGACAAATGGTTTGTTTAAAAAGTATGTTTCAGTAATATCTATTAATGTGTTATTTCTGTCAGGTGTAACATTAATACCTTCTTTAATATTAACAATAATGTAGTTGTCAAATACAGTTAAGTTACAAAAGTCGAACTTTAAAGATTGGCTCATAATTTTTATTCTTGGCTAGGGGTATAATCTAATTAAATAAAAAAACTCTTTCGGTTAAGAAAGAGTTTCTATTTTAATAAATTAGAAAAAATTAAGATTCTGTAGTTTTTTCAGAAGATTTAATTTTAACACTAAGTTCATTATTTTCTTCTTCCAAATCCATTACGATGGTATCTCCTTCATGAAGTTTAGAGTTGATGATTTCTTCAGCAAGAGCATCTTCAACATATTTTTGAATGGCTCTATTTAAAGGTCTTGCTCCGTACTGTTTATCAAATCCTTTTTCGGCAATATAATCTTTAGCTTTTTCAGAAAGCTGAAGTTCGTAACCTAAGTCTTTAATTCTATCAATAAGCTTAATCAACTCAATATCTATAATTTTACTAATATCTGCTTTTTCTAAAGCATTAAATACAATCACATCATCAATTCTATTTAGGAACTCTGGAGCAAATGCCTTTTTAAGAGCATTTTCTATTACACCTTTGGCATAATCAGTTTCTTGTGCTTCTCTAGCAGATGTTCCGAAACCTACACCAGTTCCAAAATCTTTTAGTTTTCTGGCACCAATGTTAGAAGTCATTATTATAATTGTATTTCTAAAATCAATTTTACGTCCTAAACTATCTGTTAAATAGCCATCATCCAAAACCTGCAACAGCATATTAAAGACATCCGGATGCGCTTTTTCAATTTCATCTAAAAGAACAACAGCGTATGGTTTACGACGTATTTTTTCAGTTAACTGACCGCCTTCTTCATAACCAACGTATCCTGGAGGAGCACCAACTAAACGAGAGATTGCAAATTTTTCCATGTATTCACTCATGTCAATTCTCACTAAAGAATCGTCACTTTCAAATAACTCGCGAGCTAATACTTTTGCTAACTGTGTTTTACCAACACCTGTTTGTCCTAAAAAGATAAATGAACCAATTGGCTTATTAGGGTCTTTAAGTCCAGCTCTGTTTCTCTGTATAGCTTTTACAACCTTAGCAACAGCCTGATCTTGCCCAATTACTTTTCCTTTAATAAGTTCTGGTAATTTAGATAATTTATTGATTTCAGTCTGTGCAATTTTATTTACAGGAATCCCTGTCATCATAGAAACAACATCTGCAACATTGTCTTCTGTTACAATTTCTTTATGGAGTTTGGTTTCTTCTTCCCAAGTTTCTTGAGCGGTAGCAAGTTCTTTTTCTAGGCGCTTTTCATCATCTCTAAGTTTTGCAGCCTCTTCGTATTTTTGCTTCTTAACAACACTATTCTTAGTTTCTTTAACTTCTTCAAGTTTATTCTCTAATTCAAGAATTTTTTTAGGAACATCAATGTTTGTAATATGAACACGAGAGCCTGCTTCATCTAAAGCATCTATAGCTTTATCTGGTAAGAAACGTTCCGTCATATAACGATTAGTTAATTTAACACATGCCTCAATAGCTTCTTGCGTATAATTAACGTTATGGTGCTCTTCGTATTTGCCTTTAATGTTATTAAGAATCTCAATTGTTTCTTCAACAGAAGTTGGTTCAACAATTACCTTTTGAAAACGACGCTCTAAAGCTCCGTCTTTCTCAATGTATTGTCTATATTCATCTAAAGTTGTAGCTCCAATACATTGTATTTCGCCTCTAGCTAAAGCAGGTTTAAACATGTTAGAGGCATCTAAGCTTCCAGTTGCTCCACCAGCTCCAACAATGGTATGAATTTCATCAATAAAAAGAATAATATCATCATTCTTTTCCAGCTCGTTCATAACGGCTTTCATACGTTCTTCAAACTGTCCTCTGTATTTTGTGCCTAAAACTAAACTTGCCAAATCTAAAGTAACTACACGCTTATTAAATAAGGTACGCGATACTTTACGTTTTACAATTCTTAGAGCTAGACCTTCTGCAATAGCAGATTTACCAACACCTGGTTCTCCAATTAATAGAGGATTGTTTTTCTTTCTTCGACTTAAAATTTGAGACACACGCTCTATTTCTTTTTCTCGTCCTACAACTGGGTCTAATTTGTCCTCTTCTGCAAGTACGGTTAAGTCTCTTCCAAAATTATCTAAAACTGGTGTTTTAGATTTTTTGTTTGTCTTGTTAGACTGACCACCAAAAGGATTCTGCTTTGCTTCATCTTCTTCCTCGTTAATATCGTCATCAGAAAACGATTCAGCTTTCGGAGTGTCTAAGTAATCATCTTCGTTAGTAATCATAGATTTGAATTCTTCTTTTACGTTATCATAATCAACCTTTAGCTTATTTAAAAGCTTGGTCGTTGGGTCATTTTCATTTCTTAAAATACACAGTAATAAGTGCGCTGTATTAATTGAAGTACTTTGAAACAACTTTGCTTCTAAAAAAGTTGTTTTTAGAGCGCGCTCAGCTTGCCTTGTTAAATGTAAGTTCTTTTTTTCGTTAGATGTTGCAAGAATATTAGGGTTAGCTGGACTTAAAATCTCAACTTTGCGCCTCAGGTGATTTAGATCTATGTCTAATGCACTTAAAATATCTATTGCTTTACCATCGCCATCCCTTAATAGTCCGAGCATTAAGTGCTCAGTTCCTATAAAGTCATGACCTAAACGTAAAGCTTCTTCTTTGCTATAAGCTATAACATCTTTAACTCTTGGGGAAAAATTATCATCCATAGTGTATTCCTTTCTCTTTCTGCATTAAAAATAATAAAAACATATTGGGTATAGGTCAAAAACTGTACCTAAACCAAAAGAATTTTTAAAAGAGTTCTAAAAATTTGAATAATATTGTACTTGAAATCAATAATAAAATAGAATTTTAGCTCCTGAACTAAAGTTTTATTTTCTAAGTGAAATACAAGTAAATAGAAACGAATTGTATAGAAAATTTTAAGGATTCTCTTAGTGTCCCTTAAATGGTGCAAACGAAGAGAATAAAAAACCATTTTATATCAAAGTAAATAGAGAGATACTTATTAACTAAAAGGGGGGTGTATATTGTTAATAAAAAATCCCAAAAATGATAATGTTTTAGGCTAGAAACAGTACTATTTTGGTTATATTAGCATGTTATGAAAACTTACAAAAAAACTAATTAATTTTATATATGGCAGAAGGAGAAAAGCTCATTCCAATTAACATTGAAGATGAAATGAAATCGGCTTACATTGATTATTCAATGTCAGTCATCGTGTCACGTGCGTTACCAGATGTAAGAGACGGTTTAAAACCAGTACATAGACGTGTACTTTACGGTATGCATGAACTTGGAATTAGAGCAAATTCGGCACATAAAAAGTCAGCAAGAATTGTCGGTGAAGTTTTAGGAAAGTATCACCCACATGGAGATACCTCTGTTTATGATGCAATGGTGCGTATGGCTCAAGAATGGAGTTTGCGTTACATGTTGGTTGATGGTCAAGGTAACTTTGGATCTGTAGATGGTGATAGTCCGGCAGCAATGCGTTATACTGAAGCTAGAATGCGTAAAATATCTGAGGACATGTTGGCAGATATTGACAAAGAAACGGTAGATCATAAGTTAAACTTTGATGATACGCTTGAAGAACCAACTGTTTTACCAACACGTATTCCAGGACTTCTTGTGAATGGTGCCTCAGGTATTGCTGTGGGTATGGCTACTAACATGCCACCACACAACTTAACAGAAGTAGTTAACGGTACTATAGCTTACATTGAAAATAATGATATTGAAATAGACGAGTTAATACAACACGTTAAAGCACCCGATTTTCCTACAGGGGGAACTATATATGGTTACGATGGTGTAAAGGAAGCTTTTCATACAGGTCGCGGACGTATTGTAATGCGTGGTAAAGCTATTATAGAAGAGGTACAAGGAAGAGAATGTATTATTGTTTCTGAAATTCCTTACCAAGTTAATAAGGCAGATATGATTAAGAAAACTGCTGACTTGGTTAATGAAAAGAAGATGGAAGGTATTTCTTCTATTCGTGATGAATCAGATAGAAATGGTATGCGAATTGTTTACGTTTTAAAACGTGATGCTATTCCAAATATCGTACTTAATAAACTTTATAAATATTCAGCTTTACAAACCTCTTTTAGTGTTAATAATATAGCATTAGTAAAAGGACGTCCGCAGCTTTTAAATTTAAAAGAACTTATACAATATTTTGTAGAGCATAGACATGACGTTGTTGTAAGACGTACTAAATATGAATTAAGAAAAGCAGAAGAAAGAGCTCATATTTTAGAAGGTTTAATTATTGCTTCAGATAATATTGATGAAGTAATTAAAATAATTCGTGCATCTAATAATGCAGATGAAGCGCGTAATAGTTTAATTGAACGTTTCAAACTTTCAGAAATTCAAGCAAAAGCGATTGTTGAGATGCGTTTGCGTCAGTTAACAGGTTTAGAGCAAGATAAATTGCGTTCTGAATATGATGAGATTATGAAGACAATAATCGATCTAAAAGATATCCTAGACAAGAAAGAGCGTCGAATGGCTATTATTAAGGAGGAATTAGAAGTTGTTAGAGATAAATATGGTGATGAGCGTCGTTCAGTAATTGAATATGCAGGTGGTGATTTAAGTATCGAAGATATGATTCCTGATGCGCAAGTTGTAATTACAATTTCGCACGCAGGTTATATCAAAAGAACTTTACTTAGCGAATATAAAACTCAGAATAGAGGTGGAGTTGGACAAAAAGCAACAACAACTAGAAATGAAGATTTCTTAGAACATTTATTTGTAGGTACAAACCACCAGTATATGTTATTCTTTACTCAAAAAGGAAAATGTTTTTGGATGCGTGTTTACGAAATACCAGAAGGTTCTAAAACATCAAAGGGTAGAGCAATTCAAAACCTTATTAATATAGAGCAAGATGATAAAGTAATGGCTTTCATCTGTACTCAAGATTTAAAAGATGAAGCCTATATTAATAGTCATTATGTAATTATGGCTACTAAGAAAGGTCAGGTTAAGAAAACATCTTTAGAACAATATTCTAGACCAAGATCTAACGGTATTAATGCTATAACTATTAAGGATGATGATGTTTTATTAGAAGCAAAATTAACGACTGGTGAAAGCCAAGTAATGTTAGCTTTAAAATCTGGTAAAGCAATTCGTTTTGAGGAAGCTAAAACTAGACCAATGGGAAGAGGTGCTTCAGGAGTCCGTGGTATTCGTCTTCAAGATGAAAATACAGACGAAGTTATAGGTATGATTGCTGTAGATGATATGGAAAGCAATATCTTAGTGGTATCTGAAAACGGTTACGGTAAACGTTCTAGCTTAGAAGATTATAGAATTACAAACAGAGGAGGGAAAGGTGTAAAAACTATTTCTATCACTGAAAAAACAGGTAGTTTAGTATCTATAAAGAATGTTACAGATGAAGATGATTTAATGATTATTAATAAATCTGGAATTGCAATTCGTATGGCAGTTGCCAATCTACGTGTTATGGGAAGAGCAACTCAAGGGGTTAAATTGATTAATCTTAAAGGAAATGATTCTATAGCAGCAGTCGCTAAGGTGATGAAAGATGATGAAGAGGTGATAGAAGATATTGAGGCTGAGGCAGTCGAAGGTGATGTTGTTGACGGTGAGGGATCTACTGAAGATGGCACAGCTATTGATGATAATGAAACAGAAAACTAAAAACTAAAATTAACAAATAAATTATTTATTACAAGATGAAAAAATTAATGACATTAGTGCTGCTCTTGGCAATTTCGTCAATTACCTTTGCACAGAAAAGTGAAGTAAAAGCAATTGAAAAAGCTCTTAAAAGTTCAAATTATGGTGATGCTAAATCTGCAGTTTCTGCAGCAGAAGCCTTAACAGGTAGTATGGATGATAAACTTAAAGCTAAGTTTTATTATTTAAAAGCCCAAGCATTGTATGCTGAAGGTCAAGGAACAGATGCTAATATTGATGAAGCCATAACAAGCTTAAATAACGTAAAAGAATTAGAATCTAAGATGGGTAAATTGAAATATACCGAAGAGGCTAATGTGATGACGACTAATATGATGAATGCTTATTTAACAAAAGCAAATACTGCTTTTACGAATAAAAATTACAAAGTAGCAGCGAAAGGTTTTGATAAGGCTTATAAAATGTCTCCAAAGGATACTTTGTATTTATATTATGCAGCATCTTCTGCTGTTTCAGAACCAGATTTCGATACGGCTTTAGACTATTATATACAGTTAAAGAATTTAGGATATACTGGTGAAAAAATGAATTATTCAGCAATTAATGTTGAGTCAGGTGTAGAAGAAACTTTCGCTGATAAAACGCAACGTGATTTTTCTGTAAAGGCAAAATTACATAAAGAGCCTAAAGATTATAAAAGTGAATCAAAAACAGCTGAGATTGTAAAAAATATAGCCTTAATATATGTGTCTCAAGGGGATAATGAAAAAGCTTTAGGAGCTATGGCAGACGCAAGATCAGAAAACCCTGATGACATCGGATTGTTATTATCTGAGGCTAATGTGTATTTAAAAATGGGTAATAGAGAGAAGTTTAGAGCTTTAATGGAGGAAGCAACTCAAAAAGATCCAGAGAATTCAGAATTACAATATAATTTAGGTGTGTTAGCAGCTGAAGGAGGTAACTCTGAAGCGGCTATTAAGTATTATGAAAAAGCTATTGCTATTAACCCTAATTATGTAGATGCATATAACAATTTAGCTGTCGTTATTTTGGGCGGCGAAGCTGCAATTGTTGAGGAAATGAATGGTCTAGGTACAAGCTCTGCTGACAATAAAAAGTACGATGCTCTTAAAGATAGCCGTACTCAGTTGTATAATGATGCTATACCTTATTTAGAAAAAGCTTTAGAATTAAGGAATACAAATGTAGACGCAGCAAAAACTTTAATGAACATTTATAGTGCATTGGGTGAAACTGATAAATTTAAAGCTATGAGAGCTAAAGTTGAACAGATGGAAGCTTCTGCAGCTGGAAATTAATATTATGATAATACATAAAAAAAAGCGACTTAGAAATAAGTCGCTTTTTTTTATATGATCTTTTTAATAACTCTTAGTTTATGAGTATGTATATTCTTTTCAATATTATAAATACCACTGTGATCTAAACGATCAATTCGTACTTTTCCGTGTGCATGAATAATATAATTGTCTTCCATTATAATTCCTACATGAGTAATAATACCTTCTGCATTATCGAAAAAAGCTAAATCGCCAGGTTCACTCTCTTCAATAAAACTTAAAGCTTCACCTTGCTTTGCTTGCTGAGAAGCATCGCGCAGAATTTTATAACCATTTAGTTTGTAAACCATCTGGGTAAATCCAGAACAGTCAATACCAAAAGGTGTTTTTCCTCCCCATAAATATGGAGCATTCAAATATAAAAAAGAAGATTTTATAATATTATCCTTTGCTCTTTTAGAAGTTGAAGCAATTCCATCAAAATGGTGATTAAGTAAAGACAAACCATTTAAATTAGAACCTGCAGGAATAGGGTAAAGGTTATCGGCATCATCGGATACAAATTCTATTAAATCTTTAGAAAGATTCATTTCGGATTTAGATAAATCAATATAATTAGATTCTTCAATTTCTAAATACTGCTTATTATCTATCCAACCTTCATATTTATCGTATGCAAAACGAATACGACTCCACTTCTTACGTTGCTCTAATACTTTAAAATAGTCGCCATATAAAGCCTGCGTTACCATTTCACTGGTATCGCTAGGTTCAAATCTGATAGGTACAATTCCAAGATTGCAAATGCCGTATTGCATAGGGTTTTGTTAAGCGCGTTCTAAAATCATTGCAGAAGCACCGCCACCACCATTACAAATCGCTGCAGCTCCTAATTTTGCATTATTTTGATGTAGTACGCTAATTAGAGTCACTAAAATTCTAGCTCCAGAACAACCTAAAGGGTGCCCTAAAGAAACAGCTCCTCCATTCACGTTTACGTTATGATCATCTAATCCTAAAATTTTCATATTAGCTAAACCTACTACAGAAAATGCTTCGTTAAATTCAAAGAAATCAATAGCGTTAATATCTAAGCTAGCTTTTGCTAATGCTTTTGGTAATGCTTTAGCAGGTGCGGTTGTAAACCATTTTGGCTCTTGTGCAGCATCTGCATATGATTTTATAGTTGCAATAGGTGTTAATCCTAATTCTTCAGCTTTTTCTCTACTCATTAATATTAATGCAGCGGCACCATCATTAATTGTAGATGCATTTGCAGCAGTAACAGTTCCATCTTTAGTAAAAGCAGGACGTAAAGCTGGAATTTTATCCATTCTTACATTTGTATACTCTTCATCACTATCAACTATAACTGGTTCTCCACGACGTTGTGGTACTTCAACACTAATCACTTCATCTTTAAATTTACCAGCTTCCCAAGCGGCTTTAGAACGCTCATAAGATTGAACAGCAAAAGCATCTTGATCTTCTCTCGAGAATTTGTATTCCGTAGCACATTCATCAGCACAAACACCCATGGCGTTTTTATCATAGGCATCTACTAAACCATCTTTTTGCATACCATCTTCAAGAGTTGCAGGTCCAAATTTGGTAGCAGATCTAGCATGGTAATAATGAGGAATTAAACTCATGTTTTCCATACCACCAGCAACAACAATATCTGCATCACCTAATTGAATAGCCTGAGCAGCTTGCATAACAGCTTTCATACCTGATGCACAAACTTTATTAACGGTAGAACAAGGTACTGTATTGGGTATACCAGCATAAATTGCAGCCTGTCTCGCAGGTGCTTGTCCAGTACCAGCTTGTACTACATTTCCCATAATAACTTCATCTACCAATTCTGGTTTCAAGTTAATTTTTTCTAAAGCTCCTTTAATAGCAGCAGCTCCTAATCTTGTTGCTGGTACCGTAGATAGGCTTCCTAAAAAACTTCCAATTGGAGTTCTTACAGCTGAAACGATAACGACGTCCTTATTCATAATAAATATGTTTGATTGTTGTTTAGTGCGAATTTAAACATTTTTTGAGAGATTTGAGAATGTATTAATGATATTAGCGGTGTAAAATTCTAATATTTCTTACATTTGATTGTATATGAATGTATTCTACAATAAGTGGTATAAGAACCACGCTCTAGTGTATAAGGTTTTGTTGTTTATCGTAACAACATTGTTTATTGTGTATGTATTTCCGAAGACAGGAAAGTTTAGATATTCTTTTGAAAAAGGAAAGCCATGGCAGTCTGAAAACCTCTATGCTCCTTTTAATTTTGCGATTAAAAAATCTCCTAAAGAAATTGAAAAAGAAGAGTTAGAAATTAAAAGCCAAAGTCTTGTTTATTTTGAATTAAATAAAGAGATTGAAGAAGAAGTATTATCTGAATATTTAACAAGGTTTAATCAGGTGTTTAAAGATTCAACTAATTTTAATATTCAAAATTCTGAATTATATAAAAAGGGACGGTCAATAATTAAAAGCCTGTATAATAAAGGAATATTAGATTCGGACTATAATTACGATGTTGATAGAGCTGTAAAATTAGCGACTTCTAATAAAGTAGAAAAAGAGGTTCAATATGGTACTTTTCTTGAAATCAGTAATTTAAGGCTTCGTGTGGAAGCAGACATGGGGAATTCAATGCCTAAAAATGCCAAGAAACGTATGATATCGGTGTTTTTTGATGTTATAAAACCGAATATAAAACTGAATGAAATCTTAACCAAAAAGGCTTTAGAGGAAGACCTATCAAGATTGTCTTTAACAAGAGGGCGTGTTGAAAAAGATCAGCTCATTATTTCAAAAGGGCAAGTAATCGAAGAAGCTCAGTATGATATTCTAAGTTCTCTAAAATCTGAATACGAATCTCAAGTTTGGAATACTACCAATTATAATTGGGTTCTTATTGCCTACACGTTATTAGTAGCTTTAACACTTTTGATGCTATTATTATTTTTAAGTAAGTATAGAAAAGAGGTGTTTTTAAACAATACTAAAGTTACGTTTATCTTTTTTAATATCTCTTTAATGATATTAATTACCTCTTTAGTTGTAAATATTAATTCGCAATTTATTTATATCGTTCCACTGTGTATTATGCCTTTGGTTTTAAAAGCTTTTTTTGATGCAAGATTAGGATTGTTTACACATGTACTTACCGTTTTACTTTTAGGCTTTGTAGTGCCAAATAGTTACGAGTATATGTTTCTTCAAATTATTGCAGGTATGGTAACCATATTAACGGTTTCTGAATTGTATAAAAGAGCTAATTTATTTATTTCGGTGGGACAGATTACTTTCATTTATATCATTGCTTATTTTGCATTTTTCGTTATTCATGAAGGGCAATTAACAGGCCTTAAATTAGAAACTTTTGGATTATTCATATTATGTGGTTTAGCAACACTTTTTGTACAACCGTTAATCTATATATATGAGAAAATATTCGGTTTAGTTTCTGATGTTTCACTATTAGAGCTTTCAGATACTAATACCAAATTATTGAAAGAGTTATCTAACAGAGCGCCTGGTACATTTCACCATTCACTTAATGTTGCAAATCTAGCAGAGTCATCAGCAAATGAAATTGGTGCAAATGCCATGTTAGTGAGGGTAGGGGCTTTATACCATGATATTGGTAAGATGAATAACCCAACGTATTTTACAGAAAATCAGAGTACCGGAATTAATCCGCACGACGAATTATCAAGTATAGAAAGCGCAAAAATAATTATAGAACACACCTTAAATGGCATTGAGATTGCTAAGAAGTATAATCTACCAGACCGCGTCATTGACTTTATTAGAACTCATCATGGCACTAGTCTTGTATACTATTTTTATATGAAGGAAAAAGCAACAAATGAAAATGTAAATATAAAGGACTTTATGTATCCTGGCCCGACACCATTTAGTAAAGAAACTGCAATACTAATGATGTGCGATAGCTTGGAGGCGGCATCTAAAAGTTTAAAAGAACCAACAAGTACAAAGCTTAACGAATTTGTTGAAAATATAATAAATAAGCAGATGGAAAGTGGTCAGTTTTTAAATGCAGATATTACATTTAAAGAAATTCAAGCTATTAAAAAAGTATTGAAATCTAAGTTGGCTAATATCTATCACTTAAGGATTGAATACCCTGAATAAATAAAAAGTTAGCTTAAACTATTTTAACTAAATTATGTATTTATTTCACATATAAATAAGCCATATTTATAATAGCTACTAATCCTGTAAGACAACCTAAAATTAAATTCATCTTGTGTGCTATAGTGGTGAGTTTGTGTTCAATTCTACTCGCAATAATTGCGTACAATGCATATAACGAGAATGAGCCTAATGTAGAGCCAATGGAAAAGTATAAGCTGTTTAATAAAGAGTATTCAAAATAATCTAAACTAATTAATAAAGAAATTGACGTAAAGTAGAATGGAATTGCAAAAGTATTTAACAGCGACAAGCCTATACCACTGAAATATGCTTTTGATTTTTTTATTTCAATTTTCTTTTTTTTGTTTTTTGAATTGATATGTAATCTAAAAAAATTAAGAGATAAGAGTAGTAAAATCCCTGTACCTACTTTTTGTATAAGTGTAATATATTCTGAGTTTTTCATTAAAATATTGGAAAAGTAGGCTCCAACATTTGCTTGAAAAAATAAAACTGTAGCAAAACCTCCAATGAGATAAAAGGCAGAAATTTCACCACTTTTTAGACTGTACTTAACAACCGTTAGATTTAGATAACTAGGTACAATACTACCAGATGTTGCTACAAGAAATCCTAATAATAAACATGTAATGAAGTTCATTTATTTTTTTTAGCAATAAACAATTTAATAAGTCCTCTTGCTATTCCATTCAACCATTAGATTAGCTCAAAAGGTAAATAGTTGAATCTATTTTGAGAAAATCAATTTAAAGGTTGTAAAAATTAAAAAATATCCTTTTCAGACTAACCATAATTTTTTTAGCGTAAAAAAGCGTTACTTTATCTCGTAAGATTTTTTTGTGATTGCACCAGGATTTTAACCTAGCACCGCCTGCTTAGATGACCAAAAAAATCGACTATTTTCACTAGTAATATTATTTGTAAATCTTTGATTTTCTGGTGTTTAGTTTGTTTTGAGATTGTTTGATATGAATTGTACTCAAAGAGAAGTGTGCGCAAAGTGTGCGTAATTTTTGCTAACTTTATATCTAAAATTACTGAGAAATGGCACGAGCAAAATTAATTTTGGATACCAGAGCTAAATCAAAAACTGCGAATGAAGGGTTGTTTCCAATCGTAGTTAGAGTTTTTCATAAGAGACCTAGAATGATTCGTCTTCCTTACAAAACGTCTAAAGCTGGATGGGATGCAAATAACATGACAATGAAAAAATCAGTTTCAGTAAATAAGGATTTGGATTGTGATGAGATTAATAAAGCGTTATATGAAAAACTTCATTCAGCAAAGACTTTGATCAATGAACTTGGTGATACTCTTAATCAGATAACAGTTGATACGTTAGTTCAAAATATTAAAAAGTTATGGGACGATAAATTAGATTCAAAGATTAAGAAAGACCTGTCTAATGAAATTACCCTAGAGGAATGGGGTAAAGTTTTAATAAACCGAAAACTGAAATCTAACAAGCCTGCAACGGCTAATTGGTACAAAAATGCAATAACAGCTTTTGAAAAATTCAATAATAATTCTCCTGTAAAGTTTCATCAGATTACAGTAACTTTTTTAACTGATTTTGAGATAGAACATTTATCAAAAGGAAATTCTAAAAATTGTATAAGTTCATACGCTAGAGCAATAAGAGCTATTTATAATAGTGCAATTAAAGAAGATCTGTTTATACCATTTAAACATCCTTTTTCTAGTTATAAAATTCCATCTACAAGAAGAACAAAAAAAAAGGCATTGTCTAAAGAAAAAATAATTGCTATTCGAAATTTGAAATATGAGGAAAACAGTAGTCTTTGGCATACAAGAAATTATTTTTTAGCCATGTTTAACTGTAGGGGTATGAATTTAATTGATCTTGCTAAATTGAAATTAGGTGATATAAAAGGAAATAGAATATTTTATGGCAGAAGTAAAACCAACGATCCTTTATCAATTAGAATTACCACAGAATTTTCTGAAATACTTAAGAAGTATACTCAGGATAAGGATCCAAATGACTTTGTTTTTCCAATAGGTTACGACGGCTCGGTTGAAACATTTAAAAAATATCGCTCAGACAGAAGATTAGTTAACAAATTATTGAAGAAAATTGCAAAAGATGCAAATAAAGAAGAAAAAATAACCTCTTATTATATACGACATTCTTGGGCAACTATCGCAAAAAAACATGGGCATTTCTACGGAAATCATAAGTGAAGGGCTAGGGCATCAATCTATTCGGACAACTGAGGTTTATTTAAAAAGTTTCGAAAATATAGTTTTAGATGAAGCAAATGATTTTATAGTAGGTTAATAAATATAGACTAGTAATGATAATAGAATATTTTGATATATATTTTAAGTTTAAAATTATGTAGCCTTTATTTAGGACGGTGTATTATGTCACGTCCTAAAATACGGCTACAGATTAATACTTGTTTTTAAGCGGCATATTGATGCACGTAATTAGGTGTTTTATAGTCTAAAGATAAATGTAATCTTTTATTGTTGTACAATTTGATTGCATTTTTCGTTGCTTTTTTAGCTTGAACCACGCTAGCAAATGTTTGGTCGAGATAGAATTCATCTTTGAGTATTCCGTTAAGTCTTTCGGCTATTGCGTTTTCATAGCAATGATTTTCTTCTGTCATGCTGATATTAATATTTTTTCTTTTTAAAATTTGCGTATAAATATTGCTACAGTATTGAATACCTCTGTCCGAATGATGAATAAGTTTCGAGGTGTCTTCAGCATTGTAAATGGCTTTATTGAGCGCTCTTACACAGCCTTTTAGTTCTAAACTATCACTAAGGTCGTAGCCCACGATTTTTCTGGAATACAAGTCCGTAATCAAGGCTAGGTAACAGAACCCTTTTATGGTTCTAATATAAGTAATGTCAGAAGCCCAAACTTGATTAGGTCTATTGATTTTGAGGTCTTTTATGATGTTGTTGTACTTGTAGAACCTGTGATATGAATTGGTAGTTCTAGAAGAATATTTTTTTCTTCGAACGAGCAGTTCATTATCTCTCAAGATACTGAATAGCCTATCTCTACCTATTTTTATGTGTAGATTTTGAAACTCATGATGTAATGATTTCATGAGTTTTCTAGTCCCTTCTCTGGGTAGCGTTCTTCTGCTTTTTCGCACAAGTTGAACAACAGTTCGTTCTACCTCTTTTTTGGCTATGTAGCGTTTGTGGTATTTGTAATAGGCATCCCTTTTTAAGGAAAAAGCATCACAAATAACAGCTATAGAGTAGTGTCTATTATTTCTGTTTTTCGGTGCTGATTTCATTAGGGCTCGATGTTTAAGTTTTTTTTTAATTCTTCAACATCTTTGTATCCTAAGTTTTCAGCAGCTACTTCGAGATAAGAGTCATTAACAAGCTTATCTAAGTCCTTTTTTGATAAGAAGGTCTTTGAGTTGTTTTAGCTCTTTCTGAAGGGCTTTAATACGGCTTAATTCATCGTCTGTTTGCACGGTTACACGGGTATTCATTAAATTTTTACGATCATATTTTTTAATCCATACATTGATTGTACTGGATTGTATTCCGTAAGTTAAGGCAATTTGTCTTTTGGAATGGTTTCCTTTGGTAAGTTCTGCTAATATTTTGAGTTTAAAACTCTCACTATAACGTCTTACATATCCATCATTTTTATACATATACATTTGGTTTAGTGTATACATATTTCAGGACGGGTCATAATGACACACAACGTTGTTGTATATGGTTTGTTGCGTGTTTTAAGCACCTAATTTAGCAAATAAAAACCGAATAGAAAATCCGCGAGGATTTTCGTAAGTAGGCTAGAACTAGTAATAAATTATATACGGCTTAAGTTAGCATTTTAATAAAAACACTAAATTTAAGCTATATAATTAGAAAGAACAAAAGAGAGGAATAAGG
>NZ_JABFDJ010000008.1 GCF_013403925.1 Winogradskyella wichelsiae
ATGCATCTTCTAAAAAAAGATATAGCGGATGACGCGACGTTTTTGCTCCTTAATAGCAAAAGCGAAATGCCTAGAAATAACTTATGATATATTTATAGAAACTTCACTTTGTCTATTCCTTATATAGGTATATCTTTGTGGGCTAAAATTTATACTATATATAATGATACAAATTACTCTACCAGATGGTTCCGTTAGGTCTTTCGAAAAAGATGTGACTCCTTATGAAGTGGCTGTAGACATTAGTGCAGGATTTGCCCGTAATGTTATTTCAGCAAAATTCAATGACACCGTTATTGAAACCACCACTCCATTAACCACAGATGGTAGTCTTACTTTATATACTTTTAAGGATGATGCTGGTAAAAAAGCATTTTGGCATTCTTCTGCCCATGTTTTAGCACAAGCATTAGAAGAACTTTATCCTGGCGTGAAGCTATGGGTTGGTCCTGCTATTGATAATGGTTTTTATTATGATGTTGATTTAGGTGAAGGAACTATATCTGAAAAGGACTTTAAAGCTATTGAAACTAAAATGATCGAAATAGCTAGAGGTAAGCACGATTTTAAAATGCGTGATGTTTCTAAGGCAGATGCTCTGGCTTATTATAAAGGTAAGAACGACTACAAGGTTGATTTAATTGAAAACTTAGAAGATGGCACTATTAGTTTCTGTGATCATTCTACTTTTTCGGACTTATGCCGTGGTGGACATATACCTAATACAGGTATTATAAAAGCTGTTAAGATTTTGAGTGTTGCTGGTGCTTATTATAAAGGTGACGAAAACAACAAGCAATTAACAAGGGTTTATGGAATTTCGTTTCCTAAACAAAAAGAATTGACTGAATACCTTCTTCTTTTAGAAGAAGCTAAGAAAAGGGATCATAGAAAATTAGGTAAAGAGCTTGAGCTTTTTGCTTTTTCTAAAAAAGTAGGTCAAGGTTTACCATTATGGTTACCTAAAGGAGCGGCTTTAAGAGAGCGTTTAGAAAACTTTTTAAAAGCTGCACAAAAGAAAGCTGGTTACGAAATGGTGGTTACACCACATATTGGGCAAAAAGAGCTTTATGAAACTTCTGGGCATTATGCAAAATATGGCGCAGATAGTTTTCAGCCTATTACAACTCCTTCTGAAGGGGAAGAATTTTTATTAAAACCAATGAATTGCCCACATCACTGTGAGATATACAACGTTAAACCTTTTTCTTACAAGGAATTACCAAAACGTTATGCAGAATTTGGTACGGTTTATAGATATGAACAAAGTGGTGAATTACATGGTTTAACAAGAGTTAGAGGTTTTACACAAGATGATGCTCATATTTTCTGTACTCCAGATCAACTTGATAGTGAATTTAAAGCTGTTATAGATTTAGTTCTTTATGTTTTTGGATCTCTAGGATTTGAAGATTTTACTGCACAGGTTTCTTTAAGAGATCCTGAAAACCCAGATAAGTATATTGGAAGTGATGAAAACTGGGAAAAAGCTGAAAAAGCAATTTTAAATGCTGCCATAGATAAAAAATTAAATTATGTTGTAGAAACAGGTGAAGCTGCTTTTTACGGACCTAAGTTAGATTTTATGGTAAAAGATGCTTTAGGTAGACAATGGCAATTGGGAACCATACAGGTTGATTACAACTTACCTGAGCGTTTTGATTTGACTTATAAAGGAAGTGACAATGAAATGCATAGACCAGTAATGATTCACCGTGCTCCTTTTGGAAGTATGGAACGTTTTATTGCTATTTTATTAGAACATACGGGCGGAGATTTCCCACTATGGCTGATGCCAGAGCAAGTTATTATTATATCAATAAGTGAGAAATTTGAGAAATACGCCGAAAAAGTTTTAAATGTGCTAGAAAATGACGAAATTCGCGCCCTCACAGATAACAGAAATGAAACTGTAGGTAAGAAAATTCGAGAAGCTGAATTACAAAAGTTTCCGTATATGATCATTGTCGGTGAGCAAGAAGAAAAGGATAATACAATAACAGTGCGCCAAAGAGGAGGTGAAGACCTTGGCACAATTACTGTAGAAGCCTTTGCAACATTAATAAAAGATAACATTAATAAAAGTTTAAAAACTTTTAAGTAATATAAGTTTAATTTAAAATACAGAAGCCATAGCAATACGTAGAAACAGAAAGAATTTTACAAGACGTGTATCTCAAGAGGATAAACACCGTATAAATTCTAAGATCAGATCTGAGGAAGTTAGATTAGTCGGAGATAATGTTGAAATAGGGGTTTACCCCGTTAAACAGGCATTATCGTTTGCCGATGAACAAGGTTTAGATCTCGTAGAGATTTCACCAAATGCGACTCCTCCTGTTTGTAAAGTTATGGATTATAAAAAATTCCTTTACGAACAGAAAAAACGAGAAAAAACGTTAAAATCTAAAGCAACTAAAGTTGTTGTTAAAGAAATTCGTTTTGGTCCTCAAACAGATGACCACGATTATGAGTTCAAGAAGAAACATGCCGAAAAATTCTTAAAAGATGGGGCGAAGTTAAAAGCCTTTGTTTTCTTTAAAGGACGATCTATTGTTTTTAAAGAGCAAGGACAAATTTTATTATTAAAATTAGCCCAAGATCTTGAAGAATATGGAAAGGTGGAACAACTACCTAAGCTCGAAGGTAAGCGAATGATTATGTTTATCGCGCCAAAGAAAAAATAGCTTTAGCTATAGGTCACTATTTTATTAAAATAGTTGATATTAAAAAGAAAAGATACTCTTGCCTTTGGCATAGGGTGTATAAAAATAATAAGCGAAACGAAATTAAAAAAGAGGACAAAATGCCTAAAATGAAAACTAAATCGAGTGCTAAGAAACGTTTCAAACTAACTGGCACTGGTAAAATTAAAAGAAAGCATGCTTTTAAGAGTCATATCTTGACAAAAAAATCTAAAAAGCGTAAGCTTGCGTTAACTCATGATACATTAGTACATAAGGCTGACGAGAAGAATGTTAAAATAATGTTACGTTTAAAGTAATATTTTTTAACCGGTTACAATAAATTATAAACCCTGGAGTTAGGCAAAACAATTTAGCAAGTGTCATAATAGACCGCCTACTACAAAACAAAATTAAAAGAAATGCCAAGATCAGTAAATTCAGTAGCAAAAAGAGCCAGAAGAAAAAAGGTTCTTAAGCAAGCAAAAGGTTACTTTGGAAGACGTAAAAACGTTTGGACAGTAGCTAAAAATGCGGTTGACAAAGCGATGCAATATTCGTACAGAGACCGTAGAGTAAAAAAGAGAACATTCCGTTCGTTATGGATTATGCGTATTAACGCAGGTGCAAGACAGCATGGAATGAGCTATTCAAAATTTATGGGAAGATTAAAAACTAACAATATCGACTTGAACCGTAAAGTTCTTGCTGATTTAGCAATGAATCACCCACAAGCTTTTGAAGCTATAATTAACAAAGTTAAGTAAGGCTTTTAGCCAAATTAATAACATCATTTCGCTTATAAAATCCGATTCATTAATTTGAATCGGATTTTTTATTTCAATATATTTAAATTATAAATTAAGATAATATGAAAAACGTTAAAATGGTTGTCACAGATATGGATGGCACTTTATTAAATTCTAATCACGAGGTTAGCGAACGATTTTTTAAAATCTTTAAGACATTACAACAACAAAATATACGTTTTGTTGCAGCTAGTGGAAGACCTTACTATAGCATCATTGAAAAGCTAGAATCTATAAAAACCGATATTACTATTGTTGCTGAAAACGGAGGTTTAATTATTGAAAATGAAAACGTTCTACTAGCTAATGCTCTAGATTCTAAATTACTATTACAACTCTATGAATTAGTAACTAAAATAGATAACGCCTACCCTATTTTCTGTACGCAAAATCAAGCTTATATTTTAAGAGCTTCTGATGATATGGTTGAGATTTTTGCTGAATATTATTCGAATTACATCATTATTGATTCTTTTGAAGAGATCAAGGATAAAGTTATTAAAATAGCTTTATATCATACCATTAATTCTGAAGCACATATTTTTCCTTTGGTAAAACATTTAAAACCTGAATTGAGTGTTGTAGTTTCTGGGAATCATTGGGTAGATATATCTGAAGCTATTACTAATAAAGGAAACGCCATAACCTTATTACAAAAAACTTATAATATTAAGCCTGAAGAGACAATGGCTTTTGGTGATTATAATAATGATTTAGAACTTTTAAAATGTTCAAAATATAGCTATGCCATGGAAAATGCACACCCTGACGTAAAAGTAGTCGCTAATTATGAAACTTTATCTAATAATAATTTTGGAGTTGAAGTTATTTTAGAACAATTAATTGCCAAAAACGGTTAAAACCAATTGTCTTCCCGAAGCATTGTTTCTATGCTCGCAAAGATAAATACCTTGCCATACTCCTAAATTAAGCTTACCGTTTGTAATAGGTATTAGAACCGAACTCCCCATTAACGATGCCTTAATATGTGCTGGCATATCATCTGGCCCTTCAAAAGTATGTTGGTAATAAGATTGGTTTTCTGGAACCATTTTATTTACATGGCTTTCAAAATCTAATCTTACTGTTGGATCTGCATTTTCATTTATAGTTAAACTGGCAGATGTATGTTTAATAAAAACTTGCAGTTGACCAATATGCATCTCATTAATTTCAGGTATTACTTTTAAAACTTCTGATGTAATTATGTGAAACCCTCTAGTGAATGCTTTTAATTTTATCTCTTTTTGAAAGAATTTCATTTTAATTAATTGATTCTACTTATGTAAAAATAATCATTTTTGAATTCATTTTTTAATATCACTAAAAAAAGGTCGCATAGATTGCGACCTTTTATTTAATGATTAAAAACCCTACTTCTTAATCACCCTTTTCGAAATTTCCCCAAACCTCGAGTATTTTTAACGATACATTCAAAATCACATTCTGAAGACACCATTTTTAAATATTTTTTATGAAACTCTATTTTAAATTATCAATAATTTTCTATATCTTATTTATAATATAGCATGCATATAAAATAGAATATTACTGTATTCTACAACTTAGAATATGTAGTTAAAGATAAAAATTATTCATTTAAAATAACCGGTTTTATCTTCAAAAATTATTAGCTAATAAATTTACATTTTAATTCATTAGTTAAAAATATGATGGTTTGAAATACGCTATTTTGTATGTCAATGACTTAGTTATATTATTTTAGTTACTCTATTAGATACTTTTATAGTAAAACAATAGCCCTGTAATAAAAAAAAAAATTATAGCCTGTTTCAAGGTTTCACTTTGATTCACTCTTATTTTTAATAAATAGATTCATTCTTCATATTTACTTCAATCTATAACAAAACGAATGCTCGTAATCACTTTATTAATGAGTAATCTTCCATTTAAATCAGACATAATAAATTCTAAATTTGAAGAGTTTAACAAAATTATTGAAACTCGATTGTTTATTCAATTTAGATATATAAAAATGTTGTTGAGCTATTATAAAAGCTCTTAAATTATACAATGGTGAAGCTAAAAAACTCTTTAAATAAAACTCTACTATTGTTCTAAACCAAGTCATTCAAATATGTTGCTAATTGTTTAATGTAATTGTATTTTAAGCTGTAGAAACGGAAGTAAACCCCTCACTCTAATCTATATTTAAAAAGTATAATAATTAGTAGCTCTTCTACGTTACATTTGAATAGTACCAAAATTTGTGTAACAAGAATAATTACCCACAATAACACTGCAGTTAACAATTGTTTCTGGATCTACTCAAGCTTATAATGTTATTGTGCTTTTTTTATAAAGTAGGTTATCATTGCCTTACGTTAATATACTCTATCAGTGATAAGATCAAGATCAAAATGCTTGCCAGCCCTTAAACATTTATTAGTTGTGTTATCGAAATTAAACTTTCTTCTATCCTATAATTAACAGGTGAAGGATCTGAAAAAATTGCATAAAAAAATTCTAGCTGTAGAAATATTATCTAAAGTTAAAAGCATAAGTTCTAGATAATGGAATCTCTAAATTATTTATAAAAACAGATGTTGAAGAAATACGTTCTACTTTAGTTCTGTTAACCATATACGAACGATGCGTTTTTATAAATGTATCTGATGATAATTGTTCCGCTAATGTATTTAATGATTGTCTAGTAGTATACTTCTTAGTTTCTGTATGAATATCTATGTAATTTCCGTCTGCAACGATGTAAACAATGTCATCAAACTGTAAATTAACTGTATCATGACCATCTTTAATTTGAAGTGTGCTTGCTTGCTTTTTTATAAATGCTAAATTTATTGATGCTAATACATCTAAACGTTTAATCGGTTTAGTTAAATAGGCTTCTGGATTAGTTTTCAAGGCTTTATTCATTAAAGAAGCATCATATTGTCCTGTTAAAAAAATTAAAGTGGCATTGTCATTTTTTATTTTGGATAGCTCTATTCCTGAATTTTCCCCATCCAAATTAATATCCATTAAAATTATATCTGGTAAGAAATGAGACATTTCAACTTTAGCAGATTCTTTATCATGTACTAATCTTAGATTAGTAAATAATTCTTCTTCCAAAATCTCAAATATATGTTCAGCTATTAGAATTTCATCTTCAACAATAAGAATTTTTATGTTTTTAATATTACTCATTACTCATTTGTTTTTCAAATGAAAATAAGAAACCATTTTGGGTATCAATCTTATATTCAATCTTTAATTGTCTGCACAGTTTGTCAATTAATTTTAATCTTAATTGTTTTCCTATAGCTGTCGTTCCATTATCTGAATATCTAAAATAGAGCATATTTGCTTGTTGTTTTAAATTAAAATTAATTTCTCTATTTTCTTTAGAAACAAAAGCATGTTTTATAGAATTAATGAATAATTCAGTCAATAATAACCCAAAATACATGGCATTATTTGTAGAAATACTAATAGGTTCTACAATAAAATTTATTTTTATATCATGCTCTTTAAAAACTTCTAAAAAACTAATTTTAACATCTTTTAAATAATTTGAAATATTTATTTTTTGTTTGTCTTTATTTTTATACAAATGTTTATGAAGTGTTGAAATAGCTTCTACTTTAGACAAAATATTTTTAAGCTGAAGGTTTTTACTATCTGGTGTTTTCTTTAATTGGTCTGAAATAAGAATTATGACTAATTGCAAATTATTATTTATGCGATGATTAGCTTCACTTAATAAAAATTCATTTTGTTGTGATAAGAATTTGAGTTGTCTATTATCTTCTTTAGTTCTTTTAAAAAAAAACGCAGTTAATAAAGCAATTATACTTGCACTAAAAAACAAACTAACACTTATATATAAACGTGTTTTATTGGTAGATAATTCCTTATCCTTGTTTGCTATTTCTAATTTATTTATATGTAGCTGGTTTTCTTTTTCAGCTAGTTTATATTTCTCCTCAAGTTCAAAAAGGAATTTATTGTGCTCTAGTTTATAATATTTATCTGTGAGCTTTAATCTAATTTTTAAATATTGATAAGCCTTGGTTCTATTACCCAGTTTTTCATAAATATTTCTAATATTATCTGTAAACAGAATTTCACCATAAAAAAGCTCATTATCTTTTGCATAGTTTAAAGCATGTAAAGCCTCTTCCAAAGCTTTATCATATTGCTTGTCCTTTATTAAGATTCGTGTAAAATTAATATATGCATCTACTTTATTATGGACCAGATTATTACATTCTGCATAAGAAATAAGGTCTTCTAAAGTACTGATAGCTTTCTTAAAGTTCTTTTTTTCTTCATAAACACCAGAAATCTCTAGAGTAGAATAAAAAATACCGTTTCTATCATCTAATAGTTTTGATAGCTTAAGTGCTTTCTTCCCATAAAAAAGTGTAGAATCTGGATTATAAAAATATTCTGTAAATAAAGCTGCTTTTCTACTGTAATAGTTTACTAAATATTTATTATCAATTGCATAAGATCTTAATAATACACTTGCATTTTCTAAGTGTTTAACGGCTTCAGCAAAAAGTGCTCTTTTTCTATAAAACTCAGCCATTTTAACATTATAGTAAAACTCTAAATCCTTATTTTGAGTATGGTTTATTACTATTAAAGCTTTTGCATAATAATTATTAGCCTTATCATAATTAAGTTTTAGTTTATAAATTTCAGCTAAACCAATAAGTAATTGAATTTCTTGAGTTTTACTTTCCTTTTTTGTTAAATACGTTTCGTAATAAGTAAGTGCTCCATCCAATTTATTATTGTCAATTAATTTTTGGCCAAATTCTATGATGGAATTGCTTTGAGAAAAAGATAATTGGAATAAAAATAAGAAGATTGTAAGTGTAAAATACTTCATATTAGGTTTTCTGCTTCTTCTTTTTAGCTGCAGGAAATAATACATTATTTAAAATTAATCGATAGCCTGGAGAAGTAGGATGTAAATCTAATTCTGTTTTAGGATCTCCTACTCTGTGTGTATAATCTTCGGGATCGTGACCTCCATAAAAAGTAAAAAATCCTTTACCTTTAATACCATGTATATATTTAGCTTCTCCATTTGTTCTGTTCTCCCCCATTACTAAAACATTAGATTTTATTTGATCTCTATTAAATGAAGTTGTTTGCCCCATAAACCCCTTAACTAATGCTGTGTGATTTTGAGTTAACATCGTTGGAATAGGATCCCATTTCGCAGAATAATCCATTAAAGAAAAATAATCTGTCAATTTAGGTATTTGGCGTTTTGTGGTCATGTCTATAGATGAAAACTCATAAACATTAGGACTACGTTCTAGCACATAATCTTTAAAAGCAAAAGTTTTAGAGAAATCTATTTTATTTTGATAACCAGGGTCACTTCCGTCACCATCAAACATGGGTTCACAAATATCAACGCCTTCTGCAGAGAGTGCGATATCAAAACTATCTGTTGCTGAACACATAGCAAACATAAAACCACCTCCAACAACGTAATCTCTAATTTTTAGAGACACAGCAGATTTCTCTTCAGATACTTTACTATAGCCCAATTTTTCGGCTAAAGCTTCAGCGTTTTTCTTATCCTCAATATACCATGCAGCCGAACGATAACTTTTATAAAATTTACCAAATTGACCTGTAAAATCTTCGTGATGCAGATGTAACCAATCATAAAGAAGTAGCTCATCATTTAAAACCTCCTCGTCATAAATAGTTTCATAAGGAATTTCTGCATAAGTCAAAACCATGGTTACAGCATCATCCCAAGGTTTTGTTCCGCTTGGCGTATAAACTGCTATTTTTGGTGCTTTTTCTAAAACAATTGCATCTTGATTTACGGCAGGACTGGCAATTTCTTCTAAAATTTGTGCTGCTTTTGAATCTGATATAACTTCAAAAGAAACTCCCCTTATCTGACATTCTCGTTGAATAATTTCTGCATCTGGCAATAAAAAAGAGCCGCCTCTATAATTTAATAACCATTTTACTTTTAACTCTCGATCTAATGTCCAGTAAGTTATACCATATGCTTTTAAGTGATTCTCTTGAGTTTCTGCATCCATAGGAATAAGAATATAAGATGCATAAGTCTCCATACTTAAAAACAATGCGAAACAAAGTATTATAATTTTTTTCAAGTCTATATATTAAGAACTAAAGATAATTAATTTTTAGTCTAGACCATCTGAATTTACCATTCTTTTAATATCAAAACAGACAGGAAGTATGATAGTTAAAGCTTAAATCACTGTATTAAAAATTTTTAATGAAGCTATTACAATTCTAATTGATTGTACTTTGTTTACCCGAAAGTAAACTAGCAATAACTTTAGTTCCTTCAAACTGTTCTAAAATAATTTTTATAAAAACAGTTATAGGAATTGCCATTATTAAGCCAGGAATTCCCCAAAGAAATCCCCAAAACATCAACATAACTAAAACGGCTATAATATTAATAGAAAATGATTTCCCCATGAAAACAGGTTCTAATATTGCACCAAAAGTGACTTGAACTAAAGAGATGGCAAGTATAAAAAAGAATAAAGTACTTGTTGGGTCTAGCTCTACAAAAGCAAAAATAGATAGCATAATTACCGAAATAAAAGAACCTACCATTTGTACAAAATTAATGGCAAAGGCAAATAATCCCCAAAAGATAGGAAAGCTTACATCGAAAAACACACACATTAAACCTGTGAAAACCCCTGTTAATGCACTTACTAAGACTTTTACTTTTATAAATTTAATAAGATCTTTTTCAATCTTCATAAAGGTTTTCACAGAAGTATGTTTTCTTTTTAGAAGCGTATTGTTAAGTAACTTATGCATATTAATAGATTCTGCTAACCAAAGCACTACAAAGAAAACCGTCATTAACAAGCCCGTTAAAAACGCGTTTAAAAATCCAAGTGTAGATCCTAAATTTTCTTTCTGAAAAAACTGCCCTAAAAGACCATGTTCTTGTTCTACAACAATGCCAAAATTATCTAATAAATAAACTTTAAGATCAGCCATTTTAACTTCGGCTTTCATCAAAAACTCTGTATTATTGGCTAATATTTGCTTACTAGATAGCTGAACTAATTCTATACCTAATTTAAGACCAAGTGCTACTAATAGCAGTACAATAATAATACTCACTACTCTTGGCACATTTCTACGTCCTAGCCATCTCATTAATGGTAAAAACAATAGGGCGATAAACATTGAAAAAAACAATGGTATAAATATAAAAGACAAGATCTTAAGTAAATAAAATACTAAAGGAACCGTAATGATTAACAACAAAATATTTGTTGTACGTCTTTCTTCTAACATGTTGCAAATTTGGTTTTAACTACAAAATTCAAAGATAAGTTAAATACAGTTTTGATTTCTATAAAATGTTCTTAAAAAGGAACTCCATCATCATCGGGTCCGCCAAAGGCATCAGATGCAGAAGGAAACTTATCTGGTGTAAACGCATTATCACTTGGTGTTTCATTCATTTTAGAATGAAATTCTCCAAAAGGTGTATCAAAATCATCTAGATTCTCAAACTTACCTAAGTGACCAACAAACTTCAGTCTAATATTTTCTAAACCACCATTTCTATGTTTTGCGACGATAAATTCACCTTGACCTGCGGTTGGTGAGCGTTCTTCATCATCCCATTCATCAATTTTATAATATTCTGGTCTGTAAATAAATGATACAATATCGGCATCTTGCTCAATTGCACCAGATTCACGTAAATCGGATAGTAATGGACGTTTACTTCCTCCACGTGTTTCTACAGCACGCGATAATTGAGATAATGCAATTACTGGTACACTTAATTCTTTTGCTAAAGCTTTAAGGTTACGAGAAATCATCGATATTTCTTGTTCACGATTTCCTCCTTTCTGACTCCCTCCAGCAGTCATTAACTGCAAATAATCAATCATGATCATTTTAATACCGTATTGCGAAGCCAAACGACGTGCCTTTGCTCTTAAATCGAAAATTGAAAGCGATGGTGTATCATCAATAAATAAAGGTGCATTTTCTAAGGCTTTTACCTTAACATTTAATTGCTCCCACTCGTGTTTTTCAAGTTTACCTGTTCTTAGTTTTTCTGAAGACAAGGTTGTTTCACTCGAAATAAGACGTGTAATTAACTGTACTGAAGACATCTCCAGAGAAAAGAAAGCTACGGGAATATTACTGTCTACAGCCATGTTTCTTGCCATGGTAAGTGTAATTGCTGTTTTTCCCATACCAGGACGTGCAGCTACAATAATTAAATCACTGGGTTGCCATCCTGAAGTTAATTCATCTAGTTTATTAAAACCGGTAGGAATACCACTCATTCCTTCCTTATTAGACATCTCCTCGATTTTCTTTTTGGCTTGAATTACCAAACTCTGAGCAGATTCTGTTG
Organism: Winogradskyella wichelsiae; assembly: GCF_013403925.1. Taxonomy (GTDB): domain Bacteria; phylum Bacteroidota; class Bacteroidia; order Flavobacteriales; family Flavobacteriaceae; genus Winogradskyella; species Winogradskyella wichelsiae. Next base: position 11,883 of record NZ_JABFDJ010000008.1, read on the forward strand.
ATTTCTTAACATTACCTTGGGTGACTTCGTATAATTTAGCTTCAGCTGTATCTAAAAGGTCGAAAACATCTTTAGTTTCATCATAAGCTTCTTCTATAATTTCGTTTGAAATTTTAATTAAACTTCTTTGAATAAATTTTTGAAGAATAATACGTGCATGGAATTCAATATGTGCAGAAGAAGAGACACGTTGTGTTAAAGAAATAAGGTAAAAATCACCACCTGCAGCTTCTAATTTCTGATCTTTTTTTAATTGACTAGAAACGGTTAATAAGTCAATTGGCTCACTGTTTTCGAACAACTTAAAAATAGCTTCGAAAATATGTTTGTGTGCCTCTTTATAAAATGCATCTGGACTTAAAATATCAATTACTTCATCTACACCCTTTTTATCAATCATCATTGCACCAAGAACAACCTCTTCTAAATCAGTTGCTTGTGGTGGTATCTTTCCTTTTTCTAAATTGATAATAGTGCTTTTATCAACTTTATAGCCTTGTACTGGATTGGGTTGTTTCATAAGTAACAAAAGTAGTTAAATAGTATTGAGCAAATGATAATAATCGTTTTTCGATTTCAACAAACCGTCAACAATCTAACTGTTAATAACTCGAATTAATTGTTAATAGCGCCAAAAAAAACCGAAGCTTAAAACTTCAGTTTTTTTTTATTCCTTAAAGCGAATAGGATTACTCTTTATAGACACCCATTTCATCATATTTTGCCATACGCTGACTTACTAAATCTGTTGCTGATAATTGCTTCAACTCTTCATAAGACTTAACAATAGCATTTTTTACAGAAGTAAATGTCTTTGCTCTATCGGTATGTGCACCACCTAAAGGTTCTTTTATAATAGAATCTACAAGTTTCATGCGCTTCATATCTTTAGCGGTTAACTTTAAAGCTTCTGCCGCTTGTTCTTTATATTCCCAGCTTCTCCATAGAATTGAAGAACAAGATTCTGGTGATATTACAGAATACCAAGTATTCTCCAACATCATTACACGGTCACCTACTCCAATACCTAATGCACCACCTGAAGCTCCTTCTCCAATAATTATAGTGATAATTGGGACTTTAAGACGCGCCATTTCTAAGATGTTTCTAGCAATAGCTTCACCTTGGCCACGTTCTTCTGCTTCTAAACCTGGGTATGCACCTGGTGTATCTATTAAAGTAACAACTGGAATACCAAATTTCTCTGCAGATTTCATAAGACGTAATGCCTTACGGTAACCTTCTGGATTAGACATTCCGAAATTACGATATTGTCTTGTTTTAGTATTAAACCCTTTTTGTTGACCGATAAACATATAAGATTGATCTCCGATCTTACCTAAACCACCAATCATAGCCTTGTCATCCTTTACATTTCTATCTCCATGTAGCTCTAACCAAGTATCACCACAAAGGGCTTTAATATGATCTAAAGTATATGGTCTATTAGGATGACGTGATAATTGAACACGTTGCCAAGCAGATAAGTTTTTATAAATATCTTTTTTAGTTTCGGCTAGTTTTATTTCAATCTGCTTACAGGTCTCAGTAACATCTACCTCACTTTCTTTACCTATAATCTCACATTTATCTAGCTGCTCCTCTAATTCTTTTATGGGTAATTCAAACTCTAAGTATTCCATACAATTTGAAGTTAGTTTTTGTCTTTAGTTAGTATTTTAAGAGTGCAAATATAAAAACTTTAATCGGGAATACTATCTGTTTTACGTGTTCGTCTTTTATAGTTCTTAAAAATGGCATCAAATAAAACCGTAACCAAAACAAGTATAGCACCTAAATAAAATTGTGGTGACATTTTTTCGGTATCCGGAAATAGGAATAACGCAATGGCAATTCCATAAACAGGTTCTAGATTATAACTTAAAATAACCGTAAAAGGACTTATAAAACGCATCACTTCTACAGAACCTATGAAAGCATAAGCTGTACAGATTGAAGCTAAAATAAATAAGTAAACCCAATCTGAATTAGAAAGTGTAAAGAACTCTGTGCTAAATGTTTTACCTGATAAAAGAATAAATACCGTTAAAAAAAGAACTCCACTAAAAAATTCGTAGAATGAAATTACGGTAGCGCTATGTTTTTCTATAAAACGACCGTTTATAACCGCAAATAAAGTTGAAAGCAGCGCAGAAAATAATCCTAATATAATACCATTAATATATTCCATCTCCCCACTCGTAATTAAGAAAACCCCTAGAATTACTATGACTCCAAAAATAATCTCGTACCCTAATATGCGACGTTTAAAAAAAATAGGCTCAATAAAGGAGGCAAAAAAAGCACCTGAAGAAAACATAGCTAAAGCAATAGATACATTGGCCTGATTAATGGCTTCAAAAAAGGTTATCCAATGCAAGGCTATAATGATTCCTGCTGCAGAAAATTGCAAAAACGTATTTCTGGAAATTTTAATATTGAAGCGTCTAATTTTAAGGTAAACAAACATTAAGATTCCAGCCATAACCATTCTAAACCATACGAGTTCTATGGCACCAATTGTGATCAATTCGCCAAGAATAGCTGTAAATCCTGCTATTAAAACAAGAAGATGTAAGTGTAAATAGTGTTTTATTTTAGCGTTTGGCATTTTGAAGCATATATATGGCTAAAATACCAAATACTAGATTAGGAAACCATACCGCAATTATAGGATCGAAATTAGATTGCTCTGCCATGACACCAAATACCTTATCAAAGAACACATAGATCATTACAATAGCAATACCAAAGGCTAGATTAACCCCCATACCTCCACGTCGCTTCACAGAAGATACTGCTACCGCGATAATAGTAAGGATAAAAATAGAAACAGGTAAACTCCATTTTTTTAATTTAACAACCTGATAACGTCCAATATTAGGTGAACCTCGTCGCTTTTCTGCTGCAATAAATTTAAGAAGCTCTCCATATGATTTTGTTTCGGCAGCATACTCAACTGGCGTTAAATCTTCGAGCTCAAACGGAAATTTTACTAATTTCTGTTTCTCCTTCTCTACGGTTTCAATACCATCAGTAAAAGAACGTTTTAAGTATGTTGTAAGCTTATAAGCCGTGTCTTTTTCGATATAGCGGATTCTATCTGCAAAAATTTTATATTTCAACTCATTGCCTTCAAAGTGCTCATAGGTAAAATTAATACCCGACTTATTTTTAGGTATAAAATTACTTACATAGATATAATCATTATCATTAATTTGCTGATAAACATCTCGCGTTTGCTGAACGGATTTATTCTTTTTTAAATACTTAAATTTAAACTCATTAAATCCCTGACTCGCAATTGGGGCTAAATACATCCCTAAGAACATAGCAAACATGGCTACAATTGTGGCTCCTATCATATATGGTCTTAGAAACCTTGAGAAAGACACGCCTGAACTTAAAAAAGCTACAATTTCGGTGTTGTTGGCTAGTTTTGAAGTAAACCAAATAACAGATAAAAATAAAAATAATGGAAATAACAAGGTTGCAAAATAAACCGTGAAATTTAAATAGTAAAATGCTATTTCACCGAAAGGAACATTATTCTCTAACATCTTACCTACTTTCTCTGCTAAATCTACTGTTATTCCTATAGGAACGAACAGTAATAACATCATTAGAAATGTAAATAAATACCGTTTAATTATATACCAATCAAGTATTTTCAATTTAGAGTTGCGTTATTAAGTTGCTATTATATTTAATATCTGTGAAGGTTTTACAACCTATTATCCATTTGTTTTACCATCTTGTCCTTCCATGCTCTAAAATCTCCTGCAATAATATGTTTTCTAGCTTCTCTTGTTAACCAAAGATAAAAACCAAGATTATGAATTGTTGCTATTTGCTTTCCTAATAATTCATTTACTGTAAATAAATGTCTTAAATAAGCTTTACTATATTCAGTATCTACAAATGTTATGCCCATTTCATCAATTGGCGAAAAATCATCAGCCCATTTTAGGTTCTTTATATTTATAGATCCATAAGCTGTAAATAACATTCCGTTTCTAGCGTTACGCGTAGGCATCACACAATCAAACATATCTACACCTAATGCAATATTTTCTAATATATTTATTGGTGTACCAACGCCCATTAAATAACGAGGTTTATCTTCTGGCAATATACTACAAACCACATCAGTCATAGCATACATTTCTTCTGCTGGCTCACCAACAGAAAGTCCTCCAATAGCATTTCCTGCTGCACCTGCATTAGCAATATACTCAGCAGATTGTTCTCTTAAATCTTTATAGCAACTTCCTTGAACAATAGGAAAAAACGTTTGATCGTAATCGTAAGATAATGGCGTCTTTTTTAGGTGAGTTAGACAACGCTCTAACCAACGATGCGTCATTTTCATTGAACGCTTTGCGTAATTGTAATCACAAGGGTATGGTGTACACTCATCAAAAGCCATAATGATATCAGCCCCAATTTTACGTTGTACCTCCATTACATTCTCGGGGGTAAACACGTGGTAACTTCCGTCAATATGTGATTTAAACTTCACACCTTCTTCCTTGATTTTTCGGTTAGAAGACAAAGAATACACTTGGTAACCACCAGAATCGGTTAAAATATTACGATCCCAATTCATAAATTTATGCAACCCTCCAGCTTGTTCTAAGATTGGAGTTTGTGGTCTTAAATATAAATGATAAGTATTTCCAAGTATAATATCTGGATTAATATCATTTTTTAATTCGCGTTGATGCACTCCTTTTACAGAACCAACCGTACCAACAGGCATAAAAATAGGGGTTTCTATTGTACCGTGGTCTGTTGTTATTGATCCGGCTCTTGCCTTAGATTGTTTATCTTGTGCTACTCTTTGAAATTTCATGTATTGTAAAGTCAGACGGCAAATATAAATAACTCTGCAAGATTCCTTCTTAAATTAGTTTTAAAAAATATCCTTATCATTATTTAGCTACAGCTTTTCTATTTTTTATTAAAGTATTGACTCCTTTAAAACTGAAATATGTAAATATTGTTAGCAAATCTTTTAATTCGTTAATAAGTGCCTAGATTCAATCTTTGATAAAGTCCCTTTAAAAAGTTATTTTTGCATCACAAAACTTAAGCAACATAACATGCCAAACATTAAAGAATTAAACGATTTAACAACACAAGTTCGTAGAGATATCATACGAATGGTGCACAAGGTCAACTCAGGTCATCCAGGTGGATCATTAGGTTGTGCCGAATTTTTTGTTTCACTATACAACGAGTTATTAGAAACCAAAGAAGGTTTTGATATGGACGGTATTGGGGAAGATTTATTTTTTCTATCCAACGGACACATCTCTCCTGTATATTACAGTGTTTTAGCAAGAGCTGGTTATTTCCCTATAGAAGAGCTTAACACTTTTAGACTTATCAATTCGCGTTTACAAGGTCACCCAACAACACACGAAGGTTTACCAGGTATCCGAATTGCATCTGGTTCTTTAGGTCAAGGAATGTCTGTTGCCATTGGAGCAGCTCAAGCAAAAAAACTAAACAATGACGATCATTTAGTATATAGCCTTCATGGAGATGGTGAATTACAAGAAGGTCAAAATTGGGAAGCGATTATGTATGCTTCAGCTAAAAAAGTAGATAATCTTATTTCTACAGTTGATTTAAATAAGCAACAAATTGATGGTTCTACTGACGATGTGTTACCTATGGGAAGCATTAGAGCTAAATTTGAAGCTTTTGGATGGACTGTTTTAGATATTGAAGAAGGTAATAATGTTGAAGCTGTCATTAAAGGAATGAAAGAAGCTAAATCGTTAACAGGAAAAGGAAAACCAGTTTGTGTATTGTTACACACTGTAATGGGTAATGGTATTGACTTTATGATGCATACACACGCATGGCATGGTAAAGCGCCAAACGATGAGCAACTTGAAAAAGGTTTAGCTCAAAATCCTGAAACATTAGGAGATTACTAAATAAAGTCTAATTAAACATATATACCTACTTAGGTAGGCATTATTATGACCCGAGCATGCTAAAGTAATTATTTAACAAGAAAATAATTACTAGTATATAGCATGCGACAGTAAAAACACTACATATGAAAACATATACATACACAGAAAAAAAAGATACTAGAAGCGGATTTGGAGCAGGTTTAGCTGAATTAGGAAGAACAAATCCTAATGTAGTTGCACTTTGTGCTGATTTAATTGGATCCTTAAAAATGGACGAATTCATTAAAGAGAATCCTGAGCGTTTTTTCCAAATCGGAATCGCAGAAGCTAATATGATGGGGATTGCTGCAGGTTTAACAATTGGTGGAAAAATTCCTTTTACAGGAACTTTTGCTAACTTCTCTACAGGAAGAGTTTATGACCAAATACGTCAATCTATCGCTTACTCTGGTAAAAACGTAAAAGTTTGTGCATCGCATGCCGGAATCACTTTAGGTGAAGATGGAGCAACGCATCAAATTTTAGAAGATATCGGATTAATGAAAATGTTGCCAGGAATGGTCGTTATTAATCCTTGTGATTACAACCAAACAAAAGCAGCTACTTTAGCTATTGCAGACTATGATGGCCCTGTTTATTTAAGATTTGGTCGTCCTGCTGTCCCTGTTTTTACTCCTGCTGATCAGAAGTTCGAAATTGGGAAAGCTGTAAAATTCACAGAAGGTACAGATGTAACTATTGTTGCTACTGGTCATTTAGTTTGGGAAGCCTTAGAAGCATCAAAAGCATTAAATGAAGCTGGTATTTCTGCTGAAGTTATCAATATTCACACTATTAAACCTTTAGATGATAAAGCAATTTTAGACTCTGTTGCTAAAACAGGATGTATTGTAACTGCTGAAGAGCATAATTACATGGGTGGTCTTGGAGAAAGTGTTGCTAGAGTTTTAGCTGAACACAACCCAACGCCTCAAGAGTTTGTTGCTACAAAAGATACTTTTGGAGAATCTGGTACTCCTGCTCAATTAATGGAGAAATACGGATTAAATAGTGAAGCAATTCAGAATGCGGTTAAAAAAGTATTGAAAAGGAAATAATTTTCTTCTGGCACCGTTTTTGAAAGTAAGTATTTTAATCTTAAAAAAAACGAACATTATGAATAATTTAAAAAAATCAATTGTTGCCAGTGCATTTTTTGCTCTTGTTGGATTTACAGCAACAGCACAGAATGGAAATTCTTTCGGAATTAAAGGAGGTTTAAATTATAGCGCTAACGGTGACTATTTTGAATCTGCCAGCCAAGCTAGAAAATCTGATCGCAATATCGGTTATCATATTGGTGTTTTCGGAAAAATAGGAAATCAGCTTTATTTAAAGCCTGAGCTGATGTATACTGCTACTAAGAGTGATTACAACAGCGATGAGTTTTCTATGAAAAAAATTGATTTACCTGTTTTAATCGGTGTTCAAATAATAGGCCCACTTAGTGTTTTTGCAGGACCTTCATTTCAATACATTTTAGATACCGATTTTGAAGGTATTTCTGTTGATGATTTTGAAGAAGATTTCTCTGTAGGATTAAATTTTGGATTTGCACTTAGTTTCAATAACATCGGAATAGATCTAAGATATGAAAGAGGTTTTAATCATAACGAAGCTACCTTTATTAATAATAACTTAGAAACAACTAATTTTCTAAATAGAATTGACACTAGGCCAGATCAATTAATTTTAAGTCTGTCACTAGCTCTTTAAGAAGTAAGAAAGATTTTTAAACAAAAAAAGCCACTCAAATTGAGTGGCTTTTTTATCGCTACTTATTTAATGAAAATTTATTCATTATAATTTATAGTAATATCTGCATCTAAATAATCTGGAGTTCCATTATCATTAGTATCGATTAAAGTTACCGTATTAATCGTTATAACACCATTAGTTGTTACCCTTGATCTTTCAAATTCGTTAGATGCAAGCGTTGGCTCTACCTCTCCAACATTAGTATCTACAGTATACGTAGTTGGTAGTAATTCATTAATCGTTAAAACACCATCGCCGTCATCATCTGCATCAACAAAGTTTGGTGCTAAATCTTCATCTGTATCATCATTAGTTACTTCTAAATCATTATCTAAATCTTCTATATACGAAGGTACACCATCGTTATCATGATCTCTAATACCAAACTGTACTAATTCAAACTTAAACATTAAGTTATCATAAGACGATCCTGTATTTATTCCTGAAAAATAAGCTAACCCTGAAGGTACAAACATGACTCCTAAACCAGGATTAACATGATTAACATTCCCGTTTTCATCAACGCTAAAGCCTAAGGAAGCATTAAACGTTGGCATTATAAGTTGCCAAGCTTTAATAACACCACCTGAAGTACCATCAAATTGTAAATCAAAAAATGCTGGAATTACACTTGAATCAAAATCATCTTCTTCACCTCCTAAAGCATCATTTATTGAAGTCCCCTCATATCTGACACTTATAGCATCTGTGAAGTAAGGAGAGCCACCGTCTCCTTGATACAAGTTTAATACATAGTAAGTGTAATTAGCCTCTAAATATGTAGTAGTTAACGTTTCTACTGCATCCATCAATAATGTAGAACCTTCTGGTACAGTTTCTCCATCTGCTAATTCTTCTATTATAATATCTGTGTATTTATAATCAGATCCTGTTTCAAAAAAGCTAGAATTATAATAGTGAGATACCAAATATGTTACTATAGAATCATTATCTTTTTCTTGTTGTTCAGTCCTATCTTCCTCAATAAAAGATCCATCATCATCTCCATCATCATCACTCTTACAAGAAATAACAATTGTTATTAAAGCCATTAATAAAAGACCAAATTTTAAAGTTTTAATTTTCATATAAGTTTATATTACCTGATTTTAAACTACTGCTGTTTATACAGGATGTTCATTATTCCTTAATTTTAACGCGCAAGATACAATAATATAATATTTTTGCACTAATAGATTAACGTAGTTTTTATTAAAATAGATATGCGAATTGATAAATATTTATGGTGTGTACGCTATTACAAAACAAGAAGTATTGCCACTAAAGCCTGTAAAAAAGGACAAGTAAAAGTCAACGGTGCTGCAGTAAAACCTTCTAGAGAGGTTTTTCCAACTGATAAAATTGAACTTAGAAAAGATCAAGTTCTTTATCAACTCACAGTTAATGATTTACCTCCTAATCGAGTTGGTGCAAAACTTGTTGATTTGTACCGTGTTGATACCACTCCTAAATCTGCTTTTGAGGCTCAAGAACTTTTAAAGTACAGTAAAGATTATTATAGAAAAAAAGGAGCAGGACGACCAACAAAGAAGGACAGACGAGATATTGATGACTTTCGTGATGATGACGAAGAGTAATATTAAATAGTTTCTCTCTAAAAGACTAAGTGGCTTATTTTAAATAATATGCTTTAAATATGGATACTTTGAATAATAATTACTGGGCAGATCTCTATATAAAACACAAAACAGGTTGGGATATTGGATATATCTCTACGCCTCTAAGATTGTATATTGATCAAATAAAAAATAAGAATTTAAAAGTTTTAATACCAGGTGCAGGAAACAGTTATGAAGCAGAATATTTATGGAATAACGGTTTTAAAAACATTTATATTTTAGATTTTGTAGAACAAGCTTTAAAAAATTTTACAAACCGTGTTCCTGACTTCCCTAAAGATCAACTTATAAACTCAGATTTTTTTAAGTTAAATGATCGGTTTGATCTGATACTAGAACAAACATTTTTTTGTGCATTACAACCAAAATTTAGACATAAATATGCTAAACAAATGGACCAATTATTAAGATCTAATGGTAAACTTGTTGGCTTATTCTTTAATTTTGAATTAACTACAGATGGCCCGCCTTTTGGAGGTTCCTTAATAGAATATCAATTATTATTTAAACAAGTTTTTAAAATTAAAATATTAGAACCTGCAATTAATTCTATAAAAGAAAGGCAAGGTACAGAACTCTTTTTTATCTTTGAAAAAAAGAGTTAATGGCACTTACAAAAAATACGATTCTAAGTCACAAAGAGATTGAGCATAAAATAAAACGTATAGCTTATCAAATTTACGAGAGCAATGTTGATGAAACAGAACTAATTATTGCGGGTATTGACAGTAATGGTTATTTACTAGCTAAAAAAATAAAAGCGAATTTAGATAAGATATCTAATATAGAATCTACCTTATGTAAGGTAAATATCAATAAACCAGAACCTACAGCACCTATAAAAACCTCTATACCTGCAGAAGATTATACAAATAAATCTTTAGTTCTTGTAGATGATGTCTTAAACTCAGGAAGCACATTAATATATGGTATTAAACACTTTTTAGATGTTCCTTTAAAACAGTTTAAAACTGCAGTATTAGTGAATCGTAATCACAAGAAATATCCTGTAAAAGCCGATTTTAAAGGAATTTCACTTTCTACATCCTTATACGAGCATGTGCATGTTAACTTATCAAAACAACCTTATGAGGCTTATTTAGATTAATTGCGATTGTAATTCTTCTAAAATTTCACTTTGTAGTTTATGATCTGTATTAATGACATGATGAGCCAGGCTGTAGTATTGAGAACGCTCAAACAAATGTTTACCAATAAACTCTGTTAAATCTTCTTTTGAAGCCATGTGACTAATTAAAGGGCGTTTTTCTTTTTCTGTAAATAAGCGATCTACTAAAAGAGGAATAGAAAGTTTCAAATAAAAACTTACTACTTTCGAGTTATTTATTAACAACTCCATATTATTGCTGTAACAAGGCGTGCCCCCACCTAAAGCTAAAACGATATTTTCAGAAGTGCCAATAATATCTTTTAAATACGCTGTTTCTTTTTTCCTAAAATAAATCTCCCCTTTGGTTTTAAATATTTCTCCTACTGAAGCTGTTTCTTTATCCGAAATATAATCATCTAGATCTAAAAAACTGTATTTTAAGGCCGTAGCCAATTCTTTACCAAGAGTAGATTTTCCTGATCCCATATAACCTAATAAAACGATAATCATAATGCTTATAAATTGATTATTAAACTGATAGCTTTTAACACAACAAAAAAACGAAAAAAAATTAAAAAAAGTGTTGTTAACTTCAATAAACATTATATATTTGCACCCTCGTTAGAAAAAACGAAAAGACCAGTTAGCTCAGTTGGCAGAGCATCTCCCTTTTAAGGAGAGGGTCCTGGGTTCGAGCCCCAGACTGGTCACTAAAATTGTTAAGCGTGATGCTTAGCTTTTTTTATGAATAAATTGCCAACAAAAAAATAGACATTTAAAAAAAATTAAATTTTTATAGATTCTATTCTTTGTATTTAGATAAAGGTGTTATATTTGCACCCCGTTATAAAAACATAACGACCAGTTAGCTCAGTTGGCAGAGCATCTCCCTTTTAAGGAGAGGGTCCTGGGTTCGAGCCCCAGACTGGTCACAGAAAAAAGTTAAGCATTAATGCTTAACTTTTTTTATATATTTACTTCATATTTATTTTGCGCACGTGGCGGAATTGGTAGACGCGCCAGCTTGAGGGGTTGGTGGACATTAGTCCGTGGAAGTTCGAATCTTCTCGTGCGCACAATTTACTTTATCACACTCTTATTTCTTACTTTATCAGACCCTCTTCTTTCTTACTTCACTCCACCTTCTTTCTTAGTTTTTATAAGTTGATCCTAAATTCGTTTTCTTTTTCTTACAATTTTTTCTATATTTTTTGTTAATTATAGCCTTCTTATCAGTATAAAGACTACTTTTGTTTAACTATTTTACAAAAAAAATGAACAACATTAAGAACAGATTCAGCATAAAGGATCTTGAAAATCTTACAGGTATTAAAGCTCACACTATTAGAATATGGGAAAAAAGATATAATCTACTTGAGCCTAAACGTACAGAAACCAATATTAGGTATTATGACTTGGCTAGTTTTCAAAAATTACTTAATGTAAAGTACCTTAATAGCAATGGCTATAAAATATCTAAAATAGCGACCATTGAACCTCAAGAAATACCCCAATTAGTTAGAGAACTTGCCACCAAAACTAATTTAGACAGCCATGCTATAAATGCATTTAAATTAGCTATGATTAATTTTGATCAAGCATTATTTTATAAAACATACGAAACGCTACTAACAGAAAAGTCTTTTGAGAATATTTTTTATAACATCTTTATACCATTACTTACAGAAATTGGGCTACTGTGGCAGACAGATACTATAACGCCAGCTCACGAGCATTTTATATCCATATTAATTCGTCAGAAAATTTTAATAAATACAGAAAAAGTACAATCTAAACAATCACATCATCCCGTTAAGACTTTTGTACTTTATTTACCCGACAACGAAATACACGACCTTGGTTTAACTTTTATTAATCACGAAGTAATAAGTAATGGACACAGATCTATATTTCTAGGGCAGAGCGTTCCTTTAGAGAGTTTAATAGAGCTTAAAAATTATTATGACGATATTACATTCATATCCTATTTCACTATAAAGCCAGAAAAAGAAAATTTATTAACTTACATTGATCAATTTAACGAACTCTTACTAAAGGATTCAACTTCAAATTTCTGGATTTTAGGTAATAGAGTTAATGATTTAGATACAGAAGAATTACCAAACAATGTAATTACATATAAAACGATTAAATCTCTAACCGACGCACTATAAAATGAGTAAAACAATTTCCATAATAGGTTCTGGTTTTTCAGCACTATCTGCTTCTTGCTATTTAGCAAAAGCCGGATACAACGTTTCTATATACGAAAAGAATGATTCAGTTGGCGGTAGAGCAAGACAAATAACAAAAGACGGTTTCACTTTTGATATTGGTCCAAGTTGGTATTGGATGCCTGATATATTCGATAAATTTTTTAACGATTTTGGTAAAAAAACAAGCGATTATTATCATCTCGATAAATTAAGTCCTGCGTATAAGATTTTCTTTTCTGATGATGTTATTACTATCGGGGATCATATGGATCAAATCTGTAAAGAATTTGAACGTATAGAAAAAGGAAGTTCAGTTCCCTTGCGAAACTTTATAACTAAAGCTCAAGACAACTATAATATTGCCATAAACAAAATTGTATTAAAACCAGGTCTATCACCCTTAGAACTTGTGACTACAGATACAGTTACTCGCTTAGATCAATTTTATAAAACCATCAGTTCTGAAGTTCGTAAAAATTTTAAGAATCCTAAATTAATTTCAACATTAGAATTCCCTGTATTGTTCTTAGGAGCAAAACCTAATCAAACGCCCTCATTTTATAGTTTTATGAATTTTGCTGATTTTGGCTTAGGAACTTGGCACCCTAAAGGTGGTATGTACGAAATTGTGAAAGCAATGAAAAGTTTAGCTGAAAGTTTAGGAGTCACCATTCACACTAATAGTAATGTTGAAAAAATTAGTGTAGAAAATAAAAAAGCAAAGAGTATTATTGTTAATGGAAAAACAATAACTTGTGATGTGATTTTAAGTGGAGCAGACTATCACCATTCAGAAACACTTTTAGATAAAAACTACAGACAATACAGTGATGCATATTGGGATAGTCGCACCTTTGCACCTTCTTCTCTACTCTTTTACGTAGGTATTAATAAGAAATTAGAAAATGTAGAGCATCATAATTTATTTTTTGATACTGATTTCGAAAATCATGCAGAAGAGATTTATGATGATCCAAAATGGCCTAAAAATCCATTATTTTATGTTAACTTTCCTTCTATTACCGATAAAAGTATGGCACCTGAAGGTTGCGAAACAGGATTTTTTCTTATTCCAATTGCACCAGGACTAGAAGATACAACTGAATTACGTGAAAAATATTTTAAATTGATTATTGATCGATTTGAAAAAAAAACAGGACAAAATTTAAATAAACACATACTTTTTAAAGAATCTTACTGTGTTAATGATTTTATAGATGATTACAATTCTTATAAAGGAAATGCTTACGGAATGGCCAACACATTAATGCAAACCGCTTTTTTAAGGCCAAAATTAAAAAGTAAAAAAGTAGACAGTCTCTATTTTACAGGACAACTTACTGTGCCTGGACCAGGAGTACCACCCGCTTTAATTTCAGGAAAGCTTGTTGCTGAACTGATTCAAAAAAATGAAGTTTAACAACTAAGAAAAAATTACACCTATGAAATTAATTTTTGACAGAGTTTCTAAAGAATGTAGTAAGGCAGTTACCAACGCTTATAGTACTTCTTTTTCTATGGCTACTAAAATGTTATCGGAAAGCATCAGACAAGATATATATAACATTTATGGCTTTGTACGTTTTGCTGATGAGATAGTCGACTCTTTTCATGATTATGATAAAGAAAAGCTCTTTACTATGTTTGAAAACGATTTAGAAGCTGCCCTAGAAAATAGAATTAGCTTAAACCCTATTTTAAATTCCTTTCAAGAAACCTATCATAACTACGGAATTGATAAACATTTTGTTGATGCGTTTATGAATAGTATGCGTTTAGATTTACATAAAAAGGACTATTTAACGGATGAAGAATATAAAAAATACATCTACGGTTCTGCAGATGTTGTTGGTCTAATGTGCCTTAAAGTTTTTGTAAAAGGAAACCATGCTCAATTTGATGAATTAAAGGATTCTGCAATGAGCTTAGGGTCTGCTTTTCAGAAAGTGAATTTCTTGCGTGATTTAAAAGCTGACTTTGAAGATTTAAGTAGAACTTATTTTCCAAATACCGATTTAACGCAACTCGATGAAGCTTCTAAGAAAGCTATTATTAATGAAATTGAGGAAGATTTTGCTAAAGGATTAGAAGGTATAAAACACTTACCTTTAGAAGCTAAATTTGGTGTATTTATGGCATACCGCTATTATAGTAAATTATTAGAGAAACTTAAAAAAACTCCTGCTTTACAAATAAAATCAACTAGAATTAGGGTTCCTAATTATAGAAAAGTAGAATTACTCACTAGAAGCTATGTTAAATATCAGCTTAACTTACTTTAAATTTATTTAGACAGTATTATGCAAACATTTTTTTGGATACTTATCTTTTTCGGAACATTCTCTATCATGGAATTTAACGCATGGTTTACGCATAAATATGTTATGCATGGTTTTCTATGGAAGTTACATAAAGATCACCATCAAAAAGATCACGACAGTTGGTTTGAACGTAATGATGCTTTCTTTATTTTCTATGCTATTGTTAGCATCACTTGTTTTTACCTTTGGAGTTACGAAGCTATATGGTACACACTTCCTATTGGTTTAGGCATATTAGTTTATGGAATGGCTTATTTTATTGTTCATGACATCTTTATTCATCAACGCTTTAAATTACTCAGAAATATTGACAATAAGTATGCAAGAGGTTTAAGACGTGCACATAAAATGCATCATAAGCACACAGGGAAGCATAAAGGTGAAAACTTCGGAATGCTCGTCGTTCCTTTTAAGTATTTTAAATAAGTTTTTATTTTATTCCGAAAGTAAATCGTCTAGCTGTTTTCTAACCGCATTACTATTCCAGTTAACTGCACCAGACTCATCTACGACGATTGCTCCACTTTTATCTATAATGAATGTTCTCGGTATAGAACTAGCCACGAGTGCTTCAGGCGGCTTAGAAATAGGTTGAAAAACTTCAAAACTAAACTCTTTTTTAGTTTTAAACTTCTGTACAGTTTCAAATTCATCATTGGTTACAAATAGAAAAACAACTTCTGTATTATAGTCGTTATATAATTCTTGAAGACTTGGCATTTCTGCAATACAAGGCGGACACCAAGTAGCCCAAAAATTAATGAGCACAACCTTTCCTTTTGTATCCTTCAAATTTAATCTTACATTATTCTCTGATACTAATTCCCAATTGACATCACTTACATTTACTCGTTCTCCTTTAGCTATAAGAGAAGACTGATTGATATAACTAAGTCCTTTATGTAGCCATATTTGAATAGGCTCTCTAGTTTGAGGTATAAAAAACAGCAGAAGAATTACAATAAAAATAATATTAGAAATTCTACCTTTTTTCGATTTCGTCATAATTCATCGTTTATAAAAAAAATGAAGCACATTAATCTTTTACGATAATGTCCTTCAAATTTAATAACAAAAGTCTAGATAACTTAGACTTTAATTTCTATGTTATAGTTACTTTAATGAATAAATTTACATATGGATAATTAAAGACATCATGAACGTCACTTAAAAATTTTGCTACATTATTTTGACCCATTACGGTATGCGTAATTAGTTGATTAGTCACCATATATTACTATTACAGACTCCTCGTTTAGTCTATATATTTAAATATAAAGCTAGTACTTGATTTCTTTTTATGATAAAAAAAAACTCCTGTTTCTCAGGAGTTTTTAATATTTAAAAAAGAGATTTAATTTTATGCATTTTGCTTTTTTATTAAATTTAAAGCAGAACCTTCGTTATACCACTCAATTTGAGCTTGATTATAAGTGTGATTTAAAGCGATCAGATCTTTACTTCCGTCTGCGTGAACAACCTCTATATGTAATTGTTTGTCTTCTGCAAATTCATTTAAATCTGTAAAGTTAAACGTATCATCCTCTTGTATTAAATTGTAATTAGCTTCGTTATCAAACGTTAGACCTAACATTCCTTGTTTTTTCAAATTTGTTTCATGAATACGGGCAAATGATTTCACAATAACCGCTGCAACACCTAAGTGTCTTGGTTCCATAGCCGCATGCTCTCTAGAAGAACCTTCACCATAATTATGATCACCAACAACTACGGTTTTTATTCCTGCTGCTTTATAAGCTCTTGCGGTATCTGGAACACCACCAAAATCACCTGTTAATTGATTTTTTACAAAATTAGTTTTCTTTCCAAATGCATTTACAGCACCAATTAAACAGTTATTAGAAATATTATCTAAATGCCCTCTAAATCGTAACCATGGTCCTGCCATAGAAATATGATCCGTTGTACATTTCCCAAAAGCTTTAATCAATAATTTAGCTCCAGTAATAGAACCACCTAATGGTGTAAAAGGCTCTAATAATTGAATACGTTCTGAAGTTGGATCTACTGAAACTTCAACATGACTTCCATCTTCTACTGGTTTTAAATAACCATTCTCTTTAACTTCAAAACCTTTTGGTGGTAACTCCCATCCTGTTGGCTCTTCGAACATTACTTCTTCTCCATTCTCGTTTATTAATTTATCCGTTAATGGATTAAAATCTAAACGACCCGCAATAGCAATTGCTGCTGTTAATTCTGGTGAAGCTACAAAAGCATGTGTATTTGGATTTCCGTCAGCACGTTTCGCAAAGTTTCTATTAAATGAATGCACAATACTATTTTTTGGTGCATTTTTAGGGTCATTATATCTAGCCCATTGCCCAATACAAGGACCACAAGCATTGGTAAATATCTT
Organism: Winogradskyella wichelsiae; assembly: GCF_013403925.1. Classification (GTDB taxonomy): domain Bacteria; phylum Bacteroidota; class Bacteroidia; order Flavobacteriales; family Flavobacteriaceae; genus Winogradskyella; species Winogradskyella wichelsiae. The sequence continues at coordinate 29,281 of NZ_JABFDJ010000008.1, forward strand.
AGCATCTAATTTTTCGAATACTTGAAGAATACCATCTCTATCTGCCGTATAGCGTACCTGTTCAGAACCTGGATTAATTCCTAATTCTGATTTCATTTTCAAACCTTTATCTAAAGCTTGTTGTGCAATAGACGAGGCTCTCGATAAATCTTCATAAGATGAATTTGTACAAGACCCAATTAAACCCCATTCTACTTGAAGCGGCCATTCATTTGCCGTCGCTTTTTCTGTCATTGCACTACCAACTTCTGTTGATAAATCTGGAGTAAAAGGTCCATTTAATAATGGTCCTAATTCTGAAAGATTAATTTCAATAACTTGATCAAAATATTGTTCTGGATCAGCATATACTTCTGCATCACCCGTTAAGTATTCCCTAATTTTATTCGCTTCATCAGCTACATCTGCTCTATCAGTAGAACGCAAATAACGCTCCATTGAATCATCGTAACCAAAAGTTGAAGTTGTTGCCCCAATCTCAGCTCCCATATTACAAATGGTACCTTTACCTGTACATGACATAGAAGTAGCGCCTGGTCCAAAATATTCTACAATAGCACCTGTCCCCCCTTTTACAGTAAGAATTTCAGCTACTTTTAAAATAACATCTTTTGGTGCTGTCCAACCTGAAAGTTTTCCGGTTAGCTTAACTCCTATAAGCTTTGGAAACTTAAGTTCCCAAGCCATTCCCGCCATAACATCTACTGCATCAGCACCACCTACACCAATGGCTACCATTCCTAATCCACCTGCATTTACGGTATGAGAATCGGTACCAATCATCATTCCACCAGGAAATGCATAATTTTCTAAAACTACTTGGTGAATAATACCTGCTCCGGGTTTCCAAAACCCAATACCATATTTATTTGAGACGGACTCTAAAAAGTTAAATACCTCACTACTTGATTGATTTGCATGTTTTAAATCTGTAGCAGCACCATCCTTTGCTTGAATTAAGTGATCACAGTGCACCGTTGTTGGTACAGCTACTTTAGGTTTACCTGCTTGCATAAATTGTAACAAAGCCATTTGTGCAGTTGCATCTTGACAAGCTACACGGTCTGGAGCAAAATCTACATAATCCTTTCCTCGCGTAAAAGCCTTGTCGGTTTTACCCTCCCACAAATGTGAATAGAGTATTTTTTCTGAAAGCGTCAATGGTTTTCCAACAATTTCTCTAGCCGCATCAACATGTTCTGTCATGTTAGCATAGACCTTTTTAATCATATCAATATCAAATGCCATAGTATATCAGTTTTTAATTAATTTTACTAATATACAAAATGAAATATGACTTTAAAAGCGTTCATAACATATAAAAATGATAGTGGAATAAGTGTTCTCTATACTACAATTAATACATATTGAAAATACTTTTTTAAAACAAAGAAAAATTAAGACAAAAAAAAAGCCTGAATCTTGGATTCAGGCTTTTAATTATATAAAATAAAATTTTAATTATCTCACTAACTGTTTTGTAGAAGGCTTGAACTTCGTTAAAACAATACCATCAACGGCTGCTTCATATTCAGCTAAAGTTGGTGTTCTTCCCAAAATAGTAGATAAAACTACAACTGGTGTCGATGATAATAAAGATTCCCCTTTTTTCTCACCAGAATCTTTTACAACTCTTCCTTGGAATAAACGTGTCGATGTTGCCATAACCGTATCACCAGGTGCTGCTTTTTCTTGGTTACCCATACATAAATTACAACCTGGACGCTCTAAGTATAACATATTTTCATATCCTGTACGAGCCTCTCCTTTAGGCGCATTGTCATCGAACTCAAAACCTGAATATCTCACTAAAACTTCCCAATCTCCTTCTGCTTTTAACTCATCGACAATATTATATGTAGGAGGTGCAACTATTAAAGGTGCTTTAAACTCTACTTTTCCATATTGAGCTTCAACATTTTTCAACATTTGAGCTAATATTTTCATATCTCCTTTGTGCACCATACAAGATCCTACAAAACCTAAATCTACTTTTTTAGTTCCTCCGTAATAAGATAATGGTCTAATGTTATCGTGTGTGTAACGTTTAGAGACATCTTCGTTATTTACATCTGGATCAGCAATCATTGGTTCAACAATTTGATCTAAATCAATAATAACTTCTGCATGATATTTTGCGTTAGCATCTGGTCTTAAAGAAGGTTTCATACCCGTTTTAAGCTCTATAATTCTAGTTTCTGCTTTATTAACCAGACCTTGAAGTACTTGTTTAGCATTATCCATTCCTTTTTCAATCATGATTTGGATACGACCTTTCGCAATCTCTAAAGATTCAATTAAGGTATCATCCTCAGAAATACAAATAGATGCTTTTGCTTTCATTTCTGCAGTCCAATCTGTAAACGTAAACGCTTCATCTGCAGTTAATGTTCCGATATGAACTTCAATTACACGGCCTTGAAATACGTTTTCGCCTCCAAACTGCTTTAACATTTGTTGCTGTGTTGCGTGAACCACATCACGGAAATCCATATAAGATTTCATTTGTCCTTTAAAGGTTACTTTAACTGATTCTGGTATTGGCATTGAAGCCTCACCTGTAGCCAATGCTAAGGCAACAGTACCTGAATCTGCTCCAAAAGCAACACCTTTAGACATACGTGTATGAGAATCTCCACCAATAATGATGTCCCAATCACCTACCGTAATATCATTAAGTACTTTATGAATAACATCTGTCATTGGGAAATATTTCCCTTTAGGATCACGACCAGTAATTAAACCAAAGTCGTTCATAAAACTCATTAATCTTGGAATGTTTGCTTTAGACTTATCATCCCAAACTGAAGCTGTATGACAACCCGATTGGTAAGCACCATCTACAATTGGAGAAATAACTGTCGCAGCCATCATCTCTAATTCTTGAGACGTCATTAAGCCTGTAGTATCTTGTGAACCTACAATATTTACTTCTGCACGAACGTAAGAACCAGCATGTAAAGTTGCTCCTGAAGTTCCTACTGCATTTTTATTGAATATTTTTTCTACAGCTGTTAAGCCTTGTCCTTCAATAGTTATTTCTTTTGAAGTTGCATATACTTGAGGTGCCTCAACCCCTAAAGCTTTTGCAGCAAATGTTTGTAGTTTTTTACCGAAAACAACAGCATAAGAACCACCTGCTTTCATAAATTCCATCTTCTGTGGTGTAAATGCTGCAGAAATATCTTTTAACTCTGTATCGCCGTTATATAATTTTTTCTCTTTTGTATTGATTGTAAGAATTGTACCTGTTGCTACAGAGTACGTTTCTTTTAATATAGGCTCACCATCTTTATCTCTTACTGTATTTCCCTCAGCATCTTTTTGTTGCACCCAGTTTTTAAGATCCAAACCAATACCTCCTGTTACACCAACTGTTGTTAAAAAAATTGGGGCAATACCATTAGTACCAGCAATTACTGGAGCAAAATTAATAAATGGTACATATTTACTAAAAGGAACACCTGTCCATAATGCTACATTATTTACACCAGACATTCTAGAAGACCCAACTCCCATGGTACCTTTTTCAGCGATTAGCATCACACGCTTATCAGGATGTTGCTCTTTTAAAGCTAACAATTCGTTTTGCATGTCTTTGTTATGCTCAAACATACATTGCCCATGTAACTCACGGTCTGATCTTGAATGTGCATCACCACCTGGAGATAATAAATCTGTAGAAATATCACCAACACCTGCGATGTAAGTTACGACTTCAATTTTTTCATCAATCTCTGGTAACTTAGTAAAGAATTCTGCTTCTGCATAACTCTTAATAATATCTGTTGCAATGGCGTTTCCTGCTTTAAAAGCATCTTCTAAACGGTCTGTATCTGCTTCATATAAGAATACTTGAGTTTTTAACACTTTAGCAGCTTCTTCTGCGATAATAGCATCATCACCTAAAGCTAAATCTAATAATACTTTTACTGAAGGTCCACCCTTCATATGAGATAACTGTTCAAAAGCAAAAGTTGGAGTAATCTCTTTTACAACAGATTCACCTAAAATGATTTCCTTTAAAAACTTAGCTTTAACACTAGCAGCAGCTGTGGTTCCTGGTAAAACATTATAAATAAAGAAATCAAGAGAACCTTCTCTGTATTCATTATTTACGTCTTTAATTTGCTCAATAATTTGGCTAAGTAATTCAGCACCATCAATTGGTTGCGGATGAAGTCCTTGCAATTTGCGTTCTTCAATCTGCTTTAGGTAATCTGTATAAATGTTCATATTATATATTATAGAGTTCTTTAAAATATTTTTTTATTTTTTTATAAAACGACACAAATTTACACATTTTAAAAATATGTAACATTATTGTGTATTATTTTAAGCAAACGTTATCGATAATTCATTTTACATTCAAAAATAAGCCTATAAAACTATATTACAATACATTAACAATAAAATCAATGAATTGAACTATTTAGAATAAATATGAATTATAATTATGTCTAAAAAACCAATAAATATTATACAAATTAGTCTTAATTGCCTCTTAACAAACCCTACAGTAATCAGCGATAAAATAACAGAAATAGATATTAATTATACCTCTAAGAATTGAGCATATAAAATTAAGAAAAGATTAATATTACCTAATCTTTATAGGAATGGTAGACCTATTTTAAAATAAACTTTGAATAATTTTCTCATCAGAAACACCTTCAGCTTCTGCTTTATAATTTTTAATAATTCTATGCCTAAGAATACCTGTTGCAACTGCTTGTACATTTTCTATATCTGGAGAAAACTTACCTGTTGTTGCTGCATGAGTTTTAGCGGCTAAAATTAAATTTTGAGAGGCCCTAGGTCCGGCACCCCAATCTACAAACTCTTTTACAATAGCTGCAGCAGAACTTTCTTTCGGTCTTGTTTTTGCGACTAAAGAAACTGCGTATTCAATTACATTATCTGCAACAGGAATACGACGAATTACATTTTGAAAATCTATGATTTCTTGTGCTGTAAATAATGAATTGACCGTTTTTTTAACATCCGTAGTTGTTGCTTTTACTACATCTACTTCTTCCTGAAACGATGGGTATTCTAAATTAATAGCAAACATAAAACGGTCTAATTGAGCTTCTGGTAAAGGATAAGTTCCCTCTTGCTCAATTGGGTTTTGTGTGGCTAAAACAAAATAAGGTAAATCTAATTTATATTGGTGACCTGCAACAGTTACCGAACGCTCTTGCATAGCTTCTAATAAAGCTGCTTGTGTTTTAGGAGGTGTTCTATTTATCTCATCTGCTAAAACAATATTGGAGAAGATTGGTCCTTTTATAAATTTAAATTGTCTGCTTTCATCTAAAATTTCGCTACCTAAAATATCACTAGGCATTAAATCTGGCGTAAACTGAATACGCTTAAAATTTAATCCTAAAGCTTGAGCGATTGTGTTAACCATTAATGTTTTTGCTAAACCAGGCACACCTACTAAAAGTGAATGACCACCAGAGAAAATAGAAATTAAAATTTGATCAACAACTTCATCTTGACCAATTATAATTTTAGCAACCTCTTGTTTTAGCGCAGCATATTTTTTAACAAAATTTTCAATTAAGTTAACATCAGACATATATTCTTATTTTTTTAGCCAGTTACTTTGAAAATCACAATCTCTATACTCTCCATTAACTTTAATGTAGGTATCAACGATAGTTTCTTTCTGCCATTTAGCAATAGCTTGTACCTGCTTATCTTGTAGTGCTAGATTTTTAATTTTAATATAATCTTTCGCGAAATCTGCTTCATGATCATCAATACGGTCTGTAACAGTTAAAATCTTAAACTTGATTCTATTTACACGATCTTCATCTTGAAGAACTTCACTAATCTCTCCATCTTTTAAGTCTTGAATTTGAGAATAAAGTTCTGGCTCCATTCTTGTTAATTCAAAATTAAAATCTTGAGTTGTAGGATTCACCAATTGTCCACCCTCATATTTAGTTTCTTTTTCGTCACTAAACTCTCTTGCAGCAGCAGTAAACGTTAATGAACCATCAACAATCTTAGTTCTTACTTCGTCAATTTGATCTTTAGCTTTCTGAATCGCTTCTTGAGTCAATTCTGGTCTTAATAAAATATGTCTAACATCATACTCTTGACCTCTAATTTTTTCTAACAACACAATATGGTAACCAAAATCTGTTTCAAATGGTTCAGAAATTTCGCCTTCTTGCATAGAGAAAACAACATCTCTAAATTCTTTAACCATTCTTGGTTGTTTTCTGTTCATGGTAGGTAATTTACCACCATCACTTTTAGATCCGTCTTCTGAATAAAATATCGCTTTCGTTACAAAACTAGAACCATTATCTTCAATATCTTTTTTAAACTCTTTAAGTTTATCAATAGCTGCTTGCTTAGATTCTTCCGTTACTTCTGGGATAATTACAATTTGTGCCAATTTTAATTCAGTACCAAATGTAGGTCGTTCGTCTTTTGGAATATCATTAAAAAAGGTACGAACTTCTTCTGGTGTCACTTCAATATCACCTGTTATTTTAGCTTGCATTTCTTGAGCGAGATATCTGTTTTTATTTATCTCATTCATCTCTTCACGTAATGCTTCTTCTGAATCTTTTTTATAAAATTCTAACAACCCTTGCATATCGCCTTTTGTTTGCGCTAAAATACCTTGAATTTGCTGTTCTGTATTTTGGCTAATGAATAATTCATTCACTAAAACACTATCTTGAATAGCTTGGTGTGCATAGAGCTTACTCTCTAGCAGGCTCCCAAAAAGTTTACATCGTGTTAATTCTTTTAAATCGGCTCCTTGTGCTTTTAATTGTGCAATCTCTCTGTCTAAGTCTGATTCTAAAATAATAAAATCTCCGACAACTGCAGCAACACCATCAGCCTTGATTCGTGTTTTATTTACAACACTATCTTTTGGCTGTTCTACAAGAGGGGTTTCATCATCAATAATTTCTTGAGCATTGATAATGTTAAATGAAATAAAGCAAACCAAAAAGGCTGCTTTAATTGTAAATTTGGTATTTATTGTTTTTAATAGCATCTGTTGTAATATCATTTTCGAGTTGCTTGATGAGCTCTAATTTCCTCTTGTTTATAACAATTTTATTAATCGACGAATTTACATAATCTAACGGTGCATAATCGTTTTGCAAACGTACGTCATTTACTAGCATCAAATATAGGTTTAATGAATCTTTGAGCTGTAAGAAATTTGTTTTTTTTAACAGTTCATTTTTATTAGTATTATTTATAATAGGAATTTTCTCTACAACACGACTTAACTTTACCCAAAGCGAATCGTTTAATGAGTAAGATTTAAACTGCACAGAGATAGAATCTAAATAGATTTTATCCTTTTCTTTGAAGCGTTTAAAACGTTTTTCAATAGTATCTAAATTAATAGGATTTAATGGTAAACTAATATATCTAAACTGTATAAGATCATCATTTAATTTGAAAGATTCTTTATTTGCTTCGTAAAACAACTCAGCTGTTTCTCTGGGCACAACAGAATCAATACTTTTTTTAACTAAACCTTCTAAGTATGCTTTTGTATATAAGTCGTTTTTATATTGTTCTACTAATTTTGAAAAATCAGATTGCTTTTCTTCTGAAAGATTTACCATGGCACCATCCATCAATAGTAAACGATTTGCCCAACGATCTATGTAAGCATTAGCCATTAAAGTACTGTCTTCTTTAGAAGTTCCTTTTGGCACTACATCTTTAAGGTCTTCTTTATAGAGAAAACTTTCATTAACTCTAGCAATTGGATTTAAATCGCTTGACGGTTTGATAAAATCGCAGCTTGAAAAAAGAAGACAAAGAATGCCTATGTTTAAAAAATATTTCAAATAATGTAAATTAATTTCCGATTTCAGCCTTAATAGCATTAAGTGTTGCTTGGTTAACGTCTATTTTAAAACGTTCGTATAAATCATTGATCCAATTTTCTTCAATCTCTGTTTGGTAATCGCTGATCACATTACCTTTTGCTTCTTCTAATGTTTTTTGTCCAGCTGGTAAAATATTTAAAACATTGATAACATGAAAAGCTTCGTGATTTTCATAAACATCTGAAACCCCTGTTTTAGGTTTAAAACCTGAAGGTAAAATAGAATCGTCTGTACTATAGGTTCCTTTTGTAAAGATAACGTTTTGCTTATCTTCTGTATTTAACTTTTCACTGATTACTTCTTCCGATTTTCCTTTCTTCATTAGTTTTCGGATTTTCTTCATTTGAGATTGATCTGCCGAAGATGCAATAAGGACATCTACTCTATCCTTCCATTGGTAATTAGATTTGTTATTATTGTAAAATGTTTCTAAGCCTATAGAATCTTTAGAAGCCTTGTTCCAAACCTCTTTTTCCATTAAATCGAATAACAAAAGTCCATCTCTATATTCTTTTAAGATATTGGCATACTCTTTATTTTCTACTTCTAAATTGTCTTCTCTATATTTAAGTATCGATTTTTCGAAAAAACTATCGAATTCCTTATCTATAATTATCGCAAAATCTATATTTCTAGCATTATAAATACGTTGCACTGTTTCTAAATGTTGTGCAAAGTCTCCATACGTAAATACTGTATCATTAATTGTAAATAAAGTTTCTTCACCTTTAAAATCTTTTGGTACGGCCCAAGAACGATTATAGAAGTCTTTATTTAATAGAGATACAAAATAAGCTTTAGATTTATCATTATAAGTAATCTCATATTGATTCTTAAGCTTTGCGATCATTGCTTCGTTAATTAACTTTGATCTAGAATCTCTTTTAACTTTAGATTCAAATGACGCTTTTAATTCTTCAAATGGTGCCACCTCCTCAAGCTGTAATCTTTTTACAATATGCCAACCATATGCTGACTTAAAAGGTTTAGTAACATCACCATCATTTTTTAATCCAAAGGCTGCTGCTTCAAATTCAGCTGAACTTAACTGACCACTTTTAAAAGGCGATAATTTCCCTCCATTTTGAGCAGAGCTTTTATCCTCTGAAAATTGTTTTGCTAAAGACTCAAAACTTTCACCCTGATTTAGCTTTTTATAAATCGTGTTTATTCTTGCTTCTGGGTCTAAAAGTGAATCTTTAGGATTAAAATTCACCATAATATGTTCTGCTGTTAAAGTACCTTTACTCGGTTTTCTATCATTGATTTTTACAACGTGATAACCAAATTGAGTTCTAAAAGGCATTGAAATTTCACCAACTTTAGTATTATAGGCTGCCGTTTCAAAATCATAAACCATTTTAAAAGCAGAAAAAGATCCTAGATCTTCAAGAAAAATAGTTTTTCCGTTATGCATTTCTGCTTTAACTTTCTCATAACCTTCTTTTAAAGCCCGATTACGCAAAGCTAAAACTTCATTATATGCATTAATTGTATCTTTAGCTGTTGCCTCTAAACGCACTAAAATATGGGATGCATTAAGATCTATATTACTACGATTGTATGCCTCTCTTACCAAAGCATCTGTAGCTTCGTTATCCGAAATGTAATTTTTAATGAGTTGTTTTTTATATCTCGAAAATTCACGTTGATAACTTACGTCTTCATCTAAGTTTAAACGTTTGGCCTCTTTTAATTTTAATTGGTATTCTGTAAATAATTTTAGATAGCCATCAATGTCCTTTTGACTTTCATCTTGAACTAAATCTAAGTTTTTATTATAGACCCTTATAAATTCCGAAGCCATAATAGGTTCATCGTCTACAGTAAGAAGTACTGCGTCATTTTCTTGAGAAAATGAAAAATTCAGTGCAAAAACCACTAAAAACAAGCATTTAAATTTTAGACTCATAATTTATTCTTCAATATATATTATTTGTAATGTGTATTCGCCTTTAAAACTTAGCAAAAATAACATAAATAGCGTATTTAACAAGCCTATTAAATAGCATTAGTTTCAACAGTTATCCGCTAGTTACGGTGTAAAAATCAATCATGAATAACATTTCACAATAATTTATAATGATTTTAACAATTAAAATGATAAAATCAACGATTAGTTAAAAGTATAACCTAGATTTTTTTATACATTTATCCAAACATCCCTCTAAATGAAGCACACTACCGAACTATTAATTGATAAACCCATATTAGAAGTTATAAAGAAATTAAATTCTATTGACAATTTAAAACATTGGCAAAATGGTTTAGTGAGCACAAGTCATATTTCTGGAACTCCTAATGAATTAGGTGCTAAACTAAAATTAAATTATACTTTTGGAAAACGCAAAATGGAAATTATAGAAACAGTGACAAAACAAGATTTTCCAAGGGAATATCATGCTACTTATACAACTAAAGGGATCCGGAATATTCAGGAAAATTATTTTAAAGCTATAGAGGATAATATGACGCAATGGGTTTCTAAAAACGAATTTCAGCCAACCAATTTTAAAATGAGTATGTTCTTACTCTTATTGCCTAGTTCCTTTAAAAAACAAACTATAACTTACATGACCAATTTTAAACATTTTGTTGAAAAAGGCACGTCTGTTTACAACTCTAAATAAAAAGAAATTATAAAAATGCGAAAACTAAAATTAATATGGGATTTTAAAGGACCTGCCGGACAAAAAACAGCAGAACACCACCTTATTCATTTGAAAGAATATATTGAAATAAACAAACTAAATATTACAATTACTGGCGTTGAAACTATAAGCGACATGCATAGCTTAGCTTTTTTAGTCGTAGATGAATCTGAAATGAAACCAATACGAGATAGCCTGAAACCACACAGAGGACAAGTTTATCAAGAGTCTTAGTTTGTGAGATGGTGAGATGGTTAATTTATTTTTTTTAATAAACTAATCTCTATACTTTCCTTATAAAGCGCTTAACAAATGCTTGAATAAAGCGTTTTGGCGGTACTGAAAGAATAATTTTTAGATCTTCTAAAAGTGTTGACTCTTCATCTAAAAACTTAAATATCGTTTTAACATTTGTTTTCCTAAACATTGAAGAGAATATAGTAGCGCCTTCACCATTATGATTTGCTAAAACATCTAAGAAAATTAAATCGTAAAATCGAAACTTTGTAGACTTCTGAAACTTTGATAGATCTTCATTCTTCTTTAAAAAACTAATAACCTCTTTAGTCTTTTTAGACGTATTCTGAAATGTATAACCGGTACTTGCTTTGGTCCAACCTCCAGCTGTTCCAACATTCAGAATGTGCTGAGAATTTAAGCTATTAAAATCAAAAGAAGTCATGGGTATATTTCCCTGCTCCTTTTCAATAATTTCATAATCTAAAATATTCCTCTGTTTTAAATAAGAGTGAATCCCATCTTCATATTCAGAAAACGCTAGCAAATCTTTAGAAAACAGAGTATATTCAAATAATGCTGTTTGCTTATCTATAGCCAATACATACATAAAACGTGTATTTCCATTTTGAGGCACGGTAAAATCCATAAAAGTTGCCATGGAATCATCAAACGCCTCTGTCTTTGTTTTCACAAACCAACCTACAAAATGCTGATGAATTAAAGGATATTTAGGATGTGCTACATAAACCTCTGAGTTAGGTAAACTATTAAATAGCTTAGACCCAAAATAGGTTTCATTATTAGCAATAACCTCAACTCCCGTATTCGATTCTTGAAAATGATCTACTACGCCTTCAACAAAGGTAAAATTAGAATTAGAATTTATACGCGTCCAAAGTAAATTATAGAAAGGTTCGCTTCTCACCATTTTATAAACATAAGGTCTAATTGAAATGTTTTTTGAAAATGAATCACTTCCAAAGTAAACATTACTCCATGTTTTGGTTAAAAGTTCATCCCACTCTCCTAGTCCTTTTTCCCAGAAGCACCACGTTCTATCGTTACCTTTATGCTTCTCTTTATCAATAATTAAAATTGACTTATCATCAAAAAAAATATCTTGAGACATCCGATACGCCAGCAATAAGCCCGAAGCTCCTGCTCCTAATATGATATAATCGTATTTTGATTTCATGTATGACCTCAATTACTCTTCATGACGACTTTCTGCATAATCATAACCTTCATGCCACCATCTCTCCATCAATCTTTTACTAAAAATTAGTGAGTTTTCAGTAAGACTTGTTGGTGTATAGTACAAATTAAGTTTTACATTTTTGTTTCTGGCTGCGAGCTTGCCAATCATAATATCATTTCGTTCTACCTGATTCAGTAGATGTCCGAATAAACTAATCATAAGTGAAAAGGGGTTTTTACCCAAAACTTTCTGTTTCCCTAAAGTTTCTGCCTCTAAAACAATAGCATCAATTTCAGTGGCTCCTCTTAAAATAGCTTCGCGAATAGGTATTACACTTCCTAAACCACCATCTGCATATTCATAACCATCAACTTTTGCGAGAGACATAAATGGTACATAGTTACAAGAAATCCATATCCAATTACAAAATTCTTCGTAAGTACATTCTTGTATAGACTTATACTCAGTACGGTTCATAGATAAATTAGCAACCGTTACCACAACATCGTGCTTTTCTTTTCTAATCTTTAAATACTCCTCATAAGTTACATGCTTTTTAATATGTCTTTTCAATGCTTTACTTTCTCCAAAAGTTCGTCTTCTTCTAATAAACTGCCATATTGAATTTACAAAATCTATTGAAACATATTCTCTATCCCCTTTTTTACGCTGAATGAAAGGACTAACACTAAAAATATCTTGCTGTTGTACATTAGTAAAAATATCATAAAGCTTCCCGATTTCATTTACAGCTAAATGCGGCACCAAAAGACTTCCTGTTGAAGTTCCTAAAAACATATCATATTCACGCTTCTCACGTTCCATAAGGTATTGTGCAACACCACCTGCAAATGCTCCTTTACTTCCTCCTCCAGATATTACTAATGCTCGCATTACTTTTTATTTTCTTCTAACTTGTTAGATAATTCTTTAGCAAACTTAACCATTCTCCAGTTATAATGTGATTTTGCTTTCTCTAAGTTTGCTTCACATTCTTCATTGCAAGATTTCATTAAATACAAATACTGAAATGCATTCATTCTTAAATCTACATTATATGCTTCTCCTGTATAATCTACCAACTCATTAAATAACTTTTGTTTATCGTCTGTTTGATAATATGCCGTGTTTAAATTTAAAACAATCCATAATAAACGCACATTCTTATCACTAAAACCCGAAATACCTCGTGTTTTAGCCAAATATTTAGAACGCTCTAATGGAAAATTATTCCAAAGGTTATATAAGGCTTTCTCTATAGTGATGTACGATTGATCATCGAGTAACGATTCGTAATCCGTCTTCAGATTTTCTGGAATTTTAGTAACGTATTGAGAAATAGCCTGACGCACTTTTATACCATTTTTAAAAGTACCTAGGGTCACTAAGTCTGGAACTTGACTAATTACTTTTGCTTTTGCTTCATCTGAAACATAATACTTTAAATAATCGGCACACTTAGATGTTTTAGCTTCACAATCTACCATAGCATATTCATTAATAAATTCTGATTCCTTCCTTAAAACCTCATAAGCCTTCTCGTAAGGAAAAGATTTATTTTTAATCCAATAATTAACAAAACTCGTTAATGACTTACCGTAAAGGCGCTCTACTTCTTTAATAAAATCTGAAGTTTCAACATTTCCAAATTGATGCTTCTCTAGATAATTTTTAACCGCTTGCTTAAAAACACGATCACCTACAACACCTCTTAAAATATGTAAAACCCATGCCCCACGTTGATAAAAAGTTAAACTACTAGCTTTAGTGTCTAACAAAGATGTTCCTTCTCCCGAAAGCTCTTGATGACTTAGATCTATTATGGATTCTAAAAGTTTAAAGTTGAAATAATTCTCACCAAAAATATCGCGTTCCGCTAAAAGCGCATAATAGGTTGCAAATCCTTCTTGTAACCAATGATGCTCACTCGATTTTGCCGTAACTAAATCTCCAAACCATTGATGTGCCAATTCGTGCGCATTAACATTCACATAGTTTTTATCATTAAAACCAATAGAATCTACCACGTAAGCATCTGAAAAAATGGTAAGACTTGTGTTTTCCATACCTGCGTATAAAAAATCATGAACAGGTATTTGCTTGTAATTCTGCCACGGAAAAGCAAATCCTATTTCTTCTTCTAAGAAATCGAACATTTGTTTTGAATAACGGTAAGTGGGCTCCACTTTTAAAGAATCTTCAGGATAATAGTAATACTCTAAAGGAATACCACTTTTAGATGTCTTTGTTTCTTTATTGTATTTACCATAAACCAAAGCTAATAGATAACTTGGCATTGGCTTCTTCATCTTATAAGATGTTTTAACGCTTCCGTTTGGCAATTCAATACGCTCCGTTATAGCTCCGTTTGATAAAAGTTTATATTCAGAATCTCCTACTAAACTTAAATTGAAAATAATTTTATCATTAACATCATCTATACTAGGAAACCAATTACTTGTATATTTCCCTTGACCTTGCGTCCAAACCTGTGGTGCATTTTCACGCTCTAAAAAATACATTGCTTTTTTAGGCTTTGCCGAATAGTTAAAACGAACCACATAAGATTCATTTTTTTTAAATGGGTAGTTAAAATAGATTTTATTATCAATATTTGAATATGATAGCGCACCAAAAACAGCATCACTTTTAGCTATTTCAACTGTATTGAATTTCATATTTACAGCATCTAAAAAAATAGAATCTGTAGCTTTCAAAATCTTAAAATTATAAGATACACTGCCTTCAACCAAAGTAGAATCTGGTACAATATTTAATGTAGCGGTTGCCTTAATAAAATTAACATAACTGGTTTGTTGCGCAAACGACAGGCTACACACACACACACAAATGACCGTAAAAAAAATCTTCATAAACTAAAAATAAATAACAATTAATACCAAATTACGATTTTCTACCACTCATACGTAAGAAGTTTAACAAAAAACCCAAATATACAAATCAATAGAACGCAACAAAACCAAGAATCTCAACTATAATAATGTTCAAATAGATCTAATACCTAAACTAACAATGACAACGCCAAAAACAAACTCTTTTACCTCTCAATCAAAACCCATTATAAGACCAAGTAACAATTTAATAAATCACTCATTTATTCACCAAGAAACATTCACATATCTATTTATTTGTATATATTTAGCGTTACTAATTTCGCTTTAAACATTTATATATCATCACATTAATAAAAATGATTTTACAATGACTGCAAACCCATTTGAAATTGGTTATTACCATGACAATGAATTAAAAGCACTTGGTTTTAAATCTATTGGGACAAATATTAAAATCGCTAAGAATTGTTTAATTTTTGGTATTCATAACATTTCAATTGGTAACAATGTTATTATTGATTCATTTTGCTCACTTATAGCACCAGAAAACGGTTATTTAAATATTGGCTCTTACGTTCATATTGCATCATACTGCCACCTACTTGCATCAGATGGTATTGAACTTGACGATTTTAGTGGATTATCTCAAGGTGTAAAAATATACAGTAAAACCGATGATTATTCAGGTAACTCATTAACAAACCCAACAGTACCGAACGCTTACAAGTCTATGAAAAAAGGAAAAGTTACACTCGGCGAACATACCATTATTGGAGCAGAATGCGTAATACTCCCAAACGTAACTATAGGAGAAGGCACATCTGTTGGCGCTTTATCTCTTGTAAGCTCAAACCTAAGTTCATGGACAATCTATTGCGGAAATCCTTTAAAAAAACTCACGCAAAGATCTAAAGGTATCTTAACTAAAAAACAAGAATTTCTAGATGAATTAGACCATAACAAAACTTAGTTCAATTGAATTAAATACTATTTATACAAAACCAAAACGTTCAGATTCCATCGTAAAATATGAACAAATTCAAGAATAATAACATTTTCTATAATGCATACCGAAACAGATATAAAAACTAAAATAAAAAATTACATTATCGAATCGACTTTTGATGATGTTGAAAAAATAAAAGATGATACGCTTATTTTTGAAGAAGGCATCCTAGATTCCATGGGTTTATTATTTTTAATTGAATTTTTGCAAGAAGAATTTAACTTAACCACTACCGATGAAGAACTTGTAGTTGAAAATTTTCAATCCATTAATAGTATGATAACCTTTGTTGAGAGCAAAATGTAAATTCTAACCTTTTATTCTTTTAACTATGTGTGGAATAGCTGGTTTTTTCAATTTCAACCAAAATACCGAAAATAAAATCACTACGCTTAGGCATATGCTTACAAGAATTAAGCATAGAGGACCTGATGAAAGCGGCATTTATCTATCTAAAAATATTGGACTTGGCAGTGTACGACTTAGCATTGTCGATTTAGCAACAGGTACAATGCCACTCTCTAATTCTAATAAATCACTATGGATTGTATTTAATGGTGAAATATTTAACCATATTGAACTAAGAGAAGAACTATTAGCAAAAAACTACACGTTTAAAACCAATAGCGACACTGAAGTTATTATTCATTTATATGAAGAATACGGACCAGAATTTCTTAATAAATTAAATGGTCAATTTGCTATTGCTATTTGGAACAAAACTAAGCAAGAATTATTTTTAGCCAGAGATCGTGTAGGTATCAGACCTTTGTTTTACACTACTGTTGGCGACTCTTTTATTTTTGCTTCTGAAATTAAGTCTTTTTTAGAATTTCCAGAATTTAGCCCTAAAATATCAGCAAAAGCATTGTGTGAGTATTTTACATTTTGGACATCACTATCTTCAAATACAGCATTTGAAAATGTTTTAGAAGTACCTCCTGGAAGTTACATGATGATTAATACCATTTCTAAAACCATAAAAAGTTATTGGGAATTACCAATCAAAAAAACAAATGAATACGAATTTCATACCGTTAAAGAAGCAGCTGAAGAATTTGAATCTATTTTTACAGATGCCATAAAATTGAGATTACGAGCAGATGTACCAGTTGCTGCATATTTAAGCGGAGGATTAGATTCTAGCATTACAACTGCTTTTATAAAGAAAGTAACACCAGATAGTCTTCGAACATTTTCTATTGGTTTTACAGAAAAGGATTTTGACGAATCTTCGTTTCAAAACACAGCACAAGGATATTTTAAAACACAACATTCTAGCATTACCTGCAGCCCAAAAGATATCGCTACAAACTTTAAGGATGTTGTCTGGCATTCCGAAGCACCATTATTACGCACAGCATCAACCCCAATGAGTATGCTAGCCAAAAGTGTGCGTGATCATAATATAAAAGTTGTTATTACAGGAGAAGGTGCCGACGAACTTTTTGGTGGTTACAACATTTTTAAAGAAACCAAAATAAAGCATTTTTGGGCAAAGGATCCACAATCTAAATACCGTCCTTTATTACTAAAAAAACTCTATCCATATATCCCACAGATAAGCAAAGCCAATAACACAGTATTAAAACTATTTTTTGGTTATAAATTAACCGAAACAGCTTCACCTATTTATTCTCACTTATTGAGGTGGCATAATACATCACGAATTAATAATTGTTTTTCTAAAGATTATAAAGAAGCTACGAAGGATTACAGTCCAATTGCAGAACTTGAAAAGCAATTAGAAACCAAGCTTAAAGATTGCGATTACCTTACCAAAGCACAATGGATAGAATTAAATTTATTTATGTCTAAATACCTTTTATCATCGCAAGGAGACAGAATGGCAATGGCAAACTCTATTGAAGGGCGCTACCCTTTTCTAGACCATAGAATTATTGAGTTTTGCATGAAATTAAACCCTGATTTAAAACTTAATGGGTTAAATGAAAAGTATTTATTAAAAAAAGTGATGAAAAGTAAATTACCAGAATCGATATTAAATAGACCAAAACAAGCTTATAGAGCACCAATACAAAGTGCTTTTTTTCACGAAGAATCACCACCATACCTAAGCAAAATGCTTTCAGAAGAAAAAATTACAGAATTTGGTGTTTTTAACTCAAAGCATGTCAATAAGCTCAAAAATAAAATGGTATTAAATAAACAAATTTCTGAAATAGACAATATGGCTATCACAGCCGTGTTATCAACTCAAATATTGTACGATCTATTCATTAACAAGTCTATACCAAAATTATTAGCAAACGATCTTGTAATATTAACCAAAACAATAATAGACGAATCTGACATCAAAACGAATTAATTATGAGTACTATACGTAAGCCATTTTCTAAAGATATTTTACACATTGAAAACATAGAATCTGTTTGTAATGAAATAATAGAAAAATTAAAAAATGATGTCACTCGAAAACTACAACGAAGAGGTGCTGTTATTGGCATTAGTGGAGGTATTGATTCTTCGGTATGCATGGCATTATCTGCAAAAGCTTTCGGTTCAAATAAAGTCACAGCAATTATGCTACCAGAACAAGATTCTAGCAACGACAGTTTGCTTTTAGCAGAAAAATTAGCTTCTAAATTCAACATTACAGAAACCATCCTTGAAGATATTACAAAAGCTTTAGAAGGTTTTGAGTGCTACAAAAGAAGAGATGACGCCATCGGAAGTGTAATCAACAATTTTGATCCTACAACTGATAAAGCTAAAATTGAGATTAAGCAAGACGCAGCATCAAATCTTCCACCCGTGTTTTCGGTTACTGTAATAAAGCCAAACGGAGACGTAAATAGTAAGTTATTACCCGTAAAAGAATACCTTCAAATTGTGGCTTCTACAAATTTTAAACAACGCAGTAGAATGAGCATGCTATATTACCATGCAGAGCGATTGCATTATGCTGTTATTGGCACGCCAAACAAGCACGAAGTAGAACAAGGCTTTTTTGTAAAGCATGGAGATGGAGGGGCTGACGTGATGCCTATAGCGCACTTATACAAAACACAAGTTTACCAATTAGCAAATTATTTAGGTGTCCCGCAAGAAATCATTGATCGCACACCTACAACCGATACTTACACAGCAGAACAAACGCAAGAAGATTTCTTTTATCAAATGCCTTTTGAGCAAATGGATTTAATTTGGTATGGATGGGAAAATGAGTATTCTATAGATGAGGTCGCAAGGGTGATGGGTAAAACTTCAGACGATATTCAAAATATTTACAAAAACTTTGAACGTAAAAGAAAGACTACTGAATATTTAAGAATGCGACCTATTTTTTAAAATCTTTCACCATGAATGTTTTCGACTATTTATTTCATACTTCCAAAAATATTGAAAAGGATTTTTTGCTTGGCTCAAAAGAAACTATTTCATTTAAAAAATTATATCATAATAGTCTGAAAATTGCTTCATATTTAAAAGAAAGTGTTGGTAAAAATCAAAATATTATATTAATTAGCCCTAACTCTGCCTTTTTCCTAACAGCTTATTTAGGAATTCTAAAATCAGGAAATATATGCATACCATTAAATTTCACCACTGAACAGCGCAGTTTAGACTACATAATAAATACAACCGAAAGTGTCAATGCTTTTATCTCTAAACCCCAAAAACGCAAATTACAATTCAATTCAAATATTCATTTAATTGACGAAGAAGAATCACTTTCAATTATAGAACAACAAGATAATATTGCTATAAATTCTAATTTCGATAAAAATCGTATTGCCGAAATCATTTTCACCTCAGGATCTACAGGAGAACCCAAAGGAGTTATGATTAGCCATCAGAACATAATAGCAAATACAGATTCGATTGTTCAATATTTAAAATTAACATCAAAAGACACCATGTGCGTGGTGCTCCCTTTCTTCTATTGTTACGGCTTATCCTTATTTCATACCCATCTCAAAGTAGGTGGATCTCTTGTTTTAAACAATAATTTTATTTTCTTAGGCACTGTTATAAACGATTTAAAAACCCACAAGTGTACCGGGTTGGCTGGAGTACCAAGTCATTTTCAAATCTTATTAAAAAAGTCACAAACTTTTAAAACCGAAACCTTTCCTGATTTAAGATACCTAACACAAGCAGGTGGAAAATTACACACTGTTTTTATTAAAGAACTTACTGAAGCATTTCCTGATAAAGAAATTTATATAATGTATGGACAGACGGAAGCCACAGCCCGTTTATCCTATTTA
This sequence comes from Winogradskyella wichelsiae, assembly GCF_013403925.1. Classification (GTDB taxonomy): domain Bacteria; phylum Bacteroidota; class Bacteroidia; order Flavobacteriales; family Flavobacteriaceae; genus Winogradskyella; species Winogradskyella wichelsiae. Next base: position 49,355 of record NZ_JABFDJ010000008.1, read on the forward strand.
CCACCCGAGTTCACCAGTACAAAAACGAGCTCAATCGGAAAAGCCATTCCTAATGTCGAATTAAAAATTATAAACAGCAAAAATGAAGTCTCTAAAATAGATGAAGAAGGCGAACTACTAGCACGTGGCAAAAATGTAATGTTAGGGTATTTTAAAGACGAAGAAAGCACTAACCAAGTCATTAAAAACGGTTGGCTGCACACAGGTGATTTAGCTAAAATTGACAAGGATGGTTTTATATATATTATAGGAAGGAAAAAGGAAATTATAAAAATTGCTGGCAAAAGAGTAAGTCCAAAAGAAATTGAAGAAGTAATACTTTCTATCCCCAATATTATAGATTGCACTATTACTAGTTTTGATGACGATCTTTTAGGAGAAGCCATACAAGCCACTGTTATTCTCAACAAATCAATCCATGAAGACAAAATGCGAAAGCACATACTAGAAATTTGCTCAAAACAGCTGTCGCTTTATAAAATTCCTAAAAAAGTTATTTTTAAAGAAGCAATGGAAACGAGTGTTACAGGAAAAAAAAAGATTAAATAAGTTTTTTAGCTTCATACTAATTTACAAATAGTAATACTGAATGATAATTATGAGAGTTTTGCAAAAAAAATACTTCTTGTTGTCATTAATAAATTAACACAAAACTTATGAATTCATGAATCTACGATTTCACAAGAATTAAGTAAATTCGCAGTTATGAGTGTTAATTTACAAACCCCTATAGATTATCTTAAAGGCGTTGGTCCCAATCGTGCGGATTTGTTACGCTCAGAATTAGGCATACAAACTTATCAAGATTTAATTAATCTTTTTCCTAATCGTTATATTGATCGCACACGTTATTATAAAATCAATGAACTGCAACGAAATAATGCCGAAGTTCAGATTATAGGAAAAATCACAGGTTTTAAAGAAGTGGCACAAAAACGAGGTAAACGTCTCGTTGCTGATTTTAGAGACGATACAGGAACTATGGAACTTGTTTGGTTTAGAAGCCAGAAATGGATCCGAGAGAACCTTAAAATAGGGCAAACTTATGTTCTTTTCGGTAAGACCAATTGGTTTAGTGGAAAATTTAGCATGCCACACCCAGAAATTGAATTACAAACAGAGCACGAAGGTAATTTACGCTCTGCCATGCAAGCCATTTACCCATCAACCGAAAAACTCTCAAACAAAGGCGTAACAAATCGTGTGGTTACCAAAATTATGCAACAATTATTTTTGGAAACTAACGGACGTTTTATTGAAACTTTACCAGATTCGGTAATGTCAGAACTAAAACTTATTTCGAAACCAGATGCCCTTTTTAATATTCATTTTCCAAAGACTCCAGAGCTTTTAGCAAAAGCACAATTCAGGTTAAAATTTGAAGAATTATTTTACATTCAACTGCAATTAATTATTAAAAATCTGATTCATAAATCTAAAATAAAAGGCTTCACTTTTGATAAAGTTGGCACTTATTTTAACACCTTTTACAAAGCACATTTACCTTTTGAATTAACCAATGCACAGAAGCGTGTTTTAAAAGAAATTAGATTTGATTTAGGCACTAATGCACAAATGAATCGGCTTTTACAAGGTGATGTAGGTTCTGGAAAGACCATAGTTGCGTTTATGTCAATGTTAATGGGACTTGACAATGATTTTCAATGTTGCTTAATGGCTCCAACTGCTATTTTGTCAGCCCAACACTACGAAGGATTAAGTGAGCTATGCAAACCTCTAAATATCAGTATTTCACTATTAACAGGTTCAACTAAAACTTCAGAAAGAAAAATTATTCATCAGAATCTAGAAAATGGCGATTTACAGATCTTAATTGGTACACATGCTTTACTTGAAGACAAGGTGAAATTTAAAAATTTGGGACTCGCAATTATTGATGAACAACACCGATTTGGAGTTGCACAGCGAAGTAAATTATGGCGTAAAAACACACTTCCCCCAAATGTTCTTGTGATGACTGCAACACCAATTCCGAGAACTTTAGCAATGTCTGTTTACGGGGATTTAGATATATCTATTATTGACGAATTACCAGCAGGAAGAAAACCTATAAAAACAGTGCATCGTTTTGACAATAATAGATTGAAAGTTTTCAAATTCATGAAAGATGAAATCGCCCTAGGAAGACAAATTTATATTGTCTATCCTTTAATTCAAGAAAGTGAAAATATGGATTATAAGGATTTAATGGATGGCTACGAAAGTGTCTCTAGAGAGTTTCCGATGCCAGATTATCAAATTTCAATTGTTCATGGCAAAATGAAACCTGCAGATAAAGACTATGAGATGCAACGTTTTGTGAAAGGTGAAACTCAAATCATGGTAGCAACCACTGTAATTGAAGTTGGCGTTAATGTCCCAAATGCTTCCGTAATGATTATTGAGAGCTCTGAGCGTTTTGGTTTATCACAACTACACCAGTTACGTGGTCGGGTTGGTCGTGGAGCCGAACAAAGCTATTGTATTTTAATGACCAGCCACAAACTTAGTCAAGATAGTAAAACGAGACTTGAAACAATGGTACGAACCAGTGATGGTTTTGAAATTGCTGAAGTCGATTTAAAATTACGTGGTCCTGGAGATATTATGGGTACACAACAAAGTGGTATTTTAAATCTAAGAATTGCAGATATTGTAAAGGATAACGACATCCTTCAGGAAGCAAGACACTATGCTAAAAACATTTTAAAACAAGACCAAAGTTTAGCTTTACCCGAACACCAAGTGATTCTCCATACTTACAGACAAATGAGTAAGTACCGAAATATCTGGAATTACATAAGCTAAATAAAGCATTTATGTAAAATAGATTATAACACTAAAAAAGAGATACTTTACAAAGTATCCCTTCCATTAAATTCATCTTTTCGATAGATGTTTATTTTTTGTTTTAATGAGACAAACTACTTATCGCTTCCTCAATAATAGTATCACCCTCTAAAATTTCAAAAGTAGTATTATAGGGTGCATCATCATTTAATACACTTACCAAAGTTCTAGCAACATCAGCTCTACTGATCTCACCTTGTTTGTTAAATTTCTTACTCAATTCTATTAGACCTTTACCTTCATTATTATTTAAAGTCCCTGGTCTTACTATTGAATATTTAAGTCCACTCTCCTTGAGATGCTCATCAGCGTTTTGCTTTGCTTTTAGATAATCTTGTAATTCTTCTGAAGCTTCCGGATTATCAGCCCCCATTGAGCTTAACATTACAAATCGATTTACATTAGCCATTTTTGAGACCGCTATTAAGCGCTTTGCTCCTTCCTGGTCTACTTCCAATACGTTTTTTCCACCAGAGCCAGCTGCAAATATAACCTTATCAACACCTTTTATAGCACCCGTAAGATCCTCAGTTAAATCTGCTAATACTGTTTTTACACCATCATCCTCAAATTGTTTTTGTTGTTCTTTTTTCCTCACCATTGCAATGGGATTAAAATACTGTGAAGATTTCAGTAAATTAACAACTTGTTTTCCTGTGGTACCGTTGGCACCAGCTACTAATATATTTTCCATTCTTTTCTTTTTTTATTTCTCCTATTTACTATTTACATAAAGTGCATAAATAACCCCTGGCAGCCATCCTACAATTGTCAGTACAATACTAATTAAGAATTCTGTTCCTAATCCGTGTTTTAAAAACACGGCCAATGGTGGTAATATAATTGATAAGGCTATAGTGAGTAATGACATAGTTTTTGTTTTTTGGTTCTCTACAAAATTAAACCTAACACCTCGAACAACTTGACTTGTTTGATATCTATGTTAGCGCATATTAAAAATAGAATAGGCTACATCTAACATTCAAGTTGAATAAAAAATATCTTAATTTCTAAGTTGAAATAATATTCCGTATATTATATTTTTAAATATAGAGCAATGAAAAAAATATTTGGACTCTTAATCGTTTTATGCCTTTCAGTCAACATTTATGCACAAAATATAGTTGGTGCTTGGGAGAATTTTTCAATTTCTGAAAGCGGAGAAAAACATAAAAGCGTCAAAATTTTTACAGATCATTATCAAGTACTAACAACTTATAATGCCACAACAGGTGCTTTTATCTACTCAAAAGGTGGCTTATGGACATTAGAAAAAGATACTATAACTGAAATTATAGAATTTGACACCAAAAATTCTAACTTGGTTGGAACTGAGATTAGCTATAAAATAAATATTACAGATAATGCAATTAAAATTATTGACAAAAATATAAAAATCAATAAAATAGATGATGGTACCCCTGGGGAATTACAGGGAGCTTGGCTAATGTCTGGCAGGATTAAAGATGGAAAAACCCAATCACGGGATATTGACACCCCAAGAAAAACCATGAAAATACTGTCTGGCACGCGTTTTCAATGGATTGCTTACAACACGGAGACAAAACAATTTATGGGAACTGGAGGCGGAACATACACTACCCTAAATGGTGAATACACAGAAAATATTGAATTCTTCTCTAAAGACGATTCTAAAACAGGGCGTAGTTTAAACTTTAACTATGAGTTTATTGATGGCAACTGGCATCACACAGGCTATTCTAGCAAAGGAGACCCTATTCATGAAATATGGAGCATTACAAAATAATTTAAAAGCAGACTACTCTATTCGGCTAACAATTGAGCAACAAACCCTTCAAATTCATCTTTAAATTCTACATATTTTTCACCTGTTGCAGGGCCATTAAATCCTGTATGAATCTTTCTTACTTTACCTTTCTTATCTATATAGATTGATGTTGGGTAAGATAGTACATGATTTAACATCGGTAATTTCTCTTGTGCCTTCTTTTTATCTGAACTCCCATATTGTGCCAATAGAATTGGATAATCAATACCTAGTCTATCTATTAATCGATCTATATTATTAAAAGCAAACTCTTTTGTTTTAGCATACTCAAATGCTAATCCTACAAACTCAATACCTTCGTTCTTATTATTCTTATAAAATTCGGCATAATATTTACTTTCATCTAAACAATTAGGACACCAACTCCCCATAATCTGTACAATTACAACTTTATCTTTAAAACGATCATCACTTAAAGATATCGCCTCACCTGATGCATTGGGAAATGTAAAATCAATACTATCATACCCTTCTTTTAAAAAAGTTAGATTATCAGCCTCTTCTAATTCATATGTTTCATTTCGCTTTGCTATAAAAGACTCTTTCCAATGATTACCAGAATAAAACACTCCTTCTAAAGTAGAGTCTGTTACTGTTGCTATGAATAAAAATGCATGTGAGCCATCAAAAGCAGAAAGTTTCATTTCGTCTCCATCCATAACGCCTTCTAAAAAACGATAATCACCAGTAGTTGTTCTAAAAGTTCCTGTTACAACACCCCTATCTTGCTTAAAAATACCTTTAGCGATATAAGAATCATCTCCTTTACCTGGACTAAAAACAGTTTCCCAAACACCTGAAACATTTTCTAATGGTTTTTCTGAAACTTCAAATCTTTTTTCAGCTCCCAATTTAGCCGAGAATGTAACTGATCGCTCTAAACTTTCAATAATAAAATTCCCTTTAAGCATATCTCCTTCAAGCTTAGCTTTAATATAACCTTCAAAAACTGGTAATTTTATAACAACAGAATCATTTCTATATTCAATCTCATCAACATTTATAACTTCCTCTGCATTAAACACTTTTAAGAATCTAGCTGACTCAACTTCAAAATTAAAAGGTAGCAATTCACCATCTTTCACTTCTAAAACAGCTCTATACATTCCGTTTTTCAAGATGTTTTTTACTTTAGACTCTGCATCTAAACCATTAGATTTTGTTTTATCTTTACAAGACACTAGTGTTAAAACTACTAAACAGATAATGATAGATCGCATAAATATTTTAAGATTTTAGAGTGATTAAGAATACCTTTATTTTTCAAGTAAGCAACGTTGCTAAAATACTTATAAATGACTACCTCTACAATTCGCAAGGTCAATAAATAATATTAATCAGAAATAAAAGCTATTTATACAACTTAGTGTTCACTATTATTAAATCATAAAACTCAATTAACGAGCACTTTTAATAGAACTCTGACATCATTAAAAAATTATCTTCATATTTAAATAATTTTTTAGAAAGGATATTTCGTAACGCAACAACTATTATTATCTTTGTAGCCTGATTAAAATCAACATATGAAGATTTCATACAACTGGCTAAAGCAGTTTATAAAGACCGATTGGAACGCTGAAAAAACAGGCGAATTATTAACTGATCTGGGATTAGAAATAGAAGGTATTGACACCTACGAGTCTGTAAAAGGCGGTTTAAAAGGTATTGTTGTCGGCGAAGTTTTAACTTGCGAACAACACCCTAACGCTGACAGATTAAAGATAACTACGGTTAATATCGATGGAGAAAACCCAATACAGATTGTTTGTGGTGCCCCTAATGTCGCTGCTGGACAAAAAGTTCCTGTGGCAACAATTGGTACTACATTATATACTGCCGAAGGTGAAGCTTGGACCATTAAAAAAGGTAAAATTAGAGGAGAAGAAAGTCATGGAATGATTTGCGCTGAAGACGAATTAGGTCTAGGTGAATCTCACGATGGCATCATGGTTTTAGATCCTAATGTAAAAGTAGGAACACTTGCTGCAGATCTTTTTAAGGTTGAAAGTGATGAGATTTTCGAAATTGGATTAACACCAAACCGTGCGGATGCCATGAGTCATTATGGTGTTGCTAGAGATTTAAAAGCCGGATTATTACAAAAAGAAGTTTCATTAGAACTTATAACTCCTTCTGTTAGTTCTTATCATGTTGATGCTAGAGCTTTTAAAGTCGATGTTCATGTTCACGATTACGAAAAAGCACCACGTTACTGTGGTGTAACTATTTCAGGTATAAAAGTTAAAGCTTCACCTGCTTGGTTGCAACATCGTTTAAAATCTATTGGCTTATCTCCTATTAATAACGTTGTAGATATTACAAACTATGTCTTACACGAATTAGGACAGCCTTTACATGCTTTTGACGGAGATCGAATCTCAGGAAGTAAAATTGAAGTTAAAACGTGCGAAGCAGGAACTAAATTTACAACTTTAGATGGTGTTGAACGTGAATTACACGAAGATGATTTAATGATCTGTGACGACAGAAAACCAATGTGTATTGCAGGTGTTTTTGGCGGCATTGATTCTGGCGTAACAGAACATACATCTCGTATTTTCTTAGAAAGCGCATATTTTAATCCCGTCAGTGTTCGTAAAACAGCTAAGCGTCATGGTTTAAATACCGATTCTTCATTTAGATTTGAAAGAGGAATTGATCCTAACCTTACTGAATATGCTTTAAAACGCGCTGCTTTATTAATTACTGAAATTGCAGGTGGTGAAATTACAAGTGATATATTAGACACATACCCAAAAAAAATAAAAGACTTTGAGGTAAGATTAAGTTTTGACCATGCACAGAAATTAATTGGAGAACGTATTCCTGAAGAAACTATAAAAAGTATCTTAACCTCTTTAGATATAAAAGTAAACAACGTTACTGAAGCCGGCTTAGGATTAACCGTACCGGCATTTAGAAACGATGTACAACGTGAAGCCGATATTATTGAAGAAATCCTTAGAGTTTATGGATACAATAATATTGCTACAACCACAAAATTGAATGCTTCAATTTCTAATTCATCTCGTTTTGAAGATTACAAACTTCAAAATGTTATTGGAAATCAATTAGCATCACAGGGCTTTTTTGAAATTATGGCCAATTCACTAACAACGCCTAAATACATAGAGCTAAGTGAAGATTTAGATGAGGCACATAATATTAAAATGCTTAATCCTTTAAGTAATGATCTTGAAGTGATGCGTCAATCCTTGTTATTTTCAGGATTAGAAGCTGTAGCACATAACATTAATAGAAAACGTGAAGACTTAAAGCTTTTTGAATTTGGTAAAACATACCATCAGTTTTCAGAAGAACGAGAAGAACACAAGCATTTATCAATATTTGTAACAGGAAATAAAACAGAAGCACGTTGGAATACTGCAGCAACACCGAGTGATTTCTTTTATTTAAAAGGAACTATTGAAGTAATTTTAGAGCGCTTAGGCATTACGCGCTTAAAATCTGCACCAACAGATTCAGATGTATTAAGTGAAGGCATGACGCTTTCATTAGGAAAAACTAAACTTGTAACTTTCGGGTTGGTTAAAAAATCAGTATTAAAACACTTCGGTATTTCTCAGAATGTGTTGTTTGCTGATTTTAATTGGGATAATGTTATAGAGGTTGCTAAACATAATAAAGTGAAGTATAGTCCTATTTCTAAATACCCATCAACAAGACGAGATTTTGCACTACTTTTAGATAACAAAGTAACGTTTTTAGACATACACACCATTGCGAAGCAAACCGAAAAACAATTACTACAAAGTATTAATTTATTTGATGTTTATGAAGGCAAAAACTTACCTAAAGGCAAAAAAAGTTATGCTGTAAGTTTTATTTTCCAAGATGAACATAAAACATTAAACGATAAACAGATTGATAAAATCATGTCTAAACTACAATCTAATTTTGAAAGTAAGCTAGGCGCTGAATTACGATAATAATCACTAATTATTATCAAAAAGCCCTTAACCAAATATGATTAAGGGCTTTTTTTATTTCATTGAAAATTATCAAATTATAGACTCTTACCATAACTCTGTTTCAGAATGCTTAATAATTCTAAATATTATCCTTTATTTAATATAATTCAATTATAAAGTTCCTATTTTTAACAAAATTAAAAATAAAAATCATGTCAAACATAACATTAGGAGGAAACCCTATAGAGACCATTGGAGAATTACCTAAAGTTGGTAATAAAGCACCAAATTTCACATTAACAGCAACTGATTTGTCTGCAAAATCTTTATCAGATTACTCAGGAAGTCGTGTTGTTTTAAACATTTTTCCTAGCATAGATACAGGTACTTGCGCGCAATCTGTTAGAACATTTAACGAAAAAGCAAGTGAATTAGAAAACACTAAAGTATTATGTATTTCTAAAGATTTACCATTTGCATTAGCTCGTTTTTGTGGGGCTGAAGGTTTAGAAAATGTAGAAAGTCTTTCGGATTTTAAAACAGGTGATTTTGGTAAAGATTATGGTATAACTTTTAAAACAGGACCGTTAGTTCCATTATTATCGCGTTGTATTGTTGTTTTAGATACTGACGGAACAATTTTACATACCGAGCAAGTTGCCGAAATTAAAGATGAGCCTAATTACGAAACTGCATTAGCAAGTTTAGCATAATTACTCAATGCCGAAAAAAGAACCGTTTATAATTAATAGAATTAAGAGTTTTGGCTTTGCTTTTAAAGGTATGATTATACTTTTTAAAACAGAAGCAAGTATTAAAGTACAACTCACTATAGCTATTGCTGTGACCATTGCGGGTTTCTATTTTGAAATCTCGAAAACAGAATGGATGGCCCAAGTTATTATGATTGGTTTGGTATTAAGTATTGAAGGTGTAAACACAGCTGTTGAAGCGATTGCCGATTTTATTCACCCAGATTATCACGAAAAAATCGGATTAATAAAAGATGTCGCTGCAGGAGCTGTTTTTATTGCCGCTATTTCTGCATTAATTATAGCTGGAATTATTTATATTCCTAAGTTCTTATAAGTGTATTATTTTTCAAATTTAATATGCGTTTCCATAAGAAATTGAATAGGATAAACGTTTCATATTTGTATTTTTGCCTCAATCAAATTTATCAAAACCTAGAGCTTCAAAATGAAAATATTATTTGCAACACTTATTATTATTCTCACCTTATTGAGTTGCAATCTAAAAGATAAAAAGAAGCAAACTGAAACTATTTTAAAAACGGAAATAGCAGTATCAAAACCGATTGAGAAACTGCAAATCAGTATTACAAAAAATCTAGTTTTAGGTAAGTTTGATTACAAAACCGATACGACTTTTACAAAAGTTGATAATCAATACACAGCAAAAACACTATACCTTAATAAAGAAGTATATAGCGCTTTTCTTAAAATGCAGAACGCTGCAAAAAAAGACAATATTAGTCTCATTATTCTATCTGGAACAAGAAATTTTGATGAACAAAAAGCTATTTGGGAACGTAAATGGAATAAATACTCTAACCTAGCACCTTTACAACGTGCAAAGATGATATTAGAATACAGCTCTATGCCTAGTTCTTCTCGTCACCATTGGGGAACAGATTTAGACTTAAATAATTTAAGTAATTCGTATTTTAGCACTGAGAAAGGAAAAGCAATATATGATTGGTTAGTAGAAAATGCTAATGATTATGGTTTTTACCAAGTTTATACTCACAAAGGTAATGGACGAACAGGTTATAATCTTGAAAAATGGCATTGGTCTTATTTACCTTTAGCCAAACCATATCTAGATTATTACAATTCTAACGTTACACTTAAAGATATAGAAGGCTTTAAAGGTTTTGAAAAAGCTGAAGATGTAGATATTATAAATATTTATGTTAATGGTATTTCAAACAAAGCAAAAGCATACGAATCATAAATTTCCTAGAAATAGGAACTAGCTACCGAAAAAAATTCGGCTTATAATGGCAAAAAAAACAACAAGAAAGAAAACTACAACTAAAGCTCCTCCAAAGAGCAAAGCTAAACCAAGGTTTAAAAAGCCTTCGTTAACGTTAACCAATCAGCAAAAATTGATTTTTGGTAGTTTCCTTATTATAATTGGTATTCTTCTTTTTATCTCTTTTCTCTCATTTATATTTACAGGAAAAGAAGATCAAAGTGTACTTCAAAATTTCCCTGAACGTTCTAACGATTATAAGAATTGGGCAAGTCAATTAGGTGCTTGGGTGAGTGAATTTTTTATTACAAAAGGTTTTGGTTTGCCTTCATTTATATTTTCTGGATTATTATTTCTTTCAGGTATATATGTTACGATAAACATGGACAAATCGAGGTTAAGAAAACATTGGATTTGGGGCACACTAACGGTTATTTGGCTATCTATTCTATTAGGTTTTTTTACTCATAAATATGATTTTTTAGGAGGAACTATCGGTTTCGAAATGAACGAGTATCTTCAAGATTACATTGGTAAAGCAGGTGTTATTCTTTTATTGCTATTTGGTTTTATTGCTTATTTAGCGATAAGATTTAAAGTTACAGGCGAATCAATTATAAACAGTTTTAAAAACGCAAAAACATCTATTAAGGAAGACTTAAGTTCAGAGGAATCAATCAAAAAACCTTCTGTAGTTATAGATAATAGTTTAACTGAAGAAGCTGAATCTATAAAATCTGCTTTCGATATTCCGAAAGAGAATACGGAGCCTACAATAACTAATTATTCAAAACCAGAACCGAAAGTTGAACCGAAAAAGGATCCTATTGCCGAAGGTTTAAAAATGGAAGTAACTGAAAAGCCTAAAGAGGAAACAATTGAAGAAGCTATTGAGGTTCCTGAGCTAAAAATAGAAGTTGAAGAGGTTGAAGAAGAAAAATCAGAATCAGATAATCTAGCGGATAAATTAGTTGAAGATTTTGGTCAATTTGATCCGACTTTAGAATTAGGAAAGTACCAATTCCCTACTCTAGATTTATTAAAGAAGTACGACAACGAAGGCATTTCTATAGATCAAGAAGAACTAGAAGAAAATAAAAATAAAATTGTTGAAACCTTAAACAATTATAAAATTGGTATTGCAAGTATAAAAGCAACAATAGGACCTACAGTTACACTTTATGAAATTGTACCAGATGCAGGAATTCGTATTTCAAAAATTAAAAATTTAGAAGACGATATTGCTTTATCTCTAGCAGCATTAGGTATTCGTATAATTGCACCAATCCCAGGAAAAGGAACAATTGGTATTGAGGTTCCGAATAAAAATTCGACCATAGTATCGATGCGTTCTGTTATTGCTTCTCAGAAATTTCAAAAATCTGAAATGCATTTACCAATTGCTTTCGGAAAAACCATTAGTAATGAAACCTTTGTGGTTGATTTAGCTAAAATGCCACACTTACTTATGGCTGGCGCAACAGGCCAGGGAAAATCTGTTGGTTTAAATGCTGTTTTAACTTCATTATTATACAAAAAACATCCTGCTGAAGTAAAGTTTGTTCTTGTAGATCCTAAAAAAGTAGAATTAACACTTTTCAATAAGATAGAACGCCATTATTTAGCCAAGTTACCAGATAGTGAAGACGCTATTATTACAGATAATACTAAGGTTATAAACACCTTAAATTCGCTTTGTATTGAAATGGATAACCGCTACGAAATGCTTAAAAATGCATTTTGTAGAAATATTGCAGAATACAATACTAAATTTAAAGCTAGAAAATTAAATCCTAATGATGGTCACGCATTTTTGCCTTACATTGTTTTAGTCGTCGATGAGTTTGCAGATTTAATAATGACAGCTGGTAAAGAAGTAGAAACACCAATTGCAAGATTGGCACAATTAGCTCGGGCTATCGGTATACATTTAATTGTAGCTACACAACGTCCATCTGTAAATGTAATTACAGGTATTATTAAAGCCAATTTTCCTGCGCGTATAGCATTTAGAGTAACTAGTAAAATTGATTCGCGAACAATTTTAGATGGCTCAGGTGCAGACCAATTAATTGGTCGTGGAGACATGCTTTATACACAAGGTAACGAACTCATCCGTATTCAATGTGCGTTTGTAGACACTCCTGAAGTTGAAAAAATAACAGAATTTATCGGTTCTCAAAAAGCTTATCCAGATGCTCATTTACTGCCAGAGTATGTTGGCGAAGAAGGTGGCATAAATCTTGATATAGATATTTCAGATAGAGATAAATTATTTAGAGATGCTGCAGAACTTATAGTTACAGCACAACAAGGTTCCGCTTCTTTGTTACAACGAAAATTAAAATTAGGTTATAATAGAGCTGGTAGAATTATTGACCAATTAGAAGCCGCAGGTATTGTTGGCAATTTTGAAGGCAGTAAAGCACGCCAAGTATTAGTACCAGATTTAGTTGCTCTAGATCAATTATTAGAAAACGAATAATAAATTAAGATTTTAAAAGATTAAAAGAAAAAAACGAATGAAGAATTTAATTATTATCGCATGTATTGCTTTAGGATTTAACGCTTTTGCTCAAAACGATGCTAAAGCTGAAGCCATGTTAAAAGACGTAAATACTAAAATTAAAAGCTACAAAAACATCAGTTTAGATTTTAAATACGAATTAAATAACACCAGTGAAAATATTAAGCAAGAAACCCGTGGAGATGTCGTTCTTGAAGGTGATAAATACAAACTTAATATTTTAGGTATTACGCGTGTTTTTGATGGTAAAACGTTATATACTATTAGTCCTGAAGACGAAGAAGTAACCGTTTCTTCAGACAATACTGAAGATGACAGTACTATAACACCGAGTAAAATGCTATCATTCTACGAAGATGGTTATACTTACAAAATGGATATTTTACAAACTGTTAAAGGGAGAAAAATTCAATATATTAAATTGAGTCCTATGGATACTAATTCTGAAATAAAGCACATTTTATTAGGAATTGATGCCACAACAAAACATATTTACAATTTAATTGAAGTTGGTAAAAATGGAACTAAAACAACCTTAACTGTTAATTCTTTTAAAACCGACCAACCAATTTCAAAAACCTTATTTACATTTGATAAAAGTAAATACAGTAATTACTTTATCAATAAAATAGATTAAGGTTAAATTAAATTATACGCTGTGAAAATATTAGATAGGTACATACTTATCACATTCTTAAAGACGTTTTTTAGCGTCTTTATTATATTCATGTTCATCTTCATCTTACAAGGTGTTTGGCTCTATATAGCTGAGCTTGCGGGTAAAGATTTAGATGTCATGGTGACCGCCAAATTCATCTTATACTACATGCCAAAGCTGATTCCTTTGGTAGTACCCTTAACGGTTTTATTATCTTCAATCATGGTATTCGGTAATTTTGCTGAAAACTATGAATTTGCTGCGATGAAATCTACAGGTATTTCGTTGCAACGCGCCATGCGAAGTTTAAGTATATTTATTGTAGCCTTAGGTATTGGCTGCTTCTTTTTTGCGAACAATGTGATTCCTTGGGGTGAATATAACTTTTATAATTTAAGACGAAATATTGCCAAAATGAAACCCGCTTTAGCAATTGCGGAAGGTCAGTTCAATGAAATTGGAAACATTAATATAAAAGTTGATTCAAAATCTGGTGATCGAGGTCAATTCCTTAAAGGTGTTGTTATACATGAAAAAAGCAATACACGGTCAGGAAATTATAAAGTTATTATTTCAGAGAAAGGTGAATTAAAAAGTAGTCCAGACTCTAGTATTCTTCAACTAGAGCTAGAAAACGGTCATTATTATGAAGAAATCATTAATAAAGACGTCAGGAAAAACCAGAATAAGCCACATGTCAAAAGTTATTTTAAAACATACATTACTAATGTAGATTTAGAAATTCTAAATTCTGATGACCTTGATGAAAAAAATCACACCGACAGATATAACATGTTAAATGTTAATCAATTAAGCTCTGTTATTGACACGTTAGAACAAAAACAAAATAACGATTACAAAGCTTTAGCTACTACACTATTTAATAGAAGTACCTTTTCTTCACTAAATATTAATATTGACACTAGGAGACCAATAGACTCAACCACTAGTGATTCTATCGCAGAGCCTGACGTGTCTAAATTAACGGTATTAGATTATTATAATACAGCTCAGCAAATTCAAATTCTCAACTTAGCTGTAAATTCATCCAATAGTGCCCAACAAATATTAGATTCTAACACAAAAAACTTAGCCACAAAACAAATTTTTCTAAACAAGCATATTATTGCACTGCAAGATAAATTTGTATTAGCCTTTGCTTGTATAATTTTATTCTTCGTTGGTGCACCTTTAGGAGCGTTAATACGTAAAGGCGGACTTGGCTTACCGATGATTATTGCAATTGTATTATTCTTAAC
Source organism: Winogradskyella wichelsiae (assembly GCF_013403925.1). Taxonomy (GTDB): domain Bacteria; phylum Bacteroidota; class Bacteroidia; order Flavobacteriales; family Flavobacteriaceae; genus Winogradskyella; species Winogradskyella wichelsiae. The sequence continues at coordinate 64,392 of NZ_JABFDJ010000008.1, forward strand.
TTATCATTTCTTTGGTATTTTCTCTAAAAATAGTGCAGAGAAAGGAAGTTTTAACCCTATAATTGGTTCTTGGCTATCTACTGCTGTAATGTTACCTTTAAGTATCTATTTGACTACACGCGCTACAAATGATAAAGGTGTCTTTCAATTTGGTATGCTTTTATTGCCTTTTAAACGTTTATTTAATACAGAACAAAAACTTCAACTTTCAGAAAGTGACACAAAAACTTATAATTTTTATTCAAAATATTCAATTGAAGAACTAATTGAGATTATAAAGGAGCAAGATGATTTAGACTTAAATAAAAAACCTAAGGAGATTGCGCTTCGTAGTTTATTAGATAGGAAAATACCTTTTGAAGGTTTAAAATCAGAAGGTTTAGAAATTTCAGATGCACTTATTGAAGCTCGATCATTACTTAAAGATTATAAGGATTATTCAAAAACAACTTTAATTAGTTACTGTATTGCCATTCTATTATTTGTATTACATTTTGTCTTCAACAACAATAAACTTTTACAATTTGGAGAATCTGCTTTAACTTTAAGTATTATAGCATTCATCTTTTTTCTAATTTATGTTAGTGTTAATGCTATTGTCTATACTAAATTTTATAAAAAAATAGCCTTAAAAGTGAAGCCAATTAATCCTTTATTATTGATTTTAACGCTTCCTATTTATCCTATAAAATATATCATTGTACGCAGTAGAATTTCTCAAGACTTTTTCTTAAGCTCTCTTCAAAACATAAAATAAGCGTATCTTTACATTGATTAAAAAAACAAGATCATGACTACCAAAACTGTGAATACAAAATTGACTTTAAATACCATTGAAGAAGCAATTGAAGACATCAAACAAGGCAAGGTTATAATTGTCGTTGATGATGAAAACAGAGAAAATGAAGGTGATTTTTTAGCTGCTGCCGAGAAGGTAACACCCGAAATGATAAACTTTATGGCAACTCATGGACGTGGTTTAATCTGTACACCACTTACTGAAAAACGTTGTGAAGATTTAGAACTTTCAACAATGGTAAGAAATAATACAGACCCTATGGAAACTGCGTTTACCGTTTCTGTTGATTTAAGAGGTAATGGTGTAACAACTGGGATATCTGCTTCTGATAGATCTAAAACAGTAAAGGCTTTAGTTGACCCAGATACAAAACCATTTGAATTAGGAAGACCAGGCCATATATTTCCTTTAATTGCTAAAGAAGGTGGTGTATTAAGGCGTACAGGACACACTGAAGCTGCAATTGATTTTGCAAGATTAGCTGGTTTTGAACCTGCTGGAGTGATTGTAGAAATCATGAATGAAGACGGCACAATGGCAAGACTTCCTCAATTGATGAAAGTTGCAGAGAAATTTGACATTAAAATTGTTTCTATTGAAGATTTAGTGGCTTACCGTATGGAGTACGATTCTTTAATTGAAAAGAAAGAAGACTTTAATATCGAAACAAGATTTGGTAAATTTAGATTGAGAGCTTATCAACAAACTACAAATGACCAAGTTCATATTGCGTTAACTAAAGGCACATGGAAATCCGATGAGCCAATCCTTACGCGTGTAAATAATACATTAGTAAATAGCGATATATTAGGTTCTTTAACTAATAATCCTGACCAAAAGTTAGATGACATGTTTAAAGTTATCAATGACCAAGGACGAGGAGCTGTAATTTTTATAAATCAACAACCAGAATCTATTAATTTACTAACTAGGCTTTCTATTTTAAGAGATAATCAAGTTGAGGGAGAATTAACAAAGGCTCCAAGTTTAGGAATGGATACTAAAGACTTTGGTATAGGTGCACAGATTTTACATGATCTTAAAATCGGTAAACTTGTATTAATATCTAACAGTCTCCAAACCAAACGTGTTGGTATGATTGGTTATGGCTTGGAGATTGTAGAATATGTTGAATATTAAATATTTGCTTTAATAATTTTAGCCATTTTTTCTGCACGTTGTTTAACTTCATCCTCTGACCAAGAGAGTTTAATTAAACAAGAAATATTACGACCAATATAATGATCAGATTGCTCAAAAGTCTTTGTTTTAAGGTATTCTAAACCACCTTTTACTTCATTTGAAATAGGAAATAAAGACTTTTGATCCTTTAAATGTTTCCATTCTTTTATATAATGCCAATTGTTTTGGTAATAATTCCAGCAGGCATCGACACCACCATCTTTAAATCCTGCAATAACTTTTTGCGCTGATTCTAAATTTGGTAAAAAGAAATTTAAAAAAGCATAACTTTCTTCACCTCCTTTAGGAACCCTTCTAAAAGTAACACCAGGAACTCTAGCAATAGCATTTCGTAACACATTATAGTTCTTTTTCTGAATTGCTATAAACTCTGGCAAACGCCTTACTTGCGCCAAACCTACAGCTGCATGCAATTCTGAGATTCTGAAGTTATAACCTAAAAAAGGATGTGTTTCTGCACCTCTATCATTACCCATATGATCATGTCCATGATCGCTATAATGATCTGCATTTATATAATATTCTTTTTTATTTGTTATCACTGCTCCACCTTCACCACAAGTTATCGTTTTTACAAAGTCGAAAGAAAAACAGCCTAAATCAGCAATACTTCCTAAAGGTTTGCCATTATAAGTACCACCAATAGCTTGACAAGCATCTTCTATAAATAACAGATTATGTGTATTACATATCGCTTGTAAAGCATCCATATCTCCCATACTACCGCACATCTGAACAACCATAACAGCTTTTGTTTTTGCAGTAATAGCTGCTTCAACAGCTTTTGGATCCAAGGTTAAAGTATCATCTATATCAACTAAAACAGGAATTGCCCCTAACATCATTATCGCTTCAAAACTAGCTACGAAAGTAAATGTTGGCATAATTACTTCATCACCTGCACCTACACCTGCAGATGCTAAAGCTACTGATACAGCAGCTGTTCCACTAGATACTAATTGTACATGATTAGATTTAAAGGTATTACTTAACTCACCTTCAAGTTCTTTAGCTTTCCAATGGCCATTTCGCATACCATCAAAACCATAACGCATTAAGACCCCATTGTCTAATACATCATTAACTTCTTTACGTTCTAAATCACTGAATAATTCAAATCCTGGCATATAAATATTTTTTTTGTTTTTAGACTAGAAACAAAGATACCAATTTAGAGAAATGAAGTCATCAAAAACGTTTATAATTCTATAACGGTTTTTAAAATAGGTTGTCTTACTTTCTTGAGGTTTGAAAACATATCATCTTCTGCTCTAAAGCCAACAGGAAGAAGTAAAACAGAACTAAGTCCATGTTTCTCTAATTCTAATTTTTTATCTAATTCAGTGGGGATAAATCCTTCCATAGGACAACTATCTATACCTTCTACCGCACAGACTGTCATTAAATTTCCTAAAGCTATATAAGCTTGTTTAGTAGCCCATGCTAACTTTTTATCGGCAGGCATACTCTCTATTGTTAATTTTAGTTCATTTTTAAAAGGTGTAAGAATAGCATCTGGTGTTTCTCTAATCTCTTTAATGGTTTTAAAATGATCTTCAACATTATCCCCATCGATTCCATTTTGAATACAAAGCACTAATAAATGAGATGCATCTACAACTTGCCGTTGACCATAAGCTACTTTAACTAATTCCTCTCTAATCACTTTATTTTCTACAACTACAAGTTTTAATATTTGTAATCCATAAGACAATGCTGTAAGGTTAAAAGCTTCTTTTAAGGTGTTTAATTGTGATTTTGAAAGCGTTCTTGACGCATCAAATTTCTTCGTAGCATAGCGCCATTTTAATTTTTCTATGATGGACATTTATGTTTTTTTTTTAAAAGTAAACAATTATTATTTTTTGAATTAAAATTATATAATTTACCTAAATTAAATGATTGAATTATGTACGGACCTTTATAATAACTTCACTAAAAGTAAAATAATCCATATGACGTAAATATTTATTAAGATATAATTTACAAAGCTTAAATAACAAACACCTAACGAATATAATATGGATAAAAAAAAAGCCTCTCAAAAAATTGAGAGGCTTTAAATTATTTAAAATTTAAGGAAATTATTTCTTCCCGTCCATTTTATCTTTAAGTGCTTGTAAAGCATCGTTTGCGTCACCTAAAGTAGGTTTAGCTTCTGCCGCTTGAGCTTCCTGTTTTTTAACAGCTTGCTTAACGATTTTAGCTTCTTCTTCTCTAAATACAGCAGTATGAGATGCTACTACACGTTTGAATTCTTTATTAAATTCAATGATCTTAAATTCGATCTCTTCACCTTTAACAACTTTAGAACCATCTTCTTTTTCTAAATGACGTGCTGGTACAAATGCAACGATATCTTCGTTAAAATCAATTGTTGCTCCTTTGTCTACCATTTCAGTGATAGCTGCTTTATGTACAGTACCTAAAGCGAACTCAGTTTCGTACTTGTCCCAAGGGTTGTCTGTAGTTTGTTTATGACCTAAAGATAATTTACGTCCTTCTACGTCTAACTCTAATACAACTACTTCTAAAGTATCACCTACGTTACAGAACTCAGATGGATGCTTAATTTTCTTAGTCCAAGATAAATCAGAGATATAAATTAATCCGTCAATTCCTTCTTCTAATTCAACAAAAACACCAAAGTTTGTAAAGTTACGTACAATACCTGTATGCTTAGAATCTACTGGGTATTTAGTAGTGATGTCAGTCCATGGATCTGGTGTTAATTGCTTAATACCAAGAGACATTTTTCTGTCTTCTCTATCTAAAGTTAAGATAACAGCATCGATTTCATCTCCTACAGATACGAAATCTTGAGCTGAACGTAAATGTGTTGACCAAGACATTTCACTTACGTGAACTAATCCTTCTACACCTTCTTCTACTTCAACAAAAGCACCGTAATCAGCGATTACAACAACTTTACCTTTTACTTTATCTCCAACTTTTACAGTTTCACCTAAAGCTTCCCAAGGATGCTTAGATAATTGTTTAAGACCTAATTGGATTCTTGATTTGTTTTCATCAAAATCAAGGATTACAACATTTAATTTTTGATCTAACTCAACAATCTCATTTGGATGGTTGATACGAGACCAAGATAAATCTGTAATATGAACTAAACCATCTACACCACCTAAATCGATAAACACACCATAAGAAGTAATATTTTTTACAATACCTTCTAATACTTGTCCTTTTTCTAGTTGACCAATGATTTCTTTCTTTTGTTCTTCAATATCAGCTTCGATTAACGCTTTATGAGAAACAACTATATTCTTGAATTCGTGGTTGATTTTCACAACTTTAAATTCCATAGTTTTGTTTACATACTGATCGTAATCTCTAATAGGCTTCACATCAATTTGAGAACCTGGCAAGAATGCTTCTATACCAAATACGTCAACGATCATACCACCTTTAGTTCTACATTTTACAAAACCGTTTACGATTTCGCCAGTATCATGTGCGTTATTTACACGTTCCCATGCTTTAATAACACGCGCTTTTCTGTGCGATAATACTAATTGACCAGTTGCATCTTCACGAACATCAATTAATACTTCTACTTTATCACCTACAGCTAAGTTAGGATTGTAACGGAATTCGTTAAGTGAAATTACACCTTCAGACTTTGCGTTAATATCAATAATAGCATCACGGTCTGTGATCGTAATTACAGTACCTTCTACTACTTCGTCATCTAAAGTGTCAACGAAATTTTCTGATACTAATTTTTCAAATTCTTCTAATTTAGTATCCGCTACTTGCTCAATTCCTTCTTCGTAATTGTGCCAATCGAATTCCTTTAAGAATTTTTCTGGGTTTGCTTGAGCTTCAGATACTACTGGAGCTTCAACTTGAGTTGCTGCAGTTGCTTCAACTTCAGCTTGGTTTGTTTCTTTTTCAGACATGTGTGCTGAATAAAAATTTGTATTCTGTATTTTTTGAAAGATTTGCGAAAAATCTACAGAAGTTATTATTAGATTTGTTTTCTATCCCTTTTCTTACTTTCTCTAATTCGCTAAAAAGGAGTGCAAAAGTACTATATATTATTCTGAAAACCAAACACTAATTTATGTGACTTTAGTTTTATTGTTGTGTCTTATAATTACAGATATCAATTTGATGCTTAGAGTCCTAAATTTTAACACATAATTTGGTATCTTTACAATAACAACGATTTATAAATTAAATATTAACAACTAAAACATATTATTATGGTAAAATCTAAATATCAAGATGTTCTTGACCTAGGAGAAAAATTAAACATTAAAGAAGGTAAAGTTGAAGAAGCAGACGGAAAACTAAAAGTTTGGGGTACAGCTGCAACACCTTACGAAAAAAACTTAATGTGGGACAAAATTAAAGAAATCGGTGGTGATAATCCAACAGATATTGTAGCAGACATTAATGTCGAAGACGAATCTGTTTTTGCAAAACATACTGTAACGTCTGGCGAAACTTTAGGAAAAATCTCTAAGCAGTATTATGGTGAGCCTGGTAAATATCAAAAAATATTTCAAGCGAATACTGACATCTTAAAGAATCCAGATGTAATTCAGCCTGGTCAAGAATTAATTATTCCTAACTTATAATAAGGAATAAGCATTAAAAAAGAAAGCGACTTATCTTATTACATTTAGTAATTGGTCAGTCGTTTTTTTCATTTCAGAATTATTTGATTAGCCATTTCAAGAATAGAAGCTAATTGCTCTTTAATCGTTAATTCTGAATTATCGATTTCTAAAGCATCCTCTGCTTTTACTAATGGAGAATCTTCTCTTGTTGAGTCTATGTGATCTCTTGTTGTAACATTTTCAAGCACCGCTTCATAAGTTAAATCATCACCACGCTCTAATAATTCTTTGTAGCGACGCTTAGCTCTTGTTTCTGCAGAAGCTGTCATAAATATTTTTAATTCTGCTTCAGGAAAAACAACGGTTCCAATATCTCGACCATCCATTACAATGCCTTTATCTTTTCCCATGAGCTGCTGCTGCTCTACCAACTTGCTTCTCACTTCAGATAATGTTGCCACAGGACTAACATATTGAGAAACCTTAAGTGTTCTAATATCTGATTCTATATTTTTATCGTTTAAATATACTTCTGCAAAACCTAAAGCTTCATTAAACTTAAAAGTAATTTTAATACGCTCTAAACTAGCTATTAAATCTTCTTTATTAAAGAAACCTTCACCTATACAATTATTTTCTAAAGCAAAATAAGTTACAGCTCTATACATTGCACCTGTATCTACATAAATATAGTTCAGTTTTTTTGCTAATTGTTTTGCAACCGTACTTTTTCCTGTAGATGAAAATCCATCTATGGCGATAACTATTTTATTCATAATGTTATTGTAAATCTATTTGAAGCCCAAAGAAACTTGTATTTGAGGCTCCTGAATATCTAGCATGCGTATAACTAAATCGCATTTTATTTAATTTAATTCCAATACCAACTGAAAGTCCAGAAAAGTTTCTCTGATCTACAATTCGTAATTCTTCTGCCCGTCTAAAATTATACCCTAACCGAACATTAAATCCTCCCTCAGGAAATAGTTCTGCTCCTAAAATTAAATGACGCAGTCCTTCATTTAAAAAGCTCACTTTTTCTTGAGTTTGGTTACCGTCTAAATCTGTGGTTGCTCTTGCTGGGTTTGATACGGCTATTGGCCATTTTTGTAAATTCTCTAAAGTAAGATGCCAACGTATAGGAACGTTTTCTAAAGTTTGCGACATTCCAAAGTTAACCTCAAACGGTAACGGTTCTTTTTGACTTGCGTAAGTGGTAAATTGTGTACCGAAGTTTCTAACTGTTAAGGCGGCATGAAAATCTAATCTTTCATTAATATACATTGCACCAAAATCTAAGGCGCCACCGATAGAATTATATTGCTCTAAAGCAGAAGTAATAATCTTAACGTTAGTACCTATATAAAAATCCGTAAAAGGTATATTATAATTATAGCCCGCTGAAATTGCTGTTTCATTACCGCTAAAAGTTCCTGTTGAATTCCCGTCTACATCATATCCGTCAAACGATCCGTAATTAACGTAGGTAACACCTATATGAAGCGTCTGCAAATGTCTATCCCACGTATATGCATACGCTGCTGTTCCGTAACTAATATCTCCTAAGTAACTAGAATAATTTACAGCAAGTTGATTATTCATTTTGTAGTTAATAGATGCAGGGTTGTAAAGTGCTTCCGTTACATCGTGATCAAAGTTGGTAATAATTTTACCACCTAATGCAGCCTGTCTTGGAGAGGATACTAAATTTAAAAATTGATATGTCGCTTCTCCACCCAATTGAGCAAAAGCCGGTAATGCCAATAGCATTAGTAATAAGGTAGAAACTCGTTTAACCATAGATTTGCAAAATAACTAAATCTATCTTAAAACGAGGATATGATTTTTTTATTTTTTAAAAGCTTAATTTTCTAATTTAATTTTAATTTTTGGCCAATTATAATAACATCATTTGTTAGTCTGTTTAATAATTTAATGCTTTTAATAGTTGTTCCATTACGTAGAGCAATTCGATATAAATTATCACCCTCTTTTACTGTATAAACGGTTTTATTACTACCCTGGTTTTTATTATCGTTACTTTTAACTTTAAGTTTTTGCCCTACTTGTATTAAATTAGATTGCAAATTATTTAAGCTTTTTAGTTCTGGTATACTTAAATGAAACTGTCTGGATATACCATATAACGTATTTCCAGATTTCACAACATGTAAATTTGAATCTGTTTTGTTTTCTTTTACTGATTCTGCTTTTTGTTTTGTTGCTATTAAAGGATAGCCTTCAGAATCTAAATTTTTTACCCAAAGCTTTTGTCCTACATCAATTAACGTTGTCTTTAGATTATTTGCATGCATTAATTGATTTAGAGAAACTTCGTATTTTTCAGATAAATCTAACAAAGTTTCTCCTTCTTTTACAGTGTGATATTCTATGGCATCTGCATCTATAACATCATATGATTCTAAATTATTAGTAGGAACATATGGCGTATGTACAGAATCTATTTGAGCTCCTAAAGCTATATTTTCAAATTTAACTAAAATAATTTCACCGGTATTAACATCTAGTAATGCTGGTTTACCATCTAATATTACATCTTGAAAACTTGATTCATCCTGCCCAGTAGCTTGCATAGAGACCAATAAACCAATTAATGATATAATAATTAGTCTAAAGCTTTTTTGCATTTTCTACCTTCTGTTTTGTTAATGCAAGTTTTAGAACATCACTCATATCTTTTACATAGTGAAATGTTAAGCCTTTTAAATATTCTTGCTTAATTTCCTCTATATCCCTTCGGTTATCTTCACAAAGTAAAATCTCTTTAATACGCGCACGCTTAGCTGCTAAGATTTTTTCTTTAATTCCACCTACTGGTAATACTTTACCTCTCAATGTAATTTCACCTGTCATTGCTAAACTCTTTTTCACTTTACGCTGCGTAAATAAAGAAACTAAAGATGTTAACATCGTTACCCCTGCACTAGGACCGTCTTTTGGTGTTGCTCCTTCTGGCACGTGAATATGAACATTGTATTTACTAAAAACTTCTGGGTTTATTCCAAATTCTTCTGCATTTGCTTTAATGTATTCCATAGCAATTGTTGCAGACTCTTTCATTACTTTACCTAAATTACCTGTAATAGATAAGGTTCCCTTGCCTTTAGATAAAATTGATTCTATAAACAAAATATCACCACCAACGCTTGTCCAGGCTAAGCCTGTAACAACACCTGCAACATCATTGTTTTCGTACTTATCACGCTCCATTCTAGGACTTCCTAATATCTCTATAACATCTTCATTAGAAATTTTAATGTTATACTCCTCTTCCATTGCAATATTTTTAGCCGCATAACGCACCATTTTTGCAATTTGTTTTTCTAAGCCTCTTACACCAGATTCGCGCGTATAACCTTCTACTATTTTTTCGAGTTGTGGTTTTGCTATCTTTAGAGCAGAACTATCTAAACCATGTTCTGTTAATTGCTTTGGTAATAAATGTCTTTTTGCTATTTCAACTTTTTCTTCAATAGTATAACCTGTGACATTAATGATCTCCATACGATCTCTTAATGCAGGCTGAATAGTATTCATGCTATTAGAGGTGGCAATGAACATTACTTTAGATAAATCATAACCCATTTCTAGGAAATTATCGTAAAATTCACTGTTTTGCTCAGGATCTAAAACTTCTAGCATAGCAGAAGATGGATCTCCTTGACTTCCTGTAGAAAGTTTATCTATTTCATCTAATACAAATACAGGATTCGAAGTTTTTGCTTTTTTCAAACTCTGAATAATTCGTCCTGGCATTGCACCAATATAGGTTTTTCTATGACCACGGATTTCAGCTTCATCGCGCAAACCACCTAATGAAATTCTAACATATTCTCTACCTAAAGCTTCAGCTACAGATTTACCTAAAGATGTTTTACCAACACCTGGAGGTCCGTAAAGACAGATAATTGGTGACTTCATATCATTACGAAGTTTCAATACAGCTAAATACTCTATGATTCTTTTCTTAACATCTTCAAGTCCGAAATGATCACGATTCAATATTTTTTCTGCACGTTTTAAGTCGAATTTATCCTTGCTAAACTCATTCCAAGGTAAATCTAAAAACAAGTCTAAATAATTACGTTGAATAGAATACTCAGCCACCTGAGGATTCATACGTTGCATTTTTGCTAATTCTTTTTCAAAGTGCTCCTTTACTTTATCATCCCACTTCTTTTTCTTAGCACGCCTTTTCATATCCTCGATTTCTTCACCTGAAGAAACACCACCACCCAATTCTTCCTGAATGGTTTTCATTTGTTGGTGCAAGAAATACTCACGTTGCTGTTGGTTCATATCACTCTGAACCTTAGATTGAATATCGTTTTTAAGTTCTAATTTCTGAAACTCAAGATTCATGAATTTCAATGTTTGAAGTGCGCGATCCTTTAGATCATTAATCTTTAATAACTCTTGTTTCTCCTCTACATTAAGGTTCATGTTAGAAGACACAAAATTCACCAAGAAAGAATCACTTTCAATATTTTTAATAGCAAAACTAGCTTCTGAAGGAATGTTTGGACTTTCTTTTATGATATCTAAAGACAAATCTTTAATAGAGTCTATTATGGCTCTAAATTCTTCATTCTCTTTTGCTGGTTTTGCTTCTGGTATATCTGAAATTGTTGCCGTTAAATATGGTTTTTCGGAAACGACTTCATTGATTTCAAAACGTTTTTTACCTTGAATTACAACGGTTGTATTTCCATCGGGCATTTTTAAAACCTTTAATATCCGTGCAACAGTACCCGTTTTATAAATATCTTTTGCTGTTGGGTTTTCTACTGATTCATCGATTTGAGAAACTACTCCAATAACTTTTCCACCCTTGTTAGCATCATTAATTAATTTAATAGATGCATCTCTACCTGCGGTAATCGGAATAACGACACCTGGAAATAAAACGGTATTTCTTAATGGTAATATTGGTAAAGATTCTGGTAAAGACTCATTGTTTATTAACTCTTCGTCTTCAGGCGTCATTAATGGAATTAATTCTGAATTCTCATCAAAATCCTGAAATGACAGATTGTCTAAGTTTAAAAAATTTGATTTCCCCATAAATATATTTAGGTCATTCTGTCATTATTACAAACAGAACAACATGATTTTAAAATGCATTAATAATTAACTTCACACTGAATACCAAAACATTAGAAGATATTCAAAGTTATTCACACTTGTATATTTTCAATTGTTATGCCATTACCTTTATAATATTAAAAACTTTTTTTCAAAATAACTGTAACATACTAAAAAAGTAACACTCTATAAGTTAAAGCAATTGTTTTTTTGACATCAACCAATCAAAATATCGAACAGTTATTACAGCTTTGTCAATCTGGAAACCAACGTGCACAATTGGAAATATACAACAGATATAATAAAGACATGTATAACACAGCCATTAGAATTGTAAAAGATTCTTTTATAGCTGAGGACATTATGCAGGAGTCTTTTTTAACGGCTTTTACAAAATTGAACACGCTACAAGACACCAATTTATTTGGCGCATGGTTAAAACGTATTGTTGTGAACAACAGCATTGGGTACTATAACAAAGCGGTAAAACAAAACGAAGTGTATTTAGATAGTGTCATCTATAAAGTTGAAGTCGATAACGGCATTAATAAAAATGAACAGAACAACGATAAAGTAAAATTGATTTTAGACGCTATGAAAACCCTAAAACCTAATTACAATTTAAGCTTATCGCTACATTTAATTGAGGGTTACGATTATGAAGAAATCTGTGAAATCATGGATATTACTCCTGCCAATTGCAGAACGATGATATCTAGAGCAAAGGAGAGTTTGCGAAAAAAAATAATATTAAAAGCATCATGAAAGAAGATAACTTAGATCGTCTATTTGAAAACTTAAAAGATGAATTTGATGTACAAATACCTCAAAGTAATCATGAGCAACGATTTCTAAATAAGTTAAAAGCTGAAGATCTTGCTTCAATTAAAGTAAAGAAACAGTCTCGTTTTAATTGGAAACCTTTTTTAGCTATTGCCGCTTCTATCGTTATTTGTTTCGGGCTATTTACAACATTGCAACAACAGCCTGAAGATTTAGATTTAGCAAGCGTATCTCCAGAAATGTCCGAAACACAGGACTTTTTCACGATTACCATTGAAAATGAATTAAAGCGACTTAATAAAGAACGCTCACCATTGACAGAACAAATTATTAATGATGCTTTAAAACAAATTCAACTTTTAGAAACTGATTACCAAAAATTAAAAACAGATTTAACCGAAAGCGGAAAAAACCAGCGTGTTATTTATGCGATGATTTCCAACTTTCAAACTAGAATAGATATTTTAAATACTATTTTGGAACAAGTAGATACTTTAAAACAACTTAAAAAAAATACCAATGAAACTAAACACATTATATAAAATAGCCTTATTACTTTTTCTAATTCCGAGCTTTGCCCTAGCAAATTCAGATCAAGATTTTGTCAAATCTAGTAAAGAAAAACACATAAAAAAGTCTTTTAATGTTTCTTCTGATACCACTTTAAAAGTTAATAATAGCTTTGGAAACATTGATGTTATTACTTGGGAAGAAAACAGGATAGAATTCGATATTACCATAAAAGTATCTGGTAATGATGCTGAAAAAATTCAAGATAAAATAAATGGTATTAATATTGATTTTTCTTCAAGTAAAGATCTTGTTTCAGCTATAACCACTATTAATAAAACAAAAAGTAATTGGTGGAATTGGGGTAGAAACAACAGTATACAAATAGAAATTAATTATGTTATTAAAATCCCCATATCTAATCATGTAGATTTAAATAACGACTACGGATCTATTAATTTAGATCGCCTAAATGGTGTTGCTAAAATTAGTTGTGACTATGGTAAAATAACAACTAAAGAATTGATGGCAGACAATAATGACATTAGATTTGATTATAGCAGTAACTGTTATTTTGAATATATAAAAAGTGGGGAAATCACAGCCGATTATAGTGGTTTCACAGTCTCTAAAACTAAATATTTAAATATAAATGCCGATTACACAGAATCAATTATAGAAGCTGCAGAGCACGTAAACTATAACTGTGATTATGGTTCTTTAAAAGTAGACAATGTTAATAACCTTGAAGGCAATGGAGACTACTTAACTTTAAGATTAGGCAATGTCTTTAAAAATGTAAAAATCAAAGCTGATTATGGCTCTATAAAGATAGATAGAATGGCTTCAAAAGCTAAAAATATTAATATTCAATCTGACTTTACAGGAATTACCATTGGTCATGATTCTGAATATAACTTCAACTTTAATATAGATTTAGAATTTGCTTCCTTAAGAGAATCTGAAGGTTTTAATTTTACTAAGAAAGAAAATGATAACATCGAAAAACAATACGAAGGTTATTACGGAGTACAAAACTCAGGAAATACAGTTAGCATTAACTCTGAATACGGAAGTGTAACTTTTCAAAATATTAAATTACAATAATCATCTCATCAAATAAAAATCAATCAAAAAAACGGACAACTATGAAACTATTAAAATTAACTACACTATTTATCTTCTTTTTAAATACTATACCCGTTTCTGCACAATGGGGAGGTGGTGAAAAAGTTAAAGGAAATGGTAAGATTAACACAACGAACATCGATACAAAGTCTTATGACAACATAAATGTTTCAGGCTCTATGGACTTTATGCTTGTTACTGGCAAAGAAGGACATATTTCAATTAAAGCAGATTCTAACCTCACTGAATATATTATTGTTGAAGTAAAAAATGAAAATCTAATAATTAAGGTTAAAGATGGTTATAATTTGAAGCCTAGCGAGACGATATTGATCACAATATCTTATAAAGACCTTGATTCTGTTTCCCTTTCAGGATCGGGAGACGTTGAAAACTCTGGTACTATAAAAACAAATAAATTTAAAGTCAACTTAGCTGGCTCTGGGGATATTAATTTAAATGTCGAATCGCAATCTACAGAGAGCAATATTGCTGGCTCAGGTGATATAAAACTTAAAGGATTCACTGAGAATTTAAAGACTATTGTTACAGGATCTGGTGATTTTGATGGAAAAGAATTTAGAAGCACTAACGTTGAAGCTATAATTACAGGCTCTGCAGACATAAAAGCACACTGTAATGGTGGTGAATTAAAAGTTAGAATTGCAGGATCTGGTGATGTTAAATATTTTGGAACACCAGAAAATATCGACTCTAAAATTACAGGTTCAGGCAGTGTTAGTAATTAGTGCTCATCAACAATATAAAAAAAAAGGATAAGTTAAAAAAAACTTATCCTTTTTTTGTTTTAAGCAAATAATTATAAAACTATTTTTCTACTATATTTTTGCTTTGGGTACTCTAAATAAAAGCGCTATTCCTGCAACAAAAAAGACCACCAAAAATAATATAGCATTTCTCATGCTTCCTGTTACTTGATCTATAGTTGCAAAAATAACCATACCTATTACAATGCCGATCTTCTCAGCGACATCATAAAAGCTAAAATACGAAGTAGTATCTTCTGTTTCGGGTAAAAATTTAGAATAGGTTGATCTCGCCAAAGATTGTACTCCACCCATTACTAAACCAACAAAACCTGCTGCTATATAAAACTGAAAAGGCGTTTCCATGAAATAGGCATAAAAGCAAAGTAACATCCAAAAGAAATTAATAACAATAAGTGTTTTAATATTTCCAAATTTTGTAGACGCACGCGATGTTAAAAAAGCACCCAAAATAGCAACAACTTGTATTATTAAAATACTAGATATAAGTCCGAATGTTTTTGCATCAGCATCACCCCAAGCAATCTCTTCTTCTCCAAAATACACAGCAACTAACATAATGGTTTGAACAGCCATACTAAATACAAAAAAGGCGACTAAGTAACGTTTTAAACGTAAATTTTGATTTAACTGAAGCCAAACTTGTTTTAATTCTTTCAATCCATTAAAAACAACATCTTTTGTTACTTTACCCCCTTTTGAAACTCCTTTAGGTAGTATGTAAAATGTATATTGACTAAAAATAATCCACCATAAACCCACAGTAATAAAAGAAATACGCATTGCTGCAAATGATGCACTATTTTTTGCTGTTTGTAGAGCATCTGTGATTTCTGTTTCTGTACCTGTTTCTAATAGGGTTTTAGAAATACTTATATCAAACCCAAACCAGTTAGGATACATAACCATTGCTAGGTTTAGTACCAACAGCAAAACGCTACCTAAATACCCCATACTAAAACCTTTAGCACTTATACGATCTTGTTGCTCTGGAAAAGCGATATCTGGCAAATACGAATTATAAAAAACTAAGCTTCCCCAATAACCTATTAAGCCCATAAAATAAAATAATAAGCTCGTATGAATACTTTCGAGACTAAACCAATATAAACCTATACAACCAAGTCCGCCAACATAGCAGAAGAATTTCATAAAAGTCTTCTTATTTCCAACATAATCGGCAATACCTGAAAGAATAGGAGAAAGTATCGCTACAATTAAAAAAGTAAATGCTGTGACATAAGTGATCAGTGCGGTACTTTTAAAAACCATTCCGAAAGCAGAAACATTCTTTTCTACTTGAGAAACAAATAATGCAGAGTAAAATATTGGAAAAATTGAAGAGGCAATCGTTAAGGTATAAACTGAATTTGCCCAATCGTAAAAAGCCCAAGCATTAAGAAGTTTTTTACTTCCTTTTTGAAGTTGATTCATAAATCTTATATCATTAATTAATTGTTTACTTGATAAACTGAAATCTTAAATTCAGTTGAGATGTTATATCATTTTATCAAGAAAATCAAAAAATAAAAAAAGCTGCTCAAATTGAGCAGCTTCGAAAGTAATCAAATATTATTAAATTCTTAATTTATAGCTCTAAATGATGTAACACCATATTTAGCTGCTTCTTCTTTAGCTTGTGGTGCTAAAGCTTTTAAATTTTCAATTCTAGAATCGTTACTTGGGTGTGTACTAAGAAACTCAGGCGTAGATGAAGCTCCACTATTAGCTTTCATACGTACCCACAATTCTGATGCTTCTTCAGGGTTATAACCTGCAATTCCCATTAAATATAAACCAATCTTATCTGCTTCAGTCTCATGAGCTCTACTAAAAGGCAACATTCCTGCAACATTTGAAACGACTCCAAATGATTGATTAAATATACCCAAAGCTTGATCATCGCTTGATAATGCTACATTACCAACTGCCGATAGCCCTTGTTGTATATAAGCGGCACTCATACGTTGTTGTCCGTGATTTGCTAAGGCATGTGCTACCTCGTGCCCCATTATAGCTGCAACGCCTGTTTCATTGGCCGCAATAGGAAGAATCCCTGTGTAGAATGCTATTTTTCCTCCTGGCATACACCAAGCGTTTACTTGCTCTG
Source organism: Winogradskyella wichelsiae (assembly GCF_013403925.1). Taxonomy (GTDB): domain Bacteria; phylum Bacteroidota; class Bacteroidia; order Flavobacteriales; family Flavobacteriaceae; genus Winogradskyella; species Winogradskyella wichelsiae. The sequence goes on from NZ_JABFDJ010000008.1 coordinate 81,405, forward strand.
ATTCTATCAACTTATATTCCCATTGGTAATCTTCTAAGTAACCCTCAAAACCATTTGCTGTTAAATAACGCTCTGCAGCAACTGCTATTCGCTGTCCTACTCTAGTAATCATCTCTGCGTCTGATGTCCCCGTAAGCACTTTATTTTCTGTCAAAACTTGGTTGTATTGTGCAAAAGCAGATGGAAATAATTCATCATTACCAACAAAAGCCATTGTTTTCTTTCCTGTAAAAGGATTTGTAGCACATGAAACTGCCACAACGACTATTACAAAACTCAATACTATTTTATTTAACTTCATACTTAATTCTTTTATAAACATTATTAATATCTAAGCAACATATTTAGGACACAAAACTAGGCAATAAGTCACTAAGATTTTACCTTTAAGCCTTTAATATGTAACTGAGAAAAATTCTTATCGACAATAATATATTCATTATTATCAGTTTTTTGACTCTTGAAATCCATCTTTTCGTTATCTAAATATACTTCAAAAATATCAAAAGGCAATCCATGTAATTGAATTTTAAACGTTTCATAAGGTGTAATAAATTTACCTTCTTTATACTGATTAATAATCAATTCTTTTGATTTACCTGTTAGACTAAAATTTCTTAAACTATAACGTCCTTTAGTATAATCGAAACCATCATTGGCATCACTAAAAAGCTCACTTTCTTCTTTGCCTTTTTTATAATAAACATCTAAGGTAATTTCTGTAATTTCTTTCTCACCAACGTATTGTTGAATAGGATATTTAGGAATTATAGCTCCTGCTTTAATATAAATAGGCATACTATCTATATCTGCATCAACCCACATTTCTTTACCTCCTTTTACAACATTGTCTGTCCAGAAATCATACCATTGCCCTTTTGGAATATACATTCTACGCCCTTTAGCATTCGGTTCTAAAATAGGACAAGCTAAAATTTGTTCTCCAAAAATAAATTCGTCAGTTCTATAATGTGTTTGTACATCTTCTTGATCGTATAAAACTAAAGACTTTAATAAGGGTGTTCCGTGATCTACATAATTCCAAAATGCAGTATATAAATAAGGCAATAATTGGTATCTAATTTCAATAAACTTTCTTACAATATCAGTTACATCTTCATCAAAAGCCCAAGGTTCTTGATCGCCATGATCACCAGAAGAATGCACTCTAAAAAAGGGATGAAAAACACCTAATTGAATCCACCTTGTAAATAATTCACCTTGTGGCTGTTCTGCAAATCCTCCAATATCACTACCAGCAAATGAGAAACCAGACATTGCCATACGTTGTGCTTGGATGTTTGCAATCCATAAATGCTCCCAAGTAGCTACGTTATCACCTGTCCATGTTGACGTATAACGTTGTGTACCAGAATAGGCAGAACGTGTAATAACAAATGGACGTTTTGGAAATGAGTATTTTTTTAAACCTTGATACGTTGCTCTAGCCATCTGCATCCCATAAATATTATGAGCTTTTCTATGGCTACATGGATTTCCGTCGTAATCGTGACGAACATCATCAGGGAATGTTTTATTAGGAACTTCCATTACGGCTGGCTCATTCATATCATTCCAAACCCCTTTAACTCCTATATCTTCAATTAATTCTTGAAACAGTCCTGACCACCAATCTCTAACTTCAGGATTTGTGAAATCAGGAAAATAACATTCTCCTGGCCACACTTTTCCTTTCATATAATCGCCGTCTGCACGTTTACAGAAATAATCTTTTTCTAAAGCTTCATTAAAAACAGAATACTCTTTGTCTATTTTAATTCCTGGATCAATAATAGCAACGGTTTTAAATCCATCATCTAACAATTCTTTAACCATTCGTTTTGGATCCGGAAAATATTCTTTGTTCCAAGTAAAACATCTAAAACCTTCCATATAATCGATATCTAAATAAATAGCATCACAAGGAATTTTAAGTTTTCTAAAGGTTGACGTAATTTCTTTTACTTTACTTTCTGGATAATAACTCCATTTACACTGGTGAAATCCTAATGCCCAAAGTGGTGGTAAATGATGTGGTTTTCCGGTTAGATCGGTATAACTTTCTACGACGTCATTCATTTTAGGTCCGTAGAAGAAGTAATAATTCATCTCCCCCCCTTGTGCCCAAAAGCTTGTTACATTTCTACGTTCGTGCGCAAAATCGAAAGAAGATTCAAAAGTATTATCAAAAAAGATTCCGTAAGCTTTTCCTTGATGTAAGCCTGTGTAAAAAGGAATGGCTTTATAAATAGGGTCTGTATCTTTACCAAAAGCATAAGAATCTGAAACCCAATTGCTATAACGCTTTCCTTTTAAATTAAGATGATTTGGCTTATCTCCTAGCCCGTAATAACTTTCTCCATCATTAGAGACTTTACTCATTTTTACAACATTCCCTCCATGCTCGTAACTTTCTTCCCAATGGAATCCACTTTCATCTTGACTTATTAAAACACCATCTATAACATCGTAAATAGAAGTACGCATATCTTCTTTAGAAATCTCACACCTTAATTTTGATGTTGTAACGACATAACAAGTTTCTTTCTCTTCAATTTCTAATTTATTATAACCAATACTAGCGTATTTAGTTATGGCATATGAAAAGTCATTATTAAAATTACCCACGGTAGTGTACCTGAAACGCAGTAAACTATCTCTAACAACAGTTAATTCTAAAATAACATCATTGTCTGCAGTAAAATACAGCTTATCAACATCCTTTTTAAAATTTATGATTTTTGAGGGAAATAAATTCCCCTTATTTTCTAATTCAGTGTTTATAATCATAAGTCAATTTTTTAGGCAAAAATTACTAACAAAAAAACGGAAAAAAACCAACATTAAAAAGGGTTACTAAGTATATTGATCGTTAATATTAACGATAACGTTTTCGAAACCTGTAATAAATAGTTTTTAAGGAGTTACATTAGTACTTATTCAAAATCAAGGGATAACTAAAATAAAACATAGACACTTTTCTCTAAGTTTTTAACTTTATATTTTAAATGAAAACCTGATAGTGCAGAGACTAACAGGTTTATAATTTATTTATTTAGAATACTTAAAAACTACCATCCCTAAAGGTGGAATAATTATTTCAACGGATTGATCTCTATAATTCCAAGGAATAGATTTTGTTATTTTTAATTTATTTTTATACTGACCTGTACCAAAGTATTTTTTTTGATCGCTATTAAAAACCTCTTTCAGTTTACCTTTTCTTGGCACCCCTAATTTATAGTTTTCTTTTGGACTTGGTGTCATATTACAAGCGATGATTAAATCCTCCTCTTTATTATTTCCTTTTCTAATATATGTGAAAACAGAATTTTTAGAATCCCCATAATCAATCCACTCAAAGCCGTCTATTGAAAATTGCTTTTCATATAATGCAGGTTGTTTCTTGTATAATGTATTTAAATCTTTTATTAATTGTTGTACCCCTTGATGAGGACTAAATTCTAATAAGTGCCAATCGAGACTATTTTGAAAATCCCATTCGTTACTTTGCCCAAATTCTGCACCTTGAAATAATAAATTAGTTCCGGGGTGTGTAAACATATAACTGTATAAAAGTCTCAAGTTTCCAAAGCGTTGCCACTCGTCACCAGGCATTCTTCCTAAAATAGATTTTTTACCATAAACCACTTCATCATGACTTAAAGGCAACATAAAATTCTCTGTAAACGCATACGTCATAGAGAATGTTAAATCATTTTGATGGTATTCTCTATAAATCGGTTCTTTTGCAAAATACTGAAGCGTATCATGCATCCAACCCATCATCCATTTCATTCCAAAACCTAAACCTCCCATAAACGTTGGTTTAGATACCATAGGAAATGCGGTAGATTCTTCTGCTATAGTTTGTACATCTGGAAAAGAAGCATAGACAGCTTCATTCATTTCTCTTAAAAAGGACATGGCTTCTAAATTTTCGTTTCCACCATATATATTTGGTTCCCATTCGCCATCTTCTCTACTGTAATCTAAAAACAGCATAGAGGCAACAGCATCGACTCTTAAGCCATCGGCATGGTATTGATCTAACCAAAATAAAGCATTACTGATAAGAAAAGACTTTACCTCATTACGTCCGTAATTAAAGATTAAACTTTTCCAATCTTGGTGATAGCCTTTTCTTTTATCTGGATGTTCGTAAAGTGCAGAACCATCGAAGAATCCTAGACCATGAGCATCTTCTGGAAAATGAGAAGGTACCCAATCTAAAATAATTCCGATATCATTTTGATGTAATTTATCGACTAATAGTTTAAATTCTTCAGGATAACCAAATCGAGAAGTTGGTGCAAAATATCCTGTAACTTGATATCCCCAAGAAGGATCGTATGGAAATTCCATAATAGGCATTAATTCTACATGCGTAAAATTCATTTCCTTTACATAGTTAACCAATTCATCTGCCAATTCTACATAAGAAAGAAACCGATTTTCTTCAATTTGCTTTTTCCAAGAGCCTAAATGAACTTCATAAACAGAGTACGGTGCATCTAAAGCATTATGTTTAGCTCTCTTTTTTAACCAAGTTTTATCTTTCCATTTGTAATCATCTTCCCAAACAATAGAGCCTGTGCTAGGATTATGTTCGCAACGTCTTGCATAAGGATCTGCTTTTTCGGAAACAATACCATTATTATTGCTATGGATTTTGTATTTATAGATACTTCCTTTAATAACATTAGGAATAAAACCTTCCCAAATTCCACTAGAATCCCAACGGACATTTAAAAGGTATTCATCATCCTTCCAAAAGTTAAAATCTCCTACCACAGAAACTTGATTAGCGCTAGGTGCCCAAACTGCAAAATAAGTCCCTTCTACGCCATTAACTGTAGTTAAATGCGAACCGAATTTCTCATATAAACGATAATGTTTACCAGACTTAAAAAGGTTAATGTCAAAATCTGTAAAACGACTGTATGCGATTACTTTTTCCATAGATTAAAGTACAAATCCTTTAGGAATAACGGCACCTTTTTTAATAACTACAATACCTTCTTTAATAACATACTTGTCTGTTTCGATATCTTCTAGATGTGATCCTCCATTAATTCTAACATCATCACCAATACGCACATTTTTATCTATAATTGTATTTTTAATATAGCAACGCTCACCTATTCCTATTAAAATTTCAGTGTTATTTTTATTAATTCCTGCTAAAGATTCATAATCATCATTTCCCATCATATAGGTGTTAATGATGGTTGAATCTTTACCTATTCGCGAACGAATACCAATTACTGATTTTTCAATTTTGGCTGCACCTATAATGCAACCTTCTGCAATAACCGCTCTGTCTAAGCTTGTTCCTGATATTTTAGATGTAGGAAGTATGCGTGCATTAGTATATACACGTTGTTTAGCATCGAAAAGATTAAATTGAGGTATATCATCAGTTAATCCAATATTAGCCTCAAAAAACGAATCTATATTTCCTATATCCGTCCAATAACCTTCAAACGGATAACTTACCGTTTTATATTTTTCTATGGATTGCGGTATAATTTCTTTTCCAAAATCCACAGTACTTTCATCAGCCATCAACTCTATAAGTAGCTCTCTATTGAAGACGTAAATCCCCATAGAGCCTAAGTATTCACGACCTTGACTTCTCATTTCATCCCCAACATCAGATTTCCAATCGACTAATAGATCTGTAGACGGTTTTTCTATAAACGAAGTAATAAGATTGTCTTCATTTGATTTCAAAATCCCAAATGAAGTGGCGTCCTTCGCATTTACAGGGTAGGTTGCTACTGAAATATCTGCTTTACTTTCAATATGTTTGTCAATAATATCATTATAATCCATTTGATATAATTGATCACCTGATAGAATTAAAGCATACTCAAAATCATGTTGTAAAAAATGATCCATACTTTGTCTGACGGCATCGGCTGTACCCTGAAACCATTTGTCACTTTTAATTGTTTGTTCTGCCGCTAATACATCTACAAATGCAGAACTAAAAAAACTAAAGTGATATGTGTTCTTAATATGTCTATTTAGAGAGGCAGAATTAAACTGCGTTAAGACATACATACGTTTCATATCAGAATTAATACAATTAGAAATAGGAATATCTACCAACCTGTATTTACCTGCAATTGGCACTGCTGGTTTAGATCTTTTTTCAGTTAATGGATACAGCCGAGACCCCTGTCCTCCTCCTAGGATAATTGATAATACTCTGTCGTTAATCATAGTGTTGTTTTATTGAGTTGTATAAATTGATGTAGGCATTTGCTGAAACTTTCCATGAGTGATCAATACTCATTACAAATTTTCTATTAGCGTTGAATTGGGTTTTCTTTTTATATAATTTTAAAGCTCTATCAATAGCGCTGCTTATATCGGCAACAGTAACTTCGTCATGACAAATTCCAAAGCCGCCCTTAGCGATATCTATAACAGTATCTTTAAGTCCTCCAATACTTCTAACTACAGGCACAGTTCCATATCTTAAACAATACATTTGGTTAAGTCCGCACGGTTCTACACGAGACGGCATCAATAAAAAATCTGCACCAGCATAAATGAGGTGCGATAATTTTTCATCATAACCAATATATACATTATAGTTCCCCTCAAATTCTGATTTTAATGAACTAAGCTGTTCTTCAGTTTCTTTAAACCCAGAGCCCAATAGTAAAATATTTATCTCTTGTTCTTGAAGTGCATTTTTAAAAACTGCGGGTAATAATTCAGCCCCTTTTTCACCAACCAATCGTCCTATAAATGCCACTAATGGTTTCTGTTCATCTAAATTAAACGTTTCGCAAAGCCATTTTTTATTTGCTTTTTTTCCTGAGGCAATAGTTGTTTTATTGTAATTTTTAATAATAAAATCATCCGTTTCTGGATTCCAAACATCGGTATCTATTCCATTTAAAATACCAACTGACTTGGTGCTTTCTTGCGATAATAAATGCTCTAGTCCATTAGCATGATGCTTAAGTTCTTCCATGTAACTAGGTGATACAGTTGTTACACGCCATGCACACTTTATAGCCGCAGCCAAAGGATTTATGCATTTATCCCAATCTAATAAACCAATCTTTTCTATATTAAATTGTGGTATTTTATGTAAATGCTCATAAGACATCCAACCTTGATATTGGGCATTATGAATGGTGGTAATTACAGGAATCTGATTTAAAGACTGATACTTAAAAGACTCTTGAGCCATAAATGGAATTAACCCTGTGTGATGATCATGACAGTGAAGAATATCTGGTGGATTTTCTAAAGTTAAAATCCAATCTAAAGCAACAATTTGAAACGCTAAAAATCGATTAATATCATTTTCGGAATAAACATATTTTTCAAAAAGCAAGTTTTCAATATGTATAAAAAACACATCAAAATCTAGAACATCATCTGTTGTTTTTAATAAACTATAAGGATACACTGCGTTACCTAGCGTAAGTTCACCATTAAAAATAGTAGTAAAACTATTGTTAGCTGTAAACTTATTATCGTAAAACGGCATTATTACCGCACTGTCCTCACCTACTTCATTTTGATATTTTGGCAAAGCACCAACAACATCAGCCAAACCCCCAATTTTTGCTATAGGGTAACATTCTGCGCTTAAATGGAGTATCTTCATTATTTTAAACTATTTGTTTCTAAATTTAACACTTATTTTTTTAAATAAATCATGGTATCTATAAATAAATTAGAAGAATTAAGTAATTATAGAAAGGCTTTCTCGACTTACTAAAGAAAATGCATTTAATAAACTTAGAAAAATGAAAAAGATCTTAATAATTGCCTTAACGACTTTTATATTCAGTTGTAATAGTTCTGCGCAGAAAAATAAAACTGCAGAAAGCGAAAATATTACCTTTAACGTAACTAAAACTGATGCTGAATGGAAAACTCAGCTCACTGATAAGCAATATCATGTCTTAAGAGAAGCTGGCACTGAGCGTCCGTTTTCTAGCGCATTAAATAACAATCATAAAGAAGGTGTTTACCATTGTGCTGCATGTAACATTGCTTTATTTAAAAGTGAACATAAATTTGATTCTGGCACAGGTTGGCCAAGTTTTGATCGTGTTATTGAAGGCAATGTTGCTTTCGGAACAGATACTAAAATTGGTTATACTAGAGATGAAGAACATTGCGCTAATTGTGGAGGGCATTTAGGACATGTATTTAACGATGGGCCTAGAGCAACTACAGGAAAAAGACATTGTATAAATGGTGATGCTTTAACTTTTGTACCAGCTGAAAATTAAACACTATTTTTAAGAAACCACATGTTAAATATTTATGACCTGTGCTTCCTTAAATAAAAAAGGGTACAAATACCCATTTATCTAGATTTCGTACAATTTAAACGCTTCATATTTTGGGATTTTGTTTTCGGAATTTGTTACTTTTGTAAATACAAAAATTCAATTAAAATAACTTACCCATGAGTAAATACGATATTATAGTATTAGGAAGTGGTCCTGGTGGCTACGTAACTGCAATTAGAGCATCACAATTAGGATTTAAAACTGCTGTTGTAGAAAAGGAGAGTCTTGGTGGTGTGTGTTTAAATTGGGGTTGTATTCCTACAAAAGCCCTTTTGAAATCTGCTCAAGTATTTGAATACCTTAAACATGCTGAAGATTACGGATTAAAAGTTAAAGATGCTGAACACGATTTTGATGCTATAGTAAAACGTAGCCGTGGTGTTGCTGATGGAATGAGTAATGGTGTTAAGTTCTTAATGAAAAAGAACAAAATCGACGTTATTGAAGGTTTTGGTACACTTAAAACAGGTAAGAAGATTGATGTTGATGGAACAGAGTACTCTGCAGACCATATAATTATTGCTACTGGTGCGCGTTCTCGCGAGCTTCCTAGCTTGCCTCAAGATGGCAAAAAAGTAATTGGTTATAGACAAGCAATGACATTGCAAGAGCAACCTAAAAAGATGATTGTTGTAGGTTCTGGTGCTATTGGTGTAGAATTCGCATACTTTTATAACTCTATAGGAACTGAGGTTACTATAGTAGAATATTTAGATAAAATCGTTCCTGTTGAGGATGATGATGTTTCTAAACAATTAGAACGTAGCTTTAAAAAGGCAGGCATTAAAATAATGACTTCTGCTGAAGTTACTTCTGTTGATACATCGGGAGCTGGTGTTAAAGCCACTGTAAAGACTAAAAAAGGAGAAGAGACTTTAGAAGCTGATATTGTATTATCTGCTGTTGGAATAAAATCTAATATTGAAAATATTGGTTTAGAAAATGTTGGTATTGCTGTTGATAGAGATAAAATCTTAGTTAACGATTTTTACCAAACTAATATCCCTGGTTATTACGCTATTGGTGATGTAACACCTGGGCAAGCTTTAGCACACGTTGCTTCTGCGGAAGGGATTCTTTGTGTAGAAAAAATCGCTGGTCAACATGTTGAAGCTTTAGACTATGGAAACATTCCTGGCTGTACATATTGTTCACCAGAAATCGCTAGTGTTGGTTTAACTGAAGCACAAGCTAAGGAACAAGGTTTAGATGTTAAGATTGGTAAATTTCCATTCTCTGCATCAGGAAAAGCTAGTGCTGGCGGAAATAAAGAAGGTTTTGTAAAAGTAATTTTTGATGCTAAATATGGCGAATGGTTAGGATGCCATATGATTGGTGCTGGTGTTACCGATATGATTGCAGAAGCTGTTTTAGGTCGTAAGTTAGAGACTACAGGTCATGAGGTACTAAAGACAGTACATCCTCACCCAACAATGAGTGAAGCGGTTATGGAAGCTGTTGCAGCTGCTTATGATGAAGTAATTCATTTATAAGCTATAACAACCTTATTAAAAGGGACTGAGTTATTACTCGGATGGTTTAATATATTAAAAATGCGTTTCAAAAATTGAAGCGCATTTTTTTTTTTCAAAATTTAATTCCGGTTTTTAAGTAAAAGCTAGAAATATCTCCATAGTTATAATTGTAAACATTACCTCTGTTACTCGTTAGGAAATTAAACCCAGCATTAATGAAGGCATTGTTATTTATATCGTATTGTAAGCCCGTAGATATTGAAACACCTACATCAGCAGATAAACGCTGCTGTATTTTGTAAAAATCTAATTTCACCCCAGACAGAAGACTCAATTTATCGGTTATCTTCACCTTATATAACAATGGAACCTCTATTAAACTAGCTTCTGCATTTAAAAATTCAAACTGATTTGCAGTAAAAGAAATGTTCTTAGTTAAGAAAATTCCATTAACTGCTAAATCCCAATTTTGTGACGCTAAATCTTCTTGGAATGTAGCAAATTGTGAGGCTTGCTGTCCAAAAGATTCTGAACTAGACATTATATACACGCTCGAAAAAGTAATGATAAATATCAAATGTTTTACAGTAAATGTCATAGAGTCAATAGTTGTAGTTAATATCAAAAATAGAACATTTTCAAGTGTAACTAATTAACTCTTTAGTTATTAATTAGTTAAACAAACCTTTATACTTATGTCCATTTAAATTGAAACTGTAATACTTCTGCTGATATATTCATCTAAATAGTGAACTTTCGTTTAAACTAAAAACGTCTACCCCACTCCAAAACTTTTTATTCTACTATTCAGTAATGAATCATTAAAAGATACATTTGTCAAGCTATAAAACAAAAAAAAGTTCCAGAATTAACTGGAACTTTCTTTATACTATTATTTAGGATGTTTAGTTTAGAACATAAACCCTAAACCAAATTGCCATACATCATTTTTACCATCAACGTTTTCAAAAAGTGTATCATCTTTAAAAATATTTGTCAACCCCTTAGTATAACGTGCACTTAAAAAGAAACCACTATCAAACTTATACGATGTACCAAGTGCCAAACTTGTGTCAAAATCCTTAACATAAGAATCATCACTATCAATTTCAATATCTCCACCGTCAGAATTTGGTTCTGTATCGAATTCTTCATGAATTTTAAATCCAAATTGTGGACCTGCTTCAACACTTAATCCTTTTACTAAATAAACCTTTAGCAACAAAGGAACTTGAATATAGTCTAGTTGATACTCTACATTTTGATCGGTATCAAAAACATTATCCTGATCTCGTTCTAAAATATCAAAACCTTGCCCCGAGTAAAATACCTCTGGTTGAAAAGAGAATCTTTCAGAAATTGGAAGCTCGGCAACTAAACCTGCGTTAAAACTTGTTCTTGAATCTACATCATCAAAATCGTCACCACTGAGCTTAGAGAAATTGACTCCTCCTTTAGCTCCTAATTGAAATGCTTTTGAATCTGATTGTGCATTAATTGATGTTAATGCAAATAAAAATGCTCCGGTAAATACAATTAATTTTTTCATTATCTTGATTGTTTTATTTGAGTTAAAAGAACAAATTTATATACCGTAAAGCACCTAACAATAAGGCTTAACAGCAGTTTAACAAGATGATGATTTCTTCTAAAAAATAATCGGAAAAGTTTTATTTAGTCGGCAGCTCAATGCATTAAATCATTAACTCTTTTAAAGAAAAACCTAATTCTCATAACTTAAAACCTAACCCTAAAAATATTCCATTTGGTGCTATTTCTTCAAAACCAATTGTATATTTCATTTGCAAATCTAAACGTGAAGATAAATTATAAGTTAATCCTAAATCTACGCGAACTTTAAGTTTGGCATTAAAAAAGTCGAAGAAATAATTAATACTTGGACCCACAAGAATGTTAAAATCGTCATTAATATTATATTTAAAATATATTGGTGCATTCAAAAATTTAAAATCTCCTAAACTTATAAAGAGTAACTCGGGTTGTAAATTAAATTTATTCTTAATATTAAGATTTGTAAAGGCACCAAAATAGTAGCCCGTTTGAACTTTTTGGTTGGCCCCAAAATTACCTTGTTCTTCATTTAAAAATGTAAAATTAAAACCACCTTTAATTCCTAATTTAGTTTGTGCTTGTAGACTAAATGAACCCATTAAAATTATAAGTAAAATGACTATTTGAAGAACGTTTTTCATTTTAATCAATTTAAATATTAATAAGTACTACTTACTATTCGTTTAAAAAACTTTCAATAGCTAGTTCATAACTTTGCAAACCGAAACCTAAAATAACCCCCTTAGCGTTAGGCGAAATATACGACTGATGTCTAAAATCTTCTCTAGAAAACGTATTAGAAATATGTACTTCTACTACTGGAGTTGTAATCGCTTTTACGGCATCTCCAATTCCTACAGACGTATGGGTATAAGCCGCGGCATTTAAAACAATACCGTCGTAATTAAAACCTACTTCTTGGATTTTATCTATTAGCTCTCCTTCTATATTAGATTGAAAATACTCTAAGTCTACATTAGCATATTTATGTACCACAGAATCGTAAAACTCTGTAAAAGTCATATTACCGTAAATATTAGTTTCACGCTTTCCTAATAAGTTAAGGTTGGGGCCGTTTATGATAATTAATTTTTTCATAAAGTAAAGATATTAAAATAAGCGCATAAAAAAACCGAAGCAATTGCTTCGGTTTTTATTTGTTATTAATTTTTCTTTTAATTAAAAGAAAAAACCAACTGATACTTGTAAAACATTATTGTTTATAGAATAATCATCAGAACCTTCTCCATCATAAATATTAGACAAGCCTAAATTATAACGAGCTGAAAAGTTTAGACCACTATCCATTTTATAACCAAGACCAAAATTAAAACCTAAGTCAATTCCTTTATAGCTATCTTTGACATCTTCATCGCCAGATTCAGAAAAAGTTTCTCCCTCAAAAGTTTCTGAATATTCATAATCCTCTTTAGCAGAAAGCAATAAACCAATTTGAGGTCCTGCTTCAACACTAAAACCTTCAGCTATATAATACTTAGCCATAATTGGAATATTAAGATAACTTAACTTTACAGTAGATTCTGAACTTCCTGAGTATCCAAATTCAGAATAAGAATCCTCAGCACTTGCTCCTTGTATAGAATATAGTAATTCTGGCTGTACAGAAAACTTATCTGAAATAGAAATTTCAGCTACACCTCCAATATGAAAAGATGTTAAACCGTCAAGCTCTTCTGTGTCGTCACCACTAAATGAAGAAAAGTTAAGACCTGCTTTAGCACCAAAATTAACTTCTTGTGCATTTACGTTTGAAAATCCAAGAGCAGCAACAGCTGTAATAAGTAATAATTTTTTCATAATTTTAAATTGATTTTTGTTTGAATTGATGCTCAAAAATAACTTTTGAAACCTATTCAAAAACCTCTTAAATGTTAAAATTTAACGCGTTTTATCGATGATTCTACCTCTTAAACCTGATAAGAGAATAATAAATTGATTTACAGGTTTTTACATAAAATGTCTATTTTTAAATACAAAAAAGAAAAATAACACACCTCTAGTTAATGTTATTTTTTAATTAACCAAAAGATTACGATCTTTTCATTTTTAGAATTAAAAAGTTAAATGCATAATAGAATTTTTCAAACTATAAATCCTTATTTTTAACCATGAAATGGGAACAAGCGATTACAGATTATAAACATTATCTTCAACTAGAACGTGGTTTATCTAAAAACTCAATTGAAAATTATAATTACGATATCAAAAAACTTATTTCATACCTTGAAGAGAACACAATAGAGACATCTCCCCTTAACATTAACACAAATATTGTTAAAGAATTTATTTACGCTGTTTCAAAAAGTCTTAATCCTAGATCTCAAGCCCGTTTAATTTCAGGACTTCGTAATTTTTTCGATTACCTTATTTTTGAAAACTACAGAACTACAAATCCACTTGATTTAATTGAAACTCCTCGGATTGGCAGAAAATTACCAGATACTTTAACCATACAAGATATAGACAAATTAATTAATGCCATTGATTTAAGTTACCAGTATAGTGGAGTAAATTTAGGCGAACGTAATAGAGCTATAATTGAAATGCTTTATAGCTGCGGCCTACGAGTAAGTGAATTAATAGAATTAAAACTATCAGATTTATTTTTTGAAGAAGGTTTTATAAAAGTTACCGGAAAAGGTAATAAACAACGTTTTGTTCCCATTGGCACTTCCACACAAAATTATATAAATATTTGGATAAGTATCAGAAATCACATTAGCGTTAACCCTGAATCTAAGGATGTTTTGTTCTTAAATTATAAAGGAGGGAAATTAACTAGAGCAATGGTTTTTACGATTATAAAAAAGTTAGTTAAAAACTCTGGATTAAATAAAAATGTATCACCACATACATTTAGACATTCTTTTGCTACACACCTATTAGAAAACGGAGCCGATTTAAGAGCCATACAAATGATGCTTGGTCATGAAAGTATAACGACTACAGAAATCTATATGCACTTAGATCGCTCACATTTAAGTGATGTTTTAAATAAATTTCACCCAAGACAATAATTTAATTCAATAACCTTACTCATCCCTAAAGCATGAGTTTCTTTACCATCAAGAATTAATATCAATCAATTCTTATAGCTTAACACTCTAAGTTTCGTGATTTATTTATTGCTAATCTCCTGACAATAAGTTAAGTTTACAGTACATGAATATTATCTTATGATTCTCTAAAAGTTATAAAAGCACATAAACCGAAGAAAATAAGGTTATATATTGTGACAAATTCCTCTCGCTAGTGTCCAAATACAAAGCATAAAACCATGAAATTCCCTAGTCTTAGCTTAAGAAACTACATTTCAGTTCGATACAAAAAAGATGCACTAAAAGAGCATTGTATCGAAGAGGATAAGCATAAAATTGCGTTAGAACTATCTAATATTGGACTTTGGGATTGGAATTTTAAAACTAATAAAGTTTTTTATTCAAAAGAGTCTAAGCAAATTTTAGGTTATGATGAAGCCGAAATAATAAATAGTTCTAAATTTTGGGATGACAAGATACATCCAGAAGACAAAGATGTTTATTTTAAAGACTTTAAGTTATTTTTAGATGGTACTTTTAATCTATACCAAAACGAATATAGAATTCGTTGTAAAAACGGTGATTACAAATGGATATTAGACAAAGCAAAGGTTATAGAAAAGGATCAAAATAATAAACCTAGTCGTATCATTGGCACACACACCGACATAACAAGTTCTAAAAATAATGAAGAACTTCTTAAAAAGAATCTTCAACTCATTACTAGTCAGAATAAAAGACTATATAGTTTTACCCATATCGTTTCTCATAACTTAAAAACTCATATCGGTAATTTTAAAAATATTTTAGAATTTTATGATGAAGCCAATTCTGAAAATGAAAAGGAAGAATTAATAGGTCATCTCCAATCCATTTCAGAGTCTTTAACTACAACTATAGTAGATCTTGATGATATAGTAAGTATTAGATCTAAAACTGATATTAGCGAACTAAATGAACGAATTGATCTTTCTAATTTTACTGATAAAATAATTGAAAGTTTAACCATTGATAGTTCTAAAAACGGTGTTACAATACACAATGCTTTAAGGAAGGATGAATCTTTTCTAACCAACAAAGCTTATTTGGAAAGTATATTTTATAACTTAATTTCTAATGGTATAAAATATTCAGATCCAGAGAAGGATTCTCAAATTATCATTCAATCGATTCATACAAAAGACACCATTAAAATTTTAATTTCTGATAACGGTATTGGTATCGATTTAAATAAACATAAAAATCACGTCTTTGAAATGTATAAAACGTTTCATGGTACAGAAAGATCGGATTCTCGAGGTATCGGTTTATTTATAACCAAAACACAAGTTGAAGCTTTACAAGGTGAAATACAAATTGAAAGTACACTACACCACGGTACAGCCTTTACTTTAACATTCCAAAAACAAAAAGCACTCTAAATTAGAGTGCTTTTTTTATTCTATACTTAAGTAGTTTTATTTACTTGGCTATATTAACTGCTCTAGTTTCTCTAATTACAGTCACTTTTACTTGCCCTGGATATGTCATATCTGTTTGAATTTTCTGAGAAATTTCAAAAGATAAACTAGCCGCTTTATCATCTGTAACTTTTTCACTTTCTACAATAACACGTAATTCTCTACCTGCTTGTATTGCATAAGCTTTCTTTACTCCTGTAAACCCAAAGGCTACATCTTCTAAATCTTTAAGACGCTGTATGTAAGAATCCAAAACTTGACGTCTAGCTCCTGGTCTTGCACCAGATATAGCATCACAAACCTGAATTATTGGTGCAAGTAAAGTTGTCATTTCAATTTCATCGTGGTGAGCACCTATAGCATTACAAACTTCTGGCTTCTCACCATGTTTCTCTGCCCATTGCATACCTAAAATTGCATGTGGAGTTTCAACATCCGTTTCGGATGAAGGCACTTTACCTATATCATGTAATAATCCTGCTCGCTTAGCCAATTTAGGATTTAACCCTAACTCAGCAGCCATAACTCCACAAAGTTTAGCAACTTCACGCGAGTGTTGTAACAAGTTTTGTCCGTAAGAAGAACGATATTTCATACGACCTACCATCTTAATTAATTCAGGGTGTAAACCATGAATTCCCAAATCGATCACCGTACGCTTACCTACTTCTATAATTTCTTGTTCTATTTGTTTTTCTGTTTTCTTAACAATTTCTTCAATTCTAGCAGGATGTATTCTACCATCTGTCACTAACTTGTGTAATGATAAACGTGCAATTTCACGTCTTACAGAATCGAAACAAGATAAAATAATTGCTTCTGGCGTATCATCTACAATAATTTCTACACCTGTTGCCGCTTCAATAGCTCTAATATTTCTACCTTCTCTACCAATAATACGACCTTTAACGTCATCTGATTCTATATTAAATACAGATACACAGTTATCAACTGCCTCTTCTGTACCAATACGCTGTATGGTATTAATAATAATTTTCTTAGCTTCTTGTTGTGCTGTTAATTTAGCTTCTTCAACATGATTTTGAATAAAAGCCATAGCATCTGTTTTAGCCTCTTCTTTAAGTGACTCAACTAATTGCGACTTAGCTTCTTCTGCAGATAAAGAAGAAATAACTTCTAACTGCTTAATTTGATTTTTATGAGATTTCTCAATCTCTTCTTCCTTCTTATCTAAGAATTCTAATCTAAAATCGTAATCTTTTATTTTACTCTCTAAAGATTGATTAGACTTTTTCGCTTTACTAAGTTCATTAGAAATATTAGATTCTTTATCTCTAATACGCTTTTCAGCTTCAGCCATTTTCTTATCACGAGAAAAAATTACTTTTTCATGTTCTGATTTTAATTCAATAAACTTCTCTTTAGCTTGTAATATTTTATCTTTCTTTAATGATTCTCCATCAGACTTAGCAATTTTTAAAATTGATTTTGCTTCAAGCTCAGCATTAGCTATTAATTTTGAAGCCTTCCCTTTTTCTAAAGCTTTTGCTATAAAGTATCCTATTATTACTCCTATTATTAATCCTCCAACAATAAATATCATTGTGTTAGTATCCATCTTAATTATTTAGTTTTAGTGTATAAAAAAAGCCTACATCAGTTTTGGTTTTGTATAAACTCCTTAAAAACAAGTATAGGGCTAACAAGCTGATCAAAAATCTGTCTAAGACACTGAAACAAGTTCAGTACTAACAGCACGATTTTACAACTTAAACTCACCCTTTTTAAAGAATTGATCGTTGAGTTTATCAAAAAATGTAACTAATGTAGGCAGTAACCTTATTTTATTTTAAAGAACGTACGAGTTAAATATGTTGATTTAAAAGTTCATTTAAAGCATTTAGCTTTTCTTGAACCTCTTCATTAACATACTCTTTATCTATTGATTTTTGCTCTACTTGAGCCGCAAATTGTAAGGCACACATTGCCAAAACATCTTGCTTATCTCTTACAGAGTAATTCTGCTCAAATTGCCCAATCATAGCCTCTATTTTTTTTGTGGCTTTACGTAAACCCTCTTCTTGACTAGGGTTTATCGTTAACGGATAAACTCTATTTGCAATAGAAAGTTTAATTTTTAATTGTTCTGGCATTATAATCTAAATTTACAACATTATTCTGAGAGTTGCCCAATACAATGGTCAATATCTCTAATAAGTGCATTTATTTTGAGTTTTGTTTCTCGTTTATTTTCGTCACTACCAAGCATTGAATTCGCCATTTTGAGTGTGTCATATTTTTCCACCCAAGCAGAAATCTCTTCTTGCTGCTCTAAAAGCTTTTGTTGTTGCTGCTCTAACTGAATCTCAAGCTCAGCGTTGGTTTGTTTTAAAACCGCTTGCTTTTGCAAAATCTTATTGATTTTATTCTCCAGCGCATCAACAATGTCTCCTATTTTACTCATTAAAGCAATTCAATACTATTTAAACAAAGTTAACATACCAAATCAATAATCACAATTGTTTTACAATTATTTTTCATTAAGCCACATCAATTTCAAAATCAAATAAAATAAAATTCATTTATAAAACTTTATTTATATTCTAAATTGCCCATACACCAACCTTTATCTTTATCTACGACGCGTAAATACTTCTTGATAGAATTATAATATTCGTGATTTAAATTTTAATTTGGTAATATTATAAGTTCAACAGAAATTTCTCGTTAATAAAATTATATCTTTTTAGTGTTTGCAAAATGTAAGCAAATTAATATTTTAGCTGTTATAGCAGATCTTATGAAACAATTTTTAATTCTCTTTTTATTAACTAGTTCATTATATGGACAATCGGAATATCCTCAAGATTATTTTCGTGACCCCTTAGATATTCCTATTGTACTTTCGGGTACGTTTGGCGAATTACGTTCTACACATTTTCATGCTGGATTAGATATTAAAACACAACAACGAGAAGGTTTAAAAGTCTATGCGGCAGCACTAGGTTACATAAGTAGAATTAAAATCTCTCATTTTGGCTACGGAAAAGCCATCTACATTACACATCCTAATGGCTATACAACCGTTTATGGGCATCTTCAAAAATTTTCTAAACGATTAGAAGATTATATTAAACAATGTCAATATGACAAAGAGAGTTATGAAGTTGAAGTTTTCCCTCATTCTGAAGAACTTTTAATAGAGCCTGATGAAGTTATTGCCTATTCAGGAAATACGGGTGGTTCTGGCGGTCCTCACTTACATTTCGAAATTAGAGACAACTTAGAACGTACAATGAATCCATTACTCTTTGGTATAGAAGTAGAAGATTCTACAGCACCCTACGTCACTGCGGTATTTGCCTATCCTAAAGACGAAAACGCAATTATTAATGGAAAAAATGAAAGAGTGCCCTTACGCTTAATTCCACAGAAAACAGGTGATTATGCTGTTGAAAAAATTAAAGCTTACGGAAATATTGGATTTGGGGTTACCTCTAACGACAAGCAAGATTTAGCACCGAATAATAACGGTGTAAGTAATATTCAAACCTTTTTTAATGGAAATAAAAGTTTAGAAATAGATTTTAAACGTATTAGCTTCGATGAAAGTAAACATATTAAACGTCTTGTCGATTATGAATACTACGTTCGAAAACGCTCTAAAATTCAGAAACTATTTATTGAAAAAAATAATCCTCTAAGTATTTATAAAGACGCTTACGATAAGGGCTACGTTAAAATTGAAGACAGTACAGCCTCTGTTTATAAGATGAGAATTAGAGATTATAACGGCAATGAATCTTGGGTTGTAATCCCTATAGATGGTAAATTAGAAACAATAAAAAAAGATACTACCGCTATAGATCGCTCTAAGCAATCATTAGTTTACAGTGATAAAATGTCAACATTAACTTCAGGTAATTATACCGTAAATTTCTATAAAAACACCTTGTATGATGATACCTATATAGATTTCAAGGTAAGTTCTGATACTATTTTTTTGGGAGATGATAACGTTGCGATGCAAAAGAATTTCTACATAAATTACGACTTAAGTAATTATAAAAAAGAACATCAAGACAAACTTTATATTGCTAGGTTTTATGGTTCTTATAAAAAGCCTTACTATGCTTTGACTTCACGTAAAGGAAATGTTTTAACTGCAAAATCTAAAGCATTAGGCACCTATGCTTTATCAATGGATACGGAACCGCCAACTATAACACCAACCAATTTTACAGATAAAAAATGGATAAGTAACTATCGCTATCTTAAACTTAAAATTGACGACGAGTTAACAGGAATAAGTAAATACAGAGCTACAGTAAATGGAAAGTGGATTTTAATGGAATACGATTATAAGCAAAACACACTTATACACGATTTTAATGATAATGTCGTTAAAGATACTAAGAACGAATTAAAAATAATTGTCACGGATAATGTTGGAAATAGTTCTACATTTGAAGCAACATTTTTTAGAAAGTAGAAATTTTAGACCATAGATCTGCACACTTTTAGCTTCTAATCTATAGAATCTTCGTTGCTTCGGTGTCATAAATTTAGAATCTAAATAACTCTTGAACCTAACTAAAAACAAAATATTTGAAACGCTTACATTTCACCGTCCTCATTGGCTTATTTTTTAGTCTACTTTCGTTTTCACAAAATGCAATAATTAGAGGTGTTATTCTAAACGAAGGCAACAAACCTATTGAAGGAGTTAATATTGCAGCCAATACAGGAGAAGGTACAGCAACCAATAGTAATGGATTTTACGAACTTAAAATTCCATATGGCGTTGAAGTTACCGTTATTTTTACGCACGTTTCACATAAATTAGTTGAGCAAAAATTCAACTTAAAAAATGGGCAAGAAATAGAATACAACCCTGTGATGCTTATTGAAGTTGAACAAATTGCAACCGTTGTTATTAATACAAACACAAGACAGTCTGTAGATGGTGTTACCTCTATTTCACCACAAATGATAAGAACTATAAAAGGTGCACAGCCTGGTGTAGAAAACATTCTTAAAACCTTACCTGGCGTAAATATCTCTAACGAACTAAGTACTCAGTATTCTGTACGTGGTGGAAATTTTGACGAAAACTTAGTTTATGTAAATGACATAGAAATATATAGGCCTTTTTTAATTCGCTCTGGAAATCAAGAAGGTCTTAGTTTTGTAAATACCGATTTGGTTCAAAATGTCGATTTCTCAGCAGGAGGTTTTCAAGCTAAATATGGTGATAAATTATCTTCTGTATTAGACATAACATATCGTAATCCTGTTGATTTTGGAATAAGAGCAGATTTAAGTTTACTTGGTGGAAGTATTGCTGCCGAAGGCGTCTCTAAAGATGGAAAATTTTCTGGTATTGCAGGTGTACGTCACAGAGACAATAGCCTATTATTAAACAGTTTAGAAACAGAAGGTAATATAGAACCGGTTTTTGCAGATGCGCAAACATTTTTAACCTATCGTTTTTCGAGTAAGTTTCATTTAAATTTCCTTGGAAATATTTCTTCAAACAAATACAACTTTCAACCCGAAAATAGACAAACTAACTTTGGTACTATTGATGATCCTGTTGCGCTATTAGTATTTTATGATGGACAAGAAAAAGATCAATACCAAACCTATTTTGGGGCATTCAAAGCTAATTACTTTGTTAATAACGATTTAACGCTTAAACTTGTTGCTTCTGCTTACCATACAACAGAACAAGAATATTTTGACATTTTAGCAGAATACCGTTTAGGAGAAGTTAACACAAGTATTGGTGATGAAAACTTAGGTGAAGTTGAATTTAGTGAAGGTATTGGGTCTCAACTTACACATGCCCGAAACGATTTAGATGCTTTTATAGTTAATGCTGAACATAAAGGAGATTATAAAATTGATGACGAGAGTACATTAGAATGGTCTGTAAAATATACACATGAAGATATTAGAGACCGTTTAGTAGAATATGAAATTATTGATTCTGCTGGTTTTTCAATTAGACCCCCTTCAATAAGTCAACCTAACGAACAACCTTACACTTCTTTTTCGGGCCCTTTAACTGCTTATGAAGATATCAGAGCGACTAACCGAATTCAAATTAATAGATTTCAGGCTTTTGTTCAATATAGCAAACAAGCCGATTGGAACGGACATGAGGTTTTTTATAATGCGGGTGTAAGATCTCATAGTTGGGTTGTAAGTGGTGATGATATTGAAACAAGTGATACACAAACGGTAATTAGCCCAAGAGGGCAATTTGCTATTAAGCCTAATTGGGATAAAGACATGCTTTTTAGAGTGGCTGCGGGGTTATATTACCAACCTCCTTTTTATAGAGAATTAAGAGATTCTTCAGGAACGGTGCAACCCAATGTAAAAGCTCAAAAATCATTTCATATTGTTTTAGGAAACGAATATAGTTTTGAGATTTGGGATAGACCATTTAAATTAGTAACTGAAGCTTATTATAAAGGAATGACAGATGTTAATCCTTACACGCTAGAAAACGTAAGAATTCGTTACAGTGCAGACAATAATGCTGTTGCCTATGCATATGGTTTAGATTTAAGAATTAATGGAGAATTTGTGCCAGGCACAGAATCCTGGTTTAGTTTTGGCTATTTAAAAACGGAAGAAAACATTGACGATCGTGGTTATATTGCCAGACCAACGGATCAACGTTTAAAATTTGGTGCTTTATTTCAAGATTACGTGCCTAACATGCCAGATCTAAAAATGTACTTAAATTTAGTATATAACACAGGAGTTCCTGGTGGTTCACCTAGTTATGCTGACCCTTATAATTACCAAATAAGATTACGAGATTATAGACGTGCTGATTTGGGTATTTCTTACGAATTAGTAAATCCTGAAAAAACTTATAATTCGAAATGGAAAGCCGCTTTCAAAGAGTTATCAATAGGTTTTGAAATCTATAATATGTTTGGTAATCAAAACTCTATCACTAATACTTGGGTAAGAGATGTATATAGTAAAAACCAATATGCTATACCAAACTACCTAACACCACGTGTGTTTAATGTAAGATTGTCTACGCGATTTTAAGAAGCAGCTAAGGTTTTTAAGACACCAACAACATAGTCTAATTCTTCCTTAGTATTGTAAATACTGAATGAAAAACGTATAGAAGGTCTAGCTAATTCTTCATCAGATAAAATAGCTTTTAATACATGAGACTCCTGACTACTACCACTTTGGCATGCACTCCCTCTAGAACTCGCAATTCCTTTTAAATCGAGTTGAAATTGTAACATTGATGCTTTTCCTGGTGTTTTTGGTAAACGAACGTTTAATAATGTATAGGTACTTTTTTCTTCGGAGTCAGAGCAACCATTGAAACTTATATTAGGAATGTTACTTTGAAGCGCTGCAATAAAATAATTCTTTAAATTTAAAATGTAAGCATGTTCTTCATCAAGATTGTCATAAGAAATTTTTAAAGCTTCATCCATACCTACAATATTATGAAGAGACTCCGTCCCTGCCCTATGGCCTCGTTCTTGCTCTCCTCCAAAAATCAAAGGCTTTAAACTTGACTCTTTTCGTATAAAACAAAACCCAACGCCTTTAGGACCATGAAATTTATGGGCACTTGCTGCTGCAAAGTCTATAGGTATTTCTTTTAAATCTATTTTATAATGACCAATTGATTGCACAGTATCAGAATGAAATAAGGCACCATAAGATTTTACAATCTTAGCTATGTTTTTAAAATTTAACACATTACCAATCTCATTGTTAACATGCATTAAAGTCACTAATTTTTTTTCATCAGAATGACCTAAAACAGATTCAAGATCTTCTTCATCTATACTTCCATCAACTTTCAGTTTTACATATGTAACTTTTATGTCATATTCTTTCTGCAATTGATCTATCGTATGTAAAATAGCATGATGTTCTATCTGAGATGTAATAATTTCTGTAACACCTAAATCTCTAACAGCACTTCTTAATACTAAATTATCAGCTTCCGTACCGCCAGAAGTAAAAACGATTTCTGACCCAGACACGTTAAAATAACTTGCTATATTTTTTCTACATTGTTCTAAAAGTGACTTAGACGAACGACCAAAACTGTGACTTGAGGATGCGTTTCCGTAAGTTTCATTTAGCACTTTTGTCATACGTACTACAACTTCTGGTCTTAAAGCAGTAGTGGCTGCATTATCTAAATAGATTAAATTCATCTTGCAAAAATATTGTAAATAAAATTATTTAGATAATGCAGCGTTATAATTTTACAAATCCTTTATTTTTGTTGAAAATAGAATTTATGATACGTCGTTTTTTTATACTCTTTTGCTTCGCTCTGTTAATTGCCTGTGATGATGGCGATATCCTTACTGTAGACTTAGATTTTGATGAAGAATTAGCGCAATGTGATAATTTTGAAGAGTATTATCTTGTTTATGATACACGAGAGGATCCTAACGAAGCGCTCATCTTCATTTTTGAAAAAGGGGATGATACCAATGACGCATTATTTACACATGCAACTACTGAAGGTTCTCCTGCAGAATTAACAATTGATGGTGTTGATACTCGTTTTATTTACAGAACCTATAACAGAGAATTAACAGCCGATGATATTTGCGCTGTTGTTTCGCCTGGCGACCTAACTGTAGGAGACGACTATGAAGCAGACTCTGGTGATGTTTATGTTACCTCTACGATTGAAGATGATGATAACGATGGTGTTCCTAATGAAGACGAAGGCATAGCTGGTTTACCTGATGAAGACGGAATTTATACGGATTCTTTAGATACAGACGGTGACGGCATACCTAATTACTTAGATATAGATGACGATGGTGATAATGTTTTAACAGAAAATGAACTTGATGAAGATAATGAAGATGAAGATGATGATCCTTTAACTAATCCACTTGATACGGATGGTGATGGTATCCCTAATTATTTAGACGCAGATGACGATGGCGACGGAGTTTCAACACGTTTAGAAGATGCTAATGGTGAAAATGGACCAAGTGATGATCGTGTAGCTGTAAACGGAGTGTTAGTAGAGCTTTATTTAAATAGTGCAGAAGATACCCCTTATGATTTTGAGGATTACAACGCTTTTGAAAATTCTTACACTAGAACTGTAGAAACAACGTTTATAATTAACAATACCGATTTAACAATCTTTAGAACTACTGAAATCACTCTTGGTACACTAACAACAATTATAGAAGACTTTGATCCTGACGATTACGATTATTAAATTTATGGTTCTACATTTTGAAGTATTTGAACTTCTGTAGCACCTAAGCCATAAATTTTATAATCTGCATCGTAAAATCTTACGTTATTGTAGCGACTAAATAGTGTTTCTAATTCTTGGCGTAGTACACCTTCTCCAACTCCGTGTATAAAGACAATTTTAGGTATGCGTTTGCGCATGGCAAATTCTAATTGTCCTCTAGCTGTATCTAATTGCAGATTAAGCATCTCATAATTAGACATTCTATTTGAAGACTTTGTTAAATGATGAATATGTAAATCTACTTCAAATTTTGGAGCGTGGCGCTCTTTAGATTTTACTGTTGGTGCTGATTTTCGTTTTTTAGATTCTTTTTCCCTTTTTACGGCTTCAAAATCTGTATTATAAACAGCACTTTCAAGCGAGTTTCCAGAGGCCATTAACATAAGTTCTCGCGCTTCAAATTGTAATTCAAAACCATCAGTATCTTCAACCGTAACTTTATTTTCAGAAATTTTAGTTACAATTCCTGAAATATTATCGTCAATTGTTTCAACATTATCACCTCTTTTAAACTTCATCTTCTTTTTCTGTTTTTACAAACGATTCTTCTGGCTGATCATTTTTACTAGAAATATTTCTAGAGGTTCTGTAGACACCTACCATTAATAAAGCAATACCTCCTATTAATAAATAGGTGTTTTGTTCTTGTTGAGCCTGAGCATAAAAAGCAATTATACCTCCCACTAAAATGCAAACAAAATTAAGAGTTCTAGAAATATCCATAATTCATTGATTAAAACAAGGCAAAAATACACTTTAGAAAAATATTTACTGCAATTATAAAAGTAATTATCAAATTGTTAATTTAGCACCATGTTTATACTCGCAAAAGGACTTGAAGAATATATGTTGCCATGCATGTGGAAACAAACGTTTAATATTGATTGTATGGGTTGTGGTATGCAAAGATCTATCAACCTAATTTTAAAAGGTGATCTTGTTGCTGCTTTTTTTATGTACCCTGCTATCTATACGCTTATAGCAATGTTTGCCTTTTTATTATTGCATCTTAAATTTCAGTTTAAAAATGGTCATCGCATCATTTTAGCTTTTTTTATATTAAATATTAGTATTATTGTAGCTAGCTTTATTATTAAAACTTTTTTAACCAACTAAAATCAACTTACAAAATGGAAAAACAACAAATACCTAATGGAACTTTAGTCCTTGTCATGGGAATTTTATCAATCGTCGGCTGTTGCTGTTATGGTATTCCTGGATTAATTTTCGGAATCGTAGCAATAGTATTGGCAGGTAAAGCAACTAAAATTTACAAGGTAGCTCCTGAAACTTATTCTGGTTTTGGAAATGTAAAAGCAGGTAAAATTATGGGGATCATTGGTGCAATTCTTAGTGTATTAATGGTAGCTTACATCCTTTGGTTTATTTCTTTCTTTGGAATGGAAGCATTAGAAAACCCTGAATTAATGCAAGAAAGAATGCAAGAATTGATGGGACCTCAATAGTCTTATATTTTAATAAATAAAAAAGCGATTTTCTTAATTGAAAATCGCTTTTTTTTTAACTCTTATTTGAAACCTTTATTAAACTTCAAATTCTTTTAAAGTCTTTGTTATAATAGATACACAATCTAATAATTGTGCTTCTGTCATTACTAAAGGAGGCGCAAAACGAATAATGTTTCCATGTGTTGGTTTTGCTAATAAACCATTGTCTCTTAATTTTAAACAAATATTCCAAGCGGTTTCGCTGTCTTCGTCATCATTTATTAAAATAGCATTTAATAATCCTTTTCCTCTTACAGAGTTTACAATAGAACTTGTTTCTATAAATTTAGAAAGTTCACTTCTAAATAACTGTCCTAATTTTTCTGCATTATTTGCTAAATCTTCATTTTTAACAACCTCTAAAGCAGCTATTGCTACGGCTGCTGCTATAGGATTACCACCAAACGTACTTCCGTGATTTCCTGGTCCAATAACATTCATAATAGCATCATCAGCTAAAACGGCAGATACAGGGTAAGCACCACCACTTAAGGCTTTACCTAAAATTAAAACATCTGGTTTTACGTTTTCATGATCTACTGCTAACATTTTTCCTGTTCTAGCAATACCCGTTTGTACTTCATCTGCTATAAATAAAACATTATATTTTTCACATAATGCTTTGGCTTTAGATAAGTAACCTTCGGTTGGTACATAAACACCAGCTTCACCTTGAATTGGCTCTACTAAGAAACCTGCAACATTAGCATTGCTTTTCAATGTGTTTTCTAAAGCTTCAAGATTATCATATGCAATCTTAATAAAACCATTAGTATAAGGACCAAAGTTTTTACGCGCTACAGGATCGTTACTAAAAGAGATAATAGTTGTTGTTCTTCCGTGAAAATTATTCTCGCATACTATAATTTCAGCTTCATTTTCTTCAATTCCTTTAACTTCGTAAGCCCATTTTCTACAGATTTTTAAAGCCGTTTCAACAGCTTCAGCACCCGTATTCATTGGTAAAAGCTTATCAAAATTAAATGTTTCAGAAGCATATTTTTCATACTTTCCTAACATGTCATTATAAAAAGCTCTTGACGTCAATGTTAACGTTTGCGCCTGCTCTGTCATTGCTTTTACAATATCTGGATGACAATGTCCTTGGTTTACTGCAGAGTAAGCAGAAAGAAAATCGTAATACTTTTTGCCTTCTACATCCCATACAAACACACCTTCTCCCCTGCTCAATACTACAGGTAACGGATGGTAATTGTGTGCACCATACTTGTTTTCTAAATCTATCGCTTGTTGCGAATTTAATTGGTCTAAAACAGCCATTTTAAAAAGTTTAAAAGTTAATATCCAAAAAAAATGGATATCTAAAATAACCATTCCTTATCTACCTTTATCCTTTCGAAGTGTCCGAAAATTCAGCGTGGGAAAGAAATCATCCCTAGAGTGCTGCAAATTACAAAAATAATAGAAATATGCCTCCCCCACGCCCATCAATTAACGTTATGCTATTTGTAAAATTGCAACTATCTTTGCACTCTAATTTATATAAGAAATGCCAAAAAGAGAACGTAACAAATTTGTAAGACGCGGAGAAATCATAGAAATCCTAATTGAAGGTTATGCCTACGGAGGAAAAGGTATTGGTCGTATCCGTAACGAGCATGGCGAATTTGTAGTATTTGTCCCTAATACTTTACCTGGGCAATTGGTAAAAACTCAGATAAAAAAGACGAGTAAAAAGTATGCTGAAGGTAAACTTTTTGAAGTTTTAAAAGCTTCTGATGATGAAACTAATATGCCATACCAAAGTATTCCTGGCGCTCCTTATATCAATTTACCGATTGAGAAACAACACGAATACAAGAAACAAAGTACTTTAGAGTTATTTAAACGTATTGGTAAAGTTGCTGATATTGAAGATAAATTTGATGAGTTTGTAACGTCGCCAAACACTTTTCATTATAGAAATAAAATGGAATATGGTTTTTCTGCTATTGGTTATGATCACGAATTAAAAACTGATGTAGATGAATTTACTCTAGGTTTTAAAAAACGTGGAACCTGGTGGTGTGGTGACAATCTTAATAAAGACTCAGGTTTATTTGATGCTGAATTTGAAAATCTTCTTAAAGATATAAGATCTTATTGTATTGATACAGGATTAGATCCATGGCATGCGCCAAAAAGAGAAGGTTTCTTTAGATATTTTGTGGTTAGAAAATCTTATAAAACCAATCAATTGTTGTTTAACTTGGTAACCACATCTTACGACTTGCCTAAATTTGATTTAGACAAATTTGCAAATTACCTTGTAGAATTGCTTGGTGACCGAGTTGCTGGTTTATTACATACAATTAACGACGAAGTTGGTGATAGAACCATAGCTACAACTGGAAGTATTTCGCTTGTCTATGGTGATGATAAAATTGTTGAAGAATTACTGGGCTTAAATTTTGAAATTAGTATGAAAAGCTTTTTTCAAACCAATCCTAAATGCGCTGAAAAACTGTATACAAAAGTCGTTGATTATGCTTTAGAAAATAAAGAAGCCATTGATAATACTGTTGTTTTAGATCTATTTTGTGGTACAGGAACCATTGGTCAAATCATTGCCAATAAATCTGAAAACACTAAAATTGTTGGTGTAGATATTGTAGCTGCTGCCATTGAAGATGCCAAGGAAAATGCTAAACGCAACAATATTGAAGGTTTAAAATTCTTTGCTGCTGATGTTGGAAAATTTTTAACTGAGCACCCAGAATACACCAATAAAATAAGAACTATTATTTTAGATCCTGCAAGAGCCGGAATTGCGCCTAAAACCCTTAAAAAAATAATAAACCTAAATGCAGAACGTTTGGTTTATGTATCTTGTAACCCTGCAACGCAGGCTAGAGATACAGAACAGTTAATGGAATCTGGGTACATCATCAAAAAAATGAGTTTAGTTGATCAGTTTCCGCATACAGCGCATATAGAAACGGTAGTATTATTTGAAAAACAATAAATGAAAAACGTAAAATTCTTAATTCTATTAATTGCAGTTGCACTTATTAATTGCGAACGCGATGATATTTGTGCTGCTACAACGCAAACCACACCTAGGTTAATTATAGAATTCTATGACGCTACAGACACTGATGAATTGTTGAACGTTCCTAGAATTACCGTTTATGGAGAAGGCTTGTTTACAGATGAAGATGGTGTTACCACCGAACCAATTGAAGAATCTGACTTAATAATTACAGATTACGACGATGATGATTCTTATGTATTTAATGTTAATAGTAATAAAATAGCTTTACCACTTATTGTAGGAAATGAAGGGGAACTAACAACAACACGTTTTGTTTTAGAAAAAGATACAGATCTAAGAATTGATGACGATGAAGACACCAACTCTAATATCGATATTATAGAAATCTCATATAATAATGAATTCGTTTACGTCTCTAGAGCTTGCGGCTATAAAAGTAATTTTAATAGTTTAGGTGTTTCTAGAGTTGCAGATGATGATAATTGGATTTCTAATATTGAGATTGAAGAAACAACACAAGAAAGTATAGAAGATGAAAGCACAACACATGTACGTATCTATCATTAGAAGCGTAATATTAACGCTGTTGTTTTCTACAATAGCTATTGCACAACAAGAGAAAAAAAAATCGGTTAAAGATACTTTGGTCTTTAAAGAAAAGTATGGCCTTAGAGTTGGTACTGATCTCAGTAAATTAGCACGCACTTTTTTTAGTGATGATTATTCGGGTTTTGAAATTATGGGAGATTATCGCCTCACCAAGCGTATTTATATTGCAGGTGAATTAGGTAATGAAGAACGAACACTTGACACAGACTATTTAAATAATACCACAACAGGTAGTTATTTTAAAGCAGGAATTGATATGAATTTCTACCAGAACTGGTTAGATATGGAAAATATGATTTATGCAGGTTTCCGTATCGGTGCAGCTACATTTAGTCAAAAATTAAATAATTACACCGTTTATGATGTTTATAACCAATATTGGGATAACCAATACACTGTAAACGAAGGACAAGAATTTGATGGCTTAACTGCGCTATGGACTGAATTACAAGTAGGTCTAAAAGCAGAACTCTTTAATAATTTTTATGCAGGATTAAATATTCAGTTAAAAGTTCTTTTAACTGAAAAAGAACCTAGTAGCGATTACGAAAATTTATACGTTCCTGGTTATAACAGAACCTATGATAGTAGCCGTTTTGGAGGCGGTTATGGCTTTAATTTATCTTACTTAGTTCCTATTTTTAAGAAGGATAAAATAATAATTCAAGATAAAGAAGTTGAAGAATAAACCAACATTCCTTTTTGCGTATTATAGCCACAGGCTAACAAAATTTAAAATTCATCTTTAATTAAATTTATAAGGCTGATTCTAATTTAAAAAATCCTTATCTTACTTCTTCAAATGTTATCTTCATGGATAAAGATGCTATTGCTGATTTAATAGACGCAAAACATGCTGAATTAATTGCTTGGTTAGAAAATCAACCTCAAGAATCCTGGACAAAAGGCCCTGAGGGTAAGTGGACTACAGGTCAACAAGCTCTGCATTTACTTCAAAGTATAATTCCATTAAATAATGCTTTGAGTTTACCTAAATTTTTACTTCGTTTAAAATTCGGAAAAGCAAATAGACCCGTTAGATCGTATGATGCCATAGTAAAACGTTCCCTAGAGCGTTTACAAAAAACAAAAGGTAAAACCTTTAAGGGATCTAGAAATATGAAAGTCCCTGCTTATGAAGACAAGCAATATATCTTGAACAGATTACAAACGGAAGAAAAGAAATTACAATATAAAACAAGACGAATTAGCGACCAAAATTTAGACAGTGTTGTACTGCCACACCCCTTAATGGGAAAAATGCCTGTTAGAGAAATTATTATGTGGACCGCTCACCATGTTGATCACCACATTAAGATATTAAAAAGTAACTATTAATAATAAAAACAAAACCTAACAATTAATAATAAAAACAAAACCTAACATTAGAATAATAATGTTAGGTTTAAATCATTTTTTAAACTAGAAATAATTTCTAGTTTTATCTTAAATACGCTAATACATTTTCTTCTATCCTATTTTGAATATCTGAAACATCACCCTTTACAAAGGTATCTCCTGTAATGTTTTCATAAAGTTCAATATAACGCTCGCTAACCGATGTAATATATTCGTCACTCATAAAAGGAACCTTTTGTCCTTCTAGACCTTGAAAATCATTAGAAATTAACCATTGTCTCACAAATTCTTTAGACAATTGCTTTTGAGCTTCACCTTTATCTTGACGTGCTTGGTAACCTTCAGTATAAAAATAACGTGAAGAATCTGGTGTATGAATCTCATCAATTAATACAATTTCACCATCTTTAGTTTTACCAAATTCATATTTAGTATCTACTAAAATTAATCCACGATCGGCAGCAATCTCTGTACCACGTTGAAATAATTTTTTTGTATAATCTTCTAAAATGATGTAATCTTCTTCAGAGACAATACCACGTTTTAAAATATCTTCTCTAGAGATATCTTCATCATGGTCACCCATTTCTGCTTTTGTAGCAGGTGTAATAATAGGTTCAGGAAATTTATCGTTCTCCTTCATCCCTTCAGCCATTGTAACACCACAAAGTATTCTCTTTCCTGCTTTATATTCTCTAGCTGCATGCCCAGACATATAACCACGAATCACCATTTCTACCTTAAAAGGTTCACATAAATGACCTACAGCAACATTTGGATCTGGTGTAGCTACCAGCCAATTCGGTACGATATCTTCAGTTTCCTTCATCATTTTTGTTGCAATCTGGTTTAAGATTTGCCCTTTATATGGAATCCCTTTAGGCATAACCACATCGAAAGCACTTAAACGGTCTGTAGCGACCATTACTAATTGCTCATCGTCTATATTATAAACTTCTCTTACTTTTCCTTTATAAACGTTTTTTTGATTTGGAAAACTAAAATTGGTATCTATTATGGTGTTCATTTAATCGTCATTTAATTATGTACTACAAATGTAATTTCTTTACTTGTGCCATACAATAATCTAAATAAAAAAAGGAGAAATAAAATTTCTCCCTCTTTAATTAAAATATGTAGTGATTATTTATTTAAATCTAATATTATAAGTTACTCCAATACCTACAGCTTGTATATCAATATCATTCTCTGCAAAAGTATTTTGGTAATACGCATAAATATTCCAATCACGATTATGGTAACCAATTTGTGGGTTAACATAAAGGCCTCCTTCATTTTCATCTACGCCTGTTAAAAAACCGTAACCTATATCTGAACCTATAAAAAGCCCACTACGCTTAAAGTAATAACGCATGAATCCAGCAAGTGGAATAATACCAAAATCATCATTTCCATCCTTTCCAAAATAATTGGTGTAACCAGAAGCCAAACCAATACCTAAGTTAGGATTAAACAAATATTGACCTCTCAAATCTAAACCTAAAGCAAAAGATGACGCATCCCCTGCATCGCTTATTGGTACTCCTGCCGTTAAACCTACTTTAAGCCACGAATTGTCTGAATTAAAATCTATTTCATCTTCTTGAGCAAATAATGGGCTTAACCCTAATGATAATCCTACTATCAAAAATAACTTTTTCATCTTTTCTTTTTATAAATTTTTATTATAACAGCAAATTTATGCAAGATTACTCGTAAGAATTTATATAATTTCTCTTTTTAATTATATAATTAAAAGACAAAAGCAACCCAACCCATAATTAACAAAAAACTTAAGTATTATTCCCTGTTTTCAATACTTTTATAAGCTGCAATCACTTTCTTTACAAGCTTATGACGAATAACATCTTTATCATCAAGGTAGATCATACCAATACCATCAACGTTTTGTAACACTAAAAGAGCTTCCTTCAATCCAGATGTTGTACGACGTGGCAAATCGACTTGTCCAGGATCTCCTGTCAACAAAAATTTGGCATTCTTACCCATCCTTGTTAAAAACATCTTCATTTGTGCATGTGTTGTATTTTGTCCTTCATCTAAAATTACAAAAGCATTATCTAAAGTACGACCCCGCATAAAAGCTAAAGGTGCTATTTGAATTACACCTTTTTCAATATAACTTTCTAATTTTTCTGCAGGAATCATATCGCGTAAAGCATCATATAAAGGTTGCATGTACGGATCTAATTTTTCTTTTAAATCTCCTGGTAAAAACCCTAAATTCTCACCTGCTTCAACAGCAGGACGTGTTAATATAATTCGTTTAACTTCTTTATTTTTCAGAGCCTGAACAGCTAAAGCAACACCAACATAAGTCTTACCTGTACCTGCTGGCCCTATCGCAAAAACCATATCATTTTTACGAACAAGTTCTACAAATTTTCGTTGATTTGCTGTTTGAGCTTTTATTAGCTTCCCGCCAACACCATGTACTATAACTTCCCCGCTTTTTGCTGTAGTTTCATAATCGTCCTTGCTTTGACTTGTAAGTACACGTTCAATTACGTTTTCATCAAGTTTGTTATACTTTCCAAAATGTTTCATCAACATTGTCATTCTACGATCAAATTCTTCAAGAAGATCTTCATCACCATAAGCCTTTAATTTATTGCCTCTAGCAACAATTTTAAGCTTAGGATAATATTTTTTTAGAAGTTCAATATTAGCATTTTGCGCTCCGAAAAATTCTTTAGGAGATATTTCTTCGAGTTCTAGGATTAGTTCATTCAAAAGCGAGCTTTATTTAGTGCGTTAATATATTTTCTTTTCTTAATTTTGTAATTCAATTGTATACACACAAATTTAGCAATTTTACAACCACAAAATTTAAAAAAATATCAACAATCAATCCATGGCAATAATCACTTTAACGACTGATTTTGGACAAAAAGATCACTCTACTGGTGCCATTAAAGGAGCTATCTACAGTGAGCTTGACCAGGTTAACATTGTCGATATTTCGCATTCAATATCTCCGTTTAACACCTGTGAGGCTGCCTATATTATACAAAATGCCTATAGTAGTTTTCCTAAAGGAACGATTCACCTCATAGGTATCGATTCTGATTTAAGCCCTGAAAATAAGCATATTGCCGTTAAATTGGACGACCATTATTTTATATGTGCTAATAATGGTATTATGAGCATGATTTGCAGTGATATAACTGCGGATAAGATTGTAGAGATAAATATACACGACAAAGTAGAAACTAGTTTTCCTGTTTTAGATATTTTTGTAAAAGTAGCTTGCCATATTGCAAGAGGTGGAACTTTAGAGGTGATAGGAAAAGTTATTAACACTATAAAACCGATTAAAAACCTAAATCCGTTTGTTAATGATGAACAAAATCAAATAATAGGAAATATCATTTATATTGATAATTATGGAAATGTAGTGACCAATATTAAGCGTAAATTTTTTGAAAATATTCAGAAAGGAAGAGCTTATGAGGTTTCGGCTCGCAATCATAAGTTTAAAACAATATTAAATAAATACAGTGATATTCTAAGTTATGACAGTGAAGACTCGATACGCAATGCAGAAGGCAAAGCAATGGCTGTTTTTAATTCTTCTAAATATTTAGAAATTGCTGTTTATAAAAGTAACAATAGTACTGTTGGTAGTGCTACAACTTTAATGGGCTTAAAAACTCAAGACACTGTAACCGTTAATTTTTTAAAGCCATAAGATTTGTTAGTAAGAATTGTAAAAATGAGTTTTGAACCTTCTAAAATTGAAGAATTCTTGACTAATTTTGAAATCGTAAAAGATAAGATAAGAACCTTTGAAGGTTGTAACTTTCTCGAGCTATATCGTGATCAAAATAATACTAATATTTTTTTTACTTATAGCTATTGGAATTCTGAAAATGATTTGAATAATTACAGACATTCTAAGTTGTTTAAAGGTATTTGGGCTGAAACAAAACCAAAGTTTAATGCCAAACCAGAAGCTTGGAGTGTAGATAAAATCGCTTCATTAAAATAAATCATTGTAATCTTTAATAAAAATTTTAATTGAAGATTAAAACGATTAGAAATTATAATAGAATAAAGAACGAATACTAATTTATGCTAGCAATACTAAAAAAAGAAATAAACACCTTCTTCGCATCGCCAATTGGCTATTTAGTGATTGGTGTATTTCTATTACTCAACGGCTTATTTTTGTGGGTATTTAAAGGCGAATTCAACATTTTAGATAATGGACAAGCTAGTTTAACTTCTTTCTTCTTACTTGCGCCTTGGATTCTTATATTTCTAGTTCCTGCAGTTACAATGCGTAGTTTTAGTGACGAAAAAAAGCAAGGAACTTTAGAGTTGTTAGTAACCAAACCAATTTCTCATTTTCAGATTGTTTTAGGCAAATACTTTGGTGCCTTTACATTAATAATATTGGCTTTAATACCTACATTACTTTATGTTTACACGGTTTTGGCATTGGGCAAGCCTGAAGGGAATTTAGATATGGGAAGTACAATCGGTTCCTATTTTGGCCTTCTATTTTTAGTCGGCGCATATACGGCTATTGGTGTCTTTGCCTCTACGCTTTCAGACAATCAGATTGTCGCATTTATTATAGCTGTTTTTATCTGCTTTTTTCTTTATTTTGGCTTTGAAGGAGTTTCTAATTACAACATTTTTAACGACTTTGTCTACATGGAAAACCTCGGTATGTCTGCACACTATAACAGTATGAGTCGCGGAGTTATTGACACAAGAGATTTGATTTATTTTATAAGTATTTCAGTCGCTTTTTTATTATTTACAACACTTAGAATTCAAAAAAAATAAAATGATTATTACACCCTTATTAGTTCTATTTTTAATTGTCGTTTTTGTACTGATCTTTTTGTTCTTAAACACGGTAGATAAACGCAAATGGTTAACTGCACTTCTTAGTTTAGTACTTACCCCTTTTGCTTTTTTGTTTATGTTTTATCCATTCCTAAATATTTTGAGTAATTATCATCACCAAAAATACTTTAATAGTGAAGCTTGGACCGAAAACCCAAACTTACGTTATGAAATGATTGATTACACTATTGAATCTGATACGTTAATAGGTGTTTCAAAAGATAAGATAAAAACATTATTAGGTGCTGAAGAATGGCTCACTTGGGATGATGCAAAAAAAGCACACGACACTAATAAATGGAATTATGCGCTAGGTATAGAACCAGGTGCTTTTACAGAGCATAAAGAATGTGTTGAAATCACTTTTGAGAACGATAAAGTTATTGCTTTAAAACCATATCGAGAAGCCATAACTTTCGAGAATACTGCAGATGAAAAAGAATAAAACCATAATATATACTGTTGCTATTATTGTTGGACTCATTATTGTTAATGCAGTTTCAAGTTCTATATATCAACGTTTCGATTTAACAAAAGATCATCGCTATACGCTATCTGACAACTCTAAATCTCTAATTACCAATTTAGATTCACCTTTAGTTATCGATGTATTTTTAGAAGGCGATTTTTCTTCAGAATTTAGATTACTTCAAACTGAAGTGCGACAAATAATTGAAGAGTTTCAGCTAGAAACTGATCAAATTTTCATTAATTACATTAACCCCATTCAAGATGAAGCGACTCGTGAACGTAATATTGAAGAGTTAACAAAATCAGGCTTAGAACCTTATATAAATACGAACAATAGCACAGGAAAAGTAACGCAAGACATTATATTTCCATGGGCTTTTGCAAGCTACAAAGGAGAAACGATAAAAATCTCACTTTTAAAAAGAAGCATCACTCAAGGCTTACAAGAACAAATTAACAATTCTGTACAAGCTCTAGAATATGCTTTTGCTGACGGATTTAACAAGCTTGTGAATGCAAAATCTAAAAAAATAGCGATTTTAAAAGGTAATGGTGAGTTAGATGATATTTACATGGCCGATTTTCTAACAACCATAAAGCCCTATTATAACATTGCACCTTTCACTTTAGATAGTGTTGCTTCTAATCCGCAAGGCACATTAGATAAGTTACAAAACTATGACTTAATTGTTGCTGCCAAACCAAGCATTGCTTTTTCAGAAAATGAAAAATTAGTATTAGATCAATATACTATGAATGGTGGTAAAAGTTTATGGTTAACAGAAGCTGTTGCCATGGATAAAGACAGTCTATATAATGCAGCAGGACGCGGTGTTTCTATTATGCGAGATCTGCGCCTTAATGATTTTTTCTTCAAATACGGAGTTAGAGTTAACCCTACACTGGTAAAAGACCTTTATTCTGCTCCAATTATGTTATCTATTGGCGAAGGTAGCCAATCACAAATGCAGCCTATACAATGGCAATATTCGCCATTAGCAGCATCAAACCCTAATCATTCTATTACTAAGAATTTAAACTTAGTAAAATTTGATTTTGCAAGCCCAATTGACACTCTAAAAAATAGTATTAAAAAATCGATACTATTGCAAAGTTCTCCAAAATCTAAATTAGAAGGAGCACCAACAACGATTTCATTAGACGAAGTAACAATGACGCCAGATGAAGACAGCTACAATAAAGGGTCTCAAAATTTAGCTGTACTCTTAGAAGGAGAGTTTTCTTCGGTTTACGATCAGCGTGTTGTACCTTTTAAAGTCACTAATTTTAAATCTAAAAGTACCGCAACTAAAATGGTTGTTATTTCTGATGGAGATGTTATTAAAAATGAAGTTTTAAGAAACAGACCTCAACAATTAGGCTTTGACCAACTCACTGGTAAGTCATTTGGCAACAAGGAATTTTTACTAAATACGGTCAATTACCTTTTAGACGATTCTGGACTTATAAACATAAGATCTAAAGAAATAAATATTGCTTTTTTAGATACTGATAAAATAAAAGAGCGCAAATCTAAATGGCAATTTATTAATATTGCTTTGCCTCTCATACTTTTAGCATTATTTGGCTTTATCTTCAATTATTTTAGAAAACGCAAATACACCTCTTAAAACATTATGCATAATTGCATTTAAAACAACTTAAACAGACCTATTTTGTTAATAAGTTTGTTTTATAAAACGCTTCTATTGAGATATATTTGTAAGAACAATTAAAAGTATTAAACACAAATATTCAGCATGAAATTTATTGTTTCAAGTACCTATTTATTAAAACAGCTTCAAGTATTAGGAGGTGTTATTAATAACAGTAATACACTACCAATTTTAGATAACTTCTTATTTGAACTAAGCCAGTCAAAATTAACGATTTCGGCGAGTGATTTAGAAACTACAATGTCTGCAACTATTGATGTTGAAAGTGACTCTGAAGGAAGTATTGCTTTACCTGCAAGATTACTTTTAGATACTTTAAAGACGTTTCCTGAACAACCCTTAACTTTTGTTGTTGAAGAAAATAACACGGTGGAAATTAGCTCTAATCATGGTAAATATGCATTAGCCTATGCAGATGGTGCTGAGTTTCCTAATGCAGTTTCTATTGAAGATGCAAGTACTACAACCATTAAAGGAGATATCTTAGCAACGGCTATTAGCAAAACTATTTTTGCTGCTGGTAATGATGACTTAAGACCTGTAATGAGTGGAGTGTTTTTTCAATTCTCTCAAGATAGCCTAACATTTGTAGCTACTGATGCTCACAAATTAGTTAAATATACAAGAGCAGATGTTACCGCTACGGAATCTGCAGAATTCATTATGCCTAAAAAACCTTTAAATCTTTTAAAAGGTATTTTATCAGGAAGTGATGATGATGTTTTAGTTGAATATAATGACTCTAACGCTAAATTTACTTTTGAAAACTCTATATTAATTTGTCGTTTAATAGATGGTAAATATCCAAACTATGAAGCGGTAATTCCTAAAGAGAATCCGAATAAATTAGTAATTGACAGAACACAATTTTTAAATTCAGTAAAGCGTGTTAGTATTTTCTCTAACAAAACAACACATCAAATTCGTTTAAAAATTGCTGGCGCTGAATTAAATATTTCTGCAGAAGATATCGATTACTCTAACAAAGCAGAAGAACGTTTAACTTGTGATTACCAAGGTGACGATATGCAAATTGGTTTTAACTCTCGTTTCTTAACTGAAATGATTAACAACCTAAATGCAGATAACGTGCAATTAGAGATGAGCTTACCAAACAGAGCTGGAATCTTAACACCAACAGATGGTTTAGATGAAGGAGAGCACGTTACAATGCTTGTGATGCCAGTAATGTTAAATAGCTAATATCAATTCCTTTGAAAAAAGGAATCTCTTATATAATATTTTAAACACTCATTTTTTATGAGTGTTTTTTATTACACATAGAAATAAGAATTCTAAAAAATAGAAAAGGCTCGCTAAATAGCGAGCCTTTTACTTCCATTATACAAATTCCTAACTAACAAAATTAAAAGACAATGGATAATATGGTAATTCACCTTTACTGGCTTTTATAGCATTTACAATTGGCATAATAAATGCCAAAATTGCAACAAGTATTAAA
Organism: Winogradskyella wichelsiae; assembly: GCF_013403925.1. Taxonomy (GTDB): domain Bacteria; phylum Bacteroidota; class Bacteroidia; order Flavobacteriales; family Flavobacteriaceae; genus Winogradskyella; species Winogradskyella wichelsiae. The sequence continues at coordinate 121,530 of NZ_JABFDJ010000008.1, forward strand.
GTTATAATCCCTAGCCCAAATAGAAAGATTAATGGAATGCTAATTATAGTATAAACAAGGGTGCTTATCTGAAAGTTTAAAATAGATTTTCCATGTACATCCATACCTTCTACTTGTTCTTTTTGAGTTGCCCAAATAATTAAAGGGGCAATAAAACCGCCAAAAACAGTTGCATAAGTTAGCAATTGAGATAAATGTGTTAAAACTAATAATTGATTGTCTGTGCGTTTAAGTGTTTGATAATTTGATTCCATAATTGATGATTTTTCAACTATATGACGCATATATCTTTATTATGTTACAGAATACTTTCCAAATCACATAAAAAATAACAATAATTGCTTAACATTCGTTTATTAGTTTAACAAGAATGATACACATACATAACACTTACGTAAAATAATTATACCAGCTTACATTATAACTTGCAACAAAAGTTATAATAGATATGAATAAGAATTTTAGCCGAAGAAATTTCATAAAAAATGCAGCCTTAGCAACTGGAGGAATTTTATTAGTTCCTAACTTTATTAGCTGCAGTAGTGATGATGATTTTACAAGTGGAAATGTAGATTTCACGGGATTTACAAATCAAAATTTCAATGAAGGAGTTGCTAGTTTCGACCCTACACAATCCCAAGTAATTATATGGACACGCTACACAACTGCTATGCCATCTGTAACCTTACAATGGCAAATTGCAACCGATATAGATTTTACAACAATATTACGAAGTGGAGAAGTTGAAACAGACAGTTCTAGAGATTTTACTGTTGCTGTTGAAATTCAAAACTTAGATACTAACTTAAAGCTTTATTATCGTTTTATAAACATTGAAGATGAAAGTAGCTCTCCTATTGGGGAGACTATAACTTTACCAACAGGTAATGTTAATCAAATTAAATTAGGAGTAACTTCTTGTGCTAATTATGCCGCCGGTTTGTTTACCGTTTATAATTCTATGGCAAATTCTGACTTAGATATTGTAATCCATTTAGGGGATTATATTTATGAATATGGTGAAAACGAATATGGTACAAATGAATATACAGCAGCCTTAGGAAGAACGCATAGCCCAACTCATGAAACAATTTCATTAGACGATTACAGAACGAGATATAAACAATACAGAAGTGATGAAAATCTTATGTTGCTTCACCAAAAGAAACCATTTATCTGTGTTTGGGATGATCATGAAATATCAAACGATACTTATAAAGATGGTGCTGAAAATCACCAAAGTGATGAAGGTTCTTTTGAATCTAGAAAACAAAGCGCCCTACAAGCTTACAGCGAATACCTTCCTGCTAAAACCAATGATATTAGCGTTATCTATCGTAGTTTCCAAATAGGAGATTTAGTTAATTTAGTAATGTTAGACACAAGGTTGATTGGTAGAGATAAACAATTAGTAATTACCGATTATTTTGATGCTACTGGTAGTTTTGATGCTGCTACATTTCAGCAAGAATGGTTAGATACAAGTAGAACCATTTTAGGAACAACTCAGAAAAACTGGCTTTTAAATGAAGTAAGCGGTAACAGTGCAGAATGGCAAGTAATAGGACAACAAGTTTTAATGGGTAAAATGATGGTTCCTGCTGAATTATTAATGGCTTTAACAACTATTATAGCTGAAATAACAGCAACAGGATCTGCTTCTGCAACATCAATGGCTAGTTTTCAACAACAATTAGAAGAGCTTGTAACATTAAAACTAAGAGTTCTTGCTAATGACCCTTCACTTACAGAAATAGAATTAGCACGAATAAATACTGTTTTACCTTATAATTTAGATGCTTGGGACGGTTATCCTGCCGAACGCGAAATTATATTAGAAGCTTTTGCAGATAAAAAAGTGGTTGTTTTAGCGGGTGACACACACAATGCATGGTCTAATGAAGTAACATCTAACAGCGGAAACGTTACAGTAACAGAATTTGCGACCTCATCAGTATCTTCCCCTGGTTTTGATACTTATTTAGGTTCGGAAGCGAGTTTTGTTGCCGGTTTTCAACAAGCCATAACCATTCTTATTGATGACTTAAATTATTTTGATTCTGCAAGACGTGGTTATATGGAAGTAACTTTTAGCCCAGGTTCTGCAACATCTAATTGGATATTTGTAGATACTGTTTTTTCTGAAACATATAGTACACAAACCGGAAATACGGTTACTGTATAATTTTAAAACTATACAGTAACTCCAAATCTATATTTATAAACAAAAGAAGGCAACCGTTGTTAGCAAGACTTACAACTACCGCCTTCTTTTTTTATGCCTAATTTTACCAGAATAGTTTCTAATAAACACCATTTGGTAAAAGCAGACTGAATTAAATTTACGCCAATAAATACGGTGAACCACATCCAATTTGGACTTACATAAACGGTAAGTACTACACTTAGTAATACCATGACACCAACAATAACTCTAAAATATGTATTTAACATGTTTTCTTTTTTTTTAAGTTTAAATAGATTTTTCAATAGGAACCACAACCGCTTTAATAGGATTATTAGTTTCTACATTAGTATTAAATTCTTTTAATAGACCAAATAACGCATCAATATTCTCATCTTCTGCAAACGAGAAAAATAAACGCGATTCATTGCCAAATTGCTCTCCTGGAAACCAACTCGAAGCCATCGTTACAGATGGTCCGGTTTTATGACCATCAATATCGGAACTACTTAGATTCTGAATATTGGCTTTTTTAAATAATTTCAAAACCTCTTTTTGAAATTCTTCTACTGCTGTAACTATGACTAATTTCATGTTGTTTTTGTATTATGTTATGACCGTCACTTCAAGTGATTTTCGATAGAAAACTATATCGAGAAGTCTTGATTAACATATTCTCGATACAATTTTTTCGTACCTCAAAAACTACTCGAAGTGACGACCTGTTATTTATAATTCTTCTTCTCTATCATGTAATACACTAATGGCACCACCAATAAAGTCAACACCGTAGAAACAATCGTTCCTCCCATTAATGAAATGGCTAATCCTTGAAAAATCGGATCAAATAGAATAACGAATGCTCCGATGACTACGGTTCCTGCGGTTAGTAGAATTGGTGTTGTTCTCACAGCTCCTGCTTCAATTGCAGCTTGTTTTAATGGTACACCTTCTGCTGTTCTTAGGTTTATAAAATCAATCAGTAAAACAGAGTTTCTAACCATAATTCCTGCTAAAGCAATCATACCAATAAAAGAAGTTGCAGTAAAAAATGCGCCCATAATCCAATGCCCGAGAATAATTCCAATTAACGATAATGGAATTGCAACCATCATTACAATTGGTGCTTTAAAGTTTTGAAACCAACCTACAATTAAGATATAGATTAAGATGATGGCTCCTAAAAAGGCAATTCCTAAATCTCTAAATACTTCCAAAGTAATTTGCCATTCTCCATCCCATTTTACGGTATAATCATCTTCAAATTCTGGCTGACCTAAGTACATTTCGTTAATAGCAAAACCTGGTGGCAATGGAATTTCTTTTAATTTTTCTTCCATTCCTAAAATAGCATACGCCGGACTCTCTAACTCCCCTGCCATGTCTGCCATCACATAAACGACACGTTTTTGATTTTTACGATAAATACTTTTCGCTGCAGATGCTTCTGTAATAGTTATTAAATCCGCGATTGGTACTAAATTCCCTTGCTTAGACTTCACTTTTAATTGTGAAATATCAGTAATCGTCGATTTCTCTTTTTCATCTAAAGCTAACACCAAGCCTATTTGGCTCACCGCATCCTCATCATATAAATTAGTAATCGCTCTGTTAGATAAAGCCATATTCATGGTATAAGCAATTTGCTGTGGTGCTACGCCATATAACATTGCTTTTTCTTTATTAATCTCAAATTGATATTCAGTTTGGTCTGCTTCTACCATCCAATCTACATCGACAACATCAGCTGTATTATTAAGAATATTTTCTACATGCTTAGCCACTTTAATCTGCTCATCATAATCAGGTCCATAAACCTCAGCAACAATTGTAGACATTACCGGTGGTCCTGGTGGTACTTCTACCAATTTCACATTCGCTTTGTATTTAGATGCTATTTTCTGAATATCTGGTCGTAATAACTTAGCAATATCATGACTCTGTGCTGTACGCTCTTCTTTATCAATTAAATTCACTTGAATATCTGCCATGTTAGATCCACCACGTAAATCGTAATGACGTACCAAACCGTTAAAGGTTATTGGTGCAGAAGTCCCAACATAGTTTTGATAATTCACTACTTCTGGTCGTGTAGATAAATATTGTGAAATTTCTTGAGCCACAACACCTGTACGTTCTAGCGTAGATCCTTCTGGCATATCAATCACAATCTGAAATTCATTCTTATTATCAAACGGTAACATTTTTACGGCTACAGAATTGGTAAAAAATAATACCATAGTTCCCATTAGCACCGCAAAAGTTCCTAATAAAAACAACCAACGCATTCCTTTATTTTCTAAAAGCGGTCTTTCAAATTTGTTATAAATCTTATAAATATGTGTCTCTTCAATCGCAACTTCTGGTTTATTTTCAGCACCTTTTTTCTCTTTTTCTCTTAAGAAAATATAACCTAAATACGGTGTAATAGTTAAAGCTACAAATAGTGATAAAATCATAGCAATAGATGCTCCTATTGGCATTGGCGCCATATAGGGCCCCATTAATCCTGAAACAAAAGCCATTGGTAAAACCGAAGCAATTACTGTAAATGTGGCTAATATAGTTGGGTTACCTACTTCATTAATCGCATATAAAGCCGCTTGTTTAAATGGCAAGCGTTTCATTTTAAAATGCCTATGCATGTTTTCTGCAATAATAATCGAGTCATCCACCACAATTCCTGTTACAAACACCAAAGCAAAAAGTGTAATTCGGTTTAATGTGTAGTCCATCATGTAATAACTCAACAACGTTAAAGCAAACGTAATTGGTACTGATAAAAAGACGACCAATCCTCCTCTCCAGCCCATAGCTAACATTACCACGATGGTAACGGCAAAGATAGAACCGATAAGGTGCCACAGTAATTCCGATACTTTATGAGATGCTGTTTCTCCGTAGTTTCTAGTAATTTCTACATGAACATCATCGGGGATCAAAGTGCTTCTTAAATGATCTACTTTATCAATAATCACCTCTGAAATTTTCATTGCATCCGCACCTTTTCGCTTCGCTACAGAAATAGTAACTGCGGGATATTCTGATTTATAATCTGCTGATTTTACACTCCCTTTACCGAAGCCTAAACTCACATAATTTTGTGGCACTTCTGGTCCATCTATAATTTTAGCGACTTGTTTTAAATAAATCGGTTGATTTTGTTGTACACCAACCACTAAATTTTCAACATCCGTAACCGTTTCTAAAAACTTCCCTGTGTTAATTAAAAACTCCGTATCATTTTTATCAAAACTCCCTGAACTCAATTGGCTATTATTAGCCTTAATCATTTCTGAAACTGATAAGAAATCTAAACCGCTTGATGCTAATTTATCTTTATCTAAAACCACACGTAACTGACGGTTTCGACCTCCAATTTTATGGGTAATAGCAACGTCATTCACCTTTTTAATTTCCGCCTCAAGCTCTTGTGCCATTTGGCTTAATTGGTAATCGTCGTAATTCTCACTCCATAGGGTTAATCCTAACATTGGCACATCGTCAATGGCGCGTGTTTTTACTAAAGGAAACGTTACCCCTGCTGGCATTTGATCCATGTGTTTATTGATTTCGTTGTATAATTTTACAAACGAACGCTCAATATCTTCACCCACATAAAACTGAACTATCACCATGCCCTGCTCTTTCATAGATGTAGAATACACATATTCCACCCCTTTGATATTCGAGATTAATTGCTCTAATGGTTTAATGACTCTTGATTCTACTTCCGTAGGACTTGCACCTGGATAACCAACAAAAATGTCTGCCATGGGCACATCAATTTGTGGCTCCTCTTCACGCGGAATTAAAAACGAACTATACACACCAACAACCATAAATACAATCATTAACAACACAGTTAACTTAGATTGTATAAAGATCTTGGCAATTTTCCCTGCGATACCTTCTTTCATTTGACTTTTATTATTTTGAAAAGTTGACAAATGGAACTCGTATATAAGACTTCTTTTTAAACTTTAAAATCCGTTTTACTCGTTTCATTATTTTATCTTTTTTGGGCGTTTTAACAGGCTATTCGTTACAATCTTTTTTCGCCATTTATGGCAGCAAAAAAAGGATTTCTACTTCTATCCTTAACGCGCTTACTCTTATGTGATTTACTCTTATTTATACCTGAAACCTTTCAGTATATTGCAAACTAAAAACTATCTACTGAACACTTATTTTAACGCCATTATAAAGCTTCCCTTCAGCTGAAACGATATAAGTTTCTCCTGCATTTAAACCCGCTAACACTTCTACCTGATCTCCGTAAGTTCTTCCTAAACGCAACCAACGTAATAGTGCTGTATTGCTTTGACTTACCGTATATAAACCGGTTAACTGCCCATTGGTAATAATGCTTTCACTTGGTACTAATACCAATTCTGATTTCGATTTTCTTTCCACAGGAAATTGAATCGTAGTAAACATACCCGATAGGATATTTACTTCAGTTTTATCTAAAGCTATTTTTACGAGATATTGACCTCCTGTATTTTTAGCAGAAGTACTTACTTCTGTAACTTTACCTTTAATGGTTTGGTTAATAGATTTTACCAAAACATCTACAGTCGTTCCTTTTTTAATTTCTGAAATTTCTGTTTCAGGCACCATTGCCATCACTTCAAAATTCCTTGGTGTTTCTATACTTATTAAAGGCACACCAGGGTTTGCCATATTACCAGCTTCTACATTTTTACTTGTCACTGTTCCGCTAAATGGTGCTGTAATATTACTATATGTGAATTGTGCATTGATTTCATTTTTCATCTGATTAGCAGATTCTAAACGCGCTTTAGCCATTTGGAAATTAGCCGTCATATCATCCATTTCTTTTTGTGATGCACTATTTTCTGAAAACAAATTTTCAAAACGATTGTAATCTTTTAGAGCATTATTAAAAGCTGCTTTTGCTTCGGTAATCCCTGCATTGACTTGCGCTCTTTTAGCTTGTAAATCGGCATTATTAATAGAAACCAATAATTGACCTTTACTTACTTTATCGCCTACATTAACATGTACTTTATTAACGTACCCCATCATTCTAGTACTTAAATCCGCACTATTTGAAGCTTGTATTTTTCCACTCACACTTAAAAATGGACTATTTCCATTAGTATCTACCTGGCTTGTCTTTACAACAATTGCAGGTGAATTATCTACAACATTTTTTTTGTCTTCGCTGCCACAACTTGTTAATAACAAGGCTAAAGAAAATGCAACGATGGTATATATCTTTTTATTCATTTTATATCTTTTTTAAAGCAAGAATTTTAGTCTTTACTCTTGGTTCTTTTATCTTAGTTCTCTTTTTATTCCTTGGTTAAAAATTGTAAATAAGCTTGTGCGTAATTGTATTCAAAAATGGTTTGATAATATTCGAGTTGCTTCTGTGAATACTGTGTTTCGGCAATTAATAAATCTGATGTTTTTTCTAAACCCTCTTTAAATCTATTGGTTCTTATTCTTAAAGATTCATCAGATTGTTCTAAAGCTAAGGCGGTTAATTTTAGTTTGTTTTCAGCATCTGTAAAAGCACGTTTCGCTTTGTTAAGTTCTAGGTTACTCTGCGATACGTATTGTTTGTATTCTAGTTTTGACTTTTCAAATTCCGATTTACTTTTTTGAGCTTTTCCAAAACGTTTAGAGCCTTGAAAAATATCCCAGCTCAATTGCGCTCCAAATAAATAACCGCTAGCATCGGCTTGAAAAATTTGATCGTCGTACAACTCATAACTTCCAAAGGCATTTAGTCGTGGTAAAAAAGCCATTTTATCTGCTTTACTCATAGCTTCATAAGCATTTGAAGCCAATTGCATCGCTTTAATATCCGAACGATTCTCTGAAATACTTTTATCTTCTAATCCAAAAGTTGAAACTGTTAAACTATCCGTTGGTGTATAAACTACATAACTTTCGTCATTCATTAAAAAAGACAAGTAATTAGAAGCATTTTGCACATTACTTTTTGCGGATTGTAATTGATTCTTTACCTCAGTCACTCGTACTTCAACATTCAAAACATCTGCACGTTGTAAATACCCTTGTTTAAAACTATTATCTGCTAATTGTTTATTGGCATTTGCAGCTTCTAATGCTGTTTCTAAAACATCTACCGCTTTATATGCTAACTGTAATTGCATATAAGCTTTCTCTACTTCAAAGGCTAAATAATCTTGTGTACGCTCCGTTTTTAAAGACATCGCTTCCATTTTAGATTTCGCTGCCTTACGCTGAAACATACCATCGATATTAATTAATGGTTGCTGAATTTCGAATTTTGTAGCGTAGTTTTCTATTTGTGAAGGATCGTTTAATGACGCTGGACTAAAATCGTTTGAGGTCAAAATTTCCTGATTCAATTTAGAGCCAAAAGCCATTAATGGATTTGTTGTTGCCATAGCGGTATGACTTGCTGTAATGTTTGGCAAAAACACCGCATTGGTTTGTCTGTAATCTGCTTTAGCCTGATTGAATTCTTCTTCAGAAATCTTAATAGAAGTATTATTTTCTGAAACTTTAGATAAGACCTCTGTTTTAGTTATAGGTACTAATTGTTGGGCTTGCACCATAAGGTTTAAAGCAAAGCATAACAGTAATATAGAAACAGTTTTTTTCATTGATTGTTAATTTATATTACAAAATTAGCACAATGTATTTGTTAAGTCTGTAACCAATGTTACGCTAGACGTTTACCCTAGCGTATTCTGTACATAGTGCTTATTAACAATAAAACGATCTGTTGTTCTATCTTGAAATGAAGTAAAGCCCATACGCTCATTAAGAATAAAATTGAAATAAAAACTGAATTTATAATAGAATATAAAGAAGATTAAATTAGAGGATCTATTAGGATTTGAGTTTATAAAAAATAAACCTAGTATTTAATCTTTTATCGCGATGCAAATTCTAATTCAAAAAAAAAGCGCTAACTGAAAGCAGTAGCGCTGTATTTAAACAGAAGTTTGGTTTAGTAAAAAGCCGATAACCTCATCAAAAAATAATATAAAAATCTCTATGAATGAATTGTACCTTAAGCTTAAAATTTGTTGAGTTTACTCACAAAAATGACATTAGAAATCCTATCGAAAGAATAGCCATGACAAAACTAAAATAGTAGCCTAAAACTGGCAACTTAAACTAAGTCTATAGGTGATGATTAATAATTCTTTTTTAACTTAAGATACAACTAGATATTCAACTTAAAAGCCTAGATTCCTAAAGCATATCTAAATTTAATTCCAAATGATTTTAAACGAGCCTCTTTTGCCATACCAGAATCAAACAGGCTGCCTAAGTAAAAATCACTTGGTGTTTCGCTGTCATAGTTTACCACATCAGTTCCTGTTGCCTCAGAACTAATTCTATTTAAACCATAATTAACAAAAAAACCAACATACAAATAACTTTCATTTCCAACTTCGGCTTTAAACCCTGACTCTAATACGGCTGAATAAGACATATCCCAGTCTAAAACCCCGTCGCTTTGAGAAATGTTGTTAAAGGTCCCGAACCCCATAAATTGCGGATCAAATAATTCGACATCATATTGTTCATAATAACCACTAGTAGATAAATTTTCTATAGAATTATTATAATTACTATTCAATATAATACCAACTTGTGCGCCAGCTCTTATATAAATATTAATGTCTCCGTCGGTCTCAAATTGTACAGTTAAAGGGATGTTTAAAACTCCCACTTCTTGTTTTTCTTTATAGCCTAAGGCTTCGTATCTAAATTCAAAAGTTTCATTTTCAAAATCTGTCGTCTCGTAATTACCTTTTAAAGCCTTTGTACGTGCCTCTGAATTGTACTTTTGATAATTCCCTTCTATATTTATAGACCATTGGCGATCTAAATAATATGCATACCCCAAACCAACACTAAAACCACGATTTTTATCGACATAACCTTCTGAAAAATCATATTCTAAATTAGAAAAGATACCACCAACATTAACAGAAAACTCACTCTTATGATCTTGTGACCATCCTTGCAGCGTGGTTAGTATAAAGCATAATAGTATAGTAAAATTAATAACGTTTGAATGCTTCGTATAAAATAGTTTCATATTGTTTGTTATTTGATGATCAATTTAAAATTACGTGTCATAGTACCTACAGTACAGTTTACGATATAAGCCCCGGCATCTAGTGTTCTTGGCAGGTTAATAGTCGTTAAGTTAGTAGAAGAAACCCACTGACTTACCTTTGCGCCTTGCATAGAATAAAGAACAATGTTTACTTGTGCTTTAGATGATATATTAAAACCTTCCATATCGATATTTAGAACTCTACCTGAAACATTTGGATTAGGATAAATAGAGGCTGAAAAATCATGTTCTAATGTAATATTAGCCATACAGGTTTGTAATATATCTCCTTCTTCAGTTTCCATCCTCACATAATATTCTGCATTTGGATCTAACAAATCGGTAGAACTTGGCCCTGCTGAATAATACTGCTCATTACCAATAAACTGTCCGTCTTTAAACCACTCATAAGCTACAAAACGATATCCTCCGTTATTTTCTGAATTATTATTGACCAATAATACATTATCAAATTTCTGCTCTACAATATCAAAGAATGGGAACATTTTTTCTATAATTACAATATAAGTTTCTGTTGTACTTCCATCTTGTGAAGTAATCACCACTTCTTGTTCGTAAATTCCTGGAGCAGGTGTTGCTATTGAAAATTGATGTGATGGATTTACATTGGCATTCGTTTCTGTTTCAAAAGTCACGGTCACGGCATCTAAAGCAGCTTCACAAGCCATGAGATAGTAAATTTCATTTGTTGGATTGTTATAAACCTCATTTTCTATAGTTACACTATGCGCAGCGGCATCACGACTATTAATCTGTAAGGTTTGCATCACAGATGTAGCTGGTAAATAGTTTGCGTTTCCTGCTTGGTGTGCCGTAATATCTACAAAACCAGAAGTTAGTAAAGCTACCCATCCTGCACTTGTTACAGTTGCTGGTGGATTAGCGACAGTAAAGGTATACGTATAATCTACTTCTAAACCAGAACTTGCCGTTGCTAGTAACTGAAAATCGGGGTCATCTTCTAACATCATTATCGCTAATGGATTAAATGTTATAATCTGCATCGCTTGTTCTATAGTTAAGGTTGCCGTTAACGTAATAATATCACAATTTACAGCTGTTATTGGTGGTGTTACTATTGCTGTTACCGTATAAACCCCTGCTTCTATTGCTCCATTAGCAGTGTTTGCTGTTGGTGTAATAGCATAACTAACACTAGCATCTGTAGGTAAATTATTAACCACTAAACTATGTAAACTTCCATCGTAAGTTACCGTATCATCATTGAAAGTAACTTCCGATATTGGTGAATCTAACACATTAATATTCTGCGTTTGCGTTGATGAATTTCCATTTACATCGGTATACGTCCAAGTGATGACTGTAATTCCTGGTGTTAATATAGGAAAAGTAGCATCATTAGTTACCGTTACCGTAACTCCACAATTATCTGTTGCGGTTGGTGCTGTAACATCTGTAGCTAAAACTTCACATGCCATTGTAATAGCTGTTAAGTTAGCAATGTCTGGAATTGGACCAGAAATATCTTCAATTACAACATTTTGAGTTTGTGTCGCTGTATTGCCATTTACATCTTCATACGTCCAAGTAATTACTGTGGTGCCTTGTGCAGTAATTGGGAAAGTTGCATTATGAGTTACGGTTACTGTACCTCCACAATTATCAGTGGCTGTTGGTTCAGTGATATCTGTAGCTAATACTTCACATTCTGCTGTAATAGCTGATAAACTTGCTGTATCTGCCACAGGCGCAGTAGCATCATCTATCACTATATTTTGAGTTTGTGTCGCTGTATTGCCGTTCACATCTTCATAAGTCCAAGTAATTACTGTGGTGCCTTGTGCAGTAATTGGGAAAGTTGCATTATGAGTTACGGTTACTGTACCTCCACAATTATCAGTGGCTGTTGGTTCAGTGATATCTGTAGCTAATACTTCACATTCTGCTGTAATAGCTGATAAACTTGCTGTATCTGCCACAGGCGCAGTAGCATCATCTATCACTATATTTTGAGTTTGTGTCGCTGTATTGCCGTTCACATCTTCATAAGTCCAAGTAATTACTGTGGTACCTTGTATTGTGATTGGGAAAGTAGCATTATTAGTTATGGTTACCGTGCCTCCACAATTATCAGTGGCTGTTGGTTCAGTGATATCAGTCGCTAAGATTTCGCATTCTGCTGTAATAGCTGCTAAACTAGTTGCATCTGCTACTGGTGCAGTGACATCATTTATCACTACATTTTGAGTTTGTGTCGCTGTATTGCCGTTCACATCTTCATAAGTCCAAGTGATTACTGTAGTGCCTTGTGCAGTGATTGGAAAAGTAGCATCGTTAGTTACCGTTACCGTACCTCCACAATTATCTGTTGCGGTTGGTGCTGTAACATCTGTTGCTAAGATTTCACATTCTGCTGTAATAGCTGCCAAACTAGTTGCATCGGCTACTGGTGCAGTGACATCATTTATCACTACATTTTGAGTTTGTGTCGCTGTATTGCCGTTCACATCTTCATACGTCCAAGTGATTACTGTAGTGCCTTGTGTAGTAATTGGAAAAGTAGCATCGTTAGTTACCGTTACCGTACCTCCACAATTATCTGTGGCTGTTGGTTCAGTGATATCAGTCGCTAAGATTTCGCATTCTGTTGTAATAGCTGCCAAACTAGTTGCATCGGCTACTGGTGCTATATTATCGCTTACTGTTACTATAGCTGTACAAGTCGCTGTAGCTCCTGCTGTATCTGTCACGGTTAAAGTGACTGTATTATCACCTAAATCATCACAATCAAAAGCAGTTACATCTAAAGATAAACTTACGGTGCTTTCACTATCTGAAGAACCATTATCAATACCTGATGAGCTAATACTTACACTGCCATTCTCGTCTAAATAAACCGTAACATTTTGACAACTTGCAGTTGGTGCGGTATTTTGTACTTCATAAGCTCCTAAATCTATAGTTGCACCAAATAAACGGGCATTACCGGCTAAATCTAAATCATTAGCCAAATCACCGCCTGCAGTAGTGTAAGATGCATTATTACCTGCATTTATAGCAACACTACTATCTTTTAAGCTATAATCGCCATTGCTTGGGTCTGTAAAAATGTCTGTATCAGTTAATGCTGTAGCGTCTATATTATTATTTACTGTAGAGCTATTATCTTTTATGAGTGAATAATTAGCTATATACCCACCTGTAATACCTCCCCAAACAATACTACTATTTAAAGTTACTGAACCATTAGTACTATTATAAATAGCCCCTACAACCGTTGTATTGGTTAAACTAGGTGATGAATTATTAATATTATAAATTCCGCCGCCATTATTACTAGCTGTATTCCCTGTAATCGCTACATTAGTAAAACTAGGTGATGAATTAGATTGATTAAAAATTCCGCCGCCATTACTAGCTGTATTCTCTGTAATCGCTACATTAGTTAAACTAGGTGATGAATTAAATTGATTAATAATTCCGCCGCCAAAAGATGCTGCTGTATTCCCTGTAATCGCTACATTAGTTAAACTAGGTGATGAATTAAATTGATTAATAATTCCGCCGCCAAAAGATGCTGCTGTATTCCCTGTAATCGCTACATTAGTTAAACTAGGTGATGAATTAAATTGATTAATAATTCCGCCGCCAAAAGATGCTGCTGTATTCCCTGTAATCGCTACATTAGTTAAACTAGGTGATGAACTCCAATTATAAATTCCGCCGCCATTACTAGCTGTATTCCTTGTAATCGTTACATTAGTTAAACTAGGTGATGAATTATTATTATAAATTCCGCCGCCAGAAGATATATAAATAATACTATTATTTACCTGTATCGATGAAGAACCACTAGCATTACCTGCCGTGACTTTAAAACCATTTAATAAAGCACTCCCTAAACCTCCACTAGAAATCACCACGTGATAAGTATTATCACTAATATCATTTAACGTACCAATATCTCCACTTAGAATACTCGTATTAGTTGTAATACTTAAATCTCGGGCAGTTAAAGTAGTTTCTGTACCTGCAAAACCACCGTACAACTGCACATT
>NZ_JABFDJ010000009.1 GCF_013403925.1 Winogradskyella wichelsiae
CCAGAAATTACAAACCTTGAAAACGGTAAGAAAGTTGCAAAATTTTCAATCGCCACCAATGAATCTTACAAAGATTCTAATGGATAAAAAGTGACAAACACCCAATGGCACACTATTGTAAACAGGTTATAGCGTGGTTATGTAGTGCTTATAGCGTCGTTGTAGCACGGTTATATTGTGTTTTACTCCAGTAAAGATAAGGTTGAAGTGTGTTAGTAAAAGGTTGTAGTCATATTGTAATTAAATACACAAACAAGGACGTGCATATATGAGGGTTGAAATAGGGTATAGCCTTATAAATTTAAAGTTGAGTGGTGGTTTTTGCTAATCAGATATTTAAAAATAGTGTTTAAGAGTACTATTCTAAGCTTTATAATTTAACTTCATATTTTAATGAAATTCATTGCTAGGAAAGGTTTCATTTTTTAAGAAGAGTTTACCAAAGCTGTAGTTATGTACATACAGTTCATTTTTATGAATAATTTTTAGTTTTGTGTGTAGCCCTATTATTACCTATAGCTGTTTATTTTGGAATACTTTCAATTACAAAAAATCCGTCGTTTCCTTTGGCTTGGTATAAGGGCATAAAAATAAAAGCATCCCAAGTGCTATAAATTTCTGAACCATTTAAAATTGCTAAATGTTGTCCTTTATGAATTGGCTGAAAATTCTCAAAGCCAGCCTGCATCTTAAAATCGTCTTTTGGGTTTAGTCCAAAGCGATGAATAATTTTAAATGTACGTTGCTTGTCGGTACTTTTAACTGTAGTCTCAACCGCTGGTGGAATTGGCTTTAAATCCTTTACTTGTAAATCGCATGCTTTTTCAAGTAGCATCCAAATTATGCCTTTGTGATAGATTTTACTAGTATCACTGTCGTGTTGACCTGCTTCTAAGGTAAAACCGGTAATTCCTACCTTACTAAAATATCCGTCGATAGTACCTTCTACAATATCCGAAAACCCTTTAATAATATGAAGTGGAAAGTGTTGTGCCCACTCTAAATTTTGGCCTACATCTTGAACAGACATGTAGGGCAAACTATCTGAAGAGGTGGTATGGCAATCCATAAAATAATGATCGGTATACTCGGTTTCACAGAGCCCGTCTATAACTTTTATAAGCTGATACATTTCTTGTTTTTCACTCGTATCAGAAATGTTATATTTTAAATTTTTTTCTGTCCATGTCCGATTAAGATCTTCGTCTATAAATCTAACTCCGCGGTTTAAAGCATTTGTATTGGCTAGAATACCTACAAACGCACCATTAATTACAGGTTTTTCATGCTGTAATTTTTTAAATACAGCTTCTAGAGCTTGTACTCCGCTAGGTTCATTTCCGTGTACGGCGGCCGTTACAATAAGTAACGGCCCTTTTTTATGACTTGTATATTTTCCTACAATTCTATTGGTTTCCATTGTTGCTTAATTTTATTGAAATGATTTAATTACTATAGAACTTAATCCATGGTCGCGAGAACTTTATTGGAAATTTTATTTTTATAGCGTTTTTTGTATTCAACTTTACGTTCAATCGCTTCAATAACGGTGGTGGTAAAGGCAGGTAGTCCAATTTCTTCGCAATAATCTAATCCGCCAGGACTCAAAACGTTTATTTCTATAAGCTTATCATCAACAATATCTAGGCCCACAAAAAACAACCCATCTTTAATAAGCTTAGGTGCAGTGACTTCTACAATATGTTGCATTTTCTTGGTGTATTTTGCTTTTTTAGCCGTGGCACCTAAAGCCAAATTACTTCTAAATTCATCTTTATCTTTGTTAAGACGACGGATTACGGCTTTTTCTCCATCTTCTTCTAATACTTTTCCATTCATAAGAATAACACGTACATCGCCTTTAGACACTTCTGGTAAAAATTCTTGAGCAATTACATATCCTTGACTGATTAGGGTTTCAAAAATCTGATGTATATTTTTCTTATCTTTTCCAATAAGATATACATTCTGTCCGCCAGACCCTTCTAAAGGTTTTAAAACCATCTGTTTTCCTACAGATTCCCAAAATTGAAGTAAATCGTTTATATCTCGAGTTATTAAACTGTTGGGTTTAATTTCTGGTGGTAATTCTTCAAAATACAGTTTATCTATATAGGCATGAGACATGGCAAATGCATCGTTTAAAACCAATACATCTTCTAGCTGAATCATACGAGCAAAAGCAATGGCGCTATGTTCTGCCCACCTTCGGTCGTCTGTTTCTTCTGTTGGATTATTTCTTAAAAATAATACGTCTAGGTCTTTACTGGTAATTACCGTTTTTTTATTGGCGTCTTCCTGTACTTGTGTCCAAAACTCTTCTACAGTTTTATACTTTAAATTTTTTTTAACAAGGGTACATCGCAGACTCATTGGAGTGTCTTGTTTAAATATAAAATCACCAACACCCATAACATATAAGGCATGTCCTCTCTCGTACGCTTTTTTCATAATAACAACCGAAGTCCCAATGGCTTCAGTTTCTATAGCACTAATAACAAAACAAATTTTCATAATTATATCATTTTAGAGATGGGCAAGCCCTTCTTGAGTTTATCTATTTTAAGGTTGAAATCTTCATTGTTTAAATATCTAGGGGTTATTTTAGGAGGTAAAATGAGACCACGATCTCTAAGATCCTGAATTAAATCGATGTGATGTAATGCAAATTTTCCACTTAACAGAGGCACTAATTCGCCACCTTCCTTTAAGAAATTACGCAGACGTACTAGGCCTTCTAGATAAATAATATCTTTAAGAAAGCCACCGCCTTGAAACATTCTTGAGGTAATATTAAAAGCACGCTCTTTTGTAAAATCGTATTGAGAATACAGTTTGAAAAACATTTCGTGAAATTCGGCTCCGTTTATTAAGGCTGCACCAGCCACTACACGTCCTGCTAAAATTCGTAACCGGTTACCAGACAATCCGCCCGATAAATACTCACTTAACACAGCTATTCCTTCCTGCAAGGCATCGTAATTAGCAAGGCCAGAAGCCATTTGTGTTAACGGTTGTTGAGTCCCGTTGTAATAGGTTAGGGCATGAGTCCCGATTTCATGTTGTATAAGTGCTTTAGCATCGTTTTTACTCATGGTATAATCTGAAGGTAAATACAATTCCCCCTTAGAAACCATCATGATATTCACATCGTCTCGAATATGAATTTTAGAATTAAAATGGGGATCTTGCTCTTTAAAATAATCAAACTCTTGTTTTGCTAAGTCACCAAATTCGGACGTGTCTATTACCGCACGTTGACCTTCTTCATGATTTTCGGGTATGTTCTGGAGGATCAATTCGGCTTCTGTAATTAAAGCTTTATCCAATCCATTATACAAGCGAATACTACTGTAAAAAAAGTTTTTTGTGTCACGTTCTTTAAGCATGGTAAGCTCTTGATCAATTTCTGCTCGTTTTTCATCGAATAAAAATGAAAGTGCAGGATCATCTATTTCATCGATACGTAAATTATATAATTTTCGTTTTAAAATATCTGGATCTACTGGGAGCAATCGGTAATGATACCGGTCTAATTTTTTAAAATGAGAATCGAAAAACTGTTGGCGTAGCGCTTGGATATTAACTGGTGCCACCAATAATAAAAATTGGTAACTATTTTCGATCTCGGTAAGTTGTTTGTCTATTTTAAACACCTCCTCATGTATGGAACGTTTCCCTAGCGCATGATAATTGGTAAGATTAGAGGTGGTTTGTACTCTAATAAATTCGAATACAGCACGTTGTATGGCTTTGATAAATTGTTCTTGAAAGTCTCTAAAGTACAAAGGATACATGTGCCCTTGTTCGTCTCGAAATACAGGAGGAACTTCTAAACCTATAAGTGTGGCTCCGCGTTGTTTAATATGAGAAATCTCGAGTAACGGCTTTTCGCTTACAATTTGGCGCATTTTTGTTTGCTCGACACATACATCTAAATTTACGTTAAACTGTCTAGATTTAATTTTAAGTAATTCATCTTTTAAAACCTGTAATGAAACTGGTAATTTATGTGATGGTCCTCTTACTTTAAACGTTTCGCTTCCCGTTGACCCTGTAAATATTTCCAATAAGATAAACGATCCAAAATTATTCGACATTAATGTGGTAAGATCTTCTATAAAGGTTTTGTAGTATTGAAAAGATGCTGTGCCTACAACAAGGTAAGATGCTCCTGCGCGTATTAATCTATCGGTACCAGAATCGTTTTCTTTTTTTCGGTAAATAAGTAATGAGGGTACATCGTGTTCCAAAAACAGAAAGCCACCATGGGGTAATTTAGTAACAGTTTTTGCACCAGATTCTAACTTTGGAATGAGCTGTTTTACTGTTGGCATACTATTTAAAGACATCTCTGTGTTGGGCATAATATTGTGTTCTTATAATTGATTCTACATTCTGAATTTAACTCATAAAAAATCTTCATCTGTCTAATTAAAATACGCATCTTTTAAGTAAGTGCTCTTAACATACTAATGGTAATTATATTTAAATGAGCTCTACTAAATTACAGTCTATTTATATCGTGCTTTAGCCTAAAGCGAACATTTTTTAACGCTAAAGATTGAAATGTTCTAAACTTTATAGGATTTTAAAAATTTATAAAACAATTGATTAAGCTAAATCAGCTTGTGTTAGCAGTCATGATTAATTTTCGATTTTTTTTTAATCCACCCCTTAGAATTAAACTAAAAATTAACGCTTTGACTGTACTAAAATTTTCACTCATTAATCCTATGGCTCTAGGACTTATGATTGGTTTTCCGTATGTAGTTTCGCTGCTTCTAATGTTAATTTTAGTGAACCCAAACGTTTACAACAATTGGTGAATCGTACTTGTATTATAAGAAAATCTGATTTTGGAATATAGATTGAATGGTGTTTGAACGATACGATTGGTATGGTGTTTTATATGGGTACTTTGTTTTTAGAACCATTATTCTCATTGATTACAAATAATTATATGCTTTAATCTTTCGTTTTACAGCAGTATTATTTGGTGTAGTAGGGAAACTTATGTTCCCTCTACGCGACCATCCGCCACCACTTACTAAGTTTTCATTTTACTTTCAGCTTGTTGGGGGAGCATATTGTATTTAGTGCAACTGTGGTTGGAATGTTGTATCTAATTGTAATATGCTTATAGCTTAAACTCTATGCCAGGCTCTTTTAGAGTATCATAATTATTCTAGATGTCAACTTTTTAATGAATTAAAAAAAACATCAATGTCAACACTAATGTATACATAGATTTTACTCATTACGTAACCGAAATTGCTATAATTGTTAGAAACAAAACAATATATGATGTATTATAAATTACTTTGCTTCCTTCTATACTTTATTAGTTATTCTTCAATTGCACAAGAAGTTCAGACTAAAAATTACTTCGGAATGGAAACATCCATGACAGAAGGTATTCTTTCAAAAGTATCAAATATAAATAATTCACAACGTTCTAATGTCAACGTAAATAATGTGATGACAGATTCTGATTATGCATACTTTTCTAATACCAATAACGGAGTCAATATCCCATTTGCAAGCATAAATGATGAATCAAATGTATATATCACAGGTACTACTTCTAATCCAGATAATCCGAAAGGTGATTTTGTTACAATTAAAGTAGACGACAATGGTAATATCCTTTGGGAAGCAAGGGAAGAAACCGATTTATATAGTGTAGAATTTGGAACTGTAATCGCATTAGATGCATTAGGAAACCCAATTGTAAGTGGCGTAAATTGGAATGGCGACAATATGGATATAAAAACTATAAAATATGATGCTTCCAACGGAAATATAATTTGGCAACATACTTTTAACGGAATAGCTAACGGATTGGATACCCCGACTGCAATAAGTTTAGATAATGCACAAAATATAGTTGTGACAGGAGTCAGTTACACTGGCCAAGGTATGAGTTTTTTAACTTTAAAATATAATAATAATGGTGCTCTATTATGGACAGCTGCAGATGCTAATTACACACCCAATACATGGAATGAGCCTCTAGATATCTCTATAGACTCTAATAATAACATTCTAATTTCAGGATTTGGATATGATTCCAATCTTATGCAAGGTTATTATTCAATTAGTTATAATTCTATGGGTATTGAAAATTGGCGTAATTTATATATATATAATGATCAAGGTGCCCTAACTAATTCTATTGCTCGCGGTAATACCATTGACGCCAACGGAAATAGTTATGTTACAGGGACTTTCAATACATCTAATAATAAAATGGGGACCATAAAATACGATTTAAATGGTGATCTTGTTTGGGCAGAAACCTTTGAATATGATGGAGATTTAACTGATGCCTATCAAATTTATGCTAATTCAGATGATAATATATTTGTTTCTGGAATACATTCTGGAGGTTTTTCTGAAGATGGTGTAGTGCTAGTTTCCTATGATGAAAATGGTGTGAATAATTGGGATTACACATCAGACGCCATTGTAAATCCGCAAAATATTTATTTCGAATTTATTTCAGATTCAGAAATTTTCATTTCCTCATTTGGTATGGATCAAACAACTTTTGAACAAAGAATAGATATTTACAAGCTTAATGAAACTGGTGATTTAATTGGAGAAACAAACTATATAATTCCGTTCTCACCTTTCGGAGGTTTTGTAAATTTAATTAATATTGATGTAAATATTGATAATGCAAAAATAGTATCAAGGTCTTTTTATTCAAATAATGGAGATGTATTTGAAATTGATAAATTACCTTTAGATGCCAATACTACAGAATGGTCAGAGATATTTGCAAGTACTTCTACTAAAATGACAATGCTTTCATCTGTTAATGATAGCAACAATAACGTATATGTGGCTGGACAATACGGCACAATAGTAAATAATGAATATTTAGAAAACTTCCAAATAGTTAAATATAACGATCTGGGTCAAGTTGAATGGCAAAAAAACTATAATCAAGATAATGGAAATCCAAGTAACGGTATTATAATAAATGTTGATACATCTGACAACATAATTGTGTACTTAGTGCCAAATGGCTACGAAGATCAATCTATTCGACTTAAAAAATATGACCCACAGGGTAATTTATTATGGGAAACAGAAAAAGAATATTTCAACCCTAATTTATATCAGTTGTTTTTGGATGATTCTGATAATATATTTTTAGCCGGAACTTCTTTACAAGAGCAGACAGATTCAAACAAAATATTTACAATTTCTAAATTTTCATCATCTGGTAATGAAGAATGGACAACATTTCACGAATCATCAGAAATAAATGATAATATATATGCGTTAAATTCGGGTAAAGTAGATACAAATGGCAACATATATGTAACAGGTCATATCGGTGAAGGTGATTGGTTTAATCAAAATATTAACTTGGTTTTAATGAAACTTTCCAATGATGGTTCATTTCAATGGCTTTCTCCTATGTCTATTGATAATCATAATTCATCTGGTATAGAAGTTTTATTAAATGACACCGATGATATTTATGTTACAGGATATAGTGTTGGTAGTACATTTTTAAGAGAAGCCATAGTACTAAAGTTTAATTCTGATGGTTTAAATCAATGGCTATCTTCTTATACTGAAACAGATCGGTCAATTAGCCCTTACACAATAAAGCAATTAGCTTCTGGTAATGTTATAATATCTGGTTATAGTTTATCACCTGAAGGAAGTAATCGTATTGCTATAGTAAATTTTGATAATGATGGTAATCAAGTGTGGTCTGCAAATTCAGAAGTCAATCGTTTTTACAGAGATATGTATGTGGATGATTCAGACAACGTTTATATTCTTAATCAAGCGTCTGATACGACATACCCTAATAGAAATTTTTATTCTCCAAGTGCATTTACAGTTGCAAGTCTTTTTTTATTAGATGAGTTTGGCAATAGTTCAGAGGAATTTTTTGTGGGCCTCGAGTTGTCATCATATCAGCCTATTAGCTTAAATCCGTTGAATGATGGTCGCTTATTAATTGGTGGTAGTGTATCGCATGAAATGAATGTGTTTGAAGGATTGTATTTCTTCGAAACGCAACATGAGGTTTTAGGTATTGATGAAGTGACATCTCCAGATATTAAGCATAATTGGCTGGGACAAAATTACCCTAATCCAGGGAATACTAATACCTCAATTCCTTTTTATTTAACATATAGCAGTAATGTAAATTTTAAAATTTATGATTACCAGGGTAGAAGAATAATGACTATTGATGATCAATTTTACCCAATTGGCAACAATGTTTTGGATTTAAATATTTCAAATCTTCAAACTGGATTGTATTTTTATAGTATGGAAACTGATACCTTTAGCTTTACCAGAAAAATGATTGTGAAATAATATTTCATAGTTTAGAGCATACTAATATTTAAAAATGTTACACAATAATAGAATTAAAATAATCATAATAGGACTATTTGTTCTATTTCCAGTAATCATTTTTATAATACTAAACAATGAAGGAGATCGTGCCTTTTTTTCACTTATTAAAGAGGATGACACCAAATTAGAATTTCAAGAAAAAAATGAGGACGATTGTCAAAAGTATATTGGTTACGATGTTGGTGTAATTAATAATTTGGCAATAGATGAATGGGAACTAAGGAATTACGAATTAGCGTTATCTATTGGGAAATGTGCTTATAGAAGAGCTTTACTTGAAAAAAATCGAATCGAGTTTGCTAACACTCTTAATATCCTTGGGCTCATTTATTGGCGTTTGGAAAATAATAAGGATGCTATGGAGGCTTATTCAGAATCTTCTAAATTAGCAAATGAATTAAGCTTGCATAAATTATTAGGATTAACTTATACCAACCAAGCGTTAATACTAAAAGAACAAGGGCAATATACCAAAGCTCTTTTATTTAATGAAAAGGCAATCGACATCTTTAATAAGAATAAACTTTATAGAGAACTTGGTATTTCATATAATAATCATGGGCAAATATATAAGAATCAAGGACAAATAAATGAAGCTGAACAGAATTATTTTAAAGCAATTAGCAGCTATGAAAAACAAAAATATAAAGATGGCTTAGCAGCAACCTTTTATAATTTAGCAGACATTTATGCAAAAAAAAACAATGAGAATGATGCTTTAAGATATGGGTATCTAAGTCTAAAAATAGCTAAAGAAATAGATAGTGATGTAAGAGTAAAGGATGCATATCACAAAATGTCGGAAATATACGAGCGATTAAATAGATTGGATTCTGCAATTTTTTATTTTAAAAAATTTAATGACTTAAACAATAAGATACTTATAACAAATCAATCTAAAATTTTAGCCAATTCTCAAGCTGAAATGTCTGCTGAAATCAAAGATTTAAAAATACATAACCTTGAAAAAAATAAAGAACTTATTCAAAATAGAATTATAATTATTAGTATCTCTCTATATATAGTCCTCTTATTGGGCCTATTATTCATTTTGAAATATACATCCAAGATAGAATTAAAAAATAAGGAAGTTACTTTAAAATTAAAAGCTTCAAACGAAATACTAGACATAAAAGAGCAAGAACTAAAGTCTTACATATTAGATTTAACAAAAAAAAGTGAGGTCATATCAAACCTCCAAAATGTTATTAATAATAGTAATTCGAGAGTATCCAAAAAAAATATAGAAATAAAAAAATTATCCAAAAAAAAAATATTAACATCTCAAGATTGGATCATATTTAAAGAAAAATTCCAAACTATTTACCCTGTTTTTTTTGCTTATATAAATGAAAATAAAATTCAATTTACTGAAGGAGAAATTCGTCTAATGGTTTTATTAAAATTAAAAATCACAAGTACTGAAATGGGGGGGGTATTAGGAATTTCTCCCCAGAGTGTGAGGGTAAGTAAAATGCGTTTAAAGAAAAAATTGATTTCACATAATTTTGATTCTATTGAAAACTTTTTTTCATTCGTGAGTAATGTATGAAGCGAGTCAGAATAATTTAAAAACCTGGCATTAGAGATTTTTAAAATAGTTTATGTCCGCCATAAGCGGGGTTAGATGTTTAATTATAGGATGACCTTTTTTATTTCATAGCCTTTAAGTTTGTTGTCGGTTCATCTATAAAAATTACCAGTAGGTTGGTAAACTTGTATTAATATATTTATAGAAAATTTGCTTACTGCAAATTATATGGACAAGTCAACCATTAATTAAGTGTTTCTATTCAAACATTAATCTATATTTAGATTCAGGAAATATAAAGTACAGGTTATAGCGTGGTTATGTAGTGCTTATAGCGTCGTTGTAGCACGGTTATATTGTGTTTTATTCCAGTAAAGATAAGGTTTAAGTGTGTTTGTGAAGGGGTATAGTAGTTTTGTAATTAAAAACATAAACAAGGACGTGCATATATGATGGTTGAAATAGGGAATAGCCTTATAAATTTAAAGTAGAGTGGTGGAGTGCCTTTTACTGGAGATTTATATAAGTAAAAGCATTTAATCTTCTACATAATTGGCTTAAGGTATTAGCTTAATGAAGGTCTGTCCGTTTAAAATAGAACAAAATTACTAGGATTTCATTTTTTCAATCATTTAAATTTGGTATGTGTTTTTAAGTATGGGTGGTAATGAATACCAACTCTATGGGTCATAACATTTATTACTCATATCCCACAAATTAAGCAGGTCATAGCAAGTGTTTTAAATCTTTAAAGTCATGAGTCCCAAAGTTAATTCTATTTCTAAAAAAAATTCCATGGATTACTAAGTTGACTAAATTTGATAAGAAACGAGCCTTCCTCTGTTTTAATTTAGTGATATAACCGTTTTTTAAACTGTCATTTTTCTCTGCATTCGATTTGAAAGGTTAGGCTGTATTTAATCAATTATCTACAATAAATTCTTCGTTCACGATTTCATTATTAAAATGAGACGCTAAATAGTCCAGGCTTTTGCATAGTATTGACACTAGTTTATTGAAAGAATTAGGTTTCACTAAATAGAGATTTGCTCCATACTTCTGCAATTCGTCAATAACAGAAATATCAATCATACTGGAATAAATGAAAATTGGAATGTCTTGAAGTTTTACTTCATTTTTGATATCATTTAAGCACTCTATACCATTCATTAAGGGCATGTTTAAATCTAAATATATAGCTTGAGGTAGTGGTTTCGTTTCATTTAGAAGATTGTCCATCAAGGTAACTCCATTATCAAAACAAAGGACTTCGATATCTGAAATGATGTTATTAAATGCCTCTTGAAATAACATACGGTCAGTTTCATCATCATCGGCTAAATAAATTAATAATTGCTCTGGAAACATAGCTCTTAATTTTAAGGTCGTTTTCTCGCTATAACGTTATATAAAATGACTATTACTGCAATCACTAGAAAAACATGTATGAAGCTCCCGATTGCTAATGTTGCGATAAAACCAAAGAACCCTAACATCCAAACCACAATACATATCACTGCTACTAGCCAAAGAATACTTCTTATCATAATTTATGCTTTTAAATTAATAGGACCTCCACATATGACCTAGGCCTACAGTAGGTAACATCACAAATCTAAATGGAATTAAATCACCGAATTAATGCATATGATGTGTTTTATTAACTCAATCCGTTACATTAGAAAATACCTGTGTTTTTTAATTTTTGAAGCCCATTATCTCACTTAATAGGTGTTGAAAAACTTTATAGGCATCGTTTTAGACAGGTATATAAATATCAAATCTGGCTCCTTTCCCTAAGACACCAGTGGCGGAGATGGTACCCTTATGATTATCTACAATTTTTTTAACAATTGCCAGCCCTATACCAGTACCACTATATTGGTCTTTACCGTGCAAACGTTGAAACACTTCAAAAATTTTATTACTGTATTCGGGATCGAAACCAATACCATTGTCTGAAAAAATAATATGGCAATATTTTTTTCTCGGCAATCTCTTTTCCATTTTTAGTTTTTTTGCTTTTACAATTTCACAGGAGATCCTTATTTGTGGGGGTGTATCTTTTTTAGAAAACTTAAGCGCATTACTTACGATGTTCAAAATTAACTGCCTGAACTGAAACTGAATCACATTTATCTCACACATTGGCCCCAGATTAAATGTGGCATTTTTAAGTCTCAGATCTTCTTTTAAATCATCTTCGATATCTTCAATAATAGATTTTATGTTTACCTTCTCGAATTTACGATCTTTACTGTCTGTGCGAGAATACAACAGTAAATCTTGAATCAGCGTTTGCATTCTATGCGCTGATTTTTGCATCCGATGAAATTTATCTTTGACATTGTCTGAGAGGTTTTGTTCTTCTCTGTCCATGATCTGAGAGGCTAGGATCTGAATTTTACGAAGCGGTTCTTGTAAATCATGGCTCGAAATATAGGCGAAGGATTGTAGCTCTTTATTCATTTTTTCTAAGGCTGTATTTTTCTCGTTAAGCTCCTTCGTTCTTTGAAAAACTTGATCTTCTAGTTCATTTGTAAACATTTTTTGAGATTGGATATCTGTACTCGTACCCACCCACATTTTTATTTCACCTGCGTCATTTTTTTGAGGTATGGCACGGCTTAACTGCCATCTATACTCTCCATCATATCTTCTGAAACGGTGCTCAATTAGAAAGTCATTACCTGAGTTAATCGAATTTAACCATGTATTAATGTTCTCTTCTCTATCATCGGGATGAACAATTTGTAACCAATTAGTATTAATTTGTTCTGCTGTCAAGCCCGAATAGTCATATACCGACTGATTAAAATAATTTATCTCGCCTTTGGTGTCAGCAGTCCATATGTGTTGCGGCATGGAATCTGCGAGTAATCTAAATTTAAGTTCACTTTCACTGAGTTTTTGCTGTTGCTGTTTTTCTTTAGTAATATCACGTAATGTTCCAAATGTTTTAATAGGTCTTTTCTGATCGTCATAAAACACTTTTCCCTGAGTTCTAATCCAGCAGAAGGTCTCGTCCGGTTTTATTAGTCGGGCCTCGTAACTATAAACTCCTGTAATTAAGGCCTCTTCAAACGCCTTTTCGATGACAGCATGTAAATCTTCTGGATGTGCCTGATCTCGCATTTGTTGGTGTGTGAGTATGGTAGATTTGTCATGTCCGAAAATAACAGCTAATCTCGGTGAATGGATTATATTACGCGTATTTAAATCTAATTCCCATGTTGCCAGATTGGTCGCTTCGGCTGCCAAACGTGATCGTGCTTCTGCTTCTTCCACTTTTTGGCGCGCTTCCACTTTATCGGTTATGTCGTTTACAGTAATCATAATACCATATGTTCCTCCATGAGGTTCTAGCAACGCTTGGTATTCAAAATCGAGATAAAACTTTTTCATACCGTCATCCCCTTTTACTAAAGCGACTGATTCTTTTTCGGTGTGCGATATCCCTAAATTATAAACCCTGTTTAATAGCTCTGGATACTTTTGAGCTTTCAATTCAGGAAAAACATCTAAAATGGATTTTCCAATAACATCCTTTTCTTTTTTGCGCCATATGGTTTTGAACATGGCCACGTTAGCCGATTCAATGCAATGATCTTTACCCTTTAAAATAGTCATAGGAATAGGGGATTGCATGACCATATTTCTAAAATGCCTTTCACTTTCTTCAAGTAAATGTTTGGCTTTTACGGTTGCTGTGACTTCTGTTGCGACCACCATAATTGCTGAGATTTCACCGTTTTCTTCTTTTAAGGGGTGATAGACTAAGTTAAAATAGGCTTGTTCTAATTCCTCATTACGTTGTAATAAAACAGGTAATTCTGGAGAATAAAAGGGCTTTCCCGAACTTATCACCTCTGCAAATAAAGGAGCTACTGTATCTTCAACTTCGGGTAAGGATTCGAAAAGCGGTTTGCCGATAAATTCTTTCGCTTTTTTATCTACAAGTAATAAATAGTTTTCATTGGCCATTTCAATTTTAAAATCCGAACCTCTAAAAATAGCAATACCTAAAGGCGCCTGTTCTACAGAATTTCGAAATCGTTTTTCACTTTCTTCTACTTTCAGTTTAGCAAGGTTAAGTTCTGTTACCTCTGCTGCCGTATTCATAACCCCATATACTTTTGCGTTGGCATCAAATAAAGGCGTGAAGCTATAATTATAATAGTAGGATTTTAAAACGCCATTTGTATCCAAATCAATACGCTTATTTTTTACGTGAAAGGGCACCCCTGTATTAATAACCTCTTGTAGTTGCTCAAAAATATGTTGACTCTCAAATTCCGGAAGAACATCGGTATATAATTTTCCTACGACATCGTTGCCTTTTCCCCAAGCATCCATTATAGATTGATTAGCAAAAGCAATACGGAGTTCTTTACCAATATAAACACCAATAGGAAACGGAGTATTTTCCACTAATGTCCTAACACTTTGTTCACTTTCTTCAATCTTTTTGCGGGACAATATATGGGTGGTTACATCCACTCCTATAGCCATAACTCCATTTATGTTTCCATCTCCGTCATATAATGCTTCGTAAGAAAAACTAATATAAACTGTTTCCAATTTTCCATTTCTCATTAATTCAACAGGCAGTTCATTGATGTTAAATCTTTGACCAGTGGTTCTAACGCCATCAAGAAACTCCATTATTCCTTGCGATTTAAGTTCAGGCATCGCTGTAAACAAGTCTTTATTTAAAATTTCAGATTCTGTTCTTCCCCACAGTTCCAAAGCCTTGGTATTTGCAATTTCAACCAAGTAATTAGGTCCACGAAAAATAGCAATGGCAATGGGTGCCTGTAGAATCATCAATCGCAGGTTTCGTTCGTTTTCTTCTTTTTTGCTGCGAGCCATCACTTCTTCAGTAATGTTTTGTAACGTTCCTGTAAATGTTATCGGTTCTTTATCTGGGGTGTAGATTACTTTTCCTTTGGCTCTAACAACTCGTAATTGTTTGGTTATGGGGTTGATCATACTATATTGGTGATCAAATTTCCCTCCTGATGAAAACTCCATAGCTGCTTCTATGGCATTTATTAAAGATTCTCGATCTTCTTCAATTGCTAGGTTATAACCCGTTTCTAAATTAAACTCAGCTTCTGGAGCTAACCCATGCCATTCTTTCAGTCTATCATTTCCTGTAATTTCTTTCGTTATAGGGTCTATTGACCATGTCGCCAGATCGGTGGCTTCAATAGCAAATTGAAGTTGTTTTGTTTTTTCTTTAAGTTTATCTTCCGCTCTCTTTTTACTGGTTGTTTCAATAACTGTCACCAAAACGCCTCCAACGTTGCCGTTTTTAGTACGTATTGGGCTGTGTGCAAAATCAAAGAAACGTTCTTCTATAAAACCGTTTCGGTTGAGCGGAAGCATCACATTGAAAAATCTAGAAGGGGTTCCATCCATTGCCCCATCTAACATGGGTTCTATCGTATGCCAAATTTCAGAAAACGTAGCTCTTGTACTTATTCCTAAAGCATCAGGGTGTTTGGTAGTTCCTAATATAGGTCGGTAACCATCGTTGTATATTTGTGTATAGTCTTTACCCCAAGCGATATACATTCCAATCGGGTTTTCCAACATCATGGAAACCATGGTTTTCAAACTTGCTGGCCAATCCTTGAGATCTCCCAAAGCTGTTTTGCTCCAATCTTTTGCTCTAATAAGCTTTCCCATTTCGCCTCCTTCTTTTAAGAAGTCGTGTGATGTATTCTCGTGATTCATTCTATTAGTAATTATAAGGTTGGAGACTAAAAGTATCTCTTATGGTCTTTTTTAAATTATGAGTGCATGTTTGGCCAATCGTCTGAAAATTTACTTTTTTTTTAATATTAAAAAGTTACCTGGTTTTTGAATATTGTAATTAGCTTTAGAATCATATAACATAGCAACAGTCTCCGTATCTAGTGCTGACGATATTATTGCTATGGGGTTATTTTTTAAGGTATTAATCGCTTTAATTTCAGCTAAACCTTTCAACTCAGATTTTGGAAGCATGTTTAAATCAAGAAAAATAATATTTGGAAAGGGGTTAGTATCTGCTTGTTTGCCTGACCAAAAAGATTTTAATAAAAGCATAAGTTCGTCATCGTCATATACGGACCTAAGTTGTGTTGTTAGCGGTAACTGATGCAAGGTCTCTTTAAAAAAAAGATCATCTTTCTCATCATTATCTGCTAAGAATATCTTTATTTCATTTGATACATTGCCTTTGTCTTTTTTCATTGAGCTAATTTAAAAAAATAAAGTCTATTATTTTTTGAAGAAAAAAATGAATTGTTGCTTTTAATAATTTCAATCTCGAAATCAATTATAAAAAAAAGCTTACTTTTACACTCGCTAAACTATGGTATACATATGAGTGCTGATTTGGTCCATATAATATTAACAGATGATGATGAAGATGATAGATTACTCTTTAGTGAGGCATTGGATGAAATATCCATAAAAACTAATTTGTTGCTTTTTGAACAAGGACAAAAATTGATGGATTATCTTTTTCAACCTGAGATTATACTTCCTGATATGATATTTCTCGACCTCAATATGCCCATAAAAAATGGATTGCAAAGTTTAATCGATATTCGTAATCATCCTAGATTAAAGGATATACCTATAGCGATGTATTCTACATCTCTGGCAGATAAAGATATTAATGATTCTTTTTTAAGTGGTGCAAATCTGTACGTAAACAAGCCAAATTGCTTTAATTTACTAAAAAAAAACCTGGAACAAATTCTTCAACTGAATTGGAAAAATCACAAGCAAAATTTAAGTAAGGATAGTTTTCTTTTCCGTATTTAGAGCGACTTAAAAAGAGCTCAAATTAACGATTCTACTTCTTACTGAGGTTGATTTCATATTCAATCTTTGTTTTAATTTGAAATGGATGTCATCCTTAATTTATATCTGAGATAAGATCATTATTCTTTTTTTTGACATCATCCAGACTCTTCTTTTCATTTTTAATTTATTTAGCTAACACTACTTTTAAATTTATAATTTTTAAGTTCAAATTGAATTAAGTTCAAATTAAATTAAGTTCAAATTGAATATGGTGTCCGTTATTTATATCTTAGCTGTTGCCTCAAACTAATGCCTAAATATTCTAATAACACCTTACAATGAGAGCCTTTTCATTTGTAAAAGCGGCTCAAAAAGCCTTAAGTTTTTCTGAGTTTTCACTAGCCATACCTGTTTATATGAGGTCATTTTTTTTTTAATTGCGTTAATCTAAATCTTTAAAAATAAGCACTTTTGATTTTATTATATAAGTAGAAAATTAA
Source organism: Winogradskyella wichelsiae (assembly GCF_013403925.1). Taxonomy (GTDB): domain Bacteria; phylum Bacteroidota; class Bacteroidia; order Flavobacteriales; family Flavobacteriaceae; genus Winogradskyella; species Winogradskyella wichelsiae. Next base: position 17,233 of record NZ_JABFDJ010000009.1, read on the forward strand.
TACTGATTTATTTATACTAACGAAAAATCATCCCAATATGGCAAATGACGAGAATAATCCACTTGAATCAAAAAAAACACAAGATTTAAAAGCGTCTCACAAGACTATGGATGGCACCGCAATGACGACAAATCAAGGCTTAAAAGTTAACGATACCAATAATTCCTTAAAATCAGGAGCACGCGGTTCTACGCTTTTGGAAGATTTTATATTACGTGAAAAGATAACAAACTTTGATCATGAAAGAATTCCAGAGCGTATTGTGCATGCCAGAGGTAGTGGAGCTCATGGTTATTTTGAGCTTTATGACAGTATAGAACAATACAGTAAGGCTGGAATATTTACAGATGTTAATCGTAAAACCCCGGTTTTTGCTCGATTTTCAACCGTTGCAGGATCTAAAGGTTCTACCGATTTAGCACGTGACGTTCGTGGATTTGCAGTTAAATTTTATACAGAAGAAGGTACCTGGGATTTAGTAGGTAATAATATGCCAATCTTTTTTATTCAAGATGCCATGAAATTTCCAGACTTAATTCACGCCGTGAAACCGGAACCCAATAAAGAAATTCCTCAGGCAGCTTCTGCTCACGATACGTTTTATGATTTTGTGTCTCGTACTACCGAAACCCTTCATAATCAAATTTGGGTCATGAGTGATAGAGCCATTCCTCGTAGTTTTCGAATGATGGAAGGTTTTGGTATTCATACGTTCAGATTAATTAATGAAAAAGGAGACTCTCATTTTGTGAAGTTTCATTGGAAACCAAAATTAGGTGTGCATTCTGTGACTTGGGATGAGGCCGTAAAGATTAGTGGAGCAGATTCCGATTTTCATAGACGTGATTTATGGGATGCTATTGAAGCAGGAGCATATCCAGAGTGGGAGTTAGGCGTTCAAATAGTGCCTCAAGAAGATGAATTTAAATATGATTTTGATTTACTAGATCCTACAAAATTGATTCCTGAAGAAATGGTTCCAGTACAAATTATTGGAAAAATGACTTTAAATAGAAATCCGGAAAATTTCTTTGCAGAAACCGAGCAGGTAGCTTTTTTACCAGGTCATATTGTTCCAGGAATAGATTTTACGAACGATCCTTTGTTACAAGGCCGCTTATTTTCATATCGAGATACGCAATTGTCTCGATTAGGCGGACCTAACTTCCATCAAATTCCTATCAACCGTCCTGTAGTAGATACGCATAATAACCAGCGAGATGGTAAAATGCAAATGGATATTCCTAAAGGCCAAACCGCATACTTCCCAAATAGTTTAGGTGGTGGTTGTCCTCATTTATCCAAAATAGCTGAAGGTGCTTTTCATTCCTATGAAGAACGTATTGATGCTAAAAAAATAAGAACACGTAGTGAAAGTTTTAATGATCACTTTTCACAGCCTGCATTATTTTATAGAAGTTTATCTGCATGGGAACAACAGCACGTGGCCGATGCCTATACCTTTGAACTCGGTAAATGTAATCATCAGCACATCCAGGAACGTATGTTATGGGTTGTCGCTCAAATTGATACTGATTTAGCAAAAAAAATAGCAAAAGGTTTAGGCCTTGAAATTCCAAAATCTATAGAACAGCCTGTCAATCAAGCTATAGGAGCAGATGCTGAGGTGGAAAAACAACAACCCCCAAAAAAGAAAAACTATCTCGATGCTGCTCCCTCGTTAAGTCAAGCAAACACTAAGTTTGAAAGCATTGCCACGAGGCAAATTGCTGTATTGGTAGCAGATGGTTTTTCAATGAAAAATTTTAAAAAAATAAAAGATATTCTTGAGAACAAAGGAGCTGTTATAAAATTAATAGCCCCTCACGGTGGTCAAGTGAAGTGCGACGAGAATATGGAACATAAGGTAGATGCCGCTATTATGACCACTGAAAGTGTGTTATTTGATGCCATATATGTTCCAGGAGGTAAAGTATCTATTGAAGCATTAAGGCAAGAATCAAAATTTATAAAATTTATAAATGAAGCTTTTAAGCATTGTAAAGTCATTGCTACAGATGCCGAAGGCGAAGATTTAATTAATGATACTTTCGCCTCGAAATATAAGGAGGATGCAGCCCTTTTAATAAATAGAAATCCTACGGATTTTGTAAATGCTATTGCAAAGCATCGCCATTGGGATAGACTGGAAATGGTTAAAAACCTACCCGTCTAAAAATCTAATACGGGAGTGAGATTTTAATTTGAGAAATTAGTTATTAGGTAAACGTTAGTGACTCTATTAATCAGAGTTTTAATTTTTAGCATCGGAACGCTGATTTCAGGTGAAAATTACCATGATGATGAAAAGCGAAATGCTAATTGTGATATCCAAAATATGATAAATACCCTTAAATATAAGCACAGAAACTAATAGCTCAAAAAGAAAAATAACACTAGCAATTTCAAAATCGTAGACAATAGATGTGGGTTTAGGGGCATCTTTAAATGACTTTATTTAATTTAAATATAGCAATTATAAATCGTTACACAGACCTCATAACCTTGTTGTTAAATGATGCTTTAAAGTTTTGATTGAAAGGGATTGAGTTAACTTTTATTTCATATAAGTTCCGTTTTATTTGATTTAAGTTTTTAATTTGAAAAACTTAAACTTCAAAGTCATGCCTAAAAAAGAGTTTCCAGAGCAAAACCAAACACAACCTGGTAAAGCACATAAAATGAATCCAGAACCAACTCTTATGCGTCCAAGTTATAAGGGTTCGGATAAGTTAAAAGATAAGGTCGCCTTGGTTACTGGAGGTGATAGTGGTATAGGAGCCAGTACCGTTTTGCACTTCGCCAAGGAAGGTGCTCATATCGTTCTCGTTTATTTAGAAGAAACTAAAGATGCACAATCTATAAAAGCCGAAGTAGAACAAATGGGGAGTAAATGTTTACTCATTAAAACCGACTTATCACATGAAGTTAATTGTATCCATTGTCTTCAAGCTTGTATTGAGGAATATGGTCAATTAAACATTGTTGTTAATAACGCAGCGATGCAGTTTCCACAGGATTCTTTACTAGATATAACTAAAAAGCAATTGCATAAAACATTCGAGACTAACATATATCCTTATTTTTATTTAACTAAAGCAGCGTTAGAATACTTAACGGAAGGCGATACCATTATAAATACGAGCTCTGTTACAGCATATAGAGGTAGCGAGCATTTAGTTGATTATGCAAGTACGAAAGGAGCAATAGTAGGTTTTACAAGGTCTTTATCGGCACAATTGGCTTCTAAAAAAATTCGGGTTAATGGTGTTGCCCCAGGCCCTATATGGACCCCTTTAATCCCTTCGAGTTTCGATGATATATCAGATTTTGGACAAGATACACCTTTAGGTAGAGCAGGACAACCCAGTGAAGTAGGTCCTGCGTACGTATTCTTAGCTAGTGAAGATAACAGTTATATTACAGGACAATTCATTCATGTTAATGGTGGTGAAATTATAGGAAGTTAAAAATCATCAATTAAAAATTTGTATATTAGGATGGATTCAAATGCATATACGTTTGATCTATTGAACCTATTATTTGGTGATTATACCTTGTTAATTTATTTTGAAATTATAATACATGTACTCATTATTTTGAGCTATTGCAAATTATTGTATAGGAAAGCGCGGTGTTCTTGGTTTTGGTAGCGCTGATATCTTAATAATAGTTGATAGGGGGAGTACTATGGAGAGGGGCATGTTTTATCCGATGGTTCCTCTGTCCGTTGCTTTGTTAATCATTACTTAATTGCTGCTTTGTAAAAATTTTATGTGTAGGTTGGCATAACATCGGGACCTGTTAGAAAAAACATTCTGAGGTTATGTCATCATTGGAACCAGGTAAATTACTATAGAATAAGTTTTCTGATGTTGAGTTTATAAATGCGAAGTTTATCTGTTATTAAGCGTATCAGGAATTGAATATTTATCGGAGGTCGAACATTTCTATTGGGAGCACTCAGGGAAGTTGAGTGTCACTTAATACAAACACAAATCCAAGCTTATTGTTTTTGGAAATATAACTTTAGTCATCATAATTTGAGTTTTAATTGATAATTTAAATGAACATATCTTCTTACTTACTAGCCTTATTTACTTCTGTCGGAGCCATGACTCTATTTAGTGCACTGATGAGTGTGATTTTGAAATATGAATTAAGAGAGAATATTCTTCTTTCTAAAGTTATGAGTGGTCATTCTTTAAACCAAAAAGAAAGTCCAAAATATGTAACTTTAGGTTGGTTAGTACATTTTTTAATTGGAGGATTCTTTTTAATGATTTATACCTACTTATGGCTTAATACAGCACTTATTCAACATGTCTTGGGCTCTATAGTGTATGGTGTAATCATAGGTATATTAGGAATATTGGGGTGTACTATACTATTTAAAATAACACCCAATTCACCGAGAATCAATTATAAGGTATTTTATATGCAACTCATTGCAGCCCACATATTTTATAGTTTAGGTAATTTTTTGATTTTCTCACTGTTAGGTTAATGGATTTTTTTATAGTGAGTTAATTTCTGTTTTTTATGCAATCTTTAATTTTATATCTGAAAAAGCAATTCGATGTAAATTAGAATAGAATATATTCATATTTTTATAACAACTTGACGCAACCAATTTCGAATTTATACATCTACTAAAAAAATGAAATTTATCGATATGAAAACAAAATTCACATTGATTATTTCCTCCCTATTTTTATTAGTTTCTTATTCAAGGGATGACGTTTTTTCACGAATAGAAAATGTTATATCTGGAAAAAAATGGACGCTTGAGATTGGCAGTAGACCTTCAGAGGTTTATGAACAGCTTCAAGAATTAAGTCAATAAAAACTTATTTTAATTGTTTGTTGCTAGGCTTTGTCTAGTATTATATTAAAAATGTCTTTCATAACATCTCTAAATATGATATCTCTGATAGAATAAGAGTTTTTGAATATATCCTAAATTGAAATTATATTCGTGGTATTTGCCACCATATTTTATTAAAATAGTGTTAAAAATCAATTTGTGTGCGTAAAGTGTGCGTAATCGAGAAATCTTATAAAAATAATTTCACCTAATAATTAATCTTTAGTCATAATTTTTGTTCAATTCAGACTTGTTCTTGTTAATTATTAGTAGGTGTATCCTTTTGATTTACAGTTTAATATAAGTGTTTTTTAGACACAAAAAAGCCTCAACATAAATGTTAAGGCTTTTTGTGATCGCACTAGGATTCGAACCTAGGACCGCCTGCTTAGAAGGCAGGTGCTCTATCCAACTGAGCTATGCGACCATTCAGAGTAAAACTCTAAAAATTCAATAAAAGTCGGGGTGGCAGGATTCGAACCTGCGGCCTCCACGTCCCAAACGTGGCGCGATAACCGGGCTACGCTACACCCCGAATTGGTTATCTTAAAAAATACTTACAGTGCAATTACTGTAGTAAATTTTGCGGAGAGACAGGGATTCGAACCCTGGGTAAGTGTTTCCACCTACGACGATTTAGCAAACCGTTCCTTTCGGCCACTCAGGCACCTCTCCAATATTTTAAAAGAACATATCCTTTAATTGCGGGTGCAAATATATATTAACATTTAAAATAACACAAGTTTTTTAGTGAGTTTTTTATAGAAAAAAGAACATTATTTTTAATTGTTTTTTTAACTGTATATTTATCAGATATATAAGATTATTAGTTGTTTTATTTTATTATTAAAATAATATTAAAACTAGTACTTCTGTTCTAAATTATAATATGTCTAGCTATAAAAATGATAGAGCTTTTACAGATTATGTGCATAAAAATATTGCACTACCCATTATTTATAAACCTATATTTTGGCAAGAAGTAAAATTAAAAAAAGAATATGCTAAACATATAGACATGTTAGACGGTATTGATTATGTATTTAGAAATGGGAATTCTATTATGAGCGTACAAGAACGTTTTAGAGAAGAAAAATATAAATCGTTTACAGATTTTACTATTAGATATAGACGTGATAAAAATAAACACAAGGAAAGGCACGAATCTGAATATTATAAAATGAAAGCACACTATTTTACTTATGGTATTTTAGATTGCACTAAAAAGACAGCATCTAAATCATCTACATTTTTAAAATATGTTATAATTGATTTAAAAAAAGTATATGAGAAAATCGATTCTGGTGAAATATTTATTTCAGATGATAATAAAAATTATTGTGAAATTGTTGAGGATAGTCGTATAAGCTGCCCTGTTAAGTACAATAGAGATGGTTCATCTTCATTTTTTCCTATTGATATTTCTTATTTAGTGAGGTTATGGGGAAATGATATGGTTGTAGCGCAAAAAGGCTTCTTATAACAAATCTTGTACTTTAGAACAAACAATAATTATCTTAGAATTCTCATAATCTGTTGTAAAAAATAGATATGTATCTCCTCCATCTTTAATTTTTAGTTTTTTTCTAATATCACTCACGGATATTGGAAAGTTTCGTGTTGTAATATTAGCTTTTGCAATATTTGCTTTGGTAAATGTTTTTTTATTGTAGGGTAGAATATTATCGATCTTAAACCGTCTGCCAGGAAAATCTATTAAGTCAATAGAAGTATAAAGATGAGAATGTTTGTGTAATTTATGGAGTCTTAATATTTCACTTACAGAATTAAAACCACCAGATTTTAAAATAGCAGCGTTAGGTTCATATAAATAAGTTAAAGGAAGATTGTAATTTGCTGTAGAAAATGATTCGTCTTTAAAGTTAAAATCAAAAAACTGAGTTCCCCTTTTTATAATATTTACCGTTCTAATAGAAGTGTCATCCTTGTAATCGCGTTCCAAAATCCAAAGTAATTCTTTTACCTCATTATTTACGGCTACAATATGAACTTCTTTTACATTACCTAAATCTGCCAGCGTTGCTGTTAAATCTAATAAAGGAGATGTTTTAATCATCACGTTTTTAGAGTATTTTAAAAATACATCTTTATGCGTTTTAATGTTAGGCTCACAATCTGAAAGTAAAAAGACTTTTTGTTTAGAATGATCTCTTCGAGACGGATCAATATAAATCCAATCAAATGGTTTATTAATGCGTTTTAGGCTTTCAATACCATTAAAGCTTACACAATTAATATTTGAAACATTTAAGGCTTTAAAGTTGTGTGCAACAAGTTCTGAAAGCTTTGTGTTAATTTCGCAATGTGTCACTTCTCTAGCTTGTTTTGAAAAGTAATAGGCATCTACACCAAAACCTCCTGTAAGGTCAATAATAGTATGGCCTGTAATTAAAGAAGATTTGTAATCTGCTGTAATTTCAGAAGATGTTTGTTCTATGTTAAGTTTGTTTGGATAGTATATGTTTTCAGTGCAGAACCAAGTACTAAGCTTTTTTTGACAACGCTTTTTAGCTTCAATCTGTTCTATTATTAATTTAGGATCTACGTTTTTAAAAGGTAAACCTTTCAGTAATAATTCTGAAGGATTAGAATCTATATGTTTAGTTATAAATTCTTGAATTTCAATATTTAAAATCGCTGTGTTCAAAATTAAATTATAAACCTTTAGTAAGTTTTTTAACAATATTATAATCTGATAAAAATTCCTTTAAAACAACTTTTAAAGCAGTGTAGGTTGGTATAGCAACAATCATCCCTACAACACCAAATAAGATACCTGCGATAATAATTATTAAGAAAATTTCTAAAGGATGAGATTTTACACTCTTTGAAAAAATATAAGGTTGGCTGAAAAAATTGTCAACCAATTGTGCAAAGATAAAACCAATCATTACATAAGTCGTTTTTGGTAAAATAACTTCGCTAAAGCTTTCTCCAAGATTACTAGACATACTTAAAAGCAGCATTAAAAAGCCACTAACTAGAGGACCAATATAAGGTACTAAGTTTAAAAGTGCACATAAAAAAGCAATGACGATAGCATTATCAATTCCGAAAATTAATAGCACAATGGTATAGATTATAAATAGAATTAAAATTTGAAATATGAGTCCAACAAAGTAGCGAGATAATAGATCTTTTATCGCTGCAATAGATCGTTTAGAGCGATCTTCATTACCATTAGGAATAAAAGTCATTAAGCCATCTTCAAATAATTTGCTATCTTTTAAGAAGAAAAAGGATATAAATAGAACTGAAAATAAGCCAATACTAAAACTGCCCAAGCCACTTATAAAACTGTTAAGAAAGTTAGGTATAATAGCAAAATCTAAATTAGAAAAGAGGTTTGAATCTTTTATAGATTGTTCAACATCAATATGATTAAATTGAAAATAGGTAACAATCTGGTCATAAAGATTTTCAATATTACCTTGAAGTTGTTCTATATTAAGTAACGCTAAATTGTGACCCTGCTCAATAATGAGAGGAATAAATAGGCCAACCAAACCAACTAAAAGCCCAATAAGCAAAAGCATTGTTGTAACCACTGCAATTGTGTTGTTAAATTTTAGATTGTTTCTTAAAAATAGAATTATTGGTCTTCCGATTAAAGAAATAACCACAGCAATAGCGATGTAAACAATTACAGACTGGATTTTAAAAAGGAAGTATAACACCAAAATAACAGTGACTATAACTCCTAATGCTCTTAAAATTCCTTTAGAAATTGTTTTTGATTTCATCTGTATTTATTTACTCAAAGATGCTGAATTAAATTCAGCAAGGCAAATTTAGAAATTAAGTTGTTTGGTAAGTTCGTAAAGCGCAATGCTTGTAGCTTGTACGACATTCATACTACTATTATTGCCAAACATGTTAATATGTACCGTAGCATCTACTTGTTTTAAAATAGAATCAGATACACCAAAATTTTCATCTCCTAAAATTATGGCAATAGGCTGATTGGTTTGAAGCTTAAATTCGTTTAAAGGTTGACTGTTTTCTGAGATTTCTAATGCAATGAGATAATAGTTATTATTTTTTAAATCCTGAATAACGTTTTCAATATCTTTTTTTATAGAATGTACAACGTATTTTTCTGTAGAACGCGAACTTTTAGTCATGCGCTTACCAAGTTGAATATCTGCACCACAAAATATTAATTCTTCTATACCAAAAGCATCCGCAATTCTAAATAAACTCCCCATGTTTGGAGCGTTTGAAACATTATCGCAAATAACTTTAATAGGGTGTTTTTGTTTTTTAAAGTTGGTATTATAGTGGTTTAGTTGCATTTGAATGAGTAATAAACTGATATGATATTTTGTCTAATGTATAGTTTAATTTTCAAAAACATACTTTACAATATTAGCGCCCATTTTAAGCGCCTTTTCTCTGACGTCTTCAGGATCATTATGTACCTCGGGATCTTCCCAACCATCTCCTAAATCACTTTCAAAAGTGAATAATAGAACCAATCTGTTATCCTTAAAAATTCCTAAAGCTTGTGGTGCTTTTCCATCGTGTTCATGGATTTTTGGTAAGCCGTTAGGGAAATCAAAAGCAGCACTAAATATTTTATGATCTTTAGGGATTTCGATTAATTCGCTATTAGGAAATACCTTTTTCAACTCTTTGGTAATATAGGGGGCCATTCCATAATTGTCATCAATATGAAGAAACCCACCTGAAATAAGATAATTTCTTAAATTTTCGGCATCTCCATCACTGAAAAACACATTTCCATGCCCCGTCATATGTAAAAAAGGAAATTGAAAAATATCAATACTTCCTGCTTCTACAGTTTGAATGTTTTCATTAATACTAGTATCTATATTGTCATTACAGTATTTTACTAAATTAGGTAATGCTGTTGGGTTACTATACCAATCTCCTCCGCCTTTGTATTTTACAATGGCAACATCTTGAGAAAACAATAAAGCAGTAAAAAAGGTAAAATATAGCGTAAATATGATTCTCATGTGTTTATTCATTTAAAAAAGCAACAGAGTGGCAAGCGGCAATGGCTGCTGTTTCTGTACGTAAACGTGTCTCACCCAAAGTTACAGGAATAAAATTGTGTTGCAACGCCATTTCAATTTCTTTAACGCTAAAGTCACCTTCGGGGCCAATTAATATGGTACAATTACTTGCTGGTTTTAATTGCGATTTTAAAGATTTTTTATCTGTTTCTTCACAATGTGCAATAAAGATTTGATCCGTAAAACCTTGACTAATAAAATCCTTGAAGCTCATCGGGTCATTAAGCTTTGGTAAATAATATTGCAAAGATTGTTTGGTTGCAGATTGAAGAATTTTTTCAAAACGTTCTAGTTTTACTATCTTTCTTTCGCTATGATCACAAAAAATAGGTGTAATTGTTTCAATTCCTATTTCAGTTGCTTTTTCTAGAAACCATTCATATCTGTCATTCATTTTTGTTGGAGCAACAGCTAAGTGAAGATTGTAATTTCGTTTTGGTTGTAAGCTTTTAGAGTGGATTTTTACGGAACAATGTTTTTGATCTGCTAAAGTTAATTCTGCATTAAAAAGCCAACCTTTACCATTGGTGATTTGTAAGGTGTCTCCAATGGTTTTTCTTAAAACTTTTACAATATGCCGGCTTTCGTCTTTATCGAAATTAAAGCTGGAATCCTTTTCTGTGATATGTTGGTTGTAAAACAATTGCATTATTCAATAGCTTCAGTAAATTTTAAAACAGTAACTTCTTCAATTAGTGTTACAGGTTCGGTTTTTACAATTAGATAATAAATTTTATGTTCTGTATCATCGGCCATAAAAGCTTCGTCAACAGGATGATTTTCTTTAAAAGCAATGGCGTCAAAAGCTTCAGACATTTCACCCTCTTTAATCCATCCTGTATCACCTCCCATTTTAGCAGTAATACCTTCAGAGTTATGTTTGGCTAAGTCTTTAAAACGGTAACCTTGTATGTATTGAGATAATACTTTTTTCCGTCTAGATATAGCGTCATCATCTGATGTGTTAGCGGCTTTAAATTCAATAATTCTAAATTTAGCATAATTAACATCAGCCTTATCAATAACTTTGTAAAATGTATTTTTAAAATCTGTTCTAATCACTTTTTTGCCACCTTTAGCCATGCTAAACAACTCATCAGCTAATCTGGTTTTGTGTTTTGCTTTGTTAAAAGTAAATAGTTTTCCTTTTTTAGGTTTGTTCTCTTTTAAAAAGGTTTTTGCTTGTTCTGGTGTAGAAATAGAATCTAATTGTTCTTCTAGGCCTGATTGAGCAAAACTGATAATTGGCAATAAAAATAAGAGCGTAAAAAGATGTTTCATGTTTAATTAATTTTATATGATTTGGGTTGAGTACAAAACAACTAAATTTTGAACGATTATAGAATTAAAGCAAATAAGATGTTAACAGATGTTTTAACAATTTTAAAAATATAACGTAAAAAGAAGTTGTTGTCGGTTTATTTGGGTTTGACTAAAGAAATTGAAATAATTAGAGTTTTAATCGAGCTGTCGCCATCACATTAAAATCGGAAAAATCTTTTTCTAAATATTTTAAATAGCCAACAATAGCAATCATAGCAGCATTATCTGTGGTGTATTCAAATTTAGGAACGTAGCTTGTCCATCCAAATTTTTGTTCAGCATCTTTTAATGCTTTTCTTATTCCAGAATTAGCCGAAACTCCGCCACCAATAGCAATATGATTAATACCAGTTTGCTTCACTGCTAATTTTAATTTGTCCATTAAAATACCAATTATGGTGTATTGTATAGAAGCACAAATGTCATTAAGATTTTCTTCAATAAAATTTGGATTTGCTTTTACTTCGCGCTGAACAAAGTAAAGAATAGCAGTTTTTAAACCAGAGAAACTAAATTTTAATCCCTCTACTTTAGGCTTTGTAAATTTATAAGCTTTTGGGTTACCTAATTGTGCGCGTCGGTCTATTTCTGGTCCTGCAGGATAACCTAGACCTAAAACTTTTCCACTTTTATCGTAGGCTTCACCAACGGCATCGTCAATGGTTTCTCCTAAAACTTCCATATCAAAATAGCTTTTCACTTTTACAATCTGAGTATGTCCACCAGAAATTGTCATGGCTAAAAATGGAAAAGATGGTTTTTTATGATCTTCTTCATCTATAAAATGCGCCAAAATATGAGCTTGCATATGGTTGATATCAATAAGAGGGATATCTAATCCGTAGGCTAAAGATTTAGCAAAAGATGTACCTACGAGTAAAGATCCCATTAATCCTGGTCCTTTTGTAAATGCAATTGCATGTAATTGTTCCTTTTTAATGCCTGCTTTTTCAATGGCTTGGTGTACAACAGGAACGATGTTTTGTTGATGTGCTCTTGAAGCCAATTCGGGCACAACGCCTCCGTACTCTGCATGTATTTTTTGATCAGCTACAACATTGCTTAAAATTTTGTCGTTACATAGTACTGCGGCAGAGGTATCATCGCAAGAAGACTCAATTCCTAGAATGTAAATATTTTCTTTTTCCATAGTCGATATTAGGCACAATAATTGTTAATTTTACCGTTTATAGTCCAATGCTATATTTAACAACGTATTGTAAGGACAAAGGTAATAAGAATTCACACATTAAAACTCATAAAATCTATCAAACGGATACTCAAAATAATAGGAAAATTGGCAGGCATAATAGTGCTCCTTTTTTTTATTTTGTTTTTGATTCTTTCAATTCCAGCAGTTCAAACACGCTTGGGTAGATACATTACGGATAGAGTTAATACTGATTTTAAGACAAATATAAATATCGGAAGAGTTGGTTTTCAGATTAATGGAGATGTAGAGCTTAAAGAGATTTTAATTAAAGATTACAAAAAAGATACCTTAATTAGTGTAGGAGAACTTAATAGTTCTATAATTAGTTTTAGGAATCTATACAAAAGTAAACTTAACTTTGGTGATATAGATCTTCAGAATGTTGTTTTCAATTTAGTGACTTATATAGGTCAGGAAGAAACAAACTTAGATGTGTTTGTTGCAAAGTTCGACTCTGATAATCCTAGAGTTGGTCCGAGTGAATTTCTGTTTTCATCTAGCGATGTTTCTATAGAGAATGGTCTTTTTAGAATGATTAACGAAAATCTAGAAACCCCAAAAATTTTCGAGTTTACAAATTTACAAGCAAATACCACTAATTTTTTAATTAATGGTCCAGAGGTAAGTTCTCGAATAAATAAATTTAGTTTCATAGATAATAGAGGAATAGCTGTTAAGAATTTAATGGCAAATTTTGAATATACCTTAGATCATATGAATTTTGGGGATCTAAGTATAAAAACAGATGCTTCTGAGCTAAAAGGTGACTTACGGTTTGATTATAAACGAGAAGATTTAAAATACTTTACAGACAAGGTTAATATAAAAGCTAGTTTTAGAGAGTCAAATATTTCTTTAACAGAACTTAATGCATTTTTCGACGAGTTTGGTACGAATCAACATGCTAATTTTAATGCCGATCTATCTGGAACATTAAATAATCTTGAAGCTAAAAACCTTAATGTAAGTACATCTAGCAATACAAGAATTATAGGAGATATTACTTTTAAAAATTTATTTAGTAGAGAAGACGATAGTTTTGCTTTACGGGGTAATTTTCAGAATTTAGCCTCTAACTATAGAGATTTAACAGCATTATTACCAAGACTTTTAGGTAATTCTATTCCCACAGTAATTTCTAAGGTTGGAAATTTTAAAATAAAAGGAACCTCATTTATAACAGCTAAAAGCGTTGAAGCAGATTTAGAGATTGATACAGATTTAGGCTTTATAAAATCGAATTTAAAACTGACTAATATTGATAACATTGATAATGCAAATTATATAGGTAATGTAGCATTAGATGAGTTTAATATAGGTGAATTAATAAACGATCCTTTAGTTAAAAACACGTCTTTAAATCTAGATGTTAACGGAAAAGGATTTACCATAAAGAATTTAAACACTAAAGTAACAGGTGATGTATTTGTCTTAAATTATAATAACTATACTTACAGAGATATTATGATTGCTGGTAATCTTGGTAATAGTATCTTTAACGGTATTATGCAGATAGAAGACCTTAACCTTCAACTCGATTTTAATGGGTTAGCTGATTTTTCTGAAGATTTGAAAAAATTCGATTTTAAAGCTAATGTAGGTTATGCTAATCTTAGTAATTTAAATTTCGTAACTAGAGATCGTGTTTCAGAATTTAGAGGGTTAGTTACTATGACAGCAACAGGAACAACCTTAGATAATGCTGTAGGTGCTATTAATATTAAAAATACAACGTATAAGAATCAAGATAATGATTACTCGTTTGAAGATTTTGATATTGTATCTTCCTTTGATAATGAAGAACGCACCATTTCTATAAACTCACCAGATATTATTGACGGAAAAATAACAGGTCAATTTAAAACAAAAGATATCCTTGGTTTAGTTGAAAATTCAGTTGGAAGTATTTATACCAATTATGTACCAAATATAATTGAAGAAGGACAGTATATAGATTTTAAATTCAATATTTATTCTAAAATTGCAGCTGTCTTTTTTAAGGATTTAATACTTGGTAAAAACACGTTTATAGAAGGAAGAATAGAAACAGATGAAAAAGGATTTGAGCTAACATTTAATTCACCAGAAATTAAATTTAAAGATTATTTCGCTAACAATATAAATCTAAATATAGATAATAGCAATCCTTTATATAATACATATATAGAGATTGATAGTTTAAGTACAGGGATCTATAATGCTTCTCAGTTTAGTCTTATTAATGTTACAAAACGAGATACTTTATTAATTAAATCAGAATTTAAAGGAGGAGAAAATAACACAGATGATTTTAAACTCAACTTATTCTACACAATTGATAAGTCGAATAAATCAGTAGTCGGAATAAGAAAATCAGATATTAGATTTAAAGGATATGATTGGTTATTAAATTCTGAAAGAGATAGTCTTAATAAAGTACAGTTTGATCGAGACTTTAAAACATTCAATATTTTTCCGGTTAGTATAGCACATGAAGACGAAGAAATATTAGTTTCAGGTGAAATAAATGATTCATTAAATAAAAAGTTTAATGTCGATTTTAAAGATGTTGAACTAATTAAAATAACACCTAGAATTGATAGTTTAGCGCTAAAAGGTATTGTAAACGGTAAATTGTATGTAGAACAAACTGATGGCGTTTATCTACCCAAATCTAATGTAGAAATCAGTGGGTTGTTTGTTAACGACTACGACTTAGGTAATCTTACGGCTAAAATAGAAGGAAACAATTCTATCACTAATTACGATGTTGATGTAACGCTGATCAATGATAATTTAAAGTCATTTGAAGCAAAGGGAATGATAGATATTTCTAATAAAAACCCTGTTATAGATTTAGATGTAACTTTCGAAGAATTCATGTTAGATCCCCTCAATCCATTAGGAGAAGGTGTAATTAATAATATTAGAGGTTTAGTTTCTGGTTATGCTAATGTTACCGGAAGTTTAAATAAGCCCGCAATTTATGGAGAATTACTGCTTGATAGAGCTGGTTTGTCTATTCCATATCTTAATGTAGATTATGGTTTCGATTTCGATTCTAAAGTATCACTTAGAGGTCAACAATTCATTTTTAATGATGTTGCTATGACCGATTCTAAATACTTTTCAAAAGGAAATTTAAATGGATTCATTGCACACGATAATTTTTCAGATTGGAAATTAGGGTTAGAATTAACTACAGATCGTTTACTCGTTTTAGATACAGAAGAGTCTGAAGATGAATTATATTATGGTACAGGTTTTATTTCTGGTAAAGCAGAAATTAAAGGACCAACCGAGCAATTGGTCATCAAAGTTATAAATGGAAGAACGGAGGCTGGTACCGAGTTTTTTATACCTTTAAATGATTCAGAGAGCTTTGGTGATAACTCTTTTATTCATTTTTTAAGTCCAGAAGAAAAGGCAAATAGGGTAAATGGTGAAATTACACAGCAAATCGAAGTGAAAGGATTGGTGTTAGATTTCGACTTAAATGTTAATGAAAATGCAACGATAGAAATTGTAATAGATAAAGAAGCCGGAAGTACAATTAAAGGAAAAGGAGTCGGAGGCTTAAACTTTTTAATTAATACAAATGGAACCTTTAATATGTGGGGAGATTTTGTGGTGTTAGAAGGATTTTACAATTTTAAATATGGTGGTTTTGTAGAAAAGAAGTTTAGAGTAGAACAAGGGGGAAGTATAGTTTGGGAAGGTGATCCTCTAGGTGCTGAGATTAACTTAAAAGCACTTTATGCAGGTAGCGCAAACCCGTCAGTGCTTTTAGATAACCCTATAAGCCAAAGTATTGATGTAGAAGTTGAAATTCATTTAACGGGAGATTTAGAACAACCAGATCCACAATTTGCATTTAGGTTTCCTAATGTTAGTTCTACAGTAAAATCAGAGTTAGAGTATAGGCTGTCTTCAAAAGAAGAACGAGACAATCAAGCCTTAATCTTTTTAATGTCTGGAGGCTTTTCAAGTGGAGTTACAGGTGCTAATTTTACAGGCACAATATCCGAAAGACTCACCGGGATTGTTAACAATCTTTTCGGAACTAGTAATGGAAATTTAGATGTTGGTTTTGATTTTGAAATAGGTCAAGACACACCAGAGTTACAAACGGATAATAAGGTAGGTGTAACGCTTCAAACAAAAATAAGTGATAAGATTTTGGTTAACGGTAAAGTTGGTGTACCTTTTGGAAGTGCTAGTCAGACAGTTATAAGCGGAGATGTCCAAATTGATTTGCTATTAAATGAAGACGGAACGCTTAGAGCTAAGGTATTTAATAGAGAAAATAGTATTCGTAATTTTGGTGAAGAAATAGGGTATACTCAAGGCGTGGGTTTATCTTACAATGTAGAATTTGATTCCTTTAAAGAATTGCTTCAAATTATCTTTTCAGGAGAAAATGTAAAGGATAAAAGTCAGGAGAAAGAGAGTGAAAAAAAGAAGGCTGATGATAACGACATGCTTCCTGCTTATATGATGATGAAGGATGAAAAATCGAAAACTAAACTATGAATTTCGTAAATTATACAACGTTATTTTAAATACTTATTAACGAAAACGATTGAATTAGAATTTAGCTCATCTTTTTATGATAATAGTCAGTTTAATCTATGTATAGTTTCTTAATTTTACTGTAAATAAATTAGACAATGCTACAAACAATTAAAAAAATAGGTGTTTTAACATCCGGAGGAGATGCACCAGGCATGAATGCTGCGATTAGAGCAGTTGTTAGAACGTGTGCCTTTCATAGTATTAAATGCTACGGTATTTATAGAGGTTATGAAGGTATGATTGATGGGGATTTTGTTGAAATGGATGCACGAAGTGTAAAAGGTATCATTAATAAAGGTGGTACTATTTTAAAATCTGCAAGATCAAAAGCTTTTAGAACAGTAGACGGTAGAAAGGCAGCATACGAGCAATTAAAAAAAGCTGGTATAGACGCTTTTGTTGTAGTTGGTGGAGATGGTAGCTTTACTGGAGCAATGGTTTTTAATCAAGAATTTAACTTTCCAGTAATGGGAATACCAGGAACGATAGACAATGATATCTTTGGTACAACACATACACTGGGTTACGATACGGCTTTAAATACAGTTGTTGAAGTAATAGATAAAATTAGAGATACCGCAAGTTCACATAATAGACTATTCTTTATAGAAGTTATGGGACGCGATGTAGGACATATTGCAGTTAATGTAGGTGTTGGTGCAGGTGCAGAAGAAATATTAATTCCTGAAGAAGATTTAGGATTAGATAGATTATTAGATTCTTTAAGACGAAGTAAAGCATCGGGTAAATCATCTAGTATTGTTGTTGTTGCCGAAGGGGATAAAATTGGTAAAAACGTTTTTGAACTTAAGGACTATGTTGAAGAAAATATGACAGAGTACGAAGTTAGAGTTTCTGTTTTAGGTCACATGCAACGTGGTGGCTCACCTTCTTGTTTCGATCGTGTATTAGCGAGTAGAATGGGAGTTAAGGCTGTAGAGAGTTTAATTACGGGTAAAAGTAATTATATGGTAGGTCTTAAAAATGATGTTATGGATTTAACACCATTTGACCAAGCCGTAAAAGGAAAATCAAAAATAAATAAGGAACTTTTAAGAGTTTCAGACATCATGTCAATATAAATAACGAGTAAACATTAATATAAATTTAAAGTAATGGCAAATTTGAAATTAGGAATCAACGGATTCGGTAGAATAGGAAGAATTGTTTTTAGAGCAACAGTTAAACGTAGCGACGTAGATGTTGTAGCGATCAATGACTTATTAGACGTAGAACATTTAGCATATTTATTAAAGTACGATTCAGTTCACGGAAGATTTGATGGAACTGTTGAAGTAAAAGATGGACACTTAGTAGTAGACGGAAAAACAATCCGTGTTACCGCAGAAAAAGATCCTAAAAGTCTTAAATGGGATGAAGCTGGAGCAACTGTTGTAGC
Source organism: Winogradskyella wichelsiae (assembly GCF_013403925.1). Lineage (GTDB taxonomy): Bacteria > Bacteroidota > Bacteroidia > Flavobacteriales > Flavobacteriaceae > Winogradskyella > Winogradskyella wichelsiae. The sequence goes on from NZ_JABFDJ010000009.1 coordinate 35,652, forward strand.
AGAATGTACAGGTATTTTTACAACTTTAGAGACTGCTCAATATCATATTGATGGTGGTGCTAAAAAAGTAGTAATCTCTGCTCCAAGTAAAGATGCTCCGATGTTTGTAATGGGAGTAAACGATGATAAATTAACTGCTAGTGATGTCATTGTTTCTAATGCATCTTGTACTACAAACTGTTTGGCACCAATTTCTAAAGTAATCGAAGATAACTTCGGTATAGAAGAAGCTTTAATGACAACGATTCATGCTGCAACTTCTACACAATTTACTGTAGATGCACCATCTCGTAAAAACTACCGTTTAGGTCGTTCAGCTCTTAACAACATTATTCCAAGTTCTACAGGTGCTGCAAAAGCAGTAGGTAAAGTAATTCCAGAATTAGACGGAAAACTTACAGGTATGGCTTTTAGAGTACCAACTGTTGATGTTTCTGTAGTAGATTTAACAGTTAAAACTAAAAAAGAAACAACTTTAGCTGAGATTAAGGCTGCTATGAAAAAAGCATCAGAAGGATCTATGGCGGGTGTTTTAGGTTATACTGAAGATGCTGTAGTGTCTCAAGATTTCGTAAGTGAAGAAAGAACTAGTGTTTTTGATGCTGATGCTTCAATTGAATTAAATTCTACATTCTTCAAGTTAATCTCTTGGTATGATAACGAATTTGGATATTCAAACAAATTAGTTGATTTAGCTCAAAAGGTAAATAACCTTTAATACATATTATTAATTCTGAAAATTCCGTAGAATTATGATTTGTCATAAACTACGGAATTTTTATTTATATACATTATCATGATTTTAATAACAGATGGTGGTTCTACAAAGTGCGATTGGATTGCAATAGATAAAGATGGTAAACAAACCGTTGATAAGATAAGAACCAAAGGTTTAAACCCTGCAATAGTAGCAGAGAAAAAAATCAATAAAATTATAAGGAAAAGTAAAGAGTTAATGGAGATTGCAGAAGATGTAACTCACGTTTATTTTTATGGTGCAGGCTGTGGTACGGACAAGCCTAGGCTTTTATTACAGTTTATCTTAGAGTCTTATTTTGTTAATGCAGTTGTAGAAGTTAGAGAAGATACTTATGCTGCCGTTAGGGCATGTATAAATTCTAATGACGAAGCCGCTGTAGTATGTATACTTGGTACAGGTTCTAATTGTAGTTACTACGATGGTGCTAATTTACATCAACGTGTTTCTAGTCTTGGTTTTATATTAATGGATGATGCTAGTGGTAATTATTTTGGTAAGCAATTAATTAGAGATTACTTTTTTAATAAAATGCCAGATACAATTAGAGTAGCATTTGCTCATAAGCATAATCTAGATGCAGATTATATTAAGTTTAATGTTTACAAACAAACAAATCCTAGTGCCTATTTAGCAGATCATGCAGAGTTTATGTTTATAAATAAAGACTCAGAATATATTAGTACGCTTATTACAAAAGGGATTCGTTTATTTTCTGAAAACATGATTCTTCAATATAAAGAAGAATTAAAAGCAGGTACACTAGTACATTTTGCTGGTTCTATAGCTTATTTTGCTCAAAAGGAAATAAAAGAAGTCGCTAAAGAATTTGGATTTAAAGTTGGTAACTTTATCAGGCGTCCAATTGAAGGGTTAGTGAGTTATCATGTAAATAATCTATAATATGGAAATTGCTATTATTGCACACGATGGTAAGAAAGCAGAAATGGTTCAATTTTTAAATGAACATAATGAAGTTTTACATCAAAAAGGAATTAATTTAATTTCCACAGGGACTACAGGAGAGAAAGTTTCTAAAGCAGGTTTTCAAGTGGATGCGTTTATGTCTGGACCTTTAGGAGGAGATGCTCAAATTGCAGCAAGAGTAGCTGAGGGTAAATGTAATATGGTTTTATTTTTTAGAGATCCATTAGATCGTCATCCTCACGAACCAGATATTTTAATGCTAATGAGACTGTGTGATGTGCATAATGTACCACTAGCAACTAATCCGGCAACAGCAGATTTATTAGTAAAAGCACTTTAAATTTTAATAACCTGTTAATAAAACTAGGGCAAGGTATTGTAAAATTTAGATTTTGGTTATATCTTTGTACTAACAAAACGTAAACGACAAAAGAATTATGTTCGAATTTGATCAATATTTAGGATTTTTAGCATTTTTAACCATATTAACTATTGGATTTTGGTTATTAATTTTCCTTTTAACCTTTGTAGTACCATACTGGATTTTTGGTGCATCAATGGAACGTTTAAAAGAAATGAAAGCAGAAAAGAAAGCTAAACGAGAAGGGATAACTCTTTAATAGCATCTTAAATTATTATATAAAAAAAGAGAGCGCAATTTGCGCTCTCTTTTTTTATATAATAATTTAAGAAGTATGTTTAAACCTGTAAAACTCCCATATTAAAAGGCTTTTCAATAGGCGCGTGGTTAGCTGCTTCAATTCCCATAGAAATCCAAGTTCTGGTATCTAGTGGATCTATAACTCCATCAGTCCATATTCTAGAAGCTGCATAATAAGGAGATACTTGATCGTCGTATCTCGATTTTATTTTGTTAAATAATTCATCTTCTTTTTCTTTAGTAATTTTTTCACCCTTCTTCTTAAGAGAAGCAGTTTCTATCTGCAATAAAACTTTTGCAGCAGAATTTCCACTCATAACAGCTAATTCTGCACTTGGCCAAGCGGCAATCAATCTTGGATCATAAGCTTTTCCGCACATAGCGTAATTACCAGCACCATAACTGTTCCCTAATATAATAGTAAATTTTGGAACTACAGAGTTACTTACAGCATTTACCATTTTAGCACCATCTTTTATAATGCCTGAATGTTCAGATTTACTACCTACCATAAAGCCTGTAACATCTTGAAGAAAAACTAATGGAATTTTTTTCTGATTACAATTGGCTATAAACCGCGTAGCTTTATCAGCAGAGTCATTGTAGATAACACCACCAAATTGCATTTCGCCTTGTTTATTTTTAACTAATTTTCTTTGATTAGCAACAATACCTACAGCCCAACCTTCAATTCTAGCATAAGCTGTAATGATGGTTTTACCATAATCTTGTTTGTATTCATCAAATTCAGAGTCGTCAACCAAACGCTTAATGATCTCTTTCATATCATATTGGTCAGCTCTACTCTTAGGAAGAATACCAAATATGTCATCAGGGTTATCTTTTGGTTTTTTAGATTCAGCTCTATTGTAACCAGCTTTATCAAAATCCCCAATTTTATCAACTAAAGATTTTATTTTATCTAAAGCATCCTTGTCATCTTTGGCTTTATAATCCGTAACGCCTGAAATTTCACAGTGTGTGGTCGCACCTCCTAAAGTTTCATTATCTATAGATTCACCAATAGCCGCTTTAACGAGATAACTTCCAGCTAAGAAAATGCTAGCTGTTTTATCAACAATTATGGCTTCATCACTCATTATTGGTAAATAAGCGCCTCCCGCAACACAACTTCCCATAACCGCAGCAATTTGCGTAATTCCCATACTACTCATTATGGCATTGTTTCTAAAAATACGTCCAAAATGTTCTTTGTCTGGAAAAATTTCATCTTGCATTGGTAAAAAAACACCTGCACTATCAACTAAATAAATAATTGGTAATCGATTTTCAATGGCTATTTCTTGTGCACGTAAATTCTTTTTTCCTGTAATAGGAAACCATGCTCCTGCCTTTACAGTAGCATCATTTGCGACAACAATACATTGCTTTCCTTTTACATAACCCATTTTTACAACAACACCTCCTGATGGGCAACCTCCATATTGTTCGTACATCCCTTCTCCTGCAAAAGCGCCAATTTCTATAGATTTCGCTTTAGAATCTAAAAGATAGTTTACACGTTCTCGTGCCGTCATTTTACCTTTAGCTTTATGTTTTTCAATACTTTTTTCACCACCACCTAATTTTACTTTTACCAATCGTTTTTTTAAATCGGAAAGAAGAAGTTTATTATGGTCTTCGTTTATGTTGAATTTGATATCCATTGCGCAATATTGTTTTGCACGAATTTACAAAAACGATTCGATGTTTCGAAAATGATTATTTGTTAGATCAAAATTTATTCCTAGGAACACTAATTGTGGTTTTGTATTTTTAACATTAAATAAATACACATTAAATGAAACAAATAATAGCCTTTGCAGGAAGTAATAGTTCTGAATCAATTAATAAACAATTAACAACCTATGCGGCATGTCTTGTTAAAGATGTGGATGTTAAAATTCTAGATTTAAATGATTTTGAATTGCCAATTTACGGTCAGGATTTGCATAAAAAAGAAGGCATACCTCAAAATGCAGTAATATTTTTAGATCTGTTAAAGAAAAGCGATGGTATTATAATTTCATTAGCAGAAAATAATGGCGCTTATTCTGCAGTATTTAAAAATTTATTTGACTGGCTCTCTGTATTAGAACAAAAGAACTGGTTAAATAAACCAATGTTATTAATGGCAACATCGCCAGGAGCTAGAGGAGGGCAATCCGTTCTTCAAATTGCTTTAGATAGATTTCCTCGTCATGATGCAGATATTGTAGGAACATTTTCTTTACCTTCATTTAATGATAATTTTTTAGAAGAAAAAATTGTAAATAAAGAACTTAATGATGAACTTTTAATCGAAATAAATAAATTTCAAATTAGTTTGTAAAATTATTTTATAATTTAAAATATCATTAGGTATTAATGTTTAAATAATTTTAAAAAAACTCTTGGGTTTGTATGGTGTTAATGGACTATAGGTTGGTAAAAGCATAAAGAATTTATACAATTTCTTCTTAAATTTCACGATATTTGTGAACTAACTAATTATTAAATTTAAGATTGACTATGGCAATGAATAAAAACACAGTATTAGCTTGGGCTACTTGGATAATGGTATTTGTAGGATGTGGATTGATTGCTCTTGGTGCATTTAGATACGATGATGTTGCTGGCTGGGGATTTGCTGCTGTTGGTGGTGGATTCTATTGTATTGCATGGGTTTTTAACGCTTTAAAAGGTCGAATGTAAACAATATTGTATACCACAGTAATGTTTAATTTTCAAAAACAATAAAGAATTATGAGTGACGATAAAAAAGTAATTTTCGCAATGTCTGGTCTAACAAAGACCTTTCCTGGCGCAAATACACCAGTTTTAAAAAATATCTATTTAAGTTTCTTCTATGGAGCAAAAATTGGTATTCTGGGGCTTAATGGATCTGGAAAATCTACATTATTAAAGATTATAGCAGGTGTTGATAATAATTATCAAGGTGATGTCGTTTTTCAACCTGGCTATTCTGTAGGTTATTTAGAACAAGAACCGAAATTAGATGATGACAAAACTGTTATGGAAATTGTTAGAGAAGGTGCGGCTGAAACTGTTGCTATTCTTGATGAGTATAATAGTATTAATGATCAATTTGGTTTAGAAGAGGTTTATAGCAATCCAGATAAAATGGAAAAGCTTATGAATCGTCAAGCCGAATTACAAGATCAGATTGATGCTGCAGGTGCTTGGGAATTAGATACTAAGCTAGAAATCGCAATGGATGCTTTAAGAACTCCGGATGGTGACAAGAAAATCGGAGTACTTTCAGGCGGGGAACGTCGTCGTGTTGCCTTATGCCGTCTGTTACTTCAAGAGCCAGATGTCTTACTATTAGATGAGCCTACTAACCACTTAGATGCAGAATCAGTACATTGGTTAGAACATCATTTAGCACAATATAAAGGAACTGTTATTGCTGTAACTCACGATAGGTATTTCTTAGATAATGTAGCAGGTTGGATTTTAGAGTTAGATAGAGGAGAGGGAATTCCTTGGAAAGGAAATTACTCATCTTGGTTAGATCAAAAGTCAACACGTATGGCACAAGAAAGTAAAGTTGCATCTAAGCGTCAAAAGACGTTAGAGCGTGAGCTCGATTGGGTACGTCAAGGTGCAAAAGGCCGTCAGACAAAGCAAAAGGCACGTTTGAAGAACTACGATAAATTAATGAGTCAAGATCAAAAACAACTTGATGAAAAACTTGAGATTTATATTCCCAACGGTCCACGTTTGGGAACAAATGTTATAGAAGCTATTGGTGTGGCTAAAGGTTATGATGATAAATTGTTGTACGATGATTTAAAATTTAATCTTCCACAAGCAGGTATTGTAGGTGTTATTGGGCCTAACGGTGCTGGTAAAACCACAATTTTCAGAATGATTATGGGTGAAGAAACTCCTGATAAAGGTGAGTTTAAAGTAGGTGAAACCGCTAAGATTGCTTACGTTGATCAGAAGCATTCCAATATAGATCCTGAAAAAACAATTTGGCAAAACTTTAGTGATGAGCAAGAGTTGGTAATGATGGGCGGAAAAGAAGTGAATTCTAGAGCTTATTTAAGTCGATTTAATTTTTCAGGAGGTGAGCAAAACAAGAAAGTAAAATTGCTTTCTGGTGGTGAACGTAACCGCTTACATCTTGCTATGACACTTAAAGAAGAAGGAAACGTATTACTTTTGGATGAACCTACCAATGATTTAGATGTAAACACATTGAGAGCATTAGAAGAAGGTTTAGAAAACTTTGCAGGTTGTGCGGTTGTTATTAGTCACGATAGATGGTTTTTAGATAGAATATGTACCCATATTTTAGCGTTTGAAGGTGATTCTCAAGTCTATTTCTTTGAAGGCGGTTTTAGTGATTACGAAGAAAATAAGAAAAAACGTTTAGGTGGGGATTTAATGCCAAAACGAATTAAGTATAGAAAGTTGGTAAGATAATGTTCCAGCAACTCAAAATAAAAAAGCCAGCAGATAATGCTGGCTTTTTTATTTTATACTTTTGCTTCTAAACGATCTACTTTTTCTTTTAATTTTCTATATTTAAGAAATAACAAAAACCATAATATAATCATTACTATAAGGCCAATTGACAGAATACTAACCGTTTTATCAGAAGGTTCATGTAATACTGCTCTTACAAAAAGTAATAGATAAAGTTCCATTTTAAAATAAATTTAATTATCTCCGTAAAGGTGTCCACCTGTAAAATCTTCATAAGATTCATCCATATCTTTAAATATGGTAGTCTCCATCAATTTCTTATTCTCAGCTTTCAGCTTATACATTTTAATTATAGCTACGAGAATAAAAACCAAAAAAATAGAAGCAACTGATATCAAAACAAGAGTGAGCTGCGTTGTAGTCACAATTAAGTAAGTAGAAATTATGATATTAAACATTTTAATTAAAGATTAAGATTTGGGTTTACCTTCTAAGGTGCTAATATAAATAAAATATGAATGTTAAATGCTTAATATTAAATAATTTACAACGTTATAGTTAAATTATTATCGATTAAAAGGTTATTAACATGGGTGAGCCACAATGTTTTCAGTAGTTTTTTAATTTTTTCTTTAACTTATTAACAATTAGCTGTTTCTACTATTTTATTCATACCAATTCAAAAAGATAACTTCTATAGCATCATTTCCTTCATTTACTAAGGATTTAAACTTATTAATATCACTTAAACCTTCGGTTCCTCTATAATGATAAGGATATACTTTTTTTGGTTTAAAGTCTAACACAGCACTTGCTGCACTTTCTACAGGCATTGTGTATGGTAAATTCATACAAACAAAAGCGATATCAATATTTTTTAGATTTCGCATTTCTGGGATGTCTTCTGTATCACCAGAAATATAGATACGTTCATCATTTACAGTTAATAAATAGCCATTTCCTCTACCTTTAGTGTGAAATTTTAAAGCTTCTTCTCTCAGGTTATACATCGGGATAGCTTTAATATTTATCCCTTCTAAATTGAATGAGTCATCATTTTTTAAGGTTATAATTTTAGAAGCAATACTATCTGATAATTTTTCTACAACCGCAGCTGGTGCAATAAGTGTTGCTTTAGACATGTCTATTCCTTCTAAAGTTTCAAGGTTTAAATGATCACCATGAATATCAGTAATCAATACTAAAGTTGGTGTTTTTTGTCCTTCAAAAGCTTCCGATCCGCCAGTTGGGTCAACATAGATCGTTTCATTTTCTGTCTCTAAAACCATTGTTGCGTGAGAGATAGGGATGATTTTTAACGAAGATTTGGTTAGTGTTGGTTCTATATTTGTTTCTGTTATAGTGGTAGTTATAATTTCTTTTTTAGTATCATTTTTACAATTAAAAGTAGTTGTGATAATGGCTAGTAATAAGATGTGTGTCAGTGTTTTCATGTTGTTTTTGGTTTTTTATAAAGATATTGATTCTGCATTAAAAACGATCAGAGTGTAACATTTTTATAACATTAGCTACATATAATTAGTAAGTAAAGTTTTTATAATCATAAAATTTACCGAAATTGTTAACCTAAAACTATTCAACCTTAAAACTACCAAAATATGTCTGATGATTTTGATTTATTAGAAACCAACTCACAAGAAAAGACTGAGAAAGTCGATGTTAACTGGGGAAAAGCCATAGACCAAATGAAGTCTAAGCTTGCTCAGGAAGATGATCCCGAAAGTCGTCAGAAAATACTTAATGCAACGTTAGATAATGTTGTAGATATGGCAGAAAAAGATCGTTCTACCTTATTAGATGCTATTAAAGACTTAACAGATTATCAAGATGAAGTGGGAATTATGTTCGAAGGTTTTTCGGCATTAAATGCTTCAGAGCAAAAAGTGATAGACGATGCTATTAAACGTTTAGAGCGTGCTAAAGTAGAACTTGAAGATGCTAATAATAAACCAGATACCTGGTGGAATAATCTTTGGGGAAGAAAAAGTAAAATTAATGATGCAGAAGCAGAACTTAAAAATGCACAAAAAACACGTGATGCAGCAGATAATGAAGCAAAAGCAATGTTTCAACAGCGTATTGAAACTGCAGATATTCAGACTTTATTAAATGAATTATCATTTAAAAGTCAGGCAGCTATCAAACGTTTAAAAGATAGAGAAGTAGAAATTAAAGAGGTTGAAGAAAGTCTTAAAACGGCTATTGTAGACGCTTCTAATAATCATACAAAAGCACTTCAAAAGAAAAAAGAAGTAGAGGATAAGCTGGAAACGGAATATGCTTTATTAAAACAAGCACGTCAGGCTTTAGAAGAAGTATCGGATAAGCAATCTACAGAATACTCAGCAGCACTTAGTAAAGTGACTACTTTAGAGCAAAAAGTAGAGGAGTTAGAAGGGCTTAAAAATGCTTACACTACGCTTGCAGCTTCAAAAGATAGTTTTGTACACAAGCATAATTTAACGATTAAAGTATTAACGTCGTTACGTAGCAATTTACAAACACATCGTGCAAAATTAAAGTCAGATACGGATGAGCGTCTTAAGTATTATGATGGTTATGTTGTGGCTTTAAAAGCACGTACAGATCAAGAATTTGCAGCAATATTAGAACATTTAGGGGTTAAAACAGATGAGCATATTGGTGAAACGTTAGCAGCAATGCATACTGCAAGTGCTCGTGCACGTCAAGAAATGATGGACAATATTCCTGTTCACGAAAAAGTTATGCAAGGTGTTTACGGAAGTTATGCTGAAGCGTTGCAAGAAATTAGAGAGAAGGATAAATCTATTCAGAAGAATTTTGCAGAGCGTTACGGCATTGATATGAAAGAAATTTTTGAAGATTACTACGCAGCAGATGCAAATGCTCCTTCAGGAGATACAGCAGGAAAACCAGCTAGTGCACCAAAACCAGCATCTACTGAAGATGATTTGTTAGGGTAATTTAATAATAGCGTTACCTACTTTTGTTTTAAAGGCAAAAGTAGGTTAAGCTTTCCATTATATCTTTTTTTAAGAAAAAGAAAAAAGGATGCCGTTTTTTGGGAAAGTAATCATGAGAACAATAAAAATGAGAAATTAATCCTTAACGCGTTTACTCGAGCTCAAAAAAGGAAAAATAATTCTCAAAAAAGAGAAAATTTAATAATTAAAACATAAGTAAGGCTATGACTAATAGAGGATTATTACTATTCGTAATTGTTTTTTTTGTAATTAATTCAATTGTGAGTTATTTTTTATTTTATGAAAAAGATATTATTTCAACTTTATCTGTTTCTGCAGTTTCTTCTTTTTTCCTTTTCTTGATTTTTATTGTAAAGCGTAAATGGGATATAAAACAAAAAAATGATTTTAGAATAAAATAGATTGTGAATAACACGTTTCTTTTTTCAATGATTGTCATTTTAATTTCAATTGGCTCTGTAATTTTTATTATTCACACCAATGATCATGAAGAATGTGAGTTAAAAACGGAAATCAATTATGGCGAAAATGAAGAGAAAATTGTTTCCGAAATTCATATATGTAAAGAAAAGTATAATCTTTAAAAAATGTATTCATAACATAACTTAGAGTTAATTGAATACAACCAACTGTTTACTAAAAATGATCGTTACACCTTTAGATTCCGCCATATTAGATTCCAAAGAGCAATACGTGTTCTATCACAAAATGATAGATTTCTCGCTCAAGGAACTCATTGTTGCGGTACAAGAAAAGCAAATATTAAATCAACAAGAATTACTCTTATTTAAGCAATACAGTGATTTGTTACTGTATTCTATAGAAGCTATGCGTGTAAAATACATGTATGACGACGAGGAAAATATGAAGGTAGATTTAACAGATTCTAGTTTTCCAAATTATTTAGAATTCCGTTATCTCTTTAACGATTTAGCTTTACGAGAAGATTACTTAGAAAAACTTACAGGAATTGAAACACTAAAAGATGAATTCTTAGATACTTTAATGCGAAAAAAAGAGCCAATTCCAAAACGAAAACTCTTTCAAGCTGCATCCATAGTCTATTATTCTTCAGCTAAAAAGGAATATATTTTTAATCGTTTTGTACAAGGAAAGATTATACCAGCACCAGAAGGTTCTGTAGCAGAACATTTAGTAAGTTGGAGTTTCTATGATGTATCTCATAACCGACCGTTTGTTTGTTATATGTATTTTAATTACGATGGTAAAAATGTAGAAAGTTATAAAGATGAAATCTATGAAACCCTAAAAAATGTTGCAGATAGAGAAATGGCTTTCGATACCATGGCTTACGGAATAGATAAACGTTTACCAAAAGTATTTCCGAAGCTTATAAAACGTGTGGATTTAGGACCAATTCACAATGTATTTGCAAAGGACGAAAATAAATTAACGCATGCCATTTTGCAGAGTATAGCAAACAAAGAGATTCCGTTAGAATCTTATGCTATATCTCTTAAAATAGATGAATTAAAATCGAGTAGCGAATTTAAAGAAGGTAGCTTTTTTAGTAAACAAACCTTTCAACGCTGGGATGCTATGTATAGGCAGCGTTATATTTTTGCACCACATCGTATCATTCAAATGCTATACAATAAAACACCTGAAATTATGAATAAGTTGGCGATGTCACCAATTCAAGTAAGCAGTATCCAGTCTTCAGTTGTCAGTAATGAAAAGTAAAAAAGAATATGTCATTTAAAACATTATTGGCTTATCAAAAAGGATTCGAGTTAGCAATGGAAATATTCCAATTGACTAAAGATTTTCCTAAGTCTGAAATGTTTGGTTTAACATCACAAATGATTAGGTCAAGTAGATCTGTATGTTCAAATATTGCTGAAGGTTATCGAAAACGGCAATATGAAAAGCATTTTAAAAGTAAATTATCGGATGCAGATAGTGAAAATTCTGAAACACAATTATGGTTAGATTTTGCTTTAGCATGTGGATATATAACAGAAATTAAGAAACAAGAATTACAATATAAAAGCGAAGAAATAGGAAAACTTATCAATTATATGATCAAGAACCCTAATAAATTCGGATTATAAAATATAAATAAGTCCGAGATAAGCCTCAACAGTAAGCACTGAAGACTGCATACTAAGGACTGAAGACTATAAAAATATGGAACACAACTCAACTTTTCCTATAAAACAAAATGAACTCGATATGCTTCGTGATGAAGCTACCACTTATTTAAAATCTATTCAGTGGGAGCAGAGTCAACGTGCAAAAAGCAAAGATAATGATGCTAAAGACGAATCTATTCTTTTGTATTTATCGCGAGCCAATAATGGAAGTAATGTTAATGTAACTTCCGTTTCTAAAACTATTTTGGCACTAAAGAAACGTTTATTGCCAGAATCTGTTGCACTTCCTATTTTCTTAAACCAAACTTTATATGCCGTTCAAGAAGGGATTGTGCTAGGAACTTGGATCAAGGATTCTTATTACGATGCTTCAGGATTATCAAGTTTAAGTGAAAATAAATCCGCTTTAGATAGTTCAGGAAGACGTGAGTACGAAAGTAAAATGCATACGTCAACAGCATTTATGTTGTTTGCTGTAGCTTATAAGATTTTACACGATTTAAAACCTCATGCTTCCGATGATTTATCAGTGATGAAACAGAAATTTGCCGGAATTCCGGAGGTGTCTTTTTTATCCCCTTTAAAAGGAATTTCGTGTCAATTGTTTTATTATGATAAATATTTAGGGCATCCAGAGATTATTAAATCAGATAGAGATGTTTTAGATTTTACAGTGGTTTATTTTGAAGCTTTAATTGAAGAGATTCAGATGCGTAAAAGCACTTTAGAATATACGGAAACTATTGTAGATAGAACCTATAAGCTCGAAAAATCAGAGTTTGCTATTTCAGGTTGGGATAATGCTTTTTCAGGAACCGCAAAGAGTATTGAATTTAATAAAATTCAGTTCGAACAAATTGTCGGGAATAAGGATGCTAAACATTTTGGCCGCCGTTTAACCGAGCGTATGTTAAGCTATGATTTTGAAGCAAAGAAAAATCCATTTCAAGAATTAGGAGGATTTATGCCTGTGTTTATGGGGTACGGAATTCCTGGAACAGGAAAAAGTATGCTTATTGCTGCCATTGCAACACGCTTGAAAGAACATGCCGATAATTTAGACATTCCGTTTTTGTTTCATCCCATGCCAGACACGTTAATTAGTACATTTCAAGGTGGTTCTGCCGAAAAAATGGTAGAATGGATGAAACCTTTACAAGATCCAACTAAATTAATTTTTGCACCTATAGATGATGCTGAAAATAATTTACAAGAACGAACCTCTCAAGGTGTTTCTGCTGGTGTGAAAGAAGTTATTGGTGTCTTTTTAAGATATACAGAAGGTGCTTATGCCGTTAATTATGGAAATAGCTCAATTGGGTTATTTACCAATTTACCTGAGATGTTAGATAAAGCGGTTATTTCGCGTGTGCAAGGACGTTTTAAAATTGATGGTGCACGTTCTGAACACGATTTTGTAGATCAAGATTACATTTGGTGGAAAAAATTACAAGATACCATGCCCGATTTTGTGAACATGAATGATCCTGAAGTCTATAAGTATTTATCAGAACAGGGCTTAGCTAATAGTATGGGGGAGATTTTAAATACTATTGATGTGCCTTCTGAAGCTCGTGTTCATGAAACTTTTGATAAGGTAGAAAAGCTTCATGAAACGACTGATCATATGTTTTATGCTGCATTATATAAAGAAATTCAGAAGATATTTCCGTTTTTCTCTTCAAGAGATGTGCGTAATATTCAATCGGCAATTTCATTACGATTAACAGATTTTGATTTAGAACAAGATTGGTTTGAGCATCCTGAAAAGTATTTCAAAAAGAATTACGAAACTAAGTTTAATATGCTTCAAGAGTTGATGAAATCTAATATGAAAGGTTTAAACTTTTCAGATATAAGACGACAAGAAGTGATTCGTTATTTAGATAATGTTGCTACTATTGCAGATACCGATTTTAAACGTCAGGTAGATTCTAGAATAAATCAAATGAATATTGATAGTAAGGCTCGCGAGCTGTTTGGGAATAAGTAATAAATTAAAAAGTAAAAGTGCTCAGTTATTGTTAATCCAACATAACTAGGCATGAGTGAAGAGGAATCTCATGAAAAATTTAAAAAATATAAAAAGGACAAACCTTTCTAAGGATTGGGCTACTTTAGATAAAATTGATTACGAATACCAATTTAAAAATGGCGAATGGAAATCGATTTCAAGAGAATGCTACAATCGTGGAGATGGAGCAGCAATATTTTTATATAATGTAGAAAAGGGAACTGTTATTTTAACCAAGCAATTCCGAATGCCAATTTATGAAAACACTAAAAGTGAAGGCATGTCTATTGAGGTTTGTGCCGGTTCTATAGAACATAATGATAAACCCTTAGAAACGATTCTTAGAGAAACAGAAGAAGAAGTTGGTTATAAAATTAGTGAGGCTAAAGAAGTTTTTAAAACTTACACTTCACCTGGCGCATTAACCGAAAAATTATTTCTTTATGTAGCAGAATATACAGATGCTTTAAAAATAAGTGAAGGAGGCGGATTGGAAATTGAAAATGAAGAGATTGAAGTATTAGAACTTCCGTTTTCTAAAGTTATCAGCATGATTGAAACCGAAGAGATTATTGATGCAAAAACAATTATGTTAGTACAGTATGCGCAAATCAATAAGTTGTTATAATAATTAGATTCCTGCTTTCTCAGGAATAACAAAAATAGTATTCCACTTTGGTGGAAAATGAAGATGGACAAATTAAAACAAGCCAATTTATTTAGAAGTGAACTGATTCCTATTAGTGGGAAATTAGTGGATCGTTATAATAAATGCCTAAAAACTTTAGGGTTTACAGAAACCAAGCTCAAATCATTCTCTATTGATGGCGTAGGTTGGAGTCCTGAAGTTGCAGAAGAAAAGAAGAATATGCATTACCTTAATCAAGGTGAAGCTAACCCAAACGGAATTATAATTTCACCATTACAAAAAGGGAAACCAGTCTATTTGCCATTTCATTCTTTTGATAGAGAAATGATGAAATTGGTGTTTAAAACCCATGGAGAAAAGATTAATGATATTACCCGAGATTCTGCAATTTGTATAGAATTTGATCAAAATATAGATGTGTTTTATGAGCCTTTAGACGTTTTAAAATATAAAGATGTTGCAATCACATTTAGGCTTATTGATAATTTAGAAGAAAAGCAAACAGAGCAATTACAACTCGTTAATAAATTTAGAAATGGAAATAATTTTATTGATGAAGATATTCAGCAACAGTTACTAAATTCGGCTAAAACTTATGGAGATTTAAGAGCGCGAGATTTAAATATAGAGACTTTACATTTTACAACCAGTTCATTTTTTACTAGAGCTTTTGGAGGCGTGTATTTACTTCGCGATTTTATAAAACCAATCGTTATTTTTAAAGATGAAAAATTTTATAAAGAAGCCATTAAAGATACCATTCATGATGTGTTGATTTATCACATTTCTCAACCAGAATTAGTTGCTAAGCTTAAAGACCACATTATTATTGAATGTGATTTAGAAGCTGTTGTAACCACATCAAATTACGATCGAGTTAAAAAGTTTGAATTGGCACAGTTTCTTAAAGAAACAGAACATCCAATTAAAGCTATTTTAGATGATAAAGGCTTATTTAAAAGTTATTTAAATAAAATAGATATTAATGCTCGTAAGCAGGTTATGAGTGTCGAAATTTATCTCGAAAAATTAGAACGCAGTAATGCGTATAAGATTGAAGATATTGTAGAACAATCTTTTTACTTTGCGTTACATCAACCACATTCATCATTATCAGCAGAACATCGCGATTTAATTCATAAATTACTGATTAATATTGCACCAAAGGATATGTTATTCTTGTATTGGTATGATAAAGAGCAATTTTATAAGAGTTACGAAACTTGGGAAGATTCATTTAAAGATTGGGTAATTGAAAGGATCAGTAACAATATCTAAGTTTTTTAGACTAATATAATAGGTACCAGTATTCTGTAATTAACGCGGAATCTAAAATATAAAACAAACAATCATGGGAATAGAACTTGTTATCTTCATCGCAGCCATTTTATTCGGTATCTTTCTGTATTGGAGAGAATCTAACGGTAATGGCGCTTACCGTTTTTTAAACAAAATTGTCAATAGTAAGGAGCTGCAAATGAGTCCCGATAATCCCAAAGGATTTATTTATAAGCAAACTCTTTTGCCACGTATCATTTTTGTGGTAAGTTTCGTTTTAGTTGCTGCTTTGGTTGTTGAATTTTTAACGCCAATTTCTGTATTTAGCAGTTATAACGGCGTATCTGCTTTTGCATCTTTTGCTGTAGGAGCATTAATAGGAACTTATTTAGCAAGTTTTGTGATTAAAACAACCGAAGTTATAGAGGAACAAAGTGATTCTTTAGAAGATAAATTTGACGATGTTGTGGAAAAAGGAAAAGACTTTATAGAAGATTTAACAACTAGAGATTCAAAAGAAATTGAAGAATTGAAAGAAGATATTAATGCAGAACCAAAGGTCGAAAAGCAAAGTGCACGTGATCGTTTAAAAGATAAGGGTCTTATGTAATAGATTCTTGAGAAATCAAGAATATCTAAGATGCTTAATAACAAAAAGGATTACAATTATTAATAAAAATAGGAGATTCTTGTTCTTACAGGAAATTATATCATGATAAAATCATATTGGAAAAAAGGAGGGAGGCAAAAAGGAATTACCATTCTTGTAGTATTGCTACTAATAGTGTTATTATTCTTTTTTAGGGACGATTATCAGCCCGTTTTATTATTTGTGCGTAAGTATATATTCATCATTTTAATGAGTGCTTTAGTGCTGTTTTTAGGCTTGCGTAAATTCAGGAAGTCTGCAAATGTTGGTGGCCGTTTAGGAATATTGGCGTTGTTAATTGTCTTCTTCGGAATTTTATATGTTGTGGGTTGGCATTATAAAATGTACGATTATATGAAAACGTACAATGTGTTTAATAGCATGGATAAAGTTGAAATCAATGAACTTCCATTAACACAAAACGAACGTATTCAACCCTTAAGAAATGTGTTTTCTATGGCGAATGAAAGTGTAGGAGAAACTAAAGATGTTTCGTTACCGCATTTAGTAAGAGTTGATGGTCAGAATAAGTGGACAATGGCCATTCAGCCAAGTGAAAAATATGTAATGCAACGTATTAATGATAATACGGAAGAATTATTTGCTGTGAGCAGTACCACACCATTTCCAAGGTTTTCAAACGAAAATCGTATTGATGTCACATTTTCTATAGGTGAATCTTTAAAGTTTAGTAGAAATACTTACAATGCCGTGGTGCAACGTTTTAATCCATGGATGTTATTTAATCACGAGCCAAGTGATACATTTTACATGAAAAATGATTCAGGTCAATGGGTTCAAGTCGTGAGTTTGATTAAATGGAAAGGCTTCTTTTTTCCTTATCCAAGTTTTGGAGGTGTAATGATTATTGAAAATGGAGAACATGATTTTAATGATTATTTAGAACGTATTACTATAGGAAAAGGAACTTATGTGAGTCCTGAAGAAATTAAAAATTATCCGTTTTTGATGAAACAGAATACATTATCTGAAAAAGTATCGCAGTTAGAAGCAGAGTCTTTAAAATTTTTAGGTGGTTTTAGTGATCCATTACCATGGAATATGGAAACAGCAGTAAAAATTCCTTTAATGCCAAAAGATCAAAACCAACAACCTTATGTTACCGATTTTGATTTTTCGGGTTCAAATTCTGATGCTTACAGCGGATTATATCATTGGTTTGGTTTAGAGCCTGTAGGAAATCAGCGTACCAGTTTAAGTTATAGTGTATTTGTACCAGCAGACGGATCAGGTAAGCTATATTATTACGATCACGCTTCAAAAAAGCAAGGTTACGCAGGTGTCTCTGCAATGCCTTTAAAGGTTAAGGAATCTCGAAAAGAATACGATTGGTCTGCAAGTACACCTGTGGAGTTTAGACCTTATATTAAGAATATTGCAGGAAGAAAACGTATGTTTTTCTTAGGAACAATTTCTTCTATCAGCTCAACAGATGCACAACAATTTGATGGTTCTGCGACGCCAGATTTAGTTTTAATTGATAGTGAATACAGAGATGTTATTTGGATTGATGTAAAACACCCAAGTACTTGGGATGAGGAAGTTTATAATCAGTTAAATGAAGCTTGGAGAGCAAGTGAAGGCATTGGGTATTTTTATAAAGAAGTACCAAAAGTAGATGAAGATATTATAGAGCAGCAGATAGATTCTATTAGTAGCATTCCAAAAGTAGAAGATAATTCAGATAAGATTAATGCGCTACAACGTCAGTTAGATTCTCTAAAAGCTGTTGGTAATAATTAATGTTTAATAACTTTTAAAAAAAAAGCTCGATAATCAAACGATTAGTGAGCTTTTTTTTATAATAAATTTACTTCTTCTTATTACGTTGATTATAATTCTTATCACCTCTAGTTTTAGGCTTTTTATACTTTGCTGCAATCTTAAATTTATAAGACCCACCTAAGTTTTCTTTAGAGTTTTTTTCAGACTTTTCATGAAAAGCCGGTCCAGGAGCATCTTCATCTCTACGTTTTATAGGATTATTATGTTCTCTAATCTGTGGTCGTTCTTCTTCAATTAATTCAGTAGAAATTTCAACATATTCAGGAATATCTTTAGTTTCAATTTTCATCTGCATTAATTCTTCAATACGCTCTAAACCTTCTAGTTCTTTCTCTGTAGAGAATAAAATAGATTGTCCTTCTTTTTCAGCACGACCAGTTCTACCAATTCTGTGCATATAGTTTTCAGGATAATCAGGTGTATCAAAATTGATAACATGAGAAATGCCTTCAATATCTAAACCTCTAGCCATTACGTCTGTGGCTATTAATAATCGGTTTTCACCTTCTCTAAATTGTTCAATACTACGCAATCTGTAATTCTGAGTTTTGTTAGAGTGAATAACACAAGATTGACTTGGAAATAATTCTTCTAGTTGATCAAAAAGACGGTCAGCCATTCTCTTATAAGCCACAAAAATTAAGACTTTAGAAAACTGATCCTTATCACCAAGTAATTCTTCTAAGAGATTTACTTTTGTATAAAAATTAGGAACATTGTAACGAACTTGTGCAATGTTTTCTAATGGAGTACCAGAAACAGCAATTGATATTTTTGATGGTTTTTTGAAGAAATCTATAATTAATTCATCAACATCTTTAGTCATTGTAGCCGAATACATAATGTTTTGACGACGCTCTGGAAGAATATCAAATATATTTAACAATTGATGTCTAAATCCTAAATCTAGCATTACATCGACTTCATCAATTACTAATTTTTGAATAGATTTTAATTGTAAAACTCTACTCACGGCCAAATCATATAAACGACCAGGTGTTGCGACAATAATATCTTGTCCTTGTGCTACAGCTTGTTTCTGTGTATTAATATTAGTACCACCATAAACACCTAAAACACGATTATTGATGTATTTAGATAATTTTTCAATTTCACTAACCACTTGTACAACTAATTCTCTTGTTGGTACTAAGATTAAAACTCTAGGGTTTTCTTGTTTAGAATAGGCTAGATTTTTAAGAATTGGCAACATGTAAGCAAACGTCTTACCTGTACCTGTTTGTGCAATACCAACAACATCTTTACCTGCAGCAACTACATTAAAAGATTCTGCTTGTATAGGCGTCGGAGTTGTAAAACCTAAATCGTCTAAAGCGTTATGTAAAGGTGTATTTAAATTAAGATCGTTAAAAGTCACGTTGTAAAGTTTTATTGTAAAATTTTGGTGCAAAGCTACCACTTTATTAATCAACTTACACTAAACGCGTTTTTTCTATTTCAATATGGTAAGCAGCAGAGAAATTATCACCTGATTCTAGTGTTAAAATTCCTTCCTTATTTTCTATTTTTTGATCAGTTGTTTCATTATCTGCAATACCCAACCAAGGTTCTATACAAACATAAGGAGCATTTGGTTTGGCCCAAATTCCTAACTGTTTAAAATCTTCGAATTTCACAGTTAAGAGGTTTCCTTTGGTTTTATGCTTTAAACTTACTATTCTCGATTTTAAATCTTTGAAAATTAAAGCATCTTCAATAAATAAATCTGGACGTAAGTTAATTTTGTTTCCGTCTGTAAATACAGGTTTTGTTTGTTCTGTAAGTAAACCTATATCCATATTTAATAAGTAAGATTGGCTATTTTCTGTTTTTGCAAACTCTAAATAATAATTCGTGTAATCTTCATCATCAGAAATTGGACAGTTAAATGCCGGATGGCCGCCTAAAGAGAAATAAAGTGTTTTTTCGTCTAAATTTGTAACGGTATGATTTACGGTTAAGATGTTTTTTGATAGTACATAAGTAATTTCTAATTTAAACTTAAAAGGATATAAAGTATACAATTCATCATCAGAAACTAATGAAAATGTAATACTAGAATCGGATTGCTTTGTTATAGTAAACTTTTCATTATGCCTAGCAAAACCATGTTTTGGCATATTGTATGTTTTTCCATTATAGATGTAAGTATCATCTTTCATACTACCAATTATGGGAAACAAATTTGGTGCATGACTTCCCCAAATATTTGGATCAGCTTGCCATAAAAATTCCGTTTCATGTTTTACGGAAGTAATATTACTTAATTCAGCACCTTTAGATTTTATATGGATATTTAATAGGTCGTTTTTTAAACTGTACATGGACTATTTATTTTTTTGAAAGATACGATTCTTCTGTTATTTTTATAATCACTAAGGTTTCAAATTTATTTTTTAACAAGCTTTAATTTAGGTAAATTGCAGCAATTATTTTAACATTGAGAACAACAGAAATTCACCAAATAGAAGACATTGAAAACTTTAAGCAAAACGCATTGCTTTGGAGTCAGCAATTTATAGATGTTGTATGGTTAGATTCCAACCACCACCAAGATAAATATAGTAATTACGATGCGGTTTTGGCTGTAGAAGGCTTTACGGCAATTCATACAGATTATTATGATGCTTTTGAACGTCTAAAAGAATACCAAACCACAACAAAAGATTGGATTTTCGGTTACCTCACTTACGATTTAAAAAACACAACAGAACGTTTAAAGTCGAATAATTTTGATGGTTTAAAATTTCCTGATTTGTATTTTTTTCAGCCTCAAAAGTTGTTTCTTATTAAAGGGAATCAAGTTGAAGTTCAGTATCTAAAAATGGTAGATGATGAAATTGAAAGTGATTTACTAGAGATTCAAAATTTATCAAATAAATGTACTGAAAAGCTTCAGAATGAAATTAAAATAAAACTAAGAATTCATAAAGATTCTTATTTTGAAAAGTTAGATAAAATGTTAGCGCATATTCACCGTGGAGATATATATGAAGCTAATTTTTGTCAAGAATTTTATGCAGAAGACAGTGTAATTAATCCACTTGAAACTTTTAATAAATTAAACGCAATTTCTAAACCACCGTTTGCAACTTTTCTAAAATATAATGACAAATACTTATTATCTGCTTCGCCAGAACGTTATATTCAGAAAACAGGACATTCAATTATTTCTCAGCCGATAAAAGGAACCGCAAAACGATCTTTAGATACCGTTGAAGATGAAAGGTTAAAAACTGAATTAGCAAAAGATGAAAAGGAACGTAGCGAAAACATTATGATTGTAGATTTGGTGCGTAATGATTTGTCGCATACCGCAATTAAAGGCAGCGTAAAGGTTGAGGAGCTTTGCAAAGTACATTCTTTTATGCAAGTGCATCAAATGATATCTACGGTATCTTCAAAAGTAACAGAAGAAACACATCCTGTAGATATTATAAAAACAAGTTACCCGATGGGAAGCATGACGGGAGTTCCTAAAATTTCAGCAATGACTATTATTGAAGATTTAGAAGAAACCAAACGAGGTTTGTATTCTGGTTCCGTAGGCTATTTTACACCAAGTGGCGATTTTGACTTCAACGTTATTATTAGAAGTATTCTTTATAATGCAACTAATAAATACATTTCTTATTCTGTAGGAGGTGCTATTACTGCTAAAAGTGATCCTATTAAAGAATATGAAGAATGTTTAACTAAAGCAAAAGCCATGCGTGAGGCTTTAGAGAATTAAAAAGCCTCTTAATATGAGGTAAATAAAGAGACTAATTTAAATAGGCTATATGGAAAACTTAACCTATATGTCTTCTAAAAGTACGCTTCACTTTATCAAAAATTGAAATGATACGTTTAGGTTCAATATTTTTAATTTTAGCAATAGATTCAAAATCTAATTTACCAATAACGTGTAAATCCACAATATTAGAAACATTAAAAGGTAACCAATTGTAAAGCTGTCCGAAGACTTGATTAGTTGGAGTAGAAGATAAATCTTCAACTTCAAATGCGTTTAATATAGAGATTTCTTTATCGGCATATAAATGCAAAGGTTCATTTTCATTTTGATGATAAGAAATATCATTTAATTCTGTATTAAGAATAAAATCGAAATCGGCATCAATGGTATAATCTTGACTCAATTTAGATAATTCCTTATTTAAAAAAGTATCTGTACTGATGGTGTTTTTATGATGTGCTTCTTCTTTAAATAACACATTCATGTAATTATCTACAATTTTAAATAACGCTAACCGAATAGCCATTGCATCAGCATTTCTATCAAATTCTTCACTATAAAGTATAATAATACTTTCGTCTATAAGCCCATTAGAAGAAAACATGTTTTTAGGTAAAATACCCGTGGTTTCAGCAATATAAATTCTATGTTTTACATAAGGATGTAAATGAGGAAGAGCGGAAAGTACCTTTTTGTCAAAATTAGTTTGTGTATATTTTGGTTTTATATTATTTATAGTTGCCATAACTTCTAGATTTTAAATTCATTTAAAGATAACGATAATCAAATTTTTGAGATATGATAATTGTCATTTGTTAGTGAGCTTAAAATCATATTTTATATTATTTTTAATAAGACTTCAATTTCAGAAACAATAAAATTCAATACCTTTGAAAGGTGTATAAAGACTTCAAAAATCATATAGAAAATAAGCTTTCTATTCTAAAAGAAAGCAAGCTTATTATTGCCATTTCAGGCGGAATAGATAGTGTTGTATTGGCCAAATTATGTCAATCTTTAGAGTTAAATTTCGCTTTGGCGCATTGTAATTTTAATTTAAGAGCAAAAGAAAGTGATAAAGACGAAGCTTTTGTAGTTGCTCTTGCAGAGCAGTTAGAAGTTGAGATTTTTGTTCAGAATTTTGATACGTTAGCCTATGCAGATAAAAATAAATGTTCTATTCAGATGGCTGCGCGTGAGCTTCGTTACGATTGGTTTGCAGAATTAGCACAACATTTAAACTACGATTATATACTTACAGCACATCATGCTGACGATAATTTAGAGACTTTCCTTATTAATTTTACGCGTGGTACAGGATTAAATGGTTTAACCGGAATCCCGATGATTAACCGAAATATTGTAAGACCATTATTGCCGTTTTCTAGACATCAGATTGAAGCTTTTACACAACAAGAAAATATTACATGGCGTGAGGATGCGAGTAATGCATCTCGTAAATATTTAAGAAATAAATTACGTCACGAAGTGGTACCTGTTTTAAAACAGATTAACCCAAATTTGTTGGATAGTTTTCAAAATACACTCACTAATTTAAGTGATACGGCAGATATTGTAGAAGAAAGTTTGTCAGCCGTTTTAAAAAGAGCTTTAGTTTCTAAAGACGAAAATGATAATACATACAGGATTTCAGAATTTAAAAAATTAAACAATCCTAAAGCTTATTTATTTGAAATATTTAAAGATTACGGATTTACAGAATGGAATGATATCGTTGACTTATTAGATGCGCAATCCGGGAAATTAATCCAATCTAATTCCCATCGGTTAATAAAACATCGTGAGTTTTTAATTCTTACCGGCTTAAAGGATTCTGAATTAAGTGAAGTAAGAATTTTAATAACAGAACAAGATTCTGAAGTAGAAATTCCTTCTGGTACATTAATAATTCAACCTATAGAATCTATAGACAGTGAAAACGATAACGCCTTATATATAGATAAGGAAAAGGTAAGTTTTCCGTTAGAATTGCGACTGTGGAGGGAAGGTGATTTTTTTCAACCTTTAGGGATGAATGGAAAAAAGAAGCTGAGCAAATATCTTAAAGATGAAAAGTTTTCTTTAGTTGAAAAAGAAAATACCTGGTTGCTTACCTCGAATAAAAATGTGGTTTGGGTTGTTGGTAAACGTGCCGATGATCGTTTTAAAGTAACCAAAGCAACGCGTTCTATTTTGAAAATAGAGCTTAAATCTTAATATTTGGCGCTCACAGTTAAAGCCTCATAAAAATTAATTATCATTCTGTATGTAATGCAGAAACGACATAGAACTTATGAAATTAAAAGGAAACATCGTAGACATACAAAACCGTAGAATTTTTAAAGGTGAAGTCACTATTGAAAACGGAAAAATTAAAAGTATTGAAGAAAAGGATTGTAGTGAAAACCATTACATTTTGCCTGGTTTTGTAGATGCACATATTCATATTGAAAGTTCTATGTTGGTGCCTTCAGAGTTTGCTAAAATTGCTGTAAAACACGGAACTGTTTCTACAGTTTCTGATCCGCATGAGATTGCAAATGTTTTGGGTGTTGCTGGTGTAGAATTTATGATTGAAAACGGTAAAAAAACACCATTTAAATTTAATTTCGGTGCACCATCTTGTGTGCCAGCAACGAGTTTTGAGTCGGCGGGAGCGGTTATCGATTCGGATGATATTAAAACCTTAATGGCAAATCCGGATATTAAGTATTTAGCAGAAATGATGAATTACCCAGGGGTTATTTATGACGATGCTGAAGTATTGAAAAAAATAGAATGGGCAAAATATTATAATAAACCTGTAGATGGTCACGCACCAGGATTGAGAGGAGATGATTTAACAAAATATATTTCTGCGGGAATTTCTACAGATCACGAGTGTTTTACATTTGATGAAGGTTTAGAAAAACTACAAAAGGGTATGAAAGTGATTATCCGCGAGGGTAGTGCGGCTAAGAATTTTGAAGCTTTAATTACTTTACTCGATGAACATTACCAAAATATGATGTTTTGTAGTGATGATAAACATCCAGATGATTTATTATTAGGGCATATTAATCAGGTTTGTGCAAGAGCTGTAGCTAAAGGAAATGACGTTTTTAAAGTGTTGCAAGCGGCTTGTGTTAATCCGGTAAAACATTACGGCTTAGATGTTGGTTTATTGAAGAAAGGCGATACCGCAGATTGTATTGTTGTGGAAGATTTAAAAGATTTTAAAACGCTTGAGACCTATATTAATGGGGAAGTGGTTTATGCTGATGGCATTTCAAAAATAAAGCATGTTGAATTTCAAAATTTGAATAACTTCAACACGGATAAAAAAGAAGTTTCTGATTTTAAATATGAATCTGAAGCTAAAGAAATTAGGGTTATTGAGTGTTTAGATGGCGAATTAGTCACTAATGAAATCGTTACGGCATCTACAATTAAAGACGGTAATTTAGTTTCTAATACAGAAACAGATGTTCTAAAAATGACCGTTGTTAATCGTTATAAAAATGATAAACCTGCTATTGCATTTATTAAAAATTATGGACTAAAAGAAGGTGCTATTGCAAGTTCTGTTGGTCACGATTCTCATAACATCATAGCTATTGGTGTTTCGGACGAAGCGATTTGTAAAACCGTGAATCTATTAATAGAAAATGAAGGCGGAATTTGTGCGGTTAGCAATACGGAACAAAAAGTAGTTGCGCTTCCTGTTGCTGGAATTATGAGTGATAAAAATGCCGAAATTATTGGTAAACAATATGCTGAGTTAGACAAAATGGCTAAACAATTAGGGAGTAAACTTCATGCACCTTATATGAGTTTATCATTTATGGCATTGCTTGTTATTCCTGCTTTAAAACTGAGTGATAAAGGTTTATTTAATGGTGGTAAATTTGAGTTTACTTCTGTTGAAGTTAATTAAGGTTTCATTATTTGCTGTAATGTTTAGAAGTTAACAGCTATAAATTCAATATATATATCTTTAAACCTTTCAAAAAAATAAAACGTTATTATGATAAAAAGAATTTTACTCATTACCCTAATTGTATTCACTCTTACAAATTGTCAAGAAACAAAGTCAACAGATTCTAATGTTAAAGTTGCTCAAGTAGAAAATACGTTTGCTAAAGATAATTACACCAAGAAAGAAGTAATGATTACCATGCGAGATGGTATAAAATTACACACTACAATCTATAGCCCAAAAGATACTTCTAAGACGTATCCGATGTTAATGATGCGTACACCATACAGTTGTAAACCTTATGGTGAAGATCAGTTTAAAAGCAAAATAGGTCCTAATAAATACCTCATGGAAGAAGGTAATATTATGGTTTATCAAGATGTTAGAGGACGTTGGAATAGTGAAGGTGTTTACGATAATATGCGTGCTTACATTCCTAATAAAACAGGAAAACAATTTGATGAGGCTAGTGATACTTACGATACTATTGAATGGTTAGTAAATAATGTAGCGCATAATAATGGTAATGTTGGGACTTACGGAATTTCGTATCCTGGTTTTTATGCCACCTATTCGCTTTTAGATTCGCATCCTGCATTAAAAGCGGTGTCACCACAAGCGTGTATTGGTGATTTTTTCTTTGATGATTTTATTCATAATGGCGCTTATATGTTAAGTTATTGGAGAGCAACAGGTTTATTTGGTTATATGAAAGATCAACCCACAACTGAATCTTGGTATACATTACCAGATTTACAAACAGAAGACCAGCATCAGTTTTTCTTAGATCATATGCCGTTAAGTAAATTAGATACATTCTACGATAGTACCAATGTGTTTATGGAGCAACTGAAAACACATGTTACTTATGATGACTTCTGGAAGTCTAGAGGAATTATTCAATATTTAAAAGATATAAAACCAGCAACAATGATTGTTGGAGGTTTGTTTGATGCGGAAGATTTATACGGACCTTTTAATACTTATAAAGCTATAGAAAAGAATAGCAATAATTACAATACCGTAGTTTTTGGACCATGGAGTCATGGTGATTGGGCTAGAAATAGTGAAAGACAAGTGGTTGGTAATATTCATTTTGGAGACGGTATATCTGATTACTTTCAGAAGCATATTGAAACGAAGTTCTTTAATCATTTCTTAAAAGGTGAAGCTAATGGAGATACTAGTTTAGCTGAAGCGCAAATGTTTAATACGGGGACAAAAGAATGGCAATCTTTTGAAACTTGGCCACCAGAAAACACAACTAAAGAAGATTACTTTATGCAACCTTACGAGCGTTTAACACAACAAGAAAATCGTATGATAGCAACATCTGATTTTGTTAGTGACCCAATGAAGCCCGTGCCATATACGGAAGATATAGGTGTTGGATTTACACCACGTAAATTCATGACAGACGATCAACGTTTTGCTTCGAGACGTCCAGATGTGTTAACTTTTGAAACAGAAGTTTTAGGAGATGATGTTACATTAGCAGGTGATATTTTAGCAAAATTAAAGGTTTCTACCACAGGAACAGCAGCAGATTGGATTGTAAAAGTGATTGATGTATATCCTGCAGATACTGAAAACACAGAAGATGTTCAAGATCACTTAAAACTAAGTAATTACCACATGATGGTGCGAAGTGAAGTGTTACGTGGTCGTTTTAGAAACAGTATGTCAGAACCAGAGCCATTTATTCCAAATGAGAAAACAGCAGTTAACATAAAGTTACAAGATGTGTTTCATACGTTTAAAAAGGGACATAAAATTCAAGTACAAATACAGAGTACATTCTTTCCTTATATAGATGCAAATCCACAGACTTATGTAGATAATATTTTTGAAGCTAAGGAATCAGATTTTAAGAAACAAACACACAAAGTGTATAATGACTCAGCAATTGAGTTTACTGTACTTAAATAATATATAACAATCACATCAGAGTCGTCACTTCGAGTGATTTCGAAGCATGAGAAATTGTATCGAGAAGTTTTTAGTAATTAATGCTTTAAAATATTCTCGATACAAAATTGCAAAAAAGCAATTTCACTCGAACTGACGATAAGCAAGGTTGATAGAATAAATTTAAATAGAGATAATTAAGAAAGATGCCAGTAATAGAATCTACCTACAAACCGCCATTTTGGGCAAGAAAAAGTTTTGTGTCAACCGTGTTTTCAGGTTTAGCACGAAAGGTAAAAGGAGTAGAGCAAACGAGAGAACGTATCATTTTAGAAGATACCGATTTTTTAGATTTAGATTGGAGCTATGCCAAGCAAAGGTCTAATAAAGTTATTATTTTACTTCACGGTTTAGAAGGTCGTGCACAACGCCCTTATATTACGGGAGCAGCAAAACTATTTAATGAAAACAATATAGATGCTTGTGCTGTAAATTTTAGAAGCTGTAGTGGAGAACCAA
This sequence comes from Winogradskyella wichelsiae, assembly GCF_013403925.1. Lineage (GTDB taxonomy): Bacteria > Bacteroidota > Bacteroidia > Flavobacteriales > Flavobacteriaceae > Winogradskyella > Winogradskyella wichelsiae. The sequence goes on from NZ_JABFDJ010000009.1 coordinate 64,058, forward strand.
ATCTGTTGTTTAGAAGTTACCACTCTGGTGCTACGGAAGACTTAGATGCTGTGGTACAACATGTTTTATCAAAAGGGCAATATGATGAAATCTATATTAAAGGCATAAGTTTAGGTGCTAATATGGTATTAAAATACGTGGGAGAAGGTAGAGCACTTCCTACAGAATTAAAGTCTGTCATAGCTGTATCCTCACCTTGTGATTTAAAAGGTTCATGTGGCGAATTACTAAGCTTGAAGAATAAACATTATGCCATTCGATTTTTAGGACATCTAAAAGATAAATTGAAGCCTAAGTTAGAGCAATTTCCTAATGATATATCTATGGCCGATTTTAATGCTATTAAAACCTTAAAAGATTTTGATGATATATACACATCAAAAGCACATGGTTTTAAAGATGCTTTAGATTATTATGAGAAATCGAGTTGTTCTCAGTTTTTGCCGAATATTAAAATCCCAGCTTTAATCATTAATGCACTCAATGATTCTTTTTTGTCATCGGGATGTTATCCTGTAAAAGAAGCGAAAGAGAACCCAAATGTCTATTTAGAAATGCCAAAATATGGCGGTCATGTTGCGTTTATAGATAAGGGGAATGTGTATTATAACGAAAAACGTGCTTTAGAGTTTGTGACAGAAAACTAAGTTTTTAAACAAAAGCATTCAATTTTATAATTGAAAAACATTCAGTATTCATCATTTTGTCTTAAAATTAGATTGTGGTAATAATTTAATAATATGCATAACATTATTGTGTAAATATTGTAATAATCGAATAACATTTACGTAATAGCTTAGGGGTTTTAATTTCATTTTTTTGTGAAATGAAACTGAAACCCTTTTTTATAATCCAGATTTGCGCTTTTCTAATCTTTATAGCAAGAGCCTACCAATTTTATTTTTTCGGAGCACCATTTAGAGCCATCCTTTGGGATGAAAGCTTAATGAGTCCTATTGTAGAAAATGTTTTTAACACGCCGTGGTATGATTATGCTACAAGTTCTAAAACCAATAAAGGCATAGCGAATCTTACCTTGTTTTTTAGCGTCACATTATTTGTGTCCGCATTTGTCAGTCTCTTTTGGAAACAGATTCCTTATATAAAACTTAAAAAAAGTATTATAGGGTTTAGTTTATTCATCTTATTTATACTTGGTGTATGTATGGTGAAAGATAAAAACTATGACTTCTTACAATTCTTTGAGCTTACCATGCAATTTGCGGCACCTTTAGTACTCTTCTTTACTAAAGATTTTGAAACACTTAATAAGCAGAAACTTATTTTTTGGTTAAAAGTATCAATTGCGTTGACGTTTATTCCGCATGGACTTTTTGCAATGGGATTCATATATGTGCCAGGTCATTTTATAGATATAACCATTAAAATATTAGGTGTCACAGAAACTCATGCGAGGCAACTATTGTTTGCAGTTGGCCTTTTAGATGTCATAGCAGCAGTTTTTCTGTTTGTTCCTAAATTGGTGAAACCTGCTTTTATTTATATCATCATTTGGGGAATTTTAACGGCGCTAGCAAGAATAGTTGCTGGTTTTAACTATGACTTTTTCCTGAACTCAATTCATCACTTCACTTATTTAACAGTTTACAGATTGCCGCATGGTCTATTGCCTCTGGCGACTTTAATGTTATACGGAATTTACGATAAAACCCTTAAAACTAAACACTAAAACAAAAAATGCTATGAAGTTAAAATTACCTCTAATGTTTCTTATTCTGCTTGGCCTAGTTCGCTTAGGTTATGCAAATAATGACAAGTACAGGCTCATTCTTTTAGATGATCCTGCAACAACAATTACTGTGGCTTGGAATCAAATTTCTGGTTCTAATGCTTCTGTTTATTATGATACCATAGATCATGGTACTGACTTTAGTGCATATGCTTTTAATAAAACGGTAGATAGAGAGACGTCAGCAAAAGGAATGACCAATCAGTTTGCAAGATTATCTAGTTTATTACCAAATACAAATTATTATTTTTTAATAAATGATAGCGAAGGTGTAAGTCAACAATTTTGGTTTAGAACAGCACCAGATGACGATAGTAGATTGTTTTTCATTGCGGGAGGAGATTCTAGAAATAACAGAACACCAAGACAAAATGCTAATAAATTAGTAAGTAAGTTAAAACCACATGCCGTTTTATTTGGTGGAGATATGACCAATGCTGATAGTGATTCAGAGTGGCAAGATTGGTTTGAGGATTGGCAACTAACTACAGCTGCAGATGGAAGAATGTTTCCAATTGTACCAGCTAGAGGTAATCATGAAAACACATCTTCTATATATGACCTTTTTGATACGCCAAACGCGGATTCTTATTATGCAATGACGTGGGGAAATAATATGATTAGAACTTACACGTTAAATTCTGAAATTTCAGTGCTTGGTGATCAGTTAACTTGGTTAGAAGATGATTTAAATACGTCTTCTGATTTAACATGGAAAATGGCACAATATCATAAGCCAATGCGTCCACATACTTCAGGTAAATCTGAAGGAAATGCACAATATGGAGCATGGGCACAATTATTTTATGACCAACAAGTAAGATTGGTTGTAGATTGTGATTCGCACATGGCTAAAACAACATGGCCAATAAAACCATCATCAGATCCAGGAAATGATGAAGGTTTTGTTATTGAAGAACAAGCCGGAACTGTTTACACAGGTGAAGGATGTTGGGGAGCACCATTAAGAGATAATGATGACGATAAGAGTTGGACAAGAAACTCAGGGTCTTTCAATCAATTTAAACTAGTTTTTGTTGATAACGAAAAAATTGAGTTACGTACCATAGATGTTAATAATGCAGATGAGGTTGCAGAAGGAAGTAATACAGATCCTTTTACATTGCCTGAAGCATTAAATATCTTTTCACCAGAAACAGGAAGTGTTGTTACTATCTCTAATTCTAATATAGATGATAATCCTTGTCCTGTTGTAGGTATAACTTGTGATGATGAAAATGCAACGACTTTATATGATGAAGAAGATGGTTTTTGTAATTGTGAAGGTGTGCCAGATTTTGAATTAGTAGAAGAAACTATTGCAGTACAAAGCAGTAGTGATGATGCTGAAGAGGAAATTGGAACAGGTTTAGTTTATACGGAAAGTACAGATTTAGAGTTAATCTATGATGATATCGATCAATTGGTGGGTATTCGTTTTGAAAATGTTCAAATCCCACAAGGCGCTACATTATATAGATCTTATATCCAGTTTCAAACTGATGAAACAAGTACTGAAAGTGATGTAACTAATTTAATCATTAATGGAGAATTATCATTAGCTAGTGAAACATTCACTTCTAATAATAATGATATTTCAGTAAGACCATTAACGGTTAGCGCTGTAAACTGGAACGATGTTGCACAATGGGAAACAGTAGGAGAAGCTGGTGTTAATCAGCGTACACCATATTTAAATAATGTTGTATATGAACTTATTTCTCAAACAGGTTGGGAAGTCGGTAATGCAATGACATTTATTTTATCAGGTTCAGGAGTAAGAATCGCAGAATCTTTTGATGGTTCGGCAGCACCAGAATTGAAATTATTCTATCAATTGCCATGTAATCCAGAAGGTACGACTTGTGATGACGGAAATCCTAATACGGTTTTAGATTTTGAAGATGGTAACTGTAATTGTATTGGAGTAGAAGAGTCGGGGACGTTAACTTACCAAATAAATCATGAAGATGATGATGCTGAAGAAGCAGAAACAGGTGGAGCGATGTATACAGATAGTTCTGATTTAGAAATGGTTTATGATGCTTACCAAGATCAATTCAACCAAACTGTTGGTATGCGCTTTAATGGCGTTACCTTACCACAAGGTGCTGTTATTTTAGATGCAGCTATTCAATTTACAACAGATGAATCTAATTCAGTAGCAACTAACTTAGTTATCAAAGGTGAGAAAGCTATTAATAGTTTACGTTTTACTACAGAGGCTTACAATATTACATCTAGAGAAAAAACAGACGCCGCAGTCACTTGGAGTAGTGTTCCTGCATGGGAAACTGTAGGAGAGGCTGGAGAAAATCAGAAAACACCAAGTTTAAGAACTATTGTTCAAGAAATTGTAGATCAACCAGATTGGTTATCATATAGTTCTATGTCCTTTTTTATATCAGGTTCTGGTGAAAGAACAGCAGAGTCATTTAATGGTGATTCTGGTGCAGCACCTCAGCTAATTATAACATATTCATTAGAGTCTAATGACTGTCCTACTTACGGTACACCATGTGATGATGGCGATGCGAGTACAATTAATGATGAAGAAGATGGTTTCTGTAATTGTAATGGAATTCCTGATGATGTTGTAGAGGCTATTAGTGAGGTACTTAATTCTAGTGATGATGCTGAAGAAGAAATAGGAACAGGACTTGTTTATACGGAAAGTTCAGATTTAGAACTAGTTTATGATGGTATTGATCAAGTCATTGGAGTGCGTTTTGATAATGTTCAAATGCCAGAGGGTGCCGTATTATCTAGAGCATACTTGCAATTTCAAACTGATGAAACAAGTGCAGATGCTGATATTACTAATTTAATGATCAATGGGGAGTTGGCAACAGAGAGTGCGACTTTTACTTCTGATTTAAATAATATTACTTCAAGAGATCTAACAATGAGTTCTGTAAATTGGAATGATGTTGCTATGTGGTATACTACCGGTGAAGCGGGGCTTAATCAACGTTCACCTTACGTTACAAACATCGTTGAGGAAATTATTGCTCAAGATGACTGGTTAAGCGGAAACGCAGTTACATTTATTATCTCAGGTTCTGGCAAGCGTGTTGCAGAATCATTTGATGGGTCAGCAGCACCTATCTTAAAATTATATTATCAAACACCTTGTGAGCCTGATGGAACGTCTTGTGACGATGGTAATGCAGATACGTTTTTTGATGTAGAAGATGGTAATTGTAATTGTGAAGGTATTCTAGAAACGGGTACATTAATTTATGAAGTTAATAGATCTAATAATGATGCTGAGGAAGAGGTGGCAACAGGAGCTATGGATTTAGGGAGTTCAGATTTAGAGCTCGTTGATGAAAGTGGTTCTACTAACCAACTTGTAGGTGTAAGATTTACGGATATACAATTACCTTTTGATGCTGTAATTACAAATGCTTATATTCAATTTACGGTAGATGATGATAATTCTGATCCTACAAGTGTAGAGATAAGAGCAGAAGCTAATGCAAATTCATTAGAATTCTCAAACACAGATTTTGATATTTCATCTAGAACACTTGGAAATAATGTGGTAAGCTGGAACGATATACCTGCCTGGGAAACTGAAAATATAGGAGATGCAGGCGTCAATCAGCAAACACCAAATATTGCTTCATTAGTAGAGGAAGTTTTAGCGCAAGAAGATTGGACAATGTTTAGTGCTATGACTTTTGTAATCAATGGAAGTGGAGAGCGTGAAGCAGAAGCTTTTGATGGTACTGCAGGACCTCAATTAGTCATTGAATATGCACTTTCTAGTTTATCAGTAAAGGATGAAAGCTTAGAAGATGCTATAAGAATATACCCTAACCCAGTTGCTGATGTATTAAATATTGAATCGACTGTAGTTATTGATAAAATTACTATTTACGATGTAAATGGTAGACGTATCAATACTTTAAAAAACAATAATAATTCAACAATCAATGTTGGTGATTTATCAAATGGAGTTTACTTTTTAGAAATTCAATCTGGCATTAATAAAATGATTAAAAGATTTATTAAAAGATAGATATTATAGTGTATCATAACTGAAGCCTTTCAAGATTATATTTTGAAAGGCTTTTTTATATCGTTGATTTTCTTAATTTTAAGAAAACTAATCATTTATGCTCAAAAAAGTTTTCGCAAGTGCTGTCTTTGGAGTTGAAGCCTCAACAATTACCGTTGAGGTTAATATTGACAAAGGTGTTGGTTACCATTTGGTCGGGTTGCCAGATAATGCCATTAAGGAAAGTAATTACAGAATAGCTGCTGCACTTCAAAATAATGGTTACCGAATTCCAGGTAAAAAGATCACTATTAACATGGCACCTGCCGATTTAAGAAAAGAAGGTTCGGCCTACGATTTAACTTTGGCTGTTGGTATTTTAGCGGCCTCTAATCAGATTAAAGCAGAAAACTTAGAGGATTACATTATAATGGGAGAGCTGTCCTTAGATGGAAGTTTACAGCCTTTTAAAGGAGCATTGCCAATTGCTGTTAAAGCACGAGAAGAAGGCTTTAAAAATATCATTCTGCCGATTCAAAATTGTAAAGAAGCCGCTATTGTAGATAATATAAAAGTCTTTGGAGTTGATAACATCATGCAAGTCATTAATCATTTCGATAAAGGCGAACCCTTAGAGCAAACGATTATTAATACGCGAGAAGAATTTTATAAAAATCTAGATTTCCCAGAGTTTGATTTTGCAGACGTTAAAGGACAGGAATCCATTAAGCGTTGTATGGAAATCGCAGCGGCAGGTGGTCATAATATTATTCTTATTGGGCCACCAGGTTCTGGTAAAACCATGCTAGCAAAACGTTTACCGAGTATATTACCTCCAATGACTTTGCATGAAGCTTTAGAAACCACAAAAATACATTCGGTTGTTGGGAGAGTAAAAGCACATACGGGTTTAATGGCGCAACGGCCTTTTAGAAGTCCTCACCACACAATTTCGAATGTAGCCCTTGTAGGCGGCGGAAGTTACCCGCAACCAGGCGAAATTTCTCTATCGCATAATGGAGTTTTATTCTTAGATGAATTACCAGAATTTAAACGCGAAGTTTTAGAGGTGATGCGTCAACCTTTGGAGGATCGGGAAGTCACCATTTCTAGAGCGAAATTCACAGTGACTTATCCTTCGTCTTTTATGCTAGTGGCAAGTATGAATCCAAGTCCAAGTGGTTATTTTAATGATCCAGACTCTCCAATAACATCATCACCTGCAGAAATGCAACGTTATATGGGAAAGATTTCAGGACCACTTTTAGACCGAATAGATATTCATATTGAAGTTACTCCTGTGCCATTTGAGAAATTGGCAGACGAGCGTAATGGAGAATCTTCAGTTGATATTAGAAAACGAGTAACTTCAGCTAGAGAGAACCAAACGGAACGTTTTAAAGAATTGGAAAATATTCATTACAATGCGCAAATGAACACGAAGCAAATCCGAAAATATTGCAAATTAGATGAACCTTCAATGTTACTTTTGAAATCTGCTATGGAACGCTTAAATTTATCCGCAAGAGCTTACGACAGAATTCTGAAAGTTTCTAGAACAATCGCAGATTTAGAAGGTTCTGGTGATGTTTTAGGAGCACATATTAGTGAGGCCATTCAGTATCGTAGTTTAGATCGTGAAGGTTGGTTAGGTTAATTATATTTTTAAATCATTAGTGTTTGATTTATAGTTTAATAATTGCCTTTACCTAATTAAACAATTTATAATAATAGTTGAGAAATTTAATGAAAAAATATTACATTTTAATAGGAGTATTGTTTGTTTTTAGTTGTAAAAATAATGAAGAAAAACAAGTTGAGATCTCGGCTAATGTTGTAGAAGTTGAGGTTGTAAAAACTCCGGTTTTAAATCTTGAACAAGCTAACCGTTTAGCGCAATTACCATTGCATTGTATGGATGCGGAATATCCAAACAAGCTTAATCAAACGATTGGTAATGCTTCTGATTTAAAGACTCCAAAAGAATTACACCCTGCATTTTATGGTTGTTTCGATTGGCATTCTGCTGTTCATGGCCATTGGAGTTTGGTGTCTTTGTTAAAGGATTTTCCGGATTTGGATAATAGAGCAGAAATAGGACAGAAATTACTTCAGCATATTTCAAAGAAAAACATAGAACAAGAATTGCTTTATTTTGACGGGGAATACAATTTGTCTTTTGAGCGAACTTATGGTTGGGCCTGGTTATTGAAGCTTGCTGAAGAATTGCACACCTGGGATAATCCGTTGGCTCGTAAATTAGAAGCTAATTTGCAACCGATGACGAATATGATTGTTGGGAAGTATTTAGAATTTCTACCCAAATTAAATTATCCAATTAGAGTAGGTGAACATCCAAATACCGCATTTGGATTAAGTTTTGCTTATGATTATGCGGTTGCAGTAGAACATTCAGAATTAATGACTTTAATAGAAAATAGAGCGAAGGATTTTTATGAAAATGATCAAGATTGTCCAATAGAATGGGAGCCAAGTGGTTTCGATTTTTTGTCACCTTGCTTAGAGGAAGCTGCCTTAATGAAGCGCGTGTTATCAAGGGAGGATTTTAAGATTTGGATAAATGATTTCATGCCAGAATTAATTCAAGCCGATTTTGATATTGTTGTTGGTGAAGTCTCAGATAGAACTGATGGGAAATTAGTGCATCTCGATGGTGTTAATTTTTCCAGAGCATGGAGTCTTAATTATATTTCTAAAGATTTACCAGAGTACAAACATCTTCAAAATTTAGCGAATAAACATATTAATTATTCATTGCCAAGTATTGTTGGCGATAGTTATGAAGGGGGTCATTGGTTGGGTAGTTTTGCTATTTATGCTCTGAATTCTATAGAAGATTAATTTCTTAATTCTTTATAAATAAGTGGTTGTTTTAGTTTTTGTTCTGAATGTGTTTTTAGGTAAATCACAATACAATTTAATAGAGTAGAGGTGTTGCTTAAATAGGTGTTTTCATTATGTAAAGAGATGCTGAAGTATTATTAAAATATTGAAGTGTTTGATCAGGGATTTCGATGGGTGAAATGCTGTTATTCAATAATAAATTAGAGGTGATTTTTAAGGTTGGAAAAAGTTTGGTTAGTGCTTTTTTTTTAATAGTTATTGATGGGTGTTGTGTGATTTTGTTTCTATGCATATCTGTCATAATTAATTAAATTGTTTATTTAAGTGATTATTGCAAATTGTTAATAGTTAAATCTTTAAATATCTACTATTGATGATGTCAATGATGTGTTTTTTTTACCTTTTAATTATTGAAATAATTCGAAGATTAAGGTCTAGGAGAATTAAAAATATTGCAATATCTGATGAGGATTTAGATGTGGCTTTATGTTCTTTTTTTTAGATGTAGGACAGTTTAAATTGGATGTTTAAAATTATATTAAGAGGTGAATTAATTATTCTAAAACCGAGATTAATATTGTGTTTTTATAATGCTTCGGACTCGATTTAAAATGGTGTTTAGTTTGTGGAATTTTAATAAATTTAATGGTTAAAATGTGATGGCTATTAGTTAAAAAACAAACCGTAATATACCTTCATTATGGTCTTTTATTCTTGATCTCTAATTGGTAATTCATCCATAGTTTTGTTGCATTTATTTTTTGTGCTAGCAACGCTTTTTTTAATGGAAAGTCAGTTTTAAAAAATGTCATTAGAATTAAGTTGAAGTCTAATGCATTATCTTTTAATAGCTTTAAGATTATCAATAACGGTGTTCAATTCATTAAATCTGTTTAATTAATTGTTATGATGTGTGATTCTTGAATTATGCGAGGTTATCTAATATTATTGCAATTAACAGAAGAATCCATTAATATCTTAAGTCAAAAGGATATAGGTAATTCATTGAAAATGAGAATGTATGGCTTTTATGGAGAGAAAATGCTTACCAAACCTAAAAATTGTAAAATAAAAGCAATAATTTACACACGCTATTAACGCTATACAACCAGTAATCATGAAAAAAATCGCATCACTTATCCTAGGAATTATACTAGGCATACTAGCTATGTATTTTTATTATAACAATAACCAAGATATGTCAACAGAACAACCAACTATTAAACCTCCACCAGGAGTTATTACACCTGAAGAAATTATGACCTTAGATCAAGCTTATAATGAGCGTTATCAAATTATTAATGATTCTTTATTTAAGGATTCTAAAACCGGTGACAATAGGTCCTCTTGGTATAAATTAGAGGATATTGAAGCTTATTTAGCGTATGCTAAACAGCAGGCCATGGAAAATGGAAATACATTAGATGGACTGCGTTTATATCTTGGCGCTTATCCAGATAACAGCACGGAAGAGCCAGGTTTAACCACTTTATTTTTTGTACCAACGGGTTATGCAAATAAATCTGAAGGTAGTTTTTTTTCTATGCAAGGTGGAAGTGATGATTTAAAAAAATCAGATGGATTAAATATTGGAGGTACAGGTCATCCACCAAGTGCTAATTATCCACAATAGATTTATTTTAATGGAAGAGTTTTTAAAACAAAACTATTTTTTATTAACTTATTCTGTTGAATTTTTAGCAGCAGTTATTGGCTTGATTCTTTTTAAGAAGTATAGTCATGTTGCTGCTAAATTTTTAATTTATTTTTTAGTTTTTGCGTTTTTTATTGATTTACTTCATAGTTATCCACAATACCTAAAGAGTTTGAATAAATTTGATTTAATCGAAGGCACATTGATTGAAAAAAACTATTGGTTATCTAATATATTTTGGTTTGGAGGTGTTGTAAGTTTTTTATTTTATGTCAATTATAAAATTAGTAGCAATCCTCGTTTCAGAATAGCTTTAAAATACTGTTTTATAGCTTATGTAGTATTGTTTATTCTTTATGGGATTTTTAATTTTGATTTGTTATTTACAACATTAAATTCATTTGTAGCTGTTTTGAGTTTATGGATGGTATTAGTTTGTTCATCAGTATTTTATGTTGAAATATTGCAGAGTAATTTAATTTTTCAATTTTATAAAACTATATATTTTTATATCAATACTTGTTTTTTATTGTGGAGTATACTTATTGTTCCTATAGTTTTTTACGAAATTTATTTTTCTACTGCAGATTGGAATTTCGTTATTCTAAAATGGCAAATTTATTTATCTGTTAATTTTATCTTTTATTTAACCCTTACTATAGCTTTAATATGTTGCAGGTCAGAGACCAAATAGTAACTACAGATGCACAACGATATTTATTGGTTTATATGATAGGTGTTTTAGTTATTATCTGTGCACTAATCATTATTTTCTTCATAATATTTCAAAAACGAAAAAATCAACTTTTAATAGATAAAGTAAAGCAACAACAGCGGTTTGATGAAGAGTTGTTAAAGACGCAACAAGAAATACAAGAAGAAACCTTAAAATATGTTGGTAGGGAATTGCATGATAATGTTGGACAGATGTTAGTTTTGGCAACCATGCAAATGAGTGCCGTTGCAAGCAGTATTAATGGCGAAGCTAAATCTGGTGTAGAGAATGCAGCTAAGGCTTTAAAGGATTCTTTAGAAGAAGTGAGAGCTTTGTCTAAATCTCTAAATAACGACGTCATCTTTAATTTAGGTTTTGATACTACCTTAAAAAATGAAGTGGCACGCTTAAATAAATCAGGGCTTATTGAATCTACTTTATTAATAACAGGAGAGAAGGTAAATTTTGAGAATAGAAAAGATGAAATTATCTTATTTAGGATTCTTCAAGAATTTTTTTCAAATACCTTGAAGTATGCTGAAGCTGAGCATCTAAACGTTACTTTATCTTACCAAGAACAATTATTAATAATAAAAATTGAAGATGATGGTATCGGCTATGACATTGAATCTGTAGCAAAAAGCTCTGGATTAATTAACATGAAAAAAAGAGCAGAACTATTAAGTGCTAAATATAACCTAGAATCTCAAAAGTATAAAGGGACGACACTTACGTTGGAATATCCATATAGAATAATTTAAATATTGCAAGCATTCCAAAGTGGATCATTTGGTAATGGAGCTGTAATGAATACCTCTTTATTTTTTACAGGATGTACAAAACGTAAGATTCTAGCATGTAAACTTATACTAGCATCTTTATTGCTACGATCAAAACCGTACTTTAAATCTCCCTTTATTGAGCAACCAATTGATGCTAATTGCACACGAATTTGGTGATGTCTTCCGGTTTCTAAATCAATTTCAAGTAGAAAAAAGTTATCAAGTTTTTGGATGACTTTATAATGTAAAATAGCTTTTTTGCTGCCTTCAACTTCTTTATGATATGCAGTAGATTTATTATTTTTAGGATTCTTTTTTAGCCAATGAACTAAGGTGTCGCTCGTTTTTGGTGGTTGTTCTTTAACCAAAGCCCAATAGGTTTTCTTAGCTGTCTTTTCTGCAAATAACTTATTAAGTCTAGGTAATGCTTTACTCGTTTTAGAAAACATTACAATACCTGTTGTTGGTCTATCTAAGCGATGAACTACACCTAGATACACATTACCTTCTTTATTGTATTTATCTTTTAAATAAAACTTCACAACGTCGCTTAAAGGCTTGTCACCTGTTTTATCTCCTTGCACAATATCGCCAGCACGTTTATTTACAACGATAATATGGTTGTCTTCATGAAGAACTTGAAGATTATCTTTATTAGAAAGAATTTTATTAGAATTACGACTCACAAATACACTGAAAATTAATTTTTGCTTACTGCTTACTGCTTACTGCTTACTGCTTACTGCTTACTGCTTACTAGTACTGTTCATTATCATTAGGGAAATCTTCAGTTTTTACATCATCTACATATTGAGAAATAGCTGAAGTCATTTCTTCATATAAATTCATATAACGACGTAAAAAACGTGGATTAAACTCATGCGTCATTCCAAGCATATCATGTAATACCAAGACCTGTCCATCTACTCCATTACCTGCACCAATGCCAATTACGGGGATTGATACACTTTCAGCAACTTCTTTTGCTAGTGCAGCAGGTATTTTTTCTAAAACAATAGCAAAGCAGCCTGCTTTTTCAAGCATTAGAGCGTCATGTTTTAGTTGTTCTGCTTCTTGCTCTTCCTTGGCTCTAACAGTATAGGTTCCAAACTTATAAATAGATTGTGGAGTTAAACCTAAGTGTCCCATCACTGGGATCCCTGCATTTAAAATACGTTTAATAGATTCTTTAACTTCTCTACCGCCTTCCATTTTTACAGCGTGTCCGCCAGATTCTTTCATAATTCTAATGGCAGAACGTAGCGCTTCTTTAGGATCACTTTGGTAGCTTCCAAAAGGTAAATCTACAACAACTAAAGAACGGTCAATTGCTCTAACAACAGAAGAAGCGTGATAGATCATTTGATCTAAAGTAATTGGTAAAGTTGTTTCGTGACCAGCCATAACATTACTTGCTGAGTCTCCAACTAAAATAACATCAATACCTGCACCATCAACAATTTTTGCCATGGTGTAATCATAAGCAGTTAGCATTGATATTTTTTCACCTCTAGATTTCATATCTACAAGGCTTTTTACTGTAATTCTTTTGTATTCTTTTTTTGCTGTTGACATTGTGTATCTTTTAATCGATTGTAAAAATACTGAGAATTGTTAAACTACAGCTTAATCTTAACTATAAATACTGTGGAATGTGTAATTTATAATCAATGTAGCAATAGAAGAGCGCGAATTCTTAACAATCCGTCAAATGAACTCCAACTGCCAATCCTCCTTCAGAGGTTTCTTTGTACTTAGAACTCATGTCTTTAGCCGTTTCCCACATTGTCGCAACAACTTTGTCTAATGGTACTTTTACATTTTTAGGATCTGTATCTAATGCTAATTCGGCAGCATTAATTGCTTTTATAGCTCCCATAGAATTTCTTTCGATGCAAGGAATTTGTACCAAACCACCAATAGGATCGCAGGTTAAACCTAAATGATGCTCCATAGCAATTTCAGCAGCTATTAAAACCTGTTCTGGTGTTCCGCCAAGTAACTCACACAAAGCACCTGCAGCCATAGCTGAAGAGACTCCGATTTCTGCCTGACAACCTCCCATTGCAGCAGATATGGTAGCTCCTTTTTTAAAGATACTGCCAATTTCGCCTGCCACTAAAAGGAATTTTTTAATATCTTCAAAATCGGCATCATGATTTTCAATGACTAAATAATACATTAATACAGCAGGAACAACACCTGCGCTTCCATTTGTAGGAGCAGTCACCACACGGCCAAGTGCAGCGTTTACCTCATTTACGGATAAAGCAAAACAGCTTACCCATTTTAAAATCTGTCGGAATTTCACTTCAGTGGTTCTAATTACCTCAAGCCATTGTTGTGGGTTTTCATATTTATGTTCGCCAATTAAGTTTTTATGCATATCAAAAGCACGTCGTCTTACATTGAGTCCACCAGGTAAATTACCTTCGGTATGACAACCTGTGTACATGCATTCTAACATGGTATCCCAAATGCGTTTTAATTCAAAATCTATAGACTTTTCTTCTCTTATAGATTTTTCATTTTCTAAAACTACACCAGAAATAGGAAGTTGTAATTGATCACAAAATTTAAGTAATTCGTCTCCGTAAGAAACTGGATAAGGGAATGTGCAGTAGAAAATTATTTTATTGGCTTTAGATAGTTTTCGTTCTTCTTGTACCACAAATCCACCACCAATAGAGTAGTAGGTTGATTTATAATTTCGACCATTGATTCGGGCTGTAAATACCATTCCGTTAGAGTGAAATGGTAAAAATTTCCGATTAAAAATAATATTGTTTTTAAAATCGAATGGGATGGCTTTTTCATTATTAAACATTAAAACATTAGTTGTTTTAACATTATTAATAATGGTGTCGATATCTTCAATTGGCATACGCTCTGGATCTGCACCTGTTAAGCCTAAAACAACAGCGAAATCTGTAGCGTGTCCTTTTCCTGTTAAAGATAGAGAACCGTATAAATCAACGGTGATATTTTCGACCTTATCAAAACGTTTTTTATCCTTTAATTCTTTAATCCAACGTTCGGCAGCTCGCCAAGGTCCTAAGGTGTGAGAACTTGATGGCCCTACACCAATTTTAAGCATATCGAATATTGAAATACATTCCATTTAAAAACAGATTTTAGTCTTAAGGCAAATATAGAAGTTGTTTGTTAAAAGAAAATAATTCTGCAAATAAAAAAATCCTGAAAATGAATTTCAGGATTTTTAAAACTTAAAATGAAGAGTGATATTTACTCAGTAATAAAAGTGTCAATGTTAGTGGTATTTATAACAGAATTAAAATCAGATGTATCTATATTATCTAATTCTGATGCAGGCACAATTATAACTCTAAATATTTGGTTTTGTGTCCATTCTGCTCCAAGGTTATTCAAATTACTAGAACTATCTAGAGAAACAATAACATCTTTTTGTGTAAAATCATAGTTGTATACCAAATCACTACCATCATCAAAAAAAATGGTTTGTGGTAATAACCTCCAAACGTCTAAACCATTGTCAGTAACATCCCATAGTCTGTAGACAAGTACAACTTCGTTTTCAAAAACTTGAAAATCATAGAATTCTTGTATCTCAAAATTATTTCCGGAATTAAAGCTACCACTCATTTCAAAAGCTATTGCAGATTCTCCATCAAATCCTTGTGGTCCTTGTGGTCCTTGGTCACCTTCACAAGAGGTTAGTAGTAATGTAAGCGCAAATAATAAGTAAGTGATTTTTTTCATAGTGTTATAATTTTTAATGAAAGTAAGAAAATATAAACGTTCTTATTCATGTTGAATTGCATTTAACTAAAAATAGTATTTATAGAAAAAATGATTCAATAAAAAAACACCTTCAATTTGAAGGTGTTTAATTCTAAATACTATGTTTTTGAAATTCTTACTTGATTAAAAGCTTGATGCTTTCACCAGAATTTGTTTTCAAAATATATGTTCCAGCATTTAAGCTAGGTAATTGTAAACTCATAGTATCTTCTTTAGACGTTATTTCACGACCTTGAATATCAAATAAAGCTACAGAAACAGTTTGGTTAAAATAAACCGTTTGGTTAGATTTAGTTGGGTTAGGATACATTTTAAAAGCATTAGATGCTAAAGTAAATTCATCCGTGTTTAAAGTGTCGTTATTAAGTGCATAGAAACTTAAGGTAGAACTTACTTCGTTAGCCATAATAACTAAACCAGTAGCATTAGGACTGTTTTCTGGTGTTAGATAGATAATTCCTTCTGGACCTAAATCTCCACCTTCGTCATCTCCTAAGTCTCTGTTGTTAATGTATTTTTCAAAAACAGCATTGTTAGGATCTGTAATGTTGTATGCCATAAGACCACCAACACGTTCTAAAGTTATAAAAGCGTAAAACTCACCATTAATTTCTGCTACAGTTACACCTTCTGGCTCAGGACCTTTATTGTCACTTCTGTTTTTAAAGTTGTTATTACTGTTACTAGCGTTAAATAATTCGCCATAAATAGGATCGTTTGCAGTGATACGTTCAAAATCATCAGCGCTATCAAAAACTAAAGCACCAGTTACTGTATTCCAAATACTGAAAGAACGCGAACCAAATACGTGAATTTCGTCAATATCACCATCATTATCTAAATCACCAGTAGCTGTTGTAGCCGTTAAGCGACCTAAGTTGCTATCTAATTGTAAAAATTCAGCATTAGGAAAAACAGTAGAGTCTAAGTTTAAATCACTAACACGTTCTTCTTCGGCATAAGTGTCATACTCTCTTGCATCACCTTCGTTAGCCGTTACTAAATAAGTGACTCCACCAACCTCGTAAGAAGCAATTGCATCTGGCATATACATTCCTTTTATTGGCCAATTTGCTAAGAAAATGAAATCGGTATTATCTGAAGCATCTAAAGTATTTCCTGCTAAAGCATGATCTTTTAAACCTAAAGGTAAAATATTAGTAATCGTATTTGTTGTTAAATCAATAACACCAACAGCATTGTTTTCTTGAAGCGTTACATAAGCGGTTTGAGAATCGTTAGAAAACGTAATGTATTCTGGTTCCATATCTTGAGAAACCGTAGCATTAGGTCCAAATACTCTAATACCTTCTGCTTGAAGTGATGCTAATTGACTATCAAAACTATTAAAGTTGATGTTTAAAACATTGGTTTGAGAAATATTTCCTAATCCTCCAGTAACATCAATAACAGAAATACTACCTTCAGGATCTACAGAGTAATCATCATTAGGTTGTCCTTCATTTGCTACTAAAAGTTTTGTACCATCTGGTGTGAAACCAACCATATCTGGAAGATTACCAGCAGTAATAGTAGAAGAAATTACACCATCAATATCAGAAAACACAACAACACCATCTTCTAAAGGTCCTTTAGAAATACCAAGAGCTACTATATTATTCCTATAAGCAACACTTGTTGGGTCACCGTAAGTCGATAAATCTATAGAGCTGATTGTAGTAATGTTAGTGATGTTAGAGAAATCTAAAATCTCTAATTTTTGAGCTATTGAATTTAAAACGAATAAACGTTGAGAAACAGGATCGTGTGCTACAATTTCAGCAGAACCAGCACCGTCTACTAAATAGCTTGATACATATTCCATACCCAAAACATCTGTAGGAACAGGAATCATATGGTCTTCATCTAAAATATAAACTCCTGAAGTTTCATGAGCACCAAGTGTTGCGTTAGTTGGATTAGAAAGTTCTAAGATAAAAAGCTCATCCATTTCAGCTAAAGCGTCATTTAGAACAGGAATAGTAATTGTAATAGCCTCTGTTGTGTTTGCTGGGAAAGTTAAAGTTTGGTTAGCAAAAGTGAAATCATCACCTTCAGTTGCTGTTAATAATTCATCAGTAACTAAACTAACATCTATAGAAACTGCATCATTAGGTGTTGCAGATAATTCTACAGTAATATCTATAGACGTACCGTCTTCACTAATTACATAAGTACTTTCTGTAAAGCTCACTTGAGGCGTAACGTTGGTTACTGGTGTGTAACTTCCAGGTGAAGCAAAAACATCATCCCCTAAAGATTGACCTACTAAGTTTGTTGCAGGTGTCCAGTTAGTACCTTCATTAAAATTAGTATTAGGATTTAATAATTCTAAAGAAGGACCATTACCATCAGCAGTAGTTGGCCAAGGGGCATCATCACTATATTCAACTTGAGAAATTATAGTACCATCAGAATTTTTAATCTCTAATAATTCACCACCATTACCTATAGCGTTAGAAATGGCTTGTGGCATATCTAAAAAAGAAACCCCATAAAAAGCATCTGCTGAAGCTTTGTCTGTTGCTAATAGTACAATCTCACCAGCAGCAAGCGTCATTTCAGGGAACGTGAAGTTGAAATTACCTTCGTCGTTTACTGTAATTCCACCTAAAGCGATAGAGGATGTTCCGTTATTATAAATTTCTAAGAATTCAAGCGCATCAGAATCATTAGAAGGTGCATTGTACATAATCTCTGTAATAATTAAACCTGAAGCTGTTCCGTTGTAAAATAAATCACCACTCACATAGGCCGTTGTTTGCGTGTTAGCTGCTAAATCTTCCAAATTATTAACGGTTACAATGTAAGCTGTGCCTTCAGTAAAACCAGAATGTGTAATAGTTGCAGTTAAAGTAGTGTTATCATAAACAATAGTGCTTATTGTTAACGCAGGATTAAAAACATAATTATTTAGCATTTCAGCAGAAGTAGTTGTTACGGCTTCTGTGAATGTAATTTCAACGGTGTTTTGATCTGTTGTTTGAATATTAGCAACACTAGGTGCATTGGTGTCAGAAGTAGAAATAATAAAAGGAGTTGTGTTAAATGGCACATCTGGAGCAACACCATCAGTTCCCTGATCACCACTGTCATCTTGTAAGTCATAATTAGTCATGTCATTTAAAGCAACCAAATATCCGTTAGCTGTAAAAGCAGTTCTTGGTCCATTATATTGAGCAATATCAGTTCCGTTAGTATAAGTGATAGCCGTTATTCCTTCAGTTAATCCAGTTCCTATTAAACCTGTTCCGGCGCCATCATCATAAGCAGAAGAGGAATTAGAAGCAGCAGCAATAAAGGTTGTTGGTGTATCTACATCTGTACCTAGGTAAACAAAGATAGCTTCAGCGGAAGCTGACATTCCTCCAGGAGAACCAATAATAGTTCCATGCGACACGTTTGGTGTTGCACTAATGGTATAAAATGTAATAATTGTTCCTGCTGTAATTACGTTAGTACCAGTTTGCCATTCGTAATTAGCTTCCCCAGAATTAAATTCAGTTCCTATCCATTCTTTATCAGAAAAGTAAATCGTTGTGTTTGCAGCAATATCTACAAAGGTGACCATGGCAAAATCATCATCTCCATCGGCATTAAAGGCTGTAAATGCCATATCTCCAGTATCTAACTGTGCGCTAACTGTACACGCAAAAAAAATAAAGAATAATTGTAAAATGTGTTTCATGTTTTTGGTTGTTTTAGTTTTGTGTGAAATTATTAACCAAAAGTTTCGTGAGCATTCACAGAATGTTATAAATAAATGAACAAATTTCTAGGAAAGTTATCGGTACGTTTTCTAGGTGTTATGAGAGGATTGAATTACATAACAATTAATTAAAGTGACATCATGTCATATTTTTTGGCATGGCATAATCATTGACTAATACTAATCGAGTATAAAAAAATAATAACATTATAATTTTCGTGAGAGCGAAAAACTATTAACAAATAAATATTATGAGTAAGATTATTGGAATTGATTTAGGTACAACCAACTCTTGTGTTTCTGTAATGGAAGGTAATGAGCCAGTTGTAATCCCAAACGCTGAAGGTAAAAGAACAACACCTTCAGTTATCGCTTTCGTTGAAGGTGGTGAAATTAAAGTTGGAGATCCAGCAAAAAGACAAGCAGTTACTAACCCAACAAAAACAGTTTATTCTATTAAACGTTTTATGGGAAATAAGTATTCTGAGTCTACAAAAGAAGCCGAACGTGTACCATATAAAGTGGTAAAAGGTGATAATGATACACCTAGAGTAGATGTTGACGGTCGTTTATATACGCCTCAAGAATTATCTGCTATGATTCTTCAAAAAATGAAGAAAACTGCTGAAGATTATTTAGGACAAGATGTAACTGAAGCTGTAATTACAGTACCAGCATATTTTAACGATGCACAACGTCAGGCAACTAAAGAAGCTGGTGAAATTGCAGGTTTAAAAGTTCGTAGAATTATTAACGAACCTACAGCTGCAGCTTTAGCTTATGGAATGGACAAAAAAGGTACTGATCAAAAAATCGTAGTATTTGATTTTGGTGGTGGAACACATGATGTTTCTATCTTAGAATTAGGTGACGGTGTATTTGAAGTACTTTCTACAGATGGTGATACACACTTAGGTGGTGATGATGTTGATCAACGTATTATCGATTGGTTAGCTGAAGAATTTATCGCTGACGAAAATATGGACTTACGTAAAGACCCAATGGCTTTACAACGTTTAAAAGAAGCTGCTGAAAAAGCGAAGATTGAATTATCTTCTTCTGCACAAACAGAAATTAACTTACCATACGTTACAGCTACAGCTAGTGGACCAAAACACTTAGTACGTTCATTAACACGTTCTAAATTTGAGCAGTTAATTGACGATTTAATAAAACGTACAATTGAGCCATGTGCTTCTGCATTAAAAGCAGCAGGTTTATCTAAATCTGATATTGATGAAGTTATTTTAGTAGGTGGTTCTACTCGTATCCCTGCAGTTGTTGCAGCAGTAGAGAAATTCTTCGGAAAAACACCAAGTAAAGGTGTAAATCCTGATGAGGTTGTATCTCTAGGAGCAGGTATTCAAGGTGGTGTATTAAGTGGTGATGTAAAAGACGTTCTTTTATTAGACGTAACTCCATTATCTCTTGGTATTGAAACTATGGGTAATGTTAAAACTAATTTAATTGAGGCTAACACAACGATTCCTACCAAGAAATCACAAGTGTTTTCAACAGCAGCAGATAATCAGCCATCAGTAGAGATTCACGTATTACAAGGTGAGCGTCCAATGGCAGCAGATAACAAAACAATTGGTCGTTTCCATTTAGATGGTCTTCCACCAGCAAGAAGAGGAACACCTCAAATTGAAGTAACATTTGATATTGATGCCAATGGTATCATTAAAGTATCTGCTACAGATAAAGCGACTAACAAGACTCAAGATATTAGAATTGAAGCATCATCTGGATTAACTGAAGAGGAAATCCAAAAGATGAAAGCTGATGCAGAAGCAAATGCTGAAGCAGATGCTAAAACTGCAGAAAATGCTAAGAAATTAAACGAAGCAGATTCTATGATCTTTCAAACTGAAAGTCAGTTGACAGAATTTGGTGATAAATTATCTGATGATAAAAAAGCGCCAATTGAAGCAGCACTTGAAGAATTGAAAGCGGCATACGAATCAAAAGATATCGCAGTTATTGAACCAGCTTTAGAGAAAATCAACGAAGCATGGAAAGTAGCAAGTGAAGAAATGTACAAAGCGCAAGCTGAAGGACAAGGAGCACCAGCAGGTGGACCAGAAGCAGGTGCAGAGCAACCAGCTGATGATTCTAGCGATGTTGAAGATGTAGATTTCGAAGAAGTGAAATAAGCATTAAGCTTAAAGTTGAAAGCTTGAAAAAGCTAAAGACTGATATTATAAAGTAAAAAACGCAATCATTAATTTGATTGCGTTTTTTTGTTTTACATTTATTTTAACTTTTTTTAATTCTCATCCAACCATTGTTTATTTAAAAGCGTTTTTATTAATAGAAGGCCAACTTGAAAGTGTACTTCAATAAAAATTAATAACAAATTTAAAATACTTATTATGAGAAAAGTAAACTACATTTTAATTTTAGTCCTAACATTTAATATCAATTTCGCTATAGCTCAAGATAAAGATTCAGATACATCAAAATTTTCAATGGGTTTTGCATTAAATGAACAATTCGTAGGTAAAGATACTGGAGAAAATATTGAAGGATTTTTAGGTTACTCTATTAATTCTAATATGAGTATTTATTTGTCAGCTGCAAATGCAACGATGAGAAGTAAAGCCTTAGATACAAACTATGAATTAGATAAATATGCAATTCAAGTAACTTATGATTTTTTAAAATCTGAAAACACTAAACTTGAATCCTTATTTGGATTTTCATACGTTAATTTTGATGAAAAAATTCTTGAAGATGATAATAATGGACTTGGCATAGATTTAGGAATTCAAACAGTTTTTAATTTAAACAATAGACTTAACTATGGCTTAAGAGTCGTTTCAACTTATAGTAATTTTTCACCAGGTGGTATATTAAATGCAGGAATAATATTTAGATACAACATTTAAAATCAATAAATATTATTGATATGCACACTAATTTTTAAAATTTAAAATTAAAGAAAATATATAAAAGACTAGCTTATAAGAATGTCAAAATTAAGAACTATAAACCAAAGTGTAGATTTGCTTGTTGAACTCGCTAAGGAGTACAATCAAAAAGCACAGTTGGCACTATATGATAAGTATTCTGGAAAGATGCTTGGGGTTTGTAGGCAATACATTAGGGATTTACAGTATGCAGAAGATGTTATGATTACAGCATTTCATAAAGCATTTCAAAATATTGAAAAATATGAACCTTACGGAAGTTTTGAAGGTTGGTTAAGACGGATTATGGTTCGTGAATGTATTTCATATTTACGAATTCATAAAAATAAATTCAACGTTGTAGAAATAGGAGATTACCATTTTATACAGCCAGCTTCAAAAACTGAAGATTCAACTTCAGATGTTATTCAGAAAGCTGTAGATCAACTTCCTGTAGGTTGTAAAACCATATTTAACCTTTATGTCATTGAAGGCTATAAGCATCGAGAAATTGCAGCATTATTGAAAATTAGTGTAGGAACTTCAAAATCGCAATTAGCACACGCTAAAAAGCTTTTAAAAAATAGTCTTATACAGTTAAATTTGAAAGAGAATGGAACTAAATAATATAGAAAACTTAATTAAAGAGAATTTTAAGGATCGAAGTATTAAACCATCTTCTGAAGCTAGAAATCGTTTAATTGTAGCATTAAATACAAAACCTAAAAAGAAGAAAAAACTATGGTTAAACTATGCTGTAGTGGCATCCTTTATAATAGGATTGTTTTTAGTTGGTAGTCAATTCTTTTTGAAAAATCAAGATATAGAACAGCCAGTAAAAATAGGTTTCGAAAAAAACAAACCACAACTTAAACAAAACGATGCGCTAGATTTAAAGGATCAAAATAACGCTATTGTGTTAGAAGAGCAACAAGAATTGAAGCCCATAAAAACAAGAATTGAAAAAGAGAAATTAATTTCTAATTCAAAAGGTAAAACCTTAAAACAAGAGCTTGTTCAAGAAGAGTTTCCCTTTCAAAAAAAACAAGATTTTCTTGTTGAAAATAGAGTAAAACTATTTAAAGAAAAAGATTCAATAAAAGAGGAAGGGGTTGAGAGATTAGCAAACGATAGTAAAATAAAACCGTTTCAATATATTACGGCTGAAAAACTTTTGCAAGTTACAATGGCAGATAGTAGTTTAGAATTGCATAAAAATCACAATAAGCAAATAAAGACTTACCTAGAATCTGAAGAGCTATTGGTTAAGATGGAAACACAGTTATTTGACGAAAAAAATAAAAGTATTTTTAAAAAAGCAGGTAAGCAGCTTAAAGAACTAAAAGAAGCAGTTGCAAATAGAAATTACGAACACAACCATTAATCAATTAAAATTATTTTATTATGAAGCAGACAATTTTATGTATTGCCGTGTTATGTTGTACCTCATATTTAATGGCACAAACCAATACTTTTGAAGCAAAAGCAGCAATTATAGCCTCTAGAATTGATTCTATTACAAGTTCTGAAAAGCGTACTTTAAAAAAGGAAATCAAGAAGCTTGATAAAAAAGTAGAAAATAAAGAGATAACTTTAGAAAGTGCTGTGTTAGAAAAAAAGAAACTAGCAGCATATCATGCAGACCGAATTAATAGTGGTGTTTTTAGTCAAGAACAAAAATTACAAGCTTTAATTCAAGATAAAGTTAGTGGTAAACTAGAATTGAATGAGGATGATAATGAATGGAATACACCACTAATATCTGTTTTTGAAGAAGAAAATTTTTACAAGGATTCTATAAGTGGTTTAAAAGTTGAAAAACGGCTTACAACGCAGTTTGTTTTAGCTTTTGGGATTAATAAAATATTAAACGATAATAGTGGTTATTACGGTAATGGATTCAAGTCAAATCTATTAGGAAATAGTGAGTTAGGTTTTACGTTTAAATATAGATTTAAGGAAGAAACAAACTTTTGGAACTTAAAATTTGGATTATCTATGATGGTTGATGATATAAGGCCAAAAAATGATAATGATATATTGGTAACCAATGGAGATGAAACAACGTATCAAGATATTGGTTATGACCTAAAAAGATCTAGATTAGATAACCTATCTATAGGTTTACCAGTGCATTTAGAAATAGATTTCTCTAAGCCACAATATCATGAAAAAACAGGAAAAACTTATTTGCGTTCTCAACGTGGTTTTAGAGCAGGATTAGGTGGGTATTTTTCTGTGAGGTTACATACTTCACAATTTATTAGATATAAACAAGATGGAAGTAATTTTAGGTTAACCGAAAAGGATGACTTTAATATGCATACCTTTAATTTTGGACCAAGTATTTATATGGGATATCGAGATGTAAGCCTTTATGTTAAATACAATGTAAACCCAATCTTTAAAAATAACCCTGAAGATATTAATAAGCTTTCTATAGGTTTACGATTAGACATTAATTAGAAGTTTTAGCTAATAAAGCAATATTACTACCAACATAAGAATGCCAATATATTTAAGTTTCGTACTTTCGAAGCCTAAAATATAAGCATGTCTTTTTCAGATCATATTCACTTTAATTACACACCTAAACGACTAGCCGTAAAGCTTAATGCAAAAGGCGAGCAATTCGTTGTTAAAGGACATCCATGGGTGTTTTCTAATAGTATTACTAAAATAAATGATGATGCCGCAACAGGTGATTTGGCTATTATCTTTAGTAAGAATAAAAACAAGGTGGTTGGTTTAGGATTTTACGATGCAGAATCACCAATCCGAATTAAAATGATTCATAATGCGGAAACAAAAGTTGAGATTAATGCTGATTTTTTTCAACATAAAATTGAATTAGCTTTTGAGAAACGTTCAGAATTACTTAAAACGAATACCAATAGTTACCGACTTTTATTTGGTGAGAATGATGGTTTTCCGGGCTTAATAGCAGATGTTTATGATTCAGTATTAGTTGTAAAAGTATATTCAGAAATATGGTTGCCGTATTTAAAACCTATTTTAGAAAGTTTACAACAAATATCTTCAGCCAAAACAGTTGTAATGCGTTTGAGTAGAGGTCTTCAAAATAGTGATAAACACAATTTAAAAGATGGAGAAGTTATATATGGTGTGCTAGAAAATGAAGTTGTGGAGTTTGTTGAGCATGACGTAAAATTTAGTGCAAACGTTATTAAAGGTCATAAAACAGGTTATTTCTTAGATCATAGAGCCAATAGAAAACGTGTTGGAGAAATGAGTAAAGGAAAAACAGTTTTAGATGTGTTTTCTTATGCTGGTGGATTTTCTGTACATGCTTTAGCAAATGGAGCAACGGAAGTAACAAGCTTAGATATAAGTAAGCAAGCCTTAGATATGGCACGCGAAAACGGAAAATTAAATGCTTATTCTGGCAAGCATAAAACCATTTCCGGTGATGCTTTTGAAGAAATGAAGGCTTTAATTGCAAAAGGAAAAACTTTTGATGTAGTTGTTATTGATCCGCCAAGTTTTGCCAAACAACAATCTGAAATTGATTTAGCGAAGAAGAAATATGGGCAATTAGCAGAGTTAGGGGAGAAGCTTACCTCTAAAAATGGCCTTTTAGTTTTAGCATCTTGTTCTTCTCGAGTATTGGCACAAGCATTTTTCGATTTAAACGCTCAAGTTTTAAATTCTAAACACAGGCTTTTTGAGGTAGAACTTAAAACAAAACACGATAGTGATCACCCAATAGCATTTACAGAAGGCGCTTATTTAAAATGCGGTTATTATCGATTTTTAGAATAATACAGGCTCTTAGGTCTTATTCGTGTTAAATTTTAAATCATATCATTTTATGTATATTTATTATTTACAAGATATAATATTGGTGTTATCTTATTTTTTTATGCACTTAAGTTCTTAATTCGTAATATGATATTATGCGCGCATAATAAAATACAGTATATTTGTTACTATAAGCGATCTTAATATGCAAACTAAACTCACCCAGATTCTCAACTTAAAATTTCCAATTATACAAGCACCAATGTTTTTGGTGTCTAACGTAGCTATGGTTTCAGAAGCTATGAAATCTGGTATTGCAGGTTGTATTCCTGCATTAAATTACAGAACATTAGATCAATTAAGGTCTGCTATTAAAGCGTTAAAAGCATCTAAAGTTGAAGGTGGTGCTTTTGGATTTAATTTAATTGTGAATAAATCTAATGTGAAGTATAAAGGACAATTAGAAGTGCTCTGTGAAGAAGGTTGTGATTTTATTATTACCTCATTAGGAAGTCCTGAAGAAACAATTAAACAAGCACATGCAGCAGGTATTAAAGTGTTTTGTGATGTTACCGATTTAAAATTTGCTAAAAAAGTAGAACAATTGGGTGCAGATGCAGCTATCGCTGTAAACAATGAAGCTGGTGGACACCGAGGAAACTTATCGCCAGAAGCGTTAACAAATTTATTAAGTAAAGAATTAAATATTCCTGTTATTTCTGCAGGAGGCGTGGGTTGTAAAGCTGATATCGATAAAATGTTGAGTTATGGTGCAGAAGGTGTTTCTGTTGGTAGTCCTTTTATAGCATCGGTTGAAGCAGGTGTTACAGACGATTATAAGCAAGCTTGCGTAGAATACGGAGCTAAAGATATTATAATGACTGAACGTATTTCTGGTACGCCTTGTACCGTTATTAATACGCCTTATGTTCAGAAAATTGGTACTAAAACTACTTGGATAGAAAGTTTATTAAACAAGAATAAAAGTTTGAAAAAATGGGTTAAAATGATTCGTTTTTCAATTGGTATGAAAGCTACTGAAAATGCGGCTAAAAAAGCAACCTACAAAACGGTTTGGGTAGCAGGGCCGAGTATAGAACACACTAAAGAAATTCTTCCGGTAAGTGTGATCGTTTCAAAATTAACTAAGTAGTAATAGATGTAGCTTTAGTAAATCAGTTCTTAAATATTTGTTTAGAGTTAAGAGTTCAACTGATTAAAATTTAATTTTAGAAAGAAATTCTAAATTATGTTTAAGCGTTATTTTTTGACTTTTATTGTCATTTTTATTGTAAGCTCTTTGGTTGTGTTATATTGGTCTGCAGAACAGACTGATGAGATTTTTACAAAATCAATTATTTATAATGTAGAGAATGTTGCGCATATTAATTTTAAAGATTATGATTCTGTTGAGCTATCAGCGAGTGATTTATACAAGGCTAATGGACTGAAAAAAGTAGTTCAAGGCGAACAATATAGAGCTGCTTGGTCTGCGAAAATTAAAGTACCTATTGTATATTTAGATACCTTGAGAGGGGGAATGACCATTATAAAAAAAGGAGGGGGAAAGCAAACGCATTCTTTAGAATTATTAGGAAATGATGGTATTAGTTATACTTTGAGAAGTGTAAATAAAGATGTAAATCCTTTAATTCCAGATTTTTTAAAAACTTTGAATCTAGAAAATATCGTCGTTGATGGTATTTCTTCTCAACATCCATACGCAGCTATTCTTGTTTCAGAATTAGCTGATAGAGTCGATGTATTACACACAAGCCCACAACTTGTTTTTGTTCCTAAACAAAAAACATTAGGTAGATTTAATGAGGCTTATGGAAATAGATTATTTTTATTAGAGTATGAATCTAAGAGTAAAGTCAATTATACCCATTTAAATGATATTATAGAGATTACTGATACAGATAATTTACAAAAATTAAAGCTTCAACTCAGAGACACTTTGCATGTAGATACAAAAGCCTTAGTTAGAAGTCGACTGTTTGATTTACTAATTGGTGATTGGGATAGACATGCTAAACAGTGGGCATGGGCGGTTAAAAAAGAAGTTAATGGTTATAAAGCTGTGCCTATTGCTGGTGACCGTGATAATGCTTTTTTTGATGTTGATGGGGTGATTCCAAAAATATTATCTAATAAATATGTTGTAAAAGAATTGCGTCCTTTTGAGCACGATATAGATTTCATGGCAGGTTTGGTCTATCCTTTTGATGTATATTTTTTAAAGAAAACATCAGAAAAAATTTTTATTGAAGAAGCAGAAGACCTTCAAACCTTATTAACAGATCAATTATTACAAGAATCTTTACTTGTTTGGCCAAAGAATATAAGGGATTTGGATGGAACGGAAATTATAGATAAAATTAAAGATCGACGTGATAACCTAAAATCTTACGCTAAAGAATTTTATTCCATAATTCAAAAAAAAGAAACAATAGTTAGCCCTTTAAATGGATCAGAAGACTTGGACTTAAGCAAAGAATTTTTGAGTTGCTTTGAGTGTAAATAATTCAATTTAGAATTGGTCTTTATATAAATTGTTATTTTTTTTATTATTAAATATTACAAAAAGTAATAGCTGTTATAGGTATTATCTAATTTTCTTAACCTATTTATAATAAATGATTTAGAGAATTCGATCAAATACATTGGTCCTAAGTTTTTTTTTGTATTTTAACATTTTATTACACTTATGTAAAATTGCCCCCAAGTCATATTTAGAGTTCTATATTTTAGATAATATGCTATTTATAAACGATATACTTGAACCAAAATATTATTCAGTAAGCATATTTAATTATAGATCATCTTTTAATGAAGATATTACAAAAATCAATTAAAAATAGATACATATTATTTGTATCAACTTTTATTATAATTATACTAGCTATGTTGTTTCTTTTGCAACATAGTATTAATTCTCAAATTTCGGATGCGCATTTAATTAATGTATCTGGCAGACAGCGAATGTTAAGCCAAAATATAGCGAAATTAACTTACGATATTGGTTATAATCATACACCAGATTTAAATACTGAAAAAGCAAAAATTTTAGATTCACTCTTAATAGAATGGGATAACCGACACAAATACCTACATTCAAATAATAATGAAAATTGGAAAAACAATAAAATAGATTCATTATTAAATGTTAATGAGATTTACCAAAATAAGATGTTTAGTTCTGGTAAAAACATTGTTAAAAATTATAAGGTATCAAATCTTTACAATGATATGGTTGTTATTTCTGCACTAGAAGGCCCATATCTTAGAAATACTGATATTTTAGTTTACGAATATCAAAAAGCAACAGAAGAGCATCTAAAATTTTTGAAGAAAATAGTTTATGCGTTTGTAATTATTGCATTCATCATTATTTTAATAGAGGTTTTATTTATAGTAGTACCAAGTTTAAAACAGCTCTTTAAAAGAAATGAAAAATTATTAAACTCATATAAAAGCTTAAAGGAATCTGATAATAAGCTAAAAGCTAGTATGTTAGAATTAGAGAAGCTTAAAGCAGATTTAGAGGCTAAAGAAGCATATAATAAAGTGTTTATTGAGCAAGCTCCGACGGCTATTGCTATGCTTGATAATAATATGTGTTACATAGCAGCTTCTCAACGGTGGATAACTGACTACAAAATGGAGAATGAGAAAATCATTGGTCGTAGTCATTATGATCTTTTTCCTGAGATAGGAGAGGATTGGAAAAACAATCATAAAAAATGTCTTCATGGTGCCATTGATATTTGCGATGAAGCCCCATTTGTACGTGCAGATGGCAGCGTACAATGGATTTTTTGGGATGTACGTCCTTGGTATATCTCTGAAGGAAAGATCGGAGGGTTGCTAATGCATACTGGTGATATTACTCATATTAAAGAAAAAGAAGAAGAAAAGATTCGTACAGAAAAAATATTAGAAAAATCTAATGAAGTTTCTCGTATCGGAACCTGGGATGTAGATTTAATTAAAAATACTGTATTCTGGAGTAAGATGGTTTTTGAAATACATGAAGCTCCTGAAAGTTTTCATCTAGATTTAGATACTGCCATTCAATTTTTCAAGAAAGGAAATAACAGGGATACTATTGAAAAAGCGGTGAATGAAGCTATAGAAACAGGAAAATCTTATGATGTAGAAGTTGAGTTGGTGACATTAGAAGGTAATATTGTTTGGACACGTGCTATTGGTCAAGCAGAATTTGCAAATGGTAAATGCACAAGGATTTTTGGGGTTTTTCAAGATATAAATGAGAAGAAAATTTCACAATTAGCCCTAAATAAAGCTCATACGGAGTTGAAGGCCATATTTGATTCTAAAGCGATTGCTATTGTTACGACGACTAAAGATGGTATCATTAGTAAATTTAATTCTGGGGCGGAAATCTTAACAGGTTATTCTGCAGATGAAATGATAGGATTGCAAAGACCTATTTTGTATCATTTAAAAGACGAATTAGATGCATTTAATCTAGATATAGCCCAAAAATATAATAAGAACCCAAAAGGATTTAGTGCACAATTAGAATTATCTAAAACCAATGGTTACGATACTCGAGAGTGGACGTATCTTAGAAAAGATGGATCAATTATGCCTGTTCAATTAACGTTAACATCGATAAAAGATGAAAAAGGAAAAGTGATAGGATATTTGGGGGTCTCTACAGATATTTCTGAAAAACGAATTGCTCAAGATGAACTTTTACAAAAAAACCATTTATTAAGTTTTGCTGAAGAAATAACTTTAATGGGAAATTGGCAATGGGATCTTTCTACAGATAAAATAGAAAGCTCAGACAATTTATATAATATTTTCAATCTAGATAGTAATACCGATGATTTAAATTTTGAGACTTATTATGATTTGGTTCATCCAGAAGATAAAGATTTGGTAAATAATTATGTAAATAAAATAATAGAAAACCAAACATTTGATGCATTTACACATCGTATTTTAACAAGAGACGGAGTCGTAAAAACGATTCAAGCTTTAGGTGAAGTTATAACCAATACCAAAGGCGAGGTTATTAAAATAAATGGTACTAGCCAAGATATTACTGCTGTTAAAGCATCTGAAATAGAATTAATTAAGGCTCACACCCAATTAAAAGCATTAATAAACTCTGGGCCAATTGCTATAGTATCAACAGACAATAATGGTATAATTAGTAATTTTAATAACGGAGCCGAAGCCTTACTAGGCTATTCAGCTTCTGAAATGATCGGTTTAAAAGAACCAGAAATTTATCATATTGAAAGTGAGTTGAGAGAATTTAAGTTAAATATAGCAAAGCGATACAATAAGAATATTTTAGGTTTTGATCCTTATTTAGAACTTGCTAAAAATAAAGCTTTTGATACTAGAGAATGGACTTATCGTAGAAAAGATGGTTCAACTTTTCCGGTAGAATTAACCTTAACGGCAATTTTAGATGAGCAAGGTAAAAAGTTAGGTTTTTTAGGAGTTGCTTTAGATATAACAGAAAGAAAAGCATCTAAGAATGAACTTTTACGAAAAAATCAGTTACTAAATTTTGCTGAACAGATTACCTTGATGGGTAATTGGCAATGGGATACAGTTGGAGATAAAGTAGAGTGGTCAGAAAATTTATATAATATTTTTCAACTAGATAAAGACGTTAAAAATTTAAGTTTTGACACCTATTTTAGTTTTGTTCATCCAGAAGACAAAAGCATTGTAACTAATTATTTTGACCAAACACGGGTAGAGAAAAACCTTAAAAGGTTTACACATCGTATTATAGCAGGAAATGGAGAAGTGAAAATTATTCAACTTCTAGGGGAAGTTATTACCAATATTAAGGGAGATATTGTTGAAATGATTGGTACCTGCCAAGATGTTACGGCTCAAAAATTAGCAGAAACAGAACTTTTAAGAAAAAATTATTTACTAAATTTTGCAGAAAGAATAACTCAGATAGGAAATTGGCAGTGGATCGTTGCTACCGATACTTTAAAGTGGTCTACTAATTTATATAGAATTTTTGAATACGATGAAAGCATAACAGACCTAACGTACAACACGTTTTTTAGTCATATACACCCTGATGACAAAACGTTTATTACAGAATACGTGCAAAATTCATTTGTAGAAAAAAAGTTTCCTAGTAATTTTATACATCGTATTATAACAGGTAATGGAATCATAAAAACGGTTCATTTTTTAGGTGAGGTAATACTTAATGAGCAAGGCGAAGTTATTGAGATGATGGGGTCTTGTCAAGATATTACGGAACAAAGGCTAGAAGAGAATAAATTTAGAGGTTTATTAGAGTCAGCACCAGATGCTATGGTAATTGTAGATGAAAATGATGAAATTCAACTAATAAATAAAGAAGCAGAACGATTATTTGGTTATCAAATGGACGAGTTGATAGGTAAGAAAATTGAAATGCTTATTCCTAAACGATTTGAAGAGATGCATATAGAGCATCGTACTGGTTTTTTTAACATTCATCCTGATAAAAAATTATCAACGGCAAGAAAAGAATTATATGGCTTAAATAAAGAAGGAAATGAAATACCAATACAGGTTAGCCTCAGTCCACTTCAAACAGAGCAAGGTTTATTATTATCCGCAGCAATAAGAGACATTACTGTTCAAAAATTAGCACAGACAAAAATACTCAATGCTAAAAATGATTTAGAGATATTAGCGCAGAAATTAATCATTAGAAATAGTCAATTAGCAGATTTTGCTCAGATCACTTCTCACAATTTACGCGCTCCTGTAAGTAATCTTAATTCACTTTTAGGTTTTTATCAAGATTCATCAGATGAGGATGAAAAAAACCTGTTAATTAGTAAGTTTAAAACCGTTATCGATCATCTTACCTTAACTCTAAATACATTAGTAGAAGCCGTAAAAATTAGAAATGATAAATCAAGAAAAAAAGTAGAAGTATTATTTGAAGATGTTGTAACAAGAACAACAGAGATATTAAGTGGTGAAATTTTAGAGACTAATGCTATTATAAAAACCAATTTTACAAAAGTTCCTAAAATTAGTTGCGATAAAATTTATTTAGAAAGTATTTTTCTTAACTTAGTCGGCAATGCTATTAAATACAAGTCAAAGGATAGGATACCTAAAATTATTATAGAGTCTGAAGATCTAGAAGGGAAAATAAGATTAAAGATTAGTGATAATGGATTGGGTATCAACCTAGATAGACATGGTGAAAAAATATTTGGTTTAAATAAAGTATTTCATCGTCATCCAGAAGCTAGAGGTATAGGTTTATATATGACCAGAACTCAAATTGAAGCAATGGGAGGAACTATCTCTGTGTCCAGTAAAGTTAATGAGGGAACAACGTTTACAATAATTTTTTAAAAGCATGAATAAACATTACAATATCTGTGTAATTGATGATGACGATATCTACCAATTTACTATTACTAAAATTTTAGAGTCAATAAAATTGAGTAAGAAAATATTACTTTTCTCAGATGGAGAAGAGGCTTTAGATTTTATGGTAGATAACCTTTCTAATAACGACGAACTTCCAGATATAATTTTTCTAGATATTAATATGCCTATAATGGATGGTTTTCAATTTATGGAAGAGTATGTTGAAATTAAACCTAAGTTGAATAAAAAGATTGTTATCTATATGGTTTCTTCTTCGGTAGATCCTGTAGATATAGCAAAAGCTAAAGAAATTAGTGATATTTCAGACTATATCATAAAACCTATAAAAGCAGGTCATTTAAAGACCATAATGGCTCAACTTGAAAGTACTGGAAAATTATTAAATTAATTTTTTAAATTAGGCTATTAATATAGTTTACATTAACAACATGCTTCCCTTTAAAAGGTAGAAATTCAACACGTTTTCCAAATAAATCTAAAGCTCTATCTGATTCTTTTTCAATGCGCTCCGAATCTAAATATTCATCTTCGGTACCATAAATTAATTTTACTTTGGTCGCTTTAGATAAGTACTTAAAATCATCAGCCTTCAATTCTATTGGTATGCCACCAGAATGTAATACTAATTGGTTACATTTTAATTGTCTTTTTGCTAAATAACGCATAGTTACACTAACACCCTGAGAATAACCAAATACAATAAAATTAATACTGTCTGGAATTTTCTCTGCTTCTAAAACAGCATCCATATAATTAAGAATATTATCCATACCAGTGTCGGTTTGGTCTCTAGTTAGCCAATTGGCACCAACATGCATTTTAGGTTGAATATAAAATTTACTCGGTGCTTGTGGTGCGATGATGTAATTCTCTTCAGCGTCTAAGTTTTTAAAATACCTTAAAAAATACCGACTTAAATAACCCATACCGTGACAAACCAACCAAACTGTTTTAGTCTGTTCTGTTAGCGTGTTTAAAGTAGAGTAGGAGTTACGAGTTGTATATGTGATTTCTTTCTCTTGCGAATTCATTATTCTAGGCGGTTTCTGTATCTTTGTAATAGATTCAAAAATACTGTTTTTATATGCAAATGACTAAAGAGGAGTTCTTAGCTAAAGCCAACGCAGCAAGCAAAAATACTTTAATGGAAACTTTAGAAATTGTTATGGTAGACTTTGGCGATGATTTTTTAGTAGCCAGAATGCCTGTAAACTCTAGAGTTCATCAACCCGATGGTGTTTTACATGGTGGAGCAACGGCAGCTTTAGCCGAAAGTGTAGGGAGTTTTGCCTCGCATATATTTATAGATACAGAAAAAATGTTTGTTCGTGGTTTAGAGATAACGGCAAATCACCTTAAAAGTGTAAAAGAAGGTTTTATCTATGCGAAAGCTACCTTTTTGCACAAAGGCAGAACCACACAACTCTTAGATATTAGAGTCACAGACGGAGAAGACAATCTTATTTCTATTTGCCGTTTATCAACAATCTCACTTCCAAAAAAATAAATTAATGATGAATGAAGATTCATTTTTTGAAGCGTTAGAAACTCAGTATTCTAACAAATTACCCTTCGTTGTTTACAGTAGACCAATTAATTCAGTTGTAAAAAGTTGGTTACAAAAAGACACTGTATTACATCAAACAGAAAGCTTTACCGAAAGTGGATTTGTATTTTCGCCTTTCGATTTTAAAGAACAAAGTATTTTGCTGCCAGAAGCAGATTGTATACATTCAACTATAGAAATAGAGCATTTAGATATTGAGAAAAGTTTTAATTCTGTTTCTATTAAAGCTTCAGAGAAAGAAGCTCACATTAATTTAGTTTCAAAAGGTGTAGACACAATACATAAAGGCGGTCTTAAAAAAGTTGTTCTATCCCGATGTGAATCTAAAGACTTAAAAAATAAAAATCCTTTTACCATTTTTAAAAAGCTTTTTAATACCTATAAAAATGCCATGGTCTATTGCTGGTATCATCCAAAAGTAGGTTTGTGGTTAGGAGCAACCCCAGAGTTGTTATTAAAAGTAGAAGGCAAGCAATTAACGACTATCTCATTAGCTGGAACAAAAGCTTATAATGCAGATTTAGATGTTAGCTGGACAGCAAAAGAATTTGAAGAACAACAAATTGTAACGGATTATATAACGAATCAAATAACTCCTTATTCTAAACAAGTCAAGGTTTCTAAAGTAGAAACGGTAAGAGCAGGTAATTTGCTTCATCTTAAATCTAGAATTACAAGTTTTATAGACGCTGCAGTTAATTTAAAATCTATAATTGAAGCTTTGCATCCAACACCTGCAGTTTGTGGTTTTCCAAAACAAAAAGCTAAAGATTTTATTCTTCAAAATGAAAATTATACCAGAGGGTATTATACTGGTTTCTTAGGAGAATTAAATTTAAAGCAATCAAGGACACGAAATACAAACAGACGTAATGTTGAAAACAATGCGTATGCTGTAGTAAGAAAACATTCTAATTTTTACGTGAATTTGCGCTGTATGCAACTTAAAGATTTTAAAGCATTAATTTATGTTGGCGGTGGAATTACAAAAGATTCTAATCCGGAAAACGAATGGGAAGAAACAGTTAATAAATCTCAAACTATTGGTTCTGTATTAAATTAATAAAAACAGTAAATTACTAAAAAAAGTTCCTATTGTATTAGAAACAGGAAGATTGATTATATGATATATTCAAAAATACCTTTATCACAAACTGTAATTACGTTATGTAAAAGTCATAATGTAAAACATATTGTCATTTCGCCAGGTAGTAGAAATGCTCCCCTAACAATTGGTTTTACACACGATGAGTTTTTTAATTGTTATAGTATTGTAGACGAACGTTGTGCTGCTTTTTTTGCATTGGGCATTGCACAACAATTACAAGAACCAGTAGCCTTAGTTTGTACGTCTGGTAGCGCGTTGTTAAATTATTATCCAGCGGTTGCAGAGGCCTATTACAGTAATATTCCATTGGTGGTTATATCTGCAGATCGGCCAAAACATTTATTAGACATTGGAGATGGACAGACTATTAAGCAAAAAAATGTTTATGGAGAGCACGTGTTGCATAACGCCAATTTAAAACTTGATATTAAAGAAGGAGAACGATCGAACCCAGAACAAGAACGTCCAATTTTAAAAAGTATAGAAAATAAGTTAGAACGTCTTTTAGGACTTCAAAAAGATATTCAATCTCATAATGAATCAGAAATTCATGATGCGCTTACAATAGCTAAATTAAACTCAGGACCTGTACATATTAATTGTCCTTTTGATGAACCGTTATACGAAACTGTAGAAGAGCTATCGATAACTCCAAAACCTTTCAAAATTCAAAATAAAGAAGAAAAAGTTGATAATTTTGAAGTAAAAAGTTTGTTAGATGTTTGGCACGGTGCTAAACGAAAAATGATTTTAATAGGTGTCTTACAACCCAATGCAATTGAAGCGCAATGGATACAAGAAATTGCAGATGATGATAGCGTAATTGTGTTAACAGAGACGACATCTAATGTGCATCACCCCGATTTTTTTCCAGGCATAGATAAAATGATTGCACCTTTAGAGGAAGAAGATTTTAAAGCGCTTCAACCAGATGTTTTAATCACTTTTGGTGGATTAATTGTTTCAAAGAAAATAAAAGCATTTTTAAGAACTTATAAACCAGAGTTTCATTGTCACGTTGATTTGTATAGAGCTAATGATACATTTTTCTGTTTAGAGAAACATCTAAAACTGAGCCCTAATACCTTTTTAAGTTCGTTTTTGCCGCAAGTAACACATCATACAAAGAGTACCTATAAAAGTAGTTGGCTTGCGATACGTCAGAAAAGAAGAAAATTACAAGAGGATTATTTACAATCACTTTCATTTTCTGATTTTTCAGTGTTTAATTCTATTTTAAAGCAGATTCCAAAACAGAGTCAACTTCAAGTAGGCAATAGTTCCGCTATTAGGTATACTCAATTGTTTCAATTTCCAAAAAGTATTGATGTATTTTGTAACAGAGGAACTAGTGGAATAGATGGCTGTACAAGCACAGCAATAGGTGCTTCTATTGTATCAGAAAAACGCATAACATTCATTACAGGCGATCTTAGTTTCTTCTACGATAGTAATGCATTATGGAATAATTATATCCCTAAAAACTTTAGAATTATTGTTATTAATAATGAAGGTGGTGGCATATTTAGAATTCTTCCTGGACATAAAGATACCGAAAATTTTGACCGGTATTTTGAGACTAAACATCATTTAAGCGCAAAACAGTTATGCGATATGTACGGTTTTGAATATGTAAGGGCTAATGACCAAAAAGAGCTAGACCTGCAATTAAATTTATTTTATAAAGGCAGTAAAGAGCCTAAGTTATTAGAAGTGTTTACCCCATCTCAAATAAACGATAAGGCACTAATGGAGTTTTTTAAATATATTAAGTAATTAGTACTGAAATGTTAAGTTGTGACTTTTTCGTTTTTTTTGTGTCTAAAAATTAGTACCTTTAAGGGGATAATTTATTAATTAAAAACTATCAAAAATGAGCAAAAGAGATGATTTAATCGTGAAGTACGCAGCAGATTTAAAAGATAAATGTGGTGTGACTCCGGATATGGATTTACTAACAAAAGTAACTGTAGGTTTAGGACCTTCAATCTATAACGCAGATTCATCAACTGTTTCTGGTTCTGACCCAAAAGAATTAGCTACGGTTAAAAATAATTTTTTAATTAAGAAATTAGGATTAGCAGATAGCGAAACATTAGATAAAGCTATTGATGCTACTATTGAAAAATATGGTCGTTCTAACAGATCTAAATATAGAGTTGTTATTTATTACCTATTGACAATACACTTTAAAAAAGAATCTATTTATTCATAATATTGAATTTTTACTATAAACAAGGCGTCATAAATTTATTTATGAGGCTTTTTTTATGTGTTAAATTTATTTTAGTAACATTAAAACTTCTTTTTAAAATCTCATGAAAATATATTTATCTTTGCCGCATGATATATTTAGGAGAATACAATACGTTAGAAATTTTAAGAGATACTGAACCAGGATTATTTTTGGGTGATGGAAATGAAGGAGAAGTTCTTTTACCAAATAGATATGTACCTAAAGTATTTGAAATTGGTGATAAAATAGAAGTCTTTGTTTATTTAGATAATGAAGAACGTCCGGTTGCAACTACAGACCAACCTTATATTAAGAATGGAGACTTCGCTTTACTACGTTGTAATCAAGTTACTGAATATGGTGCTTTTTTAGATTGGGGATTAGTAAAAGAATTATTTTGCCCATTTAGAGAGCAGGCTTTTAAAATGAAGTCTGGCGGTTGGTATTTAGTACATTGTTATTTAGATGATGAAACAGAGCGTTTAGTAGCATCTAGTAAAACAAATCGTTTTTTAGATAATAAAGAGTTAACAGTTGCTCAGTTTGATGAAGTTGACCTTATTGTCTCGCATCCTTCAGAATTAGGTATGAATGTGATTGTAAACAAAACACATTTAGGTTTAATTTTTAACGATGATATTTTTAAAGATATTAGTGTAGGTGACCGACTAAAAGGTTTAGTGAAGAAAGTAAGACCAGATAATAAATTAGATATTTCTTTAAATCAAATTGGTTATAGAAATATAGAACCTAATGCAGAACATATCTTAAACGAACTGCATGATAATGGTGGTTTTTTACCTGTACATGATAAATCGAATCCCGAAACGATAAAAGATTTACTTCAAATGAGTAAAAAGAATTTTAAAAAAGCAGTTGGGTCATTATATAAAGAACGCCAAATAGAGATTAAAGAAGACGGTATTTATTTGCTTTAAGGTAAAACTGTTTCTGTCTCTAAGGTTTCTTCAACCCAATTAATTGCATTTTCAAAATCTCTGAAAGTTTTTCTATTAAACTTGAAAAAATAATCTTCAATTTCAATAATATTTTCTGTTAGATCACTGTATGCAATTATGGCATAAGCTTTAAGGTTTTTATAAGCTTTAGAACAAGCAAATGCATCGTTTAATTTAATGGAGTAAGAGTTTGTCCTATTTGCTATAAATCCAAATGGTTTATCTCTATAACTTAATAATATTATTTCAGAAACTTCATTGAAGTTATCAAAACTAATATCGGCTCCTTCATCGAATTCTGTAACGATAAAATTTTCGTAGAGAAATACTTTTCCTATTTTTAAATTATAAGCTTTAAAAGGTTTTGTATATAATTTAGGATTGTAATTCATTGTAAATTAATATTTTGGGGTGCAAATATATTTCGTATAATTAATAAAATCAAATAAAAAAAAGCACTAAAAGTATTATTATTAATTTCTTACTTTTGTTGCTTAAACATTGATAAATATGAACCATATAGATTGGAAAGTTGCAAAGTCCTATGAAGATATAACTTACCACAAATGTGATGGAGTCGCTAGAATAGCATTTAATAGACCAGATATTAGAAATGCATTCCGACCTAAAACCACATCAGAGCTTTATGATGCATTTTATGATGCTGGTGAAGATGTAAATATAGGGGTTGTACTTTTAAGTGCAGAGGGGCCTTCTTCTAAAGATGGTATATGGAGTTTTTGCTCAGGTGGAGATCAGAAAGCAAGAGGTCATCAAGGTTATGTTGGAGAAGATGGTTATCACCGTTTAAATATTTTAGAAGTTCAACGTCTTATTCGTTTTATGCCAAAAGCTGTTATTGCTGTGGTACCAGGATGGGCTGTTGGTGGTGGTCATAGTTTGCATGTGGTTTGCGATTTAACTTTAGCCAGTAAAGAACATGCTATTTTTAAGCAAACAGATGCTGATGTTACCAGTTTTGATGGTGGCTATGGTTCTGCATATTTAGCCAAAATGGTCGGGCAGAAAAAAGCAAGAGAAATCTTTTTCTTAGGAAGGAATTATTCTGCTCAAGAGGCTTTTGATATGGGAATGGTTAATGCCGTTATTCCTCATGAAGAATTAGAAGATACTGCCTATGAATGGGCTCAAGAAATATTAGCAAAATCACCAACATCTATTAAAATGTTGAAATTTGCCATGAATCTTACTGATGACGGCATGGTTGGTCAGCAAGTTTTTGCAGGTGAAGCTACACGATTAGCTTATATGACGGATGAAGCCAAAGAAGGTAGAGATGCATTCTTAGAAAAAAGAAAACCAAATTTTCCAAAAAAATGGATTCCTTAATTTAATCTAAATGAACAAAATTAAACCATGGCTTTCTGCCATGCGATTAAGAACCTTACCGCTTTCTGTATCAGGTATTATTTTAGGGAGTTGTTTTGCATATTATAATGGTCGTTTTAATGTGTTAGTTTTTGTATTGGCGTTATTAACAACAATCAGCCTTCAGGTATTATCTAATTTAGCTAATGACTACGGTGATGGTGTTAAAGGAACAGATAATGATGAACGCTTAGGTCCACAACGTGCCATTCAAAGTGGTGCCATTA
This sequence comes from Winogradskyella wichelsiae, assembly GCF_013403925.1. Taxonomy (GTDB): domain Bacteria; phylum Bacteroidota; class Bacteroidia; order Flavobacteriales; family Flavobacteriaceae; genus Winogradskyella; species Winogradskyella wichelsiae. The sequence goes on from NZ_JABFDJ010000009.1 coordinate 104,901, forward strand.
CACCCGGGCAAATGTTAGAAGCCATAAAGTTTAATATCCTTGTAGTTATCATAACTACAATGCTACTTATTTGGATTGCTTTTGGTGCTGGTAGCATTCTATATGCGCTTTTATTTATAGTTTTAGGTGGCTTTTCAGTTTATGCAGCCTTAAACTATACGATGGGAGATTCACCTTACGGTTATCGTGCGCTTGGTGATGTTTTTGTTTTTGTATTTTTTGGTTTATTAAGTACAATAGGGAGTTACTTTCTTTATATACATAAGTTAGATCATGTTGTTATTATACCTGCAATTGCGCTCGGTTTATTGAGTGTGGCAGTTTTAAATTTAAATAATATGAGGGATATTAACTCAGATACCAATGCAGGTAAAATTACTTTAGCCATTAAATTGGGGAAAGAGCGTGCTAAAAAATACCATTTTGCACTTGTTATTGGAGCTATGTTATTAATTGTTATATTTTCAATCTTGTATTACGTAGAGCCTTACAACTTTATATATATAATGGGTTTTATACCTTTAATTATTCACCTTAAAAAGGTAAAAGCAGCAAAAAATGCAGATGATTTTGATAGCCAACTGAAAGTAGTTGCATTGTCTACATTTTTTATCGCTACACTTTTAGGTGTTGGGTATATTATATATTAATTTTAAAGCTTAGTATCGTTTTTTAAATCATTATAACATGAAAATTACATTTTACGGACATGCTTCATTAGGCATTCAAATTAAAGATATTTACATATTAGTTGATCCTTTTATTACAGGTAACGAAAAAGCTGTTGGTATTGATATAGAAACATTAAAAGCAGATTATATATTAGTCACGCATGCACATCAAGATCATATTTTAGATGTTGAAGCTATTGCGAAGCGTACAGGTGCAATCATCGTTTCTAATTTTGAAATCATTACCTATTATCAAAATAAAGGCTTAGAAGGTCACCCAATGAATCACGGAGGGTCATGGGATTTTGAATTTGGAAATCTTAAATACGTAAACGCCATTCATACTTCTTCTTTTCCTGATGGTTCTTATGGTGGACAACCAGGTGGATTTATTATTGAAGGTGAGCATAAAACCATTTATATAGCTGGTGATACAGCTTTAACAATGGATATGAAGTTAATTCCGATGCAAACCAAACTAGACTTAGCTATTTTACCTATAGGAGATAATTTTACGATGGGCATAGAAGATGCTATACTTGCGAGTGATTTTATAGAATGCGATAAGATTTTAGGTTACCATTATGATACTTTTGGTTACATTGAAATTGATCATGAAGAAGCTAAACGCAAATTCTTTGATAAAAATAAAGATTTAATGCTTTTAGCAGTAGGTGAGTCTATGGAGTTGTAATTTAATTTGTTACCTTTATTTTCGAATGTTTTAATTTAACTATCAAAATTAAAGAAGTGAATAAGTTTATAGCCTTACTTATTATATCTATCTCAATATTGAGCTGTTCTAACGGATCTCAATATAACGATCCAATTCCTCTTCACGATAGTTTTAAGATAACATCTAAATTATTGAAAGAAACAAGAGTTATTAATGTTTGGACACCACCAAATTATAAAACTAGTAATGATTCTTTACCTGTTTTATATATGCCAGACGGAGGCGTTGTTAATGAAGATTTTCCACATATAGCGAATACAATTTCAAAATTGGTAGAAAATAAAAGTATACCACCAATTATATTGGTTGGCATTGCTAATACCGATAGAAGAAGAGATTTATCTGGCTTTTCTAAAGTTAAAGATGATGCACAATATTGTCCATTAACGGATGGTGCAAAAGATTTTAGAGCATTTATTTCAGATGAATTAATATTAGAAATAGATAAAAAATATAGAACAACTAGTGAAAAAGGTATTATTGGAGAATCTTTAGCAGGACTTTTTGTTATAGAAACCTTATTGTTACAACCAGAAACTTTCAATTTTTATATCGCCATGGATCCTTCTTTATGGTGGAACGATCATTATTTAGTTAAGAATACCGAACATTATTTAGAAAAATTTACAGAAAAACGTATTAAGCTTTGGTTTGCTGCGTCTGATGCAGAAGATATTTCTATTCATTCTAAAAGTTTTTCTGAAATTTTAAAAAATAAATCACCTGAAACTTTAATTTGGAAATTTTCAAATAAACCTAAAGAGCATCATAATACTATTTTTAGAGCAACAAAAGAGAAAGCCTTAATTTGGACCTTAAATAAGGATGAAGCTAAATGATTTTTAATTAGTTTTTAAGTGTTTCTCTGTTTTAAACATTCTATTCTTAAATCATTACTGCACTACTGGAGTCATCATGTTGCCAATTTGGTTTCTCAAAAAAGTATAGAATTCTATTTTTTAAGTTCGTTTATTGTTTAAAAGCATCTCTTAACATAGATCCCCATTCAAAAAAATCATTTCTTAAAGGATTATAAGTATTGATATTAGTAACCAAATTATATTTTACTTTTTCATTGTTTAATTCCGGTTGAAAATGTACCAAATAGTTTATCCCAAATAATAAATATTCCAGCATGGTTGCGATCTAAATACGGGCATCTGATTTTCTTTACAAATAAGATTTTTTTAGAATTATTTAGCATTTAGAAAATACGAGATGCGTATTTTTATACTTTAAAAACTAAACAAGATTTATGAAGTTAAAATCACTTATTTTATTTTTAAGCCTAAGTGTGACCAGTATTTACTCTCAGGTAGATGAGTCACAAACAGGGGCGTGGTACATGTATTTTTACAATCATCAATTTAAGGATAGTCAATGGGGAATTCAAGGAGATTTTCAATATAGAGATTGGCAAGGTGTTGGAGATATGGAGCAATTGTTATTACGTTCTGGTATTACATATTCGCCAAAAGATGTAAACGTTAAATTTACCTTAGGTTATGGAAATGTTACAAGTGGTGAATTTGGTGAGAGTGATGATACTTCAGTTGAAAACCGAATTTACCAAGAAGCTTTAATTCCACAGAAATTAGGAAATAGATTTTACATAACCCATAGATTTAGGTACGAACAACGTTTCGTTGAAAATCAGGATTTTAGAACGCGTTACCGCTATAATATATTTTTGAATGTGCCTTTGAATAAAAAAGAATTAGCACCAAAAGCCATATATGCAGCTATATATAATGAGATTTTTATAAATGGGGCTACCGACATAGGTGATGGAAATGAAGTTGAAATTTTTGATAGAAACCGAACTTATTTAGGTTTAGGATATGTTTTAAATCCAAATATCCGTTTTCAATTAGGTTGGATGAATCAAAAAACGGTAAATTGGGGTAAAGGACAATTACAATTAAGCATGCATCATAATTTTTAAAATGATTAAAGCAAACTATAAAAAATACATACTTGATTTTAAAAGACCTAGCGGTACATCGAGAGGTGTGATGACCACAAAAGAGACTTGGTTTATTCTATTAGAAAATGAAGGTAAAAAAGGAGTAGGAGAGTGCGGTATTTTAAGAGGGTTATCAATAGATGATAGACCTGATTATGAAACTAAATTAAAGTGGACTTGCGAAAATATTAATTTAGGTTTAGAACAACTTTTAATTGAACTAAAAGAGTTTCCAAGTATTCAATTTGGATTAGAAACAGCGTTTAAATCTTTAGAAAGTGTAGATCAATTTCAGTTATTTCCTTCAGATTTTAGTGCAGGACAAGCTAGTATTCCTATCAATGGTTTAGTTTGGATGGGAAGTGAAGATTTTATGCAAACTCAGATTAAAGAAAAAATTAAGGCAGGTTTTAATTGTATTAAATTAAAAATCGGTGCTATAGATTTTCAAACGGAATTAAATATTTTAAAATCTATTCGTAAAGAATTTTCTGTTTCAGATATCGAATTACGTGTAGATGCCAATGGAGCTTTTTCTCCCAAAGATGCTTTAGAAAAATTGAAACAATTATCAGAATATCAATTACATTCTATAGAGCAGCCTATAAAAGCGAAACAATTTGAAATAATGGCTCAGCTTTGTGAAGATACACCTTTGCCTATTGCTCTCGACGAGGAATTAATTGGTGTATTTGAACAAAAAGAGAAACAAAAACTGCTTCAAACCATAAATCCACAGTATATTATTTTAAAACCGAGTTTAGTTGGTGGTTTTTCAGGCAGTAACCAATGGATTAATTTTGCAGAAGATTTAAAAATACAATATTGGATTACAAGTGCTTTAGAAAGTAACATTGGACTCAATGCAATTGCACAGTGGACTTATACGTTAAATAATAAGTTACCACAAGGTTTAGGAACTGGAGGTTTATTTACTAATAATTTTTCTTCGCCATTAATTGTAAAAAATGGTACTTTGCATTACAATTTAAAACATAATTGGAAATTTAATTTATAATATGAATTACATAGAACAAGCCTTTAGTGTATTGCATGATTGGTGGAGATATTTAGTAGGTTTAATAGTCATATTTATCTTTTGGCAAGTTATAGGAATGATCCCTTTACTAATTTTTTTAGGAATAGAAGTTGTTAATGGAGCCGACATTGCTGCTGTTAGTGATATGACGCAAATGTCATCTTTACTAGGTAATAACTTGTTTTTATTTTTAATGCTTTTTTCATTTGCTGTTGGCTTGGTTGGTATTATTCTGTCATCCAAATTACTTCATAAACAATCTTTTTTAAATTTAACAACAGCAAGGCCTAAAATAGATTGGAAACGCTTTTGGTTTGTGTTTATCATTTGGGGAGTGTTCTCAATAGGAACCACATTTTTATCTTATTATTTAGCTCCAGAAGATTACGTCTTTAATTTAAATTTAAAGCCTTTTATAATTCTCTGCGTCATTGTTATTCTCTTTATTCCATTGCAAACTAGTTTTGAAGAGTATTTAATGAGAGGTTATCTTATGCAGGGTTTTGGGGTGATATTAAAAAATAGATGGGCGCCATTATTAATAACATCAATTATTTTTGGTTTATTACACGGACTTAATCCTGAAGTCGAAAAATTAGGACCAATTATGATGGTGTTTTATATCGGAACAGGATTGTTATTAGGTATTATGACGTTAATGGATGATGGTCTGGAACTAGCATTAGGCTTCCATGCAGCAAATAATATTTTTACAGCATTGTTAGTAACTTCAGATTGGTCAGCTTTACAGACAGATGCTTTATTTACATCTATTGCAGACCCTACAGAAATGGCTGTTTCAGAAATAGTAGCGCCAGTTTTAATTGTTTATCCGATCTTATTATTTATTCTATCTAAAAAATATGGGTGGACCAATTGGAAAGAAAAGTTAACAGGAAAAGTTATAGAACCAACAAAAGAAGATTATAAAATAATAGAGTAATTATGACACCAACTTACGACAAAGTACATAATCGTTTTAAATTTAACGGACTTCATTTTACCCATGAAGAATTAAAAGAAGTAGCTTACAGTCTTATAAAAGAAGGTGAGCCTTATGAAAAAGTTACAGGAGATTTTTTAATTGATTGGTTAGATCATAGAGATCACTTGTACGTAACGACTTCGGGTTCTACCGGAAAACCCAAGTTGATTAAATTAACAAAACAAGCTATGGTAAACTCAGCCATTGCTACGGGTAATTTTTTTAAATTAGAACCTGGCGACAAAGCTTTACATTGTTTACCAAGTCATTTTATTGCTGGTAAAATGATGTTTGTTCGTGCTTTAGTATTAGGATTAGAAATAGACTTTGTAGAGCCTAGTGGACATCCTATTTTTGATTATGAGAAAGTTTATGACTTTGGTGCTATGATTCCTTTACAATTAAAGCATACTCTTAATTATGTAAATAATTTTAAAAACATAATTGTTGGTGGATCTAAAGTTACAAAGCCTTTAATTGAAAAAATAAAAGATTGTCCATCTCGATTTTATGAAACATATGGAATGACAGAAACTGTAACTCATGTTGCTGTTAGATCATTACAGTCTCAGTCTGGTGAAAAAGAATTATATTTTAATGCTTTACAAGATATTACTTTCAATACCGATGAAAGAAACTGTTTAGTCATCCATGCTCCAAAATTGGTTGAAGAAATTTTAGTAACCAATGATATTGTAGATCTTAAATCAGAAACAAGCTTTAAACTTTTAGGTCGTTTTGATAATGTGATCAATTCAGGTGGTATTAAATTATTTCCAGAACAAATAGAAGATAAGTTACAACCCGTAATAGATGAGCGTTTTATTGTAGCAGGGGAAGAAGATGGTACACTGGGAGAAAAACTAGTTTTAATAATAGAAAACCCTAGAGATTCAGTTGAAAGTATTCATAATAGAATTAAACAATTAAAAGGATTAACTAAGTTTGAAGTTCCAAAAGAAATTTATACAACTGACAAATTTTTAGAAACAGTAAATGGAAAAATTCAAAGAAACAAAACTATAAAAAAGGTTTTAGAGCGTTAAACTCACTGGAACGCATACTTCACTCATTATAAGTTTTATTTTATTGGTTTGGCATTTAGTTTTAATTAAACATTAAAAGCCAAACCAATGAAAAAACTATTTCTCTTTATATTTGTATTACTGCAATCAGTAACAAGTTATTCTCAAAACTTTCCATCCGTAAAATTAGAAGATAAGTCCAAGCTAAAACTAGATAAACTACAGGTAAATGTAGAGATTTCTGGAAACTACGCCGCTGTAACTTACAACATGACGTTTTATAACGAACTCAATAAAGTTCTAGAAGGTGAATTGGCTTTTCCATTAGCTCAAGGTCAGAGTGTATCTCATTTTGCTATGGACTTAAATGGAAAATTAAGATCGGCAGTTGTTGTAGAGAAAGAATTAGGCAGAGTTGCTTATGAAAGCACTATTAAGCAACGTATAGATCCAGCATTATTAGAGCAAACACAAGGAAATAATTACAAAGCCAGAGTTTATCCTATTCCTGCTAATGGCTATAAGCGCATTATAATAACCTATGAACAAAACCTTTTAGTAAATGAAGGTAACTATCAATTTATAATTCCTTTTGAGTTTAAAGAAGCTCTAAATGATTTTAAAGTTAAAATTAAATGTCATAATTTAGATCAATTACCAGTTGTAGCCGATAGTTTTAATAAAGCCCTTAAATTTAATAAAACCGACAATAGTCTTGTTGCAACATACCATGAGAAAAAAACACTACTTAACAAAGACTTAAAATTAGAAATACCTATTAAAGATGTATTTGCTTTACAATCATTTGAGGAGTATTTTCATCTGAGTAAAACTTTTGTGCCAAAAAAGAGATTAAAAATTAAACCTAAATCAATAACAATACTTTGGGATGCTTCTTATTCTATGCATTATCGCAACCTAGTGCAAGAGTTAGATTTAATTTATAATTATTTAAATTATCTAAGCGATGTAAAAGTAAGTTTAGTAGTATTTAGTAATACTGAAATTAGTAATACGGTATACAGCATTAAAAAAGGGGAGAGTAAGGATTTAATTAATGCTTTAAAAGGAATTAGATATGATGGTGGAACATCTTATAAAGGATTATCTATACCAAAGTCTGATGAAATATTACTGTTTTCAGATGGTCTACATAATTTAGGAACATTAAATTTTGATAATGATTCATCTTTATATTGTTTAAATTCTGTTAGTTCTGCAAATCATCAATTATTAGGTGTTATGGCATCCGATAATGGCGGGAATTATATCAATTTAAATAATACGTCAACAAATTCTGCTTTAGAAAAATTAAAGCATGAAGCATTTCAGTTTCTTGGTATAAAACATGCTAATTCACTTTTTGAAATCTATCCAAAACCCAATACTATTATTAATGAAAATTTCAATTTAAGCGGAAAATATGTTGATTTGAAACCTATTGAATTATTGTTTGGTTATGGTGATGAAATTACAGAACGTATAAAAGTAAACATGGCGTCATCTTCAAATTCTGTGTTATCTAAGCGCCTATGGGCAAAAGCGAAGCTTAATTATCTAACTAAAAATAAAGAAGAAAATAAAAAAGATATCATAGAATTGGCTAGAGCTTACCATTTAATTTCACCTTATACATCAATGATTGTATTAGATAGAATAGAAGATTATGTACGCTACAAAATAGAACCACCTTCAGAATTAATAGACGAATATAAGCGCAGATTATCACAATCAAAATTACAACAACAGAACTTACTTGTTGATTTAGAGAATAAGAAAGCGGATCTAAAATCGGATTATAAAATAATAAGAGATTGGTATAATCAAGATTTTATGATCAAAACAAAATCAATAGATAAGAACCCGAAAGATAATGTCAGTCCTGTATCTAATTCAAATACAGATACACGCACATTTAATGCTCATTCTCAACATACAAACCCAAGTCCAATTGTAACCCATACCATAGACACTACAAAAGCTATTGTATACGGTAATGTAACGACATTTAGTGATGGCTTACCTTTACCAGGCGCATCTGTTATCGTTAAAGGCACTAATAGAGGAGGACAAACCGATTTTGATGGAAAATTTGCACTTAATGCAGCACCCAATGAAACTCTTGTGTTTTCATTTGTAGGAATGGATAGCGTAGAACAAAAGTTAAGCTCTAATACTAATTTAAACATTGTTCTAAATGATAATACTGCATCTCTAGATGAAATTGTAGTGACAGGTTATGCCACGATGGCAAAGGAGTCTAATACAACATCAGTATCAACAATATCATATGAAAGTATAGAAAACAATATATCTCAATCTTTAGAAGGTGAAGTTGCAGGTGTTAATGTTGTTAATTCTAACGGCAACCTCAAAGAAAACACAACGGTTAGCATTAAAGGTTTTGGATCGGTAAATGGAAACCAAGAGCCACTTTACGTCATAGATGGTTTTCCTTATACTGGTAATATCTCTCATCTCAATCCAGAAGATATACTTTCTATATCTGTAATTAAAGGATTTAATGCAATAGCAATCTATGGTTCTAAAGGTGCTAATGGAGTCGTTGTAATTACAACAAAGGAAGGTGAAAAAACGAATAAGGAAGAGATAGACGAATTAAATAAGAAAATAGAAGAGCAATTAACATTGAAAACATGGGATAAGAATGCCTCTTATATTCAGTATTTAAGTGAACAGGATTCTGTAGAAGAAGCTTATGAAGCTTATTTAAAAATTAGAGAGAATTATAGAAATATACCATCGTTCTTTTTGGATATAGCTGATTTTTTTGAAACTAAAAACAGAATAGATCTTGCTTTAAGAGTCGCAACTAATCTTATAGAAATAGAATTAGATAATCATGAACTTATTAGAGCTTTAGCTTATAAACTTGAGCAATACAAAAAGTTTGATTTGGCCATATATGTTTATAAAAATATATTAGAATTACGTCCAGAGCACCCACAGTCTTATAGAGATTTAGCATTAGCTTATGGAGCTAATGGGGATATTGATGCAGCAATTGATTTATTTCTTAAAATCATAAATGGTGATTTATTAGAAAAGGATGAGCAAAAAATGTATTATGGAATTGAGCAGATTGCTTATGTAGAGTTGTGCCATTTAGTAAATACAGATAACAGTACTAGGTCTAGAGAATTAAGGAAAGTGTATAAATCTATAGAAACTGATATTAGAGTTGTTGTAGATTGGAATCATGGTGAAACGGATCTAGATTTGTATGTTAAAAACCCTGTAAATGAAGTTATCTATTATGGACACGATACTTCTAAATTTGGAGATAGATTATCAGAAGATTTAACAGAAGGTTATGGTCCAGAAAGTTATTGGATAAAACAGGCTCAAAAAGGAGACTATAAAGTGTCAGTGGATTATTACTCTGACCGTGTTCAGAAAATTACAGGACCTGCAAGTTTAAAAGTTACTATTTATAGAAATTATGGAAAATCTAACGAAGAAAAAATAATTAAAGTGATAAGACTGAGTGATGAAGATTCTAAAAGAGAAATTGAAATAATAACGATTTAAAACAAAAAGCCCAATGCATTTGCATTGGGCTTTTTTATATTAAAATCTACTAAGATTATTTTTCTTCAGATAAATTTTTCATTTCATTTTCAACCATTTCATAGAATTGGTCAATTTTTGGCATTACAACAATACGTGTACGTCTGTTTTTCGCCTTGTTTTCAGCAGAATCATTTTCTACTAATGGCACATAAGAACTACGACCAGCGGCAATTAATTGTTGAGGGTTAACGTCTAAGCTTTCTAAAACTCTAACAACAGATGTTGCACGTTTTACACTTAAATCCCAGTTGTCAACTAATGGTGGTTTGTTGTATGGTACGTTATCTGTATGAGATTCTACCATAGCTTCAAAATCAGGTTTGCTATTAATAACTTTAGCAACTTTAGCTAAAATTTCATTGGCCCTAGTTGTTACAGTATAACTTCCACTTTTAAATAATAATTTATCAGCAATAGAAATAAATACAACACCTTTTTCTACATTAATTTCAATATCTGGATCGTTAATTCCAACAGCTTTTTTAAGACTTGTTACAACCGCAAGTGTTACACTATCTTTTTTAGTTAAAGCATCTTGTAAACGTGTAATTTTTAAGTCACGTTCTTTTAAGCTTTCTAAAGACTTTTCAAGATTTTCAGATCCTTTTTTAGTTAAGATAGTTAAATCACCTTTAGTATCAATTAAATCTTGATTAGACTTACGCAAATCAGCAAGTTGATCTTTCATTGTTTCAACTCTAGCATTTGCAGCAGCCACATCAGATAAACAACTATTTAATTTTACAGTTGCTGTATTTAATAAATCTTCGGTTTTTTGCTGTTTTTCTTGAAGTGCAGTATATTCTTTTTTAGACACACATGATGCTAAAAATAACAGTGAACAAACACTTAATAACATTAATTTTCTCATAATTCAATTCTAGTTTAAATAGTTAATTTTAACATAACAAAATTATGCAAAAGAATAACGAGCAGTACATGGATTAACAAAAACTTTAACAATTTTATAAACAATTAATACTTAGTCTGTTTTTTTACAAAATAGGACCAAACAATAGAAGTTGTATGGTAATAACCACGGCGTTTTACTGATTTTTTTCTATGCTTTAAAAGACGAGGCAAATTATAATAAAAAGAGTAATGTGCTTTTAATATCGCTAAGAAAAATGCAAGTTTAAATTGCAATAAAAAGCGAAGAGCAGCAATCCCATCTAAAAGCATTCTGATTAAAATTTTCAATAGTAAATTAGAATGGACATTTTTAAATAAAGTAAATAAACTATTTCTAAAGTTAAGATATGTTTTTTTAGGGTTTGTATTATTTAGTGTTGCTCCACCTACGTGAAAAACAGTTGAAGTTCCGATATAGCTAACGTTATAGCTTTTATTAAACGCACGCCAACATAAATCAATCTCTTCCATATGAGCAAAATAAGATTCGTCAAAGCCATCTAAATCCTTAAAAACTGAATTTCTTATAAAAAAACAAGCTCCAGAAGCCCAAAATATATCCGCTTTATCATTATACTGACCGCAATCTTCTTCTATGCTATCAAAGATGCGCCCACGACAATAAGGGTATCCATATTTATCTATAAAACCACCAGCCGCGCCAGCATATTCAAACTTAGTTTTGTTTTTATAATCTAATATTTTAGGTTGAATTATAGCGGTGTTTTGTTCAGTATTAAATTCCGTTAAGATAGGTTGAAGCCAATTTTTAGTCACTTCAATATCACTATTTAATAAACAGAGTAGAGGAGCTTCAATATGTTTTAAAGCATCATTATAGCCTTTTGCATAGCCACCATTTTCTGAATTTTGAATTATCTTAATCGATGGATAATGTTCTGTAACAAACAGAACAGAGTTATCATCAGAGGCATTATCTGCAATATAAATTAAGGCATTTTCAGAATATTGAATTATTGAAGGCAAAAATTGCTCTAGTAAAGCCTTTCCGTTCCAATTTAAAATAACAATAGCAATATCTTTTGTTTGTAACATTTATTTAGGTTTATAATCAGGAATATCCATTAAAAAAGAATAATGTTCTGCTTTCATATCCATTTCGCAATAATAATGATTTAAACCATTTGTAACCATTAAAAAAGTAGCATTTAAAACCAGGTTATAGCGCGCTATTTGATCAAAAGTTGTTTGATCTATTTTTATGCTGTAAGATTTGCATTCTACAATTAAGTAAATACTGCCATCTGGATTAAAAATAACAATATCATAGCGTTTTTTTAAGCCATTGAGATTCATTTCTTTTTCAACATTAATTAATGATTTGGGATATTTTTTTACATTAATTAAATAATGAACACAGTGTTGTCTTACCCACTCTTCGGGTTGAAGAATGATGAATTTTTTACGAATGACATCAAAAATAGAAACTTTATTTTCTGTACTTTTGAAGCGGTATTCAAACTTTGGAAAGTTGAGTTCTTGCAACACTTAGAATAACTGATTTTTGTCAAAGTTAAAACAGAATACCACAAATCACAATTTTCAATTACCAAAATCTAATTTTTTAGTGTTTAACTGAACAATTACTATAATAATTTGGAATTTTTAACTTGGAATTTTTTACAATTTGGACGAAATAAAACAATTAGTTGCTGCAATAAAAAAAGGAGACCTTAAACCTATTTATTTTTTAATGGGTGAGGAGTCTTATTATATTGATAAGATTTCAGATTATATTGAAGACAATGTTTTGGAGGAAACCGAAAAAGGTTTTAACCAAATGGTACTTTATGGACGTGATGTTACTATAGATGATATTGTGAGCAATGCTAAACGCTATCCAATGATGGCAGAGCGTCAGGTAGTTATTGTAAAGGAAGCACAAGACCTAAGTAGAACCATTGAACAATTGGCTAAATATGCAGCTAACCCTCAGCCTACAACAGTTTTAGTCTTTAATTATAAATATAAAAAACTAGACAAACGAAAAGCTTTATATAAAGCAATTAATAAAATTGGTGTCGTATACGAAAGTAAAAAAATGTACGAAAACCAAGTTGCTGATTGGATAAGACGAACTTTGGCAGGAAAGAATTATGATATTTCTCCAAAGGCAGCTCAAATGCTTGTGGAGTTTTTAGGAACTAATCTTAGTAAGATCGATAATGAACTTAATAAATTAAAAATTGTTTTACCAGAAGGTACCCAGATTACTCCAGATCATATTGAAAAGAATATAGGGATAAGTAAAGATTATAATAATTTTGAATTAAGAAAAGCAGTAGGACAACGTAACATATTAAAAGCGCACCAAATAGCAAAGTATTTTGCAGACAACCCAAAGGATAATCCTATGGTGGTTACTGTTGCCCTTTTGTTTAGTTTCTTTTCTCAACTATTACAACTTCATGGAATGTCTGATAAAAATCCCAGAAGTGTAGCTTCAGCATTAAAGGTAAATCCATATTTTGTAAATGAATATATTGAAGCAGCCAGAAATTACCCAATGAAAAAAGTGAGTTATATTATAGGTGTATTACGCGAGTTTGATGTTAAAAGTAAAGGAGTAGGAGCTAATGCAGTACCTCAAGGAGACTTGCTTAAAGAGTTGTTAGTTAAAGTTTTAGGTTGAGATTTGACTCTCAGTTTTAATTAGATCTAACCTGTAGAAATCGAAATGTAATAGAATCCCTGTTATAATAAATACAACGTCAACAACAGTAACGTCTTTCTGACTGTTTAATAACGTTGACTAGTACATTAAACAAATTATAGATTTATACTTTCTTCAAATAAATAGGACTTGGAATATTTGCTTTTATTATACCTAGTAATTGCATGTATTATTATTTTATATTTTCTTAAATCGTAATTATTTTTAAATTAGTCTTATTTTTAAAAAAATATTTTTCTTTAAAATAAGAACTTCAAACGCATAAAAAAAATAACTATTGACTAAGAGTATATTATGAAAAAAATTATTTTGTTTACATTGATATTTATTAGTAATATACTAAGTGTTTATTCACAAAACATTTATGTAGACGACCAATTAGCTACAGACTGTAATGGTAATTATTCTATAACCAATAGAAATTGTAATGGTTCAGATGGAAATGGATACAGAACGCTTGAATCTGCTGCGAGTTTTGCTACCGCTGGTACAACCGTATTAATTAGAGAAGGCATCTTTAATGAGCAGATAAGTCCTCAATACTCAGGAACAGTTAATGCAAAAATTACGTTTAAAAATTATAATAATGAAGAGGCAGTAATTAGCGGAGTATCTCTATCACCTGCAATCATGATTTATGAGAAAGAGTATATTGTTATTGATGGTTTAATTATAAGAGATGTTCGAAGATGGCTGAATGCACTAGGCTCGAGTAATAATATAATTAAAAACAATATTTTTGAAAACGCGATAGATTCTGGAGGAAGCTCAAAGACAGGATTATTCTTTCAAAATTCAGACTTTAATAAGATCATAGATAATGTAATTGATAACAGTACCCAAGATAATATTGGATTGGTTCAATCTAACTACAATCTTATCGAAGGTAATACGATATCTAAGGCAACTCATGTTTTATGGACTCTAAAATGTAGTAATAACAATGTGATTAGAAATAATTATTTCCATAACGAGATTCAAAAAATAGGGGAAATTTATGATTGCGATAACGTTGGTTACGGTGATGCTCCTTACGAAAAAATAACATCATTGGATGATACAAAGAATAATGTTGTAGAGAATAATGTGTTTGCTTTCACAGCTTCCTCAGGAGATGCTTCTCCCTATTCTGGAATTCAATATGCAGGCCAAAATGGAATTGTACGAGGAAATGTGTTTTATGAATGTACTGGCCCTGCAATCTCCTTAACTATTTATTCAGATGAAGCCTTAAATAATTATGGTAATCGATTTTATAACAACGTATTTTATAATAATAAATTCAGTGCATTTGATATTTCTGGAAGTTCTGGTACTCAATTTTCAGATCAAAAAATAAAGAATAATATCTTATTTAAAAATGTATTTATACAAAATGACTATCGTTGGAGTTGGTATACTGAATTGGATGATGAACCGGTACAAGTTATTACAGGAAGATTAACAGATGTAATCTTTGATAATAATGCCCTATTTAGCACTAGTACTGATGAATTATATCTTATTAATTATGGAGCTAGGAATTCAGGTTCAAATGAAGCGCCAAAATCTTTAAGTTGGTGGGAAACAAATAGAGGTAATTTTATAAAAAATAGTTTAGAAGAAGCCCCTCTATTTGTATCTCCTGAGCTATACGATTTTAGTTTACAAGAAAGTAGTGCTATGATAGATTCTGGAGCTTTTCTTGCCAATACCACTAGCTCTGCAAGTAGCAGTACAGAGATGCTGGTAGATGATGCTAAATGGTTTATGAATGGTTTTGGTATTGAAGGAGTATCTGGAGATATTATTCAGCTAGAAGGACAAGCAGTAACAGCAGTTATAACTGATGTTGATTATTCATCAAACACTTTAACTCTTAGTACTCCACTTAGCTGGGTAGATGGACAAGGAGTCTCTCTTCTTTATTTTGGTAATGCTCCAGACGTTGGTGCTTTTGAATTTACTGAGGCAACCTTAAATAATGAAGATTTCGATGAAACTAATCCAAGTATCAAAATATACCCTAACCCAACTTCAGGTCAATTAACTATTATTAATAATGAGTTGATTATAAGAAAAATAGATGTTGTTGATTTAGCTGGTAAAATAGTTAAAACAATTACGAGTAATTTTGATGTTATAAATATTAACGCTTTAGCCGAAGGTCTTTATTTCTTTAAAATTAGCACAGTAGATGGACTTGTTATTAAAAAGATTATAAAAAAATAATTTAATTAAAATTTTACAGTATTATATAAATCATTTATTCTTAATTAAATATCTCATCTTTTTAAGCTGTTAACTAGTTATATTTAAAGTCAATTGGTTATAAAGTTTATGATTTGGTTAGAAATAGGTTGAGTGAGTAATCTCAAAGCATTGTCGTATTGTCTTGTCCTGAAATAGGTTGACCATTTTTGGTTTAAAAAATTAATTAAATATCGTAAATATCCACGGAACATTGACAACTTTTTTTAATAATTCCCTTCGGGTTTTAGAAAAGTTGCCAACATTCCTAGGCTGTTTTGTTTTTATACGATTTGTACTTTATCGTATTGTATTTTTTGTGAATATGCTCAGGTATTTCCAGTCCAAGACTCTAGTGTATTCTTTGGTGGTTGTATATCTGAGTAGCTTGCTTCATTATCTGCCTAGCAATACCGACTTCTTAATTGTTTTTTTAAGTCCAAATTCATATTTAGTATTCCGTTTATTCGTTCAGCTACTGCGTTTTCATAAGGATCATACTGTTGAGTAGTGCTGAGTCTAAAGTTGTTTTCCTCGGCAAAATCAGTGAACTTAGGGCAACAATACTGTATACCTCTGTCTGAGTGGTGGATGGTGCTCTCAGGTTTAAAATCTAGGTTCTTGATAGCCATGTCCAAAGCCTGTACGATCAGTGTAGCCCTCATATTGTCGTCAAGGGCCCCAACCCATTAATTTTTTAGAATAGGCATCTGTTACCAAAGCCAAATAGGCGTGACCACCATCTGTTTTTATATATGTAATATCACTAACGAATACTTGTTCGCTGAGTTCAATTTCCATATCCTTTATCAGGTTTGGCGATTTATAGAATAAGTGTTTGGAATCTGTTGTGATATGGTAACGTTTCGTTTTCTTTACCAACATACCATAGCACCTAAGCAGGTCGAACAGTGCGTCCCTTCCCATTTTAATATTATTTTATTCAAGTTCGTTTTTAATGAACTTGATCAGTTTTCTTGTGCCTGATTTATGATGTGTCTTCCTTGTTTTTCGTACAAGATTTAAGACTATTTCATCTCTTATCTCTTTGGTGCTGTTAGAATGTATTCTTTTGTAGTACGCCTGTTTAATGATCCCGAGGCATTGATAGAGCCATTTTATTTTGAAAGGCTTTTTCTCTTTTTCTCTATCTTTTTTACTAATGCTTCGGGCAAGTACTTTTTTGAGAGATGCTCTCCTGTAATGTTTTCAAAATCAGCGATAACATCCTGTTTGAAGTCCTTTACGAACTCAAGTTCCTCGATCCGTTCCTTTAGTTTTTTGATCTGGTCGTTCTTGCTCATGGTATTGGATTTATCCTCGAAGTTACTCGATTTTTTAATCCAATACTCAATAGAGCTTCTAGAAATATTGTACTTGTTTGCAGCGTGATTGACCGAGATCTGGCCATTAACAATTTCGTCAATTATCGAAAGTTTGTCGAAACTTACTTTTTGATACCGTTTTTTTGGCAGATGCTATTCTTTTGTGTTTCCATAGGGTACTAAAAGTGTTTAATTTTTGGTTAACCTATTTTAGGACGAGACGATTTTCAAATGTTAGCTAACGGTTTGTGTATGGTTAGTTGCGTGGTTCAGCAACTAATTTAGCAAATAAATCACAGATAGAATATTCCGAAGGAATGTTCGTGAGTCGCAAGTACCTAGCAATTAATTATACACGGTGTTACCAACAGGTGTTTTGTCACATTAACTAACAGAGAACTCTAAATAACTCTTCTTATTTAATACATAATTTTAGACCTAAGTTATAGTATTTTGAATGGAACAAATTAAATATATAATAAATCTACTTTTTTCATTACTATATTTGAATTTAAAATTAAAAAAAATAGCTTGGGTCCATGACCAAAGCTATTTTTTCTCGACTTACTCTGTTAATGTGATACTGCAACCTATTCTTTCTTCCCTTTCTTTGTTGTAATAACTATAGCTCCATTTGCGGCATTGTATTTTTTTATAGCCTTCTCATCTTTAAAAACTTCTATCTTTTCTATATCATCAGGTGATAATTTATCTAGCGTTTCTTTATTAGATACTTTACCGTCAATAATTATCACTGGTGTTGTGCCTTTAAAATTAGTTTTTCCGTTGGTTTTGTCTAATTCATGTTTTTTATTGGTTGTAACAAGTATGACTCCATTGGGTGCATTATATTTTTTTATGGCTTTATCACCTTTTATTACAACAACACTAGCAATCATATCAGTATCTATTAAGTCCATACTAAAATCGAATTTTTTTCCGTCAACATAAATATCTGGTTTAGCCCCTTCTTTTGCCTTTACATGCAGCTTTTCCTTCTTTTGGTTATCCTTTTTTTCTATTTTAAATTCTTGTGCTTGCATTAACGAAGTTGAGAATAATAGAGCACATACCGTTAAAATTAAATTTTTCATGATTTTAAATGTTTGATTATTAATAAATATTTGATTTATTGTTCTTTAGTAGTGTAAATAATTACGATTTCATTTTCATAAATAATACTTTGTTCAATTTCTGCTGAAACTGAATTAGAAACCATTTCTTTAGCCAAACTTAACAGAACTTCTTTCTCAGAATAATTCGATTCTTCTTGTTTAGGATTCGCTAAAAAAAGAGAAATAAATAATACAACTGAGGCTGCTGCAGATAGGATGCCAACAAATAGCTTACGTTTTCTGTTTTTTCTATTTTGAAATGATTCCCATAAACTCTTATTAAAATCTTTTGGTGTTTCCGTTTTGTTATTTTTTACAAAAGCAGACCATGCATCCAATGAAGGCTCTAAATTATCAGTACTGTCAAACAAAAATTGTTCTTCACTTAAAGTACTTTGCCCTTCCTTATATTTTTTGATTAACCGTTCAGTTTTATCCTCTTTCATAACTATAAGTTTTTTCTAGTTGTACACTTACCTGCTTTCTTGCTCGAGATAACAAAACTCTTACATGTTCAATTTTAAGTTCTGTAGCAGCGGCTATTTCAATAAATTCATAACCATCTAAGTCTCTCATTATTACAACTTCTCTTTGCTGCTCTGGTAGACTCGCAACAATCTTTCTAATAATAGTATTTAACTCTTGCCATTCTAGTGCTTCTCTACCATTTTCTGATTTCACGATCTCAAGCTGAAAAGAAGAATCATTAATATCTAACTTCTTTTTTCTAAGCATATCAATACAATGATTTCTAGCAGTAGAAAACACTAAACCTTGAATATTAGGATGCTCTGCAATTTGCTTTCGCTTTATCCAAAGTTTCATCATTATGTCTTGGATCGCATCTTCAGCGTTTGCTCTACCGCCTAGTATTCTAGAAACCATTGGAAACAAACGTTCGGATAATGAAAATACCTTAAGTCTAAATTCTGTTTTATTCATTATATCTTAATAACGATAAAATGGATATAGATATAACAAAAAAAAGTGGTTTTTTTAATTAATTATGTTAAGCAGATGATAATCAATATGTTGTGAAATATTTTTTTAAAGTGAAAGACTCAGAATCTCTTTGGAATTGAAAAACACTTATTGTTAAGGATAGGATAAACTAGTGGTTTTTATAAAATCTAAAATTTTGATTTGTTACCTTAAGTTAATGAATTTGTCGATGTAAATTAGTGCTTGTTGGTAACGGTTTTGTGTATGGTTAGTTGCGTGTTTAAGCAACTAATTTAGTAAACAAAAAAGAACGCGAGAAAATTCCGAAGGAATTTTCCAAGTAGGCAACGACCAAAGCAATTAATTATACACGGTGTTAGCAAACGTATTTATTTTCAAAAACTAAATTCTATAATTGCAATTCGTTTATGAAAATAGTCTTTAAAATCAGGATTTGAATATAAAAATCCATCTACAAAAATGCTGTTTTGCATGATTCCAATAGCTTCTTTTTTATCCCAATACTTTTTAATTAGAGAATCAGTATCTTTTATTGAATATAATGCATTCATATACTTTCCAAGATTATTGGCTTTCAGTTCTGTTGTATCTTTGTCGTAAATTTCGTTTCGTAATCCACTTTTGTAAAATTCAGAGTTTGTTTTTTTAGATTGAAAATCAAATTTTTTCCAGTCAGTTATTGTGTCCGATTTTATATCAATTAGATATTGGCGATAACCTTTATCGATTGTCAAATTCGGATAGATTTTGGCTAAATTCTTTTCAAAGTCAGATACGAGTAAATTCAGAGCTTTAGTTTGTCTTTCTCCTAAAACTTTTTCAAATTCCGTAATTCTGATGTCAGATTGTTTTTGAGAACAACTGAATGATAAAATCAGAACAAGTATTAAGTAGAATTTCCGCATTTCGGTTATATGTTTGCTAACGTGTTTGTGTATGATTAGTTGCGTGGTTTGGCAACTAATTTAGTAAACTTTTACGGACCTGAGAATATTCCGAAGGAATATTCCAGATAAGCAGAAACCAAGCAATTAAATATACACGGTGTTAACTACCGGC